>NZ_CP098323.1:107500-1325990 GCF_023657595.1 Cytobacillus firmus | reverse complement strand
AAATGTGATTGGCAATTACTTTTTTATTTTCGGCCCTTTCGGTTTTCCGGTATTGGGTGTAGAAGGAGTGGCCATCTCTACTGTCGTCAGCAGATTGATCGGATTGGCAGCTGCTGTCGCCGTCCTGCTTAAAAGAACGGATAAAGCACTTCCATTCCGATTACTTTTCCGCTTTCCAAAGGTACATATCAAAAACCTTTTAAAAATCGGGATACCTTCAGCGGGAGAGCATTTATCCTATAATGGATCGCAAATGGTGATTACGATATTCATCGCTGCTCTCGGAACAGAGGCTTTAACTGCAAAGGTTTATACGCAGAATATCATGATGTTCATATTCCTGTTCAGTGTCGCCATCAGCCAGGGCACACAAATCCTGATAGGCCATATGGTAGGCGGAAAGGATTATGAAGGAGCCTATAAAAGATGTATGAAAAGCCTGCGCTTAGCCATCATCATTTCATTCGGGACTGCGGTTCTTTTCTCCCTGTTCTCAGAAAAATTGATGGGCATATTCACTTCTAATCCAGATATCATAAAGGTTGGCAGTGTTCTCATTCTTTTGACCATCCTCCTGGAGCCAGGCAGATCGTTTAATTTAGTCGTCATCAACTCCCTGCGTGCAGCCGGGGATGTAAAGTTCCCCGTTTATATGGGGATCCTTTCCATGTGGGGCGTAAGCGTTACCCTTTCCTATGTTCTGGGAATTCATTTTGGACTGGGTCTTGCCGGCATTTGGATCGCCTTTATTGCCGATGAATGGCTTAGAGGATTGCTTATGTTATGGCGCTGGAGATCCAGAGTTTGGGTGAATAAATCATTCGTGTCTTCAAAAGCGGTATAAATAAGAAAAGCGGAAGCGCCTTGCTCACGAAGGAGCGCAGACTAAGAACGCCACGTCCTCCCAAAAGCTGCCGCTTTCGGTCGTGCGATGTATCGCTGCCGTAGCTTTCCTTGTCCTGTGGCAACGTCTGCATGACCCCCATCCTCCCAAAAGCTGTCGCTTTTGGTCGTGCGATGATTATGCTGACGAAGCCTTCCTTGTCCTGGGGGCCCCAAGCACAAGACGAGCCTCACGGAAAGGCGTTTTTTGCCTTTATGGGTGGATTGCCCGAAATGTGGAGGCGACTGCTCAGGGACGACAGGCATAAGACGGTTCCTGTAAGAAGGCGTTTTTCCTTCTGAAAGGAAACGGCTTATGCCCCGAGTCCCTAGGAGCCGAAACAAGACAAGCTTGTGACCTCGAGGGGGTAGGCGCTGGAGCTAGACAGTTATCGAAGTTTAAAATTATATATATATATTTTACCAATAAATTCTGCAGCCCGCTGCATACTTACTCCATAGCAAAAGCGGCAGTTACGGCTGCCGCTTCTTTTTTCATTCTGCAATATTTATATTATAATCCTTAAACCACACATGGATCTGTGCAAGGTGTGCTAACAGCTGGGGACCAGTCATGAGCTGCCCAAACCATGGTTCCCGGAATGAGTCACCTCCCGACTCAATAATACCCCTCAGCTGGCTGCTGTCAAAGAATTCATACAGTGCGGATGAGCGGTCCTCGAGGTATCCATTGAGCATCTTCTGGACTGCAGCCGTATATTCTGGATTATGCGTTTTAGGATAAGGGCTTTTCTTTCTGTATAACACTTCATTCGGCAGTATGCCTTCAAGTGCTTTGCGAAGGATTCCTTTTTCGCGGTTTCCATGCATTTTGATCTCCCACGGAATATTCCACACATACTCCACAAGCCGATGATCGGCAAAAGGCACCCGTACTTCAAGGCTGGCCCCCATACTCATTCTGTCTTTACGGTCCAATAAGGTCGTCATAAAGTAAATCATATTAATATAGAAAAGCTCTCTCCTGCTTGCATCCTCCCTGTTCTCCCCGTCTAAAGCAGGAGTTTCGGAGATTGCCTGAAGATATTTTTCCCTAGCGTAATCCTTAAGGTTCAGTTTCTTCCTCCAATTTTCTTTCAATAGGTCATGCCGGGCTTCGAGTGACCTCATCCATGGGAATCCCTTCCTCTTCAAGTCTTCCTCTCTATGGAACCATGGATAGCCGCCAAATATTTCATCAGCACATTCCCCTGACAGACTGACAACAAAATCCTTTTTTATTTCCCTGCAGAACCATAGCAGGGAGGAATCAACATCAGCCATACCCGGAAGATCCCTTACATGCACAGATTCGATTAAATCCTCTGCCAGCTGCTTCTGGGTGATTATACTGCTGTTATGTTTCGTATTAAAGGTCTGGGACATCTTCTGTATAAATGCACCATCTGAATTAGGCTGAAACTCATTAGCCTTGAAATACTGATCATTTCCCTCATAATCTATCGAATAAGTGGTCAGTTGGCCCTTACCCTCTTTTTCGTAGGCTTTTGCAGCAATAGCTGTAATCGCACTGGAATCCACTCCGCCGGAAAGGAACGTGCATAACGGAACATCCGAGACCAGCTGCCTTGTCACTGCATCCGTAAATAGGTCTCTGACTCTCTCAGCCGTCTCCTCAACATTATCCTCATGTGGGGCACTTTTCACATTCCAATAACGCCATGCCTTCAGTCCATTTCTCGAAAAGATCAGCGCATGAGCTGGCCTTAATTCATCAATACCTCTGAAAACACCCGATCCCGGAGATCGTGATGGCCCCAGTCCAAAGACTTCAGCCAAACCTTCCCTGCCGACTTCTGCCTTAACTTCAGGGTGAGCTAAAATAGCTTTTAATTCAGATCCAAATAAAAAGCCATGTTTCGTTTCTTTATAAAATAAAGGTTTTACCCCTAAACGATCCCTGCCAATAAATAATTGTTCTTTCTTCTCATCCCAAACTGCGAAAGCATAGATGCCATTCAAATATTGAAGGCAATTTTCTCCCCATTCTATATAAGAAGTCAGCAAAACCTCAGTGTCAGAATGGCCCTCAAACGAATATCCTTTTATAAGGAGTTCTTTACGGAGATCTTCCGTATTATAAAGCTCTCCATTATAGCAAATCGTATAGCGGTTTTGACGTTTTTCCCTAGTCATTGGCTGTTTTCCGCCTGCCGGGTCTACAACGATTAACCTTTTATGGCCCAATCCAGCATGCACATCTGTCCATATGTTTGTTTCATCTGGACCCCGCTTTGCCAGCGTATCCGCCATTTTGCCAATTGCAGTCGTTTCTTTTCTCAAATCCCTTTGGAAATCAATCCAGCCGGTAATTCCACACATATTACATCATCCTTTCAAAGCGGAATTGCATGGGCACATTTTTCATGATGCTATTGTATGCTGGGCCAAGAAAAAAGTTAATTGTCCACATTCATGCGGTTATAAAAATCGCCAAAACTGTCTAAAAAGAAGTTGAGGAAGTTAATGGAGGTTTTATATGAATAGACAGCAGCGAACAAAGCTTATCGAATATCAATCCCGTGCTTTTACAGAAGGCACTGTAGAGTATATCAATGATCAATGGGTATTTTTTGACCACGAAACAGATGAAGCATCCATCTTGGACGAATTCCTCCATCAGGAAATGGAAGTGTTCCGCTTTAAACGCTGGAAAAAGGGCATTTTATTCGAGGATGGCAAGGTGGCTTTTGATGATGAAACGTTTCACTTGAAGAACCAGGATTCAATTCGGATTCGAAAGCATCTGGTTTTCTCACTCGAAAGATTATTGGAAGAAATGAATGATGACGCCTTCTACCAGTTCGTAACCACTCTAAATTCCATGCAATTTTCGGTCTATGACTGCATTTACTGCTATAACCAGCTCGCATTTTTTAATGATAAAGACAGGAAAAGCGGTGTTAACTTCATCGTTTTTGATAACCAGGATCATATATGCAATGTGCAGCATCACTTTTGCTATTATGAAAAAATGAGTGACCGATTTGAATTTACCTTAAACAGCGGAAAAAGAATGGTAATTGAGAAGATTTCTTCATAGAAAAAAACGGAAAAGCGACTGGAGCTGGACAATAATCTGACTTCAGAATTAATATAAAGAAACAGCAGCCTGCCTTTGATGGCAAGCTGCTGTTTCTTTATGGTGCTAGCTGTGCGTTTGAACGTATTTTGATAGACCTTCCTCAAAATCTCTCGTCATAAGCGGCTTATGTATATAGAAGCCCTGTGCATAATGGCATTTCAATTCCTTTAAAAGCTCAATCTGCTCCAGTGTTTCCACCCCTTCAGCCACCACCTTAACGGAAAGTCCATGTCCCATTGTGATGATGGCTTTTACAATAGCAACATCAGATGTATTTAATCGAAGGTTATTGATAAACGACCGGTCGATCTTTAATGTATTGATTGGAAGGTCCTTTAAATAACTTAAAGAAGAGTATCCGGTTCCAAAATCATCAATGGATACCTTGACTCCGATTTCCTGCAGAGACTGCATAACTTGTATACTGTGCTCAACATTTCTCAGCATCGTGCTTTCCGTCAGCTCCAATGTTAAATATTTCGGCTCCATACCGGAGAGCTCCAATGCCATCTTAACTTCCTGGAGAAATCCCGGCTGCTGGAATTGATAAGCTGACACATTCACAGAAATGGAAAGAGATTCATAGCCGAGCATTTGCCAGCGCCTATTTTGCTGACAAGCCGACCTCAATACCCAGCCGCCAATATCCGCAATTAGACCAGTTTCTTCTGCAAGAGGAATAAATTCACCGGGTGAAACAAGGCCAAGTTTTGGATGATTCCAGCGGATCAGAGCTTCGCTTCCGTATAAATTGCCTGTTTCAAGGTCGATTAATGGCTGATAGCATAAATAAAATTCATTTTTCTGCAAAGCTTTTCTTAAGTAGCTTTCCAGCTCAAGCCTAACCATAGCCTGTTCATTCATTTCCATCGAGAAAAAGGTGACCCTGTTACCTCCCTGAAGCTTGGATCGGTTCGTGGCAATATCCGCATTTTTCAGCAGTATGTGCTCATCCGATCCATCGTCCGGATATAGGCTTACACCAATACTCGCAGTAACAATAAACTCCTGATCTGACTGAAATAAAGGTTGGGATATTTCATCTAATATCTTTTTGGAGGCTTTCATAACTTTATCAACGGTTGCTTCCCTCGATAATACCAGGGTAAACTTATCACCGCTGAACCTTCCCAAATAAGAACCGGAAGGCAAAACCCTCTCAATTCTTTCGGAAATTTCCTTTAACACCATATCCCCGGCAAAGTGCCCTAGACTGTCATTTATGATTTTAAAGCGGTCAATATCAATAGAAAGAACGGCAATTTTCTTCTGTTTCTTCCTGGCTCTCTTTAATTGCATTTCCAATTGTTCTGTAAACTTCATTCTGTTTGGCAGCCCTGTATCCCGGTCAAAAAAAGCCAGTTCTGTTATTTTCTCTTCAATTTTTTTCTGTTCTGTAATATTTCTGCCGATTCCATAAATGCCTACACATTCCCCGTTAACCGTAATCGGAATATTTTTCAGCTGAAAGAGATTCTTCTCGCCGTTTTTTGAATCAATATAAACATTATAATATTGCTCCTTTCCCCTTAATGCCCGATAAAAGTGCATCCGGACTCTTTGTACATCCAGATCGCTCACATAGGAAAGAGCTGTTTTTCCGATTATTTCTTCCCGGCTGTACCCGAAGGTTTTCTCAAATGCCGGGTTGACACTAGTGAAATTCCCCTTCAGATCAGTTGAATAAACAAAGTTTGCATTATTATCAAATAGAGACTTATAATATTGTTCTGACATTTTAAGGCTGCTGTTTAATGCTTTAATATCATCCTGAGAAGCATGCATTAAATGAGTTAATGAAGTAATCGTATTAAATTGGGCGGTTTTTTCATAAACAAATTCATTCTGCTGTTCCTTCTTTGATTCAGCACTATTTTCTGATAGAGCAAGGTATGTAAGAGAATGTCCGATCATCTGCGGAAGTCCGCCTTTACGGCAGGAAATTTCTCCATAAGAGAAGAAGCCGTTAGACGGAGCTATTTTCTGGAACATTGCCAGTTCTTTTTCCGTAAAGTCTCTGGCAAATTGCTTCCTGGCCATGCAATTGTATATAAATATGCTTTCAGGAGAAATCTGGTCAAGCTGTTTTAATTCCTGTAAAGACCGGTCAATAATGTCCTCCAGATTTGCATAAGCAAACGTAAGTGTTTCTCCTGCCTCAACCCTTCTGTTTACTTTAATTGCACCATTTTCAAGTAATTTTATTATAAAAACAGATACTTTTTCTCCGCGGTACTGTAAAAGGAACGGGAATTCAGTACCTGATTTCGGCAGTTCCTTAATAAAAGCCTCTCCCAAATAGCGTTTTAGAATAGTTAAAGGCCTCTTATCGTCCAGGGAGTAGATGATAGATCCTTCGGCCTTTGTGACAGTAAAGCTTTTTCCAATCTCCTGCCACTGATAATTTTCAAAATGACGCACTGACAGATGGCCGCTTTGAAGGGCAACTGCAACAAGCCCATCGCTGGTGATCCCATCTTGAGTAAAAGAAAAACCCTCCTGGAATAAAGCATTATCTCCGGCAAGGCCGCCGGAAATCACCATGTTTGGCTGGGTTTCATTTATTCCCTCCAAGAGGTCAGTGGAATCGACATCAAATCCTGCAGGAAAGATAATTACAGCTGCGGTATTAAAGATAGCAAGTTCCCGTGCCAGGGCTTTGCCCATTTCATAACTGTCTTTAAAATCGCTCCTGTTTAACAGGAAAGATTTTAATTCCGTTTTTTCGAAAATAGTAAAGCAAATGATTGTTTGTTTTTCCGTAATGCGCCCTTCATGAATTTCACCGGAGGTTGAACAGCCTGCTATATGTGCAAGTGGAAGCTTATCTGCCAGTTCCTTTTGAAGTTTCGCGATAAATAGGCTCTCAGGGGTCCCTGTAAAAACCTGCACAAGCAAATTCGGGTATTCAGTCAATTCATTCAAGTCTATAAAACTATTAAGCTCGCTAATATTCTTATATAAACATGTAATCGTCTGTGCCATAAAAACCCACCATCATAGTAAGATCATTAGACCCGCTGATAGGATTGCTCCTTATACAGCTGAGACTGCAGATTCTAATTTTTTTATCATATAGTTAGATATAGTTTTAAATTACCATATTTAGTGAAGTCATGACATGACAAAATTAGAAAAAGCTGCCTTTTCGGCAGCCTTTTCTATAAATATCCATATTTAAGTCATAAATGTTAATGGCAATTTAACAAAGCCTAAATATAGAACCAGGATTAATGCAACAATAAACTGGCCCCATAAGATAGAGGTTTTTTTCCCTTTGACAGTGCGGATGATAATCATTTCAAACATAGCAATTACCCAAATGCCTACTAATGACTTCAACACATAAAGAAGGTCGATGCTGTTAAGGCTGCTTAAGATCCAAACTCCTGTTCCAATGATCAGAAGATAAAATAATCTCAAGATCATGTGGACCACTTTTAAACCTTTTTGTTTGCCGCTTTTATGCATTATAAGGGCAATAATAAATAGAACAAGTGCTAATAACCATGTTGTTATATGGGCATGTATCATTCCAGTGCCTCCTAATGTAAATTCGATATCATCATACCATATTGGCTATGAAATTCCTAAAGTTAAGATGCAGAAAAAGATTATCTAAAGGCAAATTTGTGAACTATTTATGACAAAGTGTGATATATATCATTGACATTCTAAAATTATAAAATAAATTCTTAAAAGCCTGTGTTTTTTACACAGGCCATCTTTCTTTTTATTTTTGGCTCTTTATGTATAAATTGTTGTTTTTCGCTTTTCAATATTGTCCGTTGATTTCCGCTCCAGGATGCTCAGCGAAACACGGGGCGGGCGGTGAGCCTCCTCGACGCTGGGCGTCTGCGGGGTCTCACCTGTCCCGCTACTCCCGTAGGACTTTGAATATGCTACCTTGAGTAAACACCGCACGAAGAAAATGCGAATGCATTTTCGAGGATCTCGCACCTTCCACTACAATCAACTCAGGAAATATAATATGAATAGCAACAAACTTTGAGCAAACAGCCTTATTTTTCTATAAAATTCGTCAAAGTTCCTATATTTTCTACTGTAATTTCCACTTTATCTCCCGGCTTAAGAAAGCGTGGAGGCTTAAAGCCCTTGCCTACCCCTGCGGGAGTGCCAGTAGCAATAATATCTCCAGGCTCAAGTGTCATGCCTTTTGACAGAACCGAGATGATTTCATCGATTGGAAAGATAAAGTTTTCAGTATTTGAACTTTGTCTGATCTCTCCGTTTACCTTTGTATGAATGTCAAGCTGATTCGGGTTTTCAACAGCAGAGGAATGGACAATCCATGGACCCATCGGGCACGTGGCATCCAGGCTTTTACCGATAAAAAATTGCTTATGGCGGGACTGCAGATCCCTTGCTGTCACATCATTAATGATCGTGTAGCCAAAAATGTGTTCCCATGCTTTTTCCTTTGGAATCGCCCGTCCTTTTTTTCCGATTACAACGGCGAGCTCTCCCTCATAATCAAGCTCTGCAGTGACATTCTTGTGATTTAAGACTGTTGCATCAGGTCCTATTACCGTTGTTGGCGATTTCGTAAAGACCATTATGTGCTCTGGAATATCTTCTTTGCTCCCCATCTCAATGGCATGCTCGGCATAATTCTTGCCTACACAAAAGATATTCTTATCCGGACGGGGAATCGGCGCTTCCAATGCAACGGAAGCGAGCGGGCGAAAGAGTTCTTCCCTTGCAGGATTGCTGCTTAGCCAATCTGTTAAACTATGTACTTTATCAATGAACTTATCCCCTAAAGCAATACATTCCTTCAAAGTCGCCGGCAACTCACTTTTGTCTTCCATTTTTTCTAAAGCTGCTTTTAGTGGAAGCACCTTTGTCCCGGTCTCGTCCAGTAAACCAACGCCGCTTCCTGTGCTATCCTTAAAAGTAACAAATTTCAATCCTATCACCTCATTCTATTTTTCACTTTTTTAGTATAATATAAATTTTCAGTTTTTTGGACAATTTTAACCTTTTCTCTTCCAATTAGGGACCTTCAAATAAGTGAAGCTCCTCCAGAGCCATTCGACAGGTCCATAATAATAGCGGGCAATCCAGAAGCGGCTGATGATGATCTGGAAAGTGAAGATGACCATAACTAAAAGTGTCCCCCAAAATGCAGAGACCTTCCCATAGAACCCTAAACCATAACTGTAAAAAATAAAAGTCGAGATAATCGACTGGAAAAGATAATTTGAGAGCGACATTTTCCCCACATATGAAAGCGGCAGCAGGAATCCTGGTCCATGACTATTGTTTATCATCACCGCTATCCCTAAGCCATAAGCAATTGCCAGCAGCGGACCTCCAAATATGTCCTGCATGTAATCCAATCCCAGGTTGCTTACCGTTATGTAAGGAAGCAATTTGAACAATAACCCTGCAGCCAAAGAGATCAGCATAATTTTCATGAGGAATGCCCGGTTTTTTACTGGCTCCTCTAGCCATCGCAGCTTGGCTGCTCCTCCCCCTATTAAAAATAAAGGAAAAATAGATGCCAGCATGATAGGCAGTGAAGCAAGATTGTTAACACCTGACCAATCCTTGATACGCTGTGAGGCAATCTCGGAAAAGCTTCCATTTTGATAGGCCTGTAAAGAAGCTAATGCGGCTTCTTGGTCATAGATTGACAGATCTTCAGGCGGAACAACCAGAACTGTTGCAAATAACAATAGAACAAATAGCAGATTGGGAATGATATAAAGCAATATTCCAGTTAAAAGCATATGTTTTCCGGACATTTTTACAAACAATAAAAAGATAAAGCCAAAGATTGCATAGTTTATTAAAATGTCCCCATGCCAAATAAGAAAAGCGTGAATGATGCCTATCAGCAGCAAAAGGGAAAATCTCCTTGCAGCCATTCCTCCAAACCCAAGGCCTTTGGCCATTGCCCTCTCCCTTAAAATGACTAACCCATAACCGAACAACATTGAAAACAAAGGATAGAAGCTTGCCTGCACAAAGATATCGATAAACGCATAAGCCCCTTTATCTGACGGACTGTCCCACCATTCAAAAGGATCAATGTACAGATATGGTGAATGGAAGGAAAGCATATTAACTAAAAAAATCCCGAGAATGGCAAACCCTCTCATAATATCCAGCGAAATGATCCGATCCTTCTCCAGAACTGTTCTGACCTGCCTGTCCATAAAGCTCCTCCTTCTTTGATAAGAAAATCTAACCTTAATGATAGAGAGCTATATTCTGCTTGTCCAGAAAAGAAATGCTCCAGCGCATGTAACTAGGCGCTGGAGCTGGACGGAAATCAACATTGAAAAATTCCCGCTTTCTTTTAATTAACAAAACGGCCTGTTTTCCCTTTCGACTCCCAGTAGCTGTTCCGAAGGTGGATTTTTTGAATTTTCCCTGAAGCCGTTTTCGGCAGCTCTTCGACAAAACTCACTCCCGTTACTGCTTTGAAGTGGGCCAGCTTCTCCCTGGTGAAACTGATAATCTCCTGCTCAGTCAGTGTATTCCCATGTCGCACGACTACAAAGGCATGAGGCGTTTCCCCCCACTTTTCGTGAGGCACTGCAATGACAGCTGCTTCCGAGATGGCAGGGTGCTCGTATAATACCCCTTCTACTTCGATAGATGAGATGTTTTCCCCGCCGCTGATAATAATATCTTTTTTTCGGTCAACGATTTCTATATTGCCATATTCGTCTACATTTCCCATATCACCGGTATGAAGCCAGCCGTCCCGAATCGCTTCCATTGTTGCCTCTTCATTTTTCCAATAGCCTTTCATGACCCCGTTGCTGCGGACAACTACCTCACCGATTTCTTTGCCATTATGGGCAACTTCTTCACCGTGTTCACTGATTACCCGGACTTCACAGCCAATCATCTGATGTCCTGCCTTCGCTTTCATCCGGTACTGCTGGTTAAGCGGAAGTTGTTGAAGATGAGAACGAATCGTCGATACAGTGCTTAATGGAGATGATTCGGTCATGCCATATACCTGTATGAACTCCCACCCAAGCTCCTTTTCCACTCTTGTTACAAAAGCTGGCGGAGGAGCCGATCCAGCTATAACCACCCTGACATCCTGCTCAACAGAAGGAGCAAATTGTTCATAATGCTGCATCAGCGAATTCAGTACCGTAGGGGCCATATGCATGACTGATACTTTATGCTCCTGAAGGGCGCCAAATATCTTTTCCGGCGTGGCTTTTCTCATACACACCTGAGAAGCGCCATTTGCCGTGTAATAAAAAGGCGAACCCCATCCATTCACATGAAACATCGGCAGGACATGCAGCAATACATCCTGATCGCTAACTCTCAAATGATGCATAGTTGACAAGGCATGCAGGTAATTGTTGCGGTGGGTCAGCATGACACCTTTAGGATTGCCGGTTGTACCGCTTGTATATAAAAGGCTGCAAACGTCATTTTCGTCGAGGACCTCTCTTTGAAATGGACTGCTGGCCTGGCTGCTGAGCCATAAATCATAATCGGTTTCTTCTGTATCTTCCTCTTTATAATGCACGAAGATTTTTTCCACCGTTTTCAGCTGATCTTTTACAGGAAGTATAAGATGGTAAAGGTCCTGATCTACAAACAGGATTTTCGATTCGCTGTGATTCAATATGAACAAATAGTCTTCCGGCTTCAGCCTGATATTTAGCGGAACCATTATTCCGCCCAGCTGAAAAACTCCATAAAACCCCTCCAGCATTTCAACTGAATTGGGTGCCAGGTAAGCAATACGATCCCCTTTTTGAATACCTGAAGCTTTTAAACCATAAGAGAGCTGATTAACCCTTGTGTTCAATTCCTCATATGTAAAAGTTCGATCATCTGCAAAAATGGCTTTCTTAGAACCGTAAAGGGATACAGCACGGTCTAAAAACTGCATAAGTATTAATGGAACATTCATTTTACAGCACCTCACAGAAAATTTTGTTAATTTTATATTATCACAAAAATTAAAACAGTTTCATACTAATTTTGTCTGTTATATAACATTTTATCGTCGCCTTGAATTAACATACAACTGAGATATTATTGGGCTGATTAATCACATTCAGCAATTAGGCACATACGATATACAAGAAATCATTTTAAAGGGTGTTATGTATGCCAGCTATTGTGGGAGTCGTACAGGTCATATCAATCGGAAGCAGTTCTGTCTTCAACATTGGGGATGTCTATAAGATCATGCCTGTTTCTAACGCTAAGACCTTTTCAGGCGCTGGATCGTTTAATACAGGGGATGGCCTGAATGTTTACAATCACCGGAGCACAACAAACACTTATGATTGTGATGGCGTGGATCAAGGCAATTATTTTAATGCTTAAAACGGGTGATACTATGAATTTTTATATACAGCAATCCATTCATATTAATTTCATAAAGATCGGCGGGATTACAAACTCTTCCGTCATGCAGATTGGAAGTGCAGGCATCATAAAGCCGGCGTCTTATTTGTATAACACTGGCGGCTTTACTGAACCTGCACCTGAAGCGGAATTGCCAACGCCGGCGGGGCCAGCAGGGGGGAGTGTTTTTCTGGGGCCAGCTGTACCCCTGACATGAGGGCAGAAACAATAAGTTCATTTTAATAAAGCGAGGTGGTGCGCTTGAATCAGCAACTAAATACCTATCTTCAGCAATTGCATGCTTTTGTAGAAGCACAGGAAAAACGAATACGGAGACTTGAAGCTGCGGTTAAAAAACTTCAGGAAGAAACTGAAGTTCTGAAAAGCCGTCCGCCAATGCAGGTGGATCGGATTGAGTATAAATTTGACCAGCTTAAGGTTGAATCTCTTGAAGGTACTTTAAATATTGGCTTAAACCCTTCTGAGCTGCAAAACATTGAAGATTTTGCCGTAGATAACAAAAACATTAAAGCACCTGTTTCGCCTAAAACCCAGATGAAGAGAACGATGGAAATTGAAGACGCCATTTATCAATATTTAGAAAGGGAACTTCCGGAAATTACAGCTTTTGCCCAGAAGAAATTAAATGTCAATGTGGATGACTCGTATATTGAGTTTATCAAAGAAGATATCAAAAAGCAGCTGCCTAACCGGATTGACTTCTATACCCAGCAGCAGGCATCAAATCGCTCCGGGCAGGAAAATAACGAAGAGATTATCGAGCTGATAAAGAAGGAGATTCACAATGGGGTCTATGCCTTTATCTCGCATTTGCCAGAGAATATGAAGGGAATGAATAAGGAATGAACTATCAGGTATACAACAGAGATTTATGTGTTGGGAGCATAAGAGTGCTTGGTGTATCCAGTTCATCTGTTTTAATGGTTGGCGATACACAATCGATCCAGCTTGCAGCAGCTTTTGATACACCTCCTGAATCACTTCTGATAGGGCCTTTTGTGCCTCTGACACCGGAGTAAGCTGCTATGCTGCAAAGAACTTCATCCGTTAATAGAATCAATATTGACACCGTTTCCTTTTCTTCAGTATTTGAAATTGGGGACTCTTGTTTCATTAAAGGATTCTCCAGAGCAATTGCCGCTCAGCGTGAAGTTGAATATTTTAACGCAAAGGAAGGGAATTTTTCAGTATATCCCGTATTCAGGGAACCCATTCCTATAATCCCTATTGAAGAAGATATAAGCATGCAGACTGCACAGCTAAACCCAATCATTAAGGTGCATAACATTGATATTATCGGGGTTTCCTCCTCATCTGTCATTCATATTGGAAACAGTGGAGATATTTCAATGGAAGCCCGAGTCAAGCATATCCGTCAGGTTTATCCCAAAAACAGCACTTCTCAAGGATGAAAATTTTTTTCATAAAGGATGTTTTACATGCCAGCTATTATCGGACCGGTACAAATCATCAATGTCGGCGGGGGTATTGTGCAGTTTGGAGACTCCCTGTACATCTCTCCAAAAAGCAATTCCAAATCAACGACAGGACAGGGTGCCGCAAATTCGGGCGGCTTCATCATTACAAACAATGGCCTGAGTGCCAGCAATGTGCTGGATACCAGTCTGGTTGATCAGCCAAATGTCGGCAATAACTAATTGATTGAAAGTATAATGGACGATAGCGCTTTCGTTATCGTCCTTTTGATTTTCGTTCATTCGACTTCCTTGCTTTTGTCAGCTTAGATGAAGGCTGCTTCCTGATCCATTTCAAATATTTCCGGATTTTATCATCCTGCTGCAGTAACTGGATTGAATTCAGCCGGACAGCCAGCTCTGCATTCGTATATAAAGCATGAATCTGCTTATGGCAGGGTATGCATAATTTAGCGGTCGGCAGGAAGGTGCCTCCCATTTCTTTCGGCGTTAAATGGTGGACTGTTATATCAGTATACTCCCTCAGGCATAATTCGCAGGTTCCGGTTTCTGTGCGCTTTTTTCCCATGCTAAGCCTCCTTTATCTTTACATTACCCTTTATTTTGGGACGGCAGTAATTCGCGGGGATGTTTCGGCTGTGCGAGCCTTTTCAGCTGATGTTCGCAATAAATACACCTCCTGCACATACACGAAAGCCGGCAAGTCCCCTTGCCGGCTTTTCCTATAACTTAATTGTATGAGCTCCATCAAAGAAAAATAGGTATCTTTCATTGACTTCCCTTTTTAAAATCTGCTCCAATGCTCTGGTGTACATATCAATTTGTACTTTGTACCTGTTTTCAAGAACGGGTTTTGCTTCAGCAAACCCTCCCTTATAACGGCCGCTGATTCCATCCGTTTTATAATCCAAGAGCACCAAACCATGCTCATCTTCGAATACACAGTCCACGATCCCCTGAATGAGAACAGGTTCATCTTCACCCTGCCAATCTGAATAAATTTCCCGGGCAGGGAAAGATAAACTGAAGGGGATTTCTCTGCGTAACGATTTAGCCTGAACCATTCTCTGTCCCAGTTCAGTTTCGAAAAATTGCACAATCAGCTGTGGCTCAACGCTGGCACGCTGCTCTTCCGTGAGCAATTCTTTCCTGACCATCTCATCCATTTTGGAGGATATCGTTTCCACTGATGCAGGCCTGCCGAAATCAATATGCTGCATGACAGCGTGCATAGCAGTACCCCGTTCAGCTGGAGAAAGTGATTTTTCCTGCATAAAGCGAGGCCGGCTGAGCATCGGTTTACTGATTTTACGGATTAATTCGGTACCGCTGTCTTCTTCAGAAAAAATCTCCCGCTGTCTCTTCACTTCCGAAACCGATTGTTTAGATCTGGCTTGAGCTGCCTGCTTAAAGGAATATTTCCAGGAAAGCTGTTCCTCAACTTTATCCTTATAAGCCGATTCTGCCGGAACAGTTTTTCCTTCATAAACCAATTTCAGCAATTCCGTTTCGCCCTCAGTGGCTTCTTCCGGAAGAACTGCAGCTTCTTCGCTTTTAATTATGGTTATATTCCAGCAGGAAGGGTGTTCAAGTATATCACCCGAGACGAGAGGATCCACCGGAACTTCCCCTCTCAATGCCTCACACTCCCGATGCCGGACAAGAGCCGGGCCAATCCAGTCCAGATAACTGGTTGCAGAAGCCCTGTCATACTCATTCAGGAGCCAGTCTTTATGTTCGGATGCCTGCAGCCACTTATTTAATTTTTTGTCTGCACTCTTGACAGACGAAACCAGGTACAGTTTTTCCTTCGCCCTCGTTAAAGCAACATATAGAACCCGCATTTCTTCAGCCAGCATTTCCATTTTCTTTTTTCGTTTAAAAGCAATTTGCGGCAGAGAGGGATACGAAATTCTCTTCTCGGCATTTACATATTTTGCAGCGAATCCAAATTCCTTATCAAGCATATATGCCTTTTTCAAGTCCATCGTATTAAAGCTGCGGGCAAGCCCTGCAATAAAAACAAAAGGAAATTCAAGACCTTTGCTGCTGTGGATCGTCATGAGACGGACAACATCTTCCTGCTCACCTAAAGCGCGGGCAGCACCAAGGTCATCGCCTCTATCCCGCATTCGTTCTATAAACCTTAAAAAGCGGAATAATCCTCTGAATGAGGTTGCTTCATACTGCCTGGCTCTGTCGTACAATGCCCGAAGATTTGCCTGTCTTTGTTTTCCGCCTGGCATACCGCCGACAAAATCATAAAATCTGGTTTGTCTATAGAGATGCCAGATCAGCTCCGAAAGGGAACCCTGCCGCGCCATTACACGCCATTCTTCAAGAGCATCAAAAAATGGCCGGACCTTTTCATTTAATTCTCCCGTTTCAAGGGTTGGGTGATTCCGGCAAAAAGAAGTTAATGCTTCATAGAATGAACCCCTTTTATTCTGGATTCTGATTTGTGCAAGCTCTTCTTCGGTCAGACCCAAAATAGGAGATCTTAGAACCGATGCCAGTGGAATATCCTGATACGGATTATCTATCACTTTTAGAAGTGACATCATTATCGCTACTTCTGTTGCTTCAAAATAACCGCTGGAAAGGTTGGCATAGACAGGGATTCCCTGCTGTTTGAATTCCTCCATAATCTGAGGAGCCCATGTCATGGAACGAAGCAGGATGACAATATCCCTGTACTTGGCAGGCCGCCCGGAATGAGTCTTTGTGTTGTAAACTTCTTTCCGATTCCCAATGATTTCTTTAATTTTAGAAGCCATATATCTGGCTTCGAGCTGTGACTGGGCTAAATCTTCGCTGTCAAAACCCTCATCTATGGATTCAGGTTCCGGTTCACTCTTTTCATTTCCCTCAAGGTCAATAATAGCAAGCTCAACAGGCTGCTCCTGATCCTCTGAATAGGGAGCTCCTTTAATAAGTTCAGCTGCCTGGTCATACTCAATTTCACCGACAGACGTCCCCATAATCTGCTTAAAGATATAGTTGGTCCCATGCAGAACTTCTTTACGGCTTCTGAAATTTCGCGCCAGATCAATTCTGAGCCCTGCTCTTTCTCCATCCCGTTCAAACCGCGTGTACTTGCCCAGAAACAGATTAGGCTCTGCAAGGCGGAAACGGTAGATCGACTGCTTAACATCCCCTACCATGAATAAATTCCCGTTCTCTTCTGAATCTGCCGTTACCAGCTGCAAAATAGCTTCCTGAACCATGTTGGTATCCTGATACTCATCAACCAGAACTTCTTTGAACTGATTTCTGCAGACACGAGCCGCTTCTGAAGGCCAAAGCCGTCCCTCCTCATCTGGTGATGAAAGAATTTCAAGGCAATAATGCTCAAGATCAGCAAAGTCAACAAGCCCTTTTTCAGTTTTAACCTGATTAAAGCGAATCGAAAATGCTTTAACTAACGAAACAAGCTCTTCGATATGGGGCTTCATTTCCGCCATATCACGCATGAAGCTTTCCTGTCTGCGGAGAAACAGTTCTTCCTGCAGGCCGGTTATGATTTTCTTGGCCTGATCCCTAAGTTTTTTTGCTTTTTCGACCAGTCCTTCATCATATTCATCGCCCTTACATGCTTTGGCTCTGCCAAAAGACCATGATTGCATCGCTTCATACAGCATCGCCCATGAATCATTTTTCGCTTCAATTAGTGTATTTACAACATGGAGATCTGCGATAAAGTTCTCTGCTCTCGGAGCAGGTCCCCCTGGAAGCTTGGTCAGCTCAAGCCCATATTCAAGCAGCTGTTTGGCTCCTTTCAGCTGAAGATCAATATCCTCCAAAAGCGAACGGACAAATGGAAGCTGCTCAAGACTGCTGACTCCGTCCACATTATACATCTCAACAATTGAATCAAGATATTGATTAGGCGAAGGGTTGGAACAGGCAAAATCGTATAAGTCCCTTATTATATCCTGAAGGGCAGTGTCACTTCTGTCATTTGTAAAAGTGTCAACAAGTGCAAAGAATCCTTCATTTCCCTCTTTGCCGTATTCATCTTCAAAAAGCTCTTCGAGTACTTCATCCCTCAAAAGCTGTGCTTCAGTTTCATCAGCGATCCGAAACCCCGGATCAATATCGGTCATGTAGTAATATTTGCGTATCATCTCTAAGCAAAATGAGTGCAGAGTCGAGATGGATGCCCTGTTTAATAAGCTTACCTGTTTTCTGAGGTGAGCAGATCGCGGATTATCATTTATAGCTTTTTCAAGAGCCTCGCCGATTCTGTGCCTCATTTCTGCTGCCGAGGCATTTGTGAAGGTCACAACCAGCAGTTCATCGACATTAATAGGATCTTCATCCGCGATAATCTTATTGATAATCCTTTCAACCAAAACAGCGGTTTTCCCTGATCCGGCTGCTGCAGCCACCAGGATATCCTGGCCCTTGGCCATAATCGCTTTCCATTGGTCATCAGTCCAGGTTGCACCTTCCGGCTTAGGCGGTATGGTCATTTTCATCTCCCTCCACCTCCTTCTTGATGATTTCAATCATGTCTTCTTTTGGCTTAGGAGTAAATAATCTGTAATCATTTGTTTCAAGAGATTCATCAAATTGGCATACAGATTTATAGGCGCAAAATGTACATGGTGTTTTTTCCTTCATTTTATATGGGGCAATATCAACATTGCCCTCTGTAATCTTATTGCCTGTATGCCTATACATCTTTCTTACATAGCGGCGCAAATAATCAAACTCCTGCTTGCTTGCCACTTTAGACCGCTTCGAAAGGGTGCCGTCCTTTTTGAACCCCGCTGAAATAATGGATGAGTCGCCTGTCTCAATAGTCTGGTCCATTAACTTGATTACATTTTCTTCTCCAAGCAGGAGGCCATTCATTTTGAATTTCTTATAGAGTTCCTGTTCGATATCCTCCAATGTCAGCATTTTTGATGTGCTGACGATTGGATTATGGACATGGAAGTAAAGGACTCCTGCCGGATCGGCTTTTGTTCCAATTAAAGAGCTGGAATGGGCAATAATGATGTCCAGATATGTCAGCATCTGCAGAGCAATGCCATAGTAAACCTCACTTACATTCAGATCCTTGGAGCTGGATTTATAGTCAATTACCCGTAAAAATGTCCCGTTGGCATCCTGAGCCTTGTCTACTCTGTCAATTCTTCCGACAAGCTCCATTTTAGCCCCGTTTTTAAGAGGAAAAGCAAGCGAAGGAAGCTCTCCTTTCGGCCCAAACCCCAGTTCAAGGCCCACCGGCGAGAATCCGCTTGATTTGGCATGCTCGCTGATGACATAGGAAGCCCTGCTGATAATTTGCTCAAGCTTTCTCTTAATATAGTGATGCCTGTTCGAGCTTAAGAGAATTTCATTTTGAAGTTTAGGAGCAAGCATTTCAACTGCTTCTTTTGCAAGGATCTCACACTGTTCCCTCGTCATATCTGTCCATGAAAGTTTCTGAGTCATAACTGTTTCTGCAATAAATTTTAAAGCAGCATGGAAAAGATCCCCGATATCCGGTGCCTCCAGGCGGTATACCTGTCTTTCCCGCAGCCTTAGTCCATGCTGTGCAAAATGGGAAAATGGACAGCTATGGAATAATTCCATTCTCGAAACACTCGCCTGAATATGGTCGCCATATAATTCCTTACTGACGTCCTCACCAAGCTGAAGTGTCCTGTTTTCATAATTAAGGCTGGAAAGCACCTTCAATGCAGGCCTTCTCCACTGCTCATTTTTAAGGTAATAGTTATAAACATCCCACCAAAGGTCATAGATTGGATAGCTGCGTTTTTTGAGCTGAAGCTGTGAAGTCAAATACGATAATGCTGTATTAAGGTTATCAGCATACTCCAGCTGCTCTGTTTCCGGCAGCTCTGCCGGATCAGACATGAAGGAATGATGCCTGCAATCAGGAAATAAATCTCCCAATCTTTTAAAATAAGGAGACGGCATAAGTGCTTTACCTTCTTCATTTGCCAATGGGTAGCTGATATAAAGTTTTTCTGATGGAGTAACAAACGCTTTATAAGCTATAAATTCCTCATCAAGCAGACGTGTGCGGCTTCCCGGCGCCAGTTTCATTCCGTTCGTGTTCAGCATTTCCCTGTCGTCATCCGCCAGCACACCATCCTCCGAGAATTTGGCAGGAAGTACTCCTTCATTAAGCCCAATGACAAAAGCAGCTTTAATATCGGTTAGCCTTGATCTTTCCAAATCGGCCGCCATGACCTGATCAATGGCAGGCGGAACAAGCGTAAAGCGAAGCGACTCCAATCCGGCATCAAGAATGGATGCAAAACGCTTAAGGCTCACTTCTTCTTCACCAAGCATTTCCACATATTGATCCAGAAGCTCCATAATGGAATTCCATGCTTGTCCATGTTCCCTTGACTTAACAAGGTTCCCTTTATCCTCCTGAGCAGTTTTCCACTTTTCAATCTTCAGAGGAACATCCAATTCTTCCATGTATAAGAATAAAGCTTCACACAAGCTGCGGCCATCAGCAGCCTTTCTTAAGCGCCTGTGCAGCCTTACTATTGGGCCTGTAATCATTTCGCGCAGATCATTTAACTCATCTTCTACTTTTTTCTCGGCATCAGTCTGGGCAACTGCTTCAAACTCGAGCCCCCTGATTCTTCTGTATGTCCATCTCTTCTTCTTCGTCCATTTGTCTCCTTGAATGCCATAGGCAAGAACATAGTTCTCAAGTCTGTCCATTTGCTCACGAAGCTTTCCGGTGTTTAATCTGGACGGAAAAATCAGCTCTGTTTTTATAGCTCTGAAAATCGGTTCATAGCGCCAATTCCCATTGATTATCTCAAGTGTTGACCGGATTAACTCAACGAGCGGGTGATTCAGCATGGTTCTTTTCTGATCAATAAAAAATGGGATATCATAGTCACGGAACACTGTTTCAATCATGTCATGATAATCCTGGCCATTTCTTGCCAGTACGGCAATATCACGGTAGCGATAGCCATCTGTGCGAACAAGCTTGTTAATTTCCCTGGCAACGCCCTCAATTTCGGCTCTCCTGCTGACAGCCTGTCCAATGTGAATGTCCGCTTCCCCTGTAAATGCCTCTGCAGGCCTGCTGTCAAAATGTGCCTCAAGATGCTTAAGTGAAGGCGTGATCCACCTTTTTTGCTCGGAAAGGAGCATCTCTTCCACATCCAGCCTGTTGCGGGAAGCCAATTCTTTGATTGTCTGATAGTTCTCTCCCGGCATTCTGAATAAATGAAGCTCATCAGAAGCATTATTCTTAAACGGCTGGTCAAGCGTTAATGTGATTGTGACGTTTTTACACTGCTTCATCAGCTGTTCAACAATTGCATATTCCTGTGGTGTAAAGCTGTAAAACCCATCTATATAAACCTCGGCATTTTTTAGATACTCTGAATGGGAGGCTTTTTCCGCAAGCAGGCGGAAATAATCCTCGGAATCTGTATATTTGCCAGAAAGGGATTCCTCAAAATTTTTATAGATTATCTCAAGATCATGCAGCTTATCCTGGAGTGCCTTATTTGACTTCCCCCTTGCCGAGAGCTGATATTGCCTTTCTGCCAGTTCGTCGGGAGCTACACAATATCGTTTGAATTCGGTCATTATTTGTTCTACTTGCTGAATAAAGCCATTTTTGTCTGCAGCCCTTTGAAAAAGCTTAAGATCATCCTTTTTATCTTCAATGATTTTGCGGATTAGCATGCTGATGCCTACACTATTAAGATGGTATCTGCTCATGCCTCCCGTTTCCTGAAGAATTCTCCAGGCAAGACGCGTGAAAGAGTATACCTGACTGCGGATCATTCCGCCAAGGCCAGGTGTTGTAATTAATTTATATTCTGAAAGGAACGTCATTTGTTCCGGCACTAAATAAATGATTGGATCTCCATCCGGATTAAACCGCAGTTCATCACGGATTTGGTTAAGGCAGTATTCCGTTTTACCGCTCCCGGAACGGCCTATCAATAAACGTACGGTCATATTTTTCCTCCTAACAAAGGTCTCTTTCTATCATTATTTTATCATATAAGCTGTTCAATTTTTTGTATGGGGTTCTTCAAAATTGTGGAAATGACAACTTTCCTATTCGGGGTTTCGGGCATAAAGTATATCGGCAGGTGATAAGGATGATTTCAAAACAGGTCCTGATTGCAACTTCAGTCATTTTGACAATTACAGGAATTTTCGTGGCCAGCAACATTTATACACTGATCCCAATTTACGGGGAAATTGCAGATACATTTAAAGTAAATGAAAATCATATTGTGGCCGGGGGAAGTCTTTTTGCACTTTTTTATGCTGCTGGCCTATTATTCTTTGGACCTGCTTCCGATACATTTGGCAGACGGAGAATTATTATTTCAGGTTTGCTTGCCTCTGCATTATCTACTTTTGCCGTCGGGCTCTCTCCTAATGCAGAGGCGCTCTATATTACCAGGTCAATTCAGGGAGTAACCCTCGGCAGTTTTGCACCTGTTGCCTTCGCTTATTCTTTTGACCTTTTTCAGCCAAGGAGCCGTACGCTTCTGCTGGTTTTCATCAACACAGGATTTCTTGCTGCAGGCATACTTGGGCAGCTGATCAGCTCGGCAATTACTTTTTATTATAAATGGAACTATGCTTTTTATTTCTTTGCTGTTTGCTATTTCATTCTTTTCCTGGTCTCGTATAAAATACTCCCGCCCGCTTCTCGTCCCTTTAAATCAGAGATTTCCACTGTTACTATTATGAAAAAACTAATAAGACAGGGAAGCCTGCTCAAATGTTACGCTATCACCTTTACTCTTCTGTTTTCCTTCGCAGCTTTTTATGATGCAATAGGCAGGTCTTTCAGGGGAACTATGGAGGAATTGTTCACAATAAGGGCAGTGGGGTTGATTGGGGCTCTTTTGTCACTCTTTACCGGTAAATTAATTGCGCGGATTGGGGCATACTCCACATTGAAGCTTGGTTTACTTTTGGGGACAGTAAGTATTATTAATATGTTTTTCTTCAGCAGCACGAAGGCCCTGATAGCTATTTCCATCATGTTTGTGGCCGCCATATCCCTTCTTGTTCCCACTGTTATCACATTGATTGGCATGCTTGCAGGAGCTGACCGTGCAAAAGCCCTTTCTCTCTATTCTTTTATCCTATTAACCGGTGCGAGCCTTGCACCGCCAGCAGCAATGATTCTTCAATTTCATAATGTATTGTATTTGCTTCTTGCGTTTTTTCTTCTGAATTTTGTTTTTTGCTATTTTCTATCAAAAGAAGCTGCTCTTGATCTTCAGTCATAATAATAGGCTAAGCGCGGACCATATCCGCGCTTCTTCACTCTTTCCATTCCTTTCGGAGGAGGCCGTAGAGATACATATCATGCCGTTTTCCATCGCGTTCCAGAAACTCTCTGTAGCAGCCTTCTCTCAGAAATCCAAGGCTTTCATAAAGAGTCTTGGCTCTGGTATTATACGAAAATACTGTAAGCTGCAGCCTATACAGATTCAGTTCCCTAAAAGCATAGCGGATCAGGCATTGCATAGCTTCTTTTCCATACCCTTTTCCCCATTTGGTTTCATCTGCAATGGCTATGGTAACCCAGCCTGTTCTGTGCGGCCATAAAATACCGTTTAACTCTGCATAGCCGATTAATTCATTTCCTTCTTTTAACCTGAGCGAAAACCTGAAGGTGTCTTGCGGGCACTCATCAAGCCACTTCTTAATTTCTGTTTCCTTTTTAGGTTTTACCGGCAGAGCATCCAGATTTCTCATGATTTTTTCGTCCGCATGCCACTCGATTATTTTTTTGATATCTTCGTCAATAAACGACCCGAGAATAATATTTTCCCCTGATAATACTGTTCTGCTTAACACTTTATTCACTCCCGTAAAAATAATTATTCAGGAGATGGAATCCCTTGGATAAAGAAAGAGCTCCCGAAGGAACTCTTTATTCGTACGTTTCCACAAATACTGTGGCTCCCATTCCGCCTCCGACACATAAAGAAGCTATTCCTTTATGGCCTCCTCTTCTCTTTAACTCATGAACGAGACTCACGACAAGACGAGCACCTGTACATCCAATAGGGTGTCCAAGGCTGATTCCGCTTCCATTTACATTTACTTTTTCCCGGTTTAAGCCAAGTTCTCTCTCAACCGCCAAATATTGGGCCGCAAAGGCCTCATTAACTTCAATCAAATCAGCTTCTTCAAGCGACCAATTGACACTGGCAAGACCATTTTTAACTGCCGGAACAGGTCCTCTTCCCATTACTTTCGGATCTACTCCCGCTACAGAGAAGCCAGCAATCTTTGCCAGCGGCTTCAGTCCTCTTTCGAGAGCCAGCTCTTCCGGCATGAGGACCAGTGCTGCTCCGCCGTCATTCAGGCTGGATGAGTTTCCTGCTGTTACCGTTCCGCCCTTTCTAAAGACCGGCTTCAATCTGCTCAGTTTTTCCGCTGTTAAGTCCGCACGCGGGTTTTCATCTTTTGCAACGGTTACTTCTCCTTTCCGGGTCTTCACAGTAATTGGAACGATCTGCGAATCAAAGTAACCGTTTTCAATTGCGTGCAGGGCTCTCTTATGGCTAAGCAATGCCGCTTCATCTTGCTCTTCCCTTGTGATGGAATGAATTTCTGCCAGGTTTTCTGCTGTTTCTCCCATCATGATATGATGGATTGGATCTTCGAGAATCTCCCATACTGTGTCGGTTACCTGTCCATGCTGCATGCGGGCGCCCCAGCGATGCTGTTTTAATACATAAGGACTGGAGCTCATGGCTTCTACTCCTCCGGCAATAACGATATCTGACATACCTGATGCAATCTGCAGGGCAGCGGAAATAATGGCCTGCATACCGGATGCACACTGTCTCTGGACTGTGAACCCTGTTGTCGTATCGTCAAAGCCTGCAAGCAATGCTGCTGTCCTTGCTGTGTTCGGTTCATCAGTACGCTGAATGCAGTGTCCCAAAATTACTTCATTCACGTCACTGCTCTGCAACCCGCTTCTTTCGGCAGCCTCTTTTAATACTGGAACAATCAAATCTGTCGGCAAAAGATCCTTAAAGGCCCCTCCAAAAGTCCCAACCGGTGTTCTTACTGCTGATGTTATTACAACATTTCTCATACTTTTCCACCCCTTTTATTATCTGATTAACGAGCACTCGCTCGGAGTCAGGTTACATCATAATACCGCCATCTACATGCAGGACCGTTCCATTCACATAATCAGATTCATCCGAAGCCAGAAACAGATATGCATTCGCAATATCTTCCGGTTTTCCCAGTCTGCCCAGCGGAACCATACCCTGCATTTGGCCAATCACCTTTTCCGGCACTTTTGCTGTCATGCCTGTAGAGATAAATCCTGGAGCCACGGCATTTACGTTAATTCCTTTTCTGCCGAGTTCTTTTGCCCATGTTTTGGTCATTCCCACCACACCCGCTTTGGCTGCAGCGTAGTTTGTCTGTCCGACATTCCCATAAATTCCGGAAACAGAAGATGTATTGATAATTTTTCCTCTTCCCTGCTCCAGCATGAATGGAAGCACAGCTTGTGTACAATGGAAAACACCTGACAGATTCACATCCATAACCGCCTGAAAATCATCCGGGGATAACTTTGAAAGCATCCCGTCCCTGGTTATTCCTGCATTATTGATAAGGATGTCAATTTTCCCAAATGCCGCTTTTACAGCTTCCGCCATACTGTCTATGCTTTGCCTGTCAGCCACATTAACCTGAAAGAACTGTGCATTTAATCCTTTTTCCTTGAGCTCTTGAGCCCTGGTTATTCCCATGTCCGCGTCATAATCTGCCATGGCTACTGCGGCTCCTTCACCTGCAAACCTTTCTGCTGCAGCGAGACCAATCCCATTGGCTGCACCTGTAATAATGGCGACTTTATCCTTAAGCCTCATTAATTGCACCTCCACTATATATACAAATATTCCGACACCAAAAACTAAAACTAATCCGTAACGTGTACACCAGCTCTTATTCGACAAAGCCCGCAGATTCTCCTGTATCCATGCAATTATTCTTAAACAACGATCCCAGTCTTTCAAGGGAACTGTTGGGAATTTTTTGAATCGGTTTAACCGCAGCCAAAAAAGGCTAAGAAATATAAAACAATAGCAGCAAATTGGAAAGGGGCATTTATCATGAAAGTTGTTTATGGATTGATGGCACAAAACGGAGACGCCCAGGAGCTGTTATGGGACTTGGGATTTTGGGAAAGTGAAGAATCCGCAAAGGAATACTTAAATGCCGAAATGGCCAATTCACGCGGAATTACCGTAGAGCCTATTAATATTAATGACGCTATTCCCATTCACCCGGAAGAAATAGAAGAAGAAAAAATGGTCGCTTGTTCCCTTTGTGGAATTGAATACAATCGTGAAGATGTGAATATGACTGATTATGATCAAAACGTGTGTGTAAACTGCGAACCTGAATATAGGGATAATCCTAATTTGCATGTTATCTAAGATTAACCTTTTCTGCAAAAATAAGGGACTCGAATATTCGAGTCCCTTTTACTATAAGATCTGTTAGAATGACGCATCCATTTCATCAAGCGGCCAATAGCGCAGGTTTACTTTCCCTACAACCTGGCCGGCTGAAATAAATCCAAAATGCCGGCTGTCCCAGCTTCCGAGACGATTATCTCCCATAACAAAAAGTTTACCCTCTGGGACAGTTTCTGTGCCCGTCATCTCCAGCAGTGTAAAGTCACCTGTCAGTTTGCCTCCTGAGATTTCTTTTCGGTACTTATCCAAATAAGGTTCATCCACTTTCCTGCCATTAATAAATAATTCATCATTACGGTATGCAATTTCATCCCCTGGCATTCCAATTATTCTTTTTACAAAATCCTCTTCATCATTATGATGGAAAACAATTACGTCAAAGCGTTCTAAATCGCTGACCTGATAGCCGATTTTATTGACAATCAGCTTATTTCCATCCTGAAGGGTAGGCATCATGGATTCACCTTCGACAATGTAATTGGAGAAGAAAAAAGTCCGTATAAAAGCAAAGATGATAATGCCTATTGCAAAAGCCTTCAGCCATTCCGCTCCTTCTTTTCTCAATCCTTCCTTCACCATTCATCTCCCCTAGTACTTATGCATTCAATGCTTTTTATTCCCGCGATCTTTTTCTACGCTCATATTCATCTTTATTTCAATAATTTTGCCGACATACCAAAGAATGAAAATGACCAGTGCCACAATAGCAGTCCGAATTGGCTGTGTTATTAATGATCTGATATCATATCCGACAAAGCTTATTGTAAAAATCATCACTATTTTCCCAGTCAGGACTGCCAGCATATATTGAGCAATACTGATATTTGAAAGCCCGGCTACAATATTGACAACCGCTGAAGGAGTAAACGGAAAACAAAGCAGGATGAACAATGGCCCGAATCCATGCTTTTCAACCCATTTCATAAGCTTCTGTACCTGCTTATTTTTTTTCAAAAAACGGAGTATTCGTTTCTGGCCATATTTTCTGACCAGCAGGAAAACAATCAGCGCTCCTGCGACCGCTCCGACCCAGGAGTATAAAAATCCCAGCCAGAGACCAAATGCACTCGCATTTGCCATAACAAACAAAAACAGAGGCAGAAAGGGCAAAAATGCTTCTAGCATCGGAAGCAGAATACCCGGAAGAGGCCCAAATGAACGATACTCCCGGATTAAATCCATTATATTCTCTAATGTAAACCAATCTTTGAGCAGTTCAAAATCCATTAGTATCTCCTTGTCCAATATGCAGCAATACCTTAGTCGACTCGTTTTGATAAAGTGAAACTTCAATCAGTGGGGGGTTCTTTTTCCCCCACTGATTGTTAGTTGAGGCCCACAGGAAGTGGGTCACAAAGACGTTGCCACAGGATGTGGCGTTCTTAGTCTTTGTCCTTCTTTCGGGCCTCTACGGGCTGTTTGACCCCCACTTACCCTCCTTTGATTCCTCTGAGTCATGAAGTGGGGGTCTTACTGCCCGTTAGACTGCGATAAATAATAAGTTTCCCCTAGTTTTACCATTTCCCCTTTTATTGTACACCTAATCCGGCAAAAACAGTGTTTCTAACTTTTTTTATTTTCGCACTTTCCGTATAAATTGTTGTTTTTCGCCTATCAATGCTGTCCGTTGATTTCCGCTCCATTCAACTCAGGTAAATTATACACAAAAAGCAGCAAACCATGCGAAAACAGTCGTCTTTATTTTGAAAGAAATTCATGGATTGCCGCTTTATTCGCCTCTTTATCTATGCCCAAAACCGCAGCACCATTAATTCTCTCGTTTTCAAATGTTCCATCAACAGGAACGCGAAGAGTCTCTACATTCCTGTTATCCTTAGATACGAAATCTTTTCCGATATACAGAATGTCACCCGTGTTCATATTGGTATTTACAAAAGGAGTTACCACCCCGATGAGTTTTGGAAGCTTCGTAATGGTCTGAAGGCTTGTAAACTGGCTTGCTACTTCTTTCATTACCTTCTGCTGGCGTTCTACTCTTCCAAAATCCCCTACTGCATCCTGCCTGAACCTGACGTACCCAAGGAGATGCTCTCCATCAAGCCGCTGCAGGCCCGGTTCCAGTGTTACACCAATATTGGCAGACATTCTTTTTTCCACATCAATTTCTACCCCTCTGGGAAAAGCTTCATCAATTAAATGTACAAAGCCTTCAAAGTCAACAATGGAGTAATATTTAATATCTATATCAAAGTTCTCTTTAAGCGTCTGCCTCAATAACTCAGGGCCTCCATAAGCAAGAGCAGAATTTATTCTGTTTTGCCCATGTCCCGGTATGTCCACATACATGTCTCTCATAAAAGAAATAAGCTTATATGTGCCCTTTTCAGGATGATACTGGGCAACCATTATGGTATCAGCCCTTGATTTCTCCTCTCCCCTTGCATCACTTCCAAGAATCAGGATATTCGTCCCGCCATATTTATCTTTTTCGCCATTGAATTCAAACTCTTCTGTCTGTATATTTGCTTCTCCTTCTGTCTGGGAAACACCTTGCTTAAATTGAAAATAAGAATAGCCAAGGGTTCCTGCAATCAAGAGAAGCAGAATCAGGAGGACAGATTTCCACTTTCCTTTCTTTTTCTTCTTTTCATATCTATCTGATCTCATAAGAATAAGTCCTTTCTTTAAAGCAAATTATGGAACAGTGTAAACACCTTCACTTATATTTGACTGCAGAGTTCAATAAAAAGTTTCGATAGCTATGCTGGTATATCCTGTATACCTTATATTTTGCAGATGAATTGAATTCTTTGCAATTTATTTTAAATGGTTTCTTGCATAAAAAATGACAACATTTATATCGGCAAGTTTTGTGTTCCTTTACAGCCTTATGAAAAAACCGCAAACCCGAAGGTCTGCGGTTTTATCTTAGAGATATTCATCAAACCAGCCGGCTATGTAGTTTAGGCGGCTGATTCGCAAATTCGGTTTTCCGCTTCTTGAAAGCTCGTGATTGGCTTCAGGGAACCGGACAAATTTTGCTGTTTTCTTCTGATGCTTTAAGGAAATGAATAATTGCTCTGCCTGTTCAATTGGACAGCGATAGTCTTTTTCACTGTGCAGAATCAGGAGTGGTGTATTTATATCATTCACATAAGCAAGCGGAGAGTGTTTCCATAGTTTTTCTATATCATTCATATCACTCTTGATTTGCCAATCAGTAAAATAGTAGCCGATATCACTTACTCCATAAAAGCTGATCCAGTTGGAAATGGAGCGCTGGGTGACAGCTGCCTTGAACCGGCTGGTGTGTCCAATAATCCAGTTGGTCATAAAGCCTCCATAGCTTCCTCCTGTTACGCCAAGCCTTTCTTTATCGATGAAATCGAAGTTTTCGAGCGCGTAATCGACCGCATCCATAATATCCTCATAATCCTTGCCCCCGTAATCTCCTCTGACAGCGTCTACAAAATGCTGGCCATATCCATGGCTTCCCCGCGGGTTGATAAACAATACCGCATAGCCTTTTGCAGCAAGGCATTGGAATTCATGGAAATAAGAATTGGCATACATAGCATGAGGACCGCCATGGATTTCAAGCACAAGCGGTGCTTTTTGGCCCTCTTTTAGATGGACTGGTTTCATGATCCAGCCATGGAGGTCCCACTCATCCGAAGATTTAAACTGAATGGGCTCTGCATCTGCCAGCTCCACTCCGCTCAGGAACTCTTCATTGACTTTTGTCAGCTGTTTTAATTCCCCTGTCGGAACATCAAGTAAAAATAACTCCCCGGGAGATGACGGTCTGCTGATGGCTACAACCGCTTTATTGATAGTTCCGCCTGTAGTCAGTCCATATACATGCTGCTGATCCAGCAGGGCAGGATATAATTCCCCATCTAAAGAGCCATAATAAACAACTGTATTGCCATGATCAGTTGCCAGTAAATAGAAGCTTCTGCTGTCCTCTGCCCAAAGAATTCCCGGTGTTACTGCACCCTGCTGGAAATCTCCGATGGCATAATCACCAGCCAAAATGTCTGATTCTGCAGTCAGGCACTGCAGATCTTCAAATTCCAGGTTATACACCCATACTTTGGTATGCGTAGCATTTTCGTATTCCCTTTCATGCCCGAACAATCCTATGTATTTTCCATCCGGTGACCATGCAGCGCTTCCGAAATAACCTTTTCCATTTGTAATCTTTTTCATGTCTTTTGTTTCAAGATGAATGATATACACATCGCTTAGAAAAGAAAAATCCTTATCTTCACTCAAATCTGCCGAAACAGCAACCCATTTCCCATCTGGAGACCAGTCCTGCAATTGGAAATCATGTTCTCCGGTTGTCAGCTGCTCCATCTCGCCAGTTTCTATATCTATTAAGGCAACCTGGCTGTACCTTCCGTTCCAAAAACCCTGGGCGTCAGATTTGTGTTTCATTTTTTCAATTTCAATCGGTATTGGCTTTTCTTCCTTTTTTTCCTGATTTTCTAGTGTTTCTGCGTCTTCACCCGGTTTCATTGAAAGATTGAAGGCAAGTTTCTTTCCATCAGGGGACCAGACAGGATTTGAAGCACCATTTGCACAATGTGTCAGCTGTCTGGCTTCTCCGCCTGCTTTGCTCATTACATAAATCTGTGACTTCCCGCCTCTGTCTGATACAAATGCAATTAACTCCCCATCTGGAGACCAGCGGGGTGAATGATTGCGGTGTTTGCCATAAGTCCACTGAACAGGCTTATTGCTTTTTGCAGTATTTATGTAAAAAACATTTGAACTATATGTATTTTCTTCTTCAAGCATTTTGGTCTCGACAAAAGCCAAATCAGATCCATTCCTGGAAAGCTGCGGATCAGCTACAGATTTTAAATGATAAAGGTCTTCTGGTTTAATTGTTCTTTTTTGCGTCATTTATTTCATCCTTCCTAACTGTGTGTTCTACTTATTTCGACATCAGAAATAAAATCCCTTCCCAATTAGCTTCAGACTGAAACTTTTTTTCATTATTGGAAATGATGAAGTATAACAGTATTTCGACAAATATAGGCTCTTGCAAGATAAAACATTCCTTTGTAAAATTAGATAAGAACATACGTTCTTGCGCTAGGCAGGATACTATTATTTAAGGGGAGCAGAACAATATGACCAGAATTCCTGAGGAAGACCGTAATATCATGGAACAGGCTATTTATCTGCCAATGGTGCTGACGGTTTTAAATCGCGACTCCATTGTCATTAATAAAAGCCCGTTTAAACTAAAACAGCCTTATCTTGATTTGGTTGAAGAAACAATGAAGGTCATTCAAAGTGAACTCTCTGAGGTAAAACGCTATATGAATAAAAACCAGCTAAAGGTACAGGAAATAAAGAGGGATGAGGCATTTACTATGTTTATGTTCCTGTACAAAGGATATGAGGAACATCATAATTATTTTAATCCCCGAATCCGCAATAAAGTTCAGGAGCTAATGACGTATTATCTTATTAAAAAACCTTTGCCGGGACCAGGAAAAAATCGGAAAGCCAATTAATTTTTGTATAAGAAAGCCTGCATCTAATAAGGTAATATACTACGGAAAATAGAAGCATGAAACTCCGCATGCTTCTTGGTTATCCTTCAATTCCAGCCCTTTTCTATTGGTAGGCTCCTTTTCTCTCCGAAGCATTCATTATTTTGGAACCATTCGCATAGTAAAGTGACTTTCTCTCTGAATCTTCTATCCTTTTTGTCAATGTCGTTTTCAGCAGTGCTGTTCTGAGCACCTGGTTATTCAGAGTCGTATATGAGACTGGAATTATAAAGCTTTGTTTGTTCTTAAAAACTACCTGGGTTTGTGCGTTCTCCGCTCGCTTGAAGTAATTTATGTGATCCAATGCAATCCACATACATTCCGGATTGCTTGGAGAGGCTGTCGGGAAAAAATAAATGAAATTTGTGGGGTCAATCGTTATCGGAGCTTTATGGGTAAAGCCGGTTAATTGGCGTGTACCCTCTTTTCTTCCTTCATAGCTTGATCCAAAATATTTACAGCTGCTTTTAATAATTTCAATCGGCTTAAAGGGAGAAGTTACTTCCTCATCAAGCTCCCAGATTTGCGAATAGACTTTTATCCCATAAGAGAGAGGTTTAATAATCATCGTATTTGGATTGATTTCATATTCTTCAATTATTTGAATATTTTGGGTCATACATTTTCATCTCCTTTTCTATTTCGTGCTCGCTTTTCCATATTAACACCAATTTATCTAAAAATTACTAATTTATTCAATAGTTTCTAAATTGTTCACATTTTAGACATCCGGAAAATATTTTCTAAAAATTTAAAAAATTAGTTGATTATTCAGAAGCAATTCCATATAATATTAAAAAGCTCAGGGGTGGTTTCCATGAAGGAAAAATCATACACCGACTTAATGAAAACGAGTGGATCTAAGCGGAAAAATCTTAAGGAATCTTATGTACTGGATCTTTACCTTGATATGCTTATTTCCGAAATACTGCTGAATAATGAAAGAGAAAAGCTGATGAAAAAAATAGACGCAGCGATTGATGAAGGAAATAAACCGGCATTTATGCATTTTTCGAAGCAATACAAAGACCTTTCCAAGCGTTTTGGCACATAAAAAGCAGTTTGCCCCCGCCAATCAGCGGGGTATTTTATTTTTAGTCAGAAAGGCGAGGAATAATGAACAGCAGGCATTTATTTTTAATGGGCGGAAGCCCTCCATTTGGGCAAAGGTTAGGAAGAATGTTTACAGAGCTTGCCTGCGGCTCGGATGGCAAAATAGCTATACTCTTTTTGGAAAGGGAAGGCTGGGAGATGTATATGAAGAAGTATACTTCTGCCTTAATTTCTTATGGAGCCAGGAGTTTCTGCTATCTCCCGCTTTCCCCTGACCCAGCAGAATCTTACCTTCAAGAATTAATGTCCTGTTCCGGCATCATTATTGGAGGGGGTAACACAGAAAATTACAGAAAATTCATTGTTGATAGTGAAACCGGAGAATGCATTAGAAGGATGTACATGAATGGTATTCCTGTAGCAGGCTTTTCGGCAGGCGCCCTGATCATCCCGGAACATTGCATCATTCCCCCTATTGATACACCTAAAAGACAGCACCTCTTTTTGAAAGGGCTCGGGTTAATCAGGGGTTGCGCCATCAGTGTCCATTTTACCAAGTGGAATGAACGGGAAAATCTAAAGGCAGCGGCAGGAAAAGTCAATGCAGCGACTGGTTATGGAATTGACGATGATGCAGGCGTCTATTTTCACAATGAAATTCAGGCTGACGATGAAGGAAGCATACATATTTATAAAAATGGAATTTAAAAAAAGCAAGCCGATTGGCCTGCTTTTTTAGTTATAATGAAGCAACTCATTCCTCTGTCTGCTTCCGTTCTTTCTGCCTCTGTTCCATTTCAAATTCTTCCAGCATAGAAATGCGCTCAAGCATCGTTGGATGCCCATATCGGAATACTTTCACAAGAAGCGGCGGATTTACCTGGCTTAAACCGGCACGTGTCAGCTCCTGAAATGTTTCTATTGCGGCTTTTGAATCCTTTGTCATTTCAATGGCATAGCGGTCTGCCCTTGTTTCCTGATACCGTGAAACAAGATTGGATAGAGGGCTTGAAATAAAGAGCAGCATTGAAAGAATCATCAAAAAAAGCGGCAGGGAACGTATGTCATTTACTGCAGGAATTTTTAGCGCTCTTCCCCATTTATCTACTGCTTTTTCCATTAATTTAGCAGTCAAATACAGCCCCAGCAGAGAAAGCAGCAAGTATCCTCCAATTCCGATGTAAATATGCTTCTCCACGTAGTGGGCCATTTCATGTGCCATTATAAACAGAATTTGGTCTTCAGTTAATTTATTTAGAGTTGTGTCCCAAAGAACAATTCTTGAATTTGAGCCGATCCCTGTTACATATGCATTCAGCGCATTCGTTTTCTCGGCCATATCGACCTCAAAGACATGTTCAGCCGGTATTTTAGCCTGATTGGCCAAATCAAGAATTTTCGTTTCAAGCTGTTTATCTTTTAAAGGATAAAAATCATTATACAGAGGGTCAATGACAACCGGCTGCAGAAACATCATAAATAAGGTAAATGGAACTGATAATAGCCATGCGTAAAGCCACCATCTTTTCCTGCTCTTATTAATCAGCCAGTAAAGAACAGACACGATAAGAAGCATCATTCCATAATTAACCCAAAAATCAATGAGTTCATCCTTCATCCACCCACTGAAGCTCTGAGTGGAGATATTATACGTTTTTGAAAGCGAAAAGCTGATATAGCTTAATGGCATCGTAGCAATAAAGGCGAAAAAAGAAAGCCAAATCAAATAGATTGCCGTTTGCAGGAATTTGTATGGCGCAGTCTGTTCCGCCCATTTTTTAAAAGCCTTTGATAAGCCAAATAAAAGAATAAATAAATAAAATATCCATTCAAAAGGTGTAGAAATAAAAAACAGCAGGTTTCTTATTTTAGAATATTCCTCACTGAGCATCAGTTCCCTGCCGTTCAGGAAAGTTGCCGGATCTGCCCGTGACCCTTCATACTCAAAGGGCAGACTGGCATCAGCAAAATAGAATAGATACCAATAAAAAAATAAACCGTATACGAAAAAGGCCAGAGCCCCATAAAAACCTAATTTCCGCGCCATCCAATTCCCCTCCTATGGTACAACCTTTCTATATTTAGTTTAGTATAAAAATCTGTAAATAGAACTCAATTGATGGGACAATCATTTCTTTCTATTCCAGCTGTTCTATTGAAAAAGCCGGTTCAAGAAGGAACCGGCTAAAGAACATCCATCATTATCTTTTCTAAAATAAAAAAGAATATACAGATAACACAGCTATTGATCCCAGTACAACGACAATTACATTTGCACCTAAAAAGGCTGCCAGAAAAGCAGCAGCTGCACCGAGCAGACCAAACCAAATATCTTCATTTATAAAAAGAATACCCGGAAAAATGAGTGCCCCTAATGTCGCATAAGGCACATTCTTTAATATCCCCTGAACAAAGCCGGGAAGCTCCTTCCCCTTAAAAAGCACAAAAGGCAGCAGCCTTGGGATATAAGTAACTGCTGCCATCCCAACAATCATCCACACAATATGGCTACTCATGCTCCTGCCCCCTGTCCCTGTTTTTTACACTTTCTATCCATTCCACTATTACAGCAGATAAAAGCGTGGCCGATACAATTGCCCAGCCTGTCGATAGCGTATTAGTCAAAGTGAAAATCGTGTTAAAACACGCTGCAAGTGCGGCAAGAAAAACAACTTTTGCACTTTTTTTCATAGACGGAACAAGAAGGCCGACAAACATGGCATAAAGTGCAACAGACATGCTTTCCTGCAAGGTCTGCGGAAGGCTCGCCCCAATAAGATGCCCAAGCCCCGAACATATGACCCAGCTTGCATAGGAAACCGATATGAGCCCCAGCATATAACCGCTTGTTACCTTTTCTTCACGTACTGCTGCTACTGAAAAGGTTTCATCCGTAATCCCAAATGATAAAATCACCTTGTTGGCAGCCTGTTCATCGTCCCACTTTTCATTAAGAGAAGTAGACATCAAAAAGTGCCTGATATTCACGATAAAAGTTGTTAAAACAATTTCAAATATGCCTGTTCCCAGTGTAAGCAGGCTCAGGGATATGTACTGTGCTGCCCCGGCAAATACAAGCAAACTCATTAAAACTGTTTCACCTATTGTAAGACCGGTTGTTTTGGCAAGCAGCCCAAATGTTAAAGCAATGGGTGCATATCCTATCGCGATGCTGATTCCCGACTGCACCCCTTTTCTAACTTCACCGGAAGGCTTGCCGACTGCAAGTTCTGCCATGATGCTCACCGCCTAAAAATATAATAAAAGGTTCTAAAAATTATACTATAATAGACTTAAAATTAGAAGAATATGTTATCGTCTTTGAATTTTGATATAATGCCGCTTGAACAAAAAATCCGAACAAGGCAAAAACCTTGTCCGGTCCACAAATCTAAATAAGAATCGCCTTGTCGCTGTTCATTTTCTCCCCACGGATTTTCTGGAATTCCTCCAGCAGTTTTTCCACTGTCAAATCTTTCTTCTCTTCCTCATTTGTTTCAAAAATAATCTGGCCTTTGTCCATCATGATCAGCCTATTTCCCAGGTCAAGCGCCTGCTGCATATTATGGGTTACCATTAATGTGGTAAGATTATATTTTTCCACAATCTCTTTCGTAAGGCTGGTAATTAATTCTGCACGAGCCGGGTCCAAGGCAGCGGTATGTTCGTCCAAAAGTAATATTTTTGGCTCTGTGAAGGTCGCCATCAGCAGGGAGAGCGCCTGCCGTTCTCCGCCTGACAGCAGTCCAACTTTTGCTGAAAGTCTATTTTCCAATCCCAGATTAAGCATTTCCAGGTGACTCTGGAAAAAGTCACGCCGTCTCCTGGAAACCCCTTTCCGAAGTCCGCGCGCCGCAGTTCTCGCATAAGCAATGGCCAGATTTTCCTCTATCGTCATGGAAGGGGCTGTTCCGGCCATCGGATCCTGGAAAACACGTCCAATCAGCCTGGATCTTTTATGTTCCTTCACGAGAGTGACATCCTTTCCATCAACCAGCACTTCTCCCATATCAGGAATCAATTTGCCTGAGATCATGTTCATAAGTGTAGATTTTCCCGCTCCATTACTGCCGATAACCGTCATGAAGTCCCCTGGTTTCAGGTGAAGATCTATTTTGTGTAGAGCTGTTTTTTCATCTGGTGTTCCCTCATTAAACACTTTATGAATCTGATTTAATTGCAGCAAATTGTTCACCACTTTTCCCGTAAGCATTCGTTTTTTTCGCTTCTGCCAATCTCCTGCGCTTTCTCTGCTTCTCCTTCTGCTGCTGAATAAGCTTGGGCAGAATTAGCGCACCAATCACGATTACTGCTGTAATCAGCTTCATATCTCCTGTTTCAAGGAATTCCACTCTCAATGCAAGAGTTACGATAATCCGGTATAGAATGGCTCCTCCGATGACAGCCAATGTAGCTCTGACAATTGTTTTTGCACCGAAAATTGCTTCTCCGATGATTACGGATGCAAGCCCGATGATTATCATCCCGATTCCCATTCCGACATCACTGAATCCGTTATACTGTGCCACTAATGCTCCTGAAAATGCCACCAGTGCGTTTGAAATACCCAAGCCGGCTATCTTCAGGAGGTCTGTATCAGCAGAAAAGCTGCGGATCATCGTCTCATTGTCTCCTGTCGCCCGTATAGCCAATCCAATATCTGTCTTTAAAAAAAGATCAATCAGTACCTTAACAGCAAATGCTAAAACCAGCATAAGCAATAGAATCCCCCAGGTCTTAGGAACAAAACTCATTCCCACCGCTCCGAGCAGGCTTTGGATAGTCTGATCAATTCCAAGTCCCTGCCAGAATGCTGTAATCTTTGTAATAGCCGTTTCCTCAGACAGCAGAGGAACATTTGACTTACCCATAATCCTGAGATTTATAGAGTATAATGCAATCATCATTAATATTCCTGATAAAAGGGCGTTAATTTTTCCTTTTGTATGAAGAAGGCCTGTAAGGCAGCCTGCTGCAAAACCCGCAAGCAATGCTGCCATAGTCGCCAAAAATGGATTGTATCCCCCTGTTATCATGACAGCAGCAACAGATGCACCCGTTACAAAACTTCCATCAACCGTCAGATCGGGGAAATCCAATATTCTGAATGAGAGGTAAACGCCCAGCGCCATTAAGGCATAAATAGCGCCTGCTTCAATGGAGCCAAAGATGGCAGTTGGCATAGTAATCTTCCTTTCTATTAGAAAAGCGCTAATAATTTGCAGACATTACTCCACAAACTCAGCAAGCCCGTTCCATTCATCTTTTAAGTCAATGCCCATTTCTTCTGCAGCCTTTTTATTGATTACCAGCTTTAGGTTCTGCGGATATTGGACAGGCAGTTCGGATGGCTTCTTGCCTTCTTTTAAAATTTTTGCCGCCATTTCCCCGGCTTCATATCCGATATCTTCATAGTCAAATCCGTATGCAGCAAATCCCCCGCGTTTAACAGAATCCAGCTCTCCCACGAAAAGCGGGATATCATTGTCGTTTGAAACTTGAATGACAGATTCCAAAGCGGAAACGACAGTATTATCGGTAATAATATAGATGGCATCTGCTTTTCCGACAAGTGATTCTGCAGCCTGTTTCACTTCAGAAGAATTGGATACGGTAGCTTCGGCCAATTTCATATTTTTACCAGAAAGAGCTTCCTTCACCTTATCAATCTGCACCTCTGAATTTTGTTCTCCTGAATTGTAAATAACACCTACCGTTCCAGCCTCAAATTGCTCATCTATAAATTTAACCATGCTGGGTATCGCATCAGGATGGGTATCTGTTGTACCAGTTATATTTCCTTCAGGTGCATCCAGTGATTTAACTAATTGCGCACCCACTGGATCAGTTACTGAAGTAAATACAATTGGTATATCTTTCGTTGCATTCAGTGCACTTAATGCACTGGGTGTAGAGTTGGCAAAGATCAGGTCCACTCCATCTCCGGCAAAATTATTGGCAATGGATTGATTATTATTCTGGTCCCCCTGAGCAATCTGGACATCGTAGCTTGCTTTAATGCCTGAATCCTCCAATGCCTTTCTAAAGCCCTCCAGCGCCGCATCTAACGAAGGATGTTCGACAATCTGAGTAACTCCTATATTAATTGACTCTCCCTTTTCTTTATCCGAAGAGCCTGCTTCCCCATTTGTACTTTCACTTCCGCAGCCGCTTAGCAGTAAAGTTCCTATAAGGCCTGCCGCAGCTATAGCTTTAAATGTTTTTACTCTCTCTAACATACTGGTTGTCCCCCTCTTATCTCTATCTTTTACTTCAGCACTTTTATGCTTTTATGCTTTTATTCACTAAATTATATAGTCAATAGCTGTACGATTCAAGTGATTTTTTAATAATTTTCAAAAAATTTATTATATTAATAAAGAAACACCGCATTAAATGCTGCGGTGTCTCATATTACTAATTTATTTTATTTCCCTTTAAACTCAGGTTTTCTTTTTTCGGCAAAAGCTGAAAGAGCTTCAACTCTATCTTCCGTTGGAATAATAACTTCGTATGCCTTCCTTTCAATCTGCAGCCCAGTCTGCAAATCAACACCCATTCCATGCTTTACAGCAAATTTAGCCTGCTGAAGGGCAATTGGCCCGTTGTTAAGCATTTGTCCGGCAAACTCAAAGCAATCATGTAATAGATTATCCTTTTCAGTCACTTTAGTAAGGATGCCGTAATTAAGCGCTTCTTCAGAAGTGAGCCTCTTTGCCGTCAATATTAACTCAAGGGCTTTAGCCTGGCCAATCAGTCTTGGAAGCCTCTGTGTGCCTCCTGCACCCGGTATTATGGCTAAGCTTGTTTCTGTAAGTCCCATGGAAGTGCCGGAAACTGCAATGCGGAAGTCGCAGGATAGTGCCAATTCCATCCCGCCTCCGAACGCAAAACCGTTTATGGCAGCGATAGTAGGCTGCGGAAGCTGATCAACCAGGGAGAATACCTCACCTATTTTATATACATTCCTGCGTACTTCCTCATCAGATAATGTCCTGCGCTCTTTAAGATCCGCTCCGACGCTGAATGCTTTTTCTCCAGCCCCTGTAAAAATAACAACACGAACATCCGGACTGGTGCGCAGTTTTTCAACTGATTCCTGGAGCTCCGACAAAGTTTCATAATTAAAAGCATTCATTGCATCAGGGCGGTTAATCGTTACTACCGCAATATGACCTTTTTTTTCGACTGCAATAGAACTCATATGTATCTCTCCTCTTTCTTTTGCTACCTAATAATTCGATAAATTTCGCGAAAACCCTTTCAAATTTAGCAATTCAAATGAAGAATAGAAAAGGACAGACACATGTCATGCCTGCCCTTAAAAGCCTATTTAGCCTGAAGAACCTGATTCTTCAATGCCCTTCGTAAGATTTTGCCAGTTGTATTCTTGGGAAGCTCCTCTAAAAATTCGATCGAAGATGGCACTTTATATCTAGCCAGATGCTCTGCACAGTATGCAAGCAGCAATTCTTCTGTCAGCTGGGGATTATTTGTTACTACATAACACTTTACCGCTTCACCCAGATTCGGGTCAGGCACGCCCAATACAGCAGCTTCTACGACCTCCCTGTGATTATAGAGCACCTCTTCTACTTCCCGCGGATACACATTATAGCCGCCGACTAAAATAAGGTCCTTTTTACGGTCAACGATATAAAAATAGCCTTCCTCATCCCTTTTTGCAAGGTCTCCTGTATGAAGCCAGCCATCACGGATTGTGGCCGCGGTTTCTTCCGGCAGCTTGTAGTACCCCTTCATTACGTTTGGCCCGCGTACGGTCAATTCACCAACTTCGCCAACAGAAACTTCCTCTCCCAATTCATTTACGACTTTATTCTCAACGTTCATAATGGATTGCCCGATCGAGCCTGCTTTACGCGGTTTATCAAGCGGATTGAAGCATGTAACCGGAGAAGCTTCTGAAAGACCGTATCCTTCCGAAACAATGACATTGAATTTTTTCTCAAAACCATGGAGAAGCGCAACCGGCATGGCAGCACCACCTGATATGCACAGCCTTAATGATTTCAGATCTTCCAGATTGCCATCTTCATACTGAAGAAGGAAATTGTACATGGTCGGAACTCCGGCAAAAACAGTAGGTTCATATTTTTTGGCTAGCCTGAAAATCTCTTTCGGGCTGAATTTTGGATCTATTAAAATGGTAGCCCCATTCATCAGAGGTGCATTGAGAGCAACCGTTAAACAGAAAACATGGAACATAGGCAGAGTAGTAATAACCCGGTCATTCTCATTCATGTGTAAATAGTCGCTTACATCCTTTGCATTGCTGTAGAGGTTTTTATGTGTAAGCATGGCACCTTTTGGCTTTCCTGTCGTACCGGATGTATATAGAATAACGGCTGTATCATCTTCTTCGAGTTCAGGGCCCTTAAACCCAATATCTCCTAAAGCAATTAATTGTGTAAACGATTTCATTTTTGAAAAAGCAGATAATGCAGACAGATCCTGTTCTGAAGCTTGTCCCTGGGGTGTATCACAAATAATATAGTTTTCTACCTTTGGAAGCGCCTGATGCATCTTTTCAATTAAAGGCACTAATAGATCAAGCGTGACAACCGCTTTTACATCACCATTATTTACAATGTAGCCGATTTCATCAGGTGTATAAATTGGGTTGATCGGTATAACAGTTGCTCCAAGCCGCAGTGCTCCATGCAGGCCGATGACAAAATGCGGTGAATTCCCCAGTAAAAGAGCAATATGATCCCCTTTTTTCACTCCCAGCTTTGAAAGCCCATCCGCAAATTTGGTTACAGCACCATCAAGCTCCGCGTACGTACTGGACTGATCCATAAAATAATAGGCAGTCTTATCGCCCATCTTAATCGCCGTTTCATGCAGCTGCTCTGTTAAATTCATTTACACTCCCCCTATAATGAATGAATAGTCATTCATTTTTATTAAATAAATTTTCTAAATATATTATATTGAAAGAAATTTTTGTATTCAAGTAGGAAAGCGAATCTTTCACAATTTCTTTTTTTCAGAGTGACTGGCTCGCAAGACTTTATATAAGAATAAGAAAAGCCGGCATTATGCCAGCTTTCTCTCATTAATACACCAGGTTAACGAATTCTTCTTTAGTCACATTTCCGAAGTAATGCTTAATTTCCAATCCTTCAAGAGCCTTTTCAACCTCTGACTTTTCATAGCGAATTCCTGTTAGCTTGTTTTCAATTTCACTTACATCGCCAACCCCAAAGAAGTCCCCATATATTTTGCATCCCTCAATTTTTCCTTTTGTGACATTAAGTCTGATATCAATTTGACCAACTGGAAAGCGATAAGAATGCTGAAGATCAAATTTAGGTGATCTTCCATAATTCCAATCCCAGTTCTGATAGCGCTCCCTGGACAGCTGGTGAATTCTTTCCCAGTCCTCATCCGTAAGCTTGTACTCCGGAATTTCACCTAAATCTCCAAAAATATTCTTTAGAAGCAAAGTGCGAAATTCTTCAATCGTAATTTTTTCGTCCAGGAACTCCGAGATATTAGCAACCCGGCTTCGAATTGATTTAATGCCCTTTGATTCAATTTTATCCTTCTTTACCTTTAGCGCTGAAACGACACTTTCAATTTCGGAATCAAACAAGAGGGTGCCATGGCTAAACATTCTCCCTTTGGTGGAAAACTGGGCATTCCCGGATATTTTTCTGCCTTCTGCCATCAGATCATTCCGGCCGCTTAATTCAGCATTCACACCAAGCTTCTGCAAAGCTTCTGTAACTGGTTCGGTAAACTTTTGGAAGTTGTGAAAGCTGTCACCATCATCTTTTGTAATAAAACTGAAGTTGAGATTGCCTAAATCATGATAAACGGCCCCTCCTCCAGATAGCCTTCTGACAACATGGATGCCATTATCCTCCACGTATTCCGTATTAATCTCTTCTACTGTATTCTGGTTTTTTCCGATAATAATGGAAGGTTCATTAATATAAAACAGCAAATAGGTTTCTTCAATATCAAGATTCTTTAGTGCATATTCCTCAATAGCAAGATTAATTCTGGGATCTGTGATTCCCTGGTTGTCGATAAAAAGCATCTATTTTCCTCCTTAAAATATATGAGACCATTGGTAATCCGCTATAGAAATAGGACCGGCATATTTAGTCGATGCCTCCTCCTTCAGCTTTCGAAGTTCACCATAATGAGGCAAATGTGTCAGCAGCAGATTATTCACCTTTGCTTTGCTGGCCAATGTTCCAGCATCCAGGCTTGTCATATGCCCCGCATTTTTCCCGTTCTGATGACCATAAAAATTACACTCGCAAACTAATAGATCAGCATTTTCGCTAAATGCCACCAGCTCTTCTTTATAAGAAGTATCTGCCGTGTAAACAAGTGATTTGCCGCCTGCTTCAATTCTCATTGCATAGCATGGCACAGGATGATTGGTTTTCATAAAGCGAATCTGAAATGGTCCTGCTGTGAGAGTGCCTTCAGGATCATAGGCGACTCCTTTTGTAATATCCTTATATGTAAGTTTGGCAAATTCAGGCTGGTCGAAAGAATGTCCATAAATCGGGAGTGCAGCTGTTTTCTTGCCCAGGAAGCCCTGAATGAGCCTTGCATGCTGCAGCACTCCTATATCCGCAATATGATCTGGATGGTAATGCGAGATAATCAGCCCATCTAAGTCTTCTGGCTGAAAAAAATTCTGCATTTTTGAAAGCACGCCGCTTCCGCAGTCTACCAGCAAATGAAATCCTTCATGCTCCAGCAAATACCCGGAACTGGCCCCATCTGCTTTAGGATAACCGCCCCAGCTGCCGATTACAGTTAACTTCATCACAAATTCCCTCCTACTATAACTGGATAACCTGGCTTTCCTATGTCCAATATACTCGATTATGCCTATTTTTTCACTTTTTAAAAATTGTATTGAAACAGATGTTGACATAAAAATACTGTTATAATACAATGAACTTAAATAATCAAACTATTTAGAACAAAAACACAAATTAGGAGGCTTCAACATGATTCAAAACATTATGGAGTTTTTCAGAAACCTGCCGGCAAAACAATGTTCAGAATGCGGGAAGTCGATCGAAGAACAGCATGAATGCTACGGAAACAAGTGTGAAAAATGCATGGGAATGACAGATTTATAGAATAATATATTTAAAGCCAGCCCACACAGGGCTGGCTTTGCTTTTACTTATAATCAATCAGTCTGCTCTGCAGCAGCTGCAAATCTTTTCTTGTGCATGGCAGTAAAGTAAACAAAAGATCCTGCAATGAACAAGGCTCCGAAGCTCAGGAGAATTACCGCATTCTCCCACATAAAATCAAAATTGCCGCTTGAAATGACTGCCTTAAAACCGGAAACAGAATAGGTCATAGGCAAATATGAACTGATTGGCTGAAGGGCATTAGGAATCAGCTCAAGCGGAAAAGTACCGGCACTTGTTGTCAGCTGGAGTATTAAAATAATGATCGCAACAAACCGGCCTGGGTCACCCATGACAGTGACAAAGAATTGAATAAGCGCTATGAAAGTCAGACTGGTTAGGATTGTAAACAGAAGAAACAAAGGTACACTCTGAACTTCCAGGCCAAGTCCCAGCAATAGAATCATCGCTGCAATAAGACCCTGAATAATGCCTATTCCTGCTAGGATTCCGAACTTGCTTGCAAACCAGCTGAATCCTGAGCGCGGAACGCCAGCGGGTTCCCTAAGCGGGAATACAATGGAAAGCAGCAGAGCTCCAACAAAAAGACCAAGAGACAGAAAATATGGTGCAAATCCTGTACCGTAGTTTGGAACTTCTGTAATCTTATCATTATCTATTTCTACCGGATTTGCCATCATGTTATACGTTTTATCGCTGGCATTTACTGATGAAGCATTTTCAGCGCCATCAGCTAATTTATTTGCTAACTCAGACGATCCTTCATAAATTTGTGAATTGCCCTCAGCAACTTTGCCTGCACCAGCTTCAAGCTGCTTCGAGCCGTCTGCAAATGCAGCTGAACCTTGTGTCAGTTTGCCAAGGCCTCCTGACAGATCTGCTGCACCGCCTGCCAGCCTGTCTGCTCCGGCCTGCGCTTCACCAAACTTCTGAGCAAATGTTTCCATTCCTGCATCGAAATCTTTATGGCCCTGTACCAGCTTAAGGGAGCCATTTTCCAGCTCGGCTGTTCCTTGGGCAAGCTGATTTATTCCCTGCTGGAGCTGCTGCTGTCCTGCCTTTAACTGCCCCATTCTTTGGGACAATTCAGCTCCTCCACTAGATAGTTTGCCGGCTGATTCGGCAAGCTGGGCTGATCCGGTCTTCAGCTGTGCAAGTGCAGTCTGAAGCTCAGCCTTTTCAGGAGAACCTTCTGGAAGCTGCGATAAGATGCCCTGCAGCCTTTGTTCTAAAAGAACAGTGCCTCCGCTGAGTTTTTGCGCTTCCGTCTGCCATTGCTCCAGAGATGAAGATAATGAGTTTGCTCCATTTTCAAGCTGTTCGGTTCCATCGATCATAACTGGAAGTTTTTCTTTTACTGTTAAGATTCCTTCTTTTGTTTGTGTAACACCTGCAGAAAGATCTTCACTGCCTGACTTTAGCTGATCAGAAGCATTTCTCAATTCCGATTGGCCTCCTGCAAGTTTGCCTAAACCTTCTGAAAGAGATTTAGCTCCTTCTGCCATTTCCTTAGAACCCTTGCTTGCTGTGCTTACGCCGTTATTGAACTCAATGGATTTATTGGCCAAAAGCTCAAGCTTCTCATGCAGGGTTTTGGAGCCGTCCTTAAGATCAGCTGCTCCTTCACTGATTTGAAGGGCACCATCACTTGCCTGTCCAATGCCATCTGCAAGTTCCCCTACCTTATCAAACATGGTTTCTGCATATGTTTCAGTTACTTTCTCTGACAGTGACGCTTTAATTTTTTCAACAGCCGTCCCGCCAATTTGAGCAGATAAGAAATTGTAGCTCTCATTAGGAACGTAAATCAGATTCATTTTCTGCGGTTTGTCTTCCAGCAGAGTGGTAGCATTCTTGGAAAAATCCTTAGGAATTTCAACCAGCATATAGTATTGCTGATCATTTAGATCCTTATATGCTTCTTCTTTATCAACAAATTGAAAGTTAAAGTCCTTGCTTTCCTTTAAATTATCAACAAGATCATTGCCCAGGTGCAATTCATTTCCTTCCAATACAGCACCGGCATCTTCATTAACGATGGCAACCGGGAGATCATCTAAATGATCGTATGGATCCCAGAATGCCCACAGGAACATTCCACTGTATAAAACCGGAATAAACATGACTGCTATAATTGGAATCAGCAGCTTTTTGTTTTTTATAATGGCTGAAAACTCCTTAAGGAAAAGTTTGTTTTTCACCGTAAATCCCTCCAAATTACTTTTTGACTATTTTTCTCATTTGGTCATTTTTCTGAAAAAATAGAGGACTATCTAGTTCGATAATCCTTTCATAATGTATTGCTCAAACAGAAGAGCTATTTTTTCTTTTTCCAATGGTTCATGACGCTGTTCCCAATCAAAAATAAGTGCAATATAAAGCTTAAGCATGACAAAGGAAGTCAGTTCCGGATCGCATTCCCGGATTTCTCCTCTTTCAATGGCAAGTGTAACTTTATCTTTCACATATTTAATTATCGCATCCTCCACTTTCCCAATTACATCTGTAACAGCAGGAGTTCCCATTTCCTTTGCTTCCTGGAAAAGCTTGATTGTCAGCTGATGCTTCATGCGGAATTCAAGTATTTTATACAATCCCCGATGAACATTTTTGTGAAAGGGCAAAGAAGGATCAAGCGCTTCATCGGCTGCATTTTTCATTTCCGTGATAAGCGTATGGATAATTTCATCAAACAGCTCTTCTTTATTTTTAAAGAAATTATAGATAGTGCCTTTTCCAACATTCGCAAGCTTTGCAACCTGATCCATAGTGGTTGCTTTATAGCCGAAAAGAGAAAATGATTTTGTGGCTGCTTCAAGAATCTGCTGTTTCCGATCTGCTGACATAAACTCACCTCTTCGAAAATGACTAAATGAACAATTTGGTCATTAGTACAAGAAGTAATTTATCATACTCTATTTGAAAAAGCAACCTGAAATGAGGCCAATTTAAAAAGCTGTCACACACGGACAGCTTTTGGCTTGTTGATTTGCAGGTATTCTAATGTATTTCGAACTGCCTCTTCTGCCTGATCTATGCAGTCAGGAACACCAAGACCTTCATACGAACTTCCTGCCAGAAAAATGCCCGGCAGCTCATCCTGCGCCTGTTTCTTTGCCAATCCGACGCGTTCTTTATGTCCAACGGTATACTGAGGCATTGAATCCTTCCATCTTGTTACATAACTAAATTCAGGATTCATATTAATATTCATCGTTTTATTTAAGTCATCAAGCACAACTTTAATAATTTGATCATCTGACAGATCCACAACTGCTTCATCACCGGCTTTGCCAACGTAACAGCGCAGAAGCACTTTTCCTTTTGGGGTAGAATGAGGCCATTTTTTATGTGTCCAGGTACAGGCAGTAATGGTGTAATCACTGTGGCGTGAAACAACAAAACCCGTTCCGTCTATATCCCTTTCAATCGCATCCTCTGGAAAAGCCAGAGCAACAGTTGCCACTGAAGTGGACGGCATTTCTTTAAACTGCTCAAAAAGTCCCCAGCCGGAGAAGATGCTGCACAATGCATGGTGGGGAACAGCCATAACTATGCAATCTGCATTAAGGCTTTCTCCCCCATTTATTTCAACGGTATAGCTTTTGCCATTCTTAATAACCGATTCAATGCGATGGCCTTTCAGCACAGTCCCGGGTTCAAGCTTGCTTTCGAGAGCATCGACAAGTGATTGAAGCCCTGATTTGAAAGTAAGAAACATTCCTTCTTTGCTTTTGCTGTTTCCGGCTTGTTTCGGCTGAGAGCCTGCAGACTTCTTCATTCCCATTATTAAGCTTCTATACTTCTGTTCAACCTGATAAAACTGCGGGAAAGTGGCCATAAGGCTCAATTGATCAATATCGCCTGCATATATGCCAGAGAGAAGCGGTTCAATCAAATTATCGACAACTTCGTCACCAAGCCTTCTTCTGAAAAAGGCACCCAGAGACTGATCTGTGGAAGGATTGGAGCGCGGCAGCACAAAATCTGCCGCAGCTCTTGCCTTTCCTGCAGGAGAGAATAAGCCGGTTGTTATAAAGGGAGCAATTTGTGTCGGGATGCCCATGATGGATCCGCCAGGCATTGGATATAGTCGCTGCCTTACAAGGACATAGGACTTGCCAGAAGTATTTCTCACAAGTTCCTTTTCAAGGCCCGCTTCCCTGGCAAGGCGCGCTGCACTTTGCTTACGGGCCAAAAAGGAGTCTGGCCCTCGTTCGATCACAAAACCGTCTCGTATTATTGTTTGAATCTTGCCGCCAAGGCGATGTGAAGCCTCTATGAGCTTAACGTCCAGAGCCAAGCCCTTTTCTTTAGCTTCCTTCTTCAGATAGTAAGCTGCAGCAAGACCCGTAATTCCTCCTCCAGCAACAATAACTTTCTGTCTCTCTCCCTGCACGGTAAATCGCCTTCTTTTCTATTTTTTTGCATTATCGCAGTCAACAGGCAGTAAGCCCCCACTGAGTGAAGTTTCGCTTTATCTATTCAGCAATTTAAAAATGGCATCTGACATTGCATCAATGAACTCAGGCTGTGAATTCGGCATTTCAGGGCGGTAATAGCTTGCTCCCAGCTCATCAGTGACAACTTTGCATTCATAATCATTATCGTACAGCACTTCAAGATGATCTGACACAAAACCTACTGGTGTGTAAACGAATGCTTTGTAGCCTTTATTCTCATAAAGATCTCTTGTCAAATCCTGTACATCAGGCCCAAGCCATGGCTCAGGTGTGTTTCCTGCACTTTGCCAGCCGACAGCATAGTTTTTGACACCAGCCTGTTCAGCTATGAGGTCAGCTGTTTCCTGCAGCTGAAGCGGATATGGATCCCCTGATTGCAGGATTTTTTCCGGCAAACTATGTGCAGAAACAATTAATACTGCAGAATCTTTTTCTTCAGCAGGCATTTTATCGAAGGTTTCTTTTACCCGATCAGCCCAATATTTAATAAACTTAGGCTCTTTATACCAGCTTTCAACTGACCTTATTTCAAGGCCTCCAAGCTTTTCAGCCTCTTCCTTGGCTCTGCCGTTATATGATTTCACGCTGAAGGTTGAGAAATGAGGCGCAAGAACAATGCTGACAGCTTCCTCAATCCCATCCTCATGCATTTGTTTAACCGCATCTTCTATGAACGGTTCGATATGCTTCAACCCAATATACATTTTGAATTCATACTCGTCCTGAATTTCATTTAAATGCTTTTCAAGTTTTTCAGCCTGATCTTTAGTAATTTCTGCAAGCGGCGATATTCCGCCGATCGCTTCATACCTGCTTCTTAAATCTTCAAGCATTTCCTCAGAAGGCTTTCTTCCTCTGCGGATATGTGTATAGTAACGCTCAATGTCTTCTTCCTTATAGGGAGTTCCATAAGCCATTACAAGTAAACCCATTCTCTTTTTACCCATGTCATCCACCTCAAATTCTGTCTCCAGTTTTTATTGTGCCAAAAAACAAATCGATTACCAAAACTAATGCTCATAGCAATATGCAAGTGCAGCCTGCTATCGCTTTAAGCCAGCCGGAGGCTATTTGCTTAATTTTGAGGCAGAGTATTCGTGAATAAAAGCAGTTAATTTCTTTAATGTATCAGGGTTAACCTCCGGGAAAACACCGTGTCCAAGGTTGAAAATATAACCCGGCTGGGCCATTCCCTGATCAAGAATAGCTTTTGCTTTTTCCTCGATAACCTCCCAAGGTGCAAGGAGAATCGCAGGGTCTAGATTACCCTGAACTGTTTTGGTGATGCCTTTTGCCCTTGCTTCCTGAATCGGAAGTCTCCAATCAAGCCCCACTACATCAAGCGGCAGATCATGCCACTCCAGTGCAAGATGGCTTGCGCCTACACCGAACATGATCAGCGGAACATTCTCTTCTTTCAAGGCAGAGAAAATGCGATTCATTACTGGCTTAATAAAATAGCGGTAATCTTCCACATTCAGGGCACCAACCCATGAATCGAAAATCTGGATGGCTTTTGCACCTGCTTTGACTTGGGACTTCACGTAGGTAATAGTCATTTCTCCAAGCTTATCCATTAACGCAAACCAGGCTTCAGGCTCTGCATACATAAATGCTTTTGTTTTGTTGTAATTCTTTGATGGACCGCCTTCAATAATATAACTTGCAAGAGTAAACGGAGCACCTGCAAAACCGATAAGAGGAACAGTGAGCTGCTCTTGAGTAAGAAGCTTAATAGTATCCAGGACATATGGAACATCCTCTTCCGGATTGATTTCACCAAGCTTTTCTACATCTGCTTTGGAACGGATTGGATTTGATATAACAGGGCCGATTCCTGATTTAATTTCCACATCCACCCCAATGGCTGGAAGCGGTGACATAATGTCTTTATAAAGAATGGCAGCATCATTGTTATACTGCTCAACCGGCAGCCTTGTTACATAAGCACAAAGTTCTGGCTGGTGTGTAATTTCGAATAGGGAGTATTTTTCTTTAATTGCTCTATACTCCGGCTGTGAGCGGCCAGCCTGGCGCATATACCATACAGGAACATGCTCTGTCTGTTCTCCTCTTGCTGCCTTCAGAAATGTATCATTAAATGAGTTCGTCATTAAATTTTATCCACCTTTCAAGTCTTGTCTGCGTATTATTGTAATATATATGTAACCAAATTAGAAATCTCGAATATCTATCCTTTATGACTATATCCTTTTTTCTCTGTTTTTGTATAGATTTGAAAGCCAAATGTCAAAAAATTGACGTTTTTAACTGTTTAAATAAGGGAAAATTGAAGATTGTAAGGATATAAGCACAATATAAATATATTTTAAATAATGTAGTGTTTATACTTCAGAGTGAACAATATAAAACTTATCCAAGTGGAGTGAGAAAAAATGAAGCTTTATATGGCCAGAGGAACTTACGATTTTTTGAAAAAAATTGAGGATAAGCACCCAAATGAAAACATGGTTACAATGCAGAATACTGATACATCCTTATTAATTCATGAAACATCAGGCGCCTCCATCTTTAAAGAGCCCCGTTCCTATGAAGTCATCGATTCTTCCGGAACCTTCTCGGGCGCAGGATTTGCCGTTCTGAACAATGTACCTGTTACAGATGAAGGCAGGCCGCTATTTGAGCACCGGCTGAAAAACAGGGCAGGACTTATCGAAAATGAACCGGGATTTATGGCTATCCGTGTCCTGCGGCCTCTTGAATCAAACACATATGTCACCCTAACGCTATGGCAGGATGAAAAATCATTTAAAAACTGGCAGAATTCCAAAGCATATGAAAAAGCACATGAAAAGCGCGGGACGGAGAGCGGCATTGATAAGACACCGAATATTTTTTCCAGCCCTCCATACGTGACCCAATATTATATCCCTGAAGAAGAGTAACAAGAAAAGAATGCTGGAGCCAGATGTTCTAAGTTATCTTTCTTACCTATTAAAAAAGGATGAGCCCTTATAGCTCATCCTTTTTTCGCCTGTTTTTTTATGATTCCATTTCGGTTGGCATAAACGGCTGCCTGTGTACGGTCTGTAACGCCCAGTTTACTGAGGATATTGCTTACGTGTGTTTTGACGGTTTTGATGCCAATGAACAATTCCTCACTGATTTCCTGGTTAGTCATCCCTTCCCCAATGCAGAGCAGAACATCAAATTCCCTTTCAGTTAAATCATCATGAGGCTTTTTCTCTTTTTCTCTGAAACGGCTTACCATTTTCCCCGCAACCTTTGACTCAATGACAGGCTCACCCTGCGCAGCTTTCTTAATGGCATTTACAACTTCGGCAGCATTTGCCGTTTTCAGCATATAGCTGAAGGCACCCGCTTCAATGGCTGGAAAAACTTGCTCATCATCGTAAAAGCTGGTTATAATAATAATTCTGCATTCAGGAAAGCTTTTTAAAATCTCCCTTGTCGCTTCTATTCCGTTCCCATTTTCCATCAGGAGATCCATCAAAACGATTTCCGGCCGCTCTTTCAGCACAAGCTTTACAGCTTCATTCCCACTGCCTGCTTCCCCAATGACCTCTATGTTAGATTCAGTTGCCAAATAAGAAATAATGCCCCTTCTGACCATTTCATGATCATCCACAACTGCTACCCTGATCATTTCAGCCTCTCCCCTTTGCCGGAATTTTAATATCTATATAAGTTCCTTCGTTTTCTTTGGATCGTATTTTGAATATTCCGCCAACCTCCTCGCAGCGTTCCCTCATAGTTTTCAGCCCGTAAGAAGTGATTCTCTCTTTATGAGGATTAAACCCTTTTCCATTATCAGCAATAAAAAGATAGATGTAATCTTCCTCTTCCGTTAGGGTTATTCTGATCTTTCCTGCATCCGCATGTCGGAGCACATTAGATAAAGCCTCCTGGACAATCCTGAATAAATGTTCTTCCGCTGCTTTGGAAAGATTTTCAACCTCATCAATGCTTGCATGGAATTCGATGTTTGTTTTTGCCTTTAACTCCTGTATCAGCTTAATAATACCGTCACAGAGTCTGTCATTACTCAACTGCACAGGCCTAAGATGGAGGAGAAGCGCTCTCATTTCCCCCTGGGCTTTCGCAGCGATTTCAGAGATTTCATTTAACTGCTCTCTCGCTTTAACACTATCCAAATCAAAAACTCTCAGGGCTGCTGAAGACATCATACTTAATGCGAAAAGCTGCTGGCTCACTACATCATGCAGATCCCTGGCCAGGCGCTGTCTTTCTTCCATTACAGCTGCTGAATGGGCGGTTTGTGCCAATGCAGACTTTTCATCGGCAAGCCGCTGCATGGAAAAAACCTGCTCCTGAATATTTTCAGCCAGCTGATTCAGTTCATCTGATATTAATCCTATTTCATCTTTTTCATAAGATTCCATCCGATCAGCATACTTGCCGCTTCTTAAGGTCGAAACAAATAATAAAATATCACCGAGTCGCCCTTTTATTAAGTAGCTGCCCTTGAGCCCAAAATAGGCACCCGTAAGGAGTAATACCGTTAAAACATACAAAAACAGCCAAAAGGTGCTCTTTATTGTCAATGGCGATTCAGAATTGTAAAATAGATAGACCTGCAATCCGACAAAAAAGATTAATGAACTTATAATGGCCATCATAATAAAGCTCTGCACAAACCAATACCTGATTCCGCTTTTTTTCATCTTATACCCCTATACTTTATCGATCCGAATGGATCCAATTTTTACTTGTACAGCGATTTTCAGCTTTCTGGATGCTTCATCATAACCAGGTGACTTATATTGAAGACTGCGGTTGATGTCACCTGTCTTTTGATCAAAAATGCGGATGTCTCCTATATTAATATTTGACTGGATCATCACCGGAATGTTTTCGGGGATGATCATTTTCACATCGCCAATCCACCCTCTCACAATGACAGGCGTCTCTTTCTCCGGGATGAAAGCTTTGCTGAAATCGATAAAATAATCACCGATCATTGTATATAAATCCATCGGCTCGAGAGACCAATTCGGCTGTTTAAAATCCACATCGCCAATTGAAAAGCCTCTTATATTTTTAAGCGGCTGAGGGCTTTCATATTTTGAGATATTAATAACTTTTTTCTCCGATGCACCTTTGTCTTTCCCATAGATATCTGCCGGAAAATCCTGTTCAAAATGTACCTTTAAACGATCTTTTTTCAAAAGAATATTAATGCCGATAAAAATAAGAAACAGGGGCCAGAGTTTCCAGATTTCCATAAACCTGAATTCAATTACTCCGAGACGATCAAGGATTAATAGCATTGAAAATACAATTAGAAATAACCCGGGAAACATCCCGCTCCGGCTATTCTTCAGTATGTATGACAGCAGATAATAACACCCGGCAGCCAATAGGATAAAGGGGTAAATTACGACAAATACCTCTTTTATTTCCAAGGAAATGACACCTATGTTCATAAGAAGAAGCAAAACCCCAATAGCTGATAAAGTTATCGCGAAGATTATTTGATTAACGGACCTGTATCTCATAGGCTTTCCCTTCCCTCTTTTCTCCTATTCTTGTATTCGCTAATGCAAAAACATTTTCCTTCTACATTCATTTTATCAGTCAGCAATTCTATTGAAACATCCCCCGGTGTGTTTTAGCCTCCTCCTCTGGACGGATTCAATTCATATCACCATTTATTTCATTCCATCATATTCTGTACTACATTCCGAATCGGGTGATTCGCCTAAACCGGCGCTTCTCTTATGGAATTTTGAAAGGGGGAAAATCAAGTGGGAGTTGAGCTGACAGCCATCCATTGGATATATGTTCTTTTTATTGTCTTCATCATCGGCTTCATGGTTATGAAGAGAGATACAACGCTTGTCTGTATTGCGGGCATCTTTTTAATTGCCATTACAGCTACCGGCTCCTTAAGCGGTTCAATCAGCAGTATTTTTACCAGTTTTATATTTGCGATAACAGAACTTCTTTCCACTATACTGGTCATTTCCATTATAGTGGCCATGAGCCGGACACTGACCACAACTGGAATTAATGATGTCATGATCTCTCCTTTTTCCAGGTTAATCAGAACACCGGCACTTGCCTACTGGACGATCGGAATTTTGATGATGGTCATCTCCTGGTTTTTTTGGCCATCTCCTGCTGTTGCCTTAATGGGGGCCGTCCTTCTTCCCGTCGCCATCCGGGTAGGATTACCTGCTTTGGGTGTGGCAATGGCCATGAACCTGTTCGGTCACGGCGTCGCACTATCCGGAGATTTTATAATCCAGGCTGCCCCGAAGTTAACTGCCGATGCTGCTGGTCTTCCAGTAGGCGAGGTCATATCAGCCAGTGTTCCGCTTGTTATTATTATGGGTGCAGTCACGACTATTACCGCTTTTTATCTTATCAAGAGAGATATGAAAAGCGGCAAGCTGACTGCAGATACTGGGCTTACTGGGGATACACCAGCTGAACTGCAGGCTGATGCCAGTCAAAAACATCTGCTTTCACTTAAACAAAAACGTTTTTTTGCGTTATTAATTCCAATCTTATTTGCTGCTGATGTAGCAGCCATGTTTGCGTTAGATCTTCAGGGCGGTGACGCAACAGCTTTGGTAGGCGGTACATCGATATTTATTCTCCTGCTGATCACGCTCGCTGCCCATCGTAATAGGGGCCTTGAAAAAACAACAGCATATTTAGTTGAAGGCTTCCAGTTTGGATTTAGAGTATTTGGCCCTGTCATTCCAATTGCAGCTTTCTTTTATCTGGGGGACGCTGGATTTTCTCAGATGATAGGAGACTTTTTGCCAAAGGGCTCGCATGGAATTGTTAATGATCTTGGAGTGGGGCTAGCATCTGTTGTCCCTTTAAGCAAAGAGGTAGGTGCCATTACACTGACTGTCGTTGGAGCCATTACGGGGCTTGATGGATCCGGCTTTTCCGGCATCTCACTTGCAGGCTCCATTGCAAATCTATTTGCGACAGCTATCGGCACAGGTGCTGCAACCTTAACGGCTCTCGGGCAGATAGCTGCCATCTGGGTAGGCGGTGGCACACTGGTTCCCTGGGCCCTTATTCCTGCAGCCGCAATCTGTAATGTAGATGCTTTTGAACTGGCTCGCCGGAACCTGCTTCCGGTCACAATTGGCTTAATTGTAACAACTATTGCAGCCATGTTCCTCATCTAATAGAAGCAAAATGAGACTATCGGGCGATAGTCTCTTTTGCTTCTATGCTGATTCCCGCTCATATGAATTTCTTCTGAACATTGACTTTAAGGCCGTGTATAGGGAGATTGAAATGAATACCCAAATATAGCCTGCTGCAAATCCTGCTGCAATATCAGACGGATAATGTACACCCATCACGATCCGGCTGATCCCCATAAAAAAAATCCAAATGCCGGCTATAATCGCCGTGATCCATTTCGCTGACGATTTCTTCAGCTCGGTAATGATAAAATAGGCTAATAACGTATATAGAATCATCCCAATCATCGCGTGTCCGCTCGGAAAGCTGAGACTCGCCACCTCAACAAGATGCTCCTGATCAGGGCGCGGCCTTCCAACAGCCTCTTTAAGCCACTTATTTACTTCATTTCCCGCTGCAACAGCAAAAACAACAGCTGCCATCGCCTCATAATTCCTATACTTGAGCCAAAGCAGCGCTAAGAAAGCCAATGTAATAATCCCTACACCGGTTTTACTCCCCATATTGTCCATGGCTTCAAAAAACGGATGGGTGCTTTCTGAAAATAATCCTGTAAAGAATTTTGACAAATAACGGTCAAAATCAAGAGTTTGTCCGTTAGTAACGGCAACAAGAAAATATAGAAAAATGGATGCGGATACAGCCAGGAAAAAATAGGTCCATTTAGATTTAAGCATTTCCAATCTTACTAATACCTCCCATTTTGGTCTTAATTTATATTATCATCTCTACTTTACTTTTATTATGTTAAGTTTGCATAAAAAAAACATTTTTCCCTTTATCCCATTAAAGAATGTTATAATAATGGAAAAATTACATCGATAGGAGAGGAAATCATGTCTGAATCACTATTTAAAAAACTGGAAAGCTATTACGATGAAATGGTCTCCATCCGGCGCTATCTTCATCAGAATCCTGAAGTATCTTTTAAGGAAGAAAAGACGGCTCACTATATCAAAACCTTTTATGAAAATCTGGGGATTGAAGTCCGGAGCCATGTAGGGGGAAATGGAGTGGTTGCCAGGATTCATGGCAGCAAACCAGGAAAGACCATCGCTTTAAGAGCCGATTTTGATGCACTTCCTATCCAGGATGAAAAGGATGTCCCATATAAATCATTGGTCCCTGGGGTAATGCATGCTTGCGGACATGATGGACATACGGCAACTTTACTTGTACTGGCGAAGGCACTAAATGAACTTCGCGATGAATTAGAAGGTACATATGTAATGATTCACCAGCACGCCGAGGAATATGCTCCGGGCGGAGCGATTTCGATGATCAAAGATGGCTGCCTTGAGGGTGTCGATGCCATTTTTGGAACACACCTGTGGGCATCAGAACCAACAGGGAAGATCCAATATCGGGTTGGCCCATTTATGGCGGCAGCAGACAGGTTTGAAGTTACCATCCAAGGAAAAGGCGGGCACGGAGCACAGCCTCACAAAACGAAAGATGCGATTGTAACTGCCTCCCAGCTGGTTGTCAATCTTCAGCAAATCGTCAGCAGAAAAGTAAATCCAATTGACTCTGCCGTTGTAACAGTTGGTTCCTTTGTAGCTGATAACGCATTTAATGTAATTGCTGATAGAGCAAAATTGATCGGTACTGTCCGCACATTTAACGAGGACGTCCGCACTAATATCGAAGAGGAAATCGAGCGCATTGTCAAAGGAACATGCTACACAGCAGACAGTGACTATGAGTATCAGTTCCATAGAGGCTACCCTGCTGTTGTCAATCATAAAAGGGAAACCGAATACCTGGCTGAACTGGCAGGAAAAATTGATGAAGTCAGATGGGCAGAAGAGACAGACCCTGAAATGGGCGGTGAAGATTTCGCATACTATCTGCAGCATGTGAAAGGCACCTTCTTCTTTACAGGGGCAAGACCTGAAAATACATCAGAAAATTACCCGCACCATCACCCAAAATTTGATATTGATGAAAAAGCCATGCTGATCGCAGCCAAAACACTGGGAGCAGCAGCTTTAAACTATCATAGCTATCAGGAAAGCAAGGACTCCGTTGAAGTAGGAAAATAAGAAGAAATTCGAGTGTGGGCCAGGTGACTGGCCCATTTTTTTGTGGTGGTGTGGGCCTGCTTTATGAGCCGTTTTAAGTTTTAGCATAATAACCACCCAAAATGACCGCAATGAATCACACTCGCCTCAAGCAAAGTATTAAAAACAGCCCCAAGCCTAATCAGGCCTTGGGGCTGTCTTTAAAATTCTCATACGATAAGCATTTTTAGCGGTTTCACCTAAGTGATCTAGCAAATTATAGTTCGCATACGCCCCGACAGCAGCACCAATACCCGGCACCAGCTGGAGCATTTTAACAAAGTCAATATAATCCCGGTATTCCTGCTGAAATACCTTCCAGTCCATATCAGCCAGTGTTTCCTTCCGGTCATCCCATTCTTCAATCAGCTTCAGCGTTTCTTTCCTTTTATCATCACTGGAAAATGCGAGCTGAAAGACATGGAGGAGAAACAGGCGCTCTTCATAATCTTTTGTATCAAATCCATATATAGAGGCAGATTCAAAAAGAAATTTCATCTTAATGCTCAGCAGCAAGGGAAAATCAGCAATGCCAAGGAGTATTCCCCCTGCCCCGGTTCCGGCACCTTCGACAGCAGCTGTTTTGCGGTAAGTCGAAATCTTTTCTTCCAGCATGAGATCCATGTTTTCCAGGCTGCGGCCGGCAGATTGTTTTTTTCTGGTGAGTGCATTCGATCCAACCAAAGTGGCCTTTACCATATTCTTAATGCTGTCAGTGATAATTTGATGAGCTTTTTCAGGTATTATACTATTTACCTTTGTCTGAGCTTTTTTGGAAAGGCGATTCAGCATGCTGGAGCGCTTGTTGATCCGTCTCTTCCATTCTTCAATTTCATAAAAAGCCTTTAATTCATACTCCATCATTTTTCCTACCTGCCTTTTTTCAGGATGACTCTATATACGCACAAAAGACAGCAATGGTTTCATTTTAAGCCCGGCTGCCTGCCAGCCGTTTCTGAATATAGATATGAGTATATACATATGCAAATAAAACTCCAACGGCTAAAGCCAAAAGCGAAGCCAGCCATCCGCCATTTGCCAGTACAGCAAGAGATAATAGGAGTGCCTGAACATAAAGTATTCCTGTCAGCAGCTGTTTAAAGGACTTCTCCTGTATATCCTCTTTAACCGGATATAAATTCACCCACAGCTTATCCTGATGGTGATTCCATAGCGGCAGCAGCTGAAATCCGGTTAAGTACATGAATAACGGCACAAGCAGGATTTGTCCCATTCCATACGAAATCAAATAAATTGCTCCAGCACCAATAAGAGTTAAACGAATGAATAAACCGAAGTAATCACCGGAACGGAGAAATGTACGGACATAAAGGTTTTTAAAAGTTGCATCCTGTTTGAATGGAATTCCTGAAAGCAGCCAATCAAGCCACTTCCGTCTTTTTACGCGGTCTTTCAGCTTTGGAACATCTGTAAACATATTGGCCAGCCTGTAGAAGGAGGTCATTCTTCGCTCTTCCTGATCAATCAAATATTCCCATTTCAGCCCTTTATACCTGGATTTCATGGTAAAGAACAAATACAGCAGGATCAGCAGCACACCTGCTGCCAGCATAAAAATGGGGGAAGCGCCGCTAAATAGAAAATATAGAAACACAGCGTTAACAGCATAACGGACACATGTATCCAATACATGTACGCTTGTTTCGATATAATATTGTATCTTCCAGCGTATCAGCAAATTGATCATTTTTAGCATCAGCAGGATGAGCAGAAATGGTAAAAACACTTTAAAATTGCCATCATTCACCGCTGCATATAAGGGCAATAAAACTCCAAGCCCCATAACAAGGAGATATGCATGCACAAAAAAGCTGACTGCCATCGAACGTCTGAAATACCCTGAAAGCCTGTCTTCAAGCGGCAGCAGAAAAATTTTGTCTGCTTCAGAAAAGAATGTATAAATTGGGCTGTATGTAACCAGAAGAGCTAAGATGATTGCTATAACCGCTGCAGCAGGAAAATCACCGGGCAGAGTTTTTATCCACTCCTGATAATAAAAAGCTGCAGTTCCCAGAAGAAACACCATGACAATGACAATATGGCCATTAAAGATATATCGGAGATAGCGGGAAAGCTCTTTGACTGTTCTCCCGAATCTCTCCTTCCATAATTGTTTTTCATCAAACATAATCTTCTTCCTTTGTGAGCTGGATATATAAATCATCGAGGGTTGCTCCCGGCATTGCAAATTGCTGCTGCAGCTCCGCTAAAGTTCCCTTCGCCCTTACTTTGCCTTCATGTAAAATCACAAAACGATCACAATACCTTTCAGCAGTTGCCAGGATATGGGTAGACATAAGAATGCCGGCACCGCTCTCTTTCATTTTCTTCATCAAATCGAGAAGTGACTGAATGCCAAGCGGGTCCAGACCTACAAATGGTTCATCAACAATGTATAATGACGGCTGCACCAAAAAAGCGCACATGATCATTACTTTCTGCTTCATCCCTTTAGAAAAATGAGCTGGAAACCATTTCAGTCTTTTTTCCATTCTGAATTCCTTCAGCAGTGTTTCCACTCTTTGTTTATACTCTGTTTCAGGCAGACCGTATGCCATGGCTGTAATACGCAAATGCTCTTCGAGTGTAAGTTCATCATACAAAATTGGGGTTTCCGGAACAAAAGTGAATTGCTTGCGATATCCTTCCTTATCCTTAAGGAATTGCATGCCATTGATCGTTATTTCTCCCTCCTTCGGTTCCATTAAGCCAATTACATGTTTGATGGTCGTACTTTTTCCGGCTCCATTAAGGCCAATCAGGCCGACGATTTCATGTTCACCCACTTCAAAGGAGACATCCTTTAAGACCGGGTTTCTCGTATAGCCGCCGGTAACGTTTTTAATTTCAAGCAGCGCCATTCTCAACGTCCTTCCTACTATGTATAAGTCCATTGTAAAAAAAGCCAAAGTAAATTGTCCAGTTTAGACAAAATTCCTGTATATAAATTACGGGACGGGACATTCTAATCTATGAAGGGGAAACAAGTCATTTGAACACCATTCAGATGATCAAAACTTGAAATGAGGTGTCTGTCGCAGACAGTTTCCTTTCAGTATAAGCTTCAAACGTTCCTAATAAGGGGATGGTTGCATTGCACATGAAACCTGATGATCTTAAACACTTGATCGCTTTACCCGTAAGTGGTCACTAAGTCATTTTTTAAATGAGGTGTTTGTTAAAGACTATCATCCATGCTTTATACGCCTGTAAAAGCTTATAAAGAAAATAAGGGGATGGTCCGATTGAACAAAGATCGATTTTCTCTAGATATGAACACAATTCATTCATAAATGAGGTGTTTGTTAAAGAGAATTCACCTGAAATAGAAACGTACCAATAGAAGCTTCCCCTTCACGAAGGCAGGATTCCAAGCGGATCCTGCCTTTTATTTTTTAAGCTGTTTTCGTAAAGTTTGTTGCTTTTTAATAACTAGATTAGTTTGCTTAGTTGATTGGAGCGGAAATCAACGGACAGTATTGATAGGCGAAAACAACAATTTATGCGAAAAGAGCCATTTTTTATGACTAGACCCACGCCATAATCCCATCCCCTTTTGCTTTTTTGTTTTTTGGAGGATATGGTAGAATTGTGAAAAAGATATCTGGTTAGGAGCTGACATAATGAACGATTGTATTTTCTGTAAAATAATCAATGGCGAGATTCCTTCAGCCAAAGTTTTTGAAAATGAGCATGTGATGGCATTTCTGGATATAAGCCAGGTCACAAAAGGGCATACACTTGTCATTCCGAAAGTACATAAAGAAAACTTATATGAAATGGATGCTGAAACAGCCCGGAACTACTTCGAAGCTGTTCCGGAGATTGCCAGAGCCATTAAGGTCGAATTCGATCCAATTGGCCTGAATTTAATTAATAACAATGGTGAACACGCCGGACAGACCGTTTTCCATTTCCACTCCCACCTTATTCCCCGTTATGGTGACGGAGATGGCTTAGGGGTAGTGTGGAAATCACATCAATCTGATTACTCAGCTTCAGATCTTAAGGAAATCTCTGATGCCATAAAAAAGCATCTGTAACCCTCTGATCCTCCTGTTTCTGCAGGGGGAATTTTTTCTCCAATTTTTCAAAATGTTCATTTTTTTCTCTGTACAAATCAATATAATTTGTTAACATATTAACTATCTTTATTTCTTCACAGCGTTATAGTGAATTGATTTTATATTTGGAGGGAGAAAAATGTACCGTGCTCTAAATTTTAATGCAGGTCCCGCAGCCCTGCCGGAAGAGGTATTAAAAGAAGCGGAAAAGAGTTTGCTGAACTTTGGCAATACAGGAATGGGCATAATGGAGCTGAGCCATAGAAGCAACGAATATCAGGCAGTACATGATCAGGCAATCACACGCTTAAGAAGACTGCTGGCAATCCCGGATGACTTTGAAGTGCTTTTTATTCAGGGCGGGGCAAGTCTCCAGTTTTCCATGGTGCCGATGAACCTGCTGGGAAAAGACCAGGCAGCCCATTATATTCTTAGTGGTTCCTGGTCCGAGAAGGCTTTAAAAGAAGCAGATAAAATTGGCGAAACCGTCATTTCTGCCTCCAGTAAGGAACAAAAATACAGCTTTATCCCTGAATTTAGTCAAGATGATATGCCGGACAATGCTGCCTATCTTCATATTACCAGCAACAATACAATCTACGGCACACAATGGCAAAGCTTTCCTTCAAATAAAAAAACACCGGTAGTAGCAGATATGTCAAGCGATATTTTAAGCCGTCCTTTGATAGTAGACCAATTTGATTTGATCTATGCCGGTGCCCAGAAAAATCTCGGCCCTTCCGGTGTAACAGTAGTCATTATCCGAAAAGAACTATTAAAAAGATCTTCTGAAACGCTCCCTATAATGCTGAATTACAATACATTTGCCAATAACAACTCTTTATATAACACGCCTCCTACTCTTTCAATCTATTTACTGTCACTTGTGCTTCAGTGGGCAGAGCAGATAGGCGGCCTTCAGCAGATTGAAAAGGCCAATGAGAAGAAGGCAAAAATGCTCTATGATGTTATTGATGAAAGTGAAGGTTTTTACATAGGGCATGCCCATAAAAACAGCAGGTCCCATATGAATGTTACTTTTAATCTTCACAGCGAAGATCTCTCCAGGGAATTTCAGATACAGGCAAAAGAAGCAGGGTTCGTCGGGCTTGGCGGACACCGTTCTATCGGGGGGTGCCGCGCATCCATTTACAATGCTGTGCCAGAGCACCATGTTGAAAAGCTGGCCGCATTTATGAAAGCTTTTAAAAATAATAATTAATAAATATAACACCTTTGAATTACAGTAAAATATGTTATAATGAGTTAAAGTTTTTCGCTGCAGGCAAAGAGTGCACTGCAGGAGAGACGAACAGAGCTTAGTCAGAGAATAGCAGAGGAGAGATGAGAATTGAATACAAAAAATTTAGTGGCCTTATCCCTATTGGTCGGGATGGGCGCAGTGCTTCATGCCGTTGTTCCAGGTTTTTTTCTCGGAATGAAACCGGACATGATGCTTACCATGATGTTCTTAGGCATTATCCTTTTTCCATACACCCGAAGCGTTTTGCTTTTAGGTTTAGTTACAGGCCTGATTTCCGGGTTTACCACAACCTTTCCCGGAGGATTAATCCCGAATATCATTGATAAGCCTGTTACTGCATTCACATTTTTGGCATTGTTCCTGATCGTAAAGAAATTCAGGAAGAATATCGTCAGTGCAGCTGTCTTAACAGCAGCAGGAACCATCGTATCCGGAATTGTGTTTTTAACTTCGGCATACCTGATTGTCGGACTGCCGGGACCTTTCACAGCATTATTTGCAGCAGTTGTACTTCCTGCAGCTGCAGTTAACACCGCTGCAATGGTAATCCTTTTTCCTGTAGCACATTCAATTGCAAACAGAACAAAGCTGACTCAGCAGACGATCAGCCAATAATTATATACAAAAAGCCCGCAAATAAGCGGGCTTTTTTATTTGGAAACTATTTAGAAACTGCCCACAATCAGACCCAGCAGGAACAAAAACGCCCCGCCTGCCGCTAAAGCAGCCGCCCTTTTTTTGAGAACATACTTCGGAGGATAGACTCCGGGTTTCTTTATTGAAAGGAAAAAATGAATACCTCCTAAAAACAGCACCACACTTAATGCAAAAATCCCCGCCGCTGCTCCGGACAACCTGCCTCCCCCTTTCGCAAAATATTCTTCTATTGAATTGTATGCCTGTTTGCCGGGAGCTATGAGAATATGGTTTACTCTTATATGTTTTGTGATATAGATATAGATAGAACATTTTTCATTTTCAGCTTTAGAAAAATGAAGATTGCAGTAAAATAGACATATAAATAAGATTCTGAGGTGATGGTTATGAAAGCCAAATCGTTATTGCTTGGACTATTAGCTGGCGGTGCTGCAGCCGGCATATCCACCCTATTAACTGCACCTGCTTCAGGAAGGGATACCCGACAGCAGTTTAAAGAAAACACAAGCCTTCTGAAAGAGCAGCTTTTAGAATTAAAAACAGAATTGATGGCCATAAAGGAGTCAGCTTCATTTGCTTCTAAGGAAGGTAAAACAGCCTTTAAGGAATTCTCAAGTGACATCAAATATTCAATCAGCAATTGGAAAAACGAGATCCTTCCCCATCAGCACAGGCTGCAGCGTGAATTGCAGGAAATTGAAGCAGCCATACACGAACTTGAAACAAATATAAAGTAAATAAAAAAACCCTTCTTTTTTCTTTGGTTAAAAAGAAGGATTTTTTTTATTTTGGAACGAAAACTAATATATTATTAAAATGCTTCAAATTTTTTTAAAACTTTAAATGGGCTCTCATCCCTTGACCTTAAGCCTTTTGTAGAAATATTTGATTATATTTCTAAAAATTTTGTAAATTTATATCTTTATTAATTTTTGTTTTATTGGCATAATGATACTATAAAAGAAAAATGAACTTCCGGCTGAATAGCCAGAATAATTAATTTTACAAAGTAGGTGAACTTTTGAATGTCGGACAAAGCAATTTCTATAAAGGAAGCAATGATTTTCAGCCAGAGAGTGGCACAGCTGAGTAAAGCCCTGTGGAAGTCTATAGAAAAAGATTGGCAGCAATGGATAAAACCCTACGATTTAAACATTAATGAACATCATATTTTATGGATTGCCTACCATTTAAACGGAGCATCGATTTCCGATGTTGCCAAGTTTGGTGTAATGCATGTTTCTACTGCATTCAACTTCTCCAAAAAGCTCGAAGAACGGGGTTTTCTTCAATTTTCTAAGAAAGAAAGCGATAAAAGAAATACCTATATTAAATTGACTGAGGATGGCGAAAAGGTATTATTAAGTCTTATGGAAACCTATTCACCTGAAAAAAACGCCGTGTTCTCTGGTGCAATGCCACTAAGAGAGCTTTATGGAAAATTTCCTGACATCATCGAAATCATGGCAATAGTCCGTAATATATATGGTGACGATTTCATGGAGATCTTTGAAAAATCCTTTGCAAACCTTGAAAATCAATTTGATGAAGATGAGGGCAAATTAAAGAAGAAACAAGCAGAAAAGGAACTTGCTTAATTAAAAAAGTTCCTTCCAACAATATGTAAACCCTTACAAAGCGAATCACATGCATTCGCTTTGTATTTATGAAAACGGTTGCTCACTGCTTCACATTGGTTTCATTTTTTTAAAGTTTTTTTCGACAAAATCTGTTTGTTTTCCCTATTGATTTTTTTATTTATTCATCGTAAAGTATCATAAGTGAGTTTGAAAGATTACTATTTTACTCCTTGTGGAGGTATTTTTATGATGAATTGCTGGAAGACGATTAACTTCACGAAGCAATATGGATCGCAGAGACTTTTTATTTTGTCTTCCTTAACCATGCTGGCTACTTTCATATTTACATATGTTCCTGCAACATATGTATTTATGCCAGGTTCCTTTTACGATAATTATTTCATTTTCTTTGCAGCGGGACTATGGCTAATGTATCCAGTCCATAAGCTGCTTCACTACCTTCCAATTGCACACCTTGGAATTATCGTAAAAAAACAGCTGATTATTAAATATGGATTTATGCCAATTATATATATCCGAATAACGGAGCCTATTTCAAAACGGCTTTTCCTGACTGCCACTCTGGCACCTATGTTCATTATAAACAGCCTGCTTCTGGCTGCTTGCTTTGTTTTTCCTCATTATGTACATTATTTAGTCATTCTGTTTGCTTTCCATGCAGGCCTGTCTTTTTCTGACATTGTCTGCGCAAAAAACGTCCTTAATGCTCCAAATCAATCTTATGTAGAAGAAAATGAAGATGGATTTGAGATTTTACTTCGTTCGAACCATTAGCAGTAATCCCGGGTATCCTGACAAAGGATACCTTTTACTTACCTGACAGGCAATCTTAAATACTATCTTTTTTTCGTGAACTTTGTTATTGTAATTAACAGACAAAACATGTTACAGCAATCATATGACTGCCCAAGGAGGGAATCTTGGATGATCTCCATCTTTATTATTTTTGCCGTTTTTATTTTATTTTATATCAACAAGATGACAAATTCGCTTTGTCTCCAAAAAGAGATTCCTGAGGAACGGCAGCCCAAAGTATTCAGAACCATTAACATTCTTATCACCATATTGCTAATCTCTTCATTTGTAGAAATCTTGTATGCTTAGGATATCCTGAGCGCTCTTACCATGAGCAAAAGCGGCGGTAAATTTCCGCCGCTTTTTATATATACATTAATTTCACACATCAAAGCTTAGCAAAAACAAGAAGCTCCAATGATGATTAACAAAATGAACAGCACGACAACTAACGCAAAACCTCCGCCGCATCCATGTCCTCCAGACATATGGTTGCCTCCTCTCAAATTCCGGCACAGGGCCCTGTCAGACCCTATGCCAACCTAGATTTACAGCCACGCGCAGCCTACAATGATTAATAAAATAAACAATACAACGATTAACGCGAAACCTCCGCCGTATCCAGCACCCATGGATAACACCTCCCCTTCAGGTTGCTACCATATCCTATTCATTTGCCTCTGTTGTCGGATAGGCTTCTATCCCGGCTATCCAAACTTTTTTAGGCTGCTTGAAACCTCCCATCAGAGGGTTCCATGTATCATATGTACAATTGTCCTGAATGGGATGGGCGAATACCCAAATTTTTTTAAAAAACAATGGTTTATGAACCAAGCATTACTTTCTTCTTTTGTTATTTTTTTCATTTATGGTATAGTAGAGAATGTGATAAATGAAGGCACTGTGAAGGCAATTGCTGGTTTTTAAGAAGTCTAAAAATTCAGCAGAAGACAGCAGTCAAGCTCTCCAGAGCCAAATTTGAAAATTAATTTAGGAGTGTTCAACATGAAGAAATGGATGCTATCGCTCTCCATTGCAGCTGGAGTAATTGGATTAAGCGCATGCAGCAGCACCGGCGGCGACTCAGGAGATGTTGTTGTTGAAACAAAGAGCGGAAACATTACGAAGGACGAGCTTTATGAAGCAATGAAGGAAAAATACGGCGAACAGGCGCTCCAGGAGCTCATTTATGAAAAAGTTCTTTCTGATAAATACAAAGTAACAGACAAGGAACTTAACGAGAAAATTGATGAACTAAAACAGCAGCTTGGCGCTAACTTCGAGATGGCACTTATGCAATATGGCTATAAGGATGAAGAAGATTTAAGGGAAACCTTTAAAACAGGCTTGCTTCAGGAAAAAGCCGCTATTAAGGATATTGAAGCAACAGAAAAAGAAGTTAAAGAATACTACGATAACTACAAGCCGGAAATTAAAGCACGCCATATCCTGGTAGAGGATGAAAAAACGGCGAACGAAGTAAAGAAAAAGCTTGATGAAGGCGGAAAGTTTGAAGATCTGGCCAAAGAATATTCTAAAGACCCTGGATCTGCTGCAAATGGCGGAGATTTAGGCTGGTTCGGCCCAGGTAAAATGGTTCCTGAATTTGAAGAGGCAGCTTATGCACTTGATGTTAATGAAATCAGCGCCCCTGTTCAATCAGAACATGGTTTCCATATTATTCAAGTAACTGAGAAAAAAGAGAAAAAGTCCTTTGATGAAATGAAGAAAGAAATGGAATATCAAGTAAAAGTCTCCAAGCTTGATGGCGAGAAAATACAGCAGGCAATGGATCGTGAACTAAAGGCTGCTGATGTTGATATTAAAGATAAGGAACTAAAAGGAGTTCTTGATAAACCTGAAGCTGAAGGTGAAGCTGGAACCGAAGCGAAATAAAAAAACGGGGCTCCATGCTGGAGTCCCGTTTTTTATGTGTTATTAAAGTCAGCCTGCTGATTGCTGAGCGGATTTCCGCTCTTCTTTTTCCCGTTCAAGACGCTTCATATAAATTTCACCCTCGCGTTCTATGCTGTCATGCTCCACTTTTTTCTCTTCCCTGCCTGTCCTTACCGCCATATATGCACTTATAACGATTCCGGCTGCAACAAAATATACCCAAATTGGAATCATCTTTTTCCCCTCTTTCTTTTCATATGGTTGTCCATTTACTATAAAATGTATGCTGAACCGGAAAAAATATGATAGACAGACACTAAAAATGCCATCCTTTCCCATTAGGAAGGATGGCATTTATTATTTATGAAAACTAGGCTTATAGAATGAACGGTTATCCAGAGCAAATACCCGCTCCGAAAACTCTCCAGGTTTTACCCTTTCAAGAGCTCTATCAAGCATATTCATTTTTGCATCAATATTATCAATATAATGAAGAATTTCTGCTTCCTTGATTAATGGCGGCTTCGGACTGCCCCATTCTGCTTTGCCGTGATGGGACAAGACCAGGTGCTGAAGGACCATAATCTCTTCACCGCTGATTCCCAGTTCCTCAGCAGCTTTTCCTATTTCAGTTATCATAATGGTTATATGCCCTAGAAGGTTTCCTTCTATTGTGTAGGATGTCGAAATCGGTCCGGACAGCTCTGTAATTTTCCCTAAATCGTGCAGGATGACTCCAGCGTACAATAAGTCCTTATCCAGGCTTGGATACAAACCGGAAATTACTTTAGCCAAATCCAGCATGGAAACAACATGATAGGCAAGACCGGAAACGAATTCATGATGATTCTTGGTAGCGGCGGGATATTCAAGAAAGTCCTTTTGATGCTTCTTCAGTAAATGGCGGGTGATCCGTTGAATGTTCGGATTTTTCATTTCAAATATATATTGAGTGATTTTACTCATCATTTCATCAGTACTTAAGGGTGCTGTTTCGAGAAAGTCTGCCAGCTTCACCGGATCAGTTGGAGAGGCCGGCCGTATTTGGCGGATTCTTAACTGATTGCGTCCACGGTAATTTAAAATATCCCCCGCCACTTTTACAATGGTTTCGGGACTGTAGTTTTTGGCATCTTCATCAGACACATCCCAAAGCTTTGCTTCAATTTCCCCGCTTTGGTCCTGGAAGATAAGGGTCAAGAACGGCTTTCCATTACTCGCAATACCCTTAGTTGCATTTTTGATGAGCAGAAAAAGCTCGATTTGTTCTCCTACTTCGTAATAAACAATTCCTTTTGACATACGTGCGCCGACGCTCCCTTCACGAGGTTGTTTAAAAAGGGCATTCAGAAATAGACACATCTTTTGCAGCCTCTTTAAACATGCAATTCTATTAACCTAGTATACCACACAGGTCCTGCTCTCTCCTAAATTAATCATGTCTTTTGTCCGCCATAAAAACCCATTCACTTTTTCATGAATGGGTTTTTTGATAATTGCGGGTTACAGCAAAAGCAGCAATATTGGAATAAATAACGAAAGGATAATTGCAGAAGTTGTCATGGCTATACACCCCATGGCACCTTCTTCCTCTCCCCACATGAGTGAACGGCTGGCTCCCAGCATCTGTGCTGAAGTGCCCATTGCCAATCCTTTGGCAGCTTTACTATTTATTCCAAGCCACTTCAATAGGTTTGGTCCCATCATAACGGAAAAAAGACCAGAAAATAGCACAAAGAAAACAGTAAATGCCGTGGTTCCTCCTAGGCCATCCGAGACCGTTAAGGCTACCGGGAGTGTTACCGAACGCGGAATAAGAGATGCCATGATCTCCTGATTAAAGTGAAAAACCTGTGACATAATGTAAACCGAAAATATGCCTAAGGAGGTCCCGGCAAAGACTCCTGAGAATATTTTCTTAAGATGTCTTTTCATTAAGGGCCACTCCTTATATAAAGGAACCGCAAAAGAGACAACCGAAAGCTGGAGGAGCAGTTCAAACAGACTGCTTCCTTTCTGATATACTGATAGAGGGATGTTGCCCAATAGAAGAAGGATAATCAAGAGCGCAGTTCCGGTGTATAAAGGATTTAGCCAGCTCTTCTTAAACTTCCTGAAAACTTGCAGGCTTGCGATATAACTGGCAAGAGTCATCAAGATGCACCCTATACTATTGAATAAAACAGAACTCATTTTTGGCGCCTCCTTCTTATATTTTCATATATTTGAACAGAATACGCTGTGCCCAATAAACAGCAAAAGCTGCTTAGAACCAGGACCAATAGGAAATGAAAATTTAATAGAGGAATAAAATTGGGAGATAAAAATAATCCAATGACAAAGGGGATAAACAGCAGGGACATATGTTTAATTTGAAAAGATGCTGCTTTCTCTATCCATTCTAATCTAATTAAATTGGTTACCAATAGGATCAATAACATAAGCATCCCTATGACACTTCCAGGAAGCGGAATATGAAAGAACGCAGCCGCAAAATTCCCTGCTATCAGAAAAATAGCGAGTAACAACACTTGAATCAGCCAGGGCAAATTATTTTCTCCTTCCTTACCACTTTTTATCATCTTACTGGATAAAATCAGAAAAAACATGATATTTGTAAGGTTTCTTTACACACTTTTTTAATTACCTGTTAGGTTTTGTTAGATTTGCTTACCATACAGATAAAAAAGCTGCCTGCTATAATTAGACAGGCAGCTTTTCCTTTGCAACTGATTGTATTTGTTCTTCCTGAAAATGCGGCAGAAGATGCTTATGACAGGTGAAAAATAAAATTTGCCTTCCTTTTAGATTCTTTAACAGGTTAATCATTCTTGCAGTTCGGACATGATCAAAATTCACGAAGCTATCATCAATAATAATGGGGAATGGGTATTTGCCATAAATCGTCATGGCGAGTGCAAGTCTAAAGGATACATATATCTGTTCCGCAGTCGCCTGGCTCAGCTCTTTTGCTTCAAAAACTGCTCCTGTCCTGCTTTCTATGAGAAAACCGCTCCCTTCCTCTTTAGGAAAAATCCGTACATAGCGGCCATTGGTTAAGTAAGAAAGATAGTGCTCTGCTTTATCCAGCATTTTTGGCAAGCGCTCATTTTTAAAGCTTCTTATCGTTCGATCTAATATATCCTTGGCAGCGGCATATTTTGCCCACTCCCGTGCTTCTGCTTCAAACTCAGATTTCAGCAAAGCGAATTTATGCAGGAGTTCCGCATATGTTCCGCCCTCCTCAAGAATTCCTATTTCATGTTTTACTTCTGAAAGTTTGCTCTGCAGATCAGGAATACTTTCCTTGAGCTGAGCAGCTTTTTCGCTAACGGCCTGGATCTCCGCTTCCGGTTTTGTCACATTGGAATATATTCCGATTTCCTCCTGTGAAAAAGAGTTAAGATCCATTTGCTTGCGGACCTGTTTTATCTGTTCTTCAAGTTCTGCTAATTTCTGTGCTTCAGCTGCTTTTTCCCGGTATTCATCTGAATTATCAGTGCCTGCGCTTGAGAACAGATTCTTGCATTCATTTTGGAAGTGGCTAAGTTCGGCAAGCACTGTGCTGAGTTCCAGCTTTAACTCCTGAAGCTTGGCTTCTCTTTCACCCTGCTTGATCTGTTTTTCCATTTCTTCCTTCAGCCTTTTTTTCAGCTGATAGCCGATTTCCTGAACATTTCCCGGCTCGCTATTTAATAGAGTCTTTAGCTTTTGAAAAGTTTGGAGCTTCTCATTGATTCCCTTACCTGCTGATGCCTTTCTTTCAAGGATGTATTTCTTTTCCCTGGTATGGACTTTCAGCTTTTCAATCAGACTAAAAGCCTCGCTTAAATAGTTTTTGGCAATTTCAGAAGGAAGCAGCAGCTGCTTCCCCAGCTGCAGGAGTTCAGATTCAAGTTCGGCAGATTCCTTTTCCCATTTTTCAAAGGAGTTAATGACCTTTTCATATTTTTCATTTGTTTGTTCAAGCTGAAATTGTAATTGGATAAGCTGATTTTGCCTTTCGCTGTCTTTCTTCAGCTGCGCCTCCAGACTCGCAGCATGCTGAATGTCAGGATGCTTTAATTTCTCCAGCAGTGATTGTTCTTTTTCACTCAGGGCTTTTATCTCATCTTTAATAAAGCTGTCCTCTCCCTTAGGCTCCTTTTTGTTTACACCGGCAAAACAAAAGGCTGCGCCTATCAAACCTGCACCGGCAATCACCCATAATTGACTAAAGATTCCCCAGCCTGCAAAAGCTGCAAACAGAACTCCCAAAAATAAAAGCTGCCTCTTTTCCCGGTATGCTTTTTGCTGTCTTTTTTCCTGCTCCTTTTTTTCTGTTTTTTGAAGGAACTGAAGCCTTTCCTGAGTATCCTGCAGCTCTTTTTCGATATTATGCTTATTCGCGGTGAAGCTCAGTGTTTCTCTAACGGCCGCACGTTCATCCTCCGTAAGAAGCAGCCCTGTCAATTCGCCAATTTTTTGTTCCGTATTCTCCAGCGCCGACCTTTCATCGTTAAACCGCCCGTCCAGCTCCAGTTTCATTGCTTGCAGATGATTTCGCCGGGAATTTACTGCATTAATCTTTTCCTTCATAAAAACACTCGTATCAGCTTGTTCAAGCTGCTGTTCGTCAATTTGAAGATGGAGTCTTTCCTGAAGATTTATGATTTCCTCTGAAATATTACCCAGCTTTATTGATAATTCTTTTTCCTCTTGAATTAATCTATCCAGCAGCGGCAGCCCCTCAACTGCTGCATTGATTTGCGGCTCATGCTTAAGGAGCAAGTGATCAGGCTGACTGCTTTCCAGCTCTTGTTCCAAAATGCTTATTCTGGATTCCAGACTGGCTTTTCGCCCTTCCAGCGGCTTTATAAGGCTTTCAAGCTTCTCCAATAGAGCAAGCCCATTTGCCGGAAAAGGCATGTCTCCAAATCTTCCCCTTTCTTTAATCAGCTCCTGCTCCTCTGCTAATAAAGGATAGAACTCCTTCCACTCTTTTAGCCGGGATAGCTTCTGCTGATATTGCTCCAACTCATGCTGTATTCTCTGTAAATCGTTTGCGATGCTATCTTTTTCCTGCAGCAATATCCAGTAATGCTCATTATTCTGCTCCGCTTTTTTCAAATCCCGATGCAGCTGCTTCATCTCTTTCAGCTTTACATTAAGGGCTGGCTTTTTTCCGTTTGGCTTAAAGCGGCTTTCCAATTCCTTTTGAAGTATATTTTCAGCAGAAACGAGATAATCCGTACCCAGTGAACCTGCTGAAAACAAATACCTGCCCAAATCTTCACCCTTCATTTGGTTCACACTTTGCAGTCCATGAATATTAAAAGAGAAAATAGATTGATACAAGTTTTTGTCAATATGATGAAGGAGTCCGCTTAAAAGGTCTTCTCCTCCCCTGGTACCATCCTCAAGAAGGACGCTGACATCACCTGACGCTTTGCCTTTAACCCGTTCTATGACCGCCTTCCCTCTATCAGGAAAAACAGCGGTAATCCTGCCGCCATATTTTGCTCCTTCCTTAGGCTCATACCTTAATTCTGATTGGGTCTTTGCCGGAAAGCCAAAAAGAACGCTATGAATAAAAGACATGATGGTAGATTTGCCTGCCTCATTTTCTCCGTAAATAACCTGCAAGGATTGAATACCTTCAAGTTTAAAGTCAGTAAGCTTACCATAACCGTAAATTTGTATGTCTGTAATTATCAAGGGTCCGCCTCCATTCATTGTCCTCAAGCTTTGTATAATAGGTCCACCAGCAGTGCTTCAGCTTCCTCGGCGATTCTCTGTTTTTCATCCTTAGTGAGTTCGTTCATAAATCTTCTTGCCAGGGGATGTGAATACAAAGGCAAAGCACTTTCACTGCGCTCTGCAAACTGACCCGCGGTTTTAAAAAGCTCACTGAAAAAATCTGATTCATGTGCCAGATTTTCTTTATTCCACATTCTTTTTTCATTTACTGTGATACCGGAAATCCATACAAATGATTCCTCATCTGCCTCTTCCTCCTGCAGCGTTTCGAGGAGCTCGCCATTGGTTATGCTTCTTAATTCGTGATCAGGTATTCCAGTTTCTGTAAGTGTCAGATTCAGGACTGTCCCCCGCCTGTTTTGGCGCTTTTCTTCCATCAAATTTAAGCAAATATCATATACATCCTGATAGTTCTCCAATCCGGAAGCATCTATTTCTGCATTTTCCCAGATTACAGGAGCAGCTTCCAGAAACTCCATCTTTGCACCCGAACTATCAAGCTCAACTAAATAGCATCCTTTCGGACCGGTTTCTTTCCGGTTTCTTCCCTGTATATTACCGGGGTAAATGACGGGCGGCTGGGAAATGATAATTTCCCGTTTATGTATATGTCCAAGAGCCCAGTAATCAAAGTCCTTTCCAAGCAAATCATTTATTCGGAACGGTGCATATGGAACGTGATCACTGCTGCCTTCAAAAGAGCCATGAAGTATTCCAATATGCAGATCAGCAACATCTTCCCTGTTATATTGATCGATCATCCTTTCCAGCACATGTCTCTTAGGGTAGCTGAAACCATAAAGATGAACAGATGTGCCATTTTCAGCTGTATGCTTCACCACTTCAACTTCATGGGAAAAAATATGGACATTATCCGGCATTGGCAAATGGGCCCATCGGCCATCCATATGGTCATGATTACCATGGACTGCATAAACAGCAATCCCTCGTTCATCCAGCCTCTCCATCTCCTTACGAAAACGGGTTTGTGCCTTTATGCTCCTGTCTTCACCGTCAAATAAATCCCCGGCTAAGATGACAAAGTCAACAGCATGGAAAATGGCTAAGTCAATTATTTTGGTAAATGCGTTGAAAGTACTTTCCTGCAGTTTTTTAAAAATGGCCGGGGGCAAATGCCTCAAACCGGACATCGGACTATCCAGGTGTAAATCTGCAGCATGAATAAACGTAACCCTTTTCATGTAAACTTCCTTTCATTCCTTTTCTTTCATTTTACCTCATCCAAAAAGCGAATGCACGTTCCTATCCTAATTTATATAAGATAATTCTTCTTGAGTTTTCTTAATCGGTTTTAGACCGGGAAGCTTGTGCATAAAAATGTACAAGACTATTTCCTTGAGGACTGGCTTTGAGCTTCTGGGAAAATTTAAAGGGCGGAGTGGTATATTGGGAATTGGAATATATTTAAGTTACGTGTTTCTCGGACTGTCTCTGGCAGCTCCAATTGGGCCGGTTAATGCCGTCAGGCTTGAAAAAGGGATAAAAAATGGATTTTGGCATGCGTGGATTGTTGGAGTGGGATCTATGTTTGCTGATGCGTTTTATATGCTGGTTGTATACCTTGGACTCGTCCATTTTTTGGACACCCCTGTTGTACAGATCTTCCTGTGGCTTTTTGGAGGATTTATTCTTTTATACACGGGGATCGAAAGTATTGTAAATGCCAATAAAATTTCCATAAGCTATGTGCGCAGCCAGGATTCCTTGTTTAAATGTTTTTTCTCCGGATTTATTATGTCTATATCCAGTCCTCTTTCCATTCTGTTCTGGCTCGGCATTTACGGATCTGTACTTGCAAAAACAGCCGCGGCTTATGGAAAAACAGAGCTCTTTTTATACAGTACCATGATTTTTCTGGGACTGATGCTTTGGGATCTATTTGTCGCAGGATTGACCACAGGGTTTCGCCGATTTCTGACCTCCAAAGGGATCATCATCATATCGATTCTTTCAGGATTATCGCTGATTGGATTTGGGGCTTATTTTGCATTCGAAGGGTTAAAGGCATTATTTGCTTAAAGAATATTATTGAAAAAAGCTCCGTTTCTTAAAGTAAAGGGTTCCGTTTTGAGGTGCTATTCTAAAAAAATGCACAGAAATGACAGTCCTTTTGACATCTAAAATGGCATATAAAAAAAGCAAAACTCGCCCCAAAAATGGCGAGTTTTCTTTGTTATAATTCACGGTTCTTCTTTAACTAAACCAGCTAATAGGAGTCAAGAACTTCTTATAAAAATATTTATTCTCTCGTGTTATACTTTTAAAGGCACGCCAAATAACCCTCCAAATACTGTTTGGAAGGTTTTTCATTAGATGCCTTTTCTTGTTGTTTAAGCCATATCTAGGAAGGGCTCATTCCTTTTTAGAATTGCATAAATCCAGTGTAGAAGCTTATTTACACACGCTATCATTGCTACTTTTGAATGCTTTCCTTCATTTCGTTTCCGATCATAGTACTCTTTTAGCTTTTTATTCCTGGAGCTTCTTATACCGCATAATACGGCCATATACAAAGCGTGCCGTAAACGGCCTGAACCTCGTTTAGTAATGTGATTTATCGTAGCTGTGAACTTTCCTGATGAATGGACACTGGGATCTATTCCTGCATAAGCTACAAGTTTTTTAGGGTGGTTAAACCGGTCAACTTCCCCGATTTCGGAAATAATCGTTGCAGCGATTTTTCCTCCTATGCCGGGAATTGATTGGATTATCTTATATTCTTCAATTTCTTCTGCCAGGACATCTATCTGCCTCTCCAAGTTGGATAGGTGCTCCTGGTACTGAAGAAGCATAGAGATATACATATCTAAACTGTACAAGTGGCTTTGATATATACATTGTTGGAACGGATTTCGCTTGGCTGAAGCCATTAATTTAGCTACTCTCTCCCTGGCCCAATTCGCAGAACGTTTTACACGCATTTCCTCAATTCGCTCCATTATCTTTCCTTCACCTGCACTCAAAACATCTTGAGATGTGGGAAAATCCTTCAATACCTGAAGAGAGACTTTTGAAAACAAATCTCCAAACACTCCCCTGTATTCCGGAAATACCTGATCAAGAATAGTATGAAATTGAAGTTTTGCCTGAACGTAAAGGTTCGTAACGGTTTCGTATTGCCTTGATAACGTTCTTAGATTTAGAAGTCTTAATCCTCTTTTTTTATAAGGCTCAAAATCTTCCTTGTAATAAAGAACACAAAGATGATATGCATCAACGGCATCCGTCTTTACTTTTCTAAGGCTTGTTTTCTTGGCTTGATGAGAAATAATCGGATTTACCAAGATATATAGATATTGATTTTCCTCTAGACATTGAATAATTGGTGTGTGGTAATGTCCTTTAGATTCAAGAATCACCGCTGGTCTAACCCCAGTTTTCCTCTCTATTCCTTTTAAAAAGGAAACAAATGAATCCAAAGCCTCCTTGATATGCTTTACACTGAAGCTTTTTCCATATGGCCTATCCTTATCTAAGAAGGCTTGGGCCTCACTTTCTCCCTTGGCCACATCCAGGCCAACTACTGGATTCAATTTCATCTCTCCCTCGTTGTACTCACCAGTAACCCCTATACCTTCCTGTAGTTTCATAGCTTCGCTTGTTATACGAGATCACATTGTCCCAACCAGCCTCAAACATCTTTCTACAAGTAGGGGGTGAACGGTTTAATCCTCGGGATCTATTCCCACGCACCCGTACGTTCTACCCTGGCTACTGAAATAATAGGTCCTATAAAAAAAAGAGCCAACCAGTAAAAACTGGTTAACTCTATAATACGAAAGCACCCGTTAGCTGAATAAGAAAAGCGTGCTTTCTTTTATCATTACACCATAGTTGAAGAGGGAACCAAAATTACCCTTGGATTTCAGTTACAGTAACCCCACTACAATAAAAAAGAAAAAAGTAACTGACATAGATAAGTGTTATATTTATTATAAAAGCAGGTTTTTAATTAACTTTTAATCAAACAACAATATAACACTAAGGAAAAAAATAAGGAAAAGTAATAGTCAGAAATCTACTTTTCTCTTATAGATAAACCGCTTTTATTAAGTTTAAGTTAAACGAACACCCGTTGTAACGCAACCTGATTGAAATGGATTGTCAGTAAATGTAACTTCACCTTCAAGAGTTAATGGGATTCTAATGGTTAGATTTTTATTAATAGGGTCTAATTTCACTTTTAGTTTACACTTTTTTCCCTCTTCCACGCAAGAAATGAAAGAATCTACAAGTATGCGAGAACTTAAATTGTAGATAATGGTTAAACAAACTGGTTGAGTTAAATCTGTTAAAGTACATGGCATTTTTCTGCACCTCCTTTTCTCCTAACTAATATTAGGAAATGTAAATAGGACAAGTTTGGTGTGGACAAATGCATATTGAACGACAAAATGTGTAATTACCTTTCCAAAAATTATTTAAACGCCCCTTAACTAACAATTATTAAAGAGTAGAAATTATTTTCTTGAACCTGCCCCATTAGTTGAATAAGAAAAACATATTGCCGGCAGCTCAAGTGACATTGATTTTGACAGTTATTTTGACACTATATTTTAATGGTACAATACTTATTGTCCACTTTAAAATATAATTTCAATTGCTAAGGCAAAAATGATGAAAGAGGGGAGAAAACCTTAATATATAAGGAAAAAGACGTGTGCCAATTCACACGTCAATTTTTATGTCATTTATCGATAAAGCACTGGAAAACGGAACCCTTTATTCTTAAAGACGGAGCTTTTTTCAGATTATTCGTTTTTAGTAAGCTGTAATGCTTTTTTAATATCTTTAAACGAATTGGATTTGCCATACATCAATACTCCGCCCCTGTATACTCTCGCTCCAAAGACAGCGAGCAGTATAATGGAAACGAGAAGAATCGCAATTCCTAGAATCGGCTCCCATACCGGCAGTGACAGCATCCCTACTCTCATGAACATGAGCATCGGAGTAAAGAATGGGATATAAGACGTGATCGTTACAAAGGAAGCTTCCGGCTGGCTTAAGCCAAACATAGCAATCATAAAGCCTGCCACAACCATCATGGTCATTGGAGTAATCATCTGCTGGATATCTTCAATTCTGCTTACAAGCGAACCAAGAAAAGCCGCCAGTGTGGCGTATAAGAAATATCCAAGAATGAAAAAGATGAGTGCATAAGCGATAGTCGTAGCCGGAATGTTTCCAAATCCAAAGAATTCAAAAAAGCCGCCTTCCATCGTATCAAGATTTTGTTTGACTGAAAAATAACCAACTAATAGTATGAGTGCCATTTGTGTCAGGCTAAGCAGCCCGATTCCCAATATTTTTGCGAACATCTGCTTGATTGGTGAGACACTGGATATCAAAATTTCCATAACACGGGAAGACTTTTCTGTCGCTACCTCCATGGCAATCATATTAGCGTATAAGATGACTGCAAAATAAATGATGAATAACAGAACATAAACAAGCCCTCTTGCCTGATTCAGTTCTTCTTCTGTTTTGGCGTTTTCTTCAAGAGCGGTTTTATCAAAAGGCACAGGCTCATACAGCTTGCTTAATTGCTCCGGGCTAAGGTTTATTTGAGTGGCGGCCATTTGCGTTTTCAGCTGCTGCAGCCCGCCCTGCAATTCGGATGGGATCGCTGAATCGGCTATGCTTCTTGCTTTATAGGCTGCTTCAGGCAGCTCTTCTTCAGTAAAGGATAACAATAAAAGTCCTTTATACTTTTCATCCTTAACAGCATTTTCTCCTTCTGCCTTTGACCCTTTGTAGGCAATTAAAGAAATATTGTTATTCAGGGCATCCATTTGTTCCTGAAGAGGAGCTAACAGCACACCTGTCTCATCGATTACGGCAATTCGTTCTTCATCATCCTTATCGAAATAATCAATAATACCGGATAAGTTGGCAAGCCCTGCAACTATCGCCACAGTAAGGAGAGTCGTAACAATAAATGACTTGGTCTTCAGTTTGCTTAAATAAGTATGAAGAAGAATCGTCATAAAGTTATTCATAGGAAGCACCAGCCTTTTCTATAAAAATATCATTCAGTGACGGCTCTTCCAAAACAAATTTACGGACAAACCCCTTCTCTGCAACCTCTCTGAAAATGGCTTCAGCGGCATCTTCACCGGAAATCTGCAGCTGAATCCCCTCAGCTGTCTGTCTGGCTTTCACCACTCCCCTGCTATCCTTCAAAAAGCTTAAATCATAATCTGCATGGATAATAAGATTTTTCCTGCCAAAGGAACGTTTAATTTCTTTTAAAGATCCGTGCACTACTGGCCGCCCTTTTTGCATGATGCATAAGTGTTCACAAAGCTCTTCTACATGCTCCATCCTATGTGAGGAAAAAACAATCGTTGTACCGTTATCCCTTAACTCCAGTACAGCATCCTTCAGCAGTTCTACATTAACCGGATCCAATCCGCTGAATGGTTCATCCAGAATTAAAAGCTTTGGCTTATGTATAACAGCAGTAATAAACTGGATTTTCTGCTGGTTTCCCTTTGAAAGCTCTTCAATTTTTTTATTGGCGTATTCAGGAACTTTGAACCGCTCAAGCCAATAAGTTAATTCCATTAAACAGTCCTGCTTTCCCATCCCTCTCAGCTTAGCTAAATAGATAACCTGATCCTTGACCTTCAGCTTTGGATATAAACCTCTTTCTTCAGGAAGGTAGCCTATCAGCGGGCTGGTTGAATAATCGATGGGATTTCCATTCCACGTAATCTTTCCTCCGCTGGGATCCAATAGTCCCAGTATCATACGGAAAGTAGTCGTTTTACCGGCTCCATTCGCCCCCAGGAATCCAAACATCTCACTTTCTGGAATAGAAAGTGACAAATCGTCCACTGCCGTAAACTTTCCAAAGCGCTTTGTTACATGCTCAAGCTCTAAAGCCATTTCGAATTCCTCCTTTTCCTATTTAGCAATACGTACAGAATAGGAAAAAAGTTCCCTGATTTAAAGCAATTTTTCCGAATAAATTTTGCACATTCTAAGAAATTATGCAAGAATAATAGTAACTATCTGAATTTTATAATAAGAGAGGAGTCTCATTATGAAGACTTACAAGCTTACTGCATTTGAACAGGACGGGGAAAAGATATTGGATGAAGCATTCCAGGCAGCTTCTGATGACGAAGCTAAAAGTGTGGGAGAAAATCTCCTTAAGGAAAAAGGGCTGGATGAGAAAACTCACCGCTGCACCTCTCCTGCGGGCAAACTGATACTGTTTCATAGATAGGAAGAAAAGTGGAAGCACCTTGCCCACGAAGGAACGCAGACAAAAAGCGCCACCTCCTCCCAAAAGCTGCCGCTTTCGGTCGTGCGATGTATCGCTGCCGTAGCTTTCCTTGTCCTGTGGCAATGTCTGCATGACCCCCATCATGGGGGCCTCAAGCACAAGACGAGCTTGTGACCTCGAGCGGTTTTGCGCTGGAGCTGGACAGTTATCTGAATTCAATGATGTACATTCTGATAAGAAAAGCAAAGGGCTCAGCTCTTTGCTTTTCTTCTATCAATCTTTATTTCCCCTTAAATACAGGCTTTCTTTTCTCAATAAAGGCCTGGATTCCTTCTTTGTGATCCTCTGTTTGCCGCATTTTATGCTGGCCAAGCTTTTCGAGCTCAAGCACTTTTAGCAGGAGCGGCCGGTTTTTATCAGCAAGAATTTTCTTTGTCTTAATCATTGCTTCTGTCGGTCTGTTCAGCCATTGGCTTAATTTTGCATCAACTGCTGTGCTTAAATCAGCTGCTGCTATTTCGTGAATCAGCCCCATTTGCAGAGCTTCATCTGCAGTCAGCACTTTTCCTTCCCAGATTAAATGCTTCGCTTTATCTTCACCAATGCGCTGCTGCAGGAAGAAGTGAGCCCCACCGTCAGGAATTAAGCCGATTCCAATAAAATTCATGGCAAGCTTGCTGTTCCTGTCTGCCAATATATAATCAGTGGCAAGGGCCAGGCTCAGGCCCAAACCGGCAGCTGCCCCTGTAACAGCACTAATGGTCAGCTTCGGCATGCTATAAAGAGTTACAGCCAGCTCGCTGATGCAATCCATCACATCCGGGAAATCGCTTTCATTTGTTTCCAAAAGCATAGTCTTAATATCCCCGCCTGAGGAAAATGCGCGGCCCCTTCCTTTCAATACAACAATATCAATCTCATCCATTTGGCCAATATCTTTCATGGCAGTCAAGAGCCCTTTCAGCATTTCCACATTCAATGCATTCAATGATTCCGGCCTGTTCATTTCAACTGTCGCCACACGCCCATCAAGCTGAACACTGACAGTATCAGTTACAAAATCTGTTGTCAAAATCTTTCCCCTCCTTTAAATGCTTCTTTTATTATAAAGAGTATTATTATATTTAAAAAGCTTTTTGTCTAAAAATTTTTAATTTTGTCACTTGTTGGTCACTTCCTCGATACGCTCTCTCTGAAAGAACTGTAATTTACCCATTTAGCTAAGCCAAAAACTAATTTGATGATATTAAAAACAGCATCCCAAAAGGATGCTGCAAATGACCCATATTTACTTTGCATGACCTGTATATTCTTTTTGGACCTGCTCTCTTAAAGCCATTTTGAGGAATTTTCCTACAGAGGTTTTTGGTATTTCCTCAAAGAAAAGTATTTCATCCGGAAGCCACCATTTTGCAAATTGCGGTTTCAGGAATTCATAAAGCTCTTCTTTTGTGGTCTGCCCTTTAAATGGCTCTTTCAGAACTACGCATGCCACCGGCCTCTCCTGCCATTGCTCATGCGGGACAGCAACAACCGCTGCTTCAAATACCGATTCATGAGCCATTAAGGCATTTTCGATATCAACGGAAGAAATCCACTCCCCTCCACTTTTAATTAAATCTTTTGTCCGGTCAACGATTTTCATAAATCCTTCTTCATCAATGGTTACGACATCTCCCGTGTAGAGCCAGCCATCACGGAATGCTTCATTGGTCCGCTCATCTTTATAATATTCAGAAGCAATCCATGGCCCTCTTATAGCGAGTTCCCCCATTTCCTTTCCGTCCCATGCTGCTTCCCCATCCTTGCCGGCAATCTTCATTTCCAGCCCAGGTACAAGGATGCCCTGTTTGGCTTTTATATCCAGCCTCTCTTCTGCTGATAGCTCTTCCTGATAGCTTTTTAAAGTCGAAATAACAACAAGCGGGCTTGTTTCAGTCATTCCGTAGGCATGCATGAATGGAATTTTGTGCTTTTGCTCGAAGGCTTTAATCATGCCTTTTGGCGCTGCCGAACCTCCACATAGAACCGATCGGAGTGAGCTCATATCATATTTATTTTCATCAAGTTCTTTTAATAATCCGAGCCAGATTGTCGGCACTCCGGCTGTTATGGTAACTTTCTCAGATTGAATAAGCTCTGCCAGAAGTTTCGGTGTAAAATATGGTCCCGGCAATACAAGAGTGGTTCCAAACCAGACAGCAGCAAACGGCAGCCCCCATGCGTTTACATGGAACATCGGCACTACCGGAAGAGCGATATCCTTCTCGCTTACAGCTGCACTGTCTGCCATCCCAAGTGCCATACTGTGGAGAACAATGCCTCTGTGGGAATAGACGACCCCTTTAGGGTTGCCTGTAGTTGCCGAGGTATAGCACATTCCCGCTGCTGAATTTTCATCCAGATCATCAGGATATTCATAGGCACCACTTGCTTCATTTATAAGCTTTTCATAGTGATATACCGGGGAAAGAGAAGTCTCAGGCAATTCTTCTTCATCTGTCATAATGATGAACGCCTTGACCGTCTTCAGTTCATCCTTAACCTTCTCAATTAGCGGTACAATGTCAGGATCAATCAGCAGCACTTTATCTTCGGCATGGTTAATAATATATGTTATATGCTGAGGTGACAGACGGATATTAATCGTGTGGAGAACAGCTCCGCTGCATGGGATGGCGAAATAAGCCTCCAGGTGACGATGATGGTTCCATGCCAGTGTCCCGACCTTATCCCCTCTTTCCACTCCCAGCTTTTGCAGGCTTTCTGCCAGCTTCCTGGTCCTTTCTGCAATCTCCTTATATGTCAATCTCTGAATTCCGCCGGCCGTTCTTGATACGACCGTTTTCTTTGGAAAATACTTTTCTGCCCGCCTGATCATTTGCGTCATAGTCAAAGGTGTCTGCATCATCATTATAATTCCCCCTTTTTAGAAAACGCTTACATTTAGAATCATAGAGATCTATGATCTTTTACCTATTCATTCTCTTTATTTTCATGAATTCCTTTAATATTTTTCTCAATTTTCCGAAATATTTTTTTAAAAAAATCCCCGCCTATTCGGCTAGGGATTCATGTTTATTAAATAGCTCTTTTAATATTTTCAATTTCTCATCTGTATAATATTCAAAACTGTCATTATACGATTTTGGATCCTTCGGGTTCGCAAAATGAGTGATTTTTCCTGTCCCGGGATCAATGAACTTACTGGAAGCCCCGCATCCAAGCCCGATAATTGTCTGCTGTTCTTCCATGATCATAATGTTATAAATGCTTTCCTGATTTGGAAGGGCATAACCGACATTTTCAAGATTGCCGAGAATATTTTTCTGGCGGTAGAGATAATAAGGATCGTAATTATGCACTTTCGTCCAATTCTCAGCCATGTTCATCATTTTTTCAATCTCTTCACGATCGGCAACTTTATATTTTTGCTTGTTCTTTGTCATTTCCGAAGCTCGTTTAAAGGATAAAGTATGGACAGTCAGGGATTCCGGCATTAATTTTTCTGTTTCATCCAGAGTATACGCAAATTCCTGAACACCTTCTCCAGGCAATCCAATGATCAGATCCATATTGATATTGTTCATGCCCATATTACGGGCCAAATAGAATTTATCCACGGTTTCTTCTACTGTGTGGTGACGGCCAATTGCTTTCAAGGTCTCCTGAATATAGGACTGAGGATTGATGCTGATACGGTCAATATTCCATTTTTTAAGCACTTCAAGCTTTTCAGGTGTAATCGTATCCGGACGGCCTGCTTCGACAGTGACCTCCCGAATGTTTTCTACATCTGGAAAAGATTCATACATTTCCTCATAAAGCATATCCATCTCTTCTGCCGTAATGCTTGTCGGAGTCCCTCCGCCATAATAGACAGTAGTAATTTTCACATTATTTTCTTTCAGCCAATCACCAATTTTGCGTATTTCAAAATGAAGGCCGCCAAGAAATGAGTTAACAGAACCCTGCCTGCCATTAATCGCATAGGCAGGAAAAGTACAATACGCGCACTTTGTCGGGCAGAACGGAATGCCAATATATATGCTTACCTCATTTTTTAAGTCATAAAGATCCGGCACAACAGCAAGCTGCCGGTCTACAATATTCTGCATAAGCTGAATTTTTTCATCTGTAATCAAGTACTCTTCCTTCAGCTGCTGATGAGCTTCCTGGAGAGGTGTCTGATTCTGCATGGCACGGTGAAGCAATTTTGTGGGACGTACTCCGGTCAGGATACCCCACTTCTGGGTAATGCCAGTCCAGTCCTGCAAAACAGTCAGGTATACATGTGATACTGCATTCTTCACTTGTCTGAAAGTCTCTTTGTCAGACTCAGCCGGAACAAATTCCTTTTCAAAATTGGCTGTAAGATTCCTGTTGTCTTTATCAGTAAGCTCTGCAATGGCTTTAATGCGTTCTCCCTGCTCAAGCTGAAAAGAAATGGTCAGATCTGCTGCAGCATTCTCACCCAGCACCACTTCACATTCTTCAAAAAAGAGGTTCCCGATCAGCCGAAGCGGCCGATGGAACCGTTCATCCTGTATGCCTAAAATTGAAATGTTCAAATCTATCACCTTTTTTTAGAAATTATAATAAATCTGCCGGTGTTTCATCTCACTGACGGCAGCTGCAGAGTCTTTATTATTCATGTTGACAAACTCCTTTTAGTGTACAGAAATGGGGAAACAAGGTCAATATCAGGGAAGTGAATCCTATTGGAACACTTTATTTAATTCACTCTTTTTCTATCTATCTCTTTATCCAATGCCCTAAATCAAAAAGAGAGCCAATCTGCCTGACTGGACTCTCTTTCATTCATTTTATTTTAGCAGATTCATTTTCTTCAGGAAATCGATCGGATGCTGTTTGCGGAAATGTTCTTTAACCATGTAGCTTACGCCGCTCTGGTCATTGGATCGTGTCAGCCAGTCTGCTGCTTTTTTTACCTCTGCCGGGGCATTGCCCATTGCCACACCCAGACCGGCGGCTTCAATCATTTCCAGATCATCTCCAGAATCTCCTATGACGACCATTTGATTTCTGGAAATTCCAAGGTGCTCGCATAAATAGAGCAAACCATTCAGCTTTGAAACTCCGGCAGGAACAATGTCCATCCTCAGATCATTCAGTTTAATGACTTCCACATTTTCAAACATGCCCCAAATGGCTGTCTTAGCATCCTCAAGGTCTTCTTTATCTTCAAAGTACACTTCAATTTTTGGCGGTGTGACCGGCTCATCTAAAATGGTGTCACTTAATGAATCCACAAACTGCTGGGAATAAAAAATGGGATCGCCGGTTGTAAAAACAGTTTTAGCAAGCATGTTGGTATTGAGCTTCGTTTTGTTGGCAAGGGAATATTTTTCGTGCACCAGCCTGATTTGACAGGTAAAGCCTTCAAGCAGGCGCACGATTTCAAACGTTTCATCTTCCTGAATCCTTTTTACAAAAATCGGCTTTTCCTGAGAAGCTGCAATATATGCCCCCCTGTGTGTGACCAGCAAAGAATTGATTTTCAATGCTTTAGCCACTTTTTTCGCGGATGGAAAGCTTCTGGACGTAACAAGTGTTACATAGATCCCTTTTTGCTGCACATATTCAATCGCTTCTTTTGTTGATTTATGAAGTCTTCCATTTGATTGGAGTAATGTTCCGTCTATGTTTAAAGCAAGCATTCTGTATATCATCCAATTTGCCCCCTATTCTCGGTGTAAAATTGTCCTATTACACTTTTATGAAGAGAAGGACTGGAATAGAACATGACATGGACAATGCAGAAATTTTTTATAGCTTATCTGTGTTAGTGAAGGCGTTTATCTGTTTTCATAGATCAATTGATTTGAAGAATTATAAATTAGTCATTTACAATTTGGATGCTCCGTATTAAGATGGAGTCAATAAAAACTGCATATCTTATTTTGCACTAGGGGAGCTTTTTGGCTGAGAGGAACAATCCGTTCTGACTCTTATCACCCGATCTGGATAATACCAGCGTGGGGAAGTGCAGGTGAACGGCTATCATTTCTAGTGTTTTGATATCATTCAACTGCATTTCCTTATGGGAATGCAGTTTTTTATTTTCATTAGGCTCTTTTCGTATAAATTGTTGTTTTTGGCCTATTAATGCTGTCCGTTGATTTCCGCTCCAGGCTGCTCGCTTTCCGCGGGGCGAGCGGTGAGCCTCCTCGACGCTTCGCGTCTGCGGGGTCTCACCTGTCCAGCTACTCCCGCAGGAGTCTCGCACCTTCCGCTCCAATCAACTCAGTAAATAAGATACAAAAAGCAACAAACTTTGCGAAAATAGCCTTTCATTAAAACTAAAATAGGAGGATGGCAAAATGCAGGAAAATTTTTTATGTGGAACTAGTGAAATTACAGGGTGCAGGTTTTCAATTTACCCAATGACTGACAGGTTTGCGGAGGTTATTTTGTCAGCTCTAAAAGAAGTGGACACGAGCAAGGTATGGATGGAAACAGATGATGTGAGCACCTGTGTGCGAGGCAGGTCCATTCATGTTTTCGATGTGGTCAAAGCTATTTATCTTGAAACAGTTAAGCATGGGGACCATGTAGTGTTTAACGGGACTTTTTCAAATGGATGTCCCGGTGATACTGCGGGCGATGCTTATCTTGCTGAAAATGAGGAACGGGCGAATGAAGATTCAGCAGCAGGAATCAGCCAGGAAGTCGCTGTCCAGTTTGCCCTTTATCCGATGGGGATTCCTGATTACATGAACGTCATTATGAACCAGGTCGAGCTCGCAAAGAATCGGGAAACTTTTACTAAAGGAGTGCATTATGCTTCAAGACTGGATGGAGATGCACACGCTGTTTTTAAAACACTGGAGGATGCTTTTGAAAACTGCAAGAAAAGCGATTCTACACATATTGTTATGACAGTGAATATGTCTGCCAACAGTCCATCCAAAAAGGAGACTGAGTAATATGCTTGAAAAGTGGAAGCTTCGAGAAGTCATTGTCCTGTCTGTACTCGCTGTCGTGTTTGCAGTTGTATATCTGGTATTCCTGCAATTTGGCAACGTGCTATATGGAATGTTCGGCTTAATTGGATATGATCTTATTTTTGGCATTTGGTTTATTGTTTCAATTATCGCAGCTTACATAATCAGAAAACCCGGAGCAGCCTTTTTATCGGAAACCATCGCTGCAGCCATTGAAGTCATGATCGGCAACGCAGTTGGTCCCCGCCTGATACTGTCAGGGATGATTCAGGGGATTGGAGCAGAAGCTGTTTTTGCGGCCACGAAATGGAATAATTACCGGCCATGGGTTTTAATTGCTGCCGGAATGGGCTCATCTGTTACTAGTTTTATTTGGGGCTATTTCATTTCCGGCTATGCGGCCCTCTCACCCGGTTATGTTACGGCTATGTTTTTTGTGAGGCTGATCAGCGGTGCTTTATTAGCTGGATTGCTAGGCAAATGGCTAAGCGAAAGCCTTGCGAAAACAGGGGCATTAAACAGCTTTCCTATTGGAAAAGAGCTAAAAAGGGGAAAACCGGAAAATGGAATTACAGCATAATAGGCACATATTAAAAACTGAACAGCTTTCCTTCAGGTATGAAGATGTGAAAAAACCTATTTTAAAAGATGTGCAATTCAGCCTTTATCCAGGGGAAGCAGTTCTATTGCTGGGCCCAAGCGGCTCGGGAAAAAGCACACTTGCTTTCTGCTTAAATAAATTATATCCGGAGGCCGTTGATGGCAAATTGGACGGGACCATTTCATTCAAGGGAAAGATGCTGGAGGAGTTCGGCCCTGGCGAAATTAATCAGCACATTGGCATTGTGTTTCAAGACCCCGAAAGCCAATTTTGCATGACCACAGTCGAGGATGAGCTGGCATTTGGGCTTGAGAATATGAAAACACCTCCTGAAGAAATAGAGAGTAAGATTGATGAAGCATTGGAGCTTGTTCATCTTTTGCCGTATAAACATTCCTTAATCCACACCCTTTCCGGGGGCCAAAAGCAAAAGCTTGCACTGGCATGTGTTTTATCATTAAAACCGGATATCCTGATTTTGGACGAACCGACAGCAAATCTGGACCCGGCTTCAAGCTATGAACTTACACGCATAATCAAAGAGCTTAAAGAGAACCAGGCATTTTCCCTGCTAATAATTGAGCATAAGCTGGATGATTGGATTGATTTGACCGATCGGTGCGTGGTCCTAAACAAGGAAGGTGAAATTTTATTTAATGGAAGCACGGCAGAATGCTTTAATCAATATGCAGAAGAACTACTGCATGAGGGCATCTGGCTGCCAAGCGCGGTTAGAGCCGGCCTATTAGGAAAAAAAGAAGGTATTTACAAAGGGGAAAAGCTCCCGTTGTCTGATCGGGAATTAATCGCCGGATTAGCAAATCCCTTTTGTGCACTTCAGATTTTAGACAACCGGAAGAAAAAACACCAAGCTCATGAAGAGCAGATTATCCTATCAGCAGAGAATCTAACGTTTAATAAAGCTGGTAAGGACTTGCTAAGAAATATTAGTTTTTCTGTAAAAAAAGGCGAATTTGTGGCAATTGCCGGTTCAAATGGGTCAGGAAAAACAACACTTTCCAGACTGCTGGCTGGACTATATCCTCCTTCAAAGGGCAATATACTATTTTATGACAGCTCCCTTTCCCAATGGAAGGAGAAGGAGTTAAGACAGAAATTAGCTTACGTTTTTCAAAATCCCGAGCATCAATTTATTGCAGACTCTGTCTATGATGAAATAGCCTTCAGCCTAAAAATACAACAAATTCCTGATGCCGATATTCAAAAAACAGTTCAGGCTGCTCTGCTTCAAGTGGACTTGCTCCAATGTGCTGACTTGCATCCTTTTTCCTTAAGCCAGGGACAAAAGCGGCGGCTTAGTGTCGCATCGGTGCTTGTGAATGATCAGGAGCTTCTCCTCCTTGATGAGCCAACCTTTGGACAGGATGCCAGGACGTCCGGGGAGCTTATGAAGCTATTGGAAACAAAGATCCAAAGTGGAGGTTCCGTGGTGATGATCACGCATGACATGGAAATCCTCCATTCCTATGCGGACAAAGTGATTGTTCTTTCAGAAGGAGAGAAGATTTACGATGGTTTGCCAGATGCATTATGGAAGAAAGATGAGATTATGAAGATTGCTTCCCTAAAGGTTCCTTACCTAGAAAAACTCAGGAACGATATCGGGTCCATTGCAAGGGGGAAAAAGCTTGTTCTTACATGAATTTAACCCAAGCATTAAAGCATTCACTGTCATAGTCTGTGTGTTAATTCTATCGGTTTTCTTTGATCCGGTTACACCTTTTCTGACCTTAGTGATGACTGCAGCAGCCACCTTTATTTTTGGAAGAGTTTCATTCAAAAGATGGATACTGCTTTTCACGCCATTTATCTTTATGGCTGCAATATATATTTGGTCAGCTCTGATTTTTTCTAAAACGATTGAAGGAGAAACCATCCTTTGGTCATGGGGGATATTCACATTGACTGAGGAGAGCTTTCTGCGTGCCCTCTCCCTTGGAATGAGAGTTTTAAGCTTTACCTCTCTGTCTCTTCTTTTCATTTTAACCACAAAGCCGACAGAGTTTCTGCTCAGTTTAATGCAGCAATGCCGGCTCTCTCCAAAGCTTGCATATGGAATCATGGCAGGCTATCGGTTCCTGCCATTAATGAAAGAAGAATTTGAGATTATCCGAAGCGCCCACCGGATCAGGGGAGTACCCAAAGCCCGAAAACTCTCGGAAAAAATGGCTGAGCTTAAGAGGTATGCAGTTCCTCTCCTTGCCGGAGCGATCCGTAAAGCTGAAAGGACAGCGATGGCTATGGAATCAAAAGGGTTTACCGGAGATAAAAACCGGGAATTTTATCATAAAATCTCTGTTTCCTGGAAAGATTGGGCATATTTTACCTTCTTTATAGGAGCAGTACTGGGCAGTGCCTATATTTCATGGCTATTCGGGTTTCTGCAGCTTTACAATGGCGAACTTTAGCAGACAATTCTTGATTTCCGTGCGGATAGAATCTTTTTATGTGCGGTAGGAGCAATTTTATGTGCGCGTTTAGCTCCATTTTATGTGCTCAAAGCTGATTTGGAGACATACCAGCAAATTTCTTACATTTAAAAATACCATAAAGTACCATAAATAACTATGAATAAATCTTATTTACTCTCCTAAAGCTATAATTGTAACAATCAAGAAAACTACACCAAGGAGATGATTTACATGGCAAGAAACAGCAATTCTAATCAGCTTTTAGTATCAGGAGTCAGTCAGGCAATTGATCAAATGAAGTATGAAATTGCAACAGAATTCGGTGTGAACCTTGGCCCGGAAACATCTTCAAGAGCAAATGGATCAGTAGGCGGAGAAATTACGAAGCGCCTTGTGCAAATGGCTGAGCAGCAGCTTGGCGGAGCACGATAGTCCTTCAGCGAAATCATAGTAAAATAAAATGCCGCTTCCAGCTGATCCCGGAAGCGGCTTTTCACCCTATTTAAGCATATCCAATATATCTTCCACAGCCTCAAGAAGAGATGACGCCTGGATATCGGCACTTGTTGGACCAGAGCCGATAAAAACAGTTTTACAGCCTGCCTTCTTACCCGCCTCAATGTCCCGTTCATGATCGCCTACCATAATGCTTTTAGTCAGATCAAGATTGTGCCTTTCAGCCAAATCCACCAGCATGCCTGCATTTGGCTTGCGGCATTCACAGCCTGCTTTCGGCTTATGAGGGCAATAGGCGACCTCTTTAATATGTCCGCCTTTTGCTGAGACAAGCTCCTGCAGCCTTTCATGAATTCTCTTTAGCTCCCTTTCTTTCAAAAAACCGAGCCCCACGCCGCCCTGATTGGTCACAACGAAAATTTCATAACCGGCTTTGGTCAGCTCATCCACAGCTTCTGCTGCCCCTTCCAGTAAATATAACTGCTCCGGCTTGTTAACGAATTTCACCCTGTCTGATAGAACCTCATTCAAAACGCCGTCCCGGTCCAAAAAAATGGCTTTTTTCAATGTGCTGCCCCTTTCATTAAATCGATATCTATCATAAAGGTACCCAAACCTTGTTCAGTTTAATATACGAAGATGCTTTTTTCTTATAAAAAAAACCCCGGAATCAATTTCCGGGAGTTTTCTCATGGTATTATTCAGCTGCACCATAAAGGTCTTCAAGAGGCTTCATGATGATTTTGTTCATTTCTGCAATCATCATGCTCATGCGCTGTTCTGCTTCCATAAGCTTTGAAATCTGGGCGTGCTGCTGTACAAGCGCGACTGTCTTTTGAGCCTGTTCTACTTCTTCCTGTGTAATATCCTGGCCCATCATTTGTTTTTGCTGAAGTTCCATCTGGATTTTGCGGAAGTTATCAAACATTGCTTTTGAAGACGGATCTGCATTCACATCATCATATGCCTGCTTTAGAGCCTTATATTCATCGCTTTCCCGCACTGCTTTTTCTAATTCATAGGCTGAGTCATATAAATTTACTGCCATTAAAAACACTCCTTCCGATTCTTGTTCAAAATGGACAATTCACTCTCCGTTTCGAACATCCACTACACTATAACAAACTATGACAGTAAACGCGAGGCGATACCCTTTAATTAATCAATATAGCAATGATTCCCTGTACGAGACCAATAATACCCCCAAGCAGAAAACCTAAGTTTGTAATCATGGCTAACTCGCTTTTGATGATGGAAAAGACCATATCTTCTAATCTTTCAACCGAAAAATTGCTGACCTGTTCACGGACAATTTCTGCCAGACGAAGCCGTTCCATAACCATTTCTGTCTTTCCTGAAAGCCAATCAGAAAGCATCTGAACACTTTTAGGAGCAAGCTCTTCTATCAGTACTGTCCTATAAGGGTTCATAAAAGATGAGATAGGCTTTTTAAATACATTTTCCAGATTTATGACTCTGTGTGCAATATTCTTTAATACTGAAAGAATCTGTTCCTTTTCGAGCTGCTCTTCAATAACTGCAGCTTCCATCTCAAGGATTTTACGCCACTCTTTTTGTAAAAGGGTTGTAATCAGGTCGGCCGTACCCTCATTACTTAAAAACCTAACAATTTCCGGCTGAATTTTATCCGCAAGATTAATGTTGCCCATGAACATCTGCAGCATATTGCTGAGCACGCCGCTGCGTTCACGAACAAAATCATCAGCCATTCTTTGTATCCTCATTTTGCCTTCAATGCTGGAGAAATAATCAACCCCCTTTTGAAGGATCATTGAGCTGATAGCCGGAATTTTTTCATCCGCTTTATCCAACAGGCCCTGAGGAATAACATTTTTAAGAGGCAGGCCTCGATATTCACTTATAATCTTTTCATATTTCTGCTCAATTAATAAGTTTATGCGGTACTCCGTTTTCGATTGGCCATCCGTGATTCCAAACGCTGCAAGAATGTCCTCTGCTGATTTTTCTGATTGCAGGATAGTTTCCATCTCTTTCTGAACAATCCCGGTCATATCATGCAAGAATTGATCATTGATGAACTTTTTCTTAATGCTTTCCGGTGTCAGAAGATGATTAACAACCAGCTTTCCCATCTGATCAGCCATTTCATCTCTTCGTTTAGGAATCAGCCCAGGGGTAAATGGAACCTTCCATTTACCTATGTACACGGCATTATAAGGTTTAAAGAGCATTTTAATAGCCAGGTAGTTAGTAAACCCGCCAATGAGTGCCCCAATTATCATCATTAATATTATTGTCATTGCAATTTCCATAGATATCTCTACCTTCCTTAAGTTACAGGCGCCTCTTGACGCACCATTTAATTGCCCAGAACATACGATATGGTATCAGCTTTTGCCTATTTTTTCATTATACAGTGAAAACTTCATCAATGGGAGTTTTGCACATTCTGCGGAATAAATTCAGCATTCAATTTGCAAACTGCATGAGGTTGTTCAGAATAGGCTCAAATTAAGATAAGCAAATGAGGAATGATCATGACAGTTTCTTTATTGCCTATTACGATTGTTCCGGTAAAAATGTTTCAGGAAAATCAATTTCGCATTCAACTTAGCCATTCTCTCGTACATTACTGGAATATTGATTTGCAAAAGCCCCATTTGCTGCGGATCGGCATGCATGCCATTCAGGTAACCATCGAAGGAGCAAACATTACAAAAGATGAAATTATGTTCTGTGAACGGCTTTTTCAGGAATGCTGCCTGCCAATGGAAGATCTCCATTTTGTCGCCAGTTACTCCAGAAAGGACTTTACTATTACTGCCGGGCCGGTTATTGGACTGATGACGGATTTTAATGAAAGTGGCGAAGAGCCTGATTTCCGATCAATTCATTCTTTTTGCGAAGAATTGCATGAAGTTGTTTCCGGCTTGCGCGGATATTTCTATGTATTTCATTTTCGAGACTGCATTGAAGGAAAGCTGCAGGGTTATTGCCTGCGTGAGGGAAAATGGATAAAACGTCCCGTTCCTTTGCCTGGTGTGATTTATAACCGGATCCACTCCCGGATGCTTGAAGCAAGTTCTGCTTTTCAATCATTTAAAAATAACTTGATAAACTTTAACATCCCAATGTTTAATGACCGTTTCTTATCGAAAAAGGAAGTTCATAACCTCCTCTTTTCTGAGGACCATATGCATCCCTATCTGCCTGATACAGCCATTGCGGATGAACAAACCATCAAGGAAATGCTGGCCAGACACAGGTTAATATTCCTTAAGCCCATACATGGCAGCCAAGGACGGAATATTATCAGACTTAGTATACAGGACGAAGAAATCATGACAGAAGTATCGACCGGAAACGGCAGGGAAAATACGCTCACATTCAAAAATTATGACCGTTTTGCACAATGGTTCAAGCAGTACCAAAAGAAAACAATTTTTCTGGCACAGCAGGCCATACCTCTGCAAACTTATAAGAACAGGCAGCTTGATTTCCGCGTGCTCTGCCATAAAAACTTTCAGGATATCTGGAGGGCCACTTCTGCAGTGGCAAGGATTTCTGCCGAACAGCAATTTGTTTCCAATATTGCAAGAGGCGGGGAAATTATGAAGCCCCTAAGAATCTTCACGATGCACTCTGATCAGAAAACAGCGGTTCAGCAGCTGGCGTTATTTAAGGAGCTTGCAGTTGAAACAGCAACCATCATCAGTCAGAAATGCGAAGGCCTTGTTGGAGAACTCGGGATTGATATTGGATTGGACTCTAATGGAAAACTCTGGATCATTGAAGTGAATTCTAAACCCTCCAAGAACTTTGAAGACAAAGAAAAAAGAATAAGACCCTCTGCCAAGGCACTGATCGAATATGCAACGGCTTTATCATTTATCCAAAAAGGAGGACTACAAAATGCTTTCATTCGGAATCATGACTCTAAACAAACGGAGTGAACAGCCATACTTTACGGAATTGGCGAAGAGAGCTAATGAATATAACATTAATTGCTTCAGGTTTGTGCCTACAGATATCAATCCTGTTTCAGAAAGGATTGCAGGTGATTCCTATAACCCTTCTTCAGGGGAATGGGAGCCGGCAGAATTTCCAGTGCCAGAGATTCTTTATGATCGCTGTTTTTACAGAAATGACTCCCGCTCGAAACAATGTATATCCATCGTGAATTGGCTAAAGGCAAGAAATGACATCCAATTCCTTGGCTACGGATTGCCTAATAAGCTTGAATTATATGAAATTCTCTCCTGTTCAAACATATCACCTTATTTGCTGAAGACGGCTCCATTTACCGGAGCTGACAGTTTCATAAACAGCCTCATTACTAATCAGCCCTGCATTTTAAAACCGGCAAGCGGGTCACAGGGACATGGAATCTATTATATTGAAAAAACGGGCAAAGATATTCTTGTTAAAACAGATAAAAGGAATGCCCAGGTTTCACGCAGCTTTGAAACTGAAGAAAAGGCAGCTGGATGGTTGAATAAATTGACCGCAAAACATCAATACCTCATCCAGCCATATGTGAATCTATCAAACAAGGACGGTCAGCCCTTTGATATAAGAATATTGCTTCAAAAGGACAGGAATGGTGCCTGGAAGGAGCTGGGCCGGGGCATTCGCACAGGCAGAAAAGGAGGCATCGTCTCCAACTTAAGCGCTGGCGGCAGCAATATTTCTTTTAAGGAGTGGGTCACTAAATACCCACCTTCATTAAAGAGTTTTCTTTCCGATGAGCTTTATGACATTATCGATACACTTCCTGCTGCACTTGAACGAAAGCTTCCCCCGCTATTTGAGATGGGAATCGATATCGGAGTGGAAACTAACGGCTCTATTTGGATTCTGGATATTAACTCAAAGCCAGGAAGGAAAACCATCCTGAACAGCCAGCCTGAGAAGGAGGAAGAGTTATATACCGCTCCCCTTCTCTATGCCAAATTCCTGGCAGCCAATAAGGAAATGGAAAGGAGAACGAATCATGAGAAAACAATATCAAATTGAAATTTCCGATTCCGCCTCCAAAACAGTTTATATTCCAAATGAGCTGAACCTTCATACTCATTTGACGAAACTGGCATTTGGCACTCATTCGGCAGATTCTTCTTTCTTACTCCAGAAGACAAAGAAGAACTCCATCATCATAAGTAAAGATGTTGCCGAAGCACTGCATTTCCCTGATCTCAAGATTCCTCTGCATGCATTTGCCAATAAGGGTACTCTGTACCTCGGCCCGCTCGTAGGTATCTTCACATCAGGATTCACCTCTTTTCCTTTAAGGCCGGTTGGGGATCGAACCCTATTTTTTGCCAAACTGCTTTCGGTCAAAAAAACGGTAGGTGCCATTCCGTTTTTATTCGGTGACCAGCAAATTAACTGGGAAAAAGAAACCATCCATGGGCTTTTTTATCATGAGGAAGGCTGGGAAACCTTTGAAGTCCCTTTTCCGAATGTTGTTTATGATCGGCTTCCCAACCGAAGAAGTGAAAGAAGGAATGAGCTGAAGGAAGTTCGCGCCCGCCTTCAGAAAGACTATTTAATTCCCTGGTATAATCCTGGTTTCTTTAATAAATTAGATGTTTATGAAAGACTGCAGAACGATGATAATATTAGTCATTACCTGCCTGAAACCCACCCTTTTTCTTCTTTTTCTGTAATTGAAAGAATGCTGGCTGATTATGGCCATGTTTTCCTGAAGCCTATTAATGGAAGCCTTGGGCTTGGGATTCATCAAATTATTTATGATAAAAGGGATGGGAATTATTATTGCCGATATAGAGTTCGGGACGAAAATCGGCTGAGAAGGTTTAACACTTTGGAAAATTTAATGCGGAATGTTTTTGCAGGACGAAGTTTAAGCCGGATGCTTGTTCAGCAGGGAATTCATTTGCTCCGTCATGAACAGAGAGCGATTGATTTCAGGGTTCATACCAATAAAGATGAGAATGGAGAATGGAAAGTTACCGCCGCAGCGGCAAAAATGGCGGGACCCGGAAGTGTTACAACTCATGTGAAAAGCGGAGGTGAAATCAAAGTCCTTGAAGAAGTATTTGAATCGGATGCAGAAAAAAAAGAGGCAATGTCGAAGTTAAGTGAGGCGGCACTTAATATCAGCAAGGCACTGGAACGGAACATGGAAGGTATCATCGGTGAAATCGGCTTTGACTTTGGATTGGACCGAAATGGCCATGTATGGCTGTTTGAAGCAAATTCAAAGCCCGGAAGATCCATATTCAAACACCCTCAGCTCAGGGAGTTCGACTTTCTTACCCGCAAGCTATCACTTTCATTCGCCGTTTTCCTTGCCGAAGCATCTATTATGAAGCCTCAGGAAATTGTGAGATGAAGGTTTATTATGACTGGGCCAGCAGGACCTGGTTCGGCAGCAGCAGTTGTACCCTTGGAAGCAGCCAACACCCTTTAAACATTATTAGCCCGCAGGCAGCACGAGATTCGCTTTCCTTTTCATTATCCTTGCGGAACGGTAATGCGGGACCGGTGATTGGCATTCTTACCGGAAAAGGAAAGGATCAGGCTATTGCCGGCAATGGTCCTTTATTTAAGGCCCTCCAGAATAGCATATTGCAAAAGAGCGGGGTTTCCTATGTATTTACCCCAGAGAACTTTAAGGATAATTCCGTGAACGGCTATATTTATATTCCCAGTCAGGATAAGTGGATTGAAGCCATGTGCCCTCTTCCGCATCTTGTCTACAACAGGGTGCCATTCCGGAAACTTGAAAAAACAGAAGCCTTTCATAAAGCAAGCCGTATTTTCAACCAGCAGGCTATTCCATTTTTCAATCCGGGCTTTCTGGACAAATTCGACATTTACCAGCTATTAAAAGACCATTCGCCATTAAAGGATTATATTCCTGAAACCATTCTTGTCACCGGGCCAAAGCCTCTAAAGGATTTTATCCACAGATATAATAATATCTACTTAAAGCCGGCAAACGGTTCCAAAGGCAAAGGAATATACCAATTAATCCGGCTGGAAAAAAGCATCACATTAAACGGTCTGCACGATTCATTCAGTTACGCTGATTTTGAACATTTCTGGTGCCAATGGGAGACTCACCTGATGGGTAAACCTTATTTAGCACAGAAAGCGATCAGCCCTGCCAAATTAGAAGGCAAGCGATTTGATTTTAGAATCTTAGCCCATTTCAGCGGAGGCAGCTATTCGGTTACAGGGATTGGCATTAGGCAGTCTCAGGACCAGGACATTACAACCCACATCCCGAATGGCGGGGTGATGATTCCATATGAAAGTGTCCGCACAAAAGAACATGATGCGTTTATTCATACTGCAGCATCGGAGGCAGGAAAACTTCTTGAGAAAACGAAAGGTTTTCATGGAGAATACTCTATTGATGCTGGATTAACTGATCAGGGCAACTATGTGATTTATGAAATAAATTCAAAGCCGATGAGTTTTGATGAAACCTGGATAGAAGAAAAAAGAATTGAAGAACTGACCCGCTTATTTCTCTCATTGTCCGGGTTCTAGAATGCTACTAAAAATAGCCGTGCACCCACAGCGTGCACGGCTATTTCTATGCGATTTTTTTACAAGTGTCCCTGACAAAGAATTAATAAGTCGTTACAGGGCTTTTCGCTGTCTTAACCCGATTTTTTTTAGAGGCACTTCCGGCAAAAGATTTAAACTGGTCTTTAAGCTTTTGGCGTGACTCGGGGTTTCTCATTAAATAAGCTGCTCCAAGGGCCATGGCTGACATCATAAATTTGTTGTTTCTTTTCATCCTTTTTGCCTCCTTTTAATGTTAAAATGTTTCTACATCTGTTCCATTCCCTTTTTCAGGAACGTTAAACGGGATATTACAACATCTGGAGGAATCCTAATGCTGACACACTTTCAATTCAAACCTTTATATGAAAACAAACAATTGCCGGGATGGACATTTTCTTTTTACTTCAAAAAGCAAAAAGTTACCGGCATCTATCATCCAGACGGAAAAATTGAATGGACATCCGGAGATCCTGCCGGACAGGAGGAGGACCTGAAATCCCAAATTCATGAATTGATGTTATTTCATGTGTATGAATAAGCATTTTTCACAAAGTTTGTTGCTTTTTGCAGATATAATGAGTTGATTGTAGCGGAAGGTGCGAGATCCTCGAAAATGCTCTCGCATTTTCTTCGTGCGGTGTTTTTTCAGGGAAGCTTATTCAACGTCCTGCGGGAGTAGCGGGACAGGTGAAACCCCGCAGACGCGCATACGCCGAGGAGGCTCACCGCACGCCCCGCGGTTCGCTGAGCAGCCTGGAGCGGAAATCATCGGGCTACATTAAAAGGCGAAAAACAGCAATTTATACGAAAAAAAGCCAGGAATAAGAAAAAAACTAGAGAAATCATGCATGACGATAAAGCTCTTTTGGAAAAATAATCCCGCCAGGATATTACATCTAAAGGAGCGATTGACACATGGATAAAAAACGCAGGGTTTCAGAGGACGTCCATTATGAAGGCAGGGACAAAGCTTATATGGATATAGACAGGATCATAAACGAGGGTCTTTCCGGAGGCTCCGTCCATGGGCGCGGCGGTGATGTTAATATCGAACAAGCCAGGGAACTGCATGAGGAAGAACCTCCATATGAGGCTGAGTAAAAATAAGAGGCACCTGAATTCAGGTGCCTTTTATAGAGATTAAATTGAATTTATTGTACTGTTAGATAACTATCTAGCTCCAGGCGCCAAAAAGCGGGCGCCTTCCGCTTTTCTGGTTATCTGCTTTTCACAATCATATTCACAGCTTCCTGGATTGCATCCTCCGCATTTTTGCCTTCATTGTTTGCTTCACGGATGCATGTCTCCAGGTTTTTAGCTACAATATATCCCATTGCACGGTCAACAGCAGAACGGACAGCAGATAATTGTGTAACAACATCCTTGCAGTGTTTTTCTTCTTCCATCATTCGGATCACACCCCGCACCTGGCCTTCCAGCCTTTTCAAGCGGTTTTTCATTTCAGGTGTATATTCCATGAGTCTCACTCCTCACACTCTCAATTCCCTTTATAGAAACATTCACAGATTAAGTTAATTTTTTCAATTAAATTATAACTGCTATAATATAAGAAACACAAAAAATTATCAAACCAAAGGGTAAAGATATGTTAAACAAATTACATGACCGGTATCCGGGCTCTCAACTTCAATTTAAAAAACCTGATTTTAGCTTTAATTCTGATTTGTACTGGTTTCATCATGAAGAGTCAGGCCAATGGCTTGGCATTCCAGTTCAAGAGGTATCTGGGGATAGTCTGATGGTATTGAAAACTTTGTTTGAATTCCATGACAGTTCCATTCACCTTGCCCCTGCTGCGCAAGCCTGGTTTCAATACTTATTTTTAAATGGGGATCACCCATCATACGCAAAAGATGTTCCATACAGGCTGGTTCAGTTCAAAATGTCTGAGGGCGAATGGATACGTGAGGATATGGAAGCTGCTTTTAGAGGTTTTTTCGAAAAGGACATAACGATTTTATGGAACGGGGAAGCCACAGGGGTCATCATTGAAGAGGGTAAAGACTCTCTTGCCGAAGAAGAATTCCTTGCTGTTTCCAATGCTTTGGAAAGTGATTTTTTTGTAAATACAGCCTTTTACATTGGCATTCCGAATAAGGCGGGGACACAATTACACAAGCTTTTTAAAGAAGAACAGCTTCTATTCGCGCAGGCTTCCTCATTGCTTCCAGCTGAAAGAGTGCTGAATTTTGAAAAGCTCTTCCCCTCCCTTATCACTGGGCATCTGGATGTATTTTTAAAAAAGAGCCTGCTTTCACGCCTTTCTTTACTGGAAGAAGACCCTGAACTCCTGCACACCATAAAAGTGTTTTTAAAGAACAGCTCCAACGTTTCATTAACGGCGAAAAAATTGTACATCCACCGGAATACTCTGCAGTACAGGCTTGATAAGTTCACAGAGAAGACCGGCATTCAGTTGAAGGACTTTAACAGCGCGCTGACTGTTTATTTAGCCTGTTTGCTGATTGAGCAAACCTGACTTGAGCACATTGCATAAAAACGCTTTCAGTTTTTTGTGCAGTTTGGCCATATGGGAAAACACTCGTATCCATTAAACTGTAATTAAGAAAAAGATTATTGGGAGGTTACCCTGATGGCAGAATTAAAACTCGATAATATTTATAAAATTTATGATAATAAAGTAACAGCTGTAGAAGATTTTAACCTTCATATTAAAGATAAGGAATTTATTGTTTTTGTCGGCCCTTCCGGCTGCGGTAAATCCACAACTCTCCGTATGATTGCAGGTCTTGAGGAAATTTCAAAAGGCGACTTCTATATCGATGAGAAGCGTGTCAACGATGTTCCTCCAAAAGATCGCGATATTGCAATGGTTTTCCAGAACTATGCACTTTATCCGCATATGTCCGTGTACGATAATATGGCTTTCGGCCTTAAGCTTCGCAAGTTTCCAAAAGATGAAATCGACCGCAGAGTTAAAGAAGCAGCAAAAATTCTGGGGCTGGAGCCTTACCTTGACCGCAAGCCAAAAGCATTGTCTGGCGGACAGCGCCAGCGTGTAGCTTTAGGCCGTGCGATTGTCCGTGATGCAAAGGTGTTCCTCATGGACGAGCCTCTATCAAACCTTGATGCAAAGCTTCGTGTTCAAATGCGTGCAGAAATTGCCAAGCTTCACCAGCGTCTTCAAACAACTACTATCTATGTAACACATGACCAGACAGAGGCCATGACAATGGCTACCCGCCTTGTTGTTATGAAGGATGGAGTAATTCAGCAGGTTGGCGCACCAAAAGAAGTTTATGAAAAGCCTGAAAACGTTTTTGTAGGCGGATTTATCGGCTCACCTGCCATGAACTTCTTTAACGGTACGCTTGAAGACGGCAAATTTATTATTGGCAAAACTCAGATTGCAGTCCCTGAAGGTAAAATGAAGGTTCTTCGGGAACAGGGTTATACAGGCAAAAACATTATCCTTGGCATTCGTCCGGAAGACATTCACGATGAGCCGGTATTTATTGATGCATCTGCCGGTTCAAAAATCAATACCCGCATTGACGTTTCCGAACTGACTGGTGCTGAAACAATGATTTACTCAAGCATAGAAGGCCAGGATTTCGTAGCACGCGTGGATTCCCGCACTGATATTAAGCCGGGCCAAAACCTTGAGCTTGCTTTCGATATGAACAAAGCGCACTTCTTTGATGCAGACCATGAAAGAAGAATCCGTTCTGAAAAAGAATAACATTGAAGCCCCGTCAAAGCTGACGGGGTTTTTTAATACTGTCAGCATCCGCCAAGCCGTCACCAGGTGCTGCCGCCATCTATTTTCTTTCTACTCTTTGATAAATTTCACCGAATCATGACCGCATGATGGACACTTCAGCAAGTGGGGACATTCCTCCTGCTGATAATCCCGGGGATAGCCATCTTCCATTTTCATCTGGTCAATTGGCATATAGGCACTATAATCATCGTAAAAGTCCATTACTCTTCCACTGTCCTCCATCCTGCTTCCGCAGGAGCTGCAGGCTGATTCGATTTTCTCAAAGCCGTTGCAGACTGGGCAAATAGCCATTCCAATCCTCTCACTTTCGTTTTCTTTGCTGATATTTATTATGATTTGTCTGTTTAATCTTCGTTATGTAAGACTCTTAATCAGTGAATTTTATCAGGAAAAAATTCCCGATTTCTTGAAAGAATAAACTTTTATAAATCAAACATAATAGAGAGTAAACACAGCGGCATCAAGCATCCGCAGTAAAAACCGATGGGTTACGCCAGGCAGTGGAGCAGGATAAAATCCTTGCGCTGGTGCAATTCCAGCTAACCCAGCCAAAAACCAATACACTTATATTTCGAGGAGGAAATCACATGAACAACCAATCATCTAGCAGAAGCAATTCCTCAAACCAGTTACTAGTACCTGGAGTAGCTCAAGCACTTGATCAAATGAAGTACGAAATCGCTACTGAATTTGGTGTAAACCTTGGTGCAGAAACAACTTCCCGTGCTAACGGATCTGTTGGGGGAGAAATCACAAAACGCCTTGTTCAAATGGCTGAACAACAGCTTGGCGGCGGTTCTTTCTAATAAAGCAAGATAACAACAATTGAATAAATATGGCTTTGGCCCTCCTTCTTGAAAGGGGGGCCATTTTATTTAGACCATCTTTTCGGGCACAACCCAATTCTCATATTGTTCTTCCGTGATATACCCTGTTTTTAAGGCTGCTTCTTTCAAGGTTGTATTCTCTCTGAATGCGAGTTTGGCAATTTCCGCTGCCTTTTCATAACCTATATGCGGATTGAGTGCCGTTACAAGCATTAGTGATCTCTCAACATGGCCATTAATCACTTCTTTATTAGCCTCCAGTCCCATCATGCATTTTTCATTGAAAGAGGCCATTCCATCTGCAAGAATACTGATGCTTTGGAGAAGATTATAGATAATAACAGGCTTGAACACATTCAATTCAAAGTTCCCCTGACTTGCTGCGAATCCAATGGATGCATCATTTCCAAATACCTGGCAAACCACCATTGTAAGGGCTTCGCTTTGTGTCGGATTTACTTTGCCAGGCATGATTGAACTGCCTGGTTCATTTGCCGGGATCGATAATTCCCCAATTCCGCTGCGCGGCCCGCTTGCCAGCCAGCGGACATCGTTGGCTATTTTCATCAAATCTGCTGCCAGCCCCTTCAATGTCCCATGAACATGGACAATTTCATTATGGCTGGTCAGGGCCTGAAATTTATTGTCAGACGAACGGAATGAATAGCCTGTAAGTCTGGATATTTCGTTTGCCATTTCAGGTCCAAATGACTTCTCTGCATTAATGCCCGTTCCGACTGCTGTACCGCCAATGGCTAAGTCAAGCAGATACTGCATTGCGTCCATCAGCATCTTTTCATTCTTTTCAAGCATGGCACGCCAGCCGCTGATTTCCTGACCCAATGTAAGAGGTGTTGCATCCTGCAAATGAGTCCTGCCTATTTTGACGATTGATTTGAAGGCCTCTTCTTTCGATTTAACCGTCCTTATTAATTCCTTTAATGACGGAAGCAGCTTTTGCTCCGCCTCCGTATAAGCTGCGATATGCATGGCAGTCGGAAATGTATCATTAGAGCTTTGAGACATATTGACATCATCATTTGGATGCACTTTACTATCCCGTACCCCTTTCTCGGCCAGCAGTTCATTCGCCCTTTTGGCGACAACCTCGTTTACATTCATATTTGATTGTGTGCCGCTCCCTGTCTGCCATACAGCCAGAGGAAAGTGGCTGTCAAACTTATGGTTTAGAACTTCATCACAAGCTGCTGTGATAGCTTCCATCTTGTCATGGGAGAGCTTCCCAAGCCTGTTGTTGACTACTGCTGCAGAACGCTTTACCTTGGCAAAAGCATAAATTACTTCCATCGGCATCTTTTCAATGCCGATTTTAAAGTTATCCTTGCTCCGCTGTGTCTGGGCTCCCCAATATTTATCAGCTGGCACCTTCACTTCGCCTAGAGTATCTTTCTCAATTCTAAAATCAGCCAATTTCATACCTCCTTAAATGATTATTATGATTCCTTTATATTCTTTTCCCTTATTTTCAAAATTTAATGATAAAAATGAGCAAAACAAAAGCGGAAGCTCCTTGCTCACCCCCGACATGCACAAGACGAGCCGCTCGGGAAGGTGTTCTTTACCTTTCTGCGCGGCTCGTCTTGTGGCCCCGAGGGGGTAGGCGCTGGAGCTAGATGCAAACACTCTTCCACAGAGTTATTCTCACCGTTCAATCTTATAGTTTCCTCTACAATAAAAAAACTGCCTGGCTGGATCAGCCGGCAGCTATGCTTTTACAATTGTATACCCAATAAAGTATCCAAGCACCATAATACTTGCTATCACTAAGGTAATAGAAAATTCCTCCATAAAAATCTCCTCCAGATCTGTGTGATAGCTTAAGATTATCATGAATACCGGATTACAATTTCTTTATACCAGTACTATTGTGTGTCTGAGTAATGAATTTTTTTTGAACAAAATTCCTAGTGGGATAAAACCATTAATAAAAAAGAAGCGCCATCCGGCGCTTCCCTCTATCCTGCAAGTGTTGACCCCTGCTGGAGCTGATACATTTGATAATATTTGCCCTTTTGCTCCATTAACTCATCATGGTTACCTTTTTCAACGATCCTGCCCCTATCCAGAACGAGGATTTGATCAGCATTTCGGATTGTCGAAAGCCGATGGGCGATGATAAAGGTGGTTCTTCCTTTTTTCAGCACGTCCATGGCTTCCTGGATAATTAATTCTGTCTCAGTATCTATGCTTGATGTTGCTTCGTCCAGAATCAGGATGGCCGGATCAAAAGCAAGGGCACGAGCAAACGAAATGAGCTGCCTCTGCCCGCTGGAGAGCGTGCTCCCCTTCTCGATAACCGGCTCATCAAAACCTTTTTCAAGATGCTGAAATATCTTATCTGCTCCGACATCCTTCAGGGCTTTTTCCACTTTCTCCCGCGATATTTCAGGATCATCAAGGCTGACATTGGAAGCAATGGTCCCGGTGAACAAAAATGGATCCTGGAGGACGATGCCCATATGCTTTCTGAGCTCCTGCCTTGGAATCTGTTTTATGTCCATTCCATCGATCCTAATCTTCCCTTCCTGGCAATCATAAAAACGGAAAAGAAGATTCATGATCGAACTTTTCCCTGAGCCGGTATGGCCAACCAGCGCAACTGTCTCCCCGTGCTTTGCTTCAAAATTAAGATCCTTCAGCACATATTCCTTCTCCTTATAGCCGAAGTGAACATGATCAAAAGTAACATTCCCTTTATAGCGGGATATTTTATTATCACTGATATCAATGCCTTCTTCATCAAGCAGTTTGAAGACTCGTTCACCGGCAACCAATGCCTGTTCGAGATTGGCCAATTGGTTGACAATGCCCTGCACAGGCTGAAACAGGCGGTTAATATAGTCAACAAAAGCATATAGCATCCCAAGTGAAATGACAGCTGCCGCATTGAGCGACTCTCCTCCGAAGTACCAGATAAATGCAACAAAAACCACATTTCTCAGCACACCCACTAAGTTATGCGATGTAAGTGAATTCAGGCTCAGAAGTTTATTTTGGAAGGTAAAATGCTCTGTATTCAGCTTTTCAAAATCCTTCTGTGTATCTTTTTCGCGGCCAAACGCCTGGATAACATTCATTCCCTGAATCGATTCATTCACCATGCCATTTATATCACTTACCCTGGAACGGATTACATGATTGTATTTTGATGCATACTTACGGTACACAATCGCCCATACATATAAAATCGGGAGCAGGATTAAACATATCGCAGCAAGCTTGGCATTTAAAATAAACAAAGCGATATAAATACCTGAAATATATATGGCACTTGTAAAAAAGGTTGCCAATACGGTCACATAAAGCTCACGGATGGCTTCGGTATCATTGGTTATGCGAGCAACCACCTTGCCTGCCGGAAGATTATCAAAATAACTGATTGGAAGCCTTTGAATCTGCCCGAAGACATCCTCTCTCATTTGCTGGATAATCCTATTTGCTGACTTTTGCAGAAAAAAACGCTGGCCGTACTGAAAAAATGCAGCGATAACCAGTAATCCAAAGTAAAAGGCCAAAAGCTGAACAATCTTAGGAATCTCGGGTGAATAGAATAGCATTAATTCTTCACCAGTCAATGCCTTCCCTGCATAGGTTTCGGTTTGGCCGCTTTTTTCAATATAGAGTTTGCCCTCTTTGAAGGTTCGCTCTCCATCAAAAGCAATATCACCCCTGATAAAGACGAATTGGCTGCCAGCCTGCAAGATGCGGGCCTGATCAATTTTCCGCTCACCCTGATCAATATTTTGCTCCTTTTTGTAAAACTGGCCATCATACTCCACAGCATCTTTTCCGCCTTCTGTCTGATACCAGACAGATTCTATGCCAAGGATATGGTCATCAATCATCTTCTTCGCGATGAAAGGCCCTGCCAGATCTGCTGCCACAGCGACTGTAAGCATCAGCAATGCCGCAATAATCATTTTTTTATAATGAAGTGCATATTTGAATAACCGCTTTCCTGTGGTCATGAAAGCACCTCCTCTTCAGCAGATGTTTGAGCCTGCTGCCTCAAAAATTGTTCCTTGTACCATCCATCCATAGCCATCAAGTCCTCATGAGTGCCTTCTTCTGCTATCATGCCTTCATCAAGGACGATAATATGATCGGCGTGCTGGACTGCTGACATTCTGTGTGTCGTAATGATTGTCGTTTTTCCTTTGCGCTCAGTCCGGATATTATCAATAATTTTCTTTTCTGTTTTAGCATCAACGGCTGATAAAGAGTCATCAAGTATCAGAATTTCCGGATCCTTCACAAGGGCACGTGCAATCGAAATCCGCTGTTTTTGCCCTCCTGATAAGGCCACTCCTTTTTCACCGACCATTGTTTCAAGCCCTTCCGGCAGAAGTTCAAGGTCTTTTCGAAAAGCTGCCAAATCAATCGCTTTTTGCATATCCTCTTCAGTTGCATCCTCTTTTCCAAAAAGGATATTTTCTCTAACAGTCCTCGAGAAAAGAACATGATCCTGTGGAACATACCCGATCCATCCTCTCGTTCTTTCAAGCTCCTGTTCTTCAATCGGAACATCTGCAATCGCAAGCTTCCCTGTGCCTGACGGATATTCTCTTAATAGCTGCTTTATAAAAGTGGTCTTTCCGCTTCCTGTTTTTCCTACAATGCCCAGCGTTTCCCCGCGTTCAATATGCAGCTTAATCCCTGTGAGATTAGCCGTTTTTGAGGAAGGATATTGGAAATGAACATCCTTGAAGATAACATTCTCAGGAACTTCAACGATAGACGGGTTTTCAGGATTCACAATATCCTGCTTAGCGGACAATGTTTCCTGTACACGGTCAAGGGATGCATTTCCCCTTTGCATGACATTAATTAATTCTCCAATAGCAAACATTGGCCAAATCAGCATGCCTAAATACACATTAAAGGACACGAGCTGGCCCAGGGTGATGGTTTGGTGGAAAACAAGATAAGCACCGTATCCAAGTCCTATCAGATAGCTTAGGCCCACAATCACTTTTATCGTCGGCTCAAATAGTGAATCAATTTTGGCCACTTCAATATTTTTGCTGTATACATCTTCAGTGAGTTCATGGAAACGCTGCTGATCCGCTCTTTCCTGAACATAAGCGCGCACCACCCGAACTCCCGAAACAGATTCAAGAACCCGGTCATTTAGTTCCCCGAAGGCATCCTGTGCGCTCATAAACCGCGTATGAATCTTCTTCCCGTAAATTTTTATCAGATAGGCCATGATAGGCAAAGGCAATATTGCTGCAAAAGTTAGTTTCCAGCTAACCAGGAACCCCATCGTAAACAATATTGTCAGCATGAAGACGCTGGAATCCACCAGTGTTAATATTCCGAAACCGGCCGTTACCGAAATAGCTTTTAAATCATTTGTTGCCCTGGCCATTAAATCACCGGTCCGGTTTTTCTCAAAAAATGTTGGAGTCATTTTCAATAGGTGCCCCATAAACTGTGAACGCAGTTTTCTTTCTACCAGGAATGCCCCTCCAAAAAGCTGGTACATCCAGATATAAGTGATTGCATAGGACACGATTGTGATGATTGCCAATAAACCAAGGTACTCCATTACTTTAGCACTGCTCATTTGACCAAGATGAATATCATCAATTGCCATCCCTACAAGCCTTGGAGGCATAACATCAAGGATTCCGACAATTATCAGCAGAGAAATGGCAATTGTATACCTTTTCCAGTTTTCTTTAAAAAACCAGCTTAATTTTCCTAAAATCGAAAACAACGATCTCTCCCCTTTCCGGTATGAAGCTCACGTTTCTAAAGAGAGCTTTCATACAAAAACCAGCAGCAAATACATAACTAGCCTCCATCCAGATCCTCCGGCAAAATTGTTTTTCTTTTCATTCTTACTGCATTCATAAAATTTTCCTCCCTTTTTTACGGCTGCCGACAACAGCCGCTATTGAAATATATGGAAACAGGCAATGCCTGAATTTCCTATTGGTGATATTTGAGAATTAGACGAAAAAAAGACATACCGCGGCATGCGATATGTCTTAAGAGACAAAAGAGCCCACGTTACGAAATGTAACCTGTGCTCCTTCAAAATGTGCAGGCAGATCCTGTTTACATTTTAATATTGTTCTAAAGGAGAGGTTACAGATTTTAATTTTTGTGTTGTTGTTTGATGATGATGAATTAAGATCATTTTGTAGCCCTCCTTTTCATTTTTTTCCATATTGGTAAGATTATCACCGCTTACACTAAAAGTCAATCAGCTTTTTACCTACTTTTAAAAATTTTCTGTTATTTATTATAAAGGCTCTTTTCGTATAAAGTGCTGTTTTTCCTCTATCAATGTTGTCCGTTGATTTCCGCTCCAGGCTGCCGCTCCAATCAACTCAGTAAATAAAATACAAAAAATCAATAAACCTTGTAAAACAGCATTTAAAAAAAGGATCCGCCGGGATCCTTTATGAAGCCAATCTTCTTTTTTGCCTGTTGATGAAGTCGATGGTTATCCTGTTAAAGGCATCAGGTTTGTCGATGTTGCATACATGTCCTGCATCTGTAATGATTTTGACTGTAGCTGTTTTAGCTTTTTGGGCAATGCTTTTTACAGACTTAATAAACAAGTGGTCTTCCTGTCCCATAATAAAAAGGGTAGGAATGTGAGAAATGCTGGATTGGATTCTTCCCAGGTACGGATTAACCGATTTTGTTAAGGACAGCCAGTTGATGAATTCTTTTTGGCACATTTTTGCTGCCTGCCTTACAAAGGCATGTCTTGATTCAAGGTGGTTTCTTTTTGGCATGATAATCCACGCAAAAAGCTTATAAAGCAGCATATATGGCAGGATATACTTAGTCAAATTCGCAATGGCTATCAAAAACCTTGTGCGCCAATTCAATTCAGTAATGGCACCGCCCAAAATCATGGAAGCTACTCTTTCCTGATGATTCTGCGCGATTGTCTGGATCACTATAGTCCCCAGCGAAATTCCGACAAAGTGGGAGTCTGTAATATGAAGATGATCGAGCACATCCACTATATCCTGAGAAACCTCTGTAAAATGATCTCCTTCTTCCCAGGTGCCCTTTCCTGATTGACCATGTCCCCGCAGATCTACCAGCAGAACATTGAAATGCTTTTTGTACTCTCTCATTTGTTTATACCAAATTGCAGAGCTGCCCCCTGCACCATGAACAAAGGTAACCCATGGCAGGGACTCATCTTTCACATACGTACGGTAATATAGCATATATACTCCAATCCACATTCAAGTGTCATTTTTCTTAGTTTTGTTTTTAAGAAGTTTCATTCTATTGTAAAGGATTTCAGCGAAAAATGCTTATAATATCACAAAAAATTCACTAGTTTCTTTTCAAGTATTTTCTGCCAAATATTCATCCTTTCCCTATTAAAGACATTAAAAAACCAGCTAACTATGTCAGCTGGTTCTTCTCCTGCTATTCTTCAATTATTGCTGCAGTCCCATAGGCTATGATTTCTGCAGCATTCTGCATAACCGCTGAGGTTTGCAGCCGCATTCCAATGATTGCGTTGGCCCCTTTTGCCTTTGCATCTTCAACCATTCTGCCAATTGCCTTCTGTCTGGCTTCATCCATCATTTCAGTATATTCGCCAATTTCTCCGCCTACAATTGTTTTTAATCCTGCCAGAATATCTTTTCCTATATGCTTTGTCTGGACGGTACTCCCCCTTACAAACCCTTTAATCTCTTTAATCTTTTTTCCGGATACCGTATCAGTAGTCACGATAATCATTTTGTTCTTCCTCCTCTTTTTCTCTTTTTCTCTCAGCTATCAGCACAATAAATAATGCAAAAATCATTAAAGCATATAAAATATAAAACATAATTGCAGCCTTCATATTAATAAACAGCATGACAATCCCGAGAAGCTGGCCGCCACCGGCTGCAAGAAGCAGCATCTGTTTTAATTTTTTCATCCTTCCATCCCTCAATTAATCTTTTTTCTGCCAGATCTTTCTGACGAAAATCAAGTAAAACAGCGTCGGCATTGGCGCCTGAATTAAACCGATAATTCCCCATAGCCAATAATTGTGGCCGTGCTTTCTTGCATCAAGAAATAGGAACGTACTCTGTGCTATTAAGATGACTCCCACAATAATCAGCAACGGAAGAGATATTTCTTCGCTGTTCATGTGCCATTCACCTGTTTCACGAAGCTGACTGTGCTATAGGCCATAATAAAAACTGTGACAACTCCCTGCAGAATAAAAAATACAGACGGAACCTGATACAGCATGAATAATACAGAAGTTACAATGAGGAGTGCTGCAACAGTGAAGATAGCTAACTCCCTGATCAATTTCCTTTTCATTTCCTGTTTTTGCTCTGCAACTAAGTTTTCAAAAAATTGCAGATCAGGTGTATATACCGGGACGTTTTCTTCCAGCGTTTCCCATCCGTCTTCAATTTCCTTAACTGCAGCCAATAATTGCTCATCTTGATGATCTTGTTCCAGCTGCAGCACTTTCCTGTTCACCATGTAGCTTCAACTCCTCTCTTACAGACATGATTCCATTGTGCACTCTAGATTTGACAGTGCCTGAAGATATGTTCATCATTTTTCCTATTTCCTCATACGAGTAGCCATAATAATGTTTAAGAACAATAGGTATCCTAATCTCGTCTTTTAGTTTTCCCAAAGCAGACAAGGCATCATTCCATTCTTCATTTCGGCTTTCAAGATGCCATTTCAAGCGTCTGAAAACCTCTTCCTGTGCTTTCCAGCTCTTCTCTCTTTTCGACTTTCGCTTCTGATCAATATACAAATTTGTCGCAATGGTTATCAGCCAGGAGGAAAATTTTGATTTGCCATTAAAAAGTCCGATTTTTTCAACACATTTGGCCATTGTTTCCTGAGCAAGCTCTTCAGCTGCATCGGGATTCATTGTAATTTTGATTAAGTATTTAACCAGAAAGGGATAGTTATTTTTAAAAAGCATGGCAAAAGCGAGCTGATCACCTCGTTTGGCACTTGCTATAAGGTCTTTCTCCTCCATCAGCTTCTTTCCTCTCTTCTTATCATCCCATTGTTTTCTGTTTATTTCACTCATAAGACGTTCAAGAGATGAAAAGGTTCATTATTCTTTAAATTATTTTTTATACATAAAAAGCCCCTGTTATAGGGGCTTTTCTGCCTTTTATTACATTATACTGCACCAGTCTGTTCCAAAGAATGTGCTTCACCTGTTTTTTCTGATTTTTTCGTTAATCCCGGGAGAACGATGCTGTAAAAAACACCGACAAGTGCTAAACAGCCGCCTACCATCCAATAAAGCATTTCCACTCTGAGGAACCCCGGAAAGCTGACAGCAATAAATCCGAGTGTTATGGATTGTGAAAGCATCATCAGCGGACTTATCCACCCCTGTACTCTTCCCATCATCTTCGGATCAACAATACTTGGCATCCAGCCGCCAATTGCGATGTTCACTAAAGGGAGTCCGAAAGCTGCAGCAAATAATAAAGATAGGAAAATAAACGTGTTCTCTGCAAAAGAGGCAGCAATGATGAAGATTCCGGATAACAGCAATCCGGCAATGATCAGCTGATAAAGTTTGAATTTTTGAGTAAGCAAAGAGGCCACAAAGCTGCCAATAAGAACGCCAACCCCAAATGTTATTCCGAGCAGGACTGAGTATTCCTCATAGGATTGCGGCTCGAGTTTGTATTTCAGCATAAAAATAGGCATGACTGAAAATCCGCCGTTTACCACTCCGAAAACGAAGAAGCCAACAAGTAAAGCAGATAACAATTTGTGCTGGAGAATATATTTTATCCCCAGATTAAAGTCCTTGAAAACAAGCGGGATATTCAGGTCTTTAAATCCATGAGCGCCATTTGGCAGACGGACCTCTTCAGGTATACGGCAGGATTTTATTAATAATGCACTGATGATAAAGGTAAGTGCATCAGTTACAATCGCACCGTATACTCCCACTGTCCAGTAGGCAAAAATGCCAAGGCCGTTTCCGAACAGCATGAAAAGACTCATCACGACCTGATTAAGGCCTGCAGCAGTTGTATAATCTTCACTTTTCAATATGCCTTGAATCATTGCATGTTCAGCTGGAAAGAAGAATTTCTGAATGGCGCTCCTCAGGAACAATACTGCAAATACCAGCGGCATCCAGCCAATAATAATAGTCAGTAAAAGCAAAATGGATAATAACGCGCTGATCCAATCACAATGATAAGCTATTTTCTGGCGATCCATCCTATCCGCAAACACTCCAACTAAAAAAAACACCGCCAGGGTCGGAACAGAGAACATCAATTCAGTTAATGTGGCATAAAAAGGCTGTTCCGAGAAACGATCCAGCAAATAAAACATAAATGCTGTTAAACCAATCGTGCTGCCCATCTGAGAAGTAAAGTTGGCGAAAAATAATTTCACATAATTGGCATTTTTAAAAATTCCTTTGAATTTCTTCATCCCTTTTACCTCAGTTTCCCTGTTTATATCTCTACTATATATTGCCACAAGCAGTTGATAAAGCGGCTTTTGATGGTTTTTATCTCCTTCTGCAGACTGATGGTGCCTCAACCCCTAAATACGTATGAATTAAAAAAGGTAATTATTCACTCTTGAAACCCGGGTGGTTTACGGTTGTGATTACCGGGGTAATTCCATAGTACAACCACATCATTAATCCATTAATATATAAAATACTTTTTTAAAAGGAGATTTTTAAAATGAAAGAAATTATTTCTAGTAATGTATTAGTTCGAAACAAGTTCACTATGAAGAAAATGCTTGAAATTTACCAGGCGTCAAAACAATTTGAAGGCACCACTTATCTCTACAGCAAACACAAAGCGGTGGATGCCTCAAACCTTTCTAAATTAGTGTCTTTCCTTTTAACAGTGAAACCGCAAACGAGTCTGAAAATCATTGTGGAAGGAACTGAAGTCCAGAACCATCTGGAGCATATCAAAGACATGTGCAGCAACCATGTTTCTGTACTTCGCATGTCAGAAAAACGTTTAATCAATACAGCTGAAACAATTCAGCTATAATTGACTATTTTATTGCAGAGTGAATGGAGTGAAAATAAATGATACGTACAATTTTTATGGTAGTTGGAGCGATTGTGGTAATTGGAGCACTAATCAGCTGGTTATTCTAAATTATTTCTATTAAAAAAGGCCGAATGGCCTTTTTTTTGGCTCTTTTCGTATATATTACTGTTTTTCAGCCATCAATGTTGTCCGTTGATTTCCGCTCCAGGCTGCTCAGCGAACCGCGGGGCAGGCGGTAAGCCTCCTCGACGCTCCGCGTCTGCGGGGTCTTACCTGTCCTGCTACTCCCGCAGGACCGTGAATAAGCTTCCTTGTGTAAACACCGCACGAAGAAAATGTGAATGCATTTTCGAGGATCTCGCACCTTCCGCTCCAATCAACTCAGTAAATAAGAGGAAAAAGCAATAAACCTGGCGAAAACAAACTTTATTTATTTATATGCAATGGCAATTGGCTGATAAAATCCAGACTCTTCAGGGAGGAGCCATTTGACCCGCCGAAACCCAGCTTTGCGCAGAAAATTGTTTAACTCTTCCTTTCTGTAGGCCCTATACTGAGAAAGTCTTTCTGACACAGACCAGGTCCCGTCTTTTTCAATCATTGTAAAATGCCTCAAATTATATATATCAGAATTCTGATGCCAATCCCAAAGCTGAAAGGTTATGGTGTGACCCCTTTTTGCAGGCAATGTGGATGTTGGCCTTTCTTTATGTATTTCATCATAATTCCTGATAGAAAAGAGAAAAATGCCTTTCTCGCTGAGTATACTGTAAACCTCTTTAAGTGCCTTGATGCATTCTCTTTCGGTGATAAGGTGCGGCAAGGCGTTATCCATCGAGATAATGGCATGAAAAGATTCACTGTGCACAGATGACAATGACCTCATATCTGCATGAAAAAATGGGATGTACAGTTTTCTCAGCTCTGCTTCTCTTTTTGCCCTTAAGATAGACTTTCCGCTAATGTCTGATGCAGTTATTTTGTACCCCTTTTTGGCGAGAGCTAATGTCTGAGTCCCTATTCCGCAAGAACAATCCAATAAAGATGATGTTTTTTTTATGCCTTCTGCCGATAAAAGTTGATCCAGTACATCGCCCTGTCTGGCAATGGAACGATCCCAATTCTCAAATATTAAGTGATACTCTTCAGCTAATTCATCATAAAATTGTTCTGCCATGGTAGATTACCTCCTTAAAAAAAAGAGTACAGCTTTTCACTGTACTCGTAAAATGTATTAATCATTCTTCTTTTCTTTATCTTTCTTTTTATCTTTATCTTCTTCCTTGTGTTTTTCTTTCCCTTTATTCCATTTCTCTTTCCATTTCTCTTTTTCTTTTTCAATTTTTTCTTTTATCTTCTCTGTTTCTTTTTTTATGTTGTCTTCCCATGCTTTTCTTTGCTGCTCCCTTTGCCTCTGTTCCATCAGGCCGGCAATATGAGGGACATTAAATGACTCTGCTTCCTGATTTTTCAGGGCTTCTGACATGATTGCCCGGAATATCGGAGCCGTGCCTTCACTGCTGGAGGTAGTAAGATAATTATTCGCATCTGTCTTATCATGGCCTACCCACACAGCACCAACCAGCTGTGGGGTGTAGCCGACAAACCATTGATCCTTAACTCCGTCAATGCCTTCGATGGTCATTTGTGTACTGCCTGTTTTCCCTGCAACTTCTCTGCCTGGTATTTGGGCAGCCTTCCCTGTACCATGCTGAACTACCCCGAGAAGCATGGTTGTCATTTTATCTGCAACATCCTTGGAAATGACTCTTGTATTCTCACCTTTCCACTCTGCTACTGTGACTCCATTTTTATCAACTATTTTTGTAATGGAGTGTGCTTCCGGCCTCTCGCCGCCATTTGCAAATACAGCATAGGCCTGTGCCATGGTCAGAGGTGAAACTCCAACACTTGTGCCCCCAAGAGCAAGTGCAAGATTTTGATTGATGGCTTCTTCAGGTATGCCAAACCTCTTCGCCGCATCTACCCCTTTGTCCACACCAATCTCATCCAAAAGCCATACAGCAGGCACATTCAAGGAGTCCTTGACTGCTTCATACATTGGCACATTTCCCCGGAACTGGCCATTATAGTTATTCGGCTCATAATCTTTCCCGAATGTCATTCTTTCATCTTTAAGTTCATCGGTGATCTTCCAGCCCGATTCCAGTGCTGCTGTGTATGGCACAATCGGCTTCATTGTCGATCCCGGCTGGCCTACTTTATGAACGGCACGGTTATGTCCAAGAAGGGTATGTTCACCTCTTCCGCCTGCAAGGGCACGGATTCCGCCATTCTTTGGATCCAGAAGTACGGCTCCGCTTTGAACCTGCTGATCTCCAGTACCTTTAGGAAATAATTGATCATTTGTGTAGGTTTCTTCTACACTGCTCTGCATATCCTGATCAAGCTCAGTATATATTTGATACCCTTCACTTAAAAGCTCATCAAGCGAAATATTATATTTATTAATCGCCTCTTCCAGAACCACGTCTACATAATATGGGTATTTCCCTTTAAAGGGATCACCGCCGCTGTCTTCAAAAACAAGCTTTTCATTTTTTGCCTTTTCCCATTCCTTTTCAGTAATAAAGTTGTGTTCCTTCATACGGTCAAGGACGGTATTCCTTCTCTCAATTGCCTTTTCTTCATTTTGGTAAGGATTGATGGCTGATGGGGCTTTAACCAGCCCTGCCAGCAATGCTGCTTCACTAATGGAGAGATCCTCAACATCTTTTCCATAGTACTTCATCGCCGCACGTTTGATCCCCCATGCGCCTTCCCCGAAATAAACCTGGTTTAAATACATTTGAAGAATTTCGTCTTTGCTGTATTCCTTTTCAATTTCAAGGGCCAGGAAGAATTCTTCCAGTTTTCTTTTGTATGTTTTTTCTGCAGACAGCAGCGCATTTTTGGTCAGCTGCTGGGTAAGTGTACTGCCGCCCTCGACTATTCCGCCTGCTTTCACGTTTGTAAAGAAAGCCCTGCCTATTCCTTTTAAATCGATGCCCCCGTGTTCATAAAAACGGTGGTCTTCAATGGCAATAACTGCATTTTTCATATGATCAGGAATTTGATCTATGGAAATGCCTTCATTTTTATTTGCTGAGATCTTGCTGGCTACTTCCCCATCAGCGTCATAAATGACTGTGGATTGTGCAAGCCCTGCTTCGAGTGCACTGATATCCGCATCCTTATATGAAAAATAGACGAAGCTTAAGAAAGCCAGGACCACAGTAGATGCAAGCAATATGGATACCTGTGTCAAGTGAAGCTTATTCCAAGTTGACTGAAACTTTTTAATAACTGAAGTTTTCTTTCTCATATTTCCTCCAAATTCTTGCTGATGATTAATTTGCATTTGTGCGGAAGTCTTCAGATTACACCGATATCAGCATAACTTCAAAGAATATGTTTTTATATAGTATTTGTTACCATGCAAATTTCTGAAGTTCATATAAAAATACCCTGAAATTCCCAATGTTACTCTTCACTATGCTGAAAATGTGCATTAGAATTTACGGAGTCCGGTCATTTTTTATGGGGGTATTGTGTTTTCAAGCTGTATTTTTATGATTTACTCTTCTCAGCAGAGGGTATAGAACCAATAAGTTTCCTTACCATAAGAAGGAGTGAACACTGATGAATTTTAACAAAATTGTATTGGGCTATGATGATACAGACGGAAGCAGACAGGCTTTGAATATGGCAATCGGATTAGTTAAACAAAACCCTGATGCTCAGCTGCTGGTTGTTCAGGTCTTTGAAGAAACAGTTGAAAATATTCCCATAAACAATGAAAAAGCGGTAGAGCCTGTAAGAACGAATGGCTATCTGCTTGAAGGAATTCAGATCCCTCCTCTTCCTGTTTATCATGATGAATCCTCTTCCAATACACACGCAAGAGTAAAGCATAGCGTAGACAATACTTTTTACAATGCAAGGGAAATTCTTGAGCCTTACAGCATTAATGCGAAGTTCGATGTTATTGAGGGAAATTCTGCAGAAAGCATTTGTGAATATGCAGCGGCCGAAAATGCAGATTTAATTATTGTGGGAAGCTCAGGCAAGGGCGGAATTAAAAAGATGTTCCTGGGCAGCACCAGTACAAAAATTGCCAGGAATGCTCCTTGCCCCGTGCTTATAGCTAAGGATAAGGAAAGTCCGCAAATCCCTTAAAATAGAAAAGCAGCCCGGAGGCTGCTTTTTTATGTGAATTCAGCTATTATTGGTGAAGGTCTTTATTCTCTGCTGCCAGCTCCTCAAATCGTTCTTTAGAAGACAATTCATCGAAACTGCTGTAAATTCTGAAATGGTCCTGATCAATAATCCGGTAGTGCTGGCTGATGATATTCTGCTGAAGGATCAGACCGTTGCTTCTCTTCAATTCCCTCCACCAGAGTTTTCCGCCAAGAGTCTTTTCCTTCCTGTAATCAATTCCTTCTCTAGCAATAGTTTCCAGAACTTCTAATGGTTCATTTCCAAACAAAAACCGGACCGTTTCCGTTTCTCTGAATAAAGCACAAACGGCTACCACTGTCGACCAGCCTGCCTCTGCCCGCCCTTTCTCAATTTGAACAAGCGTCTTTTTTGAAACACCAATAATTTCCGCCATTTTATCCTGTGTGTATCCTGCCTCTGTACGTATAAGACGGATCTTATCTGAAACTTTCAGTATAATTTCATCTCTAGTCAATGCAGCTTCATTCCCTTTTTGTTGTTGGTGTAAATTTACACCTGCCTCTATATTATAAAAGAAATAATAACCATTTTACAAATAAAAAACTGCCTTTTTCTTTAACTATACCAATTATCACAAAATAATGACTGTGCTTTTAGTCACAAGTTGGCCTTATTCCTCAGGGTAAAAATTACTGATATTTTCCATTAAATTAACAGAGGATTTTGCCGGATTCTATCGAAATCTATTGGTTAACTGTTATTATGCAAAAAAGTGGAGGATAAAATGACGATTGAAACAAATAATGCCATATTGGAACTTCTGCTGACGGAAAAAGAAAACCTTTTAAGTGAATGGAATGAGAAAATCCTCATAAATAAGGATGACCCTTTTAAAGATAAAATTAAGGATAATGGCGATGCCATGTTCCAATTAATTATTCAAATCTTAATAAAAGACGGGCAAGAACTGGAAAACTATATTCAGAAACTGGCCTACACTGTCGCTGAACAGCGAGTAAAAGCAGATAGTAATATTGGAGACTTTGTTTATAATGTCAACTTGGGAAGAACAATCGTCCTCAATATATTTAATCGTTCCGAAATACATTTTCATGAACTCCAGAGACAGTACGAAAGAATCGGTTATTGCTTCGATAAATTCTTATATCATGCTGTGTCCAGATATACGGATGCCAAAGATCAGATTATTAAGGAAAAAACACAATTTATTGATTCCACCCATAAAGATAGATTAACTCTTCTGGGCCAAATGACTTCAAGCTTTATTCATGAGTTCAGAAATCCGCTTACCTCTGTACAAGGGTTTATTCAGCTTTTAAAATCCGAAAATCCCTCCATGAAGTATTTGGATATCATTTCAAATGAACTTGAGCAGCTGAATTTTAGAATTTCACAATTCCTTCTCCTCTCTAAAAAGGAACTGATCGGAAAAGAAAAAATTACATTCTCTCTAAATGAATTAATAGATGAAGTCCTGATATTCTTATATCCCAGTATCCTGGATGGAAAGGTTACAATCCTTCAGGATATAAAAGATGATATCTTTTTGGTTGGCTATGCGGATGAAATCCGCCAAGTCTTCATTAATATTATCTTCAATGCCATTGATGTGCTTACACAGTACCGCAGCGACCCTGTCATCCATATTAAAAGCAAATGGACTTCAGATGGGCACATAAGATTGGATATTTCGAATAATGGGCCAAGAATTCCTGATCATCTTATCAATTCCATTTTTGAGCCATTTGTTACAACAAAAACACTCGGAACAGGGCTGGGTCTATTTGTCTGCAGAGAGATAATTGAAAAACATCAAGGGACTCTGACATGTGATACCGAATCAGACTGGACCGTTTTCAGCATAACTTTGCCAACTGAAAAGCTGACTGAAGATATGAGCTGACTCCGAATCCTGGGAACAGCTTTTTCGTCTTCCATACTAAAAATGCTTATATGATTTAAACAATAAATTATTATATTTATAGTTTGCCGGAGGGGGTTTGTCACTTGTTTTCTTTAAAGGTAGATGAGGATATAGAATTGCAATTGTTCCAGCTTCATCATTCAGAAGAGCTTTTCAGCTTGGTGGACCGGAACCGAAGCCACTTAAGAGAATGGCTTCCATGGGTAGATAATATGGCTTCACCTGTTCAGTATCATTCGATCATTCCTATATGGCTGAAACAGTTTGCCGATAATAACGGATTTAATGCCGGAATCCGTTATCAGGGAAAACTTGCAGGCTCTATTGGTTTTCACCATATAGACTGGAACAACAGACAAACCAGCATTGGATACTACCTTGCTGAAAATTTTGAAGGCAGAGGAATTATGACACGAAGTGTGCAAGCCATGGTCAATCATGCTTTTTTTGATTTAAAACTGAACCGCATCGAAATACGCTGCGGAATCAGAAATGGAAAAAGCCGTGCGATCCCTCAACGGCTTGGCTTTCGGCAGGAAGGAATCATCCGGGATGGCGAGTATCTTTATAATCGATATCACGATCTTGCCGTATATGGACTTCTGGCAAGAGAATGGAATGTTTAAACAAAAAGCCTGCTCAGGCTTTTTTATTTTTCCCTGCATACAAGATCTTGGATTAATTATTTCTCCTGATTACATCTCTTAAATAAGGGTAATTTCAATTAAAGTAAATCCTTTATTCATGGTTTATTTGTAAAATTCATGAATAAGGGAAAAGTACTTATTATAAAGGAGGTGCCGGCCCCTTACATATCGTGTAAGGGATAATATGATCACCCTTAACCTTTTCTTATTATTTTTATTAATCGCATTAACTGCTTTTTTTGTTGCATCTGAATTTGCCATTGTTAAAGTGAGGACTTCACGAATTGACCAGCTTATGCTGGAGGGAAATCCTAAAGCCGGTTCTGCAAAACAAGTTATAAGCAGTCTGGATGAATATTTATCTGCCTGTCAGCTTGGAATTACAATCACCGCACTGGGTCTCGGGTGGCTCGGTGAACCGACTATTGAGAGACTGCTTCATCCTGTATTTGAAAGTCTTAACTTGCAGGCTTCCGTAACTCATTTCCTATCCTTTGTCATTGCTTTTGCTGTTGTGACATTTCTCCATGTGGTCATTGGAGAGCTTGCGCCAAAGACCTTTGCGATTCAAAAGGCAGAAGCTATTACTTTAACTTTTTCAAAGCCATTAATATTATTTTACAGGGTTATGTATCCGTTTATCTGGGTTTTAAATGGTTCAGCCAGAGTTGTTACAGGATTATTCGGACTGAAACCAGTTTCAGAGAGTGAAATGGCCCATACAGAGGAAGAACTGCGGATTATCCTATCTGAAAGCTTAAAGAGCGGTGAAATTAATCCCTCTGAATACCAGTATGTGGACCGGATATTTGAATTTGACAATAGAATCGCCAAAGAGATTATGGTTCCCCGGACCGAAATTGTTACCATTCCGGAAGATTCATCACTGGAAGAAACCCTCGATCTCATATTAAATGAGCGTTATACCCGCTACCCGGTTACGGCGGGCGATAAGGATAATATTCTCGGAATCATTAATGTTAAGGAAATTTTAACTGACTGTGTAAGAAAAAAATGTGAAGGCAAACACCCCTTACTGCAATATATTAAACCTGTCATCAGGGTGATTGAAACCATTCCCATTCACGATTTGCTCCTTAGAATGCAAAAGGAGCGTTCACATATGGCGATTCTTCTTGATGAGTACGGCGGAACAGCTGGAGTGGTCACAGCAGAAGATATCCTGGAAGAAATCGTAGGTGAAATCAGGGACGAATTTGATGCCGATGAGCTTCCGCTTGTTCAAAAGACAGGGGAAAACCATTATATCCTTGATGCAAAACTGCTGATTTCAGAAGCAAATGATCTCCTGGGAACAACATTATCTGATGATGATGTTGACACTATCGGCGGTTGGATTATGACGCAGAAGTATGATGCTGTTCAGGGAGACTTTGTTGAAGAAGAAGGATACAGATTTATGATTAAAGAAATGGATGGACACCATATTTCTTATATAGAAGTTGTGAAAATATAAACTGCATTTTCTTTAAAACCGGGAGCGCACTTTTTGCTCCTGGTTTTTACTGCCTAAGGCGTGCTTTTGCTGAAACTTTTCTGCCTCTATAAAAATTTTTATTTTTCCGAATCTTTTTACTTCATATTTAATGAATAATTTCATAAAATAAATGTAATCCATTTTTCCAAACTGCTACGTTTGACTGTACGGTTTCCGCTAACGTATAATTGATTCTAACTATATCTCTTGTTGTAAAGCATTATTATGGAGATATAAGTATTCAAAACAGAGGTGATATGATGGGGCTTACTATCGTATCGGCGAATTAGCCAATATTGCTAACGTTTCTAAAAGAACGATTGACTACTACACTAGCATTGGCCTAATAAAAGCGAAACGCTCAAAATCAAATTATCGCATATATTCAGAAGAGGTTTTGTCTGATCTAAGATTTATTGAAGAATGCAAAATACTGCATCTTCCACTTGAAGAGATTAAGAGAAAACTAGAAATGAAAACGAAAAGGGAGATTCAGACAGGGGAAGTTGAAAAGCATATTAACGCAGTCACATTACAGATGAAACAGCTGCAGCAGGAAATAGCTGTGCTCATGCCGCTCATCAATACAATGAATGAGGAGCAGAAAGATGGCTTCTCCAGAAAGCTGACTGCCGAAAGTACTGCATTGCTCCGTTCCCTTTCCGGCTTAACAAGCTAATCCCATTTTTCACAAAATCAGGAGGTGACACCCTGCCCGTTTAGGCGGGATAAGGGGAACTTATTTGGACATATTAAACTTGGTTTTTATAGCCATTTTAATTGCTTTAACGGCTTTTTTCGTTACTTCGGAATTTGCCATTGTTAAAATACGAAGTTCCAGAATTGATCAGCTAATTGAAGAAGGCAATAAAAATGCAATTGCTGCGAAGAAAGTGATTTCCAATTTGGATGAATACCTTTCAGCCTGCCAGCTGGGAATTACCATTACAGCACTCGGTCTTGGCTGGCTGGGTGAGCCGACAATTGAACACCTGCTGCGTCCGGTGATAAATAGTTTCGGTCTGCCGTCATCCATTTCGCATGTTATCTCATTCAGCATTGCTTTTGCTTTTATCACCTTCCTGCATGTAGTTGTGGGAGAATTGGCCCCAAAGACTCTGGCGATACAAAAAGCAGAAGCGGTAACACTTTTAACAACACGTCCTTTAATCTGGTTTTACCGGGTTATGTATCCGATCATTTGGGCGTTGAATGGTTCTGCCCGCCTATTGACCAGCATGTTTGGATTAAAGCCTGCTTCTGAACACGAATTAGCACATTCTGAAGAAGAACTTCGCATTATTTTATCAGAAAGCTATGAAAGCGGCGAAATTAACCAATCTGAGTTTAAGTATGTAAATAAAATCTTTGAGTTTGATAATCGGATCGCGAAAGAAATCATGGTTCCGCGTACTGAAATTGTTTCTCTCTCAAAAGATGATACACTTGAAGATTTTCTGCAAATCGTTCAGGAAGAGAAATTTACTCGATATCCCATTATAGATGGAGATAAGGATCATATCATTGGCATGGTCAATATTAAAGAAGTCATGACAGATCTCATTATGAACCGGGAATTATCATCAAGCACTCTTGAATCATACATTCGTCCCATTATCCGGGTCATTGACAGCATACCTATCCATGAGCTGCTGCTTAAAATGCAAAAAGAACGCATCCACATGGCCATCTTAATGGATGAATACGGCGGTACCTCGGGGTTAGTGACTGTTGAGGATATCATTGAAGAGATTGTTGGCGAGATCCGTGATGAGTTCGACATGGATGAAGTACCGATGGTCAGAAAGACGCAAGAAGGCCAATATATCATTGATTCAAAAGTTCTTGTCAGCGAAGTCAACGACTTGCTGGGTACCGATATTAATGATGAAGATGTTGATACCATTGGCGGATGGATATTGACTGAGAATTACGAAGCCAAACAAGGTGATATTATCGAGTACGAAAAATATCGATTTAAAATTCTGGATATGGAAGAGCACCATATTAAGTATGTTGAAGTGACAGCAGTACCTGAAACAGAAGAGCCGGCACCTGCAAAAGAAGTGCCCTTTACTGAATCAGAAGTATTGTCTTAAATAATAAAAGGAACAGCCTTCTTGTGTGCTGTTCCTTTTATTTGTCCTTATTGCTCCCGCGGAAATCTAATCGTGAATTTGGTCCCTTCCCCCTTTTCACTGCTGACAGTAATTTCTCCGCTGTGCAGCTGAACAAGCTGTTTGACAATGGAAAGACCAATGCCAAACTCACCAAATGAATGATTGGTCCTGGATAGATCCGCTTTATAAAATCGCAGCCAAATTGACTCAATTTCTTTCGGGTCGATGCCTATACCCGTGTCTTCTATTAAGATCAATGTCTGATCAGGATCTTCTTTGCCCCTTAAAAATATGGAGCCCTGCTCGGTGAATTGAATGCTGTTCTTCACAATATTCACCAGAATCTGAATCAGCCGGTCATAATCCGCATACACCGAAACCCCTTCTTCAGCCTCTATATAAATCCTGTTACCTTTTTCCTCTGCCTGAATTTCCAGCTGTTCCTTAACAATTTCAAAGGCTTCCATGAGATCAATATCCATTTTATTCAGCTGCAGCTGGTTGGAACGAATCTTTTCATAATCCAGATTTTCATTCACCAGCCGAATAAGCCTCTTTGCCTCCCTGTCTATCAGGATCATCCCTTTTTCTGTATCCGCCTCCGGGATCAGACCTCCCTTAATACCTTCAGCCAAACCGCTTATGGTGGTCAAAGGAGTCCGAAGCTCGTGCGAGACATCAGCGATGAATTTCCTTCTTCTATTTTCCAGTCTTCTGATTTCTTCATTAGATTCCCTCAATCTTGCTGCCATATCATTAAAGTCTTTGGCCAATTCCCCAATTTCGTCCATATAGGTGTAAGGCACATTGATATCATAGTTCCCGGATGAAATCATAGAGGCAGCATTCCTAAGCTCAGTTATCCTCTTGATCAGATTTTTAGAAAGAACCAGACTTAAAAGGATGGTCGCAGAGAGTGAAATAAAAATGGTATATAATAAAAATCGATTTAATTCGCTGACAACCTCCATAGCCCCTGTTATTGGGGACAGAAGCAAAACTCCGCCAACAAGATTGCCCCCCTGCATATATGGCATGGCAACTAATGTTACCTCCTGGCCGAAACGTTCTATATCATGCTTTACAGTTACTTTTTTTCCTTTCGAAATTCCAGCCCATTCGGATTTGGTCAGCTGAATCATCGGATCCGATTTAAGTTCAGGATACAAGACCCTTCCTTTATGATCGAAGAGAATGTATTTGATGTTTCTGGCATCGAGCAGCTGGCTGTATTCTGTTAGAAATTGTTCATCCCCTTCTATCCTGACTGTTATGTCTGTCAGGATCTGCTCTCCATAGGAATCGAGCTCTTCCACTTTATTTTCAAAAATATAATTCTCCACAAACTGGGAGAATAGAAGGCTTAATAACAGGAAGGCCAGTATTAGGATGCTGACATGACTGATCAGCAGCTGATAAAAATACTTAACCTTCATTTTCCGCTGCCGTTTCATCGAATTTATAACCTACACCCCATACAGTATGAATAAAGGGCTGCTCATCCGTGCCTATTTTTTTCCGGAGCCTTTTTATATGTACATCTACGGTTCTTTCATCTCCATAAAACTGATAACCCCATACACTATCGAGCAGCTGCTCTCTAGTAAAAACCTGTTTGGGATGTTTTACAAGGTAATACAGCAAGTCAAATTCTTTTGGGGTCAAATTCTTTAAAAGCTGCCCATTATAATATGCCTCTCTGGATTCTTTGCTGATTTTGAAATATTCACTGGCAACAAAGTGATGTTCATCTGTTCCTGCTTCAGCCTGAAATCTGCGTGTCACGGCTTTTATCCTGGCCATCAGAGTAAGCGGGCTGAATGGCTTGGTCACATAATCATCGGCACCCATTTCAAGTCCAAGAACCTGATCGGATTCGCTGTCTTTTGCCGTCAGCATAATAATCGGAACCTTGCTCAGTTCCCTTATTTTCAGGCAGAGCGTCACTCCATCCATGACCGGAAGCATCCAATCAACGATAATTAAGTCCCATTTTTCTTTATTAAAATGCTCAAACCCCCGCTGGCCATCGTGAACAAACACACCCTGATACCCTTCTTTCATAAAGAACATCTCCAGCATTGAACAGACACTTTCATTATCTTCCACAACCAGTATTTTCAATTTCCCTTCACCGCCCATGAACAGTCTTTTATTCTTAATGTAATCGATATGAGTGTTTTTTTTCAATGAATATCTCTAACAATAATGTTTTTCTAAAATCTTTCTTCAAAGAATATTGTGTTTTGCTTATAAATTCAGCCCGTTGATTTCCACTGCAGGCACGCAGTGAACCCGCGGGGAGGAATGCGAGCCTCCTCGGCTTCGCCTGCGGGGTCTCACACTTCCCTCTCCTCCCGCAGGACATTAAATAAGCTTCCTCGAAGGAACACCGCATGAAGGAAATGCGTCAGCATTTTCGAGGAGTAAGTGCCCACAGCGAAGATCAACTCAGTAACTCAAACTAAGTTATGTACTATCAACAATACTTTACGAAAGCAGCCTTTTCTATAAAGTCAGCCAAATTCTTTATTGTTATCAATATCTTGGGAAATGCTAATTACGACTTATCATTTTGAAAGGAGTGCAGTATAAGATGAATAAAAAATTTCTTTTATTTGTATCTTTTTGCTTTATTTTAATAGGGGCCGCGATTTCGGTTAATGCTGAATCTGCGCCAAGGGGAAAGTCACCGGCACAGGAGCAAATACATGAACACCATCACAGAATGATCGATGAATCTTTAATGAAATCTCTTCTGGAACAAGGATTCACTAAAAGAGAAATCTTCATAGCTGCCCACATTGCGAAGTTTTCAAATAAACAGGTTGCAGAGGTATTGACTTTTTATAAAAAAAATAACTCCTCCTGGGAAAAAACAGCTCAGCAGTATGGAGTGGATTTAGACAAAATAAAGAAGCACCATCATCACATGGATAAGTTCCTTGAAGCGAACAAGGGGGTTGTTCTGCAAAAGGTCTCCGAGTACTCCGGCAAATCGGCTCAAGTGCTGCAGGGGTATCTTGACAAAGGAGTTCCACTTCGTTTCCTGGTTTCAGGTGCAGCCATGGCAAAGGCGGCAAATAAGGATTTGGGTGAAATCATCCAATTGAGGGAACAGGGAAAATCATTACACGAAATAAAAACAGAATTAAATGTTGATAAAGAACAAATCCATGCAGAAATGAAAAAACTGGTTGATGAAATTCACAAGGAAATCAGTAAGGCAAAATAATAAGATAAAACCGCAGAGTCAACTTCTGCGGTTTTGTTTTATATAAAACAGACTTATAATGAAAGAAAGAGGTGAAACAAAATGACAGATGAAAACCCGGTGTACCCTGCCGACCTGGATGAAGAAACTTTATTCATGGTTTCCCAGACTTTTAAAGCTTTATCCGATCCAACAAGGCTTAGAATTCTTCACTTATTATTTCACGGAGAGTATTCTGTAAATGAAATTGCCGAAAATCTCTCCCTGCTCCAGTCTACCGTTTCTCACCAGCTTCGCTTTTTGAAAAACCTGCGCCTGGTAAAATTCCGCCGTGAAGGAACAACTCTCTTTTACAGCCATGATGATGAACATGTTATTAGTTTATTGAACCAGGCTATTGAACATAGCCAGCATTCATGAATAAGCTGTCCTTAAGGCTTTATTAATTGCAGCTTTCATTATGGCCTGGACAGCCTTTTCTTTCTCCCTCCACTTGTATCGTGCTATGTTCAATCCCATATTCATCATGCAGAACAGATTGAGCCGCATGAAGGACTGCATCGTGTCCGCCCTCATTTTCAATTACAAGATGGCAGCTAAGAGAAGGAAAACCGGAAGTAATCGTCCAAATATGAAGATCGTGAACGTCTTTTACATGTGCAAGTCCGAGGAGCGCACTTTTAATGTCCTCTGGATTCAGGTGGGAAGGTGTCCCCTCCATTAAAATGTGGAAAGACTCTTTTGCCACTCTCCATCCGCTTACAAGAATGAGAACTGCTACTATTACACTTGCAATTGGGTCGGCAATGCCCCACCCGAAGAAATAAATTAACAGTGCAGCGGCAATTGCTCCAACAGAACCAAGCAGGTCACCTAGAACATGCAGAAAAGCACTCCTAACATTTAAATTATGCTCCTTATCCCCGCTCATTAATATGAATGCTGCTGCAATATTGACGAGAAGACCAATCGATGAAATCACGAGCATTCCCATACTTTGAACAGCCGGCGGCTCAAGAATGCGGTGATAGGCCTCATAGAAAATATAGAGAGAAATTAGGAGCAGTGTAATGCCATTTATTGAAGCAGCAATAATTTCAAATCGTTTATAGCCGAATGTTTTTGAATTTGTCGCCTTTTTTTCGCCTATTTTGATAGCCAGAAAACTCAAGCCAAGCGCAGCTGCATCACTCAGCATGTGTCCGGCGTCCGATAGCAGCGCAAGGCTATTAGTCCATATTCCGCCAATCACTTCTACAATCATAAATGAAGCAATTAAAATAAATGCCCACATCAAAGCCTTTTTATTGCCAGTATGATGGTGATCATGTGAATGTCCATGCCCGTGCCCATGACTGTGTCCCATATAATGCACCCCTTTTATATGAATATATGCTCATATATATTATGTATGACTTTGGCTTATTGTTCAATAATTTTTACTATTCCCTTTTAATTTAGACTAAATGAATAGACTCAAACATCTGCAGGCGATTTCAACAGGAACAGCAGAAAATTGAAAGAATTATTCCGGGCAATTATAGAATTCATAAAAGGGCTGCCTGACTATACAGGCAGCCCTTTCCCTTATGAAAGATAAACAAAATAACCCATAAATGCAATACATAGTCCATACATGATGGGATGGATCTCTTGTGGCCTTTTAAGTGCCAGCATTGTAATTGGGTATAAAATAAAACCGAGTGCAATCCCTGTTGCTACACTGAAGGTCAATGGCATCATTAAGATGGTCACGAACGCAGGAATTGCGATTTCCAGTTTACCCCAATCAATATGTTTTACCTCCATGGCCATCAGTGCTCCAACAATGATCAGTGCCGGCGATGTTACTTCGGCCGTTATCACACTGAGCAATGGAGAGAAGAATAATGCAACCGCGAAGCATGCAGAGATGATTACTGATGTAAAACCTGTTCTTCCTCCAGCCGCAATCCCTGAACTGGACTCAATCATGGAAGCAGTTGTAGAAGTTCCAAGCACAGAGCCTACTACAGTTGCACTGGAGTCTGCCAGAAGCGCTTTGCCGGCATTAGGAATTTCATTATTTTTCATCAGGCCAGCCTGACTTGCGATAGCTATTAAAGCTCCTGCTGTATCAAAAAAGGCAACAAATAAGAATGTAAATATTACTGCCAGCATTTCCGGAGTAAAGACTTGATCAATATGCAGAATAACCTCACCAAATGTCGGTTCAAGGCTCGGAATAGCACCGACGATTTTTTCCGGCTTATCAATAAGGCCAATTAACATTCCGGCAGCAGCTGAGATGACCATCCCATAAAAAATGGCCCCTTTAATACCCCTTACCATCAATACAATTGTTAATATAAAACAGAAGACAGCCAGCAGCGTGACTGGGGATTTAATATTGCCAATCGCCACAAATGTCGCATCATTTCCGACAACAAGTCCAGCATTTTTCAATCCTATGAAAGCAATAAAGAATCCGATTCCGCCTGCAATTGCATGCTTTAAATCCTTCGGTATAATGTTAATAATTTTTTCGCGTATTTTTAATAAACTTAAAATCACAAATAAGACCCCTGAAATAAATACACCTGTTAACGCTGTTTGCCACGGAATACCCATTCCGATGCAGACAGAAAAAGTGAAGAAAGAATTGAGGCCCATGCTTGGGGCAATCCCAATCGGATAATTGGACAGCAGGCCAATTAATAAAGAGCCAATAATAGCCGAGAGTGCCGTAGCAGTAAAAACAGCCCCTTTATCCATTCCGGCCTGGCTAAGGATAATTGGATTTACAATTAGAATATATGCCATTGATAAAAACGTGGTTAAACCTGCAATTGTTTCCTGTTTGTATGATGTTTCTCTTTCATGAAACCGGAAAAAAGATGACATGCCAATCCCTCCTTTTTTTAGGAAATTAAAAAAGCTCCGCAAGATGCGAAGCTGCCATAAAGAAAAACAGAAGAAATAGCATGCCTATTCAAACAAGCTATATCCCCTGTAGTCAAGCTATTTACGGCAGCCCGGTAGAAACGCTCAGACCCTATCTCTGAACATATACAGGTAAAATGTAAAACGCAGCACATCAATCAGTGTACTGCCCAAACATTATATATTGATATAATGAAACCAATTCTAGCAAACTCAAATTTGGACGTCAATTCTTTAATTTATTCTGAGAATTCTCTTTTATCTTGAAGCTGATTAATAAGATTTAACGTTAATTTTTTGAGTTTATGGGTAAATAATAAGAAAAACCGGCATGAGGAGGAAGGTCGTAATGTTCATTGTATATGCAAGCTTGATTCTTATAGCAGCATCTCTGATTTTTCTGGGCATCTATGCTTTTAAAACTTATAAGGATGCCAAACCCGCAATTAAGAAGCTGACAGCAATAAGCACTGTCATGCAGCTAAAGGCAGATCAAGTGAAAAATGGGGTTGACGAACTGACAGCAACCCAGAAAGAAATCCAAAGGGATATCAATTTTAAGAAACAAACATTTAATAATACAGTGGCTGCTGTTAAAGAAACACCGAAAAAAATTAAAAAGTGGTGGAACATTAAAATACCTTTTATCCATCAGATAAAGTGAAACTTCAATCAGTGGGGGTTTTCCTTATCCCCCACTGATTGTTAGTCGCGTTCTAGTGTCGCTAAGATCTCCGCTAGCGCTTCGATCAATCGACACTACGAACCCGATTGGTTCAACTAAGCCTCTGCCTGCGCGTCGGCAAGTTTCACTGTATCTTACCAATCGGGCCTTTACGGGCAGTTTGACCCCCACTTATCCTCCTTTGATTCCTCTGAGTCTTGAAGTGGGGGGCTTACTGCCCGTTAGACTGCGATAAAATAAAACGAGGGCTGAGCCCTCGTTTTATTTTGCCCTATTTGATTGAAAGTGTACGATACGCTTCTCCATCGGATTGTACTTTGGGATCTTTTTTATCATTTTTCTTCCCGCTGCCCGGTTTGAATGTATTATTTCTGTGATAGAGGGCACTTATTTCTCCGCCAATAACAAGTGCAAGGCCGGTTAAAAAGAACCAAAGCATTAATACAATAACTCCGCCAAGACTGCCATATGTGGCTGAATAATTTCCAAAATTGCTTACGTAAAAGGATAAGCCAAAAGATATGATCTGCCACATAACCGTTGCGGCTATTGCACCCGGCAATACCTGTTTGAAAGGAAAATGTTTATTCGGCGCTACCTTATAAAGAATAGCCAGGACTGTAACCATGATCACAAAAGCAATAGCCCACCTCAATACATTGATCAAAATTTGCATCCCATCAGATATATTTATAAAATTACCAATAAAATTCAAGATAACTTTCCCGAATACAGGAAGAACCATGGCAACAATGAATGCTGCAAGCAGTCCAAGTGTTAAGCCTATGGAAACCAGTCTTGATTTTATAAATGATCTCGATTCCTTTACATCAAACGCATCATTCATAGCCCTTATGAAAGCCTGCATTCCATTAGAAGCCGACCATAATGTACCGATAATACCAAAAGTCAGCAGACCGCCGTTCGGCTTCGTAATGATATCTATCACATTATCCTCGATCACACTAAACGAATCAGACGGCATTACACTCTGCAGATATGTTAATGCTTTTTGAGGATCCAGAGATAGATATGGAACAATGGAGATAAGCAGGATTAATAAAGGAAAAATGGAGAGCATATAATAATAGGCTTGTTCGGCTGCAAGCCCGGTTGCCCGATCTTTCTTAAACTCCTTTCCGAGCTTCTTGCCAAATTGAATAACCTTATGCATGTAACTGCCCCTCCCTTATACAGCTAATTTGCTTGTATGTGTTTATTTCCCCGAAGAGCTTTGAACTAATCGTATTTTCATAAAATATTCAATCAGGCTCGTAAAAAAGATATCATTAAATGATCCTTACAAAGGAGTACAGATCTAAGCGTATTAATTAACCCCGGAATCCCTCATCTAATATAAGAAATGTTATAATTAGATATAGTGATTATCAGACTTGCCAATTAATTAGTTTGAGCTAAACTGGCACAAGCCATCATATTATATTATTAGCTTATACAGATACTCGGGTATCATATAAAAATGGGGGTCATTTATGAACGTATCACTCGAAACTGCTGTTGAAGTAAATGTACATAAAGGATTGACTAAAGGAAAGCTTGCAAAAAGAATTTTCTTCATCATAGTTGGAGCCATACTTATGGGCGTAGGAATCGAAGAGTTTCTTGTGCCCAATAAAATTCTGGATGGCGGAATAGTAGGCATCTCCATTATCCTCTCTCACCTGTCCGGCTGGAAACTGGGCTGGTTTATTTTCATCCTTAATATTCCATTTTTTTACATAGGATACAAACAGATAGGGAAAACCTTTGCGTTGTCTACGCTGCTTGGGATTGCCGTATTATCAGCAACTACCCTCCTTTTGCATGACGTTCCTGTTTTTACTGAGGACTTGCTGTTAGCAACGGTATTTGGCGGCATTGTTCTTGGTGTTGGGGTCGGCATGGTGATCAGGTATGGAGGATCATTAGATGGAACTGAGATTCTGGCCATTCTGGTAAATAAAAAACTTCCGTTCTCTGTCGGGGAAATTATTATGTTTTTTAATATCTTCATTTTTGCTACGGCAGGCTTTGTTTTCGGCTGGAACCGGGCTATGTATTCCATCCTCGCTTATTTCATTGCTTTCAAAACAATTGATGTGGTGATCAGCGGGCTGGATGAATCAAAATCAGCCTGGATCATCAGTGACCAGCATAAGGTAATCGGTGAAGCGATTCTGGCACGGCTGGGAAGAGGAGTTACCTATTTAAATGGGGAAGGTGCTTACACAGGGGATGATAAAAAAGTAATCTTTTGTGTCATCACCAGACTGGAAGAGGCAAAATTAAAAGCCATCGTTGAAGAAATTGATCCCAGTGCTTTTTTAGCAGTTGCTGATATTGCGGAAGTTAGGGGCGGAAGATTTAAAAAGAAAGCCATTCATTAATTAATAATTTATAAACATGAGGCACCTGTTAAATCAAAATAACAAATAAATATATTAGCAATAAGATAAATATCAAAAAGATAACAGCTGTTATTAAGTATATTAGAGATCGGGATGATGAGTAGGTCTGCTGGTTAATTCTTTTTCTGACCTGAAAATAATTCATGGTAGAGTAAACAAGAATTGTCAGGCCGGTAACCAGAGAAAACAGACTTAATGAAATGGCAATGCTGTCTGCAAACTTATTTACTCTCTGCACATTATTAAAATGCAGCGTGGAAGCAAGTACGCCTATTCCAATTACAGCGATCGATGTTCTTACCCATGCCAGGAAGGTTCTTTCATTTGCCAGATGCTGCTGTATGTATTTCGACTCTTTGGTTTCTTCCATCAGAAACAGCTCTCCCTTATCTGAAGTTTACGATTATTTTTACCGCTTAACCACAGGTTAAACATTAAAGGGAACAGCACCCGCTGCCCCCTCCCCAGAATTATAAAATATCCATCCAGATTTTAATGGATGTAGCCAGTATTAGTACAGCCAAAATAATTTGAAGAATTTTTGTATTTACTTTCTTTCCTGAAGCAGCTCCTAATGGAGAAGCAATTAAGCTGGCAATAATCATAACGGCTGCAGGAACATAGTCTACCTGTCCGGTTGCCAATTTACCAGCTGTAGATCCAATCGATGAAATAAATGTGATTGCCAGTGATGTCGCAATCGTCATCCTTGTAGGAATCTTCAATACTACCAGCATAATAGGAACCAGTAAAAAGGCACCTGCTGCACCGACGATACCAGCCCCGATGCCGACAATCAAAGCAAAGAAGGCTGCAAGCCATTTATTGAACTTTACTTGATCCAAAGGGATATCATCCAAGCCTTTTTTCGGCACAAACATCATGATGGCAGCAATTAAAGCTAAAACACCATATACAAGGTTAATGCCGCCTTCAGTCATAAACCTTGAACCATAGCTTCCGATTAAACTTCCGGCCAGTATGGCTGAACCCATATAAATAATTAGTGTCTTATTCAGATATCCGCCTTTCCTGTAGGCCCATACACCTCCGATTGTAGCAAAGAAGACCTGTACTGCACTGATTCCGGATACTTCATGAGCAGAAAAAGCAGCTAATTCAAATAACGGCGGAATGTATAATAGCATTGGGTATTTAATGATTGAGCCGCCAATTCCCACCATTCCGGAAATATAAGACCCGATAAAACCAATTAAAAATATAACGATCAAAAAAGTAAAATCCATGTGGCCATCCCCTCCTTTTAAGCAATAAAAGGGAGCGCAGACCCCCTTTTATCTTTTCAATAGATCAGCCTTTTTTTATCCAGAACTTTAACACTCCATTGTCATCCTCATGTTTTAAAAGCTCATGTCCTGTTGACTCTGTCCAGGCAGCCAAATCTTTAACTGCTCCTTTGTCTGTTGTATGAACTTCAAGCACTTGCCCTGATTCGATTTCACCTATTGCTTTCTTCGTTTTTACGATTGGCATTGGGCAAGCTAAACCTTTTGCATCCAGTATTTTTGCTGCGTTCATATTTCATTCCTCCAATTTTTATTATTAGTTTTTGATAAATCCTTCAAAAAATTATCTTACAGCACAGCGATTTGGACCGATTTCCATCTCACGCTGTTTTTCTTCGTCCGGGCTGATTTTTCCCATATTTGTTTCGCGGATTTCCTGATAAGCATTAGGCTGAGGAGGAAGATTTTCAGAAACTAACTTTCTGAACTCACCTTCGTCTTCAATGTTTAATCCGTGATTTTTAGCAAATAATGTGCCAAGTTTTTCGGATACGCTGCCATCCTCATTTAATTCTTCAATAATCATGAAGTGTGCAGGCATAACAACTAATTCGCCTGATAGGTCTTTATAGCGTTTATAAAGTGTTTCTCTTAAATCTCCAGCCCAATCCCCGGCTTTACCGGCGAGGTCAGGACGTCCGATAGAATCGATGAATAGAATATCACCTGAAAGAAGGTATTGATCGTCCACTACAAAAGATGTTGAACCTATTGTATGGCCTGGTGAGTAAATAGCTTGAATGCTGATTTTAGTAGAACCAATCATGACTTCGTTTCCATCTTCAAGACGGCTGTATTCAAATGTTACTTCTTCAGCATCTTTAGGAGGAAGCCAGTAGGAAGCACCCGTTTTTTCAGCAATTTTGCGTCCGCCAGAAATATGATCTGCATGGAGATGTGTGTCAAAGACATGCTTGATCTCTGCATTCTTTTCAGCAGCAAAATCAGTAAATACGCCTGTCATTCTTGTGGCATCGACGATTGCAGCTTCACCGTTTGAAATCACCATGTAGGAAAGGCAGCCTTTTCCAATGCGGACGAATTGATACATTTCTCCGCCATCCTTTAAATCTCCCACTTTAACAGGCTCAAGGTGTTCACTCCATGATTTCATCCCTCCTGCGAGGTAGGAAGCATCTCGTCCTGCTTCTTCAAGCATTTCTGCGACCATGACAGAAGAACCTTCTTTTGCACACACTACTAAAAGCTCTTTATCAGCCGGAATTTTATCAAGAATAGGTTCCACTCCATCAAGAAGGTCGAAGTATGGAACATTCAAGTATTCAAAGTTTTTGCCTTCAATCTTCCAATCGTTAAAGTCGGTTTCATTACGTACATCAAGTATAAATAATTCTTCATTATGAATAACCTTTTTTGTTACTTCACTAGCAGTCATTGCTTTCATCGTTTAAATACCCCCTGATGTATAATTTAGTTTAAAAAATTTTAGTTAAGCTTCGTTTCTGTCGGTCCATTCCATTCGGACATTCCCGGAACTACATTAATTACATTTGAGAAGCCTTTTTCAGCTAATACCTGGGATGCCATATCACTTCGGCTCCCTGTACGGCATACTACAAAAATCTTTTTATCCTGGTTCAGCTCGCTAATTCTTTCCTCCAATTCTCCGAAGGGAATCGAAACAGCATTGGGAATATGGCCGAATGCATATTCAGCAGGTTCCCTGACATCGAGAACAACAAGATCATCATTAGAATCTATCTCTTTTAAGAGATCATCGTTAGAGGCAACAGGCTCAAAAGTTGCAGCTTCGCGCTCTTCATTTTCACCTGCTTTTCGTATATAATGCTTAAGCACTTCGCCTTCTTCCATTGTGCCAAGATATTGATGTCCAGAGCTTTTTGCCCAAGCCTGAATATCTGCTTTTGAACCTTTATCTGTTGCAAGGACCTCAAGTACTTCCCCCGGATTCAGATTAGTGATTGCCTTTTTCGTTCTTACAATCGGCATTGGGCAGGCAAGCCCCTTTGCATCTACTGAAGAGTTTGTTTTTAACGTTTCCATTTAATATTCCTCCTTATAAATTTAGATAAATAAGTTGACATTGCCGTCTTCTGCATCTGCAAGATATGCAGCTACACCGGCATATTCCACACCATCAATGATTTCTTCCTGTTTAAATCCAAGAAGGTCGACAGTCATTTGACAGGCTACCAGCTTAACATCCTGTTCTTTTGCCAATTCAATCAAGTCTTTAACTGGCATAGTGTTGTGCTTTTTCATAATATCTTTGATCATCTTAGGACCCATTCCAGCCATATTCATCTTCGATAATCCCATTTTTTCCGGACCTCTTGGCATCATTTTGCCAAACATTTTTTCCATAAAAGTTTTTTTGACTTGAATTGGCTCATCTTTTCTAAGAGCATTCAGTCCCCAGAATGTGTGAAAGATGGTTACCTCATGATCGTAAGCAGCTGCACCGTTTGCAATGATATAAGCCGCCATCACCTTGTCATAATCTCCGCTGAATAGAACGATTGTTGTTTTTTTCTTTTCCAATCTTTTATCCTCCCTTTGGGTATTTTTATAATCAAAAAAATTTATTTATTTGTTATAAGCTTTTAAAACGAATCCAAATACCTTACAGGGTATATACTAGAGTAAATTTGACTTTCTGTCAACACCTGTTAATGGCCGTTTGCAGATCAATACTATAATGGTCCTTCCCAGTTCATCATACCTCCAAGCATGTTAATGACACTAAACCCCTGTCCTTCAAGAAATCGTGCAGCTAATCCGCTGCGGTTGCCTGATCGGCAAACCATAACATATTCCTGATTCTTATCCAGCTCATGCATACGAAATTCAATTAGTCCAAGCGGAATATGAATAGCTGAAGCTATCTTTCCTTCTTTTACTTCATCAACTTCCCGCACATCAATGATATTTAACTTTACTCCGGCAGCAAGCTGCTGCTCTACTTCATTAACAGTCATTGTTTTCATTTAATATTCTCCCCTTTATCTCCAGGCGCTTACTCCGCCTTTGATGTTTGTAATGTTCTTATATCCGGCTTTTTTTAGAATTTTACTTGCTTTGCTGCTTCTCATTCCGCTTTGACAGATAACAACAACTTCCTTATCTCTTGATAGCTCTCCCAGATTCTGGTGTAGCTGATGAAGAGGCATGTTCTTAAATCCTGGAATATGGAAGCTTTTAAATTCAGCTGTTGTTCTCACATCAATGTATTGCTTTGTTTTATCCTTCATTTCATTCTTCAGCTGAGCAGTTGTCATCTGCTTTACGCCCTTTACTGGAATCAGCTTCTGAACGAGAAAAATAATTAGCAGGGCGATAATGATTCCATTTGCAATAGTCATTTGCTTACCTCCAAATTTATGTGATAACGCTTTTTGTTTTTATACCTTATGGGGTATATTATAACTAAATAAAAAAAGGAAGTCAACTAACCATCATCTGCTTTTAACAAGTAAGTTGACAGCCTCTTCAATCATGATGGAACTCTCAATTCCCTTTTCAGCGTTTTCAACAATACATTGTTCAAGATTGGAACTGACAATAACTGCAATTGCTTTATCAATTGCTGATCTTGAAGCTGTTAGCTGGGTAATGACAGATTTGCAATCTTTTTCATCCTCCATCATTTTTAAAATCCCTCTAAGCTGGCCCTCCGCCCTTTTGATTCGATTTTTAGTTTTTGCATCGTATAACACACGCTTCACCCCATTTTAGTTTTATTTTACACAGTGACAATCAGGCATTGAAAAACCAACTATCTTAAACCCTTTTTTTCGCAGCAGCCTTACTCCAACATTTTTCTCTAAAGAGCTGGAGGCAACTAAATGGATTTGGTTATAAGGTATATCGTTTATATGCCTATTGATATATGGAATGGGCAGATTGATCGCTCCGGGTATTTCACAATGACAGGAATCATTATAATCCCTGACATCCAGCAGGGCTATGCCTTCCTTGGGCAGGCATTGATCCAAATGATAACAAGGTATATTTTTAATAGGATAATACCTTTTAAATAATGGGAAGCTAACTAGCAGCAAGGTTAAAAAAATCAGCAGCATATTTCTCTCCTCTGCGTAAATAATTCAATTACAATTCATACAATATACCCTATCGGGTATATTGTCAATACCTTTTTTACAAATAGAAAAACACCCGCGTGGGTGTTTTTCATTAGCAGCAGTCACTGTCATTGCCTAACAGGACCAGTCTTTCATTATCCTGATCATGATCAAGAATCATACTTTCCGTATGCGGCTTGATTTCCGGGTCGATCGCCACCTGTATTTCATTTATAGTTTCGATTATATCATCTGCTTCCGGCTCATCCAGAGCCAGTCCAATTTGAGGGCCTCCTCAGCCAAAGCCTGCAAAATAAACTCTAATGCCGCCAGTATTTTTCTCTTGAAGAATCTTTTTCAATAGATCCCGAGCTGAATCCGTAATTTTCATGATCATCATCCTTTCCTCAGTTTATCAATGGCTGTAAAGAAAATATTAATATCAGGGAGGCATTTAGTTACCTTTCTATACCCCCGCCTGTACACGTTAATATTACTTCAATACTCCTTGAGAAGGAAAGTATTTAGTTTTATTCTGCCCATTTTAAAAAAACATGTTTGCAGCCCAGCCAAAAAAAGACGAACCAAAACATACTTTGGTTCGTCCGTCATTTTTATAAATATTTTCTGTGGATGCTCTTTCCATCGTAAGTGAAAAGCATGTTCTTGCCTTCAACAATGGTTTCCATATGGACGCCTCTGCCCCAAAGCTGGTGTACATATGGGAGTACTTTTTCAAGATATTTAAGATCAAGCTCTACACCTTCAAACCAGTGCTTTAAGTATAGTTCACCATTCTTCATATAATCGCCGTCATTAACCGTCAAATATGGGAATCCTCCATTTACACGCATGCTGACAAGCTGATCGCGCACATGCTCCCACTGTTTATCCACTACTTTATAATCCTTACCCTGTTTTTGGAACAGATACATATCTTCTCTCATAACAAGGTCTTTTGTTAAATAATTTCTTAAAAATGATATATCTGACTCGATTTCACGAACCTCGAACATTTTTTCCCGGCCTGAATTTGGCACTGCACCGCGCCTCTTCATTTCCTCAGTCGGATTGTTATATCGTTCTTCAATATCTTCAAAAATCTTCAGACCCAGATAATATGGATTGATTCCGGTTCTGGACGGCTGCACAACCCCTGCATTCAACTTTGCAAATTCCAGCGCTTCAGCAGATGTCAAATCCATTTCCCTTAAGATGCGCTGATGCCAATACGATGCCCAGCCTTCGTTCATAATTTTAGTTTCCAGCTGCGGCCAAAAATAGAGCATTTCTTCCCGCATCATCGTTAATATATCCCGCTGCCAGTCGGTTAGCTCCCTGCTGTAGCTCTCTATAAACAGCAGTAAATCTTTTTCTGGTTTCGGAGGGAATTTCTTATTTTTCTTCTTTGGTACATGCTTCTTGTTTCTTTCATCCAAATCCCATAAATCATCATAAGGGCTGGCCGCTGCTGTATCACCGCTGCTTTCATATTCATCATCTGTACTCCAGGCTAGCTTCGGCCTCATTAGAGACGGATCAATATGTTCTTCAATTGCCAGCACGGCATCAAGGAAAGTTTCCACTTCCTTTTTCCCAAACTCAATTTCATACCGCCTTATTCTTTCAGCGGTGGCAGCCATGCTCTCTACCATGTCCCTCTTTGTGTTTTGAAAACGGACATTATTTTTAAAGAAATCGCAGTGTGCTAAAACATGCGCCACAATTAATTTGTTTTGGATAAGGGTATTGGAATCAAGCAGAAACGCATAGCAGGGATCCGAGTTGATTACAAGCTCATAAATTTTTGATAAACCTAAATCATAATGCAGCTTCATTTTATGAAACTGTTTTCCAAAGCTCCAATGCGAAAACCTGGTCGGCATGCCATAAGCGCCAAATGTATAAATGATTTCTGCAGGGCAAATTTCATACCTCATAGGGTAATAGTCCAAGCCAAACCCATTTGCAATTTCAGTAATTTCCTGAATGGCATATTCCAATGATTTATTATCTTCCTCCCGCATTGCCACTCCCCCTTTTAGTCCTTACCATAATCTATGAACCAACAAGAGGATTGATGAGTAGTCTCTTCATAAGCTTGTAACAAATTACAGCAAAAAGCGGAGCATTTCGCCCCGCTTTCCATATGGCATTAGTCATCCAATTCGACTTTTAATACTTTACCTGTTTCAGCGTCAATATCAACATCTGCTTCGCCTTTTTTTGTCTGCAGTTCAACTTCATATAGGATTTGTCCATCGTCTTCATCTATTTCAATTTCTTTCATCATTCCATTAACTTCTTTTTCAGCTATTTCAATAGCATTTTGTTCGGAAATTATTTTTTCCCCATTTATCTCTTTTTCGGCCTGATCATTGTCATCATTGTCATCCCGCTCTTTATTAATTGAAATGACTTTACCATCTAAAGCGTTAATTTTAATATCGAAATCTTCTTCCCCATTATCAATATCAATTTCATAATACTGTTTGCCTTTTACTCTTTCCAATTCAATGCTCTCAACGCTTCCCTCTGCTTCAGAAAGAGCAATCTTCTTCGCCTCTTCAACAGTAATCAAATCCTGCTCAGCTTCTGTCTTACTCCCAGTACTTCCTTTTTCATTTGTATCTGCGGCACCTGCTGCAACAGCACCACCCAACAATAAGGCTCCTGCCAACGAAATAACTGCAAATTGTTTGTTCATTTTACTTTTCCTCCTTTTTCTTTTCTACATGTTCAATATAACCGGTGAAAATGAGAGAAAAAGGATAAGAAAATTAAAATTTGATGAGAAAGGAATTAATCATCCCATGTAACCGACATTACTGTTCCTGTAATAGCATGGATTTGGACAGCGGCCTCTCTGCCGTCATCCTTTTCTATCTCAACAAGATAATAAGATCCGCTGTCTGTTTTCTCAAAGCTGATATCATCCACCTCTCCAGGTTCATTTTTTAGAGCAATTTGAATAGCTTCCTCTTCGGTTAGATTTTTAACAGGAACCTTTGTTTCCTCGGCAAAACGGGATAGAACTTCTCCAGTCAGGGCATCAACAGTAATCTTTATCTTCGCTTCATCTTTCTGAACGATTGCCTCGAAGGCTGGTTTTTCTTTATAAGTCATCTTTTTCATGGAGAGTAATTCACCAGATTCTTCTACCCGAATAATTTCCTTTATTTTTTCTTCATCAAGCTGCTTCTGTTCACCGTTAGGAGTCTGTTCCTTTTTTTCAAAAGAAAGAATTTCTCCTCCGTTTTCACTTAGCTTTATTTGATAAAACGCTTCGTCTTTTTTCATTTCAATCAAATAAGTGCTGTTTACTTTTTTCACATTCAGAATTTCTCCCTGATATCGGTCTTTTATTAATTCTCTGGCTTCACCTTCAGTAATTGATTCAGAAGCAGAGACATCAGTGAATTGTATTGCAGCAAATACAAGGAGCGCAGCCAGCAGAAGCCCCGAAGCTGCAATTATAAGTTTTTGCTTCATTCCTTACACCTCCCACTTAGCTTATTTCTCCATTATCTATTAATAAGATGAGAAATAGATGAGAATGGTTATGTCACTTTGAATATGACGAATGCTGCAGTTCCTACTCCTTCAGTACTTTCGAGCCTTATTTCAACTCCTAGCGCATCTGCTATTTCTTTGGCAAGGGACAGTCCCAGTCCTGATCCCCCTGTTTTTCTATTTCTAGCCTCATCAACCCGGTAAAAACGATCAAATACTCTTGGCAGATCCTTCATAGGTATACCCATGCCGCGATCTTCAATCCGGATATAGACTTCTTGTTTCTCTGCTCCAGCAGTAACCTTTATGACATCATCACTGTATTTCCTGGCATTATCCAGAAATATAAACAGGAGCTGCTTTAATTTATTTTCATCAGTTTGAATAAGTGTATTTTCAGACAAATCCGAATCCAAATGCACAGTCCTATTAAAAGCATCTTCATATGTCCGAGTGACTTGGGTTAAAAAACTGTTTAGTTCCACCATTTTCAAATCAATCATCCAGTGGTCATCATGCCGTGCAAGCAAAAGAAGCTGTTCTGTCATCTCCTTCATTCTTAACGCCTCTGAGTGAATGGCTTCTATGGATTCATTAAATAATTCAGGTTTTTTCAGCCCCCTTCTCTTAAGCAGGCTGGAATAACTTTCTATAACAGTTAATGGAGTTTTTAATTCATGGGAAGCATTTGAAATAAAAAGTTTTTGCTTCTCATAATTGGATTCAAGAAGATCTATCATATGGTTGAAGGTTTCACCCATTTGCTGCAGCTCATCATGAGACTTCCCTTCCAGCTTAAGACGCTTGAATTGTCCGCTTTTTCTAATTTCTTTCATTGTGGCTGTCATAGTCGCTACAGGCCTTGTAATAAACTTGCTAAGGATCGCACTGGAAATCAAAACCGGAATCATTGCCACGACTGTGCCAATCCCCAGAACGAAGCGAAGAGTCTTTAATATTTTTTCCGCACTTTCCATGCTTCTGGTCAGCTGAAAACTTCCTATTTCACCATCCGGCAGAATCACAGGTGCAGATGCAAACATATAGACCCTATTATCACGTTCCATTGTTTTTATTAATTCACTGCTGATGTACTCTGCAGGGATTTCACTGAGCCCCTTTTCGTCCGGGGATGTGGAGGTTACTGCCTTTTTATCTGGCTGAACAAGTCTTACCATTCCATTTGAAGGAACAAAGGCCCTAAGCAGTTCAGTTTCCGGAACATTCCCGATGGATCTTTGGGTAATCTTTATCATATTTGCCATTTCATTCGATATAGCAGCCCGCTCATTTTCATATACCAATTTGCTGAAAACAGCATAAACAGCGAAATTCATTATAAGCAGAAGGACTGCAAAAAGAACGGTTGTATACAAATAAATTTTCTTCCTAAGATTCATTTCGTCTCCTTTAATACATACCCTACTCCGCGGATAGTGTGAATAAGAGAAGGCATCTCAGGCAAGTCTATTTTTTTGCGCAAATACCTGATGTAGACATCAACAACATTTGTGTCCCCCAAAAAGTCATATCCCCAGACAGCCTCCAAAATCTGTTCCCTGTTTAGGACCTGTTTTTTATTTGTCATTAAATAAACCAGTAAATCAAATTCTCTGGGCGTCAGTTCTATGGATTGATCTCCCCTGCTGACTTCCCTTGTTTTCTCATTGAGCTTTAAATCTGACACTTCAAGACAGTCAATAGCCGGAGTTTTTTCTGCAGCTGCTGTTTTAACCCTTAGTGCCGCCCGAATCCTCGCAAGCAGTTCCTCAATCTGAAAAGGTTTTGTTATGTAATCGTTCGCCCCCAGATCTAAACCAGATACTTTATCTTCCACTGAGCTTTTTGCCGTCAGCAGCAAAATGGGGGTCTGTTTATCCTTGCTGCGAATTCTTCGCAGAATTTCAATTCCGCTAAATCCTGGAAGCATGATATCCAGGATGATTAGGTCCCAGCTTCCAGTCCTGTATAACTCCATTGCCTGAAAACCATCCATTGCCTTTGTTACTCGATAGCCCTCGAATTCAAGCTCAATTTCCAGAAGCCTGGCAATTTTAGCTTCATCCTCCGCAACAAGAATTGATTCCTTCAAAAAACTCACTCCCCAATTTGACAGTTTTATTCATATTCCAAGATTATCAGAAAGATTTGTTTTTATCATTATTTTGAATAAGGAAATGAAAAAAGCCCCCGAAGGAGCTTACTGAGTTTTTCTCTCTACAGATAGGCTAACCGCTTTGTTATCCTTGAGGTTATGCGTGACCATCACCAATACGGTTACCGGATTCCCATCTTCTTTTACGGTAAAAGTGAAGGTGTCTGTTACATCTGTTTCAGTAACTTTCTTTCTTCCTCCATACTGATAATCCACTACTTCTTCCCCAGGGTAGTCTTCTTTTACAACTGCAATGGCGATTCTCCCATACTTTTCATAATCCGGTTTCTGTACAGCTCCTGCCAATGAACCTCCCCCGGCTAATAAACAAATCAGCATAAAGATGGATAAATACTTTTTCATTTTTCCCTCCAAAGCATATGTCGTTACTTATATTTTTGACCCAGGCTTTGATTTTATGTAACCGAATTTCCTATAAATGAATGTGGCCAATATATACAGGTAAATGATGAAAACCCATGTATATCAACAAGTCCAAGATTTACTTTGAAATAAAATGCCGCATCATCATAAACTATAATCAACTCCTGGAAGAGGAGGAGAGGACAAATGAATAAAGTGGATTATGACCGTGCGTTATATTATACACACCGGTCTGAATGGGATAACCTGCTGATCCTGATGGTCAGGACAGAAGACCAATTTCTTTCGAAGAAAATCGAACATTTTCTTCATGCCTACAATTTCGAAAAAGACTATTCTGTCATTGAGAAACATTTATACTCACTGCTTAGATATATTGACCACGCCAATGAATTATCGGAAAATCAGCTGCCAAACACTGTATTTTATGAACTAACCTGACAAAAGAATTCCACCAATAATAAAACACGGATTTTTTTGGTCCGTGTTTTTGTTTTTTATTGTTTTAATTCCTGCTTAATTTGACCATATGCCTTCATATATACCTGAAGTTCCTTCATTAAACCCTCTACCAGTTTGGCTGGTTCCTCAAAAAGGCCATCATTTTCATAATCAAAACAATGCGGGTCCAGAACAAGCTGTTTAGGTATAACATTGGCATATACGCCTCTGCCGGCAATTCTTAAATTATTCAGTGCATTGATGCCGCCTTTTCCGCCACCTGCCACAACCAGCAGGCCGACTGGCTTATGGGCAAATTGCTCACTCCCCAGGAATTCCAGCACATTCTTTAATGCTCCGCTCATGGCACTGTGGTACTCAGGGGATGCCAGAATAACTCCATCAGAGTCAGCAATCTGCTGGCGCAGTTTTTTAACAGCAGGCAGCCCATATTGTTCTTCTGTTCCATTGTATAAAGGAATTTCTCCAAGGCTTAAGTCGATCAGTTCAGCATTATATTTTCTTGCAATATAACGGGAGGCTATTCCCGTGCGTCCCTTCATTCGCGGACTTCCATTAATAATTGTAAGCTTCATTATAAACTCTCCTTTAAGATCCTATATTATTTAGTATATAGAAACATGCGCTTTTACACATCGTCAGGATGGCTGAGTTTTATAAAGCTTGTTTTAGTACTAATTCAGTAAATATTTCCTCAGACTTTTGGATGAGTTTTTATTTTGTCTCGGCAATCCCATGACGCACGGCATAAAGTGCTGCCTGTGTCCTGTCTGCGAGCTCTAACTTGGAAAGCAGGTTGGAAACATGGGTTTTGACTGTCTTTTCTGTGATAAAAAGAGATGAAGCTATTTCTTTATTGCTTTTTCCTTTTGCGATCTCTCTCAGTACCTCGAGCTCTCTCTTTGTCAGCTCTTCAAGCGGCTGTCTTTCCGTATTGTTTTTATTCGTTAAATGTGTAAGCAAATGGGAGGTGGCTTTTGGATGAAGCTGATGCTCCCCTTTCATCAGCTGGGTTATTGCCTGAACAAGAATATCCGGCTCAATATCCTTCAGCTGATATCCTGATGCTCCTGCCTCAATGGCGGGTATTACATGATCCTGGTCTGAAAAACTTGTGAGTATCATGATTTTTACATCAGGATAATTCAGTTTAATCTGCCTTGTGGCTTCAATCCCATTCATTACAGGCATATCCAGGTCCATTAATACAACATCAGGCTGGTGTGTTTGCATCATCTCAACAGCTTCAAGGCCGTTTTTTGCCTCCCCGATAATTTCGATTTCCGGCTGAGTTTTAAGAAAAAATACAAGTCCCCTTCTAACAACATGATGATCATCCGCTATTAAAACCTTGATGGCCATTTATTTCCCTCCCTTTTCCAAAGGAATGACAACTTCAATATTCGTTCCTTTATTTGGCTCTGTTATTAATTTGAATAAACCATTCAGTGCTTCCGTCCTTTTCTTCATGCTTTTGAGGCCGAGAGAAGGGATATCGTTTTCACGGTAGTGAAACCCTCTGCCGCAATCGGAAATCACCATGGTAACTGTTCTTTCATCCACAGTCAGTACTACATCAGCTGTTGATTCACCGGAGTGTTTCTTGCAATTAGCCAGAGCTTCCTGGCCAATTCTCCAAAGTGTTTCTTCAATTTTTCCCGGAAGGCAGATTACACCCTTAACTTTTGAGTTTAGCTTTAGGCCAAGCATTTGACTGTAAGTCTGCATAGCACATATAATTCCATTTTCCAGTCCGCGCGGTTTGAGCTGCCAGATAAGCGCTCTCATCTCGCTTAAGGCTTCCTGTGCGAGATCCTGCATGTAGGAAAAGGTTTCTTTCATTTCCGTGTTATCAGTCATTTCCGCTCCTCCTCTCGCCGTCAAGCTTAAAGAGAACAAAAGCTGGTTGACAGAATCATGCAGGTCCCTTGCCAGCCGGTTTCTTTCCGCAGCAAGTGCCGTCTCATGTTCGAGCTGTGTCAGCTTGATCCGTTTTATAGCCGTTCCGATTTGGAAAGCAACAGATTCCAGCAAAGCCAATTCTTCCGGTGAAAAATGGGTTTTAGCAGGTGAGCCAATATTAAGAACACCAAACTTTTCCTCTCCCGCTCTCAGCGGTACGGAGGCATGATGGGTTAGCCCGTTGGTTTCCTTTCTTTGCTCTGCAATCGCATCTTCTATTCTTTTGCATTCAATTATATTTGAAGCTTTGTTTAATCTGCCGTCATTATAGCGGTCAATACACCAGCAATCTCCCTTGCACATCGGCCTGCAGTTATCCGCGGAAAGGGCAGGGGGCAGTTTCTCTTCTGCTGCCAGGCGGAAGTCCCCCTGGCTGTCGATCAAAAATACCCAGCCCGTTTCCAGACCCGTGATGTGAAGCAATTTTTGCAGCACCTCTTTAAGAAGCGAATCTATTTCTGTTCCCTCATTCAATAGCTCTGCTATTTCTTTTAATATTCCGATTTCTGATTGTCTTTTTTTCCCCAACACCCAAATCCCCCTTGGTCCTTGTCATATATGTACTTATTATTATATAACTTATTTTCCCTTACTTCCTTGGCATTTGGGAGGAAGCAGCCTGCGACTAAAGATGTAGACCCAAGAAGCCCATCATTAAAAACACCGAAGAGCAATTCTCTTCGGTGCAGATTTTCTATGCTATTGGATAATTTTGAACAAATGGATGAAGAACGATTTCGTCTATTATCATGTGTTTCGGTGCTGATGCCATGTAAACAACAGCATTTGCGATATCTTCGACTTTCAGCCAATCTTTTTTCTCTTCGAGTCCCTGCTTGGATTCTGCAAAGAACGTATCAACCATTCCAGGATTTATCGTTCCGACGCGGATACCGTATTCTCTGACTTCCTGAGCTAAAGATCCCGAGAAGCCTTGAACTGCATATTTTGTTGCCGTATAGGCTGATCCATTCGGGATAGTATACCTGGCTACATCTGAAGAAATGGTAATGATTGTACCTGATTTCCGCTCTTTCATATGCGGCAGTACTGCCCTGCTTCCGAGAAAAACTCCCTGCACATTGACTTCAAAGACTTTTTTCCACTCTTCCAGTGTCGTTTCATCAACCTGTTTAAAAAAGCCCATACCTGCATTGTTCACAAGAAGGTCAAGCTGCCCGTATGTCTGAAGAGTTTTTTCAACTGCTGCCTTTACTTGTGCTTCATTTGAGATATCCGCCTGAATGGGCATTACATCTGAAAATCCCATTTTATTGAGGTCTTCTGCAGATTGATGTATTTCCTCTGAACTTCCAATCAGGGTTAGCTTCATGCCCTGCTGAGCCAGCTTAACAGCGATTTCCTTGCCGATCCCTCTGGATGCACCTGTTACAATTGCCGTTTGTCCCTTTAACATCGAATCTTCCTTTCTGTTGACACTTATGGGTGTGAAATTTATTTTGATAGTGAAATACCCATTCTTTCTTCGACGATGCCCATAAATGCTTTTTGAACGGATTCCAGTTTCTCCTTGCTGCCGGCTAATGAAGAGTCATTGATTCCAAAGTAAAATTTAATTTTCGGTTCTGTACCTGATGGCCTTAGGCAGATCCAGTTACCTTCTTCGAAGAAATACTTAATAACATTGGACTTTGGCAGGCCGATATTCTCCTCTGTTCCATCTGCTTCCGTTCTGATTCCTGTTAAGTAATCTTCTACAGCCTGAACTTTCATGCCTTCAAGTTCCTTTATCGGATCAGCACGGAAAGATGCCAGTGTCTGCTGGATTTTTTCAGCTCCTTCAATTCCTTTGAGTGTCATTGAATTTAATCCTTCAAGGAAATAGCCAAACTCATCAAATAAGCTGAGCAATGCTTCATATAGGGACATGCCTTTCTTTTTATAATAAGCAGCCATTTCTGTCGCAAGCAGGGCTGCCTGGATAGCGTCCTTGTCCCTTGCAAAGTCGCCGATAAGATATCCATAGCTTTCCTCATATCCGAACAGGAAGCTGTATTCACCCGACTCTTCATATTCCTTGATTTTTTCTGCAATGAATTTGAAGCCAGTTAAAACATCAATGGTTTCTACTCCAAAAGAAGAGGCAACCCTGCGGCCAAATTCAGATGTAACGATCGTTTTTAGCATGATGCCATTGTCAGGCAATGTATTCTTTTCTTTTTTCTGAGAAAGTATGTAGTGAAGCAGCAACGCCCCTGTCTGATTCCCTGTCAAAAGAACATACTCACCTTCTTTGTTCTTCGCAGCGATTCCAAGCCGATCGGCGTCCGGGTCTGTAGCAATTAATAAATCTGCATTGGTTTCTCTTCCATCTCTCATTGCCAGCTCAAAAGCATCTTTTTCCTCTGGATTAGGGCTCTTTACTGTTGAGAACTCAGGATCCGGGAGCTCCTGTTCCTTTACCACATGCACATTTACATAACCCAGCGCTGACAAAGCCTCTCTGACAGGCTTGTTGGCCGTACCGTGAAGAGGCGTAAATACTACACGCACATCCGCTTCGTTCGCAGCACCGGGATTTTCGGAAATGGTAAGGAGCTGCTTCTGATAGACCTGATCAACTGTTTTGCCGATCATGGTGATGAGCCCTTTTTCCTTTAATACATCTTCATCCAGTACTTCTATCAGCAACTCGTTTTCTAATTCATTTACTTTGCTTATAACAATGTCAGCTTCCGAGGGAGTCAGCTGAGCCCCATCCGATCCATACACCTTATAACCATTGTATTCCGGAGGATTATGGCTGGCTGTAATGACTATACCTGCATACGCATGCAGGTACCGGACTGCGAATGAAAGTTCGGGAGTTGGACGAAGCTCGTCAAATACATACGTCTGTATGCCCCTGCTGGCAAGTGTTTTAGCCGCTTCCATTGCAAATTCCGGAGACATCCGGCGTGAATCATAAGCAATAGCCACTCCCCTATTTTTTGCTTCCAATCCTTTTTCCTCTATGTATGCCGCTAATCCTGCAGATGCCTTCCGGACAGTATAGATATTCATGCGGTTTGTTCCCGGGCCAATTTCCCCGCGCATGCCTCCTGTTCCGAATTCCAGTCCCTTATAAAATGCTTCTTCAAGGAGCTTTTCATTTCCCTGCAGACCTTTTAGCTGTTCTAATAATTCATTGTCCAGATCCTCATGGTTTATCCATCGTTCTGCTGCTGTTTTCCATTCCATTGTATAACCTCCTAAAAAAAGCTTCTGCATATCCTTTTCGAGTTTCAGATGGATATTCCTTTTAATAATATCCGAGTTATTTTGACAAAATTCCACCCTGAGATTATGTATTCTTCCATGAAAAAGCATTTGAGCGCCAGGTGAAAGGCGCTCAAGCTGCAACTATATATTACTTCTTATATTTAATGCTGTAAATATCATGCCGGCGGTCTTTTAGCTGGCGTACTGTGCCATCCTGCCTCTGGCGGCGGAGGATTTCCAGATCAACATCACCTATCATGACCATTTCGATATTCGGATTTGTTTCCCCCACTATGCCATCCCTTGCAAACTCAAAATCGGATGGGGCAAAAATCGCAGATTGTGCATACTGAATATCCATATTCTCTGTTTGCGGAAGATTGCCGACCGTACCTGAAATAACCGTGTATATTTGATTTTCAACAGCGCGCGCCTGAGCACAATAGCGTACCCTTAAATATCCCTGACGATCTTCGGTACAGAAAGGGGTAAATATTATTTTTGCCCCTTTATCAGTCGCAATTCTCGCCAGCTCAGGAAATTCGATGTCATAGCAGATTTGAATGGCTATTTTTCCGCAGTCCGTATCAAATACCTTTACTTCATCTCCGCGGCTGATTCCCCACCATTTGCGCTCATTTGGCGTAATATGGAGCTTATACTGCTTTTCAATCGTTCCATCCCGGCGGAAAAGGTAAGCAATATTATATATCTCGTCATCATCTTCTTTAACAAAATGAGAGCCGCCAATAATATTGATATTATACCTGACTGCCAAATCCGTAAATAACTCGATGTATTGCTCAGTGTATTCTGTCAGCTTTCTGACCGCTAGGCTTGGTGAACGTTCTTCCAAAAAGGACATCAGCTGGGTAGTAAATAACTCGGGGAAAACCGCAAAGTCGGACCCTGAGTCAGAAGCTACATCTGTAAAATATTCCACCTGATGAGCAAACTCATCGAAGGATTTTATCTGCCGCATTAAATATTGAACCACGCATATACGTACCGGGTAGCTCGTTTTATAAAAGCGTTTGCTCATTGGTCTGTAGTCGACATTATTCCATTCCATCAGGGTGGCATATTTATTTGACTGCACATCGTCAGGCAAATAGTTGGGATTAATCCTCATCAGGGTAAATCCATTCAGGAGCTGAAAGGATAAAACCGGGTCATAGATTTTATGAAGCGACACCTCGTTAACATATTCTCGCGGGTTCATTTCATTGGAGTATTTATGATAGTTTGGAATTCGTCCGCCTATGATGATGCTTTTTAAATTTAAAGACCTGACAAGCTCCTTCCTTTCTTCATACAGGCGATGGCCGATTTTCATTCTGCGGTAATCAGGATGAACCATTACTTCTATTCCATAAAGGTTATAGCCTTCCGGATTATGGTTCGTTATGTATCCTTTGTCTGTCACATCATCCCAGGAATGACGGTCATCATACTCATCAAAATTTATAATAAGGCTTGAACAGGATCCAATGATTTCCCCGTCATATTCTGCAACAAACTGGCCTTCAGGGAAAATTTCCAGATGGCTTTCAAGCTGATCCTTCTTCCAGGGAACCATGCCGGGAAAACATAACTCCTGAAGGGCAATGATATGATCTATATCTGAATGCCGGGTATTTCTGATAATCATTTTCTTCTCAAACTTCGTTAAATCAAGCTTTGTCAATGGTGGTGCACTCCTTTTGTCAGAAAAGCGGAAGCGCCTTGCCCACCCCCGACACCTCGAGGGGGCAGGCTGCTTGCGCTAGACAGTTTTCAAAGTTAAGATTTTATACTTGCTTTCTCTCGTAATAAATCTCCTGGGGGCTGTTACAAAGATCAGCCTCTCCAGAGATGTACAGATTTCTATTCCCTTTTTTGCAGCATTCGTAACTTCTTAAGTAAATTCCCTCTTAATTATCTTGCTTCTTTTCCTTTGTATATATTTCTATAAAGGTGTTAAATGTCTTCTTTTTATTTATAACCCGTTAATATCTTTGCCACAAAAGCCCTATTTCTGCTGATTGTCTGCACATGTTGATTTACAAGGGATGTCCAATAGCTTTATAATTTTAGAGTACATATTAATAAGGAGATTATTATGGAGAAAACACAAACAGACCGGCGGGAGAATTTGCTGTTTATTGCCTGGGCAGCTTCGATTCTTGCTATGTTCGGCAGCCTTTATTTTTCGGAAATCAGGCAATATGAACCGTGCGAGCTTTGCTGGTATCAGAGGATTGTCATGTATCCCTTTGCTGTCATACTAGGCTTGGGTGTGGTTAAAAAGGATTATCGCATCAGCTTATATACAATGGTGTTATCTGCTGTTGGAGCCGGTATTTCCATCTACCACTACTCAATTCAAAAGATTTCATTTATGGCTGATCATGCAGCAGCATGCGGGAGAGTTCCCTGTACGGGGCAGTATATTAATTGGCTGGGATTTGTTACAATTCCATTTTTAGCATTAACAGCTTTTATTATTATTTTTATTTGCAGTTATCTTGTCTGGAAGAAAACGAAGGAGGCAGCAGAATAATGAAAAAGGTCATTATATTTCTTGCCATTATCGTTGCATTATTTGCAGCAGTTGGAATGTTAACTAAAATGCAAAACGAAGAAAAAGTGTCTGAGAAAAATCCATATGAAAAGGATTCACTTCATCCTGAAACAGTCAAACAGCTTGGAGACCCGAATTATCAAAACCTGATCCTTCCCGAAGAATTGGACAAAAAGTTAGATGAAAAAGAAGATGTAACGGTTTATTTTTATAGCCCGACATGCCCTCATTGCCAAAAGACTACTCCAGTGGTGGCCCCGCTTACAGAAGATATGGGAATTGATCTGGTGCAATTCAACCTGCTTGAATTTGAAGACGGCTGGGACAATTACGGAATAAAGGAAACTCCAACAATCGTTCAATTCAAGGACGGCAAAGAGGTTAACAGAATTACCGGTTCACAGGAAAAAGAAGTTTTTGAACAGTGGTTTAATGAGAATTCCAAATAACCCAAAAACGCCTGCTGCAGCAGGCGTTTTTTCATACAAGCAATTCATTTGCGGCTTTAGCATAAACACTGAATAAATCATTCCGGGGCATTCTCTCTCCGCAAAAATGACTGTAATCAAACGGAAATGATAAGCCGAATTCTTGAAGTATTTGAACATTTTTGAAGAATATCGTTTCATATTTGCCGCTGATTGGGCGGGATTCCAGGATAGCCATGAGCGTCTGCAGCCCTGCTATAACCTGATAAGCCTCCTTTAATGTTCCAAAGTATTCAAAGTGTCTGGTAGAAGTATGTAAAATCTTCTGCTGTTCAAATTCTCTTATATCATCGTCTGTGAAATAAAGAGGAAACACATTTGAATAGAATTTTCCTATTAATTCTTGAATTTTTAGTTCCTGATCAGGAGTTGATGCAAATACAACCTTCACTGATAACCCACCTTTGTAATCCTTGTAATCAGTTCGTAATATATACATAAGAATATCATATTCTAAAAGCCCTTTAGGGTGGTAATTATACCCATGGAGTAGGGATTTGTTGGTATTTATTCCTCCTCCGGAAATAGATGGCACAGGTATAATGCTAAATAATTAGTTCTAAAGATCTATAATAACCCCCTTTTCAGCAAAAAAAAAGGTGATTTTAAATATTACAATAATTTTTCGAGGACCACTATTCCTTTTATCAGCTGGCTTTAAAGGCTAAAATATTATTGTCATTAATTTATATGTAATAAAGGTCAGATTATTCAATCAGGATAAGGAGTAATTTATGGTAAAACTACAAAGGTTTGGTGAATGGTGTGAAATAGAAGTACCTGCCCACTGGGAGGGATATTCAATCGAATATATTGTCAGGACATTATGGGGAGCACCAAAGAAACAAACACACAATATGAGAATGAAAAAACAGGTATTATCCAATGATGAACCTGCCAATTGGACAAAACCTGTGCATGCAGGAGATAAATTAAAATTTCAATTTTTCGAGGATGAAGATCCAGGCGTTATCCCATCATATTATGAGATTGATGTTCTTTTTGAAGATGACCATATGCTTGTTTTGAATAAACCGGCCGGTATGGACACGCATCCTAACTTACCGGATCAAACGAATACCCTCGCAAACGCTGCAGCTTTTCATATACAAATGCAGGGGGAGTATAGAGGCATAAAACATATACATCGCCTGGATCGTGACACAACCGGAGCCATTTTATTTGCGAAACATGCATTAGCTGGTGCAATTCTGGATAAAGAGCTGGAAGAAAGAAGAATTAAGCGCACATATTTAGCTTTAGTCCATGGCAAAATGTCAAAGAATAGAGGGACCATAAGGGAACCAATTGGGCGGGACAGGCATCATCCAACCAGGAGAAGGGTATCCCCCGGCGGTCAGCCTGCTTCAACAAACTATGAATTAATTGAGTACTATCCTAAACAAAATCTTTCACTTATTAAGTGCCGTTTGGATACAGGCAGAACACACCAGATCCGTGTTCATCTAAGCCATATTGGACATTCTCTTGCGGGGGATACATTATATGGCGGGAAACCTGTTTTTGCACGGCAGGCACTGCACGCAGTAAAGCTTGAGATTCCGCACCCATTCTTAGAGGAGGCTATAGTCTGTCATGCGCCTTTCCTGGATGTCCCTGGGATTTTCAAGGGAATTGACCCATATCGTTTTTAACTTAGAGCTGCCCTATCTTAAGGCAGCTTTAGTTTTCTGCTAAAAAGCAGAGGAATTGATGCAAAAAAAGAAGCCCCAAATGGGACTTCTTTGGATTAATTCAATTAGTCATGAGATTTACGCATAGCCTTCATGATGAAGCCTACGATGAATACAAGCACGATAGCACCAATTAAAGCAGGAATAATAGCAAAGTCAGCTACGACTGGTCCCCAATCACCAAGAATTAATGACCCTAACCATGCACCAATGAAACCAGCGATGATGTTACCGATAATTCCGCCTGGAATATCTCTTCCCAAAATCATACCTGCTAACCAACCAATAATACCACCTATAATTAATGCCCATAAAAAGCTCAACATTGAAAATCACTCCTCGTTTTAATTTATTTTAGCTTTTGATCAGATAAAGAATTTCATTCAGCTGCGCAGCTTTTGGTGATCTTATCTGCTTGTACAATTAAATTACCCAGGATTCATTATCTAAAACCAAAAATTTAAAAACTATTCTACTGGAAAAATTTTATAAAATAAAAAAACACCCGTTAGGATGTTTTTTGCTATATGATTTTAGAAATCAAAGTTGTCCGGATCTGCTCCAAAGCGATGGTTATTATTTAATGCATTCATTTGTCTCATTTCATCTTCAGTTAATTCAAAATCAAATATATCTGCATTTTCCCTTAGTCTATCTTTTTTCACAGATTTAGGAATGACCATTATGCCGTTTTGGAGATGCCATCTTAGAATAATCTGGGCTGCTGATTTGTTGTGCCTTTCAGCAATTTCTTTTATGTCACTGTCCTCGAGCACTCTTCCCCTGGCAATTGGAGACCAGGCCTGTACTTTTATATTATGTTCACTGCAAAATGCCCTCAATTCTTTCTGAGAAAGAAGAGGATGCAGCTCAACCTGATTGACTGCAGGCTTTTCAGAAGAATTCTCCAGAATATCCTTTAAATGATGAATTTGAAAATTGCTCACCCCTATGGCTCTTGCCTTGCCATCCTTATAAAGCTTTTCAAGCGCCTTCCAGGTTTCGAGGTATTTCTCCTTAACCGGCCAATGGATAAGGTATAAATCTATGTAATCCAATCCCATCTTTTTCAAACTATTATCAAAAGTATTAAGGGTCTGATCATATCCCTGATCCGTATTCCATACTTTTGTCGTAATGAACAGCTCTTCTCTGGGCACTCCGCTTTCTTTTATTGCCTTGCCAACACCCTCCTCATTTTCATAAAAAGCCGCAGTATCAATCAGCCTGTATCCTATGTTAATGGCATCTTTTACTGTGTTTTCAATCTGCAATCCCTTTTCGACTTTATATACTCCGAGCCCGAATTGAGGCATTTCAACTCCATTATTTAAGGTTAAAGTGCCGCTGATATCCTTCATATGATGGAATCATCTCCTTCCTTGTTTTAATTCATTTTATCATTTCCAGGAGAAGGGGACCTACTGTTTACACTCCAAAACAAAAGCGATTGCCTTAGAGATGCAATCGCCCATCTATATAAACGGCAGATGCCGGGATTTTATATTTCCGCATTATTTACCAGTTTTTCTCATGTAAAAATGATTTTCCCGGTGAAATTTTGTCCTAAACAAAGGACAGGATCATTTTTCAAAAAAGAATAAGCAGCTGACAAATCAGCTGCTGAAGTTTTAAACTACTATGAAATTGCCTTGTTTCAATCCATAAAAATATAATCGGTGAAGAGGCCGTGTCATGGCGACATAAAGCAATTTAATGTCCAGTTCAGAATTTCTGGAAAACTCCTCTTCCATGGACAGAATCATAACAGCATCAAATTCAAGTCCCTTGGCCAAGTAAGATGGCACGATAACGATTTCATCCTTCGGTATGCTTTCCTGTTCCTGCAGCAGTTTAAAAGGGAGCCTGGCATGCTTTTCAAAAAGGCTGTGAATGAGCTGACAGTCTTTCATCGTTTTCCCGATCACCGCAAATGTTTTATACTCTTCTTCTTTCAATGAAATGACCTGTTTCTCAAGCTGTTTTACCAGTTCGCTTCCATCTTCCCTCCTGATAAACTCAGGATTTCTGCCATGGCGGACGACCGGCTCCACCTCGGGGAATGAGTAAGGAAGAAGTTTAAGTAATTCATTTGCTTTTTCCATAATTTCCACTGTAGTACGATAGCTTTTCTGAAGCTCTGTATATGTTGCACGGGGAAAAATAAAATCCAGGACCTCCTGCCAGCTTATGAGCCCCCTGTAGGAGTGAATTCCCTGGGCAAGGTCCCCCACTAGTGTAAACATATCTGTATCAAGTGACTTTTTTAGTGAGAGAAGCTCCATAAAGCTGTAGTCCTGGGCTTCATCAATGACAATATTTTTCGCCTTCAGCTCTTTGGGAATGCCAAATAAGCTTTCCTGCAGATAAAGCATTAAAGCTAAGTCTTCCCTCTCATAAACTTTTTTTCTGAACAGCTCCCGGCAATATTCACAAAGTTTATGTGCATCGTCAACAGGCAATTTTCCGCCTGATAATCTTGAAAGACGTACAGAATCTTCGAATAGGTCTTTGTAATACCGGACCAGGCTTTTTTTCGGGAATTGCTTCATGTATTTAGGCACAGCTGTCCTGAAGCTTCTTTTTAGTTCTTCCAGTCTGGATGCTTTTTTATCAAGAGCATCTGAAACATATTGTCTTCTTTTCTCAGGGTCCCTGCCTCTATAGAGGGCCCTTTCAATTCTTTCGTCATAATACGTTTCGATTTTCTTAATGATATTTTTCTTTTTCTTTGCAAGATCGTTTTGAAGCACAGCCTTCAATTTTTCCAGCCTGCGGTAAAGAGGGAGATAATTGTAGTCCTCTAAAAAAAGCTGGAAGAATTTCTTGCGGCCAAAAAGCCTGAACTTATCTACCATAAAATCATCACTGGGGCAGAAGCTATTATATATTTCTCTGAGGTAATTAGTGAGGATGGTTTGAAATACCGGTGAACCTTTAATGGATGATGCCCAGGCTGCAAGTTTTACTTCCTCACTGCCCTGGTCTTCAAGCAGATTCACTAATTTATTGTCTTCCGCCAATTTCAGGTTTTCGCCAAGACATGCCAGGACATATTCCGGGTAAGTTGTCTGACGGACTCTCTCTACCCCAAGTTCAGGGAGCGCCTCAGAAATATAATCAATGAAAAGCCTGCTCGGCGCCAGTATCATCAGCTGTTCAGGGGCAAAATTTTCTTTGTACTGGTAAATGAAATAACTTATTCTATGCAAAGCAATGGTTGTCTTGCCGCTGCCTGCCGCCCCTTGAACAATGATGGGCTTATTCAAATCAGCACGTATTATTTTGTTCTGTTCTTCCTGTATGGTTGAAATAATTTCAGTAAGGCGGTTGCTTGAGCTTTTTGAAAGTGATTCCTGAAGCAATTCGTCTGTGGTCGTGAGGTCAATATCCCGTATTTCATCCAGAATCCCATCTTCAATCATATATTGCCTTTTCAACGATAAATGTCCCGTAAAGCTTTCTTCATAGGAATGGTATTGAACTTCTCCCAGCCTGCCTTCATAGTATAAATTGGCTATCGGAGAACGCCAGTCAACTATAATCTGCTCCTGATTTTCCCTTGAATACAATGAAGTTTTGCCTATGTACAGTATCTCTTCTTCTTTTAAATCCTGCCGTAAGAAATCAATTCTGGCAAAGTAAGGCTTTTTCCGGGCTTTTTTGAGCTGCATTAATTCATCTTTGGACATTTCAAAAAAACGGGCATTTGTCAGGAGCGAAGAGTAACTTAAACTGGATTCAAGCCAGTCAATGTCCTCGAAAGCTTCTTTCATATTTTCCTGAAACTTGTCTTTACTTGATTCGGATGTTTTAATCACGACATCAATATAACGTTTCGTGAATTCAAGCCGCTGGACTTCCTTTTGAAAATCGGGGTGTTCAAAATCAGATGACATATGTTTCTCCTTTCAAATATTTTTCAGCCGCAATGGAGAAATACATATGAGCGTACGCGTGGGCAGAAAAATATATTATCAGAAAAGTCTGCAAGAATCAAGTGGTGACAGGCACCGCCCGAAATTTGTCGAATTGAACAGATATATACATCAGCAATCATTTTAATTTATAATATGAAAAAATACATTTTAGGAGGTGATGGGAATGGCCATTGCAGCTGCAATGCCTGATAATGCAGCGTCTCATGCAAAGCCTGATATTGGTGGCGATACTTTGCATGAGGCGGTAATGGACTAAATTATCGCCCATTCAGCTAAAACCATTTCTGATATCGGCTTTGCACCTTATTCATTTTTTATTTATCAAAATAAATAAGGAGCTGGCAGAAATGAGTTATGTAAAAGCACATGCTGTTTTACCGGAGAATCTGATCGCAGAGATTCAAAAATACGTTCAGGGTGAGGCTATTTATATCCCCAAACCGGAAAAGGACTACCGAAAATGGGGTTCCCGCTCTGGAGCAAGAAAAGCTCTGGATGATCGGAACCATTCTATAAAAGTCGCCTTTCAGAACGGTAAAACCATCACCCAATTGGCGGAGGAATATTTTCTTTCCGCTGAGACAATCAAAAAAATAGTTTATAAAAAATGAATTTTTCGCACTGAACTCTGTTCAGTGCTTTTTCATATGCCATGTTCATTTCCAAATCGTTTTATACATTTACATTTTTATGTAATTCTTATAAAGTGAAGTTGATATACAGAGGTGCTGAAGGTATAGGAGTGTGTATAATGGAACCTTTTATCAGGAATGATCAATATAATTTTATTAAATATCAGACCCAAGTGCTGATTAATGGCCATGCATCTGTCAATGATACAGGGGTGCTGAATGCACTGAAGTCTCTTTCAGCAGAAAAGGTAATGGGCCTTTTTGCAGAGCTGAGTGAGGAACAAAACCAGCTTCTTTCCCCAGTCAGTGATATAAAAGAAAGAGATCAGGCTGATGCCTTCCTAGCGCATATTAAGGAATATGTAATACCCTTTCCGTCTATAACTGAACAATCGATCAAAAAACTGTTTCCCAAGGCAAAAAAACTAAAAATGCCAGCACCTGAAAATATCGATTTCAGGGAAATAAGTTACTTGGGATGGGACGACAAAGGTACAAACAGGAAATATATGATCAGCCTCCTGGATGGCAAGCTGACTGGCATATATGGAACATTTAAACCGCTTGGCAAAAAAGGAATCTGTGCCATCTGCAACAAACTGGAAGAAACAGGCATGTTCTTAACTGAAATTAAGGGTTCTCAGTTAGGCACCTATACCAAAAAAGGGAATTACATTTGCCAGGACAGCCGGAAATGCAATGAAAATTTGATTTCACTTGAAAACTTGCATGATTTTATTGGAAGGCTAAAAGGGTAGATTGTCATTTCCCAATAATTAAGACACCGCCGAATTTGGCGGTGTTTTTTTTCAGCTGAAAATAGTCACTTCGTTTATTCTTATTAAACTAGGGAATATTACTGTAATAAAAAAAACTATCATATTTTGTCGATTTCGTATAAAATAATTACGTTTGATTGAAGTTTTCCTAAAATATTGGGGGTAAAAAAATGGTTTTTAAGAAAAAGGACAAGTTTAACACGCTGTTAAGCAATATTTCCATGAATCTAAAGGATAGTGCAATTTATTTTGCCGACTATAAGATCAACAATGTCAGTGATTTAAAAACCTTTTCAAAAACGATGAAGGACTATGAAACAAAAGGCGATTCCTATGTACATGAAGTCATTAAGGAGTTAAATAACGCTTTTATTACGCCGATTGAAAGAGAAGATATTCTTCACCTCGCCATGAGCATGGATGATGTGCTGGATGGATTTGAGGAATGTGCTGATTTATTTGAAATGTATTCCATGACACAGGCTGATGAATTTATGCTGAAGTTCGTGGATGCAATTAAGAACTGTGCAATTGAAATTGAAAAATCTGTTGAACTTCTTTCAACTAAGAAATTACTGCAAATAAGAGATCATGCAATCAAAATCAAAGATTACGAATCCAAATGTGATGGAGTCCGCCGTCAGTCAATCAAGCATCTTTTTGCCACCGAAAAAGATCCTATCCGCATCATTCAGTATAAAGAAATTTATGAAACTCTGGAAGATATTGCTGACAGCTGCCAGAATGTCGCCAACACGCTTGAAACCATCATCATGAAAAATGCTTAAGGGGCGATCACAATGGATGCAGTATTTATTATTACAATCTTAATTGTCATTGGAGCTCTGGCATTTGATTTTATCAATGGATTTCATGATACGGCAAACGCAATAGCTACCTCTGTCTCCACGAAGGCTCTTAAACCAAGGCATGCCATCCTATTGGCTGCCGTCATGAACTTTGTTGGTGCCATGACATTTACTGGGGTTGCCAAAACCATAACAAAGGATATAGTGGACCCTTTCACTTTGCAGAATGGTTCTCTTGTCATTCTGGCTGCTTTAGTTGCTGCGATATTCTGGAATCTGCTGACTTGGTATTATGGCATCCCAAGCAGCTCTTCCCATGCAATCATAGGATCAATTGCCGGTGCTGCGATTGCCGCAGCAGGATTTTCAGCTTTAAACTATCAGGGGTTTTTAAAAATCCTTCAAGCACTTATCTTTTCGCCGTTAATTGCATTTGCAGCCGGTTTTATTGTTTACAGCATCTTTAAGATTGTTTTCAAAAATAATAACCTGACTAAAACAAATCGGAACTTCAGGCTGTTTCAGATTTTCACAGCAGCCCTGCAATCTTATACACATGGAACAAATGACGCACAGAAAGCCATGGGTATTATTACAATGGCACTTATAGCAAACAACTATGTCACTTCAACTGATATACCATTTTGGGTACAGTTTTCCTGTGCATTAGCAATGGGTCTCGGGACTTCCATCGGCGGCTGGAAAATCATTAAGACAGTCGGAGGAAAAATTATGAAGATCCGCCCGATTAATGGAGTGGCTGCTGACTTAACAGGTGCAATGATCATCTTCGGCGCTACATATATTCATTTGCCAGTCAGTACCACACATGTTATTTCCTCTTCTATCCTGGGTGTAGGTTCTGCCCACAGGCTTAAAGGAGTAAAATGGGGAACCGCACAGAGAATGCTTATTACATGGGTAATCACATTGCCGATATCAGCAACATTAGCGGGTATTGTTTACCTCATCTTGAATGCGATTTTTTAAATTTAAAAGGAGCGGGCTTAGCCTGCTCCTTTTTTTATCTGCTGCTTTGCCCTATTATCAGTTCATCAATGGGTATTTCAGAAAAAGCCTTGTACCGATTAACCTTCTCATGAAAGGAAAGAAAATGGGTCACATCATTAGGAACGGCCACACAGTGCATTCCTGCCTGAACAGCAGCAATTGACCCATTTACAGAATCTTCGATGGCCAAACTTTCTTCCGGTTCAACGCCCATTTCTTCAAGTGCCTTTATGTAAAGAGCAGGATCAGGTTTTACCTTTTCAACATCTTCTTTTGTTTTAACCGTTTGAAATAGAGACTCGATTCCAAAGTGTTTTAAATAATGCTTAACCCACTCTCTTCCTGAGCTGGATGCAACTCCAAGCATTAGGCCTTTTTCAATGCATTTTCCTATCAGTTCCTGAACCCCTTCTCTCAGAATTAAAATATCTCTTTGGCTCTGGAATGCTCTTTCTGTTTTTTCCTGTATAGATTTACGATTAACTTTAATACCTAATTTATCATCAATGTAATTAAAAAGAATATCATCTGTGGTGCCAATGCCCTTCGCAAAATCCTCCAGCCTAAGATCAAATCCGTAATCTTCAAACAGAATATGCTTAAAGACCTTATACCACAAAGATTCTGTGTCTACAATGGTTCCATCAAAATCAAAAATTACAGCCTTTATCATTCTGTCACCGCCCCAAATTCTCTCCTTACATTAGACGCTTTTTTTCAGATAAAGTTACTTCTGCCTCGAAAGGCGAGAGATTTAATTTACCTGCTTTTCAAGTATTCTTTTTGTAAGCTTTCGGATAACCTCAGGCAAAATGTCAAATGTATACGGTTTATAGACCCGCTCAGTCCACTTGTGGCCAGCTTTGCCATAAACACCAAGGTTAATTACAGATATATTCAAATCCCTCATCGCCTTTAATGGAATCGGAAACAGGCTGTTCAATGCGGGGAAATTCTTTTTAAGAGATTGTATGTCCTCATCCGAGCCGTCAAAAGATAAAAAGCTTCCATCTGATAAATAAGGGAAATATTTGCGGACTTTGAATGTTTCGCCTGTTTTCTTAGCCTCTTCAGCAAGCACTTCCTCCAGACAACTTTTTAAAAAGATGCCTCTTTCTGCAGTCACATCAATTGTGTTGGCAGGAAGAAAGGGTGTTCCATAAAAAAGAATCACTCTGGGTTTTTTCTCAGGGTCTGATTGGTGAAGAGCTTCTACAATATCAAAAGCAATCATTCTGGCATCAGTTTCATGAAGCGAGCTCTTTTTCCGTGCTTCTTCCATAACACTCACAGTATCGATGCCCTTTTCTTCAAGATAGACAAGAAACTCATCTAAAGCCGTCACTTCTGTTCCCCAGTCCAGCTGTCTTTCCGGCAGCTTATTGACGGTCCGAAAATCCTTATAGGCACCTTCCAGGCGGTGCTCAACAGCTATGGCCGCACCTTCTGCAATCATTTTCAGTTCTTTCGAAAGCTGCTTCAGAGGTTTCTCATAGAAAAAATAATTGAAATAAACCCTGCAGCCCACTGCCGTCTGAACGTCATATCGTTTTTTATCATCCCTCATATATAAACAGCTTGGCGGAAGCACCAGTTCTCCTTCCAGCTTCTCAGTCAGCTGAAAATTCTGGCTGATGCGCGCAGTCAGCTCTGCAGCAATTAATGTAGGATCAATTCCTGCAAGACTTTCACCAGCGTGGGTCTCCCTTCCGAAAATGGAGAAACACGGCAAAATCTTGCCTGCTGTACCCGTGTAGATATACTTAGTGGTATCTCCGTCATACAATGGCGAGATAAAATCATTATTTATGGCAGCCATATATTCCAGGCCCATCTTTTCTTTCAGTCTCAGCAATTCGGAAAGCGCTGCTCTGCTTCCTTTATGCTCACCCTCCTCATCAGCGTTGAACATAACCAGCAAATTGCCTTCCAGCTCACCGGGATTTTCCGAGAAATACAGGAGATTGGCCAGATGGACAGCAATTCCGCTCTGCATATCCAACGCCCCTCTCCCAAAAAGCCACTCATTGGACCGGGCATCTTCCTGCACTTCCGGATCAGAGTCGTATTGTTCAAAAAACTCCTGAAGTTTATCTGGATTATGGGCCATGCCCTGGATGGGACCAAAATCCTCTATGCCGACCGTGTCCAAATGGGCCAGATATATAATGGTCTTTTTGCTCATCTCCCTCCCCTTGAGGAAGGCAAACACATTCTTGCGGCCCAATTCATCTCCGGGGATTTCCTGGGTCCATACTAAATGATCATTATTCTGAAAAGATGGAAACGAACAGATTACTTCCTTTAGAAATTCAGCTTTATGCCCTTCTCCATCTGAATGGTTATAGCTCTCCATCTGCACAATGGCCTTTGTTAAATATTCGGCCTGCTGACTAAGATTCATGGTTTTAAGATTTGCAAACATAGGCCAACCCCATTTCGTTGTCGTTTGACCTTAGTTTATAAGCATCCTCTATTGAGAATCAACACTTTTTTATTTCAGGGGGAAGCAAAATTGCATTAGAGTAGCTTTTTTCTATATATTAGGATGAAACAGCCAATATATAGAATAATAACATTAAGGTCTTGAAATTTTCATTAAAAACGAATATTATATAATTTGTGCTTTCTAAACGTTCGTATTTATCAATAACACATATAACCTGAAAGAAGTTATAGTTTATGGGGGACTTTTTATGTTCAAATTAAAAGAAAATCAAACAAATGTAAAGACTGAGGTCTTGGCAGGCATCACAACTTTCTTAACAATGGTTTATATTGTGGTCGTAAACCCTGTCATCTTATCTGATGCAGGTGTACCTTTTGAGCAAGTCTTTTCTGCAACCATTATTGCAACTGTCGCAGGTACTCTATGGATGGCACTGTTCGCCAATTATCCAATTGCCATCGCACCGGGAATGGGCCTGAACGCCTATTTTGCTTACTCTGTTGTCGGCACCCACGGAAATATAGATTACATGACTGCATTCTCAGCAGTATTTATTGCTGGTATTATCTTTATTATATTGTCACTTACCCCTTTCCGGGAAAAGCTGATTATTGCAATACCGGATAATTTAAAGCACGGAATTACTGCCGGAATCGGGTTGTTTATCGCCTTTATCGGGTTGCGCTTAACCGGGCTGATTACAAGCCACCCAACAAATCTTGTGGCACTCGGAGACTTGCATTCTCCTCAATCGATTCTTGCGCTTGTCGGCCTTGCTGTGACATTAATTCTCATGACGCTCGGGATTAACGGGGCTTTATTTTTCGGCATGATTATCACTGCCCTGATTGCCTTCTTTACAGGACAGCTTTCTTTTGACCAGGGATTTGTTTCATTGCCTTCGCTTCCGGATGGGATCATCATTTTAAATCCATTCGAAGCAATAGGAGATGTTATCCAGCACAGTTTATACGCCGTTGTATTCTCCTTCCTGCTTGTAACGATTTTTGATACAACTGGAACGATGATTGGTGTTGCCCAGCAGGCCGGATTAATGAAAGGCAAAACGATGCCCAGAGCACGTGAGGCGCTTTTGTCGGATTCCATCGCTACTTCTATCGGTGCCATGTTCGGTACAAGTCCGACTTCAGCCTATATTGAATCTTCAACAGGTGTGTCAGTCGGCGGAAGAACAGGATTAACAACCTTGACTGTTGCAGGTTTGTTCCTGCTTTCAGCTTTCTTCGGACCTCTTGTCAGTGCGGTATCAGGTCTTGCTGCCATTACTGCACCTGCCCTGATTATCGTTGGAAGTCTGATGATGGGCAGTATTTCTCATATTAAATGGAATGAACTTGATGAAGCATTCCCTGCATTCCTGATTATCTTAAGCATGCCGCTGACATCCAGTATTGCTACAGGTATTGCACTTGGATTTATCGCTTATCCGCTTATGAAAGTGGTAAAAGGGAAATGGAGAGACGTTCATCCCCTTGTATATTTATTTGCAGTATTATTCTTTTACCAGCTTGCGTTCCTGCCTCACTAACCGGAAGCGCCAGCTGAATAAGATCAAAAGCTTGTCCAATCCGGACAAGCTTTTTTTTGCATGGAACCGCTTCTATTTCATCCCTGAACCTTCATATTCTAGAAGTAAAGAATGGACAAGTTAGGGTGATAGGCTTATGTTTGAAAAGCTGCTTGTAACTTTAATAGGAAGTTTATTATTAGGCATTGGCATTAACGGCTTCCTTGTCCCCCACCATTTACTTGACGGGGGCATTATTGGCATAGGGCTGATCCTTCATTATTACTACGAATTTCCCACTGGATTGAGCATGATTGTCCTGAGCATTCCATTATATGTACTTGCCTGGTTTTACGAGAAAAAATACTTCTTCTATAGCCTGCATGGCCTTCTGATTTCATCCTTCATCATTGATTTGCTCTCGGAAATACGGGGGAATTTTGAGCTTTCCATATTGCCCAGCTCCATTTTAGGGGGATGCCTGGTGGGGTTTGGGATCGGCCTTATGCTCCGTTATGAAACCAGCACAGGGGGCACAGACCTGCTGGCACAGCTGATGACAAAGCTCCTTCCTATTAATATCGGCGCTTTAATATTCGCAATTGATGGATTGGTTATTTTAAGCGGATTAAAGATAGTCGGTATTGAAAAATTCCTGTACTCGTTTATAACCATACTATTCGTAGGCGCCATGACGTCCTTAACGGTTATAAAAAAGACGGTCAAATGAAAAAAATCGACAGGTGCCTGACACCTGTCGATTTTTCTTATGCTTCTGCTTCAATTTTTTCATTTATATCGTTATAAAGATTTCCATCCATTTCACCTGTGATTCGGCTCGTTAGGATACCGGAAGTCATAGATCCGCTGACGTTAAGGGCTGTGCGTCCCATGTCGATTAGCGGCTCAATGGAGATCAGCAAACCAGCCAGTGCAATAGGCAGATCAAGGGCAGATAGTACCAGGATCGCTGCGAATGTCGCACCGCCGCCGACCCCTGCCACACCAAAGGAGCTGATCGCTACAATGAGAATGAGAGTAAAGATAAATCCCGGTGACAGCGGGTTAATGCCCACAGTCGGAGCAATCATTACAGCAAGCATGGCCGGATAGATTCCCGCACATCCATTTTGGCCAATAGAAAGGCCGAATGATCCTGCAAAGTTGGCAATTCCCTCAGGAACACCGAGTGACTTTTGCGTTTTAATATTCAAAGGCAATGCACCCGCACTTGTTCTTGACGTAAAAGCAAAGGTCAATACCGGGAATGCTTTTTTCAAGTATGTGATTGGATTTAATCCGCTTAATGTTAAAAGCAGCAGGTGAATCAGGAACATAATGGCTAGTGCCACATAAGAAGCAATAACAAATTTTCCTAAATTCAAAATGGAGTCAAAATCACTCATGGCGACTGTTTTCGTCATAATTGCCAAAACTCCATATGGTGTCAAGCGTAAAATTAATGTAACAACTCGCATGATGATTGCATAGAATGCATCCACAATTTTCGCAAAGAGTTCAGCCTGCTCTGGTGATTTCCTTCTCACACCAAGATAAGCAATCCCTAAAAAGGCTGCAAAGATAACGACTGAAATCGTAGATGTTGGTCTTGCCCCTGTAAAATCAAGGAATGGGTTGGCCGGAAGCAAATCAAGCATTTGCTGCGGGAACGTTCTTCCTTCAATGCCCTGATAGGTTTCTTCAAGCTGTTGGCCGCGGGCAGTCTCAGCATCCCCTCCGCTGATTTGGACAGCCTCCAGGTCAAAACCGACAGCTGTTGCAATTCCGACAGCAGCAGCAACTGCAGTGGTACCTACAAGCAGTCCAAGGATAAGGACACTTATTTTTCCAATATTATTTGTTAATTTCAGTTTAGTAAAAGCACCTAAAATCGAAATGAAGACAAGCGGCATGACGATCATTTGCAGGAACTTCACATAACCTCCGCCAACTAAATTAAACCAGTCTGCTGATTTGGCAATAACCTCAGCACCCGGTCCATATATCAGCTGAAGTGCGAAGCCAAACAGGATCCCTAAACCAAGCGCTGTAAACACACGCTTTGAGAATGAAATATGCTTTTTCTGCATAAAGAATAATGCGCCTAAAAGAAGCAGCATTACGATAATATTTAAAACTAAAAGTCCTGTACTCATCGGACTGAATCCTCCCCAAAAGATGTTATCATAATGACTTACTATAATACATGTATTCCTATGAGTCAAGTCGGAATTAAAATTTAAATTTTCTTATTATATATTCCATTTAGCTGTGGAATGTTCTTGTTTTTCTTTTTATTTGTGCCTAAAACCATTGAAAAACCCTGCAGTATAAAAAGTGCCGGGTCCAGATAGATAATTCTTGTCTAATTATTTTTCCGGGAAAGTGCCTTTGTCTTTTCAAAGCATTGTTCCATCGCACTCATCACCGCTGAACGGAACCCTTTTCTCTCCAGTTCGGCAACAGCTTCTATTGTTGCACCTCCTGGAGTACAGACCTCATCCTTCAATTCCGCAGGATGCTTGCCTGTTTCCAGCACCATCCTGGCTGCCCCCAAAATAGCCTGTGCTGCAAGCTCATAAGACTGATCACGGGGCAATCCGGCTTTTACACCTCCATCTGCCAATGCTTCAATGAAGATATAGGCATAAGCGGGCGAAGAACCGCTGATAGCCGGAATTGCGTCCATCATCTTTTCTTCCATAACCGCTGCTCTGCCAATACATGAAAATATTTTGATTACATCTTCCATCTCCTCAGGAGATAGCGATTCATTAGCTGAAAGAACACACATGCCTTCACCTACCAATGATGGGGTATTAGGCATGGAACGGACTGATTTAATCTTTCTGCCAAATGACTTTTCCAGAAAAGAAAGACTTATGCCTGCCGCAATCGTTATGATAATTGTATGGGAAGTAATGCTATCTTTAATTTCTTCAATAACCGCAGCATGCGCATCAGGCTTAATAGCCAGAAACAGTATATCTGCTACCTCAGCTGCCTCACTATTAGAAAAGCGTGTTTGTATATCCCACCTGCTTTTAACGTCAACAAGCGTCTTCTCCGTTTTCGCTGAAGCAATAATCTGCCTTGCATTCACCAGATCAGATTTTAATATACCCCCGATTATTGCCTGAGCCATTTTTCCGCATCCGATAAAACCGATATTTTTATTCATTAATCCACACATCCTGTCTTGTATTCCTTTTGCTATTATACTGCAGGTATGGTTATGAAAAAATAGCACAGGGTAAAAACATAAGACTGACCTCATAAAATACTATTGGAGAGATTGACTATGAAGGAAATAACACAATATGCTCCTCTTCCAGAAAGTTTTTACCGGCAGCCGACGCTTCAGCTGGCTGAAGCACTTCTGGGCTGCTTATTGATCAAAGAAACTGAAGAAGGAATGGCATCAGGCTATATTGTTGAGACAGAAGCTTATATGGGCCCGGAAGACAGAGCAGCACACAGCTTTGGAAACAGGAGAACAAAAAGGACCGAGATCATGTTCAATGAACCCGGTTTTGTCTACACTTATGTGATGCATACCCATTGCCTTGTTAATGTGGTAAGCGGCCCAAAAGAAAAGCCGGAAGCTGTATTGATCAGAGGGATTGAACCTGTCGAAGGACTTGAGTTAATGAAGAAAAGACGTAAGATGGAAGATCTTAAAAACCTCACTAATGGTCCCGGTAAATTAACTAAAGCCCTTGATATAACAATAGATGATTATGGCCGCCATTTTACCAGCCCTCCTCTAATGATTGCTAAAGGAATCCCTCCCGGGGAAATCAAACAGGGAAAACGAATAGGCATTGATAATTCCGGTGAAGCACGGGATTATCCCTGGAGATTCTGGATGGCGGATAGTCCTTATGTATCACGGAACAGAAAATAACAGCTATGTAAAAAAACGACCGGAAAGCCCCCTTCTGATTGGGTTTTCCGGTTATTTATCTGCCTTAACCTGTTAGTTTTTTTATTTTTTTAAAAATTGGATAGGATAGGAATAACTGTGCGTTCTCTGAAGAGGTGAATGGAATGAATGCTCTTTATGCTTTTTTGTGGATTTTCGCTCTATGGAAGTGGGGTGACTGGAGAAATTGGAAAATGTATTATCCCACCATCCTTTTTTACATATTAGGGGATTTTTTATATTTATATCTGCTCTCAGATTTTTATCCGATGTGGACATATGATCCACAGGGGGTCGATGAGAAGGTGAATCTTACAAATACCCATGTCAGTTTTTCCATAATGGCTGTAAAGTATCCGGTAACCATTTTGATCTATTTATACAGATTTCCTGGCGGCAAACTTATTAAGAAACTGCTTTATATTTTAGGCTGGGTCCTTCTCTATACTGTAAATGAGGTTGTTGACATCAAATTAAATTTGATAAAGTACGATAATGGCTGGAGTTTAAAATGGTCGATTCTTTTCAATGCTGTTATGTTTACCATCCTTTGGGTGCACCACAAGCGGCCAGCTGCCGCATGGGGACTGTCCATTCTTTTCATCCTCTTCCTATGGAGGCAGTTCGATGTACCATCAGCTGTTTTTAGATAAGTGTCTAATTTCATTGCAATTTGTCGATAAAAAAACAAGCTATTTTACTGGACTTTTTTTATTAAAGCGTTTATTTTACTATAAAAAGGCAATATTCTATGTATAAGTTTCAATAAATTGGAATGGGATGGTGTTACGATGGCAAACAAGAAAAATGTTAAATCTCCCGGCAAAGATCTAAATATTGGTGCGAATGTTTCATTAAACGGCCTGGTAACAGCTGTTTTTGATAATATGGTCCATGTCCAGATTGGCGCTAAGATAGTAACAGTTCATGTTAAAGACCTGTATTCCGGATTAAATAATCCATTATTTAATAAACAGCAGGCTTAGTATCCACCATCTCTAAACATACTTCAGGAGGGGCAGCTCAAAGGCTTGCCCCTTCTGTTTTTTAGACCGGCTGTACCTGCTTATACTTCCCTGCCGTGACTGCATAATCTCCAAGCACTTGATAAGCCTTCAAACCGGATTTGTCTAATAATGACACAGCTTCTGCAGCTCCCTTAACGATCAGGGCCTGTTCTGACACTTTGCTGGCGATTTCAACTCCCTCAGGGAATTCATATCCTTCAGCATCACCCAATATTACCCAGAGCGGCTGTTCAGGAACAGTTTCTTCCGATCCAGCTTCCTCAAATACTGAAGGTAAATCGGCTTTGCCCACATGAATCAGATCTTCAATAATCGCACTCGCTGTCGGGAACATGCCTGCTCCAGGTCCCTGCAAACTGATATTTCCGACAATATCCGCATCGATTGAAACGGCATTCTGCACGCCTTCTACTCTGTATAAAGGATGAGATTCTCCTGTCAGGACCGGCTTTACTGTACAGCGGACAGAATCTTTTTCCTTCTGAATTGATGCTATATGTTTAAATTTCAGCCCCAGCGAATCAGCCAAACGGATTTGTTCAATCGTAATATCAGTAATGCCTTCTCTTACAGAGTATTCCTGTTCCGGCGCTTTCCCGAATACAAGCTCGCTCAGAACAACTGCTTTGTAAAAGGCGTCATATCCTTCGATATCGTTTTTAGGATCGGCTTCTGCATAGCCTTTTTCCTGAGCGATTTTCAATGCTTCTTCAAATGATAAGTTCTCCTCGCGCATACTTGTCAAAATGAAATTGGATGTGCCATTTAAAATTCCTTCAATCCGTTCGATCCTGTTGGCATTTAGCAGCTGCCTGATGGTCTGAATGATGGGGATTCCGCCGCCGACTGTTGCTTCAAATCCCAGTGATACATTCTTTTCTTTTGCCAGCCTCGCAAGCTCACTTCCATGAAATGCAAACATCTCTTTATTCGCTGTAATGACGTGGCATCCTCTCAATATGGCCTGGCGCAGATACGTATAGCCCGGCTCCCTGCCAACAATGGCATCAATTACGACATCAAGCTTTGGAAGCTCAATAATATCCTGAAAGTCATCTGTTAAAAGCACCTCATCATCAGGCAAAGAATGTTTATTCACATTTTTGACCAGGATAGCGGAAACCTTCACTTCTTTCCCGAGTATCGCCTGAAGCCTTTCCTGATGCTTTCTGATTGTTTCATACACTCCTTTTCCAACAGTTCCAAACCCCAATAGCCCGATCGTTATCGCTGACATTATTTATTCCCCCTTGTTAAAATTTAAGGCTCTTTTCATATAAAATGTTGTTTTTCGCCTATCAAAGATGTCCGTTGATTTCCGCTCCAGGCACTCGCTTTCCGCGGGGCAGGCGGTGAGCCTCCTCGACGCTCTGCGTCTGCGGGGTCTCACCTGTCCCGCTACTCCCGCAGGACGTTGAATATGCTTCCTCAGATAAACATCGCACGAAGAAAATGCGATAGCATTTTCGAGGATCTCGCACCTTCCGCTACAATCAACTCAGTAAATAAGATAAAATTAGCAAAAAAACTTATGAAAATAGCCAGATTTAAAGTGCGTATTCCAATCAAAACAAAAAACCCCTTCCGTCCATTACAGACAAGAAGGGGTTTGAATTAATATTCCGTTCATTCCGCCTTCTTATCTTCGGAAAATGTATTCCTCTGAATTTGGCACCGTGCATGAATGCTGGTTGCCGAGGCTTCATAGGGTCAGTCCCTCCGCCTCTCTTGATAAGAAGTTTCTAAGTATTCAATTTATATGAATCATAAACATTTATCAGGTCTACGTCAACCTTTTTTGAAAAATTATTTTCTTCAGACGCTTTCACTTTCATTGAAATCTTCCGTTATGATCTCAAGAAAATGCTTAAGAATTCTGGCAGTCAGCCCCCAGATGACCTTATCCTGGAAATAGTAAAATACCTCTTCCGCTCTCCTTGTCTGCCAATTGTAATTTTCACCTCCGGCAATCAAATCAAAAGGAAAATTTTCTTCTGGCTCTACCTTAAAATTCACGTGATACGTTTCCGGTTTTACTTTTTTCAGAAATGACAGAGGCACAGTAAAAACCTCTTCTACTTCATCAGGGTTCGGCACAATCTTGTCCGGGTTTTGGATAATGCCTGCATAAGGGTAAATAATTTGACCGAAGGAAATCATGTAATCCAGCGGGGAAACATTTGTGATGCTGTCTTCGCCCACACCGAGTTCCTCAGAGGTTTCACGGATGGCCGTATGTTCTTCATCCCTATCTTCCGGATCTATCCTTCCGCCGGGGAAACATACCTCCCCAGGCTGCCTTCTCATTTTTAGTGAACGTACTTCAAATAGGACATGTACCTCATTATTGATTTCAACCAGCGGAAGCAAAATAGCGAACTTCGAAAATCGCTCACTCCCCAAAATGATGGGGGTTCTGTTCCTTAACCTTTTAGCCAGTTTCTCAATCTCCATATCTGCCCACCTCCAGCAGCAATTCAATTAAGTTATTATCTCTTTATCATACTGTATTCTTTGCATTTTATTAATTTATACGGCTTGTGCCAAATAATGATTCCGGACTATATATTATTGCATCCTGCCTTCAAAAGGAAAAGAACGTTTCTCCGCCTGCAAATCAGGGAAAATAAAAAAATATCATAATACACTGGGAGTGAAAAATATGAAGAAGAATATATTAATAGGCGGATACGATACACAGCAAGAGCTTAAAGAAGCCATTGAAGGTGCAGGGTCAAATGGGTATCAGAAGGAAAATCTTGTGATCGTCTCAAAGGATGGAGCAAATCTTGAAAGCTTTGCAGACAATTACGGAGTGAACTTGCGAATAGTCGGTTCCCAGGAGCTGGGCAATCAGCGTTTTCTTGATTCTGTTAAAGCTCTTTTCATGGGGGAAGATCCGGCCACAAGTTCAGGGATTGATCCCGATAAAAAAGATGGTACACGGTTTGATGAACATGACCTGGATCGATACGCAGGCATGGTTTTTGACGGAAAATATGTCTTAATCGCTGACTATTATGGGAAATATCCAAACTCCATGCAGGACAATCAGAGAATCACTGCCGAAAACTCTGAAGGATATATGGAGAGTGCTTCAGCCCGGGAGGTTGTCCATGAATCGGATATCAAAACACTGGCAGATAAATCCGCTGATACATGCTGTGTCAACGAGAATCCCAGTCGTGTTCAGCATTCACATACTTTAGCAGAGATGAAAACCAGTGAAGTAAATCGGGAAGAAGTGCTTACAAAAGACAGGCTTAAATAGCAGCAGCCCCCTGAAAATGGGGGCTTTTTGCTGAAACAAAAAGAGAGGTTTCCCTCTCTTTAGGCATATTTCTTCTTATCCTCTTCCTGTTTGAAAAAGCTTTTCATTGCATGGAATACATCTGCTTTTTGCTTAAGAATAAAATATCGGAAATCATCATTTTTGATATTTTTATAGGCGGACATCAGGGTCGAGTGGCGGTTGTACTGGTTGACCTCACCGTATCCAAACATATTGGACACCTTCATCAGGTCTTCCACAAGCTTGACACAGCGGGCATTATCAGAGGTCAGGTTATCACCGTCTGAGAAGTGGAAAGGGTAAATATTAAATTTACGCGGATCGTACTTGGCATCTATCAGCTCAAGTGCTTTTCGGTAGGCAGATGAACAAATCGTTCCACCGCTTTCTCCTTTTGAAAAAAAGTCCTCTTCTGAAACCACTTTTGCTTCTGTATGGTGGGCAATAAATTCAATTTCAACTGTCTCATATTTGGTTCTCAGGAACCGCGTCATCCAGAAGAAAAAGCTTCTGGCCATATACTTTTCCCATATCCCCATCGATCCGCTCGTATCCATCATCGCAAGCACGACAGCCTTTGAATCAGGCTTTACAATTTCGTTCCAGGTCTTAAACTTCAAATCTTCCTTATAAATCGGGTGGAACGCTGCCTTTCCCTTCATTGCGTTGCGCTTAAATGCCGACATCATGGTCCTTTTCTTATCAATATTGCCCATTAACCCTGTCTTTCTGATGTCATTAAATTCAATATCCTCTATCACATTTTCATCCTGTTCTTTTCTCTTTAAATTAGGTAATTCCAATTGTTTAAATAAAGCTTCTTCAATTTCCATCAGTGATACTTCTGCTTCAAAATAATCCTCGCCTGCCTGGTCGCCTGCTCCTTGCCCCTTTCCGGGTCCTTTCTTGCTGCCGGATCCGTCACGGGCCACTACATCTCCAATCTGGCTATCTCCATCGCCTTGGCCGACATGTTTGTTTTTATCATAGTTATAACGGATTTTGTATTCATCCAATGAGCGAATCGGAATCTTTACCACTTCCCGCCCATTCGACATTACAATGTTTTCTTCCGTTATTAAATCAGGCAAATTGTTGCGGATTGCTTCCTGGACTTTATCCTGATGACGCTGCTGGTCATCATAGCCTTTGCGATGGAGGGACCAATCTTCTTGGGAAATCACAAACTGATGGTTATTGACATTCGTCATGTTAACCCCTCCTTTTAAATTAAATTTCACACATTACAGCTTTCCAACATACAATATCGCGAGTGTCAAAAAAGATGAAACATCCCCATTTCAGCAGTCTGCCTTCATTTCATAGATTCATTTCCCGGCAGTGATTTTGATATTCATGCACCAATACAAAGAAATGTTTATTACTCTATCATATGCGGGAAGGCAAAATAATTTACAAATAATTTTGACAATAAGACATTCGAAGCATCTTTTGGACAAGCCCATTTTTTATACAAAATAAACCTCCGCGGTTAGCGAAGGTTCTTGTCTTTGTTTTTATTCTGAATAGGATCCGGATATTTATCGTAATCCTCTTTTAATTCTTTATTGGTCCGGAGATTTTCCATCTGCTTGCCCAGGTTTTCCATTTCCTCAATATTTTCTGCCATTGAGCTGTTTCTCGGTGTATAATCCTTATCTAATTCTTTCTTTTTCATGAATATCACCTCTGCTGTATATATACCCCTAAACGGGCTAATCTAAACTTTTATACTGATTCTGCAGGCATAATTATGGCCAAGTGTAAATAGGATTATACAAAAGGGGGGGATTTTATGAGTGAAATCCTTTGCTGCAGCTGGTGCGGTGAATTATCGATATTTGAGCGGACCGTTTACCTTGAAAATAAGCCAATCTGTCCGGAATGCCAGAAAAAAAAGAAAGAACCCGCATTAAAAATCGACAAAAATAGATGAAGAGGCTTTTCGAAGCCTCTTTTTTTATATGTATTAAATCTATTAATTACATACTAAAAAATAAGCCTGGCAGCAATACTGCCAGGCCCTCCATTTATCGATTCAGCAAGCTTCCCACATAGCGGAGCAGTTCGTTTGCTGATGTGGAGTTATATCCATGTTCGTCGATCAGACGTGCTACTACCTCATTCACCTTCTTCAGCTGCTGCTCATCCGGCGTTTTTGAAGATGTTGTGATTTTCACGACATCCTTCAGGTCGGCAAAGAGTTTCTTCTGAATGGCTTCGCGCAGACGGTCATGCGAATTATAATCAAAGCGCTTGCCTTTCCTGGCATAAGCGGAGATGCGGATGAGGATTTCCTCCCTGAATGCTTTCTTCGCATTTTCGGAGATGCCGATCTGCTCTTCGATTGAGCGCATCAGCTTTTCATCCGGACTGATTTCCTCACCGGTTAATGGGTCGCGCAGTTTCGCTTTATTGCAGTATGCTTCAACATTATCAAGATAGTTTTCCATAAGCGTTTTCGCAGATTCTTCATAGGAGTAAACAAATGCCTTTTGGACTTCTTTCTTAGCGATATCATCATACTCTTTGCGGGCCAGAGAAATAAAGTTCAGATATCTTTCCTTAAGCTCTGGAGTAATGGATGGATGCTGATCCAATCCTTCTTTTAGCGATCGCAATACATCCAGCGCATTGATGCTTGTGATATTTTTGCGGATGATTGTCGAAGAGATCCTGTTGATGACATAACGCGGGTCAATGCCGCTCATGCCCTCATCTGCATGCTCTTTTTTCAATTCTTCCACATCTGCTCTATTATAGCCTTCAACACTCTCTCCATCATACAAACGCATTTTCTTAACTAAATCAATATCGCCTTTTTTCGGATCCTTCATGCGGGTTAAAATCGTAAACATCGCTGCCACTCTTAAAGTATGCGGTGCAATGTGCACATTGGAAACATCGCTTTCACGGATCATTTTATCGTAAATCTTCTCTTCCTCTGAAACCTTTAAATTATATGGGATTGGCATAACGATTATCCTGGAATGCAAAGCTTCATTCTTTTTATTGGAAATGAATGAACGATACTCTGTTTCATTCGTGTGAGCGACAATTAGCTCATCTGCCGAAATCAGGGCAAAGCGTCCGGCTTTAAAGTTGCCTTCCTGAGTCAGGGATAATAAATGCCATAAAAACTTCTCGTCACACTTCAGCATTTCCTGGAATTCCATCATACCGCGGTTTGCTTTATTCAGTTCCCCGTCGAAACGGTAGGCACGAGGATCGGATTCTGAACCATATTCAGCAATAGTTGAAAAGTCAATGCTTCCAGTCAGATCAGCAATATCCTGGGATTTCGGATCTGAAGGGCTGAAAGTTCCAATCCCCACCCTGCGGTCTTCGGAGAAAATGATTCGTTCAATTAAAACATCTTCTATGCGGCCGCCATACTCCTGTTCGAGACGCATACTATTCAATGGCGATAGGTTTCCTTCAATTCTTATTCCATACTCATCATAAAAATCCTTGCGGAGGTGATGCGGAATTAAATGAAGCGGATCTTCATGCATTGGGCAGCCCTTAATAGCATAGACCGCGCCCCTTTCAGCGTGGGAATATTGCTCCAAACCTCTCTTTAGCATTGTCACTAAAGTTGATTTACCGCCGCTGACAGGACCCATTAATAAAAGGATCCTTTTACGGACATCAAGGCGTTTGGCAGCAGGGTGAAAATACTCTTCTACCAGCCTTTCCAATGCTTCTTCTAATCCAAAGAGCTGATTGCTGAAAAATTGGTATCGTTTTTGCCCTTTCACTTCTTCGACACCGGCATCCTTAATCATATTATATACCCGCGAATGTGCTGACTGGGCAACCCATGGCTTCTCTTTGACAATTTCTAAATACTCTCCAAAAGTCCCTTCCCATTTAAGCTTTTCTTCCTCGTGTCTGTACATCTCAATTTTTTTTAGAATATCCATAAGGACCTCCCCCTGTCGCATTATCAGAGACGATTAATATACTCTATGCGCACCGGCAATCGAACATGCGTAAACTATTAAGAGTTTGGTTTGTACTTTTTACGGGGATTAATTATTAGGAATACTTTGCTGCAGGAATCTTACTGTAAAAAAAACTCCATACTTTTCATTCACAGTTATTCATTTTTGGGCTATAATAAGCTTATATTTACATGCTTGCCTATTGAGATACCGCTAAAGGAGGATTACATATACATGGGTACAATTATTATTATCGGTGTAATGGTTGCTTTCCTTGCTGCTATTTTCACTGCCGGCTATGATGACAAGCCAGGCGTAAGCAAAAAATAAGCTGCTGATCTATTCAGCAGCTTTTTTCTTATTTCAATATTCTCCTAGCTTAAATCCATCTTGTTTTTCTGAACAAAATCCTTCATATACATGCGTGTCTGCTTTTCGAGCATGTCGGCAATTTGACTGGTCCAAGTGTCCTTCCGCTTGCCGCCTGTACGCTCATCATAATACTCGGAAATGATTTTATTATACACTTCCAGCTCTTGGCGGTATGCTGTTTCATCCTGATTATACTCATTTTCATGATAAATGTGCTGAAAAGGGAGCCGAGGTTTTTTGTCGTTCTTTTTGGAAGGGTAGCCAACAGCCAGTCCAAACAAAGGAATCACACGATCTGGTGTTTTTAATAGCTCAGCCACTCCCTCCAGATTATTTCTTATTCCGCCAATATAGCAGAGTCCAAGTCCCAGCGATTCTGCAGCAATGGCAGCATTCTGCGCAGCCAAAGCAGCATCAATGACAGCCACCATAAACTTCTCTGTGCTTTCGATTGATGGGATTACATTTTTATTTTCCATTTGTCCGATGACTTCATGACGATGCAGATCAGCACAAAACACGAAAAAATGGCCATTTTCAGCTACATAATTCTGATTGCCTGCCATTTCAGCAAGTTTCGCTTTCTTTTCTTTATCTGTCACTCCGATTATTGAATAGGCCTGAACAAAACTTGAAGTGGAAGCAGCTTGAGCAGATAGTACAATTGTTTCAATCTGCTCTTTAGACAGAGGCCTGTCCTCAAAATTCCGGACGGAACGATGGTCCATCAGCAAGTTGGTAACTTCATTCATCACATCTCATCCTTTCCATATGTACTTTTTCATTTTACCCAGAGAAGAAAGTTTTCTCCAAAGAAAAAGGCCTGATAATCTTTCAGGCCCTGTGTTTTCCTATGATAAATGTAAGTATTCCTGCTGGCGCAGTGCTTCATAGACAAGAATGGCAGCTGTGTTGGATAAGTTAAGCGAACGGATATTATTGTTGATTGGTACCTTTAACAAGCGCTCTTTGTTTCTTTCAATAACATCATTGGGAAGACCGGTCGTTTCCTTGCCGAAAATAAAATAATAATCCTTCTCGACTTTGCTATAGTCAAAAGTGGAATATGGCTTGGTGCCATCCTTCATTAAATAGAAGTATTCACCTTGTTCAGTGCTTTTAAAGAAATCATCCAATGAATCATGATAAACAATTTTTACAAATTGCCAGTAATCCAGGCCAGCCCGCTTCAGCATTTTATCATCTGTTGAAAAGCCGAGCGGCCGGATCAGATGCAATGTCGTATCAGTAGCCGCGCAGGTACGGGCTATATTGCCTGTGTTGGCCGGAATTTCCGGCTGGTATAATACTACATGCAATCCCACTTTTTTCACCTCTAAATTAAATCTGCATGTGTTATTATATCACGTTGAAATCACCATACAAATTACTGATCATCGGTAATTGTCAAAAATTTATATTTAATATTTGGTGTATAAGCTGTTGAATCTTCGTAAGCCCAATAGCGCATTCGGCTGTTATAGGTGTGGGCATTGACGAGGGGCATTCCTGATGCATCTTTGCCCGTCACGATTGTTGTATGGTCAAAGCGCCCGTCTCCCTGAAAATCGTAGCAAATAACATCTCCTATTAAGAGCTGATCCGCACTGGAGACTTCCTCGGCCCTCAACCCTGAATTTGAACTGGGCAAATACCACCGCATTGAATTCGCTACTGTCCAGCTGTAGCTCCAATTCCCGCTTCTCATCCACCAGCCTTTACCGCGGTTGGGGTATCCCCTCATTGGGCCGCCGCCTGCATGAAGGCACTGGGAAATATAATTGGTGCAATCCACATCAAATTTCTTATAGGCCGGATTATAAGTGTTCCACCATTTTTCTGCATACTGTACAGCCTTCATGCGGTCATATTCATACTCATACCTTTCTTCTTCTTCAAATACCCGGTCTGAAGATACTTCTTCTTTTTTACTATCTTTAAAAGGATTTTTCTCCCGGTCTTCAACAAATACTCCTTTATAGAAGTCGGCTATCCGCTCTTCAATCTCTTCTTCCAAATAAAATATGCCTTTTTGTTTAATTAGATATTTGAAGTGAACTCTATATTCGACCGGAGTCACATCTTCCTTCTCCTTGCCGACCCTGATCACATTTCCGGTTGCCTGTGCTTTCACAATCTCACCGGAGCGGCCGGAAAGAGATTCTTTCTTTTTCTCAATCTTAGGGCATGTATGAATTGAACTTCTTGAATGGGAAACGCACTGCTGCACTCTTTTCTTTAACAGCTCATGAAGCTGGTCCCTCACGCACCTCACTCCTCTCCTATTCAATACATATGAGAGGAAGCAAAGGACTTTGCTTAATTTTTCGCGCAATCCTGCAGTAAATCAGCCGGGCTGACCAGTTTCTGCGGTCATACAGAAAAAAAGCTATAAAAAAAGGGGGGATTTCTCCCCCTCATTGTTCAAAAAAACTCAAACCTTTTTCTATTTCAGCAATGACTTCTCCGTCTTTCTCCTGCTGCAATGCCTGTTTTAGTGCAGGGAGTGATTTTTCCCCGCCTATTTTCCCGAGCGCCCATGCGGCCGTTCCCCGTATTACCGGCCTCGGATCCTCTTTCATAACTTTAATTAGGTCTTCTGCCGCTGTCTCATCTTTGTAGTGAGCCAGGGCGATGATGGCATTTCGCTGGATCGGCTTTTTCCCTCTCCAGGAACCTGAGACCGGGCCATATTTTTCTTTGAATTCACGGTTGCTGATAAAAAGAAGCGGCCTTAAAAGCGGCTTTGCCACTTCCGGATCCGGCTCCATTTCATCATGCAGATGAAAATCCTTGCCTTTATTTTCAGGACATACAGTTTGACAGGTGTCGCAGCCATAAAGCCTGTTCCCCAGTTTTTCTCTATACGGCTCTGCGAGAAAACCCTTTGTCTGTGTCAAAAAGGCAATGCATTTCTGTGCATCAAGCTGACCTCCCTGAATTAAAGCTCCTGTCGGGCAGACCTCAACACATTTATTGCAGCTTCCGCATTTGTCTTCCATTGGCTTATCAGGCTCAAAAGGCAGATTTGTTATCATTTCTCCAAGATAAACATACGATCCGAATTCCGGTGTGATGATGGAACAGTTTTTTCCGCTCCAGCCGATTCCGGCACGCTGGGCAACGGCCCGATCTACCAGCTCACCTGTATCCACCATGGATTTGCATATCGCCTCAGGAATTCTTGACTGAATGAATTCCTCAAGCTTCTGAAGACGTTCCCTCAGGATATGATGATAATCCTTCCCCCATGAAGCCCGGCAGAAAATCCCCCTTCTTTCACCTCTTTTGCTGACAACCCTTACCTTCATTTTGGAAGGATAAGCAACCGCAATGGAAATAATAGACCGGGGCTTGTCCATTAGCAGGCCGGGATTCACCCTCTTCTCAATATCAGGCTCTTCAAAGCCTGACTGATATTGAAGCTCCTGCTGGCGAATCAGCCTATTTTTCATTTCATCAAATGTGCCCGCTGTCGTAAAACCGATTTTATCAATGCCAATTGTTTTGCTGTATTCAATCACTTCCTGCTTGAATTGTGCAAAGTCCATTGTATGACCTCCTTTCGCGGAGAATTTAATTTATCGCAGTCTAACGGGCAGTAAGACCCCCACTTCAAGACTCAGAGGAATCAAAGGAGGATAAGCGGGGGTCAAACTGCCCGTAAAGGCCCGATTGGTTCAACTAACAATCAGTTGGGGATAAGGAAAACCCCCACTGATTGAAGTTTCACTTTATATGAAAGTCTTTAATTTATTGAATCACCGCTTATTATGATAAACTATTTTAAAGTAATTTTGGAGGTGGAAAGCTTGGAAATTATGATAGCTCCAGAGCTGTGCAAATTATTGCCCCATTTTAAAGTCGGATTTATTACATATAAAAATATCGAAGTCGGACAATCTCCTCAAATGGTAAAGGGCAGACTCCAATTATTTCAGGAATCTATTTATTTTGACTTAGAGGACAAGAGTGTTACAGAATTTGAAGGGATCAAAGAATGGCGGCAGATCTTCAAAACGGCAGGCAAGGATCCAAACCGCTACCGCCATTCTGCAGAAGCACTTTACAGAAGAATTAAAAAACAAAATTATCTGCAGCCGGTCAACAGCTCCATCGATATTAACAATTTCTTTTCCCTGGAATACCAAATACCGATCGGCGTATATGATGCCGATAAGCTTTCAGGCCATCTGACTATCAGGTTAGGCAAAGAAGGCGAAGAATATAACGGCTTAAACGGAAGGCCCAATTCGCTTGCCAATTTAATAATCAGTGAAGATGCGGAAGGGCCATTTGGCAGTCCGTTTGTGGACTCTGAAAGGACAGCTGTCACCGAACAGACTAACAATGCCGTTCAAATTGTTTATTTGCGCCCCTCTCTGGAAACGGATAATGCTGAAAAAATGACAGAATCATTAATGAACATGTACACTCAAGTGCATGGCGGAGAAGGAATCTTTAAGGTCATTGAATGTTAGTCACTTCTATAGAAATCGAGTGGAATCTGCGGATGCCGCCCGATTTTTTTATTTAATAGCCAAAGAACATGAAAAAACGCAATACCTCGTTCTTTTTGAACGAAACACTGCGTTGGCTATGTATGGAGCGGGTGAAGGGAATCGAACCCTCATCATCAGCTTGGAAGGCTGAGGTTTTACCACTAAACTACACCCGCGTTTATATGAAGTTGCAGATTACTGATTTCGTTCCCGTTCTTGCATGCCTCTTCCTCTGAAAGATTATTCAAGGAAGCCCATGCGTCGAGGCAACTCGCTGATGATTCATGGATGTATTGCTCGTAGCTGAGGTTTTACCACTAAACTACACCCGCGTTTGTGAATGTATATTCAATCATAAATGCAAATATGAATATACATTTTGTCGAATCAACTATTTTATAGTACTAAAATCAGCGTAAATGGTCAACCCTTTTTGAGAAATTTGTCGAAAAAACAGAGAGGGGCTATTTCCCCTCCCTGTTTTATACCCACCACATTTCCGAAGGCTGCTCTTCGATTAAGATGGATTTTAGGTTCCTTACTGCTCTTGTAAATCCTTCTTCAATCGACATAAGCGGATCTTCGTGCTCGATGCTGACAACATAGTCATAACCAAATGTGCGCAAAGCGCTCATCATATCAGACCATTCCTGCAGGCTGTGTCCGCATCCGACTGACCTGAATGTCCACGCCCTGGTCTGCACATTGCCATACGGCTGCATATCCGTTAACCCGTACATATTCACATTTTCCTGGTCAATATAGGTATCTTTTGCATGAAAATGATGAATGGCATTTTCTCTTCCCAGTATCTTGATTGCTGCCACAGGGTCGATGCCCTGCCACCATAAATGGCTTGGATCCAGATTGGCCCCAATGGCGTCACATGTTTCTTCCCTTAATTTTAAAAGCGTGTAAGGAGTGTGCACTAGAAATCCTCCATGCAGTTCGAGACCAATTTTCACATTATGGTCTTTGGCAAATTGTCCTGCTTTCTTCCAGTAAGGAATGAGCTTCTCCTCCCATTGCCATTTCAGCACTTCTCCATACTCATTCGGCCACGGTGCGACCGGCCAATTCGGATGCTTTGCTCCATCCCCGTCACCTGCAGTGCCGGAAAAACAGTTAACAACCGGAACATTCATTAAGCTGGCTAACTTAATCGTGTCGCATAATACACGGTCTGACTCCTTTGCAAATGCTTTATCAGGTGAGATCGGATTGCCATGACAGCTGAATGCGCTGATTTCTAGCCCCCTCGACAAAACCTTGTTAAGGTAATCATCCCGGAGTTCATTGCTTTCCAAAAGCTCCTGCAGGCTGCAGTGAGCGTTACCGGGATAGGCTCCCGTTCCGATTTCAACAGCCTTAAGTCCTGCAGCTTTCACATGATCGAGCATATCTTCAAAATTTTTCTCAGCAAATAATACGGTAAATACGCCGAGCTTCACAAAATCCCCTCCTGGCTTCTCTTAAATTTCTCGATTGCTGCTACTGTAAATCGCATCAATAATCCTGGTTGTCTGCAGTGCTTCTTCTGCTTTAACCATAAATTCTTCGCTGCCCAAACAGCTGTTAATAAAGTTCCGTGCCTGCTTTAAAGCATAGTCATCTTCTCCCGGGAGCCATTCAGAACGTGTATTCAGGAGCATTCCATGTTTGGATTGATTTAAACTGAAGGGAAATAAATCAATTCCTCCATACTGCCCTGAAAGACTGAGGCTTTCATCATCCTGTTCAATATTGGCAGACCAGGAAGTCTCAAAAAGAAGGGAAGCGCCATTCGCAAATTTTATGTAAGCTGTCACATGATCATCTACTTCAAAGGATTGATGGTCAAAACTGCCCCATAGATTCACCTGATCAGGCATTTTGCTTAATGTATTGTAAGCTGTACCGGATACCTCCGTTTCAGCCGGGTTTCCCAAAAGCCAAAGCGAGAGGTCAAGCAAATGGCAGCCATAATCAATCAAGCTTCCTCCGCCCTGGAGTTCCTTATTGATAAAAACACCCCAGCCCGGCACCTTTCTTCTTCTCATCGCTCTTGCCCGGGCTGCAAACGGAGTGCCAATTTCATTTTCTGAAATGAGTTTTTTGGCAGCCTGTGCCTCTTTCATAAACCGGTAGTGATAAGCAATGGCCAATACCTTCCCGGACCTGTCTCTTGCCTCAATCATTTTCCTGCATTCTTCCGCCGTCATGGCCATCGGCTTCTCACACAAAACATGCAGCCCGGCCTCCAGCGCAGCAGCAGTAATTTCAGCATGAAACTTATTCGGTGTACAAATAACCACGGCATCTGTTTCATTGAATACTTCTTTATAATCTGTAAAAGCGCTGCTGATTCCAAACTTCTTTGCAGCCAGCTGTGCAGTATCCTCATTCACATCGCAGATAGCTGTTATGGAAGCACTTTCCGATAATTTCATTAAAACGGGAATATGCCGGGATTGGGCAATTCCGCCAGCACCGATAATTCCGATCCGAAGTTTTTTCATGGATGCACCTCAATTAATTCTTACAATCTGCTTTGTTTCGCTGGACTCCAGGGCAGCAAGAATCACTTGGAGCGACTTCATTCCCTCGGAACCGGAGATGGCAGGCTCCTGTTCATTTAAAATACTTTCAATGAAGTGGTCAATGACCCCTGAACTCTTTTGCCCGCCTTCTTCATTTGTCTGGATTCCGCCGAGCTCGTACTTCACTGTTTCACCGTTTGCATACTGAACAATGAGAGAGTTCACCGGATCATCCTCGAGTCTCAAAATAGCTTTTTCACCATAAATAATTGTAGAATTGTCTTCTTTAGATACGTAAGACCAGCTTGCAGCCAATGTACCGATCACACCGCTTTCCGTTTTCAAAACGCATACGGCTGTATCATCGACATCAGCACCGGCTTTGGCACTTGTTTCGACAAATGCTCCGACCTCAGCAAACTCTTCTCCCAGAAGGTAACGCAAGAGGTCGGTCTTATGGACACCAAGGTCACCCATCGCGCCAATAAAAGCCTGATCCTTTTTGAAGAACCAGCTTTCTTTGCCATCTGCACTCCATCCCTCCGGCCCGCCATGTCCAAAAGCAGTCCGGAAACTGTAGATTTTTCCCGCTTCCCCCCTTGCAATCAACTCCTTTGCTTTTTTATGAGATGGAACAAAGCGCTGATTATGAGCAATCATTAATTTCTTTCCATTTTTATGGGCCGCTTCTATCATATCCTGCGCCTCTTCCATAGAAGTGGCCATTGGCTTTTCACATAAAACATGCTTGCCCGCGTTCAATGCTGCAACTGAAATTGGGGCATGCAGATAATTCGGGGTGCAGACACTCACTGCATCTATATCCTTGTCATCCAACAATTCCCTATAATCGGTGTATGCCTTCGCCTCGTAGAGATCAGCAAATCCTTTTGCACGCCCTTCATTAATATCACATACTGCTGCAATGACAGCCCCGCTGCTTGCATGATATTCAGGCATATGCCGATGCTTGGCTATACTTCCGCATCCAATGATCCCAATCTTGAGTTTTTTCATCTTAATTCTCCACTCCTTCCTGTTTCACACTGATACTCTCAAGCGGCTCCGCATTTCCATAGACCGGTACCGGAAGATCAGCCGGCTTCGCCCATTTAACAGCATTTTTAATAACCTGCTGGACGTCCTTATGATAATAGGTTGGATACGTTTCATGTCCCGGACGGAAATAAAAGATTTTTCCTTTTCCCCGCTTGTATGTGCAGCCGCTCCGGAAAACCTCACCGCCTTCAAACCAGCTCACCATTACAAGCTCATCCGGTGCAGGGGTATCAAAATGTTCTCCATACATCTCTTCTTTTTCCAGTTCAATATATTCTCCAAGTCCTTCTGCAATCGGATGACTCGGGTCTACAATCCAAATTCGTTCCTTTTCATCCGCTTCTCTCCACTTTAAATCACAGGAAGTTCCCATCAGCACTTTAAAAATTTTAGAAAAATGGCCGGAATGAAGGACAATCAGCCCCATTCCATCGAGTACTCTTTGTTTTACTTTTTCGACGATTGCATCCTCAACTTCCCCATGCGCCAGGTGCCCCCACCAGACTAAAACATCTGTTTCCTGCAGGACAGCATCACTGAGTCCATGTTCGGGCTCATCCAATGTCGCTGTTTTCACCTTAAAATCTTCTCCACTTAAAAAATCCGCAATGGCACCATGGATACCATCAGGATAGACTGCCCTTACCTTTTCATCCTTTTGCTCATGGCGATTCTCATTCCAGACAAGCACGTTAATCATGGATCTTCCTCCTTCTTAATTCATATTTCTATATTCATTTGGGGAAATTCCCTCAGTCTTTTTAAAGACTTTGCTAAAATACTTTTCATCCTGATAGCCAACCTGAAAAGCAATTTCATAGATTTTCAGTTTATGGTTCTGCAGAAGCTCCTTGGCCTTGTTCATTCGGACATTCGTTATAAAGTCTGTAATAGTAGCCTGATATTCCTGTTTAAACTTCCTGGAGATGTACTCCCTGCTTAAATAAAATCTATCTGCAATTTCCTGCAGATTAATATCTTTGTTATAACTTTCCAGCAGAAACTGTTCTATTTGCTGGATCACATTCATTTCCCTGTTTTGCTCCTGATGGCATTCTACTGGAGGATTTTGCTGCTTCCATTCATTAATGGCTTTTTCCAGGATTTCATTCAAAATGTCCGGATCGATAGGCTTCAAGATATAATCAAAGCTTTTATAACAGATGGCATTCCTCATATAGTCGAAATCATCATATCCGCTGACAACAATCGTCTTGCTGGATAGATCTGAAGAATGTATCCATTTTAAAAGGCTTATGCCATCTCTCTTTGGCATGCTCATATCTGTGAATATGATTTCCGGGCGATGCTCTTTAATCAGCTTTATGGCCTCATTTCCATCTGCCGCCTCCATGATCGTGTCAATCCCCAAACGGCTCCAATCTCCAAGAAGCATTAAACCTTCCCGCACATGCTGTTCATCATCCACAATAATTGCTTTCATCTTTTCCACCTTCCATCCTTTTTGGAAGTTTAATAGAAACCAGCAGCCCGCCCTGCTCCAAGTTCTTAAGCTGCAGGTAAGCCCGTCTGCCATAATAAAGTTTTAACCGGACATAAACATTCTTCAGTCCGATATTCATTGACTCACCCTTTTGCCCTATCCTGTCATTCATCAAATGCATCCGGATTTCCTCCAGCCTGCTCTCAGAAACGCCTGTGCCATTATCCTCAATAAGAAGATCCAGGTAAAATTCATCCTGTCTGCAGGTTATTTTAACCTCTCCAGTTTTTTCGCGTGCATCAAAGCCGTGTTTAAAGTAATTCTCCACTAAAGGCTGTAATATCATTTTCGGGACAGGGAACCCCAATGCTTCATCATCAAGCTGAAAATTAAACTGAAGCTGATCACCAAATCGTTCCTTTTGGAGCAGAAGGTAGGCCTTGGTATGGTCAATCTCTTTTTGAAGAGGAACCATCCCCTCCTCCATATTCATGCTGTACCTCATGATTTTTGAAAGGCGGGTAACAGAAGAATAAATTTGCGGGCCCTGATTTTTCAAGGCCGCAGTTCCAATTGACTGCAATGCATTGTATAAAAAATGCGGATTAACCTGTGACTGCAGAACCTTAAGCTGATTTGTCTTATTTTCAAGCTGAAGCTTATACTCCCGATTAATCAGATCATTAATTTTATCGATCATTTGCCTGAATCGATCCCCGAGATAACCAATCTCATCATTACCGAAAGATTTAAAACGGACATCAAGATTTCCCTTTTCAACTTGATCGATATTTTTGAGGAGAATTCTGATGGGAGAGGTAATCCTGACAGAAATAAATAACGTGGCGAGAATAACCAGGCACAGCCCGACTACGCCAAACATGATATTGATTTTTGCCACACTGAATGCACTTTCATATAAAGTGGTATATGGGACTCGCTTAACAAGATACCAGCCGCCTGAATTTTGCGATAATTGATCGTATATCATTACACCGCTGAATGTATCTTCCTCCCATTCAGCCGTGCCTTTTTCTTTATTTGCCCCTATCACCCAATCAATCCACTCAGGTGTTTTATCTCCGTTATCAGCTTCATCCGTTGAACGATAGATCATGTCACCTTCAGGAGATATAATATAAAATTCTTCATTTTCCCCCGAATAAAGATTGCGGCTGATATTAGTTATTTGATCCGGTGAAAACTCCAATGATATATAGGCCAATAGATCATCCGCTGGAATATTGATTAAAGACCGGTGAAGCGTAATTACATTCTCAGGCTTCTTTTCATCAGGATCCTTTATCTTATGGACCGGCTCAAGAAACATATTGTTTGGACTTTCTTCCGCTTTTTCGTAATATTCCTGATTGGCATTTGTCAGCCTCTTTGAAAAAACAACAGTAGAGCGGCGGCTCGCTGTTATAAGCCGATCTTCCTTTGCAACTGCTATATTAACCCGTTTGATATTTTCCTCAGCATACAATATGGTCGAAATTACATTTCTTACAGCTTCGACAGCCTGGTAATTATTTTCCTTCCTCGGATCTTTTAAAAAGTTTATAAAACCTGGATTATTGTAGAGAGATAGTGTCAGCCCATCCAGTTCATTTATGTACCCCTCCAGGTTCACTTTTCCTTGATATAATAGGTTGCTATTTTCTTTAATGGCCTGGTCCTTCAAGGATTCGGCTGTATGGTAGTAAGTGATGATAATAGACGCCCCAAATGGAACGATTGTGGCAACCATTAATAGAACAATCAGTTTATTCCTAATGCTCCTTTTGAACATTTACATCCCCCGCTGCTATCTCTTTTACAATAGTATAAAGCAACTTCCCTTTTTGGGGATGCCTTTTTTCTATGGGATTTTCCGGATTATAAAGTGAAACTTCAATCAGTGGGGGTTTTCCTTATCCCCCACTGATTGTTAGTCGCGTTCTAGTGTCGCTAAGATCTCCGCTAGCGCTTCGATCAATCGACACTACGAACCCGATTGGTTCAACTAAGCCTCTGCCTGCGCGTCGGCAAGTTTCACTGTATCTCACCAATCAGGCCTTTACGGGCAGTTTGACCCCCGCTTATCCTCCTTTGATTCCTCTGAGTCTTGAAGTGGGGGTCTTACTGCCCGTTAGACTGCGATAAAAATAGAAAACAGAAAGCATATCTTTTGCAGACATGCTTCCCGTTTCACCAAAATTTATTTCAAGTTATCCCAGGATGCCTGGAAGCGTTCAACAACCGTATCATAATCAATCTTTCCGGCAGCATATTCCTGGATTGTTGCTGCAAACTCTTTATTTGCACCATCCGGCCATCTGAACCATGTCCAAGGAATCGTTTTCTCTTCCTTAGAATACTCAAGAATATGCTTTCCAAGTGGCCCTAAACCTGTTGGCTCAATATTGTCAAAGGCTGGAATGAAAGCAAACTCTTCTGTGATATAACGTTTGCCTGTTTCAGATGAAACCATCCAGTTAAGGAATAACTTGGCTTCTTCAAGATGCTCAGAGTTTTTGTTAAGAACCCAGTTGTTCGGTACGCCTACCGGTAAACGGTCTGCCTTAGCTTCATCATCAGTCAGAGGAATCGGGAGGAATCCCATATTAATGTCAGGGTCAATTTCAAGAATCATGTTCTCTGTCCAGTTCCCCTGCTGAAGCATAGCTGTTTTGCCGGAAGCAAATAGTGTGACTTGCGTATTGTAATCAGTTGTTAACGGATTGTCATTTCCGAAGTTAATTTCAGTATCAAGAACTTCTTTGAATTCTTTAAATTTATCATTGCCGGTTAACTTTTCAGATCCGCTGTATAAGCCTTCAATAAATGCAACAGGATCCTCCTGCTGTGCAAATGGAATGTTTAACAAATGCTGTCCAATGACCCACCACTCACCGTAACCGGCAGAGAAAGAGGTAATTCCTTTATCTTTGAGCTTTTTAGCAGCATCCTTCAATTCAGAAATCGTATTAGGCGGTTCAGTAATTCCCGCTTCTTTAAATAAATCCTTGTTATAAATAAACCCGTATCCTTCCAGGTTTACCGGCATTCCATAAAGCTTGCCATCTGTATCGGTCGTTGGCACCTTTCCAATTGGAAGTACATGCTCTGCCCACGGCTCATTTGAAAGGTCAGCAAGATGCTCTTTCCAAAGCTCCAGTTCCTTAAATCCGCCATTATTAAAAATGTCAGGCTGTTCTCCGGAAGCAAACTTCGCTTTTAATGCGGCACCATAATCAGCTCCGCCTCCGACAGACTCAAGCTTAATTTTAATATTTGGATGCTCTTTTTCGAATTCGCTAATCATTTCCTGAAGCTGATCGGCAATCTCCACTTTAAATTGGAACATGTTCAGTGTTACCACTTCATCACCATTTTTTGAATCATCCTTTGGCTTTTCATCCCCTGAAGAGCTGGAAGAAGAACAGCCCGCCATAATGCCGGCCATCAGAATCAATGACAGCAGTAATAGAGCAAAGCGTTTCATTTTGTTTCCCCCCTGAATAATTTTATATAAACTTTCACAGCCTCTTTGGATGTAAAAGTCTCTACCACTACTTAATGGATCCTTGTGCAATGCCTTTTATAATATGCTTCTGCAGGAACAGGAAGAAAATGATGACCGGTGTAATGCCCATCACAAGGGCAGCCAGTCCCATATCCCACTGCTTTGTATATTGTGCGAAGAATGAGCTTGTGGCCAAAGGAATCGTCCTAAGCTCTGCATCCTGAAGCACCAGAAGCGGCAGCAGATAGTCATTCCAGATCCACAATGTATTTAGAATGACAACCGTTACAGTTATTGGCTTCAGAAGCGGAAAAACAATTCTCCAAAAGACGCCAAACTGGCTGCACCCATCAATTCGGGCCGACTCTTCGATCTCGATTGGAACTGTTTTAATAAAACCGTGATAAAGGAAAAGTGATAATGGTACACCAAAGCCAAAGTACATAATGATGAGACCAGGTATGCTGTTTGTCAGATTCAGCGTGCCACCGAGTTTCATCAGAGGAATCATAACGGTCTGGAATGGAATAACCATCGCAGATACAAATAAAACAAACAGGATTTTGCTGAATTTCCCCGGAGTCCTAACCATCTTCCAGGCAGCCATAGAACTGATGACAACCAGTCCAATATTGCTGATTACCGTTATTATAAGTGAATTCCAGAAGGCCCGAGGGAAATTAATGATATCCCATACCTTCAGATAATTGGAGAATAAAAATTCCTGCGGCCATGCTGCAGCATCAATCAGGATATCTGCAAAACCCTTTACAGAATTAATGAACACGAAGTAAAAAGGAATGAGGAATATGATTCCTAATAGAATTCCGATGATCTCCAGCAGCAGCGTAACCTTCGTATATCTGGGATTCATTATGCCTCAACCTCCCTTTTCTTCGTCATCATCACCTGAACCGTTGTAAAAATAGCTACCACAAGGAAGAATAAAATCGATTTTGCGGTACCAAGACCATACCGGTTATTCTGGAATGCCTCTTGATAAATGTTAATCGCAACCGATTGTGTCGAGTTAAATGGCCCGCCGCCTGTCAGTGAAATATTCAGGTCAAAAATCTTAAATGCCATTGATATCGTTAAGAAGAAACAAATCGTAAATGCCGGTAAAATAAGCGGAATGATTATTTTTGTCAACAGTGTCCAGCTTGATGCTCCATCGATTCTTGCTGCCTCAAGCAGTGTCTGATCAACCCCCTGCAGTGCTGCAATATAAATAACCATCATATATCCGCTGATCTGCCAGGCAAACACAATTACAATGCCCCAGAATGCTGTTGTCTCATCTCCAAGCCATGGAAGCTTAAAAACTGAAAGATCCGTTAGATTACCGATAGCAGCAAACCCTTTTACAAAAATAAACTGCCAGATGAACCCAAGCAATAATCCCCCAATAACATTCGGGATGAAAAACACAGTCCTCAATAAATTCCTGGACTTCAAGGCTGCGTTCAATAATAATGCAAGCCCAAACCCTAGTAAATTACTAATAATAACCGAAGCTAACATAAATTTAGTAGTAAATATAAAGGAATCAAAAAACTTGGGATCACTCTTAAAAATCTTTATATAGTTTTCAAGCCCAACCCACTCAACTACAGAACTAACTCCATTCCAGGACGTAAACGAATAATAAATCCCCATTAGGAAAGGAAAGATCTGTATCACCAGGAAAAAAATTAATGCCGGTCCTACAAAAGCAAGGTATGTTAAGATCTTTTTCAAATTTGCTTTTTTCCTGGAAACTGTTTTAATCTCTGACTTAATTACCGGTTCCCCGATCTCAACCTTTGTCTCCAACTCTCTTCACCGCCCCCTCTTCTCTTGCAAACGCTTTCCTACATTATATTTGAAACCGTTTGCATATATAGGTGACTGAATTGACTAAATGGTGCAATATTTTGACTTTTTCAAAGGGTATAACTTGTGTTAATGGAAAACATTGCATAGAATGAAGCTATCTTGAATATAGGGATGTGAATTATGATAGTAAAACTTCGGTATGAACCAGAGGAATTAAAGCTGCTTCGCTGTTTACAGGGAAGAATGCGGCTTTCCCCTAAAGATTACAGCTACTTTCTTAATTTAGAAAAAGGTTTTTCAGGAGAGCAGCAATTTGATCAACTGCTGGAACAATCGTCTGAGGAATGGATTATTCTTAATGATTTATTGTTCGATTACAGTAACACCCTTTTCCAAATAGATTCACTATTAATCACTGGAGACTGTATTTATATTTTTGAAGTCAAGAATTATGAAGGAGACTTCTATATCGATCAAGACAGATGGTACACAGCACCATCAAAAAACGAAGTGAAAAACCCCCTTCTGCAGCTGCAGCGAAGTGAATCACTCCTGAGAAGACTTCTGCATGAATTGAGAGTAAAAACCCCACTTAAGGCTCTTCTTATTTTTATTAACCCCGAATTTCATTTGTATCAGGCCGCAATGAATCTTCCTGCTATATTTCCAGCGCAGCTTAATCGCTTTTTAGACACATTGAAAATGAAATCCCAGCCGGCAACTAAAAATCATTTTATGCTGGCGGAAAAGCTAATGTCGCTTCATATGAAAGATATTCCTTATGGCAGGCATTTTAAGTATACTTTTGAAGAATTAGAAAAGGGGGTTAAATGTACTTCTTGTGGCTTATTTATGTCTTTATTAAATAAAAACAATTTAAAATGCGGCTGCGGATCAATTGAGAAAACTGAATTTGCTATATTGAGGAGTGTTGAAGAATATAAAATACTATTCCCTGAAGAAAAAATAACAACCAAGTCTATTCATATGTTTTGTAATATTCTAAACTCAAAAAGATCCACTCAAAAAATCTTATCTAAGCAATATCAGATCAATGGATTTGGTAAGACATCCTATTATGAACCTTTTTGAAATGTATTTTGGTCAAAGTATTCAAATTCCCTTGAGGTATAGAGAGTAGGCTACCTTGTATCTATTCTATGCTTTGAAGCTGCCCTTCTTTTTGTTTTTAGTGGAGACCTGGTTTCTATGCTTTGATGCAGCTTCTTTTGGATTTTAATGAAGATGTGGTTACTAACCTATCCTTTGACGTACCTTCTTTTGGTTTTTAGTGAAGATGTGGTTACTATCCTATACTTTGATGCAGCTTCTTTGGATTTTTAGTGAAGAAGTGGTCTCTATCCTATACTTTGATGCAGCTTCTTTGGGTTTTTAGTGAAGATGTGGTCTCTATCCTATACTTTGACGCAGCTTCTTTGGGTTTTTAGTGAAGATGTGGTCTCTATCCTATACTTTGACGCAACTTCTTTTAATTTTGATGAAGATGTAGTTTCTATCCTATGGTTTGACGCAACTTCTTTTAATTTTGAGAAGATGTAGTTTCTATCCTATGCTTTAACTCTTTCATTCTCGTTTGCTAATAAAGAGTTATCTACTTTGGAGCTACACCACATCCATTATTTGCTTCATTAATTCAAACTTGGTTTATCTTGTAGCATAGGAAGCTTCCGAACAGTTCAGAACTCTATTCAAAACCACCCTCTGAACCGTTCGGAACTCTGCATTGAAACAATTGGTGATAATCAGAAAAATAGTTGTATGGATGATTAATGTCCTTCAAAATTAGCAGGGATATAAATTAACAACAAAAAAAGGTTTCCTATTAAGGAAACCTTTTTTTCAGATACCGGTGGTCGGGGTCGAACCGACACTCCAGAAGGAACACGATTTTGAGTCGTGCGCGTCTGCCAATTCCGCCACACCGGCATATTAAAATGTAATAAATCTTGTGGTGCCGAGGACCGGAATCGAACCGGTACGGTAGTCACCTACCGCAGGATTTTAAGTCCTGTGCGTCTGCCAGTTCCGCCACCCCGGCGTATATCAGCGAATCAAGATTTAAATTATGGAGGCGGCAACCGGATTCGAACCGGTGGTAAAGGTTTTGCAGACCTCTGCCTTACCACTTGGCTATGCCGCCATAAAAACAAAGAAATTCTGGAGCGGAAGACGGGATTCGAACCCGCGACCCCCACCTTGGCAAGGTGATGTTCTACCACTGAACTACTTCCGCAAAATGGCTGGGCTAGCAGGATTCGAACCTGCGAGTGACGGAGTCAAAGTCCGGTGCCTTACCGCTTGGCTATAGCCCAATGATCAATTCATAATACATTTATATGAGAGTTACACTTGTACTGTTACATTAAAATATGGGGCGACTGATGGGAATCGAACCCACGAGTGTCGGAGCCACAATCCGATGCGTTAACCACTTCGCCACAGCCGCCATAACAATATTGGCAGGGGTAGTAGGAATCGAACCCACATCAAAGGTTTTGGAGACCTTCGTTTTACCATTAAACTATACCCCTATATAAATGGTGGAGGGGGGCAGATTCGAACTGCCGAACCCGAAGGAGCGGATTTACAGTCCGCCGCGTTTAGCCACTTCGCTACCCCTCCATATTAACATAAAAAAGTGGTGCCGGCGAGAGGACTTGAACCCCCAACCTACTGATTACAAGTCAGTTGCTCTACCAATTGAGCTACACCGGCTAATCACAAAACAAGGTGGCTCAGGACGGAATCGAACCGCCGACACAAGGATTTTCAGTCCTTTGCTCTACCGACTGAGCTACTGAGCCATATTAAGATATTTTGCCTAAATAAAATTTGGCTTCGTCCTTCGTCCCGATTTATCAATCGGTACGCTGAAGTATTTCAAGGCAGCTTATTCGGTCGTGCTCTACCGACTGAGCTACTGAGCCATAAAATTATTTATATTGTGAAAAAATGGCGGTCCGGACGGGACTCGAACCCGCGACCTCCTGCGTGACAGGCAGGCATTCTAACCAACTGAACTACCGGACCGGATTGCGGGGGCAGGATTTGAACCTGCGACCTTCGGGTTATGAGCCCGACGAGCTACCGGACTGCTCCACCCCGCGATAATAATAATATGGTGGAGGATGACGGGATCGAACCGCCGACCCTCTGCTTGTAAGGCAGATGCTCTCCCAGCTGAGCTAATCCTCCAAAATGGTGACCCCTACGGGATTCGAACCCGTGTTACCGCCGTGAAAGGGCGGTGTCTTAACCGCTTGACCAAGGGGCCAATATGAAATTAAAATGGCGGAGAGCAAGGGATTTGAACCCTTGATACGCGGTTAGCGTATACACGATTTCCAATCGTGCTCCTTCGGCCACTCGGACAGCTCTCCATTTGGCTCCGCAGGTAGGATTCGAACCTACGACCGTTCGGTTAACAGCCGAATGCTCTACCACTGAGCTACTGCGGAAAAGTGGTATTATAAAACAGCCTGGCAACGTCCTACTCTCACAAGGGGACAGCCCCTAACTACCATCGGCGCTGAGAAGCTTAACTTCCGTGTTCGGTATGGGAACGGGTGTGACCTTCTCGCTATCGCCACCAGACTATTTTCAAGACAAGTATTATTATACCGTCTTTCTATCATTTTTCAAGAGGAAATTTACTTTTTTTCGTTCCCTCAAAACTAGATAATGTATGAAGAAGAATTTGTCGAGTATTCACCAATGACTTGGTTAAGTCCTCGATCGATTAGTATCAGTCAGCTCCACATGTCGCCACGCTTCCACCTCTGACCTATCAACCTGATCATCTTTCAGGGATCTTACTAGCTTGACGCTATGGGAAATCTCATCTCGAGGGGGGCTTCATGCTTAGATGCTTTCAGCACTTATCCCTTCCGCACATAGCTACCCAGCGATGCCTTTGGCAAGACAACTGGTACACCAGCGGTGCGTCCATCCCGGTCCTCTCGTACTAAGGACAGCTCCTCTCAAATTTCCTGCGCCCACGACGGATAGGGACCGAACTGTCTCACGACGTTCTGAACCCAGCTCGCGTACCGCTTTAATGGGCGAACAGCCCAACCCTTGGGACCGACTACAGCCCCAGGATGCGATGAGCCGACATCGAGGTGCCAAACCTCCCCGTCGATGTGGACTCTTGGGGGAGATAAGCCTGTTATCCCCGGGGTAGCTTTTATCCGTTGAGCGATGGCCCTTCCATGCGGAACCACCGGATCACTAAGCCCGACTTTCGTCCCTGCTCGACTTGTAGGTCTCGCAGTCAAGCTCCCTTGTGCCTTTACACTCTGCGAATGATTTCCAACCATTCTGAGGGAACCTTTGGGCGCCTCCGTTACTTTTTAGGAGGCGACCGCCCCAGTCAAACTGCCCACCTGACACTGTCTCCCGCCCCGATCAGGGGCGCGGGTTAGAATTTCAATACAGCCAGGGTAGTATCCCACCGACGCCTCCACCGAAGCTGGCGCTCCGGCTTCTCAGGCTCCTACCTATCCTGTACAAGCTGTACCAAAATTCAATATCAGGCTACAGTAAAGCTCCACGGGGTCTTTCCGTCCTGTCGCGGGTAACCTGCATCTTCACAGGTACTATAATTTCACCGAGTCTCTCGTTGAGACAGTGCCCAGATCGTTACGCCTTTCGTGCGGGTCGGAACTTACCCGACAAGGAATTTCGCTACCTTAGGACCGTTATAGTTACGGCCGCCGTTTACTGGGGCTTCGATTCAAAGCTTCGCTTGCGCTAACCTCTCCTCTTAACCTTCCAGCACCGGGCAGGCGTCAGCCCCTATACTTCGCCTTGCGGCTTCGCAGAGACCTGTGTTTTTGCTAAACAGTCGCCTGGGCCTATTCACTGCGGCTCATCAGGGCTATTCACCCTAATGAGCACCCCTTCTCCCGAAGTTACGGGGTCATTTTGCCGAGTTCCTTAACGAGAGTTCTCTCGCTCACCTTAGGATTCTCTCCTCGCCTACCTGTGTCGGTTTGCGGTACGGGCACCTTTTCCCTCGCTAGAGGCTTTTCTTGGCAGTGTGGAATCAGGAACTTCGGTACTAAATTTCCCTCGCCGTCACAGCTCAGCCTGTATGGTAACGGGATTTGCCTCGTTACCGGCCTAACTGCTTGGACGCGCTAATCCAGCAGCGCGCTTACCCTATCCTCCTGCGTCCCCCCATTGCTCAAACGGTAAAGAGGTGGTACAGGAATATCAACCTGTTGTCCATCGCCTACGCTTTTCAGCCTCGGCTTAGGTCCCGACTAACCCTGAGCGGACGAGCCTTCCTCAGGAAACCTTAGGCATTCGGTGGATGGGATTCTCACCCATCTTTCGCTACTCATACCGGCATTCTCACTTCTAAGCGCTCCACCAGTCCTTGCGGTCTGGCTTCAACGCCCTTAGAACGCTCTCCTACCACTGACATCGGAAGATGTCAATCCACAGCTTCGGTGATACGTTTAGCCCCGGTACATTTTCGGCGCGGAGTCACTCGACCAGTGAGCTATTACGCACTCTTTAAATGGTGGCTGCTTCTAAGCCAACATCCTGGTTGTCTAAGCAACTCCACATCCTTTTCCACTTAACGTATACTTTGGGACCTTAGCTGGTGGTCTGGGCTGTTTCCCTCTTGACTACGGATCTTATCACTCGCAGTCTGACTCCCATGGATAAGTCTTTGGCATTCGGAGTTTGTCTGAATTCGGTAACCCGATGGGGGCCCCTAGTCCAAACAGTGCTCTACCTCCAAGACTCTTACTACATGAGGCTAGCCCTAAAGCTATTTCGGAGAGAACCAGCTATCTCCAAGTTCGATTGGAATTTCTCCGCTACCCACACCTCATCCCCGCACTTTTCAACGTGCGTGGGTTCGGGCCTCCATCCAGTGTTACCTGGACTTCACCCTGGACATGGGTAGATCACCTGGTTTCGGGTCTACGACCACATACTCATTCGCCCTATTCAGACTCGCTTTCGCTGCGGCTCCGTCTTATCAACTTAACCTCGCATGTAATCGTAACTCGCCGGTTCATTCTACAAAAGGCACGCTATCACCCATTAACGGGCTCTAACTACTTGTAGGCACACGGTTTCAGGATCTCTTTCACTCCCCTTCCGGGGTGCTTTTCACCTTTCCCTCACGGTACTGGTTCACTATCGGTCACTAGGGAGTATTTAGCCTTGGGAGATGGTCCTCCCTGCTTCCGACGGGATTTCTCGTGTCCCGCCGTACTCAGGATCCACTCTGGAGGGAACGAAGTTTCAACTACAGGGCTTTTACCTTCTCTGGCCGGCCTTTCCAGACCTGTTCATTTACCTCGTTCCTTTGTAACTCCGTATAGAGTGTCCTACAACCCCAGGAGGCAAGCCTCCTGGTTTGGGCTAATCCCGTTTCGCTCGCCGCTACTCAGGGAATCGCGTTTGCTTTCTCTTCCTCCGGGTACTTAGATGTTTCAGTTCCCCGGGTCTGCCTTCCATATCCTATGTATTCAGATAAGGATCCTATCCCATTACGGATAGGGGGTTTCCCCATTCGGAAATCTCCGGATCAAAGCTTACTTACAGCTCCCCGAAGCATATCGGTGTTAGTACCGTCCTTCATCGGCTCCTAGTGCCAAGGCATTCACCGTGCGCCCTTTCTAACTTAACCGTATTTGACAGGTTCATCGAAGATGAACAGTATCAAAGGTTTTTAACTCTATTTAACATAGAGAGAATTCACTAAAATGGCGATTACTCGGTTATTGCTTCTTCATAATCATTATCTAGTTTTCAAAGAACGAATCTTTCATTGAGAGATTGAACTCTCAAAACTGAACGAACAAAGAACGTCACGTTTCTTGTAAATATTCCTTAGAAAGGAGGTGATCCAGCCGCACCTTCCGATACGGCTACCTTGTTACGACTTCACCCCAATCATCTGTCCCACCTTAGGCGGCTGGCTCCAAAAGGTTACCCCACCGACTTCGGGTGTTACAAACTCTCGTGGTGTGACGGGCGGTGTGTACAAGGCCCGGGAACGTATTCACCGCGGCATGCTGATCCGCGATTACTAGCGATTCCGGCTTCATGCAGGCGAGTTGCAGCCTGCAATCCGAACTGAGAATGGTTTTATGGGATTCGCTTAACCTCGCGGTCTTGCAGCCCTTTGTACCATCCATTGTAGCACGTGTGTAGCCCAGGTCATAAGGGGCATGATGATTTGACGTCATCCCCACCTTCCTCCGGTTTGTCACCGGCAGTCACCTTAGAGTGCCCAACTGAATGCTGGCAACTAAGATCAAGGGTTGCGCTCGTTGCGGGACTTAACCCAACATCTCACGACACGAGCTGACGACAACCATGCACCACCTGTCATCCTGTCCCCCGAAGGGGAACGCCCTATCTCTAGGGTTGTCAGGAGATGTCAAGACCTGGTAAGGTTCTTCGCGTTGCTTCGAATTAAACCACATGCTCCACCGCTTGTGCGGGCCCCCGTCAATTCCTTTGAGTTTCAGCCTTGCGGCCGTACTCCCCAGGCGGAGTGCTTAATGCGTTTGCTGCAGCACTAAAGGGCGGAAACCCTCTAACACTTAGCACTCATCGTTTACGGCGTGGACTACCAGGGTATCTAATCCTGTTTGCTCCCCACGCTTTCGCGCCTCAGCGTCAGTTACAGACCAAAGAGTCGCCTTCGCCACTGGTGTTCCTCCACATCTCTACGCATTTCACCGCTACACGTGGAATTCCACTCTTCTCTTCTGCACTCAAGTTCCCCAGTTTCCAATGACCCTCCCCGGTTGAGCCGGGGGCTTTCACATCAGACTTAAGGAACCGCCTGCGCGCGCTTTACGCCCAATAATTCCGGACAACGCTTGCCACCTACGTATTACCGCGGCTGCTGGCACGTAGTTAGCCGTGGCTTTCTGGTCAGGTACCGTCAAGGTACCGGCAGTTACTCCGGTACTTGTTCTTCCCTGACAACAGAGTTTTACGATCCGAAAACCTTCATCACTCACGCGGCGTTGCTCCGTCAGACTTTCGTCCATTGCGGAAGATTCCCTACTGCTGCCTCCCGTAGGAGTCTGGGCCGTGTCTCAGTCCCAGTGTGGCCGATCACCCTCTCAGGTCGGCTACGCATCGTGGCCTTGGTGAGCCGTTACCTCACCAACTAGCTAATGCGCCGCGGGCCCATCTGTAAGTGATAGCCGAAACCATCTTTCAGCTTTCCCTCATGTGAGGAAAAGAGTTATCCGGTATTAGCCCCGGTTTCCCGGAGTTATCCCAGTCTTACAGGCAGGTTGCCCACGTGTTACTCACCCGTCCGCCGCTGACTTCAGGGAGCAAGCTCCCATCTGTCCGCTCGACTTGCATGTATTAGGCACGCCGCCAGCGTTCGTCCTGAGCCAGGATCAAACTCTCCATATAAGAGTTGATTAAGCTCGTTTTGTCTTTTCAAAAAAGACTAATGATTAAACGTTGACGTTTTGTTCGTTCAGTTTTCAAAGATCAATTTCGCTTGTTATATTTTACCTAATCGCTCAGAAGCGACTTTATTAATATAACATGTGTTGATTTTATCTGTCAACACTTTTTTTATAAGTTATCCGTCGCCTGTGAAAGTGTTTTTCGTTCATATCGCAGCGACGGATATAAATATAACAAGGATTTAAATAAAGGTCAATAGCTTTTAAAGTTTTTTTACGATAATTTTTTTTTGAGTTTGTAATACCTGTGATAAATTCCTTGACCTTTTGTTTCTATATTCACTACATCTATGAAATGCTTATCAATCAAATACTCCAGAAGCATGCTTAAGTCAACCGCATACAGATGAAGTTCATCATGGTTCATAATATCATGGATGGACCATTCTTCTTTCTCAGCAAGCACATCGGCAAGATGACTTATTCCTTGCTTGGTTCTTGAATGGATTAAAAATTCACTTGCAAGGAACAGCAGCTCCAGCCTTTTTTCAAGCGGCTCCTGGCTATTCACCAATTCTTCATACAGCTTCATGATTTCAGGCTCAATTTGCTTTACCTGATTCCATACAGTTACTTCCGGATGGAATCCATTTTCGATAACAGCAAGCCTGGCCAGATGATGAAGGGAATGGACAATATGGTTATAGGCATCAAAATAATGCCGATTTTCAAAGAAGGCTTTGCCATCCATATATCGTCTGATCAGCTTGGCAAACTCAAGTCCCATTTTTAATTTTCGTCCATAGAATGGAAACTCTCTTAATTCCACCTTCAGGTTATGAATATATTCATTTCGATCAAATAAAACTTTTCCACTATAGAGCCAATCAAAGATTTTCCGGTTCGACCCCAGCAGGATCCATTCGCGAAGCTGCTTATCGGTCACGATATGCAGAGCCGCTTTTTTATCTTTATATGTGTAATGTTTAACAAACACAGGTTCATCTGCTTCCTCAACAAGGATCAGCAGTACAGCATCAAATGTATCAGTAGCAGGAATAGCCTTTTCCATTTTTTCGGTCATAATCACGCCTAGAGTGTTTGTCTGGCTTGCCCGTTCCTGGTATATAGGACGGAGAATATCTTCCATCTTAATTCCTCCATTTTATTGATAGCGTATATCTTCGACAATTATAAATGAAATCCTTCTTAAAGGTGAGACATTTTTCGACACCATTCTATATTAATATTTATTTCAGTAAAAGGAGTATGGTATAGTTAGTTTTTAGGAGGGAGCAGTATGGCTAAGTACTCAAATAAAATCAATAAGATTCGTACATTTGCCCTTAGTTTAATTTTCATCGGATTTATTGTTATGTATCTCGGAATATTCTTCAGGAATTCCGCTCTTCTCATGACAATATTTATGCTTCTCGGAATGCTCTGCATTCTTGCCAGCACCGGTGTTTATTTTTGGATCGGCATGCTTTCAACAAAAACCGTGCAGGTGGTTTGCCCGAATTGCGGAAAACACACAAAGATGCTTGGCCGCGTTGATATGTGCATGTACTGCAATGAACCTTTGACGCTTGATCCAAATCTTGAGGGCGCTGAATTTGATGAAAAATACAACAAAAAAAATACGAAGCAGAGCTGATTTATCTCTTGCTTCCATATTCAAGTTCTAAAATGACCGGCTCTCTAACAGCCGGTTTTTTATTGGATAAAAATAAAAAGCTGACAGCACAGCGCCGGCAGCTTTAAAAATTTATTAGTGAGCTTCTTTACTTGCACAATCCGGACATGTTCCGTAAATCTCCATTCTATGATGGCTGATTTTAAAACCTGTAACATGCGAAGCAAGGTGCTCTACTTCATCCAGGCCAGGATAGTGGAAGTCTACGATCTTGCCGCAGCTTTCACAAATGACATGATAATGATGAGTGGTAACAAAATCGAAGCGGCTAGATGCGTCACCATATGTCAGTTCCTTTACCAGGCCAACCTCACGGAATACTCGTAAATTATTGTAAACTGTTGCCACACTCATATTTGGGAATTTCCCCTCTAATGCTTTGTATATATCGTCAGCAGTCGGGTGTGACATGGAGTTTATTAAATATTCAAGTATCGCATGACGCTGCGGAGTGATACGTACTCCAGTGTCTTTTAAAGTATCCAGCGCCTCTTTTAATTCCATATGCGCCACCGCCATGCACCTCTTTTCCAACAAATATTCTTACTTTATAATCTTTATAAATAGTGTACTAATTTTTTACCACATTTGTCAATATTACAAACACCTTAATAGAGGGAATCAGCTCTTTTCATCATGCAGCGGCTGCTCACCAGTGCCCAAATGGTGATTCACAAATCGCGCAGCAACAAACAGCAGATCAGACAGCCGGTTCAGATAGATTAAAACGAGCGGATTTACTTCATCACTGAGTGACACCGCACATCTTTCCGCTCTTCTCACAACGGTTCTCGCTACATGGAATGCCGCTCCTGAAGGATGGCCGCCAGGCAAAATAAAGTTATTAAGCACAGTAAGATCAGCTTCCCACTCATCAATTTGCGTTTCCATGAAGGTGATATCCTCTTCCTTTATCGTCCATTTAACTTCTTTTCCTGCGGGCGTTGCCAGCTCTGCTCCTGCATGGAACAAGTCAGTCTGCACTTTATGGAAAACCTGCTCCGCTTTTTCTTTACCGCTGAAATACTCGCTTCTTAAATGGCTTAAAGCCAATCCAATCATAGAATTCGCCTCATCACATGAACCGTATGCCTCTACGCGAATGTCATTCTTACTGACTCTTTGCCCATATATTAGTGATGTTGTCCCCTTATCTCCCGTTTTGGTATAAATCCTCATTTCAATACCCTCTTTCAAAATCGATGACATTCATATAATCTTTGTTATTTTTTATATATGTATGAAGGTTATGCCTAAAAATTTCAAAAGATCTTGGTAAATAGTTTTTTGTTCGGCTTGACAGGTGAGGTGTGACCGTTACATTTTCCATCCTCCAGAAAGAATGGCCTTCAGGCAGGGGCTCGTTTTCAAAAACATCCAGGTACGCATGTGAAATCTGGTGTTTTTCGAGTGCAGACAGAAGCACCTTTTCCTCGACAAGATCACCTCTTCCTATATTCATAAACACTGCAGAATTCTTCGTAGCAGCGAAATGCTTTTCTTTTAACAGATATTTAGTTTCTGGTGTGCTTGGAAGGACAGAAACGATAAAATCAGCTTCAGGAAGGATCCCGGTTAGCCTGCTGAGTGGAAAAATACGATCTGTCCACATATTTTCCCTTCCGCTCCTATTCACTCCAGCCACTTTCATGCCGAAGCATTTGGCGAGTCTTGCAATCTCTCCCCCTATTGCCCCTACACCGATAATTAATAAGGTTTTTCCATGCAGCTCTTCCATCGGCAGATTACGATTCCAGTCTTCTGCCTTTTCATTTTCAGCCAGCAATGCTCTTTGTTTAACATGCCCTAACATAGTTCCAAGTGCAAATTCAGCCATAGGGATTTTATGGATTCCTCTTGCATTTGTAATTAAGATGCCTTTCTCCTTACAGGCTTTCAAAGGCATTTCATCCATTCCCGCTGACATCACCATAATCCACTTTAATTTTGTTGCTTTATGAATATGTTCTTCTGTCAGATCTTCTCCATAGGTAATAAATACTTCAGCATTATAAAAGGATTCCCCTGCAGCTTCTATTCCGTCGCAAAACAGGAAATCTCCCTCAGGGAAATCCCGAATTACTTCCTCGCGCAGCTCTTCGGGAGGCAAAATGGAAGACACAATTTTCATAAACTCCACTCCAACGTAGTTTTATTCATCATACCACTCATCACTGAAGGGTAAAAATATTAAAAAAAAACGGACCTGTTCAGGTCCGTTTCGAAAAAGTATCTGAGGAGGTATGCCCTAATAAAATGATATGCAAAACTTGTTCTTCGGAATGGACAAAAGCCTTGTTCCGATAAAAAATAGGCTACCCATTTAAGCTTTAGTCAAATTCTCCTTAATATACTCCAGTGCTTCCTCGACATGATCCTTAACCTTTACCTTGCGCCATTCTTTCACGAGCTTGCCTTCCTGGTCAATTATAAAGGTTGAACGCTCAATCCCCATATATTCTTTCCCGAAGTTCTTTTTCAATTTCCACACACCGTACGCCTCTGCCGCTTTATGGTCTTCATCTGCAAGCAGCAGGAAAGGCAATCCATGCTTTTCAATAAACTTCTCATGTCTGCTGAGCGGATCAGGACTTACTCCTAAAACGACTGCGTTCACATCTGCAAAATTCTGATGCTGGTCCCTGAAATCACATGCCTGCGTTGTGCAGCCAGGTGTCATGTCTTTCGGGTAAAAATACAGAACAACATTTTTCCCGCGGTAATCTGATAATTTCACTCTTTCACCATTGCTTGCCTCAAGCTCAAAATCTGGAGACGTTTTACCGATTTCAATCGCCATCTTCATTCCTCCTGTTGAATAGTTTATTACTCTAAGCCTATCCAACTTTTCCGGCAAAAACAACCGATATCATTATAAAGCACGGTCACCTGCATCAAATACTACCCTGGCTACGAATGCTGCCGGGATCACATACCCGATTAACGCTTCCAATACGGCAATAAGCCTGCCTATTCCAACAGGACTGACATCTCCATACCCAACAGAAAAAAGGGTTACGGCACTAAAATAAAAACCCGTCTCCAGCCTCTCGAGGAAACCGGTTTCCATATATTCAGTGCCGTCCATCAAAACCACCAGACCATGTAAATCAAGCCAAATATATATCAGCCCAAACCCAATCAGAATCGTTGCATATAAACTTATGAGATAAAGGAAATTCTCAGCAGACACCCATCTTCCCTTAATCTTGGCGGATGAAAAAAGAGTCTGCAGACTCATGATCATGCACAGCACGATTAAAATCAGCGATAAATAAAAAGCCATACTGCACCTCATTTCGAAATGCCTTCCAATTCATTTATACGCTTATGGCCTTTCCCATATGACAGCCTGTCTCGGAAACTCTTTCTGCTTTGGGACGGGTTCGCCCAATTAAGAAAAGCTCAAGCGCCTTGCTCACCCCCGACAAGCACAAGACGAGCCTTCCGGAAAGGCGTTCTTTGCCTTTTTGGAAGGATTGGCTTGTGACCTCGAGGGGGTAGGCGCTGGAGCTAGACAGTTATCGACGTTCAAAAATTAAATACTTACTTATCACTTAAAAAAAACCGGGATTTTATCCCAGTTCTAATTGCCCGCTCCCCGATATCGCTTAACACCTGAATTCCAGGTCAGGATCGAGATGCCGAAAAATACGATTCCGATTACAGGTGTTAAAAAGGAGTATAAAAACCATTCTTCTTTCCCCAGAAAGTAGGAAGCCGGATATACACCGACAAAGGCAAACGGAAGAACCCAGGTGAGGACAAAGCGTATAACACTATTGTAAATATCAACCGGATACCTTCCATAATTCCCGATGTTATACATCATCGGCATGATAGAGGTTCTGGCATCTGCCCAAAAGCTGATACAGGCAATCAGTACAAAGATGCCTCCATACACAAGCATTCCGCCTATCACAAATAAGAAAAACAAGAACGGGTCAGTCCAGGTAATCCCTAAACCAAGGCTGTTTCCAGCGTAGATCATAACAGCAATGCCTGTTACGGCCCCAAACAGGGATTCAAGCTCCATCCGTTCCAATACGATTTGAAACAAACTATGGATCGGCCTGGTTAAAATCCTGTCGAGTTCACCTTTTACTATATATCTCTCATTAAAATCCCAAATATTAAAGAACGATGAAAACAGCGCATATGGCACAAGGAAAAAACCGTAAATAAAGATGATTTCATCCCTCGTCCAGCCGCCAAGAAAATTAGTATGGCCAAAGACGACTAGGATAAAAATTAAATTGACTGCCTGAAATAGAAGATCTGAAAAGATCTCAACAAATAAATCTGCGCGGTACTGCATTCTTGTTTTCATATATTGGGCGACATATTGAAAGAAAATGGCTATATAAAACATGCGTCACCCTCCTTGAATAATGAGCTGTTTTTTCGCTATGATCCACAGAACCTGAATGGGTATGATCAGAATAAGAACCCAGATCCCCTGCATAATAATCGCCTGGATGGCTTCATTATTCGAAAAACTATTTGTAAAAATCATGCTCGGCACATAGCTGATACCCTGAAAGGGCAGAAATTTCAGTACATCCTGTGCCCATAACGGAAAAAAGCTGATAGGAATCAGAAGGCCGGAAAAGAGATCAATCACAACTCTTTTTGCCCGGATAAGCCCTGTGTTATTAAATAAGAAGAAAGTGGTAATGCCTGTCAGCAAATTAATTTGCGTATTAATAAAAAAACTTAATACTATCGATACCGCAAAGAAAATCCAGGTCGTCCAATCCGCAGAAAATTGGAGCGGAAAAATGAACGAGACGATAACCATGCCCGGAACGGAGAAAAAGAAGAGACGGAATATTCCTTCCCCCAGTCCCTGCATCGTTTTCATACCCAGATAATTATATGGGCGGATCAGCTCCACCGCTACTTTTCCTTCTTTAATTTCAGCAGCCATTTCCCGGTCTATATTATTAAAGTAAAACGCTCTGGCCATCCAGGCTACAGCCACATATGTCGACATCTGGACCACAGACATGCCCTCAATCGCATCTTTTTCTCCATAAATGGCACTCCACAAGAAATAGTAAGCGCCAATATTAATGCTGTAAATCAGAATACCTGTATAATAATTTGTTCTGTAGGCAAGCATCATCAAAAAACGGATCCGAATCATTTCGATATACTTATCCACAGGAACACCCCCGGGTAAAAGTAAATTCTTTCATTAAGACATCCCCCGGTCATAAATATTTCTTATGATTTCCTCTGTTGAAGTTTCTTTAATATTGATGTCTTTCACTTTCAAATCCGCAACCACCTTGGCAATCAGCAGGGAAATCAGTTCATCATTATCCTCTGTAAAGGCTGTAAAGATCGCTTCTTTCTCATCCTTTTCCCATTTCACTTCCGATGAAGCCGTTATTCGGTTTAAGTCGTTCAGGGTCACGTCTTCAAGGAACTGGAATTCTATTTCCTTCCCTTCTCCCCATTTTTCCTTCAGGCTTTTTAAGGCTCCATCATAAATGATGCTCCCCTCATCCAGCATCACTACGCGTTCGCACAGCGCCTCGATATCCGACAGATCATGAGTAGTCAGCAGAATGGTTGTATTATATTTTTCATTGATTTCTTTTAAAAACTCTCTGATCTTCAATTTAACAAGCACATCAAGTCCAATAGTCGGCTCATCCAGGAACAAGAGCGGCGGATTGTGGATGAGTGCTGCTGCCAGTTCACACCTCATTCTTTGCCCGAGTGAAAGCTTCCGGACCGGCTTATCGAGCAGAGGTTCAATATCCAGGGTTTTGATCACATGTGCCATATGGCTGTCGTATTGCTCATCGGAAACTTTGTACACCTTCTTGAGCAGCCTGAAGGATTCCTGAACAGCAATATCCCACCAAAGCTGGGATCTTTGGCCGAAGACAACTCCAATCGTGCTGACGAATTTTTCACGGTCTTTATGAGGGTTCATTCCATTCACGATCACTTCACCGCTTGTCGGGGTCAGGATCCCTGTCAGCATTTTTATGGTCGTTGACTTCCCGGCTCCATTTTCACCTATATAGCCAACCATCTCGCCCTGCTTTACATTAAAGCTGATATTGTTCACCGCTGGCACAATCTTATAATTCCTTGTAAGCAAATCACGGAAAGCACCCTTTAATCCGGAGCGGCTGGAATAAGCTTTAAACTCCTTTTTTAAGTTCCGGACTGTTATTGCATCATTCATCTTTACTCCTCCTGCCAATTAATGCCCTAATGAAATAGTTTAGACAAACAGCGCCTTCTTCACAACTAGATTGCTTCAAATCCTATTTTTAAAATACAGAATAATCCGCCTTCCCTTAGGATTGGACGAAGCCCCTTCCAAACATGTTAAAATAATGACGGACATATAAATGGATTTTATCAGGAGGATTAACATGCAATTTACTAATTCTGAACGGCTGCATAAACAAGCTTTAGAACATATTGTCGGCGGGGTAAACAGTCCTTCCCGCTCCTATAAAGCAGTTGGCGGCGGCTCGCCGGTCGCAATGGAACGGGCACAGGGTGCTTATTTCTGGGATGTGGACGGTAATCAATATATTGATTACTTGGCTGCATATGGTCCCATCATTACCGGGCATGCCCATCCGCATATTACAGAAGCCATAAAAACAGCTGCTGAGCGCGGAGTATTATATGGAACTCCGACACCACATGAAGTGAAATTCGCCGAGATGCTTAAGGAAGCAATGCCTAATTTGGACAAAGTCCGTTTTGTGAATTCAGGTACTGAAGCCGTTATGACAACGATCCGTGTGGCAAGGGCCTATACGGGAAGGGACAAAATCATTAAGTTTGCAGGCTGCTATCACGGCCATTCCGATCTTGTCCTGGTTGCTGCAGGCTCAGGGCCTTCAACACTTGGAACGCCTGACTCTGCCGGAGTTCCAAAGAGCATTGCCCAGGAAGTGATCACGGTTCCTTTCAATGAAATCGAACCATATAAGGAAGCGCTGGAAAAATGGGGTGACCAGATCGCTGCTGTGCTGGTGGAACCGATTGTCGGCAACTTCGGAATTGTTGAACCAAAAACGGGGTTCTTGGAACAGGTTAACGAATTAACACATGCAGCCGGTGCGCTTGTCATTTATGATGAAGTCATCACAGCTTTCCGTTTTATGTATGGCGGCGCTCAGGATCTGCTTGGTGTAAAACCGGACTTGACAGCCATGGGGAAAATCATTGGCGGCGGCCTTCCAATCGGTGCTTATGGCGGAAAGAAAGAGATTATGGAAACAGTAGCTCCTTTAGGTCCAGCCTATCAAGCTGGTACAATGGCTGGAAATCCGGCATCGATTCTATCAGGAATTGCCTGTCTCGAAGTTTTAAAACAGCCTGGTGTCTATGAATATCTGGACAGACTGGGAGAAATGCTTGAAAAAGGGATCAGCGAGGCAGCTGAAGAACATAATATCCCCATTACCATTAATCGATTAAAAGGTGCCCTGACAATCTACTTTACGGAAGAAAAAGTGGTGAATTACGAGCAGGCGGAAAATACAGATGGAGAAATGTTTGCAAAGTTCTTCAAGCTGATGCTCAATCAAGGTATAAACCTGGCTCCTTCGAAATATGAAGCCTGGTTTATGACAATCGCGCATACAGAGGATGATATTCAAGCCACCATTCATGCAGTGCAAAATGCATTTCAGCAATTAAAGGACGAATAAATATTCACTATTTTATACACTGACGGGAGCAGAAATGCTTCCTTTTTCTTTATTTCCAATAATGAAAACGTTTACAATAATGGGGTTTTTTTATACAAAAGCCTATTTCCCCCTCCAAACCATATCCAACTTTTTGTATAAATAATTGATTTCTGAAAATTCATATGATATGATGGGAGAAATCTTTTGTGTAAGAGCGGATTACGCTGACATAAAGAACATTATGTCCTGCAGCATATCCCGAATTATCCAACTATTCATTCAATAAATGCTCCATGCATTTACCTTTCAAACCAAAGATAACTTTGCAATACCCTCATTTAAAACCCGTAAACAAAAAAAACTTATAGATTACTATTTTTCAGGAGGTGAACGGCTTTAAGGCACAGCCTTATTTTCAGCCGAATTTTATGACATTACAGCAATGGAGTCCTTCACTTTTTAAAGAGTTTCACCGTCAGGAGCATGATGCGTGCGGCATCGTTTCTGCCATGGAGAAAAAGAAAGTCCCAACCCGCGAAAATATTTTCAGCTGCATCAATGCGCTTGTTACGATGAATCACCGTGCCGGTTTTATTAATGGAGAAGGAGACGGTGTAGGGATCCATATTGATATCCCCAGAGAGCTGTGGAAAGAAAAATTAAAGGAAGCGGGAGCCGATTCTAACGCAGCAGAAAAAGATGGATTTGTGGTTGGCCATGTATTTATGTCCAGAAAGCAGGATACTGAATTACTGAAAACGATCTTGCTGCAAAAACTCGCTGACGCAAATCTGACGGTTATTTATGCATCTGACGAAGTAACCGAATCTTCAGCTTTAGGACCGATTGCCATACAGGAAAATCCAGTATTCTGGCAGTTTGCCTGTTTAGCAGAATCGAATGGTGCAGAGCTTTCCAAAAAGCTGTTTGAATTAATCGTTGATTTTGAAGAAGACGAACATGTCCATGTCGCCTCCCTTAGCCAGCATCATGCTGTGTACAAAGTTATGGGAGCCGGAGATATTCTTCCGAAATATTATCATGACCTGGCAAGCCCCATTGTTGCTTCAACAATGACACTTGGGCATAATCGCTATTCAACTAACACATTATCAAGCTTTTTCCGCGTGCAGCCTTTCAGCGTGCTGGGACACAACGGGGAAATCAACACCATTGCCAAGCTTAGGGATGAAGCCAAAATGGTCGGCGTTCCGCTAGTAAAAGACGGCAGTGACTCACAGGATCTGAGCAGAACGCTTGAAACGTTTATTTGCCGTGACGGCTATACTCTCTTTGAGGCAATGGACGTCATGTTCCCTCCTATTGTGAATGAAATCAAGTCATACCCTGAGCATCTTCAGGATATGTACGCCTATATCCGGGAAGCATGGGGACATTTTGCCCAGGGACCAGCAGGAATTATTTCAAGATTTGCCGATGAGGCAGTGTTCAGTGTTGATGCATTGGGCCTTCGCCCGCTGTGGATGCTGGAAACCGAAAGCTCCTACCTGTTCTCATCAGAACCAGGAATCATCCCATCCAGTGAATATGTTAATGAGCCAAAGCCGCTATCACCAGGTGAAAAGGTGGGGCTGAAATGGGACGGAGACACTCTGGCTGTTTACGAACATAGCCACTATCAGGCTGAAGTTTTTGAAAGATTTTCAAAGAGAGTGAACGCTGAAAACTTCCGGATTCACCTGCAGGCTCCTAAACTGGAGAAAACCATTACTGTAAATTACCCGGATAAGATTCATAACGGGCAGTATAAAGCATTCGGCTGGGAGAGAGACCATGTCCAGCTTGTCGAGCAAATGGCAGAAAAAGGAGCGGAGCCAATCCGTTCTCTTGGACACGACTCACCTTTAGCAGCACTGAATCCTCAGCGGAAAAACATCGCAGATTTTATTAAGGAAAGTGTTGCTGTCGTTACAAACCCTGCCATTGACCGTGACCGGGAAACGGAGCATTTCTCAACCCGTACGATTATCGGCCAGCGTCCTTCTTTATTTGAAAAACAGGAGCAAGGGGCCGTTATTGAATTGCAGACTCCTATTTTAATAGAAGGCAAAGCAGGCTTTGAATGTTCCGATGAACTCAATCAGCCGAGCTATGACCAAGTAACCGGCTTCTATCAGGAACAAAAGCTGATATCTTATTTATCTTCCACATTTACGAAAGATGAAACGGTAAAAGAAGCTTTAGACCGTTTAGCAGCAGAAGCGGTTGATGCGGTCAAAAATGGCAAAACCCTGCTTGTACTGGATGATGCCAATGCTCATCAGGAGGACGCTTACTGGATTGACCCGCACCTGGCCGTCTCTGCGATCGATCAGGCTCTTGTCAAAGAGGCATTGCGCCGTGAATGTTCCCTGCTGCTCCGGTCTGCTTCAATCAGATCGCTTCATGATATCATTACCGCGTTCGGTTTAGGCGCTGATATTATAAGCCCTTACTATATGTTTATGACGGTTCTAGGCGAATCTGATACACCGCTGAAGAATTTATATTCAGCTCTGACTAAAGGACTTGAAAAAGTCATTTCCACTATCGGGATTCATGAATTAAGAGGCTATGGCCGGTTGTTCTCTGCCATTGGTCTTCATGAGGAATTAGCCGGATATCTGAATATCGTCAACTTCTTCGGATCTAAAGAACTTTCATTCAGCTTCAGCGTTTTAAAGGAAGACGCTTTTGCCAGAGCGGAAGATTACCAGAATGAAAAGGAACGGATCGGAAAAACGTTCAGCCTTTTCCCGCGCATCTGGAAAGCGATCGGCGAAGTGGCATCGACTGGTGACTATAGTGTTTACAAGGAAAAAATTACTGAACAGGAAGACCAGAACCCGACAACAATCCGCCATTTAACCGGATTTAAGGAAACGGCTTCTCATCTGAAGCCGGATGATATCAGCCTGCATGTGGGCGAGCATGACCTGCCATTTGTTATCTCCTCCATGTCCTTTGGCTCTCAGAATGAAACGGCCTTTAGAGCCTATGCAGAAGGTGCTGACAGGCTGAACATGGTCAGCCTGAATGGTGAAGGCGGAGAAATCAAGGATATGCTCGGAAAATATCCGAGGACCCGCGGACAGCAGGTAGCATCAGGACGCTTTGGTGTTAATGCCGAGCTCCTGAATTCATCCAACCTGCTGGAAATAAAAATTGGGCAGGGTGCAAAGCCTGGTGAAGGCGGTCACCTTCCGGGATCCAAGGTTACGGCAAAAATTGCAGAGGCACGTAATGCTACAATTGGATCGGATTTGATTTCACCTTCCAACAATCATGACATCTACTCGATTGAAGATTTGGCACAGATGATTCATGAACTTAAGACAGCCAATGACAAAGCCAAGGTTGCAGTTAAGGTGCCGGTTGTGCCGAATATCGGAACCATTGCAGTCGGGATTGCAAAAGCTGGTGCTGATATCATCACATTGAGCGGTTTTGACGGAGGTACAGGGGCAGCGAGAATTCACGCCCTTCAGCATGTTGGCCTTCCAGTTGAGATTGGTGTAAAGGCAGCTCACAACGCCCTGCTCGAAGCAGGCATCCGCGATAATGTGGAGCTTTGGGCTGATGGCGGCATCAAGAGTGCTGCAGACGTATTGAAGGTTATGCTGCTGGGTGCTAACCGTGTAGGCTTTGGTACACTCTCCATGCTTGCTATCGGCTGTACGACATGCCGCGGCTGCCACCTTGATACTTGCCATGTTGGAATTGCAACACAAATAGATTCAGAGGCACAGGCGAAGGAACATGGCTTAAGAAGATTTGTTCCACGCCAATTCGATCTTGCTGTTAAAGGCATCATGAACCTGTTTACTGCTTTTGGCGAAGAACTGAAAGCATTGGCAGCTTCTGTTGGCATAAAAAATCTGCAGGATGCTGTAGGACGTTCTGATTTGCTTGTACAGATTAAAGGACAGGATCAGCTTGACCTGACCCACCTGCTGAAGACACTTGAAATCGGCCAATTTTCTGCCCAGGAAGCACCTGAAGCCCTGCAGGAAGCCCAGCTGCAGGTAGCTGTTGGAGCAGAGTATCTCGATGCAAGTGTAGAAGAACTGGATCAGTCACGTGAATTCCAAAGCGTCACTTCCGAGCAGCGTGTACTGGGAAGCCGGGTTTCCTGCCACCGTGTAAGAAACAGACTCGACGGTTCTTACAAAACTCTTCCGCAAGTTGATTTGAAATACAAAGGCGGTTCCATCCCAGGCAATGGCCTTGGAGCTTACAACAGCTTCGGCATCAACATCGAAGTTGCCGGAGGCGCACAGGATGGCATCGGAAAAACTTCTTTCGGCGGACAAATTAAAATCTTTAAAGCAAAAGGCAAAAATGGCAAGTTCTATAATGGCTCTGTTGGTAAAGGCTTCGGCTATGGAGCACAGGAAGGCTTGCTTGTAGCTCAAGGAAATGCTGACGCCCGTGCCGGAATCAGATTATCCGGAGCGGATATGATTATCGGCGGCCAGCTGCAAAGGCCGCTGCCTGAAAAAGAATACGGCAATATCGGTTCAAACGCCAATATTAAAGGGTTTGCCTTTGAGTATATGACGAATGGCCGAGGCCTGGTCCTTGGCGATGCCGGTCCATGGATCTGCGCAGGAATGACAGGCGGTGTTGTTTACTTAAGACACCAGCCGGAAATGGGCTTAACAAAAGAAGCCATCCAGCGCAGAATTGCCAAGGGAGCTAAAGTTTCGGTTACTTCTCTTTCCGATAAAGGAAAGGAAGATGTAAAAGAACTGCTTGGCCAATACATTGCCATGCTGAATGATCAGGGACAGACAGAAGAAGCTTCCCAGCTTGCTTCCCTTCTTAATCATCCGGAAGACCACTTTGTTCAAGTAATACCGGTCAAAGAACAGGCAGACCCGTCCGTTTCCACAGAGTGATTATCTGCACAATCATGCCCCACCCGTTTCTGCGGATGGGGCTTTTTGTCTTCTTTAAGGCACACTTAACTTTTTTACTAACTTTTAATAATAATTTCATATAAATGCCCCTTGAACTTCTTTCCATATCCCTGTATAGTACATTATTGTTTAACAATGAGCAAAATCGTTTAAAGTAGGTATAATTACTGCTTTTACGGTTAAATCACTTTTCAATGAACCCAATTTTTATGAAAGAAAGGACATACATTGTATGAAACTTGGCGCCCGCATACTTAAGACGGGAATCGCAATCATTCTAGCTCTATTATTATCAGAACTTTTTCAGCTTCCTGCTCCTATCTTTGCAGGAATTGCCGCTATTTTTGCGGTTCAGCCGACCATTTACAGATCTTATCTTTCTATTGTGGAACAGATCCAGGGGAACGCAATCGGTGCATTAATTGCCGTGATTTTTGTGCTTTTATTCGGCAACCATGTCTTTATCATAGGTCTGGCAGCTATTATTGTTATCACGATTAATCTTAAGCTAAAAATAGAGAACACAATTGGCCTGTCACTTGTAACCCTGATTGTCATCATGGAGACACCGGGTGATACCTTTCTGCAATTTGCACTTATTCGATTCTCAACCATTATGCTCGGGGTATTATCAGCTTTTATTGTTAACCTTGTATTTCTTCCGCCTAAATACGAAAACAAGCTTTATTTTAAAATATCCAATAACACAGAGGAAATTACCAAATGGATCAGGCTTACCATACGCCATGCATCTGAACACAGACTGCTGAAAAACGATATAGATAAAATGAAAGACAGCAATGTTAAGCTTGAACAGCTGTACTTAATGTATAAAGAGGAAAGAAATTATTTTAAACGAAACGATCTGGTTAAATCCAGGAAACTCGTTATTTACCGCCAAATGATTTCCACTGTAAAACGCTCACTGGAAACATTAAAAAAGCTTCATCGATTTGAAAATGATCTGCAGCAAATGCCTGAAGAATTCCAGCATGCTGTGCAGCAGCAGCTTGATATTCTTATCCATTATCATGAACACGTCATGCTAAAATTTATCGGGAAAGTTCGTCCGAATGTAGTATTTGAGGAAGGCGACTTCAGCCTGAGCAGAAAGGAACTGGTGAATCTTTTCCTGGCTCAGCAAAAAGAACATGAACATGATGAAGAATCCATTCTCCCGCATATCATGCAGATTGTATCAGCTATTGTTGATTACGATGAACATGTGGAGCACCTGGATAAACTTATATCCAGCTTTCAGTCATATCACAAGGACGAAAATGAGGTTACCATACCGGAGAATGCCGAGTAGACTGTGGTCTATTTACAACTTACATTCATAGGAAAAAGCAGCTGATGTCAGCTGCTTTTTTGTTAATTCTTCATACGCGGATCAAGTGCATCCCTTAATCCATCACCCATTAAATTAAATCCGAGAACTGTAAGCATGATCGCAAGTCCCGGGAAGATCATCGTCCATGGAGCCTGTATCAAATATGCCTTCGCATCAGAGAGCATTTTCCCCCATTCAGGATTTGGCGCTTCTGCACCAAGGCCAAGGAATCCAAGGGCAGCACACTCAATAATCGCTGTTGCAATCGCAAGTGTTCCCTGTACAATTATTGGTGCCATACTATTTGGCAGAACATGCCTGAATAGAATACGGCTGTTGCTCATCCCAATCGCTTTTGCAGCCATAATATATTCCTCCTGTTTGACACTCAGCACTCTTGAACGGATCAGTCTGCCAAAGTTGGGAATATTGATAACCGCAATGGCAATCAGGGCATTTCTTAATGATGGGCCAAGCACAGCCACAATCGCAATAGCCAGCAATATGCTTGGGAAAGCAAGCATGATATCAAAAACGCGGGAGATGATGGTATCAACCCATTTGCCATAATATCCTGCTACTACCCCCAAAAGGCATCCAACTACAATAGATCCGATTACGGCCAGAAAACCTACCCATAATGAGATCCTTGCCCCGTAAACCACCCTTGAAAAGATATCCCGGCCAAAGTCATCTGTTCCAAACCAATGCTGGCTGGATGGAGCCTGAAGCCTTTTTGAGAGCATCTGTTCATTAATCCCCTGCGGTGCAATAAGCGGTGCAAATACTGCCAGAATGATGAAAAATAATACAATGATCGTGCCGATTAAAGCCAGTTTGTTTTTTCTAAAGCTCCTCCATGCTTCCACCCAGGGGGAAACCGCTTTTTCTTCAGCTGGCATAATAGGCGGCTGAAGGTCTTTTTGTGTTGAAAGTTCCAAGTCTGTTCCCCCTCCTTAATTATATTTAATCCGCGGATCAATTGCTGCATACAGCAAGTCCACCACCAGATTGATCATGACAAAGATAAATGCAATGATAAGAATGCCTGACTGGATAACAGGATAATCACGATAGTTGATAGCCTCATAGATATACCGTCCGATTCCCGGCCAGCTGAAAATCGTTTCTGTTAAAATGGCGCCCCCCAGCAATAATCCCATTTGAAGACCAATAATCGTAAGAACTGGAATGATGGCATTCTTTAATGAGTGCTTATAAACAACCCAGAACATTCTCAAGCCTTTGGCCCTCGCTGTTCTGACAAAATCGGATCTCATTACCTCAAGCATCGTAGAACGGGTAATTCTCGCAATGATCGCCATTGGGATGGTCGCCAGGGCAAATGCCGGCAGAATCAGGTGTCTGATGACATCCCAGAATTGATCGATTCTTCCCTGCAGGAGAGTATCGATCATATATATGTTCGTTATGGCTTCAATCGGATTTCTTACTTCTTCCCTTCCCGATGTAGGCAGCCAGTCCAGCTTAATGGCAAATGCCCACTGCTCCATCAAGCCGAGCCAGAAGATTGGCATGGAAACGCCAATAAGCGCCAGCACCATTGCCACATAATCAAACCATGAATTCTGATACCAGGCACTGATGATTCCGGCATTCACACCGATAAAAACAGCAATTAACATGGCAACGAATGTAAGTTCAATTGTTGCAGCCAAATACGGCCAAATTTCCTGGCTTATTTCCGTTTTAGTCCGGAGTGATTCTCCAAGATCCCCCGTAATAAGCCCGCCCAGATATGTAAAATATTGAAGGTACCAAGGCTGATCCAGCCCCAGCTGCTTCGTTAATTCCTCTACTGCTTCTTTTGTTGCCAATTGTCCCAAAATAATCTGTGCCGGATTACCCGGTATTGCCCGGATCATAAAAAAGACGATCAGCGAAAGCCCCAGCAGAACGGGAATTAGGGAAAACAGACGTTTAAGTGTGTAGGACAGCATTGCCATCTCACCTCTCTTGAAGGTTATTAAGAAAAGCGCAAGCGCCTTGGTCACCCCCGACAAGCACAAGACGAGCCTCTCAGAAAGGCGTTCTTTGCCTTTTTGGGGGGATTGGCTTGTGACCTCGAGGGGGTAGGCGCTGGAGCTAGACAGTTATCGAAATTCAAAGTTTCCTAATTTATAATATTTCTATATAGAAAAGGGAGCTACAGAACTGTACTCCCTTTTCCTTGAATATAAGAAGTATTCTTATCTCACTTGAAAATCAGCTTATTTAAATTCTACAGTTGCCAGTAAATCAGAACCTGTTGGATGCGGCTTGAAGCCTGTGATATCAGCTTTACCCGCAAGGATTGGTCTTGAGTGAACAAGCGGAATCCACGGAGCATCTTCTTTGATCAGAAGCTGAGCCTCTTTGTAAAGTTTTTCACGCTCTGCCTGGTCTGCACTAGCCTGAGCTTTTACAAGCAGTTCATGCACTTCAGGGTTTTCGTAGTAAGAGTAGTTGTTAGAACCAATGCTGTCCTGGTCAAGAAGAACATACAGGAAGTTATCAGCATCCCCATTATCGCCAGTCCATCCTAATAGGAATGTATCAGCTTCACCATTCTTAGCTTTATCCAGGTAAGTACCCCACTCATAAGTTACAATCTTTGCTTTTACGCCGATTGCATCAAAGTTGGCTTGAAGTGCTTCAGCCACTTTTTGTCCATCCGGCATATATGGTCTAGGAACCGGCATTGCCCATAGCTCCATTTCAAAACCATCTTCATATCCTGCTTCTTTTAAAAGTTCCTTAGCCTTCTCAGGGTCAAACTCATAATCCTTAACGTCATCATTGTAACCCGCTACGACTGAAGGCATTGGGTTTTTCGCAGGCTCAGCTGCACCGGCATAGAATGCATCAATAAGAGCTTGCTTATCAACTGCATAGTTCAATGCCTGGCGGACTTTTTTATCTTTTAATGGTCCACGTGTGCTCGTCAATCCAAGGTAAGCTACGTTTAATGATGGACGTTCAAACGTTTGAAGATCCGGATTTCCTTCGATTTGGCCAACATCACTGAAGTTAACGCCATCGATTAAGTCGACTTCGCCTGTAGCCAGGGCGTTCAGACGAGCAGAGTTTTCAGGGATGACACGGAAGATAACCTCATCCAGCTTTGGAAGGCCATCCTGCCAGTATTCTTCATTTTTCACAAGAGTAATGCGGTCGTTTGCTTTGTATTCTTTAAATGCAAATGGACCTGTTCCCACCGGGTTGTGAAGGAATTTTTCACCATGCTTTTCAATCGCAGCCGGGCTTGCAATTCCAAATGGAGACATTGCAAGGTTCTTTAAGAATGGTGCAATTGGCTTGTTTAAAGTAAACTCAACTGTGTAATCATCTACAGCTTTCACTTCAGAGATTTTATCCCCAAACTGAGAGTTATAGTAATAGAACTGCTCAGCGTTTCCAGCTTTCCATCTTTCAAAGTTGAAGACAACCGCTTCGGCATTAAAGTCAGTTCCATCGTGGAACTTTACGCCTTCACGAAGCTTTAATGTATGCTTTAGCCCGTCTTCGCTCATTTCCCATTCAGTAGCAAGGCCAGGCTGAATTTCCGTATCCTGCTCACCAAATTCGATCAGAGTTTCATAGATGTTTTTTGTAACTTTAAAAGATTCGCCTTCTGTTGTAATAGCGGGATCAAGTGAAGTAGAATCACCGCCGCGGCCAAATACTAATGTGCCGCCTGATGACGTTTCTTCTGTATCTGTACCTTTCTCTTTATCCTTTTCGTCTTTCGTTCCGCTGCTTGAGTTGCTGCTGCAGCCGGCAAGAGCCAGTGACAGTAACAAAGCTGCAACCAGGAACCAAATGCCATTGCGCTTCTTCATTGTTTTCCCCCTTTATTCTTTTGCCGGTATCGGCTGTTTACATATTTATCATCCATGCAGTTCTGCCTATATAGCTCAGCTATAGAGATGGCAGGCTGCAAAGTGACCCGGTTCAATTTCCTTCAGCTGCGGCCTATCTGTTTTGCAGATTTCCATGCATTCTTTACATCTAGTATGGAAGGCACATCCAGCTGGCGGATTCTGCGGGCTTGGAATGTCCCCGGTTAATAATTCCCTGTCTTTCTTTAATGTCGGGTCAGGGATGGGAACTGCACCAAGCAATGCCTTTGTATAAGGATGCAGCGGCTTATCGTAGAGCTGGTCAGAGGTTGTGATCTCTACTAACCTTCCAAGATACATAACACCGACTCTATCACTGATATGTTTAACTACCCCGAGATCATGGGCAATGAATATATACGTCAGCTGAAATTCTTTTTGAAGATCTTCCAGCAGGTTGAGCACCTGTGATTGAATGGATACATCAAGTGCTGAAACTGGTTCATCTGCAATGATCAGCTTAGGCTTGGTCATCAATGCTCTTGCGATTCCAATCCTCTGCCTTTGGCCTCCGCTGAATTGGTGCGGATAGCGTTTGGCATGGTAGCTGCTGAGGCCGACAACCTCAAGCATCTCTCTTACCCGCTGTTTACGCTCTTCTTTGTTCCCGATGCCGTGGACAATGAGAGGCTCCTCCAAAATCTGCTCAACAGTATGGCGGGGATTTAACGATGCAAACGGATCCTGGAATACCATCTGCATTTCCTTTCTCATCTTGCGCATTTCCGCTGAGTTTAGGGAAGTCAGATCCTTGCCTTCAAAAACCACTTTCCCCTCTGTCGGTTCAATCAGGCGCATCAGCATTCTTCCTGTGGTTGATTTGCCGCAGCCAGATTCACCTACAAGGCCAAGCGTTTCCCCTTTGTTAACGAAAAAGGTGATATCATCAACCGCTTTCACATCACCCTGTTTTCTTCCAAACAGGCCGCCTGTTACGGGGAAATATTTCTTTAACTGATTAACTTCCAACAGCACTTCGGTCATCAATGACACCCCCAGACTCATGCAGAAAACAGCGCACTGTATGCTGTTCTGCATCATTGGCATTATAAAGCGGAGGACTTTCCGTCATGCACCGGTCATGGACAAATTCACAGCGAGCTGCAAAACGGCATCCAGTCTTGATGGAGCCCGGTTTAGGCACATTTCCCGGAATCGAATATAATCGCTCTTTTTTCTCTCTTACATCAGGCACTGATTGCAGAAGTCCCTGGGTATAAGGATGTTTTGGATGTTTGAATATCTCTTCTACAGGAGCTTCCTCCACTATTTTCCCGGCATACATGACAATTACCCTCTCACATACTTCCGCTACTACCCCAAGATCATGCGTAATCATGACTATGGCTGTGTCGAGCTTTTCATTAAGATCCTTCATAAGGGATAATATCTGGGCCTGGATGGTCACGTCCAAAGCAGTTGTTGGCTCATCTGCAATCAGAAGCCGAGGATGGCAGGACAATGCCATGGCAATCATTACCCTCTGCCTCATTCCCCCTGACAGCTGGTGGGGATATTCCTTTACTATCTGCTCTGCCCTAGGCAGGCCAACAAGCTTAAGCATTTCAACAGCCTGCTGGATTGCAGCCTTCTTATTTAACTTCTTATGTAATTTGATTCCTTCTGTCAGCTGATCTCCTATTGTAAATAACGGATTCAATGAAGTCATCGGCTCCTGAAAAATCATAGCCACTTCATTTCCCCTTATTTCACGCATTCTTTTTTCTGATGCTTTTACGAGATCTTCTCCATCTAAAAGAATTTCACCGCCAACAATTTTTCCCGGGGGCTGTGGAATCAGCTTCATAATGGATAGAGATGTAACACTCTTCCCGCAGCCTGATTCTCCTACTATCCCCAGAATTTCACCCTTGTTGACCGAGAAGCTGATATCATCCACAGCCGGAACTTCTCCATCTGAAGAGAAAAAGGATGTCCTTAGCTGTTTTACATCTAAAACTGGAGCTTGAGTCACACGGATACTCCTTTCCTGATCGTCCGTTTCTATGAAATGGGACATATTTAACAATTTTGGACCTTAGGTCACTATCTTTTTTTCATTCTATAAAAAAAGATTGGTTAAGTCTACTCATTTTTCTAAATTATTTAAATATAGTAAACATTATATATTTTTAGATATGGTTTTAAAGTAATATCCTACTAATAATTATGAAAAAGATGGAGATTAATGACCGTTATTTACAGGCAGCTATTTTAACACTATAGTAATTTAACGCATTGCTATAAAAAAGCACACAAACAAAGCCGGCCCTGTAATAGAGCCGGCTTTTAAACCTAATTTTCAAGCTGCTGAACTTGAAAAAGCTTGTAATAATTGCCTTGTCTTTTCATTAATTCGTCATGGCTTCCCGCTTCAGAAATTTCACCATGCTCTATCAGAATTATCCTATCTGCATGTGTGATGGTGGAAAGGCGATGAGCGACGATAAAAGTCGTGCGGTCTTTAGCCAATTTTTCCAATGCTTCCTGTATCAGATGTTCACTCTCCAGATCAAGGGCTGAAGTGGCTTCATCCAGTACAAGGATCGGCGGATTTTTCAAAAAGATTCTCGCAATGGCAATTCGCTGCTTCTGTCCTCCCGAGAGTTTCACACCGCGCTCGCCAACCTTGGTATCATAGCCTTCAGGCAAATTCATAATAAATTCGTGGGCATTTGCAGCCCTGGCAGCATCAATTACTTCCTCTTCAGTGGCATCGGGTTTGCCGAGCAGAATGTTAGTTTTGACCGATTCACTGAACAAAATATTATCCTGAAGCACCATCCCGATTTTATCGCGAAGGCTCCTTACTTTAAACGAACGGATATCAGTGCCATCAAGCAGAATTCTGCCTTCATTCACATCGTAAAAACGCGGAATCAGCCCTACCAGAGAGGACTTTCCTCCTCCGCTCATCCCTACAAGGGCAATCGTTTCCCCTGCTGATACATCGAGATTTATTTCCTTTAATACCGGAGGCTCATTCTCATTGTAGGAAAAGCTCACTTCTTCAAATTGGATATGCCCTTTAACATCCCGGCATTGAATGGCATCAGGTGAATCGTCAATATCGTATTTCTCATCCATTAACTCAAATACCCGGTCCATGGATGCGATTGATTGCGTTAAGGTGGTTGAAGAGTTAACAAGTCTTCTAAGCGGTCCATACAATCTATCTATATAAGCGACAAATGCCATCATGACACCGAGGGAAATATCTCCCTGGATAACCTGATATCCTGAATACCCAATGACTAAAAGCGGTGAAATATCTGTAATGGTGTTAACTACTGCAAATGCTTTTGCATTCCACTTCGTATGGTCGATCGCTTTTGTAAGGAAATTCTTATTTTGCGCATCAAATTGGGTCTGTTCATAATCCTCAATGGCAAAGCTTTTAACAACTGCCATCCCCTGAACACGTTCATGAAGATAGCCCTGCACCTCTGCAAGAGCCTGTGAACGGGCCCTTGTCAGCTTTCTGAGGTTACCAAAAAAGTACTTAACTGAGAAAGCATAAAATGGAAATAACAGCAGTGACACAATCGTCAGCGTAACGTCCATATTCAGCATAATGACAACTGCAATTAAAATGGTTGCCACATCAAGCCATAAATTCATTAAACCGGTTACTACAAATGTTTTGGTTTGCTCAACATCATTTATGACCCTGGAGATCACTTCCCCTGTTCTGGTATTTGCATAGAATCGGAAGCTTAACTTTTGAATGTGGGTAAAAAGCTTATCCCTGATATCATATAAAATTTTGCTAGCCACCCACTGGGCAAAGTATTGGCGGTAATACTCAATTGGCGGACGGGCGATGACAAATAAAGCAATCATCACAGCCATAACCATTAACAGTGTGCTGTTCTTATCGCCCTGACTCAATGTATCATTGCCAATAATATCATCTATTACATACTTAATCAGAAGCGGAATCAGTAGCGGTATGGCAAATTTAATGATGCCTATGATAATGGTTCCGATAATCTGAAGCCGATACGGCTTAACGAATTTCAAATATCTTTTTATACTGTCCAACCGGATCGCTCCCCCTCTCTATCTCAATCCCTGTTATTTTCTTAAACTTACCCCTAAACCCGGCAATCATGCAGATTCATGGCGAAAAGCGCAAGCGCCTTGCCCACCCCCGACAAGCTGTGACCCCGAGGGGGCAGGCTGCTTGCGCTGGACAAAAATAAAAACCTGCTGACTCAAGGTCCAACAGGCGTTTTTTCGGCATTCAGCCCTTTTTTAGCGTCTGTAAGTAAGATAACGTTCATACCATATATCAATAAAGTCGGGTGCAAAAGGACCTTTTCTCTGACGAATCCAATGGATGAGGTTGTCCACATTTGATTTAAGGATGCTGTCAATCACATCGGGATAATTCATTTCCTGACGGTGCCGTTCATATTCGTCTTCGTCAAGCAAATTGAATGTCATGTCAGGATATACTTTAATATCGAGATCATAATCAATATACTTTAACGCTTCACCATCAAAAATAAATGGTGAACTAATATTACAGTAATAATAAACACCATCTTCCCGAATCATTCCAATCACATTAAACCAGTGCTGAGAATGAAAATAACAAATGGCTGGCTCTCTCGTCACCCATGTTCTTCCGTCAGATTCTGTTACGATTGTCCGGTCATTGCCGCCAATCACCAGATTTTGTGTCCCTTTTAATACGGTTGTTTCCTCCCAGACGCGGTGGATATGCCCATTATGTTTATAGCTGTGTATTTGCATTGGTTCGCCTTCGATGGGTACCGCCATTCTTTTCCCCTACTTTCCTTCCGGAAGCTTTGCAACCTGATAATACTTTTTTGGCGCCTTTAATAGGCTTCCTCCCCTTCATGCTAAGCGCATACTGCACAGCATGACTCAATAATATCCAAAAGAAAAAGGCAACAAAGTACGATTCCTGTTTTCTACTATTATAACGGTAAAAGGAAATTTTTAAAACAAAGAGCCATTGAAATGTATCAATGGCTGTAAAAAAAGGATATAATAGCTTATTTTATAGGTATTGAAGACAACGAAAGATTATAGAGAGTTTATCTTTAAACGGTTACATTTACTTTCTGATAGGAGCGGATGACCTCTTCGGTCTGTTCCTCAAATATACGATGAATTTGTTTGAGTTCTTCTTTCATTCTGGCAATTTCATACTGTACACTTTCAAGCTCTGTTTCCTGCTGAATGGCTTTTAATTCCTCTTCAATCTCCTGGCAGCGCTCCAGTTCACTCTGCAGATAAAGAAGCTTTTCCATCGTTTTCATCTGTTCTGAAACCAAACTGTTAAAGTTCTCCATGTTTGTTCCACCGTCCCCATTATTTTTCCTATTTCTATAATTTCGCTGTCCCTTTTTTTAACCCTTTGACTAGTTATGTTGACTTTATGGAAGTTTTGTCGAAGGGACACAAAAAAAAAGAAGCCGCCTTTTCCATTTAAAAGGCGGCTTCTTTCTTTAGATGTAATTATTAGCTTTGTTTGCCTGCATTTTGACCTTTGCGAGCTTCAGCTTGCTGGTTTTGCTGTCTTACTTCAGCAGCATTTGTTTCGCTGGCAAATTCAGTACCGTACTGGCCTTGGCCAGCAGATTGTGCGTTTTGTTGTCTCACTTCTTGAACGTTAGTTCCAGCTTGAGATTGGTTTGGTTGTTTAGCCATTATAATCACCTCCACGCTCATTAATTTAACCGGGAGTGGAGGAAACTATCCAACTTTTTTATAAACCAAAAATATCCATATCTTATTAAACCAGCAGAGAAATGCCGCCATCCACAATAATCGTCTGGCCGCGGATCATGCTAGATTCCTCACCTAACAAAAACATAACCGTATTCACCATATCTTCAATTTCAACCATTCGTCCTGCAGGTGTTTTCGTTTTTGCTTCTTCGAGAAGCTCTGCACGGTTAGGGAAATGTTTTAAAGCCTCTGTATCCACTGCACCGCCTGAAACAGCGTTTACGGTGATATTTTTAGGAGCCAGTTCAACAGCCAGGTAACGTGTCAATGCTTCCAATGCTGCCTTGGAAACCCCTACAGTCGTATAGTTTTCCAGGTAGCGAATCGATCCCAGCGAGCTGATGCTTACAATTTTTCCGCCGCCGCTTTTCTCCATTAGCTTTGCAGCTTCCTGACCGCAGAAAAGCAGGGCTTTGCTGTTGATATTCATTGTCCAGTCCCAATGAGATTCTTCCAGTTCCATAACCGGACGCAGAACCCCAGAAGCTGCATTGTTGACAAACACATCGAGTCTTCCGAATTCACGGTCAATCTCAGCGAAAAGTCCTTTAATTTTCTCTACATCCCCAACGTTTGCTTTTACAACCAGGGCTTTTCTGCCGAGCGCCTCAATTTCAGCTGCTGTTTCATTTGCAGCTGATTTGCTGCGTGCGTAATTGATGACAATGTCATAGCCGTCTTTGGCAAGCCTGATGGCTGTCGCCTTTCCAATTCCTCTGCTGCTTCCTGTTACCAGTGCTACTTTTTGTGTCATGATTCAATTTCCTTTCTGTTATGTATTTCTGTTGTTTAAGGATTTTTATCAAGGGAATTTATAAACAAAACACCTTACCGATTCATTTTAGCTTTTTCCATGTATATATGGCAATTCGAATTAAAACACTATCTGTAATCCAATTGAGGAAAGGAAGATGGCATATGTTTGTGGGTCGTGATATGACAGAGCTTTCGATGATGTCAAAATCGGACTGGAAGGACAGCGAGCTTGCTTTTTACCATCATTCATTTCAGCAGATCATGCCTTATTTAAATGCTGAAGGCCAGACGATTCATAGGGAGATTGTCGAAGAAATAGAAAACCGCGGCGGCTTGAAAAGACAGGAAGCCGATTATACACACGGGACCAGGGTAAGCTACGATTAACCTTATTGAAAAAGGGGGCACTCCCCCCTTTTTCTATTCTTAGCTTTTCAAATATTGCTTCCAGATTTTCTGATGGGAAACCGGAAAAGGAAATTCCTTCATTTCTTCAAGAGTGACTAATTTCAAATCATTTTTTTCCTCTTTAAGTTCTAATAATTTTCCTTTATAAACATTTATGTTCCATGTTAAATGGGAAAAAACGTGTTCGATCTGACCCGTCATTTCCTGTATATCCACATGGGCGCCATATTGTGTGCTGAACGCATCCTTCATCTGCTCTTTGTCGCTTACATAAGCAATATTGATCTCTGCCATGGGGAATTCCCAAAGATTAGCAAGCAGGCCTTTGCCGGGTCTTTTGTGTATTAGCACTTTGTCCTGATCATCTATAAGGACAGCTGCTGCTAATTGCACATTTTTTTGCTTTTTGGTTTTCGTTTTTACGGGCAGCTCCTGCTGAGTCCCTTCATAAAACGCAGTACAATGTTCTCTCACCGGGCATAATAAGCAGGAAGGAGAAGTTGGTGTACATATTAATGCGCCAAGCTCCATAAGCGCCTGGTTGAAATGGGACGGATTTTCATGTGAAATTAATGTCCGGACAGAAGACTCAAAGATTTTCCTGGAAGAAGGCTTGGCGATATCTTCCCAAATGGACAGGATGCGCGAAAGGACACGCATTACATTGCCGTCCACGGCGGGTTCAGGTATCCCGTACGCAATACTGAGAATGGCCCCTGCAGTATAGGGCCCTACTCCTTTTAAGGAAGAGATCTCTTTTGGCGTATCCGGAACTTTGCCGCCATATTTTTCATGAACCTCCCTGACGGCAGCCTGAAGATTTCTTGCCCGTGAATAATAGCCCAGACCCTCCCAGGCTTTTAATACCTTTTCTTCGTCTGCTTCAGAAAGATCCTTGATGGTCGGAAACTGCTTAATAAAACGGTGAAAATAGGGGATTACGGTGTCCACCCTCGTCTGCTGAAGCATAATCTCAGAAACCCAGACTTTGTACGGATCCTGGTCCTTTCTCCAGGGCAAATCCCTTTGCTCGGCTTCGAACCAGCTGAGCAAATCATCCTGAAAACCTTTTATATCCGTTGATTCAATTGTATTTTGGCTAACTTCTTTCAATTTTTTAATCCTCCTGATGTTAAACAATCGGAAAATATGGGAATATATTAGTACAGTCGCTGCTTATTAATAATTGGACATCAACTTCTGCGACACCTTTAAAGGTACCCATATTCGGCTGTTAATACAAGAATTTTGCTGTTACACTTTAAGTAAATTAGGTACTCCACATAAGATTTGTTACCAGGGAAGGAGGTATTTTCCTCTTGGATACCGGCACACATGTAGTGATGGGGCTGGCGCTTGGCGGCATTGCCACTCTTGACCCCGTTGTTGCGGAAAGTTCTGCTACTGCAACGAGTGTCATGATTGGAGCCATCGTCGGTTCACAAATACCTGATATCGATACTGTCTTAAAACTAAGAAATAACGCCGTTTACATTCGCAATCACAGGGGAATTACCCACTCCATACCGGCCGTCCTGCTTTGGCCGCTTGTCATACTTGCAGTGGTTTACCCGTTTTTTCCGTCAGCGGATCTGCTGCACTTATGGCTATGGACTTTTTTGGCTGTATTTCTGCATGTTTTTGTAGACATTTTCAATGCATATGGAACACAGGCACTCCGGCCCTTTTCATCCAAATGGGTAGCACTGGGGATTATTAACACATTTGACCCATTCATTTTCGGGATTCATGTCGCCGGATTATTCATATGGGCATTTGGGGCTCATCCCGGTTATACATTTCTAATCATTTATGGCATAATTTTCGTTTATTATCTTCTGCGGTTTGCAGCCCAGAGAAGTGTATTAAATGCCGTAAAGGTTATGATACCGGATGCAACTGAAATCATCATTGCCCCAACGATGAGGTTTAATCAGTGGCGTGTGGCGGTTATGAACAGGCAGCAATTTTTCGTCGGGCGTGCAGTTAAAAATCACGTGAGGATTCTTGATCAATTTAATCGCGTTCCCGTTCCCGAGACACCTGTAATAGAAGCCGCGAAGAAAGATAAAAATCTATCTGCATTCCTGTCCTTCTCACCGGTTTACCGCTGGGAAGTGGATGAATATGATGATTATTATGAAGTTCGCTTTATTGACCTTCGCTACCGGAGCAATGGACATTATCCATTTGTAGCCGTGGTCCAGCTCGATCGGGAGTTTAACATTCAATCATCCTATACAGGCTGGATTTTCAGCGAGGAAAAGCTTCGAAAAAAACTGGATATTCTTCCCGGATAATAAAAACAGGCTGCTACGATTGGCAGCCTGTTTTTAATTTAGGGTATTCTTATCCTGCTCAAGCAAATGCTTGTATTTAGGATTATTGGCAACAAATTCATGAAGCCTGCTGCCATAGTTTTCTATCCATTGCCTTACAATTCTTTCTGTCATTTCAGCACCCTTATATTCTCTGCCAGCCTTGGCATATGTTGCTTCGAAATCCTCCCAAAGCAGCTCAATCCATGTCTGGGCCTGACTTGCCGAAAGCAGGTTATTCTTTTCCAATAAAAGCTCATAAAGCTTTTGCTGGTACTCATTCATAAAAATCACCTCTTTTCCATTTATTAATCCCCTTAATCCTTCATAGCCTTCCGTAAAATACAAATAATAGTATTACGTGATTAGCTATTTGCCGGTCACGCTCTTATTCCGGTTTAGGAGGCTTGTTATGCGCAATAAAGCGAGAAATTTCCCAAATCAGAACAATATAAAATTGGAGGGGGAGCCGCGGGCAAAAGCAGAGTATGCTTCACGCCGGGCTGATGGCACGATTAACACACACCCTCAGGAACGAATGAAAGCTTCAACAGACCGCGAAAGTGACACACCTGAATTTTAAAATACGGGGAGGCTTGGTTATGGGAAACAGCAAAAACTTTTTTGGTGATAATCCTTATTCCAGTCCATTTACTTCACCGCACTTTAGGCCAAAACGTGCACATTCACAAGTAAATGGCGAGACCCAGCAAACTCAAGACCTCATTATTTTAAAAAGGCAGATTCGCAAAAACTCTTAAAGTGAAATTTCAATCAGGGGGGCCTTTCCCCCTCTGATTGTTTTTTACTCCACGTCAGGTCATCCTTTTTTCGCTAATTTTTTCAGCATGGAAATGGGCAGAGCCTCTTCGCCTTTGCTTCCGTTCAGCCTGAATCCCCAGGCAAATACTCCATTCATATAGTCAATCTTAAAGTAAACACCCGGATCCCCGTCAATTTCATAAATTTCACCGGGTAAAAAGTCATCTGGATTGAGCAGGTAGGATTTCGCCATTATGACTTTGCGTTCAAGCACGGCAAACTCATTTACCATACCCATCTGTTCCGCTTTCCTTGCTTTTTCATTTAAACTGGCAATTTCCTGCTGAAGCTCATACGTAGACATTGTACTGTATCTTTTTTCCTGCATATTAATATCCTCTTACTTTCTTCAGATAGTTACATTTACTGTTAAGGCTTCCATAGCTAAGTATATGAGAAAATGCCCGTTTAGAAAAGGCTCCTGTTTTTTGTTTTAATGCATTTCGCATGTGCTGGACTTTTTTGCTAAGATGGTGATTATAAGACGTTTCAAAGGAGGATTCAGATGAAGTCAGTCATCATTACCGGCGCAGGGTCGGGCTTGGGAAAAGAGCTTGCTTTATTGTTTGCGGGACAGGGATTTCATATTATTTTAACTGGCAGGACATTGGACAAGCTGCAAAGCGTGGAACAGGAAATTCATGAAGCCGGCGGAAGCGCTCAATCCTATACTGTAGATATCACACAAACCAAAGAAATCAGCAAATTGATTACTCAACTCCAAAACCATGAACTCTATGGGCTGATAAACAATGCCGGGGTTGGGCATTTCGGGCCTGTTCACAGCCTTGCAGCTCAAGACATTCAGGAAATGTTCGAAACTAACACGCTGGGCACTATTTTTATGACACAGGCCGTTCTCTCCCTTTTAAAGGAAAAAAACGAAGGCCTGCTGATGAATATCATTTCGACTGCGGGCTTAAAAGGGAAAGTAAATGAATCCGTGTATGTGGCAAGCAAATTCGCTGTAAGAGGGTTTACGGAGAGCCTTCAGAAGGAACTGGAGAATACAAATATTAAAGTGAAAGCGGTTTATATGGGCGGCATGGACACCCCTTTCTGGGATGAAAGCGACCATATCAAGGACAAATCCAGGCTTCGTTCTCCTAAAGAAGTGGCAGCCATGATTCTGGATCACATGGAAGAAGACTCAATTGTCATCGAGTCAAAAAAATAACACATGGGCTTTCCATGTGTTATTCTTCTTCACTTAAAAATTGCTCTATCAAATCAAAAGAAAAACCTTTTCTGAACAAGGCTTGCTTCATTTTTTGCATATATTCGAACTCAGGAAGGTTTGCATATTTCTTCTTCGCTTTTTCCGCCTGGAACCTCAGGGCAGCCAGTTCTTCATCCTCTTCTTTATCAATCTCCGTTTCAGTTACAGCTTCTTGAATGATGTCGAAATTAAAGCCTTTACGCATTAACATCTGTTCCAGCTTTTGCTTAAGGATTTTGGATGAATCACGAGCATATTTCTTTGAATATTTTTCACACAGCCTTATAGCGGCAGCTAACTCAGCATCCCTTTGATATTCCTCCAATGCCATTTCGATTAATTGAGGGGAAATCCCTTTTTCCTTTAGTTCTGTGCGGATCAGGCCTTTACCTTTATCTGATGTGTTCATTTGTGTACGCACAAAAGCTGCTGCAAATTCTTCATCATTTAAAAAATGGTAATCATACAATTTGTGGATAACTTCCTGAATAACCGGTTCTTCCACTTCTTTTTCAGCTAAATGTTTGCGGACTTCGGTTTCTGAGCGCATTCTTCTGGATAAATAATGAATAGCCCTGTTATAGGCTTTCCGGATATCATCCTGATAGCCAATTTCATTTAAAGAGAATTCATCAAGCTCCATTCCCTTTTTTAGCTGATGCTTAATTAAAACATCTTCATCCACACTAAATGCATATTCTTCACCTTTCCCATAATCCATATATATATTGTAGCGGTCTGTGTTTTTTTTCTGAACTGTGATTTTAGTAATAGTCGGCATTTTCTCCACCTCTTATCTTAAATGTAACACATCCAAAAAAGGATTTTGAAAGAAAACGTCGTAAAATGTACCAAAGTATATGACACTTGAAAGGGGAATTTCCCATGAGAATTGCCATCGCCGGCGGAACTGGTTTTGTTGGAAGCGCCTTGGTTAAAAAATTACTGGATAAAAAACATGAACTGTTTATTCTTACAAGGAATTCAGCTGATAAACATGCTTCTAAAAATTTGCAATATGTACAATGGCTGAACGATGATGACTCACCTGAGGATGCTCTGGAAAGCATTGACGTGTTTATCAACCTGGCTGGTGAGTCCATTAACAGCGGAAGATGGACAGATGAACGTAAAAAGCGTATATTAAACAGCCGCATTACTGCCACAAGGGAAGTTCTCCGCATTGTTAGCCGCCTTGAAGAAAAGCCATATACATTAATCAATGCCAGTGCGGTCGGTTACTATGGCACATCCCGGAATGAAACCTTTACAGAAGCCAACAGCAAAAGCGGCACTGATTTTTTAGCTGAAACAGTAAGATGCTGGGAAGAAGAGGCCTCCAAAGCAGAAGAATTTGAAGTCCGGACCGTTTTCTGCAGATTTGGAATCATTCTCGAAAAGAGCGATGGAGCTCTTCCGCGAATGGCCCTTCCCTACAAGCTATTTGCCGGAGGGTCTGTTGGAACAGGGGATCAATGGGTTTCCTGGATTCATTTAGATGATGTTGTAAACGGAATCCTTTATTGCATTGAATACGAGCAGCTGCAGGGGCCCGTTAACTTTACATCACCAAATCCCCTGACAATGAAAGAATTTGGAAAAATACTCGGTGAAGTCCTTAATCGTCCCCACTGGCTGCCCGCTCCCGGTTTTGCTTTAAAGATAGCTCTCGGGGAGATGAGTACATTGGTACTGGAAGGGCAAAAGGTGCTTCCTGAAAAACTGCAGGCATTAGGCTATGACTTTTTATATCCGGATTTACGTTCAGCTCTAAGGAATATTTATCAATGAAATTTGTATCATTTATGTCAAATAAGGGAAAAATAAGGTAAGTGTGTACCCTTATTCTGAAAGGATGATGCAAAGTGGATAAAAAGAAAAAAGACAAATCCAAAAGCACGTTATCAAGCATGCAGGAAGTAACTTATTCAAGAGAATTCAAACGGGCTGACAAGGCCGGCGGATTTGCAGGCAGACAGTTCAAACATTAATTTCCACTCATACCGCCCTGATCGATGGTACATGATAAAGGTACGGAAACACCTAAGTTTCCGTACCTTTATTGCTGAAAGGGGTTATTTGCAATGGGCCGTGCACATGGACATAAAACTCGTGATAAAAACAAAGCATCACTTCCACAAGTACCGAAAAACATGAAATCTGACGGCATCGACGTAGAATTTAACCGCGAACTCGCCGATCATGATGATCTCGAGGCAATGGCACGTTCCAAGGCTGCCGATCAGCGGGCAAAAAGCAGGAAAAAACGCTAGCTCAAAGGTAAAAAAGAAGCAGGACCATCAGGCTCCTGCTTCTTCCTATTACTGCTTAGTGAGTGTGTGCTTCTCTTTTGCCTATGCCGTGACCGCCTTTCATCATTGTCTTAATATACGGGATGGCGAATCTGTCAATTCCCCAGTAGTAAGCACCAGCGCCTGTAAATAGAAGGATGATTGCTGCTGTATACAGTATTGGGTTAGTGCTTGTTGTTCCTGCTAATAAGAAGTTTAGATTCATGAAAGCTGCTGCAATTAAAGCCGGAATGGTCGCAGCTCCTAGTATAAGTCCAACCCCGACAAGAACTTCGCCCCATGCCACTAGAGTGCTGAATAAATCCGCGTTTGGCAGTGCTACATTTTCCAGGAATCCCGCATACCAGCCCTGCACTGCCGGATGATCGCCAGCTGCTTTGGCAATGGCCCCCTGCATAAATCCGCCTGCATCGAATCCGTCTGCAACCTTATGCCATCCTGCTTCAAGCCACTGAATACCCAGCCAAACCCTTAATACGGTCCAAACAGCTGCTGCCTGAGGAGTTTTCCACCATTTCATCATCATAATCATCTCCATGTTATTATTGTGAATTATTTCACATAATCTCTTAAAATTTTTTCCCTGTTAGGGATTTAAAAAGCCGGCCAGCTCTTAGGAGAAAAGAATGCTTTAGTGAAGTTGTTTTCGAATTAATTTGTGAAACACTTCACTAACTTTCCTCACTTATAATATACTCCATCCCTCCCCTTTTCGCAATACACTTCACCAATTCTTCACAATTATTGGGCCATCATAAAACAGGCTGTTTTCATCCTCCCAAAGCGGGAATAGTAAGAGAGGACTGTGTAAATTTATTGCTGTATTAAAGGAGGACCTTTGACATATGCTTGAAAACTTATTGAAAGATCTCATTTCAATTGACAGCTCTTCAAAGGAGGGAGCAAACCAGGCCATTGAATATTGCCATCAATGGCTGTCGGGACATGACCTCCCTTCCAGAATCATCGAAAATAATGGCTATAAAATGGCTGTCTGTGAAATCGGAAGCGGGGATCAGACCATTATTTTTAACGGACATGTGGATGTTGTTTCAGGAAAGGATGAACAGTTCATTCCTGTAGAAGTCCGCGATAAGATTTATGGACGTGGAGCTGCGGATATGAAAGCCGGTGTTGCCGCCATGATGTGCGCAGTAAAAGAGCTCAAAAATATGCCCATAGGCGTAAAAATACAGATTCAAATTGTTTCAGATGAAGAAATCGGAGGCTTTAATTGTTCCGGGTATTTAGCAGAACAGGGATATCGCGGCGATTTTGTCATTTGCTCTGAACCCACTCAGCTTGGAATTGCGCTCGAAGCAAAAGGCGTTATCAGGCTGGACATTGAGATAGAAGGAGACCCTGCACACGGCAGCCGTCCATGGGAGGGAGTCAATGCTATCGAAAAGGCTTTTGAAGTTCATCAAAAACTATTAAAATTGCCTTTTGCAAAGGAATCATCGGAATTTTACCCATACCCTTCGATTAATCTGGCAAAAATAAGCGGAGGGGATGTATATAATAAGGTGCCTGAAAAATGTGTAATGTCGTATGATATCCGCTATTTGCCGCAGCAGAACCATGAAGAGATCATCAAACAAATTGAAAATATCACAGATGGGGAAATTATCATGAATATGTTCTCAAAGCCGCTTGTGACAGCCAGAGATAATCCTTTCATCCTGATGCTCGAACCCATTGTCGAAAAGCACACAGAAGATAAAGCTGTTTTCTTTGGACAGCATGGTTCTGCGGATACTGTGTTCTTTGCCAATTACGGGATCCCTGCCATCGAATTTGGCCCAACCGGCATGAACTGGCACGGAGATAAGGAATACGTTCTGCCGCATTCCATCCATTTATATGAAAAAATGCTGATCGACTTTGCTATGAAATTCTCAAATTAGAAGCTTTTTTAATGCGGATAGTCTCCCGATATGGTAAACATTAGAATATATGATTAAAGGGGGATTCCACAGAAATGAGCTCTATTAGTTTATTAAAAAAATCAGCAGGCATTGTATTGGAAAAAAAGAATTTGACAAATGTCACTGCCAGAGTAGGTTTGGTGCTGGACATTTCCGGCTCCATGCGCAAGTTATATAAAAATGGAACCGTCCAGAGGGTTGTGGAGAGAATCTTAGCTGTTGCCAGCCAATTTGATGATGATGGCGAATTGGATGTCTGGGTCTATGATAATGAATTTTCCAGGCTGAAGCCGGTAACCGAACATGATTTTGAAGGATATGTGGATCAGTATATTTTAAACAATGATCTAATACACAAATTCGGACGAAATGATGAGCCTCCGGTAATGGAGGATGTCATTCAGAAATATACCTCTGAAGATCCGAGCAAAGATCCTGCCTTCATTGTTTTCATTAATGATGGCGGCTGCAAAAGAACCATCAAAAAACCTGTTGTTTCATCATCCGATAAACCCTTGTTCTGGCAGTTTGTCGGGATAGGCGATTCAAACTTTGAAGTATTGGAAAAGCTGGATGAAATGGATGGCCGCTATATTGATAACGCAAATTTTTTCCACATTAAAGATGTAGAGGCCATTTCTGATAACGAACTATATGACCTCCTGCTGAACGAATTCCCGGACTGGCTAAAAGAAGCAAGAGAAAAAAATGTTATTCGATAGATTAGCGAAAAGGCGGATTTGATCGTAATCAAGTCCGCCTTTTGTGATGGAATAGCCATTGACTTCATGCATTTGCCCCAGCCGCCGCTTTACCATGCAGCCGGTAATAAAAGCCCTCCTGTTCAAGCAGTGATTCATGTGTTCCTTCCTCAATAATCCTGCCCGCTTCCAGAACAAAAATTTTATCCGCATTTTGAATGGTGTTCAAACGGTGGGCAATGACAAAGCTGGTCCTTCCTTTCATCAGCTCCCGAAGGGCATCCTGAATTTTAAGCTCTGTCACCGTATCAATGCTGCTTGTGGCTTCATCCAGAACTAAGATGTCCGGGTTGGCCAAAAATGCACGTGCAATGGAAAGAAGCTGCTTTTGCCCCTGACTAATGCCATTTCCGTCCTGACTCAGCACTGTATCATACTGCTGCGGAAGTTTCACGATAAATGAATGGGCATTGGCAAGCTTAGCCGCCTCCACCACTTCTTCTTCTGAAGCTTCCAGCCTGCCGTAGCGGATATTTTCACGCACAGTGCCGCGGAAAAGAAATGAATCCTGCAGGACAAATCCCATATGCTTTCTAAGGCTTTCTTTTTTCACATTTGCGATATCTTCACCGTCAATTAAAATACGGCCTGAGTCCCGTTCATAAAAGCGGGAGAGCAAATTGATCATGGTGGTCTTTCCTGCACCTGTCGGACCAACGAAAGCAGCGGTCTGGCCTGCTTTGACATGGAGGTTTACGTTTCTTACCGTATTTCCGTCTTCTTCATACGAAAAAGAAACATCCTGGAATTCGACCTCGCCTTTCACTTCGGCAAGCTCTTTCAGCTGCTCTTCATTTCGGAATTCTTCATCCTCATCCATGATGTCGAATACCCGCTCTGCTCCGGCAAGCGCAGATAGAAGGGTGTTAAATTGGTTTGCCAGGTCATTAAGCGGACGTGTAAATTGGCGGGAATACTCTGTGAATATGACAATCACACCGATTGAGATCATCCCATTCAGGGCAAAAATGCCCCCTGCCCCGGCGATAATGGCAAAGCTCAAGTTGTTCAGGACATTCATCAGCTTCGGGATAAACCCGGAATAAGTTTGAGCCCAGAACCCTGCCAGCTTAAGTTTTTCCCCTTTTTCCCGAAACTCGGCCATCACTTTCTGTTCCTGAGAAAAGGTCTTGATGATCCTTTGCCCTGATATGGTTTCTTCAATAAAACCGTTCAGCTCTCCAAGATTCTTCTGCTGCTCTTTGAACAACCTTCCTGTCCGTGCTGTAATCCATTTCATTCCAAAGAACATCAGCGGCACAATGATCAGGGTAATGAGCGTCAGCAAAGGACTTAGCCAAAGCATAACAGAGACAGTGCCAATCAATGTCAGCAGGCTGGAAAAGACCTGTATCACTGAACTGTTCAGAGTCGAGCTGACATTTTCAATATCGTTTGTAACCCTGCTCATCAGTTCACCCTGCTGCCGCTTGTCAAAGAACGGAATAGGCAGCCTGTGCAAGTGGCCAAAAAGCTTCGTTCTCATCGTAAAAACCGTTTCCTGTGCGATGCCGATCATCCAATAATTCTGAAACCAGAGGGCAAGCGAGTTCAACACATAAATGACGCCAAGCCAGATCAGTAAAGCGATAAATCCATCGCTGTTCTTTGTGACAATATAATCGTCAATAGCCATTCCGACTAAATAGGGGCCAAGCAGCCCCATTGCCGAGCTGATGACCACCATGAATAAAACGAGATATAACAAACCCTTATTATAGGCTAAATAGGACCAGATTCTTTTTAGTGTGGCCCCCATGTTTTCAGACTTGGGCTTTTTCCCTTTTGTAAATTCACCATTCAGCTCAAGAGGAATTCTTTTATGCTGGAAAGGTTCTTTAAAGTGTTTAAGCATAGTTTCTGTTCCCCTCTCCAGACTGGGATTGAAAAATTCGCTTATACAATCCGGATGTTTTAAGAAGAGTCTCGTGGTCTCCCTCAGCAAGAAGCACCCCATCCTCAAGCAACAGGATTCTGTCTGCTTCCATTGCTGTACTGATTTTCTGCGTAATAATCATGGTTGTACAGGTATATTGTTTCAATGAATTCAGAAGTTTTGCTTCTGTTTTCATATCCAGCGCACTTGTGCTGTCATCAAGAAGAAGGATTTTAGGCTTTCGTACAAGCGCCCGGGCAATGGAAAGACGCTGTTTTTGCCCGCCGGATAAGTTAACACCCTTTTGCCCCACTCTTGTTTCATAACCCTGCGGAAGCTTCATGATGGTTTCATGTATCTGCGCATTGACCGCTGCTTCAGTGATTTCCTCCATCGCTGCATCTTCTTTTCCCCATGATATGTTTTCTTTCACACTGCCTGTAAAGAGCAGGGCTTCCTGAGGAACAAAGCCGATTTTCCTGCGGAGGTTCTCCATTTTCAATTCCCTTACATCCCGCCCATCAATTTCAACTCTCCCGCCGGTCACATCATAAAGGCGGGGGATAAGCTGGAATAAAGAGGTCTTCCCGGAGCCTGTTGCACCCATTATTGCCACTGTTTCCCCGGGATGGATGATAAAGCTGATTCTATCGAGTACCTTCTCTGAAGTGCCTGGATATTTAAAAGATACATCTTTAAAGTGAATTTCCCCCCGGCTCACTGTTAAGCCCTTCCTATCATGAGATTCTTGACGGTCAGTTAAATCCACTTCGGTGTCCAGTACCTCTGTTACACGGTTTGCTGATGCCCTCGCCCTGGAAAATGCCATGATAATCCAGGAGAAAATGGAGAAGGCGGCCGTTATTCTGGTTGCATAGTTCACAATCGCAACTACCTCGCCTACCTTTACATCCCCTGCATTTACCTGTATGCTGCCAAACCATAGGACTCCAAGAATACTAAGATTCATAATGAAAAGCAGAACAGGCATAGTCACTTCCATCAGACGCAGTGCTTTAACGGTTCCATCTCTGAGATCCTCATTTGTGCGCGTGAAGCGTTTCACTTCATGGTTTCTGCGGACAAACGCTTTAATTAGCCGGATTCCCGTCAGGTTCTCCTGCATGACGCTATTCACAGAATCAAGCTTTTCCTGCACTGCCTTAAAAAGCGCGCCGCCTTTTCCCATGACCCAAAACAGAAATAGAAAAAGGAAAGGGGCAACAGCTGATAAGATAAGAGCAAGCTTTACATCTACCACAAATGCCATGATCAGGCCGCCGATGATTAAGAGAGGCGCTCTCATCATGATTCGAAGGCTCATAAAAACAGTATTCTGAAGCTGCGTAATATCATTCGTCATACGGGTAATTAATGAAGAGGTCGGAAAAAGATTAAAGTTGGCAAAGGAGAAGGATTGAACCTTGTCATATAAGCTTTTCCTTACATCAAAACCGAAGCTCTGGCTGACATGTGCAGCATAAAAGGAATTAATGACTCCAGCCGCAAAAGCCGCAAAAGAAGCAGCCAGCATGATCCCTCCCCACTTCAGGATCTCCTGAAGATCATTCTGCAGGATGCCTTCATCTATGATTTTTGCCATTAATAATGGCTGAATAAGCTCAACAGCAAGCTCCGTCAGCATTAATGACAGAGCTATAGCCACCGCTATCCGGTAAGGCTTAAGAAATGCCAATACTTTCGCCATTTATAGTCCCCCAAGCTGTAATTGCAGTTAATATATGTATAATAATACTCTTAAAATCCTTCGGCAAACTAAATAAACCTATCCATATCATAATCCTTTTTACAAAATTTTTAAATAATTCCGTTAAAAAATTTTAAAAACGCCTGGATCAGACCAGACGTCTATTCTTTACTATATACTGGGGCAATCAGCTCAATCCTGTTTGTCCAGATGCCTCCTGAATAGCTCTCAGGGAGCCGTTGTAGGTCTTCCGGTCTGTCAAAGCCTTCCGACCAGCTCCCATCCCCGGCAACCACTATAACTCTTGTACCTGCCTCATCCATTCGGTTTAAGAACTTATTTGGCCATCCCCACAGCAGCTTTGTATATGATTCAGGAATATGAACCTGTGTGTTTTTGCAGGCATTTGGCACATAACCTGTCCATCCCGCACCTATATATGGCAGGAGGCAATCTTTCAATGTAGCCTTAGACATAGCCCGCATTCCAGGCATTTCTTCCTTCAGTGCGGCAATTGGATGGTCTCCTCCATATACAGTTATTTTCTCCAACCTGTCTGCTGGAAATATCGACAGGTATTCAGCAAGCTTTACTCCTTCCTGGGAGTCATTGCTTTTAATATGGATTAAGAGATCTCCTTTCGGGAACTCTTTCATGACTTCATCCAGGCTTGGCATCATTCCGATTCCCTTGCCGCGAAATGGATGGGTTTTACCGTGATCGGCTGTATAGCCGTATCCAATGTCCAGCTTTTTTAATTCCTCCATTGTATACTCTCTCGTATTTCCTTTTGCATTTGTCCGGCAATCCAGGGTCCAATCATGGAACACCGCAAATTGTCCATCCTTTGTAAGCTGTATATCCAGTTCGACTATATCTGCCCCTGCCTCAAAAGCTGCTTCCATGGAAGGAATCGTATTCTCAAGAAAGTTATGCTCAGGCTCGTAAATTCTTTCAGCCGTACACGTCTCTCCTGTGATCCCTTCCATATGAAAGGTCTGTGCCATTCCTCTATGAGCGAGCAGGAGCGGCTTATCGTTTCTTTCTTTTGTAAGCAGAGAGCTGTTGTTTAAAAATAGAAATACGCCGAGAATTAATAAAGTTATCATTATCCTTTTTAAGATTTTCTTTCTCTTATTCATTTGTCCTCCGGTTTTTGCACGTTGATTTCCGTTATTATCATAATGCATTAGGTAAAAAGATAAAAGGCCAAATCAAAAGATTCGGCCTTTTATCTTTAGCTTGATTTGCGCCCCAGGTATGCTTCCATGATGCGCGGATCATTCAGAAGCTTCTCTGAACTTCCTTCAGCAACCATTTTGCCTGTTTCCAAAACGTATCCGTAATCGGATATTTTCAGGGCCTGCCTTGCATTCTGTTCAACCAATAGAACAGTCGTGCCCGCTTCATTAATCTCTTTTATAATTTTAAAGATGTCAGCCACGATCAGAGGGGCCAGTCCCATTGACGGTTCGTCCAGAAGAAGCAGCTTTGGTTTGCTGAGGATGGCCCTAGCAATGGCCAGCATCTGCTGCTGTCCGCCGGATAATGTTCCGCCAAGCTGTTTCTGCCTTTCTTCGAGGATGGGAAAACGCTCCATTACGTTCTTAATATCCTGGTCAATTTCATTATCCTTCCGGTGGTATGCCCCCATTTCCAGGTTTTCAAGCACTGTCATTCCGGAAAGAATCTGGCGGCCTTCCGGAACAAGGGCAATCCCTTTGCGCAGCAGCTGGTCCGGCCGGAGTCCCGTTACATCCTGCCCCTGAAATTGAATGCTGCCGGCTTGAGCCTTAAGCATTCCGGAAATGGTCTTCATGGTCGTTGTCTTCCCTGCACCATTTGCACCAAGGATCGTAACAATACTGCCTTCTTCCACTTCGAGGCTGATGTTTTTAAGAACTTGGATTTTCCCGTAAAAAGCGTTAATCCCATTTACCTTAAGCATACATATCCTCCTCCTCACTGCCGAGATAGGCTTCGATGACATCAGGATTATTCTGGATTTCAGCAGGTGTGCCTTCAGCAATCTTCTTGCCGAAATTCAGGACGGCAATACGGTCGCATAATTTCATGACAAGCGGCATATCATGCTCAATCAGGAGGACCGTAATGCCCTGTTCCTGAATTTTTTTGATGAGTTGAAATAATTCGCTTGTTTCTGTTTCATTCATTCCGGCTGCCGGTTCATCAAGCAGCAGCAATTTAGGAGAACTGGCCAGGGCACGGGCAATCTCCAGCCTTCTTTGCTGGCCGTATGCGAGGCTGTCTGACACAGTTTCGGCGAAGCCGCCCAGCCCCACAAACTCTAATAGTTCATTCGCTTTGCTGCGGATTCTCTCTTCTTCCTGCCGCTGTGATTTTGTCCTGAATACACTGCTGAAAACCCCTGATTTGCTTCGGCAGTGCTCCCCAACCATCACATTTTCTTCTGCTGTCATCTGCGGAAACAGGCGAATATTCTGGAATGTCCTGCAAATTCCCTTTTTCGTGATCAGGTGCGGCTTTAAGCCATTGATATTGTCTTCATTAAAGATAATCTCGCCTGAGGTAGGAGTAAACATCGATGTTATCAGGTTGAACATCGTTGTCTTCCCGGCTCCGTTCGGTCCAATCAGCCCAAAGATTTCTCCCTGATTAATGGAGAATGAAACATCAGACAGGGCACTCAGCCCGCCAAAGTTTTTACATGCTTTTTTGACTTGAAGTACCATGCTTTTGCCTCCTCTTTGATGTTTTAAGCTTGAGCCAGTTTAAAATATTTACATCAATTAATCCTTGCGGTCTGACTGCCATCATAATAATAATGATCAGACCGTAAATCATGTAGCGGTATTCGCTGATAAATCGGAGCACTTCCGGCATTACAGTTAGAAAGAGCGCCCCAAACACCGGTCCCCAGATTACTTCGCTTCCCCCGAAAACGGCAAAAATTAGAATCTCAACGGCACGGTGATAGGCAAAATCTGCAGGACTTATGTACGCAAGAACATGGGCAAACAGTGCACCTGCAAAACCCGCTACCAGGGCCCCCTGTGCAAATGCCAGGACCTTATAATACGTAATATTGATGCCCATTGATTCTGCAGCTTTTTCATCCAGCTTAATCGCTGCGAAAGCCCGTCCTACTCTTGAGCGGTTCTGCCTCCTGAAAAATGCGATGATGCTGATTGTCACCCCTAATAAAATGAGGAAGATAGCCAGAAATACAAACTGGTTATTTTGAAGTCCAAGTATTTTCGGATCAAAGCCTAAGTCTTTTAATGTATTCAGCAGCTCACGGCCCATATGCGGTATGCCTGATAAACCGACAGCTCCCTTTGTCATAGACTCCCAGTTTACAAAAATAACGCGGATAACCTCTCCAAACCCAAGGGTAACAATGGCGAGATAAACACCCTGAAGCCTTAATGTCGGTATCCCGATCAGGATTCCAAAAACACCTGCCAATAAAGTGCCTGCCAGTATGCCCACAATAATCGGAAGGTCAAAATTCAGCGTCAATAGTGCAGAGGTATAGGCACCGATCCCCATAAATCCGGCATTGGCGAGCGAAAGCTGTCCAGTTGATAGAGTAATATAAATACTAACTCCTAATATAATGTTGATTAATATAAAAGAAGCTACCTGTAAATAATATGGATTTATTAATTCTGCAAGCATGATTTCACCTTCTTACGCTGAAATTTTTTGGCCAAACAATCCCTGCGGCCTGATGAGAAGTATGATGATGATGGCCGCAAAAGCGATTGCATCTTTGTAACCTGAATCGCCGTAAACAACGACAAAGGTTTCGGCCAGACCAAGAATAAGCCCTCCTGCCATCGCTCCCTTGACATTCCCCATCCCGCCAAGAATGATGATGGCAAGTCCTTTTAGCCCAATGGATAAACCCATCTGCGGCGTTACAGAGTTAAAGGCCATCCCGACAAGGATACCGGCGATTCCGCCCATTGCCGATGCGATGATAACCGTCATTGTAATTGTTCTTTTGACATCAACACCAAGAAGGCTTGCTGTTTCCAGATTTTCAGCAGTTGCTCTTAAAGCTTTTCCTGCCTTTGTTTTGCCAAGCCAAAAAGAAAGGGCGTACATGAGCAGGACGGAAATGACAAAGATAACAATCTGCACAAGATATACAGTTATCGAACCGATCTGGAAGCTGATTTCCGCAAAAGAAGCACGGAAAGGATGGTTGCCCGGTCCAAAAATATGGTGGGACAGGTTTTCCAGCAGTATCGATACACCAATGGTGCTGATCAATGGCGCCAGATGGGATACACCCTGTTTATTCCGGAGCGGTCTCAGGGCAAATCGTTCAAGCAGATATCCCATTGCAGCAGTTACCGCAATCGCAGCCAGAAAAGCCAGCCAAAGCGGCCCTTTAAAAGTGGAAGTGACAACAACGCCAATGAAGGCTCCGAACATAAAAATTTCTCCGTGTGCCATATTGATAATCCCAAGCACCCCGAAAACCAATGTAAACCCAAGTGCAACGATGGCATAAATGCTGCCAAGGGTAATTCCGTTTATTAATTGTTCGATTAACACGGCATTCACCTGCTTACTCGTAATTTTCTTAAAAGTAAGCTCTGGCACTGAAGGCGCCAGAGCTTCACTTTCGCAGCTTTTTAATTAAATTCCTTAAATGCTCCTTCTTCAATAACTAAAACGGTCGGATCCATCACGACATCTCCTTCTTCATCGAAAGAGAACTCTCCAAGAATTCCATTAAAGCCCTTGACCTCGGCCAGAGCATCCCGAAGTGCATCACGATCAGCTTCACCCGCATTCTTCAATGCCTCAGCCATTATGTAAAGCGCATCGTATGCCTGTGCTGCAAACTGATCCGGCTTTTTGCCGTATTCCTTTTCATATTTACTTACAAATTCCTTGACCTTATCATCTTCTTTTTCACCATACCAGGGAGTTGCCACAATCAGGCCATTTGCTGCATCCCCTGCGATATTGATGACCTCAGGAGAATTGAAGCCATTTCCTCCGACAAACGGAACCTCAATGCCCATTTTCCTGGCCTGATCCATGATGACCGCACCTTCATTGTATAGAGCCGAAGCCAGAATTAGGTCCGGTTTTAAACCTTTAATTTTTGTCAGCTGAGCATTATAATCTGATTGGCCTTTTTGGAACGTTTCAATCGTTAAGATTTCGAGACCCTTCTCTTCCGCTGCTTTTTTCATTGTGTCAAAACCTGATTTTGTAAAAACATCATCATTTCCATATAGAATTGCTACTTTTTTAGCATCATATTTTTCAATGGCTTTATCTATTGCAGCCGGAATCGCCAAGGCTTCAGGCAGTGAGTTGCGGAAGACATAGTCCCCAATTTGCGGAATTCCTTCTGCCGTTGTTGAAGTTCCCATAATCGGCACTCCGTTGAGGTCGGCTTCCGGACCGACTACGTTCATTTCTGTGCTTAAGGTTGGCCCGATAATGGCTGTCACATTCTCGGAATTCATAAGCTTTTGTGCTGCTGTCAATGCCTGATCCTGCTTGCCGGCAGAATCCTCAGTTACAAGGTTAATCTTGACTTCTCCCTTGCCATTTATTTCTTCCTGTGCGAGCTTTAAGCCATTTGTGATAGCTTCACCATAAGCAGCACCCGGTCCGCTGATATAAGAAATAACTCCAATATCCGCTTTAACGGCTCCTCCGCTGCTCTCCCCATCTTCATCCCCTGCAGTCTGATTGCCGCCGCATGCTGAGAGGACCAGCAAGCTTGACAATGCTGTAAACTGCGCAAATTTCTTTAACTGCTTTCTCATCTTTCTCTAACCCCCATTTTCTGAAATAAATAAATATTCAAAACTATATTACTATTTAAATACAAATGCTTGTCATTGTAAACAATAATATGGAAACTTTTCTTACATATTAATTGACAACGAGAATTGGAAGTGACTGGAAGCGCAGAATATGTTTTCTCATATGGAAAATGCAGCCTTTCATTGTCTTATGTCAACAATAGATTGATAGAATCTTTGTTTTTTATGAACATTGTCGGAACTTGTCACAGAATTGTAAGATTAATCTAAAGATATAACCATTGGAGGTGCTTGTTTAAATGGAAGCGATTACAAGGGACTTTTTCCTATATTTATCTAAAAATAGCTTACTGAATAAAATCGCCCAGAATAGAGGCGGAAGTTTTGCAGCAGGAAAATTAATAGGCGGGGTTGATTTCAAAAGCAGCGTCCGATTTATCAGGGATCTGAATAATCAGGGACTTTCTGTAACAGTGGATCATTTGGGAGAATTTGTTGATTCTGTTGAAGTGGCAAATGAACGGACAGAGGAATGTATTTCAACCATTGAAATGATCAGCAAAGAAGGACTGGATTCACAAGTATCCCTGAAAATGACTTCTCTTGGTCTGGATATTGATCATGATCTTGTTGTGAAAAACATGACCAGAATTCTTGATACTGCCGAGAAGCATAAGATCATGGTGACAATCGATATGGAAGATGTGCCGCGCTGCCAGGCAACGATCGATTTGTTTAAACAGTTTAAAGAAAAGTACAGCTGTGTAAGCACCGTTCTGCAGGCGTACCTGTACCGGACTGAAAAGGACCTGGAGGATCTGGGGAAATACCAACCGTTCTTAAGAATGGTAAAAGGGGCATATAAAGAAGCACCTGAGCACGCATTTCCTGAGAAGACAGATGTTGATGAAAACTATAAGAAATTGATAGAACAAAGTCTCTTAAACGGAAACTATACAGCAATAGCTTCCCACGATGACCAGATCATCGAGTACACAAAAGAATTAGCAAAGAAGCATAACATTTCAAACGACCGTTTCGAGTTTCAAATGCTTTATGGCATGAGGAATAAAACACAGCTGGAGCTGGCAAAGCAAGGCTATAAGATGCGTGTCTATGTACCATACGGCATGGACTGGTACGGCTATTTCATGAGAAGGCTTGCTGAACGGCCGGCTAATATTGCATTTGCTTTTAAGGGCATTTTCAAGAAATAATATTTTTCTTCCAAAATATTAAAATATAACTATAATAAAAAGAAACCAGTCATGATTTCTAGGTAATGAGAAAGCAAACCACTGCTTTCTCATCGCTTATTTTATCTAAATATTTTGTTAAACCAACAAAAAGGAGGCTGACAAAATGGATTATGCATTAATTATATCCATTACCGTGTATATGATTGGAATGCTTTGGATTGGCTATTATGCGTATAAACGGACTTCCAATCTATCAGATTACATGCTCGGAGGACGGACACTGGGTCCTGCGGTAACCGCTTTAAGTGCGGGTGCTTCCGATATGAGCGGATGGCTTTTGATGGGCCTTCCAGGAGCCATGTATGCCACTGGCCTAAGCGCTTCCTGGATTGTCATCGGCTTGACTCTCGGGGCATGGGCAAACTGGATCTATGTGGCACCAAGGCTCCGCACGTATACTGAGGTAGCCAATGATTCTATTACGATTCCCGGTTATTTAGAAAACCGGTTCGGGGATGCTTCCAAAATCCTCCGCCTGATTTCAGGATTAGTTATCTTAATTTTCTTTACCTTTTATGTATCATCAGGCATGGTTTCCGGGGGCGTTTTATTCCAGAGCACTTTCGGGCTGGATTACCACACCGGTTTATGGATCATTACAGGTGTTGTGGTTGCGTATACACTATTTGGAGGATTTCTTGCGGTTAGCTGGACAGACTTTGTTCAGGGTTTGATTATGTTTCTCGCCCTCATTCTTGTACCAATCGTAACCCTTTTCCATATAGGAGGATTTGGGCCGGCAATTGATACTGCCAGAACAATCAATCCAGCTTTCCTTGATATCTTTAAAGGGACAAGTCTATTAGGCATCGTTTCCCTTTTTGCATGGGGCCTTGGCTACTTTGGACAGCCTCATATTATCGTCCGCTTTATGGCTATCAGTTCAGTTAAAGAAATCAAAAAAGCCACCCGCATTGGGATGGGCTGGATGATTTTCTCGAGTATTGGCGCTATGCTGACTGGTTTTGTCGGAATTGCTTATGTGGCGGATACCGGAATTAGCATCGAAGATCCCGAAACGATCTTCATCCTCCTGGGCGAGGTATTATTCCACCCGATCATTACAGGCTTTTTAATCTCGGCAATCCTTGCAGCTATCATGAGTACCATCTCATCACAGCTGCTAGTCACATCAAGCTCATTAACGGAAGATTTATATAAGACATTCTTCCGCCGCTCAGCTACAGATAAAGAATTGGTTACAATAGGAAGATTATCTGTATTGCTGGTTTCTGTCATTGCATTATTTATCTCATGGGAGAAAAATGAAACGATTCTGGACCTTGTGGGTTATGCTTGGGCTGGTTTCGGATCTGCTTTCGGACCGCTTATCATTCTCAGCTTATACTGGAAGCGCATGACAAGATGGGGAGCACTAGCAGGGATGATCATAGGTGCCAGCACCGTCATCATTTGGTCTCAAGCCGGATTATCCGACTTCCTCTATGAAATGATCCCTGGCTTTGCTGCCAGCTTAATTGCCATCATCGTGGTGAGTCTTCTGACTGAGAAGCCATCTGCAGAAGTTGAGAAACAGTTTGCAGACTTTGAAAAATCCTTAAAATAAACTAGACTAATCAGGACTGGGCTAAGAAAATGCCCGGTCCTTTTTCTATACCACAAAATTCGGGTGGTGCCTGTCACCGTTTTTCACTATAATAAGAACAGCAATAATGAGGAGGGAGCTTAATGAGCCAGCCGCTGGAGAAAATCCTTACTTTGACTGATATTGATGAGATTACAGAAATGGTCAGCACTTTTTTGAAGAAGCCTGTTGTCATCGAGGATGAGCAATTCTCGCTGCTGGCTTATAGCTCGTATTATATTGAGCATTTTGATTTGGCGAACCAGCAGACCATATTTTCGAAGAGATGGCCGATTCCCATTTTGGAGAAATTTATGGATGAAGGCATTGTTGACCAGTTAAAGACAATCCCTGAGCCTTTCAGAATTAAGAAGATGGAAGAAATCGGCCTTAACCAGCGTGTAGTTGTAAGCGCTAAATATAAAGAGCAGATACTTGGATTTATCTGGGTTCAGGAATTGGACGGTTTCCTGTCAGAAAGCGAAATGAAGTTTCTGCATGACGTTTCCTTCCATATTGGAAAGCTTTTATATCAGAAAAACCTGAAGAAGCTCCGTAAAGAAGAAGAAAAACATCAATTTTATCAAAAAATCATTGATCGTACGTATCAGACCGAAGATCAGATTAAGTGGGAAGCTGCCAATGTCAAAATCATCCTCCCGGAGGCCTTTATCATCAATGTATTTACGGTCCTTCAGGGAGATGAAGAGATGTTGGCAGAGTTAAATGAAACCGTTCGGCTGTTCGCTAATGCGCTCAGCCATCCTGCTTATATCTTTACGAATCAGCATGAGATCATCGTGATGATCGGCAGCAGCTCCCCTGCACCCGGCAGCCTTTCAGAAGACGCACACGAATTAACCAATACCGTCCTAAGCCAATTCAGGCAGCAGACTGTGTATGCGGGAATCGGAGGAGAGTATTCCTCCATCCTCAAACTTCGCAAAAGCTATCGAGAGGCCCTGGAGGTCATCAAAGCCGCCAAATTCATTGGCTCGCCTGAAGAACTGCCCTATGAATATAAAAAGCTCTGGGTGTTCCGTTACCTGGAACCGATCGCCCAGCATAACAGCAAGACCAATTATGTTAATGAAGATCTTATGAAGCTGCAGAAAAAAGACCTGGAGAGCCAAACCAGCCTGCTGAAGACGCTTGAAGTCTATTTATTGAACAACTGCCGCCTCAAGCCGACAGCGGAACAGCTTTTCATCCATACCAATACATTAAAATACCGAATGAAACAAATTACTGACCTGACTTCAATCGATTTTGACGACTTTAATACAAGATGCCAGCTGTACATTGATTTACAGCTGCTTAAGCGGAAGAAATAAGAATGTGAGGAGGCTGGCGGGGGAATGCCTAAACGTGCGGCGTCATGGAGCGTTTATGGCGACCGTTTTCCTCGCTGCTTCCTCTTTTTCGGCTTCATCCCGCCTCTTTTTCCGTCACTTGCTTCTAAACTTGCCAGGATTTTCAACTCTGATAGATACAATCTCCCCGCAGCTTAAACAAAAGCGAAAGATCTTCAGAGATCCAGTTGAAAGTTTTTTATTCAATGGCCTGACTGCCACATAGTCAGTGCCTTCTGCAAATTCTGTCCCTTTGCATCTCGGGCATTCTTTAACATGGTTCACCTTCATCAGCTCCCTTCAGCTTATATACGCATCAGAATGGTAAAAGTTCCCCAAAAAAGAAATGCCTGTCCCCTATCCAGGGAGCAGGCATTTTATCGCAGTCTAACGGGCAGTAAGACCCCCACTTCAAGACTCAGAAGAATCAAAGGAGGATAAGCGGGGGTCAAACTGCCCAATCTAGCTGCGGCTCCTAGGGGCTCGAGGTCATAAGCCAATCAGCTGATGGGAAGAAAAGCACTCCCCTCCATCTGCTCGTCTTATGCTTGTCACCCCAAGGCAAGTCGCCTCGCTTTATAATGTAAAGGCCCGATTGGTGAGATACAGTGAAACTTGCCGACGCGCAGGCAGAGGCTTAGTTGAACCAATCGGGTACGTAGTGTCGATTGATCGAAGCGCTAGCGGAGATCTTAGCGACACTAGAACGCGACTAACAATCAGTGGGGGATAAGGAAAACCCCCACTGATTGAAGTTTCACTTTATTGTTCTTCTTTTTCCGGCTTGAATAAAAAATAGGAGATAACACCTGATAATAGTGCTGCACCGGCTGCTATCATCAAGCGGATCATCAGATCAATCTGCTGGTAATCCTTATTCAGCATCCACATGGCAGCCCCGGCTACAAGTATCATAATGGGAATGACAATAAGCTTTCTATTTTTCAAGATTTCTTACATCCTTTCGTGCTCATGCTAGTCATAACTATTATATAAGAATTAAACAAAAATAGATAATAGCATCCACTTTTGCGAACCCTTCCAATTTTCTTAATTATTAAACCTTATTTTTTTCCTCTCATTCCCTTTACAAAGGGTCTTGATGGGCTTTATAATCCCGTTGTTCCGCTTTTTACGGAATCCGAAAAAAACTATAATAAAGGAGGTTGCGGCGATGCGGCAAAAACTGTTTTCTTTTATGATGATCAACCTGGGAGCTTTCCTGGTTTCTATAAATGTCCATTTTTTCTTATCCCCCAATAATTTAGCAACTGGAGGGGTCAGCGGATTGTCGATTATCATGAATGATGTATTTCCAGATTTCTCAATCGGTACATTCATGATTCTTGTCAATTTGATATTGTTTGCAGTTGGGTTTGTTTTTCTTGGATCTGGTTTTGGGGCAAAAACCATTTATGCAAGCTTTGCATTGTCCTTTTATGTATGGGCGCTTGAGAAGTTCGCCCCGATGGCTCAGCCGCTTAGTGATGACTTGCTTATTCAGCTGATCATCGGGCAATGCATCGCCGCAACCGGCATGGCGATTGTGTTTAACCAGCAGGCCTCCACTGGCGGTACAGATATCATCGCTATGATTTTTAATAAATATTTAAATATTGAAGTTGGCAGAGGAGTGCTTCTGGCTGATTTAGCCATTGCCCTGTCTTCCGCCGTTCTATTTGGGCCGCAAGTCGGCATGTATGCCTTTTTTGGAGTCATTATTAATGGATTTGTGATTGATTATGCACTTCAGCAATTCAATTCAAATAAGGAAATTGTGATTATCAGCCACCACAGTGATGAAATTAAAACCTTTATAGTTCATGAATTGGGGAAGGGTGCAACCATTCACACGGCAACCGGTGCCTTCACTTCAGATAAAAAAGAAGTCATTACAACCATCCTGGGCAGAAAAGATTTTACTAAGCTGAAAAGCTATATTACCCAGGTTGACAATAAAGCATTTATCACAGTACACACGATGAATGAAATACTCGGCCAGAATTTCAAACGGCTGGCATAAACGGCAAAGCTTCATCCGCAAAGGATGGAGCTTTATTTTATATGCAGTGAGCCGTCTGAGCCACATAACGATTATAGTAAAACCAGCCGGTCCACTTAATGGGCCGCTTTTTTGTTTGCCTGATTTTGGTTTTAAATAAACCCCTTGTGGAAAAAAGGTAAAAAAGGAGGCGTTAGCATGAAGGTGATTGTAATCGGTGCCAATGGAGATGTCGGTGAGCATGTAATCAGGAAGCTCGCTGACAGGAAGCATGAAGCTCTTGCCGTTGCGGCAAAGGAAAACCAAATGGAAGATCTGATCAAGCTGGGAGCAGCACAGGCAATTGTTTATGACGAGGAAAAGCTGATCCCCTATCTGCAGGCATCAGATGCCGTGATTTACTTGACAGGCGTCAATCCTAAAAAACATACAGGCAAAACCGTTATGGTCGATCACCAATCTATATCCGACATCATCCAATTGGCACAAAAATCAAATGTCAGGAGATTTGTGATGATGAGTGCAGTTAAAGCGGAGGAAAGCGAAACAGACCCTTCCCGCAAAATTGCGGCGAAGGATCTTCCGGAGGATATGCTCAAAACTGCCAATCTAGTATACACAGTGGTTCGGATTGGCCAATTAACGGACAATCCCGGGAACGGAGCCATTACCCTGTCGAAGAAAATCCATGACCGAAAGGCTGAGATACCGCGCGAGGACGCTGCTGAAGTTCTGGTAGAGTCCCTTAACCAGGAAGCGGTCTTTCATTCGACCATTGAAGCAGCCTCGGGAGACACCCCTATCAGTGAAGCCCTAAGCATGTTTTAATAGAAGGAGGATAAAATGAGTTTAACAGATTACCTTGTCATTGCATTATTCGTATTTATCTCATTGGTTATTTTTGTCCCTGTCATTCTATTTATTTATTGGTATATAAAAGATGACAGGCAGAAACAGCACTCCATACTTAGGAACTTCCCGGTAATCGGGAAGGTGCGGTACTTCGCAGAAAATGTGGGGCCTGAGCTAAGACAGTACCTGTTCAATAATGATACAGAAGGCAAGCCTTTTTCCAGAAAGGAATACCAGGATGTTGTCAAAGCCGGCAAATACAAAGAAAGACTAATAGGCTTCGGATCGATAAGAAATTTTGACGAAGAAGGCTTTTATATACGAAACACCCTGTTCCCAAAACTGGTTGATGAAATGAAGGTGGATAATACAAGAAAAATAAACACACGTGTCTATAAGGTCGATGGGGATAATCTTTTTTCAAGAAAGGAGCACAGCGAAGAAAAATTGGCTGATCCTTACTATCTTCGGGATGAAGATGCGGTTGTGCTGGGAGAAAAAAGCTGCCGGCAGCCATTCAGGGTTAAGGGTCTTGTTGGACAATCGGCCATGAGCTATGGATCCCTCGGTGAAAAAGCCATCACGGCCCTTTCCAAAGGGCTTGGCCTTGCAGGAGGAACCTGGATGAATACCGGTGAAGGCGGCCTGTCTCAGTATCATTTGGCCGGCAGCCCGGACATCATTATGCAAATCGGCCCTGATATGTTCGGTGTCCGAAAGGCCAATGGGGAATTTTCATGGGAAGAATTTAAAAAGAAAAGTGAAATCCCTGAGGTCAAGGCCTTTGAACTAAAGCTTGCACAGGGTGCGAAAACCCGCGGCGGCCATGTGGAAGGCGAAAAAGTAACCGAAGAAATCGCCAGTATCCGGCTTGTCGAAGTCGGCAAAACTATTAACAGTCCAAACCGTTTCTATGAATTTGATAATGTCCCTTCCATGTTCGATTTTATAGAGGAGCTCAGAAGTGTTGGCGGAAAGCCTGTCGGCATGAAAATTGTGGTAGGTGACCTGGATGCTCTTGAAAACATGATTTCCTATATGAAGGAGAGCGGCAAAGGCCCGGATTTCATCACAGTGGATGGCGGTGAAGGCGGAACAGGGGCGACTTATCAGGAGCTTGCGGACAGTGTGGGGCTCCCTATCCAATCAGCCCTGACAGTTGTCGATGAAATGCTGAGGGAGTATGGGGTACGGGACCGTGTGAAAATTATCGCTTCCGGTAAATTAATCACTCCTGATAAAATTGCCATAGCTCTTGCAATGGGAGCGGATCTGGTCAATATTGCCCGCGGTTTTATGATCAGCGTCGGCTGCATTATGGCCGGTGTCTGCCATACCAATCACTGCCCGGCAGGGGTGGCGACAACCGACAAAAAGCTTCAGGATGGATTAATTGTTGAGGAAAAGCATTACCGGGTATGCAACTATGTCATTTCGCTCAGAGAAGGGTTATACAATCTGGCGGCAGCGGCAGGAATTGATAATCCCACCCAATTTGAAAGAAAACATATTGTCCATAAAGATAAATTCGGGAGAGTCTCTCCCATCGAAGACATTCTGCATGCCGCCAAACGCGCACAGCTGCAGAAAGAAAACTGAACAAATGGAAGCCCGGTCCTGAATGGCCCGGGCTTTTATAAGGAATAAGATTTACCATCCGCACCTTTTTCTGGCATAAAAACAGGACTATCGTGTTATTTTGAGGTTATCATTCGAAATCCCCCGGCAATAAAGGTATAATTTAGTTTGGTAAAAAAATAGATACCGAGAAAAAAAGTGTTTACATAAGGGAGGATTTTAGGATGGGATGGGTAATTGCCATATTATTTGGTTCAGCAGTCGTGCTGCTCATTTTATCGTTTTTAAAAACGGCGCAGTCAAAATCAAATATTGAGCAGCAAATTGATCAGGTTACTTTTACACTAAAAAATGAAATTCATGAGCTTCAGCAGCAAATCAGAAATATTGAATTGGACGCAGAGATTACGGCGAAGCAATCAGGAGCTATGAGCGGGCCATCAGAAGAAAGATTGCTGCTTCGCGAAGTACTGGATATGCATAAACGCGGATATTCCAATGAAAGCATTGCATTAAAAAAACAGCTTACGCCTAACGAGGTTGATCTGATGCTCTTGCCTTATTCAGCGAACAAGGGTGAAAGGAGTATGGTTGCCCAATGACACCAAATTCCTTGCGCAGTTTTGCAGCAGGCCTTTTAGCGGCTGCCATTTTGACGGGAAGTGTCTATCTATTTGGACCTTCTGAAGCCAAGAGCACTGAAAAACCATCGGATAAAGCAGAGAAAGTGGAAAAGCTGTCAGATGAAGAAATGATTGACCTGCTGGCATCTAAAGGCTACGTCATCAACACAGAAGACGAATGGAGCAAACAGCTTGCTGCTGCCGCAAAGTCCAGCGAGAAAAAAGAGGATAAAACCGAAAAGAAAACCGATGACAAGACCGGCGAAAAAGTTGTTTACCGGACTATTTTAACCGTATCAATGGGAATGACCAGCATTGATGTGGGGAACGCGCTTGAAAAAGCGCATATAATTGAAAGCGGCATCCAATTCTATAAAGATGTAGAAAAACGCGGTCTTGAGAATGATCTGCGTCCCGGCACGTTTGAAATAGAAAGCGGAATGACGACGGACGAGATTATTTCAGTTATTTTCAAATAAGCAAAAGCTCCTTTTCGGCTTGAAAAGGAGCTTTTTTCTATATTTCAATCGCAAAAATGATTAATTTGATGGCACAGTGAGAGCTTTATGTGCGCATAACGCCAATTTATGTGCGGATAAGATTTTTTGTGTGCGGATAACACAAATTTATGTGCGGATAAAAAATTTTATGTGCGCTCCAAAACAGAGACTGCTTACTCTTTCAAAAACAAGCGGATAGCCTCTGCAAGTTCTTCCGGTGCTTCGTACATGCTCATGTGCCCAGCACCATTAATGGTCACCTGCTTGATGTTAGATCCTTCAACTGCAAATGATTTTTCCGGAGGAACAATCTGGTCTTGGTCTCCAGCCACAATTAATACTGGCAGCTTTGTACTTTTCAAAACATGACTGCGGTCCTCACGCTGTTTCATCGCTTTCAAGGAAGCCTTTGCACCTTCAGCACTTGTACGATAGCCAATTTCTTTTGCAACTTGAATTTCGTCCGGATGTTTCTCTCCTGGTGCAAAAAGCTTCGGCACCAGTCCATCTATAAAAGATTCCACACCCTCTTTATCGATCTTACCGGCTGCTACATCCCTTCCTTTTTTCCCTTCTTCAGAATCCGGGCTGGCTGTTGAATGGATAAGGGAAAAGGATTTCAGCTTTTCCTCATAGGCTTCCGCAAATGCAAGGGTTACATAGCCGCCCAATGAATGGCCGAAAAGAGATACTTTATCAAGTTCCAGCTCATCTATAGCCCCTTTGATTGCTTCTGCCATCTTTTCAATAGAGGGTTCACCCTCTGGCAGTCCTGACTCTCCATGCCCCGGAAGATCGGCCGCAATGACGCGAAAGTCCTCTGCCAATAATGGAATCACCCTTGCCCAATAATCTTTGCTGCCGCAAAATCCATGCAGCAATACAAGCGGCTCCCCTTTGCCTTCATCATAGTATGAAATGGCTGTTCCATTTACATTCATTCTTTTTGCGTCCATTCAGAAAACCTCCTTTAGTTTGCAGCAAATCCTGATATTCGCTCTTTCGGTCAAAAACAGCTTTGGCATATGAGCAGGCAGGCACAATCTTATATCCCTTGCTGCGTGCCTCCTGAACGACGCTTTCCAGAAGCTTTCCTGCAATTCCCTGTCCGCGCAGGGAGTCGCTTACATATGTATGGTCTATGGTTATGACAGAATCACCGCTTGGAATATACGTAATTTCTGCTATCATATTCCCTTCTTCATCATTCATAAAAAACCGGTTTTCTTCTTTTTGGATATCTGTATTCATCGCATTTCCTCCTTTAATTAAATATGTCCTTATACTTGATGTTAACATACTGTCTTCGGAATTATTTGAATATCCCTTCCTATATCTTCCCTGCTTAATAAAACTTTTAAACTTTAGTTTTCTTGCGGGTACTTACTATACTCTTGCATTGCATGCTGCCGCTGCTCAGGGATTTAATCTTTCGGGGACATCTATATAAACCAAAAGAAATCCCTTTCCGCTATTAAAACAGAAAGGGATTTCTTACCTAAAAACTATGCAATTACATTATACCAGCGGTAAATAAAATATCCTCTATTTCTTTGTATCCTTTTCTTCTGGCAAGCTCAATCGGCTTCACACCATATTGGTCTGTTAGACTTGTATCGGCCCCGTATTCAAGCAATAGCTTTATGATGGCCTGCTGGGTTTCTCCTCCATCATTCAAAACAATGGCTTCAATCAAAGGTGTCCATCCGCAATAATTGGTATGATTTACGTTCATATCTGTAGATGTTAAAAGCTCCCGAACTACTTCTAAATGTCCCTTTTCGCAGGCTGGAGTAATACCCACTCCGCCAAATCTCGTTAAAAGATTAATATCAGCCCCAGCGCTAATCATCATTTTTACTAACTTCAAATCTCCATGAATGCATCCATATAAAAAGGGGTTTAAGCTGGTTTGATCTTGAAGATTAATGTCTGCTCCGGACTCCGCCAGAAATTGAACCAAATCATAATGCTTATTTATTGAAGCAATCAAAATGGCCGTTCGTTTTTTCTTATCTCGCAGATTAATATTAATGCCGCTCTCTATACAGGCTTTCAAACATTCAAGGTCACCATTTTCTGCTGCTGCGAATAACACAAGGCTATCATCCATTTTTAACATATGATCCTCCGTAAAATATGGTATTTATACCAGAAACGCTCTATGTCAGCTGCCCTGCGACCACTTTCCCTCTAAAAATGACCGCTTCTCTTTCAGGTGTTCTCGCAACAGCTTCTGCCGAACACGAAGCATTGACTAGCACCAAGTTTGCTTCTTCTCCCTCAAGCGGCCAACTCATCTCTCCATCCTTGTTTAATGGAACAGGACCCCCAGTGGCCCATTTTAATGATTGTGCCAGAGAAACTTCATCGCTCTTGCGATAAAGTTCACCATATCTCGTTACTTTTTCCAGCAGATCTCCATTCCCGAAAGGTCCCCAGGAATCATAGAACCCATCACAGCCCAGAAAAACATTTACACCTTTCCTGTCCAAGAGTTCAATTGGCGGAAGAGATTTTGTTATAGGAATAGTGGACATGATCGACATTCCAAGCCCATTCAATCTTTCCGCCATTTCTTCTGCTTGCGGCACTGGTACTTCCCCTAAACAAAATGCATGGCTTACAGCAGCACGATTGTGCCACTTGGCTTCTTCTATCATTTCAGCAAATTTATCAATAGTATATAATCCAGCATGTCCGCCATCATGTAAATGGATATCTATATCTGCATCAAATTCTGTACTCAGATTCATAACTTCATAAAGTGACTTTTCAATGTTGCGGTCAATTCCTGCAGGATCAAGACCGCCTACAATGCTGGCGCCAGATCTCATCGCTTCTTTCATGAGAGGAATTACATGTTCCCTTAAAAGACCGTGTTGAGGGAAAGCTACAATTTCGTATGTCAGTTTGTCGGAATAGTCTTCTAGAGCTTCTCTTACGCCCTCCAGGTTCTTTAAGCCAATATAAGGATCAATATTAACATGGGTACGAATATGAGTTGACCCCTTAGAAAGGAGAAGCTCAATCATTTTGCTTGCCCGCTGTTTGGCTGTAGGCGCCAATTCCTCAAGCTCCATTGCTTCATACCGTAAACGTTCCTCTAAGTTTTTGACCGGCCTGCATGCCTTCCAATCAAGAGATAGATAGGTCTTATCAAGATGGTTGTGCATTTCTTTAAAAGATGGCAGTGCCAGAAATCCTCTTCCGTCCACCTTTTTTTCATTATCGGAAATTTTATAAGTGCTGCCCTGTTTTTCTATGATTTTTCCATCTTCAATTTTTAAATGAAAGAGTTCTGTTGTTGTGGTATAAGCTCCCTTGTCATCCTGAAGATATCCTGTTTCAAGCTTTATATTTGTTAACCAATGGGAAGTTGACACTGTATATCCTCCTTTTTGCTCTTAAGCTATGAATTTATCAGGTTTTTCTCACTTCGTTTGCTTTCAACCTTCCTGCCCTTGAAAAATAATGCCTCAACCGGTGCTCGTCTTGCAATTGCCTCTGCTGAACATGCCGCATCAACAAGCATCATCGTTGCATCATCGCCTACTTTTGGCCAAACCCTTTCACCAGCTTTATTCAGAGGAGTAATCCCGCCAGTTGCAAACTTCAAGACTGATGATAAAGAATATTCATCAATCATTCGGAACCTTTCCGCAAGTGTCCCCAGTTTCTGTATGGTGTTTCCTGTTCCGAACGGGGACCAGTGATCGGTGATGCTGTCATGGCCGACTGAAACGGGAATACCATAACGATCAAGGGCAGGAACCGGAATAGTGGTACGATTAATTGGAATGGTAGTGGTCACGTCAATTTCCTGCTCTTTCAATATTGCCGCCATCCCAGCCAATGCATCTTCGGACAAGTCAGCTAAAGCAATTCCATGGCTAATGGTTGCTCTTCCTGCCATGCCTGCTTCTTTTGTATAATCTGCCATTCTCTCGAATGTAAAAGCTCCCAATGAGTTAGGATCATGAAGATGGATATCGACTCCCTTATTATGCTCTGCTGCGATTTCAAATATGGTGTGCAGGGACTTTTCAATGTTTCTGTCCACGGTAGCTGGATCAACCCCGCCTACTAACGTGGCACCATTTTTCATAGCATCCCGAATTAACTGGACAGAACCGCTTCTCAGCAGTCCATGCTGCGGAAACGCAACAATGTCATATGTAAGGACATCTTCATATTTCTTTAGTGCATTGACAGTAGCTTCCAAGTTTTTCAGGCCTATTACAGGGTCAACATTACAATGTGTGCGAATGTGGGTATGGCCATTTTTTAAATACAGCTCTATCATTTTCTCAGCACGTTCTTGTGCGGTTGGGAGAAGCTTTGGCAATAGCTCCTTTTCCTCTTCTAATCTAGTGAAAATGCCATTCGTGATCGGTGTACAGGCTTTCCAGGGCCCGCCATAATAGGTTTTGTCAATATGAATGTGCATATCTCTTAAAGAAGGAAGCAGAAGCTTCTGTTTTGCATCAAGCTGGCTTTCATTAGAATCTGGGGCAAGCTGTGAAATTTCTGCAATTTTCCCATCTTCGATTTTCAAGTGGCAAATTTCTGTGCTTGTGCCTGTAATTTGTTCATTTTCGCTGATGAATCCTGTTTCCAGCCGAACATTTGTGATCCATTGAGCTGTCATTCTGATTCCCCCTTAGTATTGAAGATGAAGGAAAAGTACTTTTGCTTCAAAAGTACTTTTCCGTTTCACTCTTTAACTTCTATTTATTTAATGACTGCTTCATCAATCATTAAATAATTGGCAGCATTGAGCCAAAAGCCGCTTACGTTTTTGCTGTGCGCAGCCATATGTTCATAGTTTCGGATTGGTATATAGACCGCATCCTCTAATTCCATTTGCATCACTTTCTCATAAAGATCCTTCCGCTTTGCTTCGTCAGTCTCTCTGCGTGCTTCTTCAATGATTTTGTCTACCTCAGGGTTGCTGTAATAGAAATGGTTTCCGGGAGGTCCCTGTGATGCCGTATGGAATAGATTATACTGGTTATAATCTCCATCTCCAGTGGCATTTCCCCATCCCCCGATAAACAAATCATGCTCAGATTTATCGATTGTATCGATATATGCACCATATTCCATTACCTGAATATCTACCTCAACGCCAATTCCCTTTAATTGCGATTGAATAACTTCAGCCATATTGATGCGTTCTTTTCTATCACTTGTCAGTAACTTAAGCTTAAGCCCGTTTTCATATCCTGCTTCTTTTAGCAATTTCTTTGCTTCATTTAAATCATAATCATAAGGCTTAACATTTTCACTGTGGCCAAACACTTTTGGACTCATCGCAGCATTAGCAAGTGTCCCCACATTGTTGTAAACCCCTTTAATGATTGCTTCTCTCTCAACGGCATGGCTGATTGCTTTGCGGACTTTAACATCATCCAATGGCTTTTTCTTGGTGTTAAATCCGATGTATTCAACTGCAAGCCCCTCAGCACGGAGAAGTCCCATTGATTCAGAAGCCTCAATTCTCTCAATTTCTGTAACAGGCACCTGATCATTAATATGTGCTTCCCCAGTTTCAATCATAGCCAGCCGAGTCGCGTCTTCAGGAACAACCTTAAAAACAACCTCATCAATACTTGGCTGTTCTCCCCAATAGTTTTCATTTTTCTCCAAGGAAATTTCCTGTCCAGTCTTCCATTCTTTAAAAACAAACGGGCCTGTACCAACAGGTTTCTCTGCAAGCGTCTCCTGGTTTTCGGCCAGCGCCTTTGGACTCATGATGCTTCCTTCGCTGCTTGCAAGAATAGAAAGCAGCGGAGCATATGGATAATCAAGCAATAATTGTATTTTGTACTCATCAATTACTTTTACTTCATTAATCATCGCGAATTTCTCACGCTGAGGAGACCCGGTGTTTGGATCCAGTAAACGGTCAAATGTGGCCTTCACAGCCTCAGCGTTAAACGGTGTACCGTCATGAAAGGTTACGCCTTCTTTTAGTTTAAACTCCCAGGTCGTATCATCAATGACATTCCATTCTGTTGCCAGCAGCGGCTGAATGTTCATATCTTTATCTGGTTCCACTAAAGTTTCATATACTTTTTGATAAATTATATTTGCTGAAGGTATATCTGTTATAAAGTGAGGATCTAATTTTGTTGCATCTGATAAACGGACAACTGTTAAGGTGCCGCCATCCTTTTTACCCTCGGATTCATTGCCAGCTGCCTGCTCTTTTTTTGTTTGTGTAGAACATGCTGTTGACAGCAGCATCATTAAGCATAGGAAAATCATTAGCATTCCCTTTCGAAAGTGCTTTCTATCTTTCTCCATTTTTCTCTCCCCTTTTTTAATAAATAATTCCGATAGTAAAGTCAATGTTCACCGTCCCTCCGTAAATGCTTATCTGCATTATAGAAGATGATGCATTCAGATATTTACAGAATATTTACCTTATTTTTAAATATTTTGACAACTGTTTTAAAAAATATTTACTTTACAGGTAATTTTGATAATTTTAACTAAACGTTTGCAATTCACTCTTTCTTTTGAAAGGAGGAATATCGATTTACATTTTAGTACTAGTAAAAAAATCTATTAGGGGGGAAATAAGATGACAGTTCAAGTAAAAACGGAGCAGCCGGAAATAGCTGTAAAGACATTGATCAGCACTAAGGAGTCTAGAATAAAAGATTTTCTTTCTATATTGATGCAAAATAAAGCTGCACTGGCTGGGGCCATTATTATTTTTGTTTATCTGTTAATGGCGGCATTTGCACCGCTGCTGGCTCCATATAGCCCATACGAAATTGATTTGGAAAATAAGCTGACTCCACCATCTGCAGACCATTGGATGGGAACAGATGATAAAGGAAGAGATATTTTAAGCCGGATTCTTTATGGTTCCAGGCTATCAATGGGGGTCGGCTTTGCTGCTGTGTTATTCGGAGCATTTTTCGGAATTATTTTTGGCCTTGTGGCCGGGTTTTATGGCAAATGGGTTGACACCATTATCATGAGGATGATGGATGTTATGCTCGCATTCCCAGGAATTCTTCTTGCCCTGGCCATTATTGCAGCATTGGGTCCAAGTCTGATTAATGTGACCATAGCAGTAGGGGCTTTTTCTGTACCTTTATTTGCCAGGATTGTCCGCGGATCTACTTTAGAAGTAAAGCGCCTTGAGTATATTGATGCAATCCGATCGCTTGGTGCCTCTGATTTTGTCATTATTTTCAAGCATATTTTCCCGAACATTCTATCACCTATTATTGTTCAAGGGACTCTGCGTTTAGCTACTGCCATTCTGTCAGCAGCTGGATTATCATTTCTTGGACTTGGGGCACAGCCGCCTTCACCTGAATGGGGAACCATGCTCAGCAGCGGGAGGGATTTCTTATTCTCTGCACCGTATATTGCCCTGTTCCCTGGTCTCGCTATTTCCATCCTCGTCCTTGGATTTAATATTTTTGGTGATGGCTTACGTGATGCTTTTGATCCCCGCATGAAAAAATAAAAGCTTTGAGGAGGTTACATCTATGCTGATGTTTATATTACGCCGGATTTTACAGACGATCCCGGTTATTATTGGAGTTACTTTTGTTGTCTTCTTCATTATGCAGCTCGTTCCAGGGGATCCTGCAGTACTTCTTGCCGGTGAAGGAGCCTCAAAAGAAACGATTGAAGCTATTCGTGAACAGCTTGGATTAAACCAGCCTTTATATATCCAATACTTCGAATACTTAACAAATGTGTTTAAGGGGGATTTAGGCGTCTCCTTAAAAAACAGCCAGCCGGTTCTTGATGAAATATTGGTAAGACTGCCAATTACGATTGAACTCGCCTTCTTTAGCATCATTATCACAATTGTGCTGGGAATGGCAGCAGGTATTATTTCAGCTGTTAAACCTTATTCTTTGACCGATGTCAGCGTCATGCTTGTTGCGCTCTTAGGAATTTCACTTCCAAGCTTCTGGTTTGGCCTCATGCTTATGTATTTCTTCTCTGTTAAGCTTCAAATTTTGCCTGTAGCAGGATGGGACAGTCTGCTCCATGTCATCTTGCCGGCTATAACCCTTGGAGCAGGAGGAGCAGCAATTGTCGCAAGGATGACCAGGTCGAGCATGCTGGAAGTTATCCGCCAGGATTATATTCGTACAGCACGTGCAAAAGGGCTTCGCGAGCGAATCATTATTTCTAAACATGCATTAAGAAATGCACTGATACCAGTGATCACGGTTGTGGGCCTGCAGTTTGGCGCACTCCTTGGAGGTACCGTATTGGTGGAATCGATCTTTGCTATTAATGGCCTTGGAAGAATGATTGTCGATGCAATCCGAATGCGTGATTTGCCAATGGTCCAGGGAGGAGTATTATTTGCCTCACTTATTTTCGTAGTTGTGAATTTATTCGTAGATGTCTTTTATCGGTTCTTCAATAAACGCATTGAACTAAATTAGTTAGGGGTGGTGACTGGACATGAAAGAAATAAACAAGCCAATACTTGAAGTAAAAGGGTTAAAAACCCACTTCACAACAAAGCGGGGAGTCAGCAAAGCGGTTGATGGCATCGATTTTACACTGCATAAAGGGGAAACGCTGGGAATTGTTGGGGAATCCGGATGCGGGAAAAGTATGACCTCCCTCTCCATTCTCCGCCTTATTCCTTCTCCTCCGGGAAAAATTGCCGGTGGTTCCGTTCTTTTTAAAGGAAGAGATTTAGTAACAATGCCAGAGGATGAAATGAGAAAAATTCGCGGGAATGAAATATCTATGATTTTTCAGGAGCCAATGACCTCCTTAAATCCTGTAATCCCGGTTGGAGAGCAAATTGCAGAAGCTTTAAGGCTGCACCAAAAGATGGGAAAAAAAGCTGCATGGGATAAATCAGTTGAAATGCTGAAGATGGTTGGAATCCCCTCTCCTGAAAAACGGGCGAAACAAGAGCCATTCCAATTGAGCGGCGGGATGCGCCAGCGTGTCATGATTGCAATGGCTCTTGCATGTACACCTGAGGTATTAATAGCAGATGAGCCTACGACAGCCTTGGATGTTACGATTCAAGCACAAATATTGGAGCTGATTAAAGAGCTGCAAACAAAGATCGGAATGGGTGTAATTATGATCACCCATGATTTGGGGGTAGTGGCAGAAACTTGTGATAAGGTAGCCGTAATGTATGCCGGCAATATAGTCGAGCATGCTTCCACAGAGCAAATATTTGCTGCTCCAAAGCACCCGTATACCCAAGGTTTATTGAACTCATTGCCTAAAATCCATGAAGATCAGGAAGAATTAATTACGATAGATGGCAGTGTCCCAAGCCCTTACAATATGCCTGCCGGTTGCCGTTTCGCCTCTAGATGCCCTTATGCAGAAGATATATGTGCTGCACAACAGCCTGATCTTGTTGCCTATTCTGATGATAGTAAAGTAAGATGCTGGAAATACACCGACAAGTGGACTGGCAAAAGAGAGAAAGAAGGGGTTGTCTAATATGAACACGGCCGCAGAAAAAAATATCATCCTGCAGGTAGATCAATTAAAACAATATTTCCCGGTTAAAAAGGACTCTATCTTCAAGCCAAAGACATATGTAAAGGCGGTAGACGATATTTCATTTGAGCTTTTTGAGGGTGAAACATTAAGTATAGTCGGGGAGTCAGGCTGCGGGAAATCAACAACCGGACGTGCCATTTTAAGGCTTGATGAACCTACTGACGGAAAGGTTCTTTATATGGGGAAAGATATTTTAACGCTAAATAAAAAGGATATGAGAAAACTTAGAGGTGATTTGCAGGTAATATTTCAAGATCCTTTTGCTTCTCTTAATCCCCGTCAAACGGTGAAGCAAATTTTGAATGAAGCCATGGCCATTCAGAACGTGGTTGAAAAATCAAAGCGAAAGGAAAGAATGCTGGAACTGCTGGGCTATGTTGGACTTCCTCCAGAAGCGCTTGACAGATATCCGCATGAATTCAGCGGCGGCCAGCGCCAGCGTATTGGGATCGCCAGAGCATTGGCCGTCAATCCGAAATTAATCATTTGTGATGAAGCTGTATCTGCCCTGGATGTATCTATCCAGGCACAAATTCTCAATCTATTAAAGAAGCTGCAAAAGCAGTTTAAATTGACCTTTCTTTTTATCTCTCATGACCTTAGTGTCGTCAGGCATATTTCAGACAGGGTTATGGTGATGTATCTGGGTAAAGTGGTCGAGATTGCAGAGAAAAAAGAAATGTTCGATTCTCCGCTCCACCCTTATACAAAAGCGCTTCTCTCGTCTATTCCAGTCCCGGATCCAACTTTAAAAAGGGACCGTGTAATATTAAAAGGAGATGTACCATCACCAATTGATCCTCCTGGAGGCTGCAGGTTCCATACACGCTGTCCTTTTGCTGCAGAAAAATGCAAACAGGAGGAACCTCCCCTTAGGGAGCTTGTTAATAATCACTTTGTAAGCTGTCATTTCGCTGAAACTCTTCCAGTTTAATACAAATACCTCTATTATGTATAAAATGTTATATTAAAAAAGGGATAGGTTATAATACCTCCCTTTTTTAATACTTAAGGAGAAACGAACCCCATGCTGCCTATTGAATCATTCTCCATATACATTATGTTTTGTGTTCTGGTTCCGCTGGCAGGGGCCTTTACCCTGCTATTTTTATTTGTTTTTGAAAAAAGAATTGATTTACTTGAGAAGCAAAAAAGAGAGATAGCGCTGGAAAGTGAATTGCAGACAGCTTTATACAATCAATTAAACCAGGAAATCCAGCCGCATTTCTTTTTTAATACCTTAAACTCAATCCTTGCTCTAGCCAGGCTCGACCGCAAAGAAGAATTGATACGGTCGATTGAAACCCTTTCAAAACTCCTGAAATTTAAATATCGGACTTTAAATAACTTTATCTCAATTGAAGATGAACTTACTTATGTTAATTACTATCTGGAGATACAAAAAACCAGATTTAGAGATCGTCTTCATTATGAAATTCAACTGGACAATCATGTGAATAAAGCCATTATCATTCCCTTTTTAATACAAACTCTTGTGGAAAATGCTTTTAAGCATGCCTTTGAAAGACATATTGGCGAGGCTTTATTAAAAATAAAAGTAATAAAGATTGAATCATCCATTCATGTCTCAGTGTGGAACAATTCCATAGAACGCTATGAAACAAGTTCCCTGGATGGCGGGGTGGGGCTGGAGAACATAAAAAGAAGACTTGAGCTTTTATTCCCCCATGATGAAACTTCAGTTCAATTAACAGACCAGGGGGACGGAACAGCTGTTTTGGCTATATTCCCCCACGTTATTATGTCAGAAAAATTGGAAGGAGAAAGGATGCAATGAATATTTTGCTTGTAGATGATGAACTTATCGAATTGGAACAGCTGGAATATCTCATCAAAAAGAAATTTCCCAATTGGATTCTTTATAAGGCTCAGGATGCCTCTCAAGCTCTTCAGATTATTAAGAAGCATGACATCTTTCTTGCGTTCCTTGATATTCAGCTCCCAGGAAAATCAGGGTTAGATTTAGCAATGGAGCTTTCCTCAGCTGGTGACATTGATTTAATCATGGTTACAGCTTATCAAAATTTTGATTATATTCAAAAGTCACTCAGACTCGGGGTAATTGATTATATTACAAAGCCCGTCATTGAAGAGGAATTAATGAGCGTTTTGCGAAGGTATGAACGAATTGGCAGTTACTCTGAGCAGATAGTTAAAGCCTTGCAAATTATTCAAAAGGAATATAATGAAAAACTTACTTTAAATTATTTAGCATCTAAAATTCATATCAATTCAGCTTATCTGAGCAGAAAGTTTCATGAGGAAGTAGGAATGGGGTTTTCCGAATACTTAAATGACTTTCGATTAAAACAAGCACAAAAAATGCTGATTGAAAGTCCTGATTTAAGCATTAGCAGTATTTCAGAAAAGTGCGGCTTTAACAGTCAGCACTACTTTAGTCAAATCTTTCGGAAAATGACTGGCCAATCTCCAAGGGATTACCGTCTGAAGGAGACTTCACAATGAAGAAAACCGATTTTCAATACTATATTGGCGGGGCATTCCAGCTCGGAATCGGTTTTGGTGTTGTGAGTCTTTTGTCCAGATGGGTAACAGGCAATACGATTCTTTCATCGCCCGAAACATTAATAAAGTACGGACTAACCGGAGGAATCGGCTATTCTCTTATGGGGGCACTTGCACTCATCTTATTTGGAATATTAGCAAAAAAGATTCGGGATCGGTTTCACGACCATCAAACGATAGGAGATGTACTGCGCGAAAGATTGACTCCACGCGGCTACTGGTTCATGATCTCTATTCTTATTGTGATTAGTTTCCATTCTATATTTGTTCAGGCTATGGGTGCAGGAATCCTTCTGCACATGATTTTTCCCCTGCCTGTTTTTTCTGGTATGGTTTTCTTTTTATTGTTTTGTTTTTTTATTGGGGGAGCAGGAGGCATGCAAAGAATTCATCAGCTTGCAGGCATTAATGTTGTGCTCATATTCAGCGCTGTCATCGTCATCCCTGTTTACTTTTATATCCAGGAAGGTGTATACCCTGTTTATGAAGGCATTAAATTATATCATCCATACATACTTTATGTTAAAAACACGGAAGCTATTTTGTTTATTTTCACAGCCATTTTAATTGGCTTTGGACAAGTGATTATCGATCGTGCCTCATGGCAGAGAGTTTTTATTATAAAAAAAGAAAAGCTGAGAATTACGTTTACATTAGCGGGTTTAATATGGGCAACGATTCCTCTTGCATTATCATCGCTGATCATGATTATTATTTTTGGAAGAAGCTATGATTCCATTTATTCTTTGTTATTTGAGTTAATTGGAAAAATCAATTCAACTTTGCTTATTGTTTTATTTGTCCTGTTTTGCTTCAGTGCCATTTCATCTGCCATTAGTGCAGAATTACATGCTATTGTCACATTAATCATTAAAAATATCGCCGGTGTGCTTCGCCCTCTCAGCAATAAAGAAAAATGGGGATTCACCTATCTGTTTTCCGGAGCCATTTGTCTATTATTACTAATTATCGTTAGTATCTTGCCTCCATCCCCTATTGAACTGCTGTTTTTTTTCGGTAATATTTATGCTTCCATGATCGTTCCAATGCTGTACATTATACTAGGGAGTAAAACCTTGCCTGCCCTTATTCCCCTTGCCTCCATTATTGGGACTGCCGGGGGGTTTGCAGCTTTGCCTATTATGGAAAATATTCTTACGATTTGGATCAGCTTTTCTCTGTCCAGCTTAATTTGCTTAAGTTATTTTATTTACAATCTATTAAGAACGAAGCTGACTATGAACGTCTAGCGGGGACACCTTATGAATATATATTTCGTGTTCAATTCAGCATATCGCTCTCTTCCAGAAGATCCGGCTTAGAGCGATATGTTTTTTATCTGAATGCAGATTTAATATCTTGTAATATCCATTGGAAGAGAGCCAGCAGCAAATCCAACAAATAAAAATCGATCCTTCCCTGTATTGCGCATTCCATGAATCTGATTAGGCTTAGCAAGGATCACCATGCCTTTACTTATTTGAATTTCATTCTCCAAGTCAGGAAAGTAGGTTCCTGTTCCCTCCATACAAACCCACATATCATCTACATTTGAGTGAGAATGCAAGTATACCTCCTGGCCTGGTTCCAGACACCAGACAGCTCCCACTGTTTTATCAGTTTCATAAAAATAGTTCTTTTGCGGTTTCTCAGGATCAAACTTTGCTATTTTATCGATTTCAAATACTCTTTCTTCCATAATCCTCTGTATGTTTGACACCGTTATTTCTCCTCTCCTGAAATTTTTTATAGTTCAGCGTCCCGATTGCAATCTTTTGAATAGACATATGTTAAATTTTCTCTCCCTACTGCATACGCGGCCTGGTGAACATAAGGGCCCATGAAAATATAATCGCCCTTTTTGACTGGGATCCACTTGTTATCAAGATTATACATCCCTTCCCCGGAGAGGATATATGCTCCGTGTTCCTGTACATGTGTTTCAATAAACGGGTGGCTCGCAGCAGGATCGAACGAAAGGATATGAAAATTCATATCAAAATCTAAATCAGCAGGCAGCAGATCTTTAATGTTTACATTATGCATATCATCATAGTTCCTGAATTCAATTCTATTTGCATGTCCTGATATAACCCATGGCTTCCGCCCTTCAAGAGGGCGATATCTTTGCTTGTATAAAAAGAGCTTAGAATCCCCATCATCCAAATTTTCCAAATACATTTTCACTCCCGGCGGACAATAAAGGTATCCGCTTTCCTTCAGGATAAACTCTTTTTCATCTGCAGAAGCTTTTATTTTTCCCTCCAGTATGTAAACAAATGTCTGAACATCCTCCTGTCCGCCGAATCCTTCCTTATTTCCGCCTCCTTTTTTCATTGTCACATAATAGTCGACAAAGCTTGCCCCTAGCTTAGGAGAACCTAAAATCGAAATAAGGCAATGATCAAATCCAGGAATAACATTGTTCACTAATCCTTCTGGTGCAATTAAAGCAAATTTCCCATGTTCTATTACAGACCTGCTTGATAATAGATCTTTTGGATAGCCCATACATAACTCCCCTTTTCATTGATATTATTTATAAGCCAGTTCATATAAAGTGCTGATCAGTGCTTTAACTCCTTCAGCTAAATCAGCTGGCGCAGTATATTCACCAGGGTTATGGCTAATGCCCTTTTCACTCGGCACAAATAGCATGGCCGCCGGAATGGAGGCTGCAAAAATTTGTGCATCATGGCCTGCACCACTATGCATTACTTTATAGCTCAAGTTTTTTTCCTTGCACTTCTTCTCAATTAATTCCGTAATTTCAGGATCCATTGGGACCGGATCGGTATCAAGCCATTTTTCAATTACCGTTTCAACCCCATGCTCTCGTGATATATCATTTATTTTTTCTATAAATCTTTCAGTAAAATGGGATATCGTATTTTTATCAATATGGCGCAGATCTAAAGTAAACGCAGCTTTTCCCGGCACCACATTTGCAATGTTGGGTGAAATATCAACCCTCCCAACGGTTGCTACCAGCGGGTCACCATATTGCTCAGCCATATTAAGTGTTTCATATATCATTTGGCTGGCAGCATACACAGCATCTCTGCGATATGCCATGGGTGTTGTTCCAGCATGATTGGCTTGACCTTTTACTTCAATTGTAAAACGCCTTTGCCCAACGATGCATTTCACAATACCAACAGATTTTTTCTCAGTTTCAAGAACATTTCCCTGTTCGACGTGGATCTCTACGAATACTTTCAGGTCCTGCCGCGGAGATTGGGTTTCATCCCTAAATCTGAACCCTGCCTCATTTATGGCGTCAGAAAAAATTACTCCATTTGAATCTGCAAGATTTTCAACATCCTTTTTATATGCGCATCCTGCCATATTCTTTGAACCCCAAAAGCAATAAGGAAATCTGCTTCCTTCTTCTTCTGCCAGTGAAACAACCTCGAGATTGCGTTCTGGAGTCCCATAATGATCTTTTAAATAAATTAAGGACAGTATTCCAGCTGCAATGCCAAATTGCCCGTCAAACAGCCCGCCATTTTTCACGGTATCTATATGGGATCCTGTTAGAATGGTCTCTGTCTGATTTACTCCCTTTAATATCCCACTCAGATTTCCCACTTCATCAAACTTTACTTCCAAACCCTCGGCTTCCATCCATCTTTTCAAAGCTTGCTGAGTAGCCGTCCATTGCTGGGAGTATAACAGCCGGGTAATTCCTCCTTCCGGGTCCTTTGCAAATGAACCCAGCCATTCAAGCCTGTTCACAATATGTTCTGCTAAATTTTCATATTCAAGTTTCCCCTGCAAATTGATTAAGTCTGTCATCCCAAATTCCCCTATCTATAATCTTTCTGCGGACTATTTGATTTCAGATCATATTCAAAGCTGACCTGCCGTTTTTTAACTTAAGGGCTTTTCCGAGAGGTTTTCCAACAATCCCCTGTTCCAAATCATATACAATCCTGCCGCGGACAAGGGTTTTAGTTATCCGGCAATTAATCATCCTCCCAATGTATGGGCTATGCTTATGCCGATAATACAAACCTTCCTCCTCAACAACATAGGAACGATTAGCATCAATGAAGATGATATCTGCATCCATTGATACTGCTATTTCTCCTTTATTGGGAATGTTAAAACGTTCAGCGGGATTAGAAGAAATCATCCTTGCAAAATGAGTGATTGGCAGCTTTCTTTTCAAAACCGCTTCATCAAACATTAAATCAACGCTGTTTTGACACCCTGTGATTCCTCCCCACACTTCGAAAAAATTATTTGAAGAACTATACTTCATTTCAGGCGGACATGGTGAATGATCAGATGTTAACATATCAATCTTGCCTTCTATTAACTTTTTCCATAGCTTTTCCTGATCTTCTTTACTTCGCAGCGGAGGAGAGCATTTGGCAGCCGGGCCAATTTTTTCGAGCTGTTCAGATGATATCGTAAAATAATGGGGACACGATTCAAGAGAGACATCCTGACCCGCGTTTCGGGCCTTCATAATTTCTTCTACTGCTTCTGCGGTGCTAATGTGCACAAAATGAATAGGGCATTTCGTTTCTTTTCCAAAATAAAGAGCGCGTTTCACTGCTTCAACCTCTGTTAAAACCGGCCGTGAAAAAACATAATCTGCGGCAGCTGTCCTGCCCTGTGCCGTTAACTCTTCGCCTAACCGATCGGTAATTTGGGCATTTTCCGCATGAATGGATAAAATTCGGCCCAGTTCAGCAATTTTTTTCATCCCCGCAAAAAGGGTATAATCATCCACATTGGAAAAATCATCGGGATTATCCGTTCCACAAGTGGACATAAAGCATTTATATGCAATAACTCCTTCATCTGAAAGCTCTTCAAGCCTTTCAAGATTGCCTGGAACAAGTCCGCCATAAAATGCATAATCAATATAATTTTTCCCCTTGGCTGCTTCTGTCTTTAACTGCAGTGTGTGCTTGTCTATCGTAGCCGGAAGGGCATTCAAGGGCATATCCGCATAGCATGTAGTTCCTCCTGCTGCCAGCGCTTGAGTTCCAGTTATAAACCCTTCCCACTCTGTTCGGCCAGGCTCACAAATATGCACATGAGTATCGATCATTCCAGGCATGACATATTGATCAGATGCATCGATAATCTGTTCAGCTTCATGAACAATTGTTTCCGCAATCGCTGCAATTTTTCCATTTATAATGGCGATATCATTCTTTATTACCTCGTCTTTAAGAACCACATTGCCGCCTTTTATAATCAAATCATATATCATCGTATTTCCCCCTCTGCTTTTAATACATATCCTGTATCTTGCGGAACCTCATACTGCTTTCTTAAATTGTATAAAAAAATCTAACTATTTTTTTCGGATTCCTTTACCAATTTTTTAGTTTTCTTTACTTCTTCATTTTTTTAGAAATATATAAGAAGACAATTACCAGAGAATGATCAGATCACTCTGGATTTATGCCTTTTTTATCGCAAACTAAAGTTCCCTTATAGTACACTGCATGGCGTTCCGCCCTTCTCGCCATAGCCTCTGCTGAACAGCTTGCATCGACAAGGACCATGCTGGCTTCATCACCAGGTGCTGGCCAGATCCGGTTTCCCTTCTGATCAAGCGGCGTTCTGCCCCCTGTAATATATCTAAATGCCTGTGAAAGAGACTTTTCATCCGTCCATCTATACCGTTCAATTAAACGGCCTGCTCTTTCCAGGATATCTCCATTTCCTGTTGGCCACCATGAATCAAAAATATTATCGTTTCCGACAGCAACCTCTACTCCCCAATCACTTAACAGATCAACAGGCGGGATCGCACGTCCAGACGGAAGGCTAGTAACGATCGAAATACGAGCGTCTTTTAAAATCTCTGCCACCTCGGAGGCTTCTTCCCTTGAAACATCCCCCAGGCCAAATGCATGGCTAATTGCAACCCTTCCTTCCCAGCCAGCTTCCTTAGTCAGAAAGGCCAGTCTTTTCATTGTAAAAGTCCCAAGGTGACCAGGATCATGTAAATGCAAGTCAATATCTGCATCGCTTTCTACAGCTAAATCCATCAATTGAACAAGCGAGGCTTCAATATTGTTGTCAACAGTAGCAGGATCGACCGCACCTACAATTCCAGCACCGTTTCTAATAGCTTCTCTAATAAGCTGAGGTGTCCCTGAGCGCAGCAAACCATGCTGGGCAAAGGCCACAATCTCGGAGCTGGCATAGCCTGAAAATTCCTCCAATGTCTGCTGAACTTCAGCTAAATTCCGTAATTGGACTTCAGGGTATATATCCACATGGGTTCTAATGTGAGTTGATCCATAGGATATTAGCTGCTTAAGCAAAGCTTTTGACCGCTGATAGGTGCTTGAAGACATAGATAACAGTGCATTCTTTTCAATTTCACATCGATCTATGACACCCGATGCAGGAATGCAGGCTCTCCACTTATCCCCCATATACGTTTTATCGAGATGGACATGCTTTTCCACAAAGGATGGCAATAACAGCAGTCCCTTTGCATCTTCTATTGGCAGATTATCAGAGGACGCCTCTAATTCCTTCGTAATCTTAGCAATGCAGCCGTCCTCTATTAATAAATGAAATTGATCTGTTATCGTACCTGACACTCTATTATTCTCATTTTTGTATCCGCATTCTAATCGCACATTCTTCAGCCAATAGCTATTATTCATTTTCATTCACCTTTCCGGCCCCGGACAAGATAAAAGGGTACCCAGAATGGATATCCCTCTTATCTTAGAGCTTATTTAATTGAAATGTCATTGATCTCCAAGTATCCAGATGGACTTATAGAGAAGCCTTTTACATCTTTTGAAATAGCCGCCATATTCTCAATTACACGAACCGGAATATATACGGATTCTTCCATTTCGATTTCCTGAGCTTTTGCATAGAACTCCATCCGCTTATCCGAATCTTTTTCAGCGCGTGCAGCTTCTATTAAGCTGTCCACTTCTTTATTGCTGTAAAAGAAGGTATTACCGGCAGCGCCGTGTGAACTGCTATGGAAAAGGTTATATTGATTATAATCAGCATCTCCCGTAGCGTTTCTCCAGCTTAAAATAAACATCTCGGAATCACCGCGGTTTACCTGTTCTACAAATGTCCCATATTCATATACCTGAATATCCAGTTTGATTCCAATACCTTTCAGCTGTGATTGAAGAACTTCCGCCATATTGATCCATTCTTTCTTATCCATTGTTTTCAATGTGGATTCAAAGCCGTTTGGGTAGCCCGCTTCTGTGAGAAGCCTTTTTGCCTCATTGAGATTATATTCATATGCCTCTAAGCTTTCATGATATCCAAAGACCTTTGGCCCCAGCAGTGAATTGGATTTTTTCCCAACATTCTCAAATACTCCTTCCAAGATGGAATCCATTTCAACAGCATGCCCAACCGCTTTGCGGACTCGGGCATCATCGAATGGATCCTTTTCTACGTTGAACCCAATATATTCTGTGCCAAATCCTTCACTGCGGTAAATTTCTGCATTTTTGGAGTTTTCCACTGTTTCCATCATTGTGACCGAGAGCGGTTCGGCTATATGGGCTTCGCCGGTTTCGAGCATGGATATCCTTGTTGTTTCTTCAGGGACGATTTTAAATATTACTTTATCCAGCTTAGATTGAGTCCCCCAATACGACTCATTTTTGTTAAAAACAATTTCCTTGCCTGGTGTCCAGGACTCAAATACAAATGGGCCTGTCCCAACAGGTTCTTGAATAACTTTTTTTCCATATTTCTCGATAGTTTTTGGTGAGATGATGCCGCCTTCATGATTGGCCAATATGGATAGCAGGGGTGAAAACGGTTCTGATAACTTAAATTGAACAGTAAATTCATCGACTGCCTTTACCTCTTCTACCATTTTGAATACAACAGCTCTTGGGGAGGCAACATCGGGATCTAATAACCGGTCAAATGTTGCTTTCACTGCATCGGCATTAAAAGCAGTCCCGTCATGGAATGTTACATCTTCTCTAAGCTTGAACTCCCAAGTTGTTTCATCTAACTGTTCCCACTTTTCAGCCAGCACCGGCTTGATTTCCGCATTTTTATCCCGGCCAACAAGCCCCTCATAAATCTTATTATGTGTTACGCTGGCAGCATTGATCGTCGACATAAAATGATGATCTAAATTTTCTGCATCAGATAAACGGGCTATAACTAATGTTCCGCCGTTTCCAGATGCTATTCCCTTGGTGTCCTGACTGCTGTTCACTTGCTTCTTGGTGGAACAGCCTGAAATAAGGATTGCGATCAGCAAAGCTAAAATGACTAACTCCATTCTTTTTTTCACTTTCAAATTCAATCCCCCTTTTTTAAGCCCTAAAGCCTTTATCTAATTATATAAAATATTCTGATTAATCTTTTTCTACTTTCTTTACATGTTTTTAAACTTTTTCTACTACTTATTCAAAATATTAAACGTCATTGCTGATTAATAGAATCGACAAATCTGAAAGAAGGCGGCAGCAATTCATTCTCTGGAAGCTCTTGATAATCTCTTTTCAAATAACCTTTTTTCATTTTTATAAAATATTCTTGTGCTTTTCCTTTTAATGCCTCTAAATCAAGGTTGGGTAATTTTCGGTCTTTCATGACTACTTTCCCATTAATGATGGATAACTTGACATCTCTTCCAGTTCCGCTTACCATCACTGTCCTTAGGGGATCATCTAAAACTCCCATATGGAATCCGTCTAATTCAATTGCAATAATATCTGCTTTTGCACCGGCGCAAAGACGGCCCAAATCTTCTCTTCCCAGAAACTTTGCAGCCCCTAATGTAGCAGCACGGTAAAGGTCTGAGTATGATGAGTCTTTAACTTCTTTATTTACGATCCGGGAAAGCATGCTTCCTGTCCTGATATTCTGGAACATATCGGGAGGAAAGGTGTCTGTTCCCAACGCCAAATTAATTCCTGACTGCTTATATTTTGCAAAGGACTCCATTGCCTGCCCATGCCTTCCAATTATCAATGGGCAATGAATAACAGTTGTCCCCGTTTCCCTCAGAAGAGACAAATCATCCCCGCCACCTGTTTTTGCCTCACTGTATCCTGCAATAAAATGGGCATGAGGAATCGCCGTTCTGGATCCTAAAAATCCAAGATTATACAAGTGCCTAATTGGCGTTACGCCATATTTCTCAACCATAGTATGGTATTCAAAATCACCTTGGGCTGCATGCAATTTTATCGGAACTTTATAATGTTCACTATATTGCTTTGTCAGGAGAAGGCTTTCTTCCGTTTGACTTTCAATCCGCTCAGGTGCAAGCATTCCCCTGACCAAACCATTAAATGAACCATCAAACTCCTCCAAAAAACGCACAGCTCTTTCTAATCCTTGCCTTCCAGCTTCTTCATCCCAATAAATCTTTATATTGCCATCAGCCTGAACGACTCTTATCCCCGATTGATAGCTTGGCCCCATATATATACGCAGTCCCAGGTCAGCAGCATGCCTCGCTGCTGCAGCAAGCTCCTCATATGTTTCTGCCCATTTTTTATAATGCACAGAAGTGATTGGCATAGCAGTTGTAATTCCATGAAGGATCAGCTGTGAATAGGCATATAAAGATTTAAAGGCCTCTTCTTCAGCCGTCATAATTTCATGGTGCCCTTTCTTCACATACCTCTCTGACCAAAGCAGATTTTTCTGTCTTGCTGAACTGGCCTCCAAATGCAGGATATCATGATCAATATCGCCTAATGCATTCAAATCAATGAATCCCGGACTGATTAAAGCACAGCCGGCATCTATAACTTTATCAGCTTGGCCCGAATAACTTTTTCCAACATAAATGATGGTATCATTTTCAAAAACAACTTCAGCATTTTCTATCAGGACATGATCTTTTCCATCATATCCAATTACATATTTCCCCTTTAGCCTGGTCTTCATTGATGATCCCCTTTCTCCCCAGCAGCTTCTTCAGCGTTATGGTCCATTCCATCTCCATAGGTTCGTGTGTGACCCCAAAAATATTTCGTTTGCCTCATATATCTTTCAAGACCAGCACGTTTAATTGTTGCGTCAGCTTCTTCATTTGCTTCTGCCAAAACTGACCTTTCATCAACAGAGCAGACTTTTCTGTCTTTCATAAGAACCCTGCCATCTACGATAACATGCCCCACATCAGTTGCATAAGCTTGATGGACAAGCCGATGAATATGCATAAATTCAGGTGTTAAGTGCGGCTGATGCATGTTGACAGTTATAACATCGGCCTTTTTCCCCGCTTCCAGAGAGCCCAATTCATCATCCCATCCAATACATTTTGCTGCATCAATCGTAACCATTTCCAGAAGTTTACCAGGAGGTAAGCAATATTCATCTCTATGGGCGGCCTGATGTATAAATTGTGTTTTTCTCATGGCTTGAAACATGTCAAAGCCAGTGGACGGTGAAGTACCATCTGTTGATATGGCAACCGTTGTTCCCAGCTCGATCAATTCTATCATTGGTGTGCGGGCATGAATTTGAGAGAATCCAGGAGAGGCACTGACATTTGTTCCGGTTTCAGCTAATATTTTCGCTTCATCAAAGGATATCCCCCTGCAATGCTGAAGATGAACATCTGGACCTAAAAGAGCATTCTCCCAATCCTTTACTGCTAAGTGAATCATGCCACCAAAAGCATCAGAGTGGATTCTTGTATTATATTTTCTGGCAATTTCTCTGACTTTCTTTGCTTGGTATAAATCATGCTCTGTTAAATGATGAAGTTTCGCAGGTGAAGTTGGGCCAGATGGTTCAACTGATGTAACAATTACGAAAGGTGTAATAAAAGCTCTTGTCCGGTCTTGATTGGAATGGTTTAAAGCTTCAATCACTGCTTCTGCACCATTTAACACTTCCTCATAGGTGACTTCTTTAGTCATTCTTTGACCGTCTATCCACCTGCTGAATGAATGAGGCCATGGCGGATTGCAGGGACCGGTGCAAACAACCTCCCTGACACCAGTCTCTGCATAGGCTTTTGCATGATTGATGGCAAAAACCGGATCATCCGACCTTGGCATTGAGCCAAGAACAGATACACCTGTTGTTATGCCCGCCTTCAGACGTTCAAGCGCTGAAAGCTTTCCTTCAAAATACCAGAATTCATCTGTTACAAAATGCTTATACGTATTCGTCATGATAGGCATCCAATCATCCAGGCTTTCCATTGCAATTGTCTTAAACATTGAATGTCCGCCATGTCCATGTACATCTATTAATCCCGGCAGGATACAATGATGGCTGCAATCTATTACTTCTTTCGATTCATATTTTTCCAATAGTTTTTCACTCATACCCACATCAAGGATCCTGCTTCCTTTTATGGCAACAGCTCCATCAGTGATGATACGCCTGTTTTGATCCATAGTAATAACTGTTCCATGAATCAGGAGTAAATCAATCATTTCCTTCTCCCTCACTTCTTTTAACTTTAAGTATAGGAAAAAAGAAAACACTAAACTTTCAGAATCATTACTTAAATTTAAAGTATTTCTACCTTTTTTTTATTTTTTTCCTGCCTATAACATTAAGCTTCATTTCTCCTTGCTTAATAATTCTTCCAATAATACAATTGCATGGTTATTTACTGTATCTTTTGCAGCATATAGTAATGTAAGTTTTTGCTTCTTCGATATCTCGTACAGTTCTTCCATCTTGCGAATCTTGTCTGTCTGTGTGCGCAGCTCAATGAGATACTTTTCCCGGAACATACAGAAAAGTTCAGGTTTATGATTAAAAGTTTTTCTAAGTCCGCTGCTTGGTGCAACTTCTTTCTCCCAGGCTGATAAATGTGCTTCTTCTTTTTTAATTCCCCTCGGCCACAGCCGATCCACTAATACTCGGTATCCATCAGCCTCTTCATACGGATCGTATACTCTTTTTATAGTAATTTCAGCCATTTCTTCACCACCAGATAATTTTCGCGTTTCTATCTCTCTTGTCATTTGCTATAATTTTTACAAATACCAATTATACAAAATTTTCTAATTCAATTAAATGTGAGGTGCAAGGAATTTGACAGGTATTATTGCCGTTGTTATGACTTTCTCTATTCCCATCATTGCCATCCTGACTGTTCATACTCAAAAACTCGCAAAGATCAAACATAATATGATAAAAGATGAAATCACCCTGGAAAAGCTGAAGCAAGAAAACTTTTTGCTTGAAACCGAAAAAATGAAGCTCGAACTGGAGCAAATGAAGCTTGAAAGTCCTAAGGATCTTACCAAAATCATATAAGCAAAAAATCCCCATCTTACACAGAAGGGGATTTTTGTTTTACATATTCTCAATAATTTTACCGGCCGTTTCTGCCCCATTTTCAATGCAGTCAGGGATGCCGACACCGTAATAAGAGCAGCCTGCAAGCCATATTCCAGGGTATTCACGGCCCAGCCTGTTTTCAAGTGCTGCTACTGTCTCAGGATGGGAAATCAGATAGTTTGGCATTTTTTCAGTCCAATTCGTCACTTCACTTGCCAAAGGCTCAGGCGTTATGCCGAGGCTTTTTTCAATATCAGCCAGAGCCGTCTGCAGCAGCTCTTCTTCATTCATTTCCTTTAGAGATGTAAAGGCCGGATGGCTGCTTTTATAAAATAATCTTACAAGCAAATTACCGCTTTCTGATGTATGCTTCCACTTGCGGCTTGTCCATGTACAGGCATTGCAGGTTAATTCATCCGTATTGGCCGTGATGAAGCCTGTCCCGTCTTCAGGCAGTTCGCTGTCTGGAATATCATAAGCAAGATAAATAGAAATTAGGGAACTGTTCTTCAAAGGTTCGAACTCCGCTTTCAGCTCCTCATCAGCGAACAGGGCTGCAGCGGCATTATGCGGAATGCCGAGCACTATATGATCCGCCTCCAGGGTTTCGCCATTTGAGAAATCAACCGTATATCCTCGATCCGTTTTTTCTATTTTAACAGCCTGTGTGCTTTTTAATATTTCTGTTCCGTCCAATCTTTCCTCATAAGCATCAATTAATGTATCCAGGCCCTTATTAAAGGAAAGGAACTTCTTTCCCCCGGCGCTCTGGAACACCTTTTTATTTTCCTCGAACCCTCTGATGATGCTGCCGTATTTTTCTTTATAATCAAACACCTGCGGAAGAGTCGAAGCAATCGTTAAGTCACTGAGATTTCCGGAATATACTCCCGAAAGAACAGGCGCAATTTGTTTTTCCACCAGTTCTTTTCCAAAGAAGTGCTCAAGGAAATCGCCGATGGAATCATTCTTTGTAAAGCGGTCATTCTTCGTATAAAAATCCTTCAGGGCTTCCACTTTTCCTTCTGCTGAAACAAGCGTGGATTTGGCAAGAGATTCAACACTGGCCGGGATTCCAAATACAGAATCTGCCGGTATCAGCTTCAGCTCGCCGTCAGTGTAAATATACGACCGTCCTGCCGCATTGTACACAACCGCTTCTTCCAAACCGAGCTCCTGGATAAAATTCATCGTATTTGCTTTGCGGGCAACAATCGAATCAGCTCCCGCCTCGATTGTAAATCCGCCTTCCCTTACTGTGCGGATTTTTCCGCCAAGCTGTTCTGCTGATTCTGCCAGGACAAGCCGTATATCCTGATCATTTTCTTTTTTCCACTTATTCAGCTCATACATGGCGGACAATCCTGTTACACCGCCGCCTATGACTAATACTGTTTTCACTCGTATGCACCTCAGTTTACATCCAATTCATATATAAAGTGTACCACAACCTAAAGCTATGAAAGAATGTGAGGGTTTGTCCAAATGATGAATCTATTCTTTCAAATAGATTTATCATTTCCTGAACCAGTTCGCATGCTCATCCATATGCAAAAAAGGAATGTCCGTATCCACTTCACCAGTAATTCTATTCATGTTAATGTCCTCGCCTTCAAGCCATCTTCTGAAGTCAAAAACAACAGGCTCTCTGTCGCCGCCAAGCGCAAACCAGGCTTTCATCTCCCCCGGCAGATAGGCTGATGTATGAATGGTCCCTGCCCAGCTTCCATAAAGATCTGAAAAGACACCTTTATCGCTATCATTCAGAAGGCGGAATGCATCATATGCATCCAGGCGCCCATCCTGACGGCTTTTCATGACATCCAGCCTGCGCATGCTGTCAGCCAGATGGTTGCGGTTTTCATCCTTCATGATTTCAAAATGGTTTGTACAGGCAGTTGTCTGACGGACCTCTATACCTCTAGGAGATGTTTCCACAGCATATGTCTCTCCGCTTGTGTCATACACCACGTATGTAAAGGAATGGCGGTGCGGTATTTCCTTCAGCATCTCAACCGCTTCTTTGACATTTGCACATGCCTCCAAAATCAGGCGGCCGATCATGCAGCAGATAAAGCCATCAGCAGGCTTTTTACGGTTCATGAAATTATAGCCGATGACAAGTCCTTTTTCATTCATGCCATCCATCCGGCCAGTCACCCTCTGGCTGGGACCCATAATCGCATAGCCCTGATCTGTTGGCTGATAAAAAGTATAGCGCCCCTCATAGGTTTTCGGATGATAATCATAATTGCGGACCAGATAGTCATTCCCTGTCAAGATGGAACAGCCTGAACGGACATAATCGAGTCGATATCCGCCAAACTCCTGTAACACCCGCTTCATCGGCCATTGCAAAGCTTCCTGTAACCCAAGCAGCTCATCCCAGATTCCGGGCGCAAATCTCGTAATTGCTTTTTTCACTTCTGCTTCATTTATTGAAAAACGCGGCTTCCGTACCTTCCACTGATCCTCCCGATTTTTAACAGAAAGAGAATCCTTTATTCGCTCTCCCTGCATAAAGCCAAAATCAAAGTGTGTGCCGCGGAATTGAATAATATCACTGTAAATCTTTTTCAAAGTTGATCCCTCTTCTATTCATTTCTTCTATTTAGAATAAAGGAAGGCTGCATGAAATTCCAGCCGAGGGATTTATGAAATTCTAAATCTCTTTCAATTTAATGCTATAAAACCTCATACTTTTCGGAATCCCTTTTATCGCAAATATTCCGTTATAAATCAGGGATCTTACTCTATACTCAGCAAAGCCATCACTAATTGGCTCATCCAGATGCCCTATCACTTCCCCGATTAATCTGGCTGATTTTATAAAACCCTTGTTGCTTTTATGAAGCTTTTTGGCTGACTCGATGATATAGTCATCAAAATAACTCTCTGGCACACTGTGTATTTCGTTATCTTCCCATATACGCAATACTTCTTTTGTCTTGGAAAGTGCCTGCCAATCCAAAACAAAAGCAGTTCTTTCTTCTGCAGATAAAGGGCTTCCCATTTTTTTATCTAATATGATCTTCAGTTTTTCCGGAGCTGCTTCACCTGAGTGCCTTAAAAGGTATTGATTCTTTTTCGCAGGAAAAAGCTCCTTATATGACTGAGCAGTATTAATAACATGCACATTATTATCTTTGTTTCTTAATAAGTGAAGGAAATACCGCAAACCGGTTTGTTCATCGGCGTTGTCAGCTGTCCAGATCACAATCGGTTTTCCCGCAGGAATGGCATCAATCTCCTCAAGTGCTGAGGCTATTTTTCTATCATATTCCTTTTCCTGATAATCTTCATGCATATTTATATGATCCATCAGCCATTCTAATCGCTTTTTTCTCCCTTCCTCTTCATCTATCTTCCAGAGCGGTCCATTGCTGAAGAAGTCAGGAAAACCAATGACCTTATTTTCTTTACTGAGCCCAACCTTTAAAGACCCTGCCGGTGATTCTCCACACAAAATGTGGTATGTATCATATTCCCGCTCCAATTTTCTCTCTTGGGAATAAAAAATTATCTTTTTTTGAATATCATTGAGCAGTTCCATGATCTCTTCCTGAGAATCAGCGCAGTTTTTTAATAAGTGAACCCGAAGCAATATGTGGAATAAATAGCTCTTCGCCCCTGACTCCGGCAGTTTCTCAATGGCTTCCCGCAATTCGTCCAACATTATAATCATCCTTTGTAAATGAATTGGAAATCTATCTTTCCTACGAATGAACCTTAATGGTAGTTTCATAAAAACCTGATTTGTTGCAAAAGGAATTTAAATCGCTTAAGATTAAATCGCACACGATTAAAAATAGGAGGTATCCCAATGACAACGATTTATGATTTTGAAGTCAAGAAAACGAATGGTGAATTGAAATCTCTGAAAGAATACGAAGGAAAGCCTCTAATTATCGTAAACACAGCAAGCAAATGCGGATTGACGCCCCAATTTAAAGGCCTGCAGGAGCTCTATGAAAAGTATAAAGACAAAGGCCTTGAAATTCTTGGATTCCCTTGTGATCAGTTCAATAACCAGGAGTTCGATAATATTGAGGAAACCACTGAGTTTTGCCAGCTCAATTATGGTGTGTCTTTCCCGATTTTCGCAAAAATCGATGTAAATGGCGACAATGCGGATCCATTGTTTGCTTACTTGAAAGAACAAAAAAAGGGCATTCTGTCCAAAAACATTAAGTGGAACTTTACCAAATTCCTCGTGGACCAGGGCGGCCAGGTTATAGAACGCTATGCGCCAACAACAGAGCCGGGAAAAATTGAGGATGATTTGACGAAGTTATTGTAATGCCGGAATCAGGTGATGATGTGAAAGATTTTTTTACACTGGATAAACAGCTTTGTTTTGCTGTTTATGAAACAGCAGGTGAATTTACCAAACTCTATACAAGTGCCCTTCAGCCATTCGGCTTAACCTACCCGCAGTATCTGGTACTTCTGGCCCTTTGGGAAAAGGATAGCATGACTGCCAAAGAGCTTGGAGAAAGACTGAACCTTGGCACCGGGACACTAACTCCGATGATCTCAAGGATGATTGCTAACGGATGGCTTCGCAAAGAACGCTCCAAAGCGGATGAACGCAAGGTGTATATCTTCCTTGAGGAAAAAGCACACAACGAAAAACAGGATATCACCAAAAGTGTCGGAGAGGCCATTCAGACGTGCAGCATTGAACTGGAAGAATATGAAGAACTTATGAAGCTTCTCGGAAACCTTAGAGTTAAGCTAAGGAGCAGAGTACCTCGCTGATGCGGGGTACTCTTTTCACAGTTCCGTGTTTAATCCCTCCAAAAATAGCCATATTAAGGATAGCTAATATGGAAGGGAGCAATCATAATGGAGTTTTTACCAAGAGAGCAAGTTTTAAATTCACTGCAGGAGCCATTTCAGTCCTATATAGACAAATATGGAATTGATGATATTGGCATTTTCGAGGAAGAAGGCCAGGACCAGCACTGCTATATGGGATACACGGTGAAAAAAGCAGGGAAAACGTACCATGTGCACAGTCCATTCCTTAAAGATGGGAATGGAGGATTATCACCAGAAAGAAATGAGTGGATCATTGAATCAGATGAACCCGATGGTGCTGATAGAAGCGGATTTACCAGTATAGAACAAGCACTTCAGGAATTATAAAGATTGTTGTGATTTTGACTTTTGAACTATATTAATATTAGAAGATTTTGTCTATAATGGAATTGTATTCAAAGGAAGGAGTGGACAGGTTGGCTGTTAATGCCTATTTAAATTTTGATGGAAATACACGCGAAGCTATTGAGTTTTATGTAAAGGCTTTTGAACTGGAAATGCCTGAGATTACAACTTTTGGTGATGCTCCGCAGAATCCTGAATATCCTCTCCCGGAGGAAGCCAAAAATCTGGTTATGCATTCAAGCCTTACTATTTGCGGCAGTACTGTCATGTTTTCAGATACGTTTCCAGGTATGCCATTTACAGTAGGAAATAACATTAATCTCGCAGTTGTCATTAATGATGTGGATAACCTGAGAAAGTATTTTAACAATCTGGCAGATGGCGGTAATGTAACAATGGAGCTGCAGGAAACATTCTGGAGCAAGAGCTTTGGCCAGTTAACAGATAAATTCGGCGTTAACTGGATGTTCAGCCACGAAAGCGAATAACATACATAGACTAAATGGAGGCATGAGCCTCCATTTTTTTATTCATTCAGCAAATGATGAAGCATTCGCTTCTTATCATCGAAAAATTGCTTCATAATGCGGTAATGATTCGTTTCTTCCAGCTTCTTTTCTGAGATGCCGTCATCAGTGAATTCATATATGGCTGCATCAGGATAGGCCATAATGATCGGAGAATGGGTAGCGATTATAAATTGTGAATGTTCGCTGACCAAGTCATGAATCCTTGTCAGCATAGACATTTGCCTCAATGGTGAAAGTGCCGCTTCCGGCTCATCCAGTATGTAGATTCCGCTGCCGCGAAAGCGATGAAGAAAGGTGGAGAAAAATGCTTCCCCATGCGATTGCTCATGTAAAGAACGGCCGCCAAAGGAGTCAATCACTTTTGGTGCTCCGCCTTCCCTGTCCATTTCCTCAATATTGGAAGCTACATTATAGAAGCTCTCTGCTCTTAAGAAAAAACCATCAGATGGTCTATCTACGCCTTTTATTACCTTTAAATATTCGCCCAGTATGGAATGTGAATCAAAGGTAGAAAAATTAAAATTGAATGATCCGCCTTCCGCATTGAATCCCAATGCAACCGCTACTGCCTCCAGCAAAGTCGACTTACCCATCCCATTCTCGCCGATCAGAAAGGTGACTTTCGGGTGAAACGCCATTTCATCCAGCGTTTTCAGGCTCGGAAGGCTGAAGGGATACTGATGGAAGGATGGTATATCTTCTCTTTTAAGCCTAATGCCTCTTACGTACTGTGAACTTAATAGATCCATAATAATACCTCATATTTACTTTAGTCAGCTATTTGCCATCGGGGCTGAACCCCGTTTTTGATACACCTAATTGAATGGGTGCATCTTGAAATTCCTGCTCCAGCATTTTAAGAACCACTTTATATGCAGACGGATTATACCATTTCTCCAAACCAAGCTCATCAAAAATCTTACGGATTCCCAGTCTTTCGGTCCTTCTTCCTCCGCTTCCATCCCCCATCCAAAAATCGTCTATCGTAACACGGTTGGCAATAGATTTAAGTTTTGCAGGAAATTCCCTCGAGCATGGAAGTAACGGGGCCAGTGTTGCCTGAGTTATAATTCCTGCATCTTTTATGTCTTTTAGTGCAGCCATTCTTGCCGGGATGGGAGGTGCCGCTGGTGCAAATGCTTTTCTGACTTCTTCTTTGTCTGTCTCGATTGTCATAGAAATTCTGATTCTATCTCTGAATTGCTGGAATAAATCGATATCCCGCTTTACCAATGGCGAACGGGTTTGTACATGTAAAAAGTCAGGCTGATTTTCAAACATAACTTCCAATAAACTTCTGGTCAGTTTTGAGGTATATTCAATCGGCTGGTAAGGATCTGTGGAAGAGGACATAAATAAAGCAACTTTTCCCCTTTTTTTGGCTTTAGCCAATTCTTTCTCCAAAAGCTCTGCCGCATTTGATTTTATATCAATCCACGCACCCCATTCCTCTTCACGGAAAATGGAAACAGGGAGCTCCCTTACATAGCAATATTTACAGCCAAAAGCACAGCCCGCATAGGGGTTCAATGAATGAGTAAAATTGTCTATCGCACCTTTGGCAGGTGTTAAGATACTTTTTGATATGATTTCTTTAAGCTGTATGTTCAAGTCAATCACCAAATCGAATGTATGTTCTATATCAAAAGTAACATTGTGAGCTCATGATGTCAACAATAAGCACCAGCTTCTCCTGCCATTAGAACTCTTCTATCAATTAGTGAACTCAACTATTTCAATTTGATTTCCTGAAGGATCCTCAATAATGAAGTAACGGCCAGGAGGACATGGCTGAGGATTTTCAAAAAGCATTTTCACACCAGCTTCTCTCATTTTGCTAAAATCACTTTCGATATTTTTTGAGAGGATTCCAGGCAATACGTTTGATCCCGTTTTTTCATCTGCGCTTTCTTCCAGAACAACCGGCACATCATTATGTACAAGACTGACAATTTTATCTCCATAATGTTTCGATACTTTGAAGTCTAAAACCTCAGTATAAAAATTCACCGCACTTTTCAAATCCTTTACTTTGATCGTAATAACACATAATTGATTTAACATGGAAATTCCCTCCTTTTTTAATCATAGATAGTATTCTTTTCTAAAATGAAAATTCCTGCATAATAAAAAATGCCCGACCCGATAATGGGTCAGGCTTTGCCTATTTATTGTTATTAAGTTCCGCAAAATGTTCGATAGGGTGCGCCGGCTGGCTCTGGAAGCCTGCAGTATTCTTCCTGATCTTCCCTATAAGCATAAGGATTCTCCAGCACTGCAAGAAGCTTTTTCATCACGCTGTAATCTCCATTGTTAACCGCTGCTTCCAGAGCTTCTTCCACCCGGTGGTTTCGCGGGATGACGGCCGGGTTGCTGGCCCTCATTAACTGATTTACTTCTTCTTTCGTTTCCTTCTGCCTGGTCAGCCTTTCCTGCCATTGACCATGCCAGCCGGCAAATTCCTGATTATTACCTAACACAGTGTTCTCAAGGTCGCCCAGCGTTAAGGCACGGAATGTGTTCGTATAATCGGCTTCAGACTTTTGCATAATCTTTAGAAGTCCGGTAAAAAGGGCTTCATCTTCTGCTTCTTCATTAAAGATCCCAAGCTTTGCCCTCATGCCGGCAAGCCAATAGTCCTGATACATTTTATTGTATTCTGAAATGGCGCCCTGAGCTATTTTAACAGCTTCCTCTTCCTCTTCATGCAGCAGAGGCAAAAGGGTTTCCGCAAATCTCGCCAGATTCCAGCCGCCAATATACGGCTGATTTCCATAAGCATAACGGCCTTCCCTGTCAATGGAACTGAAGACAGTTGCCAGATCATACTTATCCATAAAGGCGCACGGACCATAATCAATCGTTTCTCCGCTGATTGCCATGTTGTCGGTGTTCATGACTCCATGGATGAAGCCTATATGCTGCCATTTCGCAATGAGAGCAGCCTGACGCTGGATCACTTTCTTTAGGAGAGCCAGGTAAGGATTGTCATCTTCTTTGATTTCAGGATAATGACGCTCAATCGTGTAATCTGCCAGGGTTCTAAGCTCCCCAACAGGCCGCCAATTCGCCGCATATTGAAAAGTCCCCACCCGTATATGGCTATCCGCAACTCTTGTCAGGATCGCACCCGGAAGCATGGTCTCCCGGATAATGGCTTCCCCTGTTGTTACAACCGCCAGACTGCGGGTAGTGGGAATTCCAAGGGCATGCATGGCTTCACTGATAATGTACTCCCGGAGCATAGGGCCCAGAGCCGCCCGCCCATCTCCGCCGCGCGAAAATGGCGTTCTGCCGGAGCCCTTCAGCTGAATGTCGACCCTTTTATCCTCTGGTGTTATCTGCTCGCCAATCAGCATTGCCCGGCCATCCCCAAGCATATTAAAATGTCCAAACTGATGTCCTGCATAAGCTTGAGCAAGAGGTTCAGCTTCTTCTGGAACTTGAGAGCCTGAAAGGCCCTCAATGCCTGTTTCACTTGTCAAAGCATCCATATTTAACCCCAGAGATTTCGCCAGTTCCCCGTTAAGGATTACCAGCTCAGGGGATTGTACAGGGTTAGGCTTCATTTTTGAGAAGAATGTCTGCGGGAGCCGCGCATAGCTATTATCAAAATTCCATCCGATTTCATTGCTAATTGTCATCATAACTCCTTCCTTGCCTTCATGGTTTTATAGTCATTTTCCTTTATTATACCCTTTCTTGTAAAACATAGCGGGCATCTTTTTGTATGTAAAAAAACCTGACAGCCGGGATTTTTTCATCCTCCGGCGGTCAGGCTTTCTCATGCTTATGCATCTGGCTCAAACGTTTTACAGGCTGTTTCCTCTATTTCATCCGCTTCCCGGCCATTCTGGCCAATCACATAAATAGAGTCAGCTACACATTTATCACCTTCAGCCCAGTACTTACAGTTTTCCACGTTACACAAAACTTCTACTTCCATTTTTGGCCACCTCCTTTTGGTTTAGTGATTATATACCCCTTTTTCGGATAGTTAACCATATGAGATAATATTCCAAATCGAGGCAGGAAAGCCTTGGAGGGAGTTAGTCTGAGAGGATTAGGCTTCTTAGTTTCTTTGTCATTTGCGGTGAAGTCTGGTAAATATCTTCATTGGTAATATACATGAATGCGCTCTTTTCATTATCCTCACCGAGCCATAAATGAATGCCGTGAGAAGGGAGATCTCCTTTGTATTCTACTGCTATATCATACTCAGGTTTACTAATATCTGCCTTCCCTGACTGTTTTACAGCAGTTGTTATTGCTTTTTCAAATACAGCGATCGATTTTCTGTCCTTGAAAGAAATAAAACTTTCTTCATTTATTCCGCCTAAACCCTCTGATTTTGAAACTTTGATTTCTTTGATTTCTTCATCTAAGAGAACCATTGTTTCAGCTGATTGACAGCCTGTTATGATTGCAAAAGAAAATACCATGAATGTGCATAATAAAAAAGCTTTCATCCTCGTACCTCAAGTTTAATATTTTGATTCTTTTCCTATATATTGTTGTTTTCGCTTAGCAATGCTGTCCGTTGATTTCCGCTCAAGGCTGCTCGCTTTCCGCGGGGCGGTCGGTGAGCCTCCTCGACGCTGCGCGTCTGCGGGGTCTCGCCTGTCCCGCTACTCCCGCCGAGTCTCCTACCTTCCGCTACAATCAACTCAGAAACCTTGTGAAGAAAGCCAAAATTTATTTATAAAAAAGGAGGATGGACCGCTAGCCCATCCCCCTTAAGAATTCAATTATTATTTTCAAGGTTCTGTGACGCAAAGGCATCAAGCAATTCACGCACTTCATTTGTTGACCTTGTGTTCATCAAATGATTTCTTAGTGCACTTGCCCCTGGGAATCCTTTGACATAGATCTTGAAGAAGCGGTGAAGAGCCGTGAACGGCCGCAGCTCTAAATGTGAATATTGATCATGGAGATCCATATGCAATCTTAAGAGGGCCAGCAATTCCTCACTTGTATGTTCCTTCTTCTCCTTTTCAAAGGCAAATGGATTATGGAATATGCCGCGCCCAATCATGACTCCATCAATCCCGTATTTCTCGGCAAGCTCCAAGCCCTTTTGACGATCAGGAATATCTCCATTGATCGTCAAAAGTGTATCCGGTGCAACCTGGTCACGAAGTTCCTTAATCTCCGGAATCAGCTCCCAATGCGCCGGCACTTTGCTCATTTCGTCCCGTGTTCGCAGGTGGATGGAAAGATTCGCAATGTCCTGCTCCAAAATATGCTTCAGCCAGGTCTTCCATTCGTCTACCTCTGTGAAGCCAAGCCTTGTCTTTACACTTACCGGCAAACCTCCTGCTTTGGCTGCCTGTATTAGTTCTGCTGCCAGTTCGGGACGGCGGATCAGCCCGCTTCCCTTCCCATTCTGGGTCACATTGGGGACCGGACAGCCCATATTGATATCCAATCCCTTAAAGCCCATTTCCGCCATCCCAATACTCATTTGACGGAAGTATTCAGGCTTATCTCCCCAGATATGTGCGACAATTGGCTGTTCATCCTCAGTAAAAGTCAAACGCCCTCGTACACTATTGACCCCCTCAGGGTGACAATAACTATCTGAGTTTGTAAACTCAGTAAAAAACACATCAGGTCTTGCTGCTTCACTCACCACATGGCGGAAAACAACATCTGTCACCTCTTCCATGGGTGCCAGTATAAAAAATGGCCGCGGTAACTCACGCCAGAAATTTTCTTTCATTTTTACATTCCAATCCTCTCATTAAGGGATATCATGCTAACCCATATCCCAAAATTAAAAGCAGCTTATTTCTGCTACTTATACACTTATACCATGGTTGGTCACTTTTTATCAAACGGCCTGCAGAGGTTTCACATTAGATATTTTTTCCTTAGTTTTTAATCAGCGGCTCTTTAGCAAGTCCGTTTTGTCAGTCAAGGTTAAAATCTTCCTCCCGCAGTTGTTGTGCCTGCGGCTTTTGATTTAAATACGCTTCAAATTTTGAGCCAAACAGTGTTTCAGGTCTCAGGTAGCGGGAATATTGCGGGTCTCTCTTCCATTCCGCTGCCTTCAAATCAATAACCTTTTGAAAATCCCCCAGCGTGAAGCCTTGTTCCCACCAAGCCCTGATCAGACTCCTCGATTTCCTGGAGCTCTCCCGGTAGCCCGAATCCGTTTTCTCATTAAGATATTGGATGATGGCAGCGTACGGAATTTCCGTTTCCTCGTCATCCTGATGGGAATATTCACCGCCCTTTATTTGAATGGGCCCCTTTAACTCTCCTTCAATCTCCCTCAGCTTTTCATAGTCAATCGAATACCATTTCGTCTGATCCCAATTATGCGCATTGAAGTTATCCGACAGGAGATAACCCTTTTCCTCGAGAATGGCAATTGTCCGTTTAATGGTACTCAGCGACCAGAAAGGCAACTGTTTCTTCCATTCTCCATACGTGTTGTAAACCCATTTTCGGCCATCCTTCTCATTCCTGCTGACTGAAAGCCAATAATGGACATGCTGAAGCACGATCGCCTCCTTCATTCCCAGCTTCACCGCGAGCGATGGAATCAATATAATAGGCCGCTCCCCCACCAAAAACTTGCTCATTTGAATCCCTCCAAAATATCTTCAGAAATGGTTCGCCGAATCACATCATGATCATCATTGAGACTATCCATTGATTCAGCTCCCTCACCCCTTATATATAAAGAAAACAGCAAAAAGGACAGGGTGAATTAAAAAATTTTTAATATGGCTGATTAATACATCAGGAATGAAACCCTTCAGCTGACTGAAAAAGAGAGACTGTATATATCATTTTGTTAGTATTCTTTGTAGTACTCTATGGTATTGGTTTGCTCAACCGGGAATGCTTCAAAGGGGTCAATCTGAACTCATTAGGCGGGTCAGGGGGACAGTTCATCGTTCGAGCATAGCACTTTATTATTCCAACAAAGAAAGAGCGGTTAATAGCATATCACTCCTTATTCGGGCTTGTTTCAGGATAGGGTCTGAAAGAAGCCTATAAAATGTTTTTTCTAAAAAAGGTTTAGGTGCATTAATTTTACGAATATTCTGTACACATTTAATACAATTAGATTATAATTTTCTTATCAATGATTAAGGAGGAATTTCAATGAGAAACATCATGAACAAAACCGTACAAACATATAAGGGAGAAACACTTCTTTAATTGTAACGGTGTACTCCCTTATATGTGTTTATTTAAATAACACATAAAGGGGTAACTCATGGATTTTCCAGTCAAAAAATTTTTCTCTTATTATAAGCCTTATCGGAAATTATTATTGTCCGTATTGGCATGTGCCTTTATCGTCTCCGCCTTGTCTTTGTTGTTTCCACTTCTCGTAAGGTATATTACAAAGGACGTCCTTGAAGGGGACCTGTCAATCGCATTAAATAAAGTGTTTTGGATTGGCGGGCTGATGCTTGTTCTAACCGCAATCCAAAATCTTGCGAATTACTTTGTTGACTTTAAAGGACATGAATTAGGCGCTCGCATGGAAAGCGCCCTGCGCGGCGAACTGTTTGAGCACATGCAAAAACTTTCTTTCAGTTTTTACGATAAAGAAAAAATCGGCAAGCTCATGTCGAGGATTACGAACGACCTATTGATGCTCTCCGAACTATACCATCATGCACCAGAAGATTATCTAAAATACCTGGTTCGTTTAGTCGGTGCGTTTGTCATCTTATTTTTCATCAATGCCCCCCTGACGATTATTGTATTTTGCTTTTTGCCGTTCCTGGGTTTATTTATTTTTCAGCTCAATAAGATTGAAAACAGGGCATTAAGAAAGAACAAAGAAAGGATTGCCGACGTAAACGCTCAGGTAGAGGATAGTCTGGCTGGCATCCGCGTTGTAAAATCGTTCACCAATGAAAAAGTGGAAATTAAAAAATTCGCTCGTGAAAATAACCTCTTCCTTGAAAGCAGGATAGCCTTCTATAAAGCAGAAGCGATTTTTTACAATGGGGTACAAACATTTATCCAGCTGATTACAATTGCAGTTATTATTTTCGGCAGTGCCAGTATTGTAAAAAACACACTTGATTTAGCAGATTTAATTACTTTTTTGCTGTATATAAATTTTATGCTGGAACCGATTCAAAAAATGGTTCATATGAGCACGCAACTCCAGGAAGGAATTACCGGCTTTCAGCGCTTTATGGAAATTATGAATCTAAAGCCCGCAATTGAAAGCAAACCGAATGCCGTGAGTCTCAAGAAAGTCCTTGGTGAAATTGAATTCAGGCATGTTCAATTCCGGTATGAAGATAATTTGGATCATGTTTTGGAAAATATGTCGCTTAAAATAAAACAGGGAGAATATGTTGCCTTGGTTGGCCCATCGGGTGCAGGCAAAACGACTTTCTGCTCTCTTATCCCCCGCTTTTATGATGTAACTGACGGCAAGATAATGCTGGACGGAATTGATATCCGTGATATCGATCTTTATTCATTAAGAAAAAACATCGGTATCGTTCAGCAGGATGTTTACCTGTTTGCTGGAACGGTAATGGATAATATCCGGTATGGGAATCCCAATGCAAGTGATGAGGAAATTATCGCTGCGGCCCAGTGCGCCAATGCACATGACTTTATCATGAAGCTGCCAGACGGTTACCAATCTGGAATTGGTCAGCGGGGGGTCAGGCTTTCGGGCGGACAAAAACAGCGACTAAGCATTGCCCGCGTATTCCTTAAGAATCCGCCAATCCTCATTTTGGATGAAGCAACGAGTGCACTTGATAACGAAAGCGAAAGCATCATTAAGGACTCACTAGAATTACTCGCAAAAGGGCGAACAACCCTCGTCATAGCCCACCGCCTTTCAACAATTCGGAACGCACAGCGGATTATCGTTTTGACTGAGGAGGGTATTGTCGAAGAAGGAACACACGATGCGCTGCTTGCAAAACATGGAGCCTATTCAAGCCTCTACTCCAAACAGTTTGAATCAATACTGTAATTTGCTTGTTAACTCGGCTCTTAAAAAAGGGCCGATTTTTGTTCGTGCCTTAATATCCTCAGACATTTAAAACGGGAATGAATTAATCGGATTTCCATTCCACAAACAAAAAGGCAACTTCCCTTAAGGGTTAGTTGCCTTCTTTTAAAATGAGCTGTGCCACACACTCAACATGCGCCGTCTGCGGAAACATATCCACAGGCTGGATGCCATTTACTTTATATTTGGAGCTCAAGACCGAAATATCTTTCGCCAATGTTGATGGATTACACGATACATAAACCACTTTCTTTGGCTGGACTTTCAAAATAGTCTTTAACAGCTGCTGATCCAGTCCTGTTCTTGGCGGATCGACGATGATGACGTCCGGCTTCCAGCCTTCTTTTGTCCATTTCGGAAGCCATTCTTCTGCTTTGCCGACCACGTATTGGGCATGCTTAATTCCATGGCGGGCCGCATTTTTCTTGGCGTCTTCAATGGATTCCCTGATGATATCCATGCCGCGGATTTCGGCTGCCTGCTCAGCTACCCATAGTCCGATCGTTCCGACACCGCAGTATGCGTCAGCTACTTTTTCCTTGCCGGTTAAAGCCGCTGCTCTTTTGACTTCATTATAAAGTTTGACGGTCTGTTCAGGGTTCAGCTGGAAGAAAGTCCGTGCCGATAGTTCAAATTGAAGGTCTCCAAGTGTTTCCTGGATAAAGTCGCTTCCATCCAGATTCGTGGTTTCCTGTCCAAAAATAATGGAGGTTTTTTCACCGTTCACGTTTTGGATGATGGACTTTACTTCAGGCAGCTCACTTTTTATTTTTTCGATAATGATTTCTTTTTTAGGAAGCTCTTTTTGAGCTGTAATTAATACGATCTGCAGTTCGCCTGTCTGTATCCCCACCCTGGCAACGATGGTTCTCACGATGCCTTTGCGGTTTCTCTCATTATAAATGGGGATTCGCAGGTCCTGGAGAATCCCCTTCACTGTTTCTGTCGCCTTTGTTGTCTGCGGATGCTGGACCGCACAGTGCTCAATATTAATCAGGCGGTGCGAATTCATGCCATATAAACCGGCCAGCACCTTCCCGTCTTTTTGGCCAACCTGGAACTGGCTTTTATTTCTGTAGCTCCATGGATCTTCCATTCCAATGGTCTCTTTTATATCCAGCTTCTCAGGATTCAGCTTGGTGTGCCGTTCTAAAGCTTGAATAATGATATCCCGCTTTTCCTTCAGCTGCTGATCATAGCGGAGATGCTGCAGCTGGCAGCCGCCGCATTCATGATAGACCGGGCATGGGGGCTGGACGCGGAACTCCGATTTTTTGCGGATTTTCTTGATTTTGGCCTCAGAAAACTTTGGATTTACCTTTGTGGCTTCTGCTACGATTTCCTCGCCAGGCAGTGCCCCAGGTACAAATACAACCTGCCTTTTAAAATATCCGACACCTTCACCATTGATGCCAAGCCTTTTAATTGTCAGCGGGAACGTCTGCTTTAGTTTTAATTTAGCTGTTTGTTCTTGTTTCATGATCCTTTATCACTCCAAATTACTCGATGCTTCTCCACAAATAAAGCGAAGCATAGCTCAAATAAGGATTCCAGCTCTTTGAAAATGTCTCCATCTCTTCCAGAGTCGGTTTCGCTTCTAATTTATATAGTTTTTTCAAGGCATTTTGAATGCCGATGTCTGCAGCCGGAAAAAGATTTGGCCGGCCAAGCCCGAACATTAAGAAATTCTGGACAGTCCAGGGTCCGACACCGCGCAATTTGATCAGTTTATCATAAATTTCTTCATCTGCAAGGTTTCTAAGCTCATCAAAGTTTAAATTTCCCGCGGCCGCTTCTTTTGCAATGCCAATCACATATTCAGCCTTCCGTCCGCTGAACTGCAGTTCCCTCAGGTCCTCCACCTTAAGTTCCGCCACTTTTTCAGGCAGCGGATAGAACCACACACCGTCTTGTTCAAATCCAAAGGTTTTCACAAACCGCTCTGTTAATGTGTGTGCAAACGCAAGGTTCAGCTGCTGATGTATAATGCATTTCAAGATACAGCCGTATGGATCAAAGTCGAGCACAATAGGTGTTCCATAATGCGCTTCAAATATCGGCTGTAATTCTGTGTTTTGAAAATGCCTGTGAATGGTCTCAAGCGGCAGATGCCATTGAAATATTTCCGATAGGCGCTCAGCTGCCTTTTCTTTAAGGGGGCCATCCGTTCCGGAAATTAAAAATTCCGGCTGTTCCGTCGTTCCGATTGCCTTTACTTCTGCCACAACCGGCTGATGGCTTAGCATCAGAGGCACTTTCACAGACCTTTCCTCTATATTAACCTGATTAAGAGGATCGTTCGAAAGCCTGTCCAGTACGAGGTCAAAATTATAAGGTCCTTCTACTTGTATCTTTTCCAAGAAGAATCCGTCCTTTATCATTTTCCCCGATTATAGCATTTTTTGCTGTTATTTTTCTAACATTGTTCGCTTATGTAAAAATAGACCCTGAAGAACGGGTCTATTTCATGGAAATATTGAAATTCAGCTGTTTTACCGGCCGATATTGGAGATTTACCGGCCATTTTAAGGAAGATACCGGCCAAAGTACATTATTTACCGGCCGAATTAAAGGTTTTACCGGCCAAACCTAATCAGTACAGCATCCGCTCCTCAATCGCCTGCTCCCATGTCAAGTCGTCAAGGCTCTTAAACGTGTACCCGCGTTTTTTCAGATCCTGAATGGCTTTTTCAAGAGCATCGGCATTGTCCTTTGAGACTGTGTGCAGAAGCAGAATACAGCCAGGGTGGATCTGGCGCATAATATTGTCATAAGAATACTGCCAGCCCTTCTGCCGGTCAGTGTGCCAGTCTACAAAAGCGAGTGACCAGAATACGTGCGTGTAGCCTTCCTTTTTAGCAAGAGCCAATGTACGCTCACTGAAGATTCCGCGCGGCGGCCGCAAATAAGCCATATGCTTAACACCAGTCAGCTTTTCGGTTTCAGCACGGACCATTTCGAGCTCTTTGATAAATTTCTCATCGCTCACTCTTGTCATATCAGGATGATGCCAGGAGTGGTTGCCAATGATATGCCCTTCAGCCGCCATCCTCTTGACGAGATCGGGTGCGCTTTTTAAATAATGGCCAGTTACAAAAAAGGCAGCAGGGACATTTTCCTTTTTTAAAACGTCCAGGACCTGTCCGGTATAGCCGTTTTCATATCCATTATCAAATGTTAAATAGATCTCCTTTTTGCTTGTATCGCCTTTATAATAAGAGCCATGCCGTTCAAGCAATGAATCGAGCGGCTTGCCTGCTTCGGCGGGCACCTCATTTTTTGCTTTTTTAAATCCCCAATGAACCGGCGAGTTGCCATAGTTTGCATAAGCTGTTCCGGAAAAAAACAGAATAAATACACTCAGGAAGATACTTAATTTTTTCATCTGAGCTCCTCCAATATTTTTTCTTAGTGTTTGTGAATGAAAAAAAAACATTCACAGGGCCGGCTGGCAAAAATGCACAAAAAAAGAGAGACCGCATGCAGTCTCTCTCGTTCCAATATTAAAATACACGCTCTTTAAATTGCGCCAGTTTCTCAAGTGAAGATTTATCTACATCACGATGAAGGCTGTTGCCGTGGGAATCCATTGTCACCACTGCGGTAAAGCCTTCAACCTTAAGGTGCCACATGGCCTCAGGAATACCGAATTCCATCAGATCCACACCTTCAACCGATTTGATGCAGTCTGCATAATATTGTGCAGCCCCACCGATTGCATTTAAGTAAACGCCGCCATGCTCCTGAAGTGCTGCCAATGTTTTCGGCCCCATTCCGCCTTTTCCGATTACAGCACGGATGCCAAACTTTTTCATGATATCGCCCTGATAAGGCTCCTCACGGATACTTGTAGTCGGACCGGCTGCTTTTACATGCCACTTGCCGTCTTCATCCTTCATCATAACCGGACCGCAGTGATAAATAACCTGTCCATTAAGGTCAACTGGTGCATCATGGTCCATTAAGTGGTGGTGGATGGCGTCGCGCCCAGTGTACATCATGCCGTTGATTTGAACGACATCACCGACCTTAAGACCTCGAATCTGTTCTTCCGTGATCGGAGCCTGCAAGGTCACGATGTTGGTTTGCTCAGCTGTTTCTGCTGCTGCCGCTGTCTCAAGCTCAGCTTCAGTTGCACCAAAGTCGATGTGCTCGCCTTCCTGGTACATCCATTCATTAATTTCGCCTGTTTCCATGCTGATTGCCACGCCAAGACGGCGGAACGCCCAGCAATTATAAGCCACAGATACGAAGAAACTGGCAGGAATGCGGTTCATCACACCGACTTTACAGCCAAGGAGCGTTGTTTCCCCGCCGAAGCCCATTGTTCCGATGCCAAGCTCATTGGCATTTTCCATCACATAATCTTCAAGCTTGCGAAGATCTTCATTAGTGTTCACATCATCTACAGAACGGAACAGCTGCTCTTTCGCCAGGTCATATCCTGAAGAGCGGTCTCCCCCGATTCCTACACCGATGAAACCGGCGCTGCAGCCTTGTCCCTGGGCCTGGTATACAGAGTGCATAATGCACTTGCGGATTCCATCCAAGTCGCGTCCAGCGCGGCCAAGGCCGTCAAGTTCACATGGAAGGCTGTATTGGATATTTTTATTTTCACAGCCGCCGCCTTTTAAGATCAGGCGTGCGTCAATATAATCTTTTTCCCATTGATCAAATTTAATAACAGGAGTGCCGAAGCCAAGATTGTCCCCGCTGTTGGCTCCTGTCAAAGAATCAACAGAGTTCGGGCGAAGTTTTCCGTCCTTGGTTGCCTGGGCAATTGCGTTTTTGATCGCTTCTTTCATAACCAGCTGGTTCGCACCGACAGGCGTCTTGATTTTGAATGTCGGCAAGCCGGTATCCTGGCAGATTGGCGACACATTATCATCGGCCATTTTAATATTATTCGTAATTGTATCTAGGCTCATCGCCGCTCTCGTGCCGGCATTTTCTCTTTCTTTCGCTGATTTAATCGCACGGCGCACGTCACGCGGAAGATTCGTGGATGTCTCAACGATCAGCTGATACATGCTTTCCTGAAATTTGTCGATATTCATTGCTTTAGTCCCCTTCCCTTTGCTCCCTATATCGCTATATCTTTTATGAAAATTATAATTATTAATCGTCTACCATTATACTCCTATCTGATGTGTATTTAAAGATAAAGGTTGCAATCGTTTACAGGAAGGATGAAAAAGGAATTTTCCGCAAAAAAAAGAGCCCTCAGGCTCCTATTGTTAATCGCGGTTATTAAATTCACGGCATTTGGATTCGAGGTCATCGATCATTTCAATCAGACGGTCGATGTCTTCGATTTCAGTGTCTTCCGGCTCAATAGCTTCCAGTACGTCCAGGAACATATTTAAGCGCTGTTTTAGAAAAGTAACCTGTGAATTTTTATCTTGAATCGGACTGCCCAAAACGTTCTCTCCTTTCGTCTCGATTACATCCTACATGAAATCTGTTGTTTCAGCAAATAAGTATTTTTACTTAATATACCCGTCAATGCTGCCCTGCAACATGAAAATGAATAAAAAATCGTCCGTTTACTGTCTTTCTTTAAAAGGAATAGACACTATATAGAAGGGAGGCAAACCATGCTTTTTTCCAGCTGGCAGGACATATGGAGAGTTCTCTCGATTGGGGCAATGAGTTATATATTCCTGGTTATATTCCTAAGGATAGCAGGAAAAAGAACCTTAACCAAAATGAATGCATTTGATTTAGTGGTGACAGTTGCCATCGGCTCTACCCTTGCCACTATATTCCTTAATAAACAGGTATCACTTGCCGAGGGGCTGACTGCTTATGTTCTTTTGATCAGCCTGCAGTATATCGTTTCCTGGCTATCTCTTCATTCAGCCAAATTCAATAAGATCATAAAAGCCAGTCCGGAACTTCTCTATTACAAGGGTCATTTTGTTGAATCGGCTTTAAAAGAGAACAGGGTTTTACAATCAGAAGTCCTGCAGGCAGTGCGCTCTGCCGGTCATGCCTCAATGGATGAAATTGAAGCAGTTGTGTTTGAAACTGACGGCAGTATGTCAGTCATTCAAAAGAGCAGTTCAACCAGCACGATGAGCACCCTTAGTGATATTGGCCAAAAGAAAAGCTGATGCCAAAAAAGGTAAAGGGTACCGGTTTCGGGTGCTTTATTGAGTCAATGACATTAAAACTGACGAGTGAATTGACACACGTCAGTTTCCTTGTTTATTAAGGTTTTTAGCCTATTTCTTCCGTTTTTGACATAGCAATTTGCAATACAATTTATAATGGACAATACGTATTGTACGATTAAAATGTGGTACCAAAATAGCTGTCATTTACGATGTCTTTTAGGCTGCTGGTAATATTGTTTTCATATTGAACTAACGGGGCAGGTTTGTGGAAGAAGAGCCCTTGAATGCTATCTCACTTTGTAGTCTTTCAAGAACTAATACAAAATAAAAAGGTACTTCCCTACAGTGAAAGCACCTTTACTATAATTTAATCCCAGATTCGAATCCGGGGTACCCCTGCAGTTCTTAAATAATCCAAAAGCTGACCAGTGTGAATTGATTCGTGGTAGGCAATACGGAGGAGCATATCCCCCAAGTCTCTTATGTATCCTGCATCAGAGCGGTCTATCTTTATGTTTGTTAAATCTTCCTCAGAAAATGACTTAATTGTATCAATGAAATTATTGCGATATGGTTTTGCAAACTCCAATTCCGCGTTTACATTAGTGAAAGGCCTATTTTTAAAAGGTGAAATAAACTCTGAAAGACTTCCTCTATTTATAAGTGCTAGGTGATAATAATGTTCGCTTTCCAGAACATGCCTGATCATTTCTATGCAATTCATGGCTTCATCATCAGGCTTCCATTTTAATTTTTCTTCAGGAATTGATGTCCACACATTAACGCTTCTTCTTCGAACTTCATTAAAGTTTAAAATAATTAGGTCAATTGAATTCAAAAGAACCCCTCCCTTAATAGTCATAAATGAATTATACACGAATATATGTTCTGATGGAATTTTGTTGAGATTTATTAGAAACTATTTTAGAGAATTATTACATTAACAATACAGTCTCGACTACCACCTGGCACAAATACAGTTCTTATTAAACAAAAGGGTCAGGTTAGTTGAATATATTTGACTAATAGAAAGAGGAGTTAATTGTGAAGAGAGTAGATGTTGTATATTCGTTTATTTATGACGAAATAACAGAGAAGGTTTTAATGGTTAATAATCGACATTCAACTTGGTCTCTACCAGGTGGGGCGGTTGGAAAAGGTGAAACGTTAGAGCAGGCAGTTATCCGAGAAACAAAAGAAGAAACTGGTTTAGTAGTTGAAATAAAAAGTATTATTGCAGTTAATGAAGCGTTCTTTTCTAAACAAGGTCATCACGGATTAATGATTACATTTGGGGCAAAAGTTATAGACGGAGAAATTACAATTAAAGATAAGAACGAAATTGCAGAAATAAAATGGGTAGACATAAATACTGCTAATAAGTTAATGCCTTACCATCCAGGTGGAGTAGGGGACTTATTAAAATCCTCTACACCTTACATTTTTCAAGGTGAGTGTTAATAAATTTTATTCAGCTAACAGGTGCATATATTCAAGATCAACTGCTAAGTCAGGTGGCTTTTTCTTTTTTAACAACCGGGGCAGGTTAGTTGAATAAGGTTATGACCTATATGAACCTAGGGAATGACTATAAAGAGGTGATTTCCTTGAAATTTATATCAAATGACGGAAGAAGAAAAAAGAAAGTTATTAATGTCAATTTACTTTTTGTATAAAGGTTTGCATCATTTAGGAAGAATTCAGGATAAATTTAGTGAGAAGGAAACTGATTTTGAAATAAGAGAAGCTATGATAAAGAGACAAAACCTTTCAGCTGCTATTGCCAGTATAAATGATTATTACCTTGATTCAGAGGATGAAAAAGAAAATGAGCAAATTCAGGCACTAGAGGATGAGGTCTTTGAATGGATTGAAGATACTGGGTTTACTAAGGAGGTTAAGTAGTATTTTGGTAAGAACAGCCTTATGTTCAGCTAACGATTGCATTAGTCCGAGAAGGATTAATGCATTTTTTGTTGAATTGCTTATTAAACAAACGATGCAAGTTAGTAAAGCAATGTGAAACCTTCTTTACAATAAGTTGTATAAAATTATACAAAATCAATCAATTTTTTATTAAGCTAAAAGAGGGATTTAAATTCGGAAATCAAGAAATTTTCTTGTATTATGTTCAACGGCAAGATAATTATACTCATAAATAGGAATTTATCAATTTGAAAGAAAGGTGAATACTATGGAAAAGAAACTTACTCCTGAATTAAAAAAATACAAAGAAGAATTTGATTTTCTTCATAAAAAGATTGGTGAATTAGAATGGGAAATTGCTACAATATATTATGGGCGAAAAGTTGTTGCTAGTTCGAAATATGAGACATTAGAAGCTCAGCTTGAAAATTATAGAGATAATATTGGAATGTTAGTAGAGAAGATTAGAGATGAAGTAAGAGCAACTAATAAATCCAAATAGGATGATAAATTCCAATTTGTAGTGTAACTATTGCGGATAATTCTTATATTATGATATAGTGTCTAATTCACTTCAAAAACGAGTTTGTGAACAATTATACTTAAACTATAGGGTGCTTTAGCTCAATAAGAACGACTAATTAATAACAAAGAAAACTCGCCATTTAGGGGCGAGTTTTGCTTTTTTTATGCCATATTGGATGTCCAAAGGACTGCAATTCTGTTCATTTTTTTAAAAAGCACTTCAAAACGGAACACTTTACATAAAAGGTATCAGCTCTTTATTTGCTCCTCTGTAATTCCGGCTGCCTTCCCTTCACGGCTGGAGTCAGCCGCTCCATATAAACGGCCTTTCTCCCGGTCGATCTGGATGGCCTGAACATTTCCGATCCGGCTTGGCTTATCTCCAAATTCATACCCCATGGACTCCATTTCTCCCTTGGATTCCATGCTGATGCCCGGCTCCCATTCAATAAGCGGTCCTGTTGTGGCAAAGATCCGGGGCTCTTCAATCGCTTCCTTTAAATTCATGTTATGATCAATAACATTCACGATCGTCTGAAAAACCGAGCCGATAATGGTTGGGCCGCCTGGAGAACCAAGGGTTAGGACTGGCTGATCATCCTTAAACAAAATCGTCGGACTTTTACAGCTGACCGGCCTTTTGTCCGGTTTTGGTTCATTGATGCCGCCAGGGTTGGCATCAAAGTCTGTCAGCTCATTATTTAATAAAAATCCGTAGCCCTTTACCATAATACCTGACCCAAATGGGTGCTCAACGGTTGATGTACATGCAGCAATATTGCCCCATTGGTCAACAACTGTGAAATGGGTCGTTTCACTTTTCTCTAAATCATCCGGCTGGCGGATAATCTGCTTTGGTTCGCCCTCTTGATATTTCCATGGGTTCCCAAAATCGATGGCATCATTTCTTCTTTTAAAATTAATGGCTTTGACCCTTTCAGCAATATAAACATCATGCAGCAGCCCTTCAATCGGGAGATCTGAAAATTCCGGATCACCTGAATAGGCAACCTTATCAGCAAACGCCAATCGCATGGCTTCCGTAATCAGATAATACTTCTCCCAGGACTTTGGATCATATTGGCTTAAGTCAAACTTCTCAAGGATCTTCAATATTTGAATCACGGTTACACCGCCTGCACTCGGAGGAGCGGACGAAGCAATCTTATAGCCTTTATATTCGCCCCATATCGGTTCATCAATTGTAAGACGGTAATTCTTCAGGTCCTCAAGCGTCATAAAGCCGCCTTCTTCTTCAAGACTTTTTACAATTGCTTGGGCAATTTCCCCTTCATAAAAAGAAGAAATCCCCTCTTTTTGCAGGATCCGGAATGTCTGGGCTAAATGATCCTTAACTAACCTGTCACCCTCCTTCAAGGTTTTGCCTTCAGGGAAATAAAATGCTTTAGCCTCTTCTCCAAGTCTGTAATGAAAGTTCTGAAGAGCTTCCTCCATTACCCAGTTCACTTCCACACCGCTCTCAGCAGCTTCGATTGCCGGCTGGATCAGATCGGCTAACGGCTTGGATCCGTGCTCCTCAAGAGCTGTATCCAAAGCCTTTAAAATACCCGGAATGCCCACTGCTGACCCATGGGTAGAGCGTTTGCGGAAATCGATTACTTCCCCGTTGTCATCAAGAAACATCTCCGGATGCACGCCTTTTGGCGCCCGTGTGTGGCCATCATATATTTTGACATCTTTCTTCTTATTATCATAGACCATTAAAAAGCCGCTTCCGCCAATGCCTGTCATCATCGGTTCTACAACATTTAAAGCAAACTGGATGGCTGCAGCAGCATCTACTGCATTGCCGCCCTCCCGCAATATTTTTTCACCAATATCTGTGGCAACTGAGTGAGGACTCACGACCATCCCCGCAGTACCAACAGCTGTTTCTCTTTCGTGTGATTGTTTTTCCATATCGTTTGATAATGATTTCCCTCGTCTATAACCCATAATGTAACCTCCAAAAATTGTCCTGTACCTATAATTAAGGGTTACCCCCTCCTTGAAAATATAAAACAACCATCATTAGGAAAAAAAACGACAAAAAATCCTCCACTCATAAGAGCAGAGGATTTTTAATATCATTCATTAAAGGTTATTGCTGTTTTTTTGAGTCTCAGGGCTGTAGGTAACTGCACTTTCACCGCGCTCTGCCGGAAAAGCAGTATTTGTGCTGCTCACTGCGCCTGTACCTTGATAGTTTGAGCCTGTGGAAGTTCCACTGTTTTCAACAGGGCTTTCCATTAATTCTGAGCCAGCCTCTTTCACTTTTGAACCGATATCAGCCAGCTCGCTTTTCGCATCCTTCGCTGTTGACATTGCGTCGGTTGACACTTCCTTTACCACATCCATATTGCCGAAAACATCTTCATTGACGCGCTGATATAAACTCTGGGCGTCTTTAATGGCATCTTTCAGGGTATTGGAAGCACTCTTGAATTGGTTAATCATGTTTTCCTTTACATCGCCTGGATTTTCCCTTACTTCTGAAATCAGATTTGCTGAAGAATCCTTAAGATCCATCGCTTTCGTTTTCACTTTCGTTCTTGTTGAGGTATCAAGCATAGCTAAGGCTCCGCCAATAATACCGCCAATCACAATCCCTTTCATCAGCTTGCTGTTTTGTCCATTGTCATAATTCATGTCCATATCCTGACCATAATCAGACCTCAAAGCAGTTGTTGTGTTTGTCGTATTATAAGTGTTATTCTGTTCCATGTTCAGATCCTCCTCTTTATTTAGAAAGTATTTCTCGTTTGATATTGAGTTAATTCCCGCAGGAGGAGAAATTAAACGTTATTATGTCATTTTTAGTCCAAACTATCGATTGACAATAGATTCCAAAGATTAAATAATGACAAAGGACTTAGATTTTTTAAGGAGCTGCATATGAAAACACAACTTTCACCCATCACACCGGAATATGATCCATGGGAAGCTTATTCCGACATCGATCAGCACGGAAAAATGGTGCTTTCAAATATTGAATTTACCACAACGGTATTATGCAATATGCGCTGCGAACACTGTGCTGTCGGCTATACCCTTCAGCCGAAAGATCCTGACGCACTGCCAATCAATTTGCTTCTGAAAAGGCTGGATGAGATTCCCCTGTTAAGATCGCTGAGCATAACAGGCGGGGAGCCGATGCTTTCCAAAAAATCGGTTGAAAATTATGTTGCGCCGCTGCTGCGCTATGCACACGAAAGAGGGGTCAGAACACAGATTAATTCAAATCTGACGCTGGAGTTAGCCCGTTACGAAGAAATTATTCCTTATTTGGATGTCCTACATATATCTCATAACTGGGGAACGGAAGAGGACTTTATTGAAGGCGGCTTTGCAATGATGGAACGAAAGCCGACAATAGAGCAGCGTCAGCGTCTTTTTTACAGGATAATTGAAAACAGCAGGGAGCTCGTAAAAGCCGGGGTAATGGTTTCCGCTGAAACCATGCTTAATAAACGGACATTGCCTTATCTTGAGAAAATCCATAAACAGATTACGGAAGAAATGAACTGTCAGCGCCATGAGGTGCATCCTATGTACCCCTCAGACTTCGCCTCCTCATTAGAAACGTTAACTCTTGGAGAAATGAGATCAGCCATCCATCATCTTCTCGATGTAAGGAACGAGGATACCTGGATGCTGTTTGGCACTCTGCCCTTTTATGCCTGCAGCAGCGAGAAGGAAGACCTGGAGCTTCTAAGAAGACTGCACTCATCCAAAAATGTGACGGTCCGAAATGATCCTGACGGAAGATCACGTCTTAATGTTAATATTTTCACGGGTGATGTCATTGTCACTGACTTTGGTGATACACCGCCGCTCGGGAATATCCAGACAGATCAGCTTGAGGATATTTATCAGAAATGGAGCAGAACGGAACTCGCCGATTCCCTGAACTGTCATTGTGCCGGTGTAAAATGCCTTGGCCCTAACGTTCTTGTGAAGAACAGCTATTATAAAGAAACAAATTTTAAGACGCGACGCTCGAATATCTAAAAAAATCAGCCAGCCCGAATTTTGGGCTGGCTTTCTTACAAAAAAATATAAAATTTTGAACGTGGATAACTGTCTAGCTCCACAAGGAACGCTTCGACAGCATCATCATCGCACGGCTAAAAGCTTTAGCTTTTAGGAGGAGCGCCTACCCCCTAGAGGTGTTGGGGGTGGGCACCAAGGAAAGCTTCCTTGGATGATCTTCGCAGGAACAAGCGATTTTGGCTTGTTCCGAAGGCGCTTCCGCTTTTCCTTTTATCTTGGTCTTTCCGAAACAACAAACCCGAATGTCACATGATCCTGAATCGGAATCCAGGCACCTATTCCCTGTGAAGTGACATTTTTTATGACGATCATTTTTTTGCTGCCTTTCAGCATCAAGTACACTTCTCCATACGTGACTTTCCCCTTTTCATTGATGGCAGGAGCATAGCCGTATAGATACCCTAATCTTTTAGGCGGAATATTATAGATATGATCCTTTTTGGTGCCTGCGCCTATAATCGTTTCAAAAGCAAGAGGCAGACCTGATTTCTCCATGGCCTTGAGGAGCATCATCTTTTTAACATCCTCGGCATTGGGAACTTTGGCAGTCAGACCCCCGCGTACAACCTTCTGGGCTTCCTGCACATAATGAATCTGGTAAGGCGCCTTGCCGCCCCGGTTATCGAAATAATTCGTGTTTATCCGCTGATATTCCCAATTTGGAGAGGTTTCCGCAGACTCATAATTTAACGGCCATTGACCGAGATAGACGATCGCTCTATAGCCAAGTGCGAACGGAGTGCTGCTGACCGAGGTTTCATTCAGCATCCGGATGAGATCCGGATTTTCGATCGTAACCTTCGATGAATCAATGAGCTGCTGGGTTAATTCGCTCGGCTGCAGCGTCGGCATATCCTGCGCAGGGTTCGGATACGTATTTTCCTTCGTTACATTCAGCACCGAATTAGGGATAGTGATTGCTTTCGCTGGCTGTTTTGCCGGCTTTTCAGACCCTTTCTGCGCTTCTGCGGCCGGATGGAATGACAGCAATAGTATAAGACCTAAAAAAAGAATGCTTACGTATTTTTTCATGATGTCTTTCTCCTTTCAAGTCACAATCTTTTTAGGTTGATATTAGTTTTTTCGGAGAAAGGGGATATTATCCCTCCCATGCAAAATAAGCTTTGTTTCGATTGTTTTGTAACAAAATTGTAAAAATCAGAATATTTACAAATATCAAATAAAGGGTTATAATGAGATTACTAAATTAAAGGAGGGCAGTGGAAATCAACCCCACTACTATGTAAAAGGAGGAGAATCGTTTTTTTGTTAAGTCATCTGCAAGTCAGGTTAATGATCAAAAATCAGCATGAAGGTTGGTGATCAATGACAGAAAGCGAACAGAACCATTCTCTGAAAAAACATAATCCTTTAAGAAAAGTACTTAAATACCCATATAAATAACCGGCTCTGAGAATTTTCAGAGCCGGTTTTCTATGTGCTATAAAAGATAAAATCCTATTCCCATGATTACGTAAGCTGCCAGGAGAGTGGCTCCTTCAAACCAGTTGGTTTCCCCGTCATTGCCAATGACAATCATCAGCAGAACGGCCGTCACCATGGCAATCAGCTCAGGTAATGTAAAAACAAGCGGCATGGCTGTTGGGAAGAGCAGCGAAAGCAGTACAAGGACTGGCGCTACGAACATCGCCACCTGAAGTGTGGAACCAACGGCAATTTCAACAGCAATGTCCATTTTATTTTTATAAGCCATAATGATGGCAGAAGCATGCTCTGCCGCATTTCCGACGATGGCCACTATCACTACCCCAATAAACAGCTCTGTCCAGCCAAACGCTTCTCCGACTGTTTCGAAGGTATGCACCAGATTCTCTGATACATAGGCAACGGCAATGGTCGAAATGGCAAGCACCGCAATGGCCTTCCCTTTGCTCCATTCGGGGGTTTCCTCCTCATGAGAGCTTTTGCTCTCCTCTTTTGATTGATAGACGCCCCGGTGGGTGACCAATTTGAAGAACAAAGCCGCTAAATACAGAGCGATTAAAATGACAGAAATGCCGATGCTGAACGTAATCGTTTCAGCTTCATCCATGGTCATGGAAAAAACCTCCGGGATTACAAAAGCCACAATGACCGCAAACATCAGAAGTCCTGAATTGTGGCGTGCATCAAAGACATTAAAGGACTGGGTCTTGTATTTTACTCCTCCAACGAAAAATGATAGTCCTGCCACTAAAAGTAAATTCCCCAATACGGATCCTGTCAGTGATGCAAGCACAACACTTATCAGGCCGGCCTTTAAAGCGAAAATCGAAATGATAAGTTCAACTGCATTTCCAAAGGTGGCATTCAGTAATCCGCCAATTCGGGGACCCGCTACTACGGCAAGGCTTTCTGTCGCCCTTCCCATATAGCTGGCTAATGCGATAATTGTGATGCAGTATATCACAAACAGCAAGATATTGGACCAGTGCATCAATGTTCCGATGACAGACAGCGGAACACCCGCAAACGCCAATACCATAAACACTTTATTTGTCATATCTTTAACTCCTTACGTTTTATAATATTTTTTAGTATTGCCTGCACATTCCTGCCTATGTGATTATATGCAGTCACTTTATGTAAAAGGTACTTTCTCTTTAGCCGATTTTGAAAGAAGTCAAACTTGCCACAAATGGCATATAAAAAAGCTGCCGTCTAAAACAGCAGCTTTCCTCGTTACTTTATCGCATTTTTTGCTAATGCCTGAATTGTCATATCATCCATTGGCGGGTTATGCAGCCCGGCACGTACATCCCTGTAATAGCGCTGCAGCGGATTTTTTACTGATAAACTGCGGGCACCTGCTACCCGCATGGCCAAATCGACTACTGTAATGGCCGCGTTCGTTACAGCCAGCTTGACCGCTCCCAATTCAGGCTGCATCCCGCTTCTCGTTTCATCGTTTGCTTCATCCCATTTATCTGCAACTGAATAAAGGAAATAGCGTGCTCTCATGAGTTCAAATTCCATCTCTCCAATTTTTTGCTGAACATTGGGCAAATCAATGATGGCACCCTTTATGCTGTTCGGGGAGTAGTCTTTCGCAAAGGTAATCGCATAATCCTGAGCAGCCTGTGCAATGCCCAAATAACAGGCCGGAATGTGGAGAAGCCAGCCGGCAGCGCCTTTTTTCCCGGGCTGAAACAGCTCAACAAGGGCCTCTTCCTTTACCCTTACATCTTTTATAAGAAGGTCATGGCTTCCTGTTCCTCTCATAGCAATACTGTCCCACGTTTCCTCAATCTCCAGACCTGTAGAATTTCCCGGAATTAAAAAGTTCCCAATCTCTCCACTCTCTTCAATCGTGGCGCTCACATTGAAGTAATCCAGCACGGGAGCCATGGTTGTGAAGCTTTTCCGGCCATTAATGATCCAGGAATCCTCCTCTTTTCGTGCAGAGGTAACAGGCTTGCCTCCCCTTGTAGGGCTGCCGGTCTGCGGTTCTGTTGCACAGTTATTCATTAGGGCACCCTTTTTGACGTCTTCACACAGCTTCTTAAATACTGCTTCTTCCCAGTTGTTTTTCTCGCCAAGGCTTTTGATAATCCCCATATGCCATCCAATGGACAGGGCGGTGGAGCCATCACCTTCCGCTATCTTTTCCTGGAGGTGCAGAAATTCAGATAGGGAGATTTCTTTTCCCCCGTATCGTTTAGGGACGGTCAAGGAGGTGTAGCCGGATTCTTTTAGTTCTTTCATATTTTCAAACGGAAAAAGGCCTTCTTCATCGTTTTTGGCTGCTCTTGATAAAAATTTTTTTGAGAGCTCTTCCATGAGCCTGATTCTTTCTTCGGGGGTTTTTAAGTCTTGGAATTTCAATGAGGGGCACCTCGTTTCACTTAAATTCTTATTATTTGTATAGGAATTATTATACTATTATTCTCCCGCCTTTCACAAAAGTACGCTTGTATAAGAAAAGCGCAAGCGCCTTGCCCACCCCCGACACCTCGAGGGGGTAGGCGCTCCTCCTAAAAGCTAACGCTTTTAGCCGTGCGATGATGATGCTGTCGAAGCGTTCCTTGTGGAGCTAGACAGTTATCGACGTTCAAAAATTATATACTTTTCTTATCTTTTAAAAAAACAGGAAAGAGGCATCCTCTTCCCTGTCTGCGTGTTAAATAAGTTCAAATGTCTCTTCTATTTCAATGCTTCCTTCCACTGAGCGCACCATTGAACAATTCTTTCTGGTCAATTCCAATGCCTTGTGGAGTTTCGCCTCATTCAAATCCGTTCCTTTAATAATGAAGTGGATTTGCACCTTTTCCACACGGTCAGCGATTTCAGGATTTCTTTCTACACTGGTTTTCATTTGGATATCCTCGAATTCCATGCGCATTTTTTTCATGATTTTTCTTAGAACACCGCCGCTGCAAACAGCCAGCGAAGCGACAAGCAGCTGGTACGGCCTGAAGCCATACTCTTCATCCCCGGCCACCTCCAGACGTCCGAATGGCAAATCGGCATAAAAGCCTGCTTCTTCCTTCATTTTAAATTCCATGGTATTCGCCCCTTTTTATCTTATTATTAGTAGAGATTACACTATTTTGCTTTCGAACAAAACTATTATGACCATAAACTTACTCTTGCCAAGATAACTTATTCCCGATACCATCATTTAGGAGACATTTATATTTCACGTCAGAAAAAGAGGTTTTTTTATGAATAAAGAAACAATGCGTTTTTGGATTCTAATCAGCATTGTGGCCATTTCAGGCTTCAGCCAGGGAATGCTGCTGCCGTTAATTGCTATTATTTTCGAAAATGACGGCATCTCCTCCAGCTTGAATGGTTTAAATGCAACAGGTTTATATATTGGTATCCTTCTCATTTCACCTTTTATGGAATACCCATTGCGAAAATACGGCTACAAGCCGGTCATTATCCTTGGAGGATTATTAGTGGTTGTATCTCTCATGCTTTTTCCGCTGTGGAAATCGTTTTGGTTCTGGTTCATACTGCGGCTTCTTATCGGCATCGGCGACCATGCCCTGCATTTTGGAACGCAGACATGGATCACATCCTTTTCCCCGGAAAACAGACGCGGACGGAATATCTCCCTGTACGGACTTTTCTTCGGAGTTGGATTTGCAGTAGGTCCATTAATGGCACCGCTTGTCAAAATCAATGAAACCATGCCGTTTGTCATTTCTTCTATTCTATGTCTGATTGCCTGGCTGTTTTTATTCTCATTGAAAAATGATTTCCCTGAACAGTCCATAGAAATTAATTCATTCAGAGAAACAATGAAGCGTTTTTCAAAAGCCACAAAATATGGCTGGGTTGCCTTCCTGCCGGCAATGGGATACGGGTTTCTTGAAGCTTCATTGAACGGAAGCTTTCCCATCTATGGCCTGCGCATCGGGCTCGAAGTTTCAAGTGTTTCCCTGCTGCTGACTTCATTTGCGATCGGGGGCATCCTATTCCAGCTTCCTTTAGGCATCATGAGTGATAAATTTGGAAGACGCCAGGTTTTAATGAGTGTTCTTTTTATCGGGTTTATCAGCTTTGTCGCTGCAAGCCTGCTTGAGGAAATCGTGCTTGCACTGACCATTTGCCTATTCATAGCAGGCATGGCCGTCGGATCAACCTTTTCACTCGGCATTACGTATATGGCAGACTTAATGCCAAAGAACCTGCTTCCAACAGGCAACCTGCTTTGCGGCGTAGCCTTCAGCATCGGAAGCCTGATTGGCCCCTACTTCGGCGGCCTTTTCATTGAATTATTCGAGACGATCAGCTTTTTCAATATTATCAGTGTGATGCTGCTGATAATCTTTGGTGCCGTCACATTGTTTGGAAATAAACAGCAAGTATTGGAGAAAAGCCAGTCTTTCTAAGCTTCGTAATAGTTGGAGCTTCAAAAGATTAATATTTGTTTGAGCTTGCAAATGCAAATTAAGTTTAAATTACTGAGTTGATTGGAGCGGGAGGGTACTTGATCCTCGAAAATGCTGACGCATTTTCTTCGTGCGGTGATCATTCAAGGAAGCTTATCCAATGTCCTGCGGGAGGAGAGGGAGCGGGAGACCCCGCAGGCGAAGCCGAGGAGCTCTGTTCCTCCCCGCGGAAAGCAAGTATCCGCAGCGGAAAGCAACGGGTAGAATTCGTAACCTAAAATTAATTTTATTCATTTTTAAAGACCGTTTAACTTTTCTTTTCATAGGCTATATAGTAATATAAGTGTAATAGATTACCATAATTGCATAGTGCAAGCTGCATTACTGATTTTAACGCTGTCACCTATCTGGTGGCAGCTTTCGTCGTTTTTTAGGGGTATTGAATGTGATTATTCTTCTCAATAAGACAACTGAAAAACATTAAAACCATTTTAGGAGGACAAACGATGAGTATGGAGGCAAAGGCTCTGCTTAAAAGCAGCAATCGATCTGAAGAAAATCTTTTAGAAAAAATCAGACCCCATGCTGAATTAATTGCCGCACTTCTGAGCGGTGTATTGATTCTGGCAGGCTGGCTGTTAGACCGAAGCGGAATGGAAACCCCATCGATTGCCGCTTACCTGCTGGCTTTCATAATCGGCGGTTTTGCGAAAGCGAAAGAAGGCATCGAAGAAACCATTGAGAATAAAGAATTGAATGTTGAAATGCTGATGATTTTCGCTGCAATCGGCTCAGCAATTATCGGCTATTGGACAGAAGGCGCAATCCTGATATTTATTTTCGCAGTCAGCGGTGCTTTGGAAACCTACACCATGAACAAAAGCCATAAGGAAATCTCTTCCCTCATGGAGCTCCAGCCTGAAGAAGCCCTGAGGATCACAGACGGTTCCGAGGAGCGTGTCCATGTTTCCGAGCTGGAAATTGGGGACTTTATCCTTGTAAAGCCGGGTGAGCGGGTTCCCTCTGATGGAACCATCGTAAAAGGCCATTCATCTCTGGACGAAGCTGCTATTACGGGTGAGTCCCTGCCTGTTTCAAAAGGGGCGGATGACCAGGTATTTGCCGGCACTGTGAATTTGAACGGATCGATTACGGTTGAAATCACAAAACCGAATAACGAAACCCTTTTTCAAAAAATTATTGAGCTTGTGCAATCAGCTCAAAGCGAGAAATCACCTTCACAGCTTTTCATTGAAAAATTTGAAGGCACCTATGTCAAAATTGTTTTGGCTGTTGTTGTTCTGATGATGTTTGCTCCACACTTTCTGTTAGGATGGAGCTGGACTGAAACTTTTTACCGGGCCATGATTCTTCTTGTTGTAGCATCACCTTGTGCCCTGGTCGCATCCATCATGCCTGCGACTTTGTCAGCCATTTCGAATGGAGCGAGACACGGCATCCTTTTTAAAGGCGGTGTGCACCTCGAAAACCTGAGCCATCTTAAGGCGATTGCCTTTGACAAAACCGGCACACTGACAAAAGGAAAACCGGAAGTAACCGATGTAGTAGTCAAGGATGGGCTTTCCAGGGAAGAACTGCTTCTAAAGGTCGCATCTATTGAAAGTCATTCAAACCACCCGCTGGCTAATGCCATTGTCAAATATGCCAAGAGCACACTTACAGAGTCCCTTATCCACCCGGAGAGCATTGAAGATGTTACCGGATTTGGGGTCAAAGCGAAGGTTGATCATGATGAATGGAAAATCGGCAAATCCTCTTTTGTCGGTAAAACAGAAGCCATGGCATTTGCAGACGGAGCTGCCGACCGCATGGCAAGCGAAGGAAAGACGGTTGTATTTGTCAAGAAAAACAATGAAATCATCGGCCTCCTTTCCCTGAAGGATGTTGTCCGGCAGGAAACCAAACAGGCCATTGACCTTTTAAAGAAACAGGGAATCTACACGATCATGCTGACAGGTGATAGCCAGACAACAGCAGCTGCAATTGCGGGCGAAAGCCATGTCAATGAGCATATTGCCGAATGCCTGCCTGAAAACAAAGTCGAGCATTTGAAAAAGCTGAAGGAAACATACAGCAATGTCGCCATGGTTGGTGACGGAATTAACGATGCCCCTGCCCTTGCCACTGCCAATGTCGGAATCGCTATGGGCGAAGGAACGGATGTAGCGCTTGAAACGGCTGATGTGGTTTTAATGAAAAATGACTTGCCGAAAATTGCGGAAGCCATCGAACTTTCAAGGCGCATGAATACCATCATCAAACAAAATGTCATCTTCTCCATCACGGTGATTATGTTTTTGATTGCATCCAACTTCCTGCAGCTGCTTGACCTTCCTTATGGAGTTATCGGCCATGAAGGATCAACCATTTTGGTTATTTTAAACAGCTTGAGGCTGTTGAGATCATAAGGAAAGCCTGGGAATTCAGATTCCCAGGCTTTTTTATGTCTGGCGCAAGCAGCCTGCCCCCTCAAGGTGTCGGGGGTGAGCACCAAGGGAAAGCTTCCTTGGATGTTCTTCGCAGGAACAAGCGTTTTTGGCTTGTTCCGAAGGCGCTTCCGCTTTTCTAATTAATGATAGCCGTTCTGCCCGTTAGCAGAACCGGATGTTTTTTGTTTTGGTTTGTTTTTGCCTTTTTGCTTAGTGCCGCCGTCTTTTTTCGTGTGCTTTGTCATATCGGTCCCCTCCAATGTATTCATTTTCCCCCATTACTAGTGTGTAACGAAGAGGGACTTTTTAAGAAGGAAACTTTTATCAGCAATCCTCTTTATTGATCTTCGAACTGATGGCATTGATTTCGCCGCCCAAAATGATAATAATGCCGGATATGTAAAACCAGATCATAAGCACGATAATAGCTCCAATGCTTCCATAGGTCGCGGAGAAATTGCCGAAGCTGCTGACATAGTATGAAAAAGCAAGCGAGGACAGCACCCAGCCGACTGTTGCGAAAATGGCACCAGGCACAGCGCTTATACAGGTTAATTTTTTATTGGGGGCAATCCAGTATAACCCTGTAAACACCACAAAAAGGATGAAAGGACTCACTAACCAGCGAATCATATTCCATATCGCCAGAAATTGGCCTGACAAACCAAATTCTGAAGAAATAAACAAGCCAATCTGTCTTCCAAAAACAGGAAGAAGCAGGGCCAGTACAAACACAAAAATCATCGCAAACGTAAGCAGGATCGCCATCCCGCGTGCAAGGATAAAATGCCGGGTTTCCTTTACGTCATACGCCTTATTAAAAGCCTTCACCACGGCATTGATTCCATTTGAAGCCGACCAGAGCGTCGCGATGATCCCGAAGGAAAGCAGCTTTCCATTTCGCTGCGTAATTTCATAGATATTGGTTTCAATGAGCTTCATGGTCTCTCCCGGCGCAAAATCACGGACAACATTTAAAATATCCTGCTGTGTAATCGGCAAATAAGGCACGAGGGTGACCAGAAAAATCAGCAGAGGAAAAAGAGAGAGAAGAAAGAAATAAGCCAATTGGGCAGCAAGTCCAAAGACATCATCTTCTTCTACTCTTTTCCATAAGTTTGGAATCAGAGCCGAAAAAGTTCGTCCCATTCCAACACCTCACTTGTTATTAATGCGGAACCTGAACCGAATCGTCAGCCGGTTGTTCCGGCAGTTCACCTGATCCCTTCGGCTTTATATCGGAAAAAGCCTGTTTTGTGTTCTGAACAATCTGTGTTACTTCCGGTGCCATTTCTCTTATTTCTTCCACAGTACCAGTAATAAAAGCGACGTCTTCACTAACCTGGTCAATAGCGGTTTTGACCTTATTGGAAACATCCTTCACCTGATTCACGGCTTCACTTGGGTGTTTTAAATAATAGCCGACATTGCTGGATGTTTTCCGGCAATTATCAAAAACGGTTTCCCTTGTGGATTTGTCAAGAAGGCTTAGCGCACCGCCTGCAAGTGCTCCATATAGTACACCTTTCCAAAACAATGATTTCCCCATATTTTATTCTCCTTTAGTAAAATTATTATAAGAAAATTTTATTCAATTTTTCCCTTTTTTTCGTTTAATGAAACCTTACTCGTCCTTTTCCTGTATTATCTTATGTAATTTGTACAACTTCTCCTTTATTTTCTACTAATTTCCTTGGTACATGCAAGTCTAATTTAAGTTGACATTTTGCTGATATCGTGGAAAGATGATAAGAAAAGTGTGTTCGTCCTAATACATAGCTATGAGAGGGTGTCTGTAATGAATAATTTATCGGAGAAGTCGGTTGAGAATGTGGAATTTATGATTGAGGCTATTAAGGAGAAGCTAAAGGTTTTGAATTTAGGTGCTATTAAGCCTTCACATTTTGACGAGGAAATGTATGAGGAATTGAAGGATATTTATGATCTTGTCATGAAAAAGGATTCGTTTAGTCCGAATGAAATGCAGGCTTTGGTTGAGGAGCTTGGGAATTTGAGAAAGAATAAATAACTTGGGAGCAGCCTTTTGATGGCTGCTTTTTTGATCGGTTTTGATTATACCTATTACATAGTTTTACGGCTGTTGACCTGGGTGCTGATTTCCGCTGCAGGGTCTCGCTTTCCGCGGGCGGCCCGGGAGCCTCCTCGACGCTATGCGTCTGCGGGGTCTCCCGTTTCCCGCTGCTCCCGCAGGAGTCGAGCCCCTTCCGCTACAATCAGCACGATATTAATAAGGAATTTAGGAAATCAAAGCCCTGATGGATAATCCCTTAAAAAATCATTAATAAAATATAAAAAACCCCCTGCCAGTCAGGCAGAGGGTAAGTAATTTTCATTATCCTAACAATTTAAGCGATTCACGTGTGAATGCGGGAATATCTTCCGGCTGTCTGCTTGTGACGAGCTGGTTTTGGCAGACGACGACTTCTGAGTCCTGGAATTTGGCTCCTGCGTATTCCATGTCAACCTGGATAGATTTGTAGCCGGTTGCATCGCGGCCTTCTAGAGTCTTGGCTGTCAGCAGCAGCTGCGGTCCGTGGCAGATCGCGAAGACAGGTTTCTTTTCATCCATGAATGATTTGGCAAATTGGACGAATCGATCATCGGCACGAAGCTGATCCGGTGAGAAACCGCCTGGCAGGAACAGGGCATCAAAGTCCTGCGGATTTACGTTATCAATGCTCTGATCTATTTGAACAGTGGCTTCACCCTGTTTGCCTTTAACGGATTTACCTTGTTCCTTTTCAATTGTAACCACTTCATGTCCTGCTTCTTTGAAGCCTTTAGCAGGTTCCGTGTATTCACTATCCTCGAACATCTCGGTAATTAAGCATGCGATTTTTTTACTCATCTATACCATCTCCTTTTAAAAATCTTCACATAAGGAGATTTCCCTGAATGAACAATCTTAAACGTAAAAAAGCATGTTACACTCCGCTGTCCATTCTTCTCGCAAAATCAACAAACCTGAACTTGTCCGGCCTGTGCCTGGATTCTGTGTACTGAAAAAGGGTGGCATCGTCAAAATAAATATAATTTTTGACCACGACAATGGCATGGAATCCTTCCATATCCAGAAGCCTGCGGTCTTCAGCAGTCGGTTCTTCCACTGTAAATTCTTTTTTGGCAAAGCTTATTTTTTTGCCGAGATCGCCCTCAATGTAGGCAAAAATAGAGCTCTGGCATATGTCCTTCGTTAAGCCCGGGACATATTTTTCAACTAAAAAATCCTTGTCCAAAATGATCCGCTCATCTTCAATTTTCCGGACCCGATAGACTTTCCAGACCTTTTCATCTTTATCAATATGGAGATGCTTCATCTTTTCTGCGTCAGGCTGAATAAGCGAAAATTCGTCCACAATCGTTTCCGCACGCTGCCCCATCTTCCCGGCCAGCTCTTTAAAGCTGACCAGACCCGAGATGGGAAACTGCAGCTTTTTTAAATCAAGAACCATCGAGCCTTTCCCGCGGATTTTCTGAATAAACCCGTTTTGTGCAAGCAAATTCAAGGCCTTTCGGATGGTTTCCCTTGAAGTGGAATACATCTCTGTCAATTCATGTTCAGATGGCAGAATGGATCTGGCGGGATACTTGCCTTCCTGAATTTGCTGGGCAAGCTCCTCATAAATCACTAGATATTTATTAGTTCTCATTTCAATCACCATTTCAGTCAAGTTAACACCATTCTACCATTAAACGGGCTTGCTTTGAATTATCGGTTGGACAGCTGGATAAAATACCAGCCGCCTTCCGTGACAACAGGCTTGAAGGTTTTCACTTTCAGCTTCAGCTCTTTCGCAAGCTGGTGGATATCCTCCTCAGTCGGGGTTGGATAAAGATTTTCAAAAGCAGAAAAGAAGCTGTTAAACACACTTGAAAACTCCTCGCCTTTTTTTGAATGAAGAATGGGTGTGATAATCGTAATGGATCCTTTCCGGCTAAGCCAGCTTTTCAATCGGGACAGCAGCTGTTTGCGATCCTCCGGCTGGATATAGTGCAGCAGGTTGTTGACCATAATTAAATCAGCCTGATGATCAGGTGAGTATTCATGAACATCTGCTGTCACAATATTAATGTTGGGAATGTCTTTGCAATTGGTTCGGGCAGATTCTGCGACGTCTTCATTAATTTCAATTCCCGCCAGTTTTGCATGGGGGAACTTCTGGCTGATTCTGCTTAAATAGCCGCCTTCCCCGCAGCCAATGTCGATGATTCTTTCCATTTTGTTTTTCTTAATGGTTTTCATAAGCCGCGGCAGTGCAAGCTGTTCAAGCAGTGATGAAGTTCTCGCAACGGTTGGTCCATGTTCTTCATGGTCAAAAGTATTTTTCGTATTGGAACGGAGCAGTTCTGGATAAGAGAGTAAAGTCGGGATATGCAATTCCATCATTTCCTTCAGGATGATTCCTGTGGATCGGGGATTTTTCGGCGTGGACGGAAGGCTGAATTTAGATGCTGTCTTGATTTTATCCTTGCCTTTCTTTTTCAAATGGCGGATCGCAAGTCCCACCTCCACCCATCTTAAAAGCAGCTCCTCCTGAAGATTTCTGCTTGAGGCCACTTCTTTTACCGTTCTCCAGCTGCGGAACTGTGAAAAAAGGTCCAGCTCAAATCCAACATATGCATGCCAGCTGTATAAAAAGGGCTGGTTCTTTTTCATCCAGTTTCGTGCTTTTAGTAATCTCACATATTCATTTATCATGGCTGTTCAACCTTCTTCCAGGGATAGTCTTCTTGTTCTGTATAAAAATAATGGCTTTTATCGGCAGCTGATAATTCTGTTTTTCTTGCCGGCAGCATTCCTGCCTGAATCAATCGGTCCCAAAGGCTCTCTGACCAATATCCAAGACCTGAAACATTCAGCATTTGCTTATATTGCAGGGTTTTGTCTCTTTCGATCTGCTTTAGGCCTTTGCGGCGTATTCCTGTAATAACCCGATTCGAATAGGAATAAGCTATGGCGGATAAATGGCTTAGGCTGATCATGTTTTCAGCGCGTGGCTTCCGGACTTTTTCATACCATTTAAGCTTGTCCGGCGAAATTCTTCCGCTCGCATACATCTCTGCAAGCAATTCCCCCAGCACATCCGCATCCTGAATCGCCATATTCATGCCTTCCCCTGCCATCGGGTGGACCGTATGGGCCGCATCGCCCAATATCGCGAGTCTTCCATCCAAATATTTATCAGCATAAAAAGCTGTTGGGATCATCAGCTGGATATCCTTCCAGTTTTTCAGCCTGGTCACATACCCTTCCAATTCAGGAAAAAGCTCTACATAATTTTTATGGAAATAGTGAATTCCTTTTTTGAGATGCTCCTTATACGTGCCCTCAGGAATTAAGTAAACAGATCGCACTTTCGCATCCGGCAGCGGAAATAATCCGAGGAACCGCTCATCTCTAGAAATGATTTTTCCTTCCTCCAAAGATTGGGGCCGGGGGAAGGTGACCGTTAAAAATTGATGGTTGTACTCAATCTTTTTAATTTTGCTGTTCATTTCTTTTCTGGTAATGGAATTCCTTCCTTCAGCGCCTATATAAAAATCAGCCCTCACTGTCAGCTGTTCCTTTACATCCTTCCGCTCAACCATTAATTCGCCATTGTCATACCCTTTTGCCAGGGACCCTGACAGATAATGAAAGTTTGAATATGGAAGCGCCTGATTCAGAAGGATTCCTTTCAGCCTTTCATGCTCGATCATAAGCGAGTAATCATAATTTCCCGGGAGGATGCTGTAATCCATGGCAAACTCTTTTTCCCCTTCTTCAAAAGCTATTCGGGAAAAAGAAAAGCCGTTATCAAGGATTTCATCCAAAGCACCCAGCCCCTTAAAAATTTTCAAGCTCTTTGGCTGCAGGAGTTCTCCCTTATAAACGGAAGAGGGGGCATCCAGCTTTTCCAGAACGGTGACATTAATATTGGCTTGAGCCAGCTTCAGTCCCAGCGTTAAACCGCCAATCCCTCCGCCTATAATGGCAACCTCTGTATTCAAGGACATGTTTCCACCACCTTTGCCTTTTATTTAACCTTCTTTTTAAAAAGCAAAACCAATGGATATGCTGATATTACAAAGTCTGGAAAAAATTATAAGAACAATCTTTTGGAAATAGGAGTATGATTGTGATAGACACCTATAATTTCAAAATCCTGTATAATAGAGAGAGTCAATTTAATTAACGTTCCTTTTTGGCGATATATAGCAATACCGCAGTCTAACGGGCAGTAAGATCCCCACTAGAAACTGCAGTAAAATTCAAAGGTGAATTAACGGTGCCAAACTGCCCGTAAGGCCCGATTAGTTCAACTAACCAATCAGCGGGAAAACTCCCACTGATTGGAGTTTCACTTTAATTTTGGAGGCAATAAAATGAGAGAAATAGCAGTCGAACAATATATCCAAATGGACAACGCAGTTCCGATCGATGTCAGGTCTCCAATCGAATTTGAGGAGTGCAGCATTCCCGGTGCTGTCAATGTGCCGCTTTTCACCAATGAAGAACGTGTGGAAATCGGAACACTATATAAAAAAGAAGGTTCTGATGCGGCTAAGTGGAGAGCGATGGAAATCGTTTCACCTAAAATTCCGTCCATGATGCAGAAAATCAGAGACCTGAAAAATGATGGCTTACAGCCTGTCATTTACTGCTGGCGCGGCGGAATGCGCAGCAAAGCGGTTACTACATTTATCACGTATGCTGGCGTTTCGATCCCTCGTTTAATTGGGGGCTACAGAGCGTACCGTCAATATATCCTTGAAAACACAGCAGATCTGATTCCTGAAAAAGCAGTTGTTCTGCACGGGATGACCGGCGTTGGGAAAACGGATGTGCTAAAGGTATTAAGTGAAAAAGGCTATCCGGTTATTGACCTTGAAGAAATGGCAGGGCACCGCGGATCGATCTTTGGCTCCTTTGGCATGGGGGACGGCAGTACACAGAAAACATTTGATGCACTTTTGTATAAATCCCTTTCTGAGGTTAAAGGGTCCCCTTATATTATTATGGAAGCCGAAAGTAAGCGGATTGGCAAGGTGGTTCAGCCGGACGAGCTTCTGGATACAAAAAAAACCGGTATTCATATTGATATGTTTGCAAGCATGGAGTCCCGTGTCCAGCGCATCCTCCGTGACTATGTTGCACCCTATCAAAAAGAAGAATGGTTCAAGCCGAAAGTGGATGAAAGCCTTGTGTTTATTAAAAAACGGCTGAAGGATACTGAAATCCGCGAGCAGCTTGATGAATCAGTTGAAACGGAGAACTACGAACTATTTATCAAGCTTTTATTAGAACACTATTACGATCCGCGCTATGCTTTTAAACAGCATGACTATGAGGGCGAATTCCACCATGTAAATGCAGATGATGTGGAAGCAGCTGCACAGCAGGTTATTCAAATAATTGAAAAGCAAAATGCTCCCGTCTTATGACGCGGAGCATTACTTTTTGAGAGCGACAAAAGTAATATTTTTATAAAACTGTGATAGCTATCTATTTTAGTCAGTTGACACTGTGGTATGATGATAATAATATTGAACAAAACGTTCTTAATATGGAACTAAATATGATATAATCCTATTACATACAAAATAAGGTGTGTGGTATACGATGATCGGTGATCGTGTAAAAAAACTTCGTCAGGAAAAGAAAATGTCCTTATCCGAGCTTGCAGACCAAGCCGGTGTGGCAAAATCATATTTAAGCTCACTTGAGCGCAACCTTCAAACCAACCCATCGATTCAGTTTCTCGAGAAAATCGCTGGAGTTCTGAATGTACCTGTGGACCATTTGATCCATGAGCAGATCAATAAGGAAGATTTGGATTCAGAATGGATGAAGATTGTGAAAGAAGCGATGGAATCCGGGGTTTCCAAGGAGCAATTTCGGGAGTTTTTGGATTTTAATAAGTGGAGAAGCGGACAAAAATCATAAATGTAATGAGCCTGAATGTACAGGCTTATTTTTTTTGGTAAAATAAAAAGCATTTCCATTTAGAGATGCCTCTAACAGAAATACTTAGCAATACCAGATATTAAGCTTCGATCAGAACCTCTTTGGCTCTGTTATTATGTAAAAACTCTCTAATTTCTTCCTTTTGCAAGCCTAAGTTCTTGGCTTCCATAATTAACTGCAGCCACTCCAAATCAATTCCCTCAACCTTTACATTTTGCTCTGTCAACATTCTTCCCCCCAGGATACGTATCGCATTCCAGGCAATCCAGCCATCGTAGTATTTTTCAATACCTTAGACCCGCGACTTTGCGTCCTCATTTTTCAATGAGTTTGCCTTTTTCTGTGCCTATTGGCTCAAAGAAATATTTTCCATAGATGTATTCTACTATGACTGTATTGCTAACGTTGTCATATTTTGTAATTTTTATTAATTATTTTAATATTAAATCAATTTATTTTTCGACAAAAATCTTTCAAATACATCACTTATTAGTTAATTGTTCTCTGTTTCGAATAGTAAGAATAGCCGATTCTTTTCCTATAATTCTTATTAATTTCCTGCAGAGAAGACGTTTGTGAAATTTTCTTTTTCTTATAGATAATATGAACCGGTTCCCGTGTCATCGCATCAAGGAACGTTTCATTCGTCAGGTCCTTTCCGCAAACCGGGCACAGCCATTCTCCGGTTTCAGTGCTGCTGAAAGATGGGTTATAGCATTTTAGACAGTTTTTTTGGTACATCAGAGTCCCCTTCCAATAAAATTGTATTAATTGATGTCTCAAAGAGCGTTAAATATTAATTAACGATCCTTGCAGTAACCCAATAAACATGAATCAAACATACAACTGTGTACAATGTCGCAGCTCCAGCTGCCAAAAACATAATTTTAGATTCTGGTTTAACTAGTTCAGATAATATTATTAGAAGTCCCGAAAGCATGATTTTTAGAGAAAAAAATATAAAGGGACTATGTTCATAGAGATAGCTCATTAATGGATTACTTTCTTCTATTGCCTTAAAAAGGAGGCCTATTGTAGTAAGGAATGTATCTAGTAAATTAATAAAAGCAAGATAATGTAACAGTTTTTTTATACTATCACCTCTTTTTATCTGGTATAAATTCAATAGCAATTTAGCCCTCAGTATTCACCTATTAAACATTTCCTAATCTATCTTTTACAGTTTATTATTCATCAATCAAAATAATTAACAATTCAAATATAGTTCATCTAGATTATTTTTTAAAATTGTATAATACGTCTATTTTTCTCTTTTAAGAACAAATATCGTTCTTTTTCTAAGAATACCTCAAGAATTCTCACTATTTTGTATTTTTTATTGAACGATTTGTTCGTTATAATGAAAATATCTTTATATTTTATGTTAAGGGAGTATTATGCCTATGATAGGTGGCCGGATTAAAACCTTAAGAATCAAGAAAGGATACTCAATTAATGAGCTTTCTGAAAAAGCGGAGGTATCCAAATCGTATTTGAGCTATATCGAGAGAGGCATACAGGAGAATCCTTCACTGCAGGTTTTATCGCGGATCGCCAGGACACTGGATGCTAATCTTGAGGATCTGCTGGAAGAGAACAAAGAGGACATTACCGACTTGTCTAAGCTGGATGAGGAGTGGGTTTCCCTTGTCAAAGAAGCAATCAGGCAGGGTATCACAAAAGAGGATTTCGCCTATTATCTGGAGTTTATTAAATTTAAGAAGATGAATGGAGGGAACGTTTAGTTGAAGGTTAGAGGCCGTTTGCTGATTTTAGCTGCCTCCTTCCTTTTCTTAATTGGAGGCGGTTTGGTCCTGTTCTCTCTGCAGGAAATGTATGCTCAGGAGAAGAAAACAAAGGATTCCTTAGCCCAGGCACAAGAAAGAATTCAAAACGAAGTGAATAAAGAAAGCAAAAGTGTTCTACAAACAGAACAGCCTATAGATGTTTCCTTTGAGCAAGGTGAAGCCATTGGCATCTTAAAGATCCCCCGCCTGAAGGCTGAACTTCCCATTATAGAAGGAACAGATGAGGATGAGCTGGAAAAAGGGGTTGGCCATTACTCCACAACTGTATTTCCAGGGCAGCATGACCAGATTTTATTATCAGGGCATCGGGATACGGTCTTTCGCAGCCTCGGCGAACTTGAAATCGGTGATATTTTTCTAGTCAGCATGCCATATGGTGAGTTTACATATGAAATTACCGATTCTAAGATTGTTGATGCAGACGATACCACTGTGATCCGCTCCACCGCTCCTAACGAAATTCTCACTGTTTCCACCTGCTACCCCTTCTCGTATGTGGGCAATGCACCCTCCCGGTATATCCTGAATGCTAATAGAATACAAAATTAAGAGGCTCTTTCCCCAGGAAAGTGCCCTTTTTACTTCATCTAGACAAACACCCGTCCCCTATCCAAGAACCTGTACATATCCTTTACTATATGGGTTTCCAGAAGGGACGGATCCTAATGATCAATTTCTTAAGATTACTATTATATTTAGCCATCATCATCACAGCTATCATTCTATCAATATAAAAAGCCAGACTTCCCAAGCCTGGCTTTTCCCTTTACTTATTCAAACTAACAGCAATCTTCGAGCCCACTTCGGCATTATGCTTTACCAATGCGATGTTCGCTGTCAAGCTTCTTCCTTCTGTTAACTCCTTCACTTTACCCAGAAGGAATGGTGTCACTTTTTTGCCGGCGATGTTGTTTTCTTTTGCTTCTTTAAGAGCCGTTTCAATAACATTTGTGATAAACGATTCTTCCAGCGCATCAATTTCAGGAATCGGGTTGGCGATAACAACGCCGCCTTTTAGGCCCAGCTCCCATTTTGTGCGGATCATTTCGGCTGCTTCTTCTGTATTGTCCACCCGGTAGTTCACGCTGAACGGACTTGTGCGTGTGTAGAAGGCGGGCAGTACATCTGTTTCAAATCCAACTACCGGAACGCCGTGGGTTTCTAAGTATTCAAGCGTCAAACCGATATCCAGGATGGATTTCGCCCCTGCGCAGATTACGGCAACATTGGTCATCGCAAGCTCCTGCAGGTCTGCGGAGATGTCCATTGTGGTTTCAGCTTCGCGGTGAACTCCGCCTATTCCGCCGGTGACAAACACTTCAATGCCGGCAAGCTCTGCACAGATCATGGTAGCCGCTACCGTTGTGGCGCCATTTTTCTTTTTAGCCACTAAATAAGGCAGGTCCCTCCTGCTCGCTTTCTCAACATCCCTGCTTTGGGCCAGAAACTCCAGCTCCTCATCTGACAAACCGATTTTAATTTTCCCATTTAAAATGGCAATGGTTGCCGGAACCGCACCGTTTTTGCGAATAATTTCTTCTACCTCTTTTGCTGTCTGAACATTTTGAGGATACGGCATTCCATGTGAAATGATGGTGGATTCAAGGGCAACAACCGGTTTATTTGCTTTCTTTGCTTCTAACACTTCTTCTGAGTACTCAAGCCATTTTTCTAACATGATGTCACTTCTCCTTAGTCGAAATATTGTTTGAATGTTTCCTGCAAGCGTGTATTGTTTAGGTTCGGATTAACCGTTTCAAGGGACTGCAGAGCAAGCATCGAGCAGGACATGCCGATTTTGCAGGCATCCTCAGTGCTCAGGCCTTTTAAATGGGCAAAAATAATACCCGATACAAGCGAGTCCCCTGCCCCTGTCACATCGGCAATTTTCACCTTCGGAGGAAGCTGCACACCTGCTTCACCCCTGTTTGTAAAATAGATCAGCCCTTTATCTCCCCGGCTGATGACGACTTTTTCAACACCTTTTTTCATAATCTCCTGTGCCGCCTTAAAGAAGTCTCCTTCATTGCTGATCTCTATCCCTGTTAGTGCTTCTGCTTCATTTTTGTTGGCAATCAGCCAGGTAACACCTTTCAGATCTTCCGGGAGATTTTTTATTTTTGGTGCTGAAACAGGTGTAATGCAAAGCGGAATGTTCTCTTCATAACACCTTTTAATAATCTGTTCCAGAACCTTGGGCGGGAAGTTTGTATCGAGAATCACCATTTCAGATGATGCCAGGTAACCCCACTTTTTCTCGACAAACTCTCTGTTAACGCTTTCATAAATGGACATATCAGCGAGTGCTACAGCCATTTCTCCTTCAAGGTCAAGCACTGCTGTATAAGTACCAGTGGTGGACCCTGCCAGCAACTGTGAAGGAGTGATATCAGCAAAAGCTTTCGTATATTCAAGAAGCCATTCGCCTTCCGGATCATCTCCCACTACGGTCATCAAACCCACATCACAGCCCAGCCTGCCAAGGTTTTCAGCAATGTTGCGGGCCACTCCGCCGCAGGATTGGGAGCTTTCTGCAGGGTTCGATGTTCCGAATTGGAGCTGCCCGGTTGTCTGGATTTTCCTGTCAACATTGGCTCCTCCCACACAAAGCACTTCTTTCTTTTGCGGCAGAACATAGGCTCTGCCGAGAATTTTCCCCTGCTTGGTCAGTGAAGAGATATAGCCGGCAACAGCGGACCTTGAGAGCCCCGTTTTGTCAGCCAGCTCGTTTTGGGCAATAAAAGGATCCTCTTTAATCAGCTGCAAAATCAATAGTTCTTTATCATTCATAATTGACCAGCCCTGCCTTATTAAACTTTTGTCTATATTATAGACTTATGTCCATTTGTAATACAAGTGTTATTTTTCAAAAAATTTACGAAGTAAAAAAAAAGTCTCCCGCCTTAGGCGGGAAGACCAAGCTTTACGCAGCATTATCTTCTTTTTTAATATCCTTTAAATAATATTTTTCAGAAGTAAAGAACTCGTTTTTCAGCTGTTTTACCTCTTTGCTCAGAAGGAGGACAGCCACGATGTTCGGTATCAAAATCATGGCAAGTGCCAGGTCAAGGAATTGCCAGATCGTTTTCGCCGCTCCCACTGAACCAAGAACAATGGCAGCAATGTAAACGACTTTGATGGCTTTTCCGGCAAAAGAGCCAAAAAGGAATTCTGCCATTTTGGATCCATAAAAGACGACGACAATGATCGTTGAAATGACAAAAAATACGAGTGATACAGCTACGAGAATACCTCCAAATGATCCAAAGTACTCCGTAAATGCCGCTGCTGTCAGGGCTGAAGGATCCTTCATTGCCCCTTCCCTTGTCCACACACCTGATGAAAGCACTACAAATGCAGTGGCTGTACACACAATCAGTGTATCAACAACAATTCCGACAATTGCCCAGAAGCCCTGGCGCACCGGGTGATCGGTTGTGGCAGCCGCATGGGCAATCGGTGCCGTTCCAAGTCCTGCCTCATTGGAATATAATCCTCTTGCAAATCCCCAGCGAATGATCTCGCCAATTGCCGCACCGGCAAATCCGCCTATTGCTGACATTGGCTGAAACGCATAAGTGAAGATTAATTCCAACACTTCAGGAAGCTTGCCCAGATTCATAAATAAAACCACTAAAGCTGCTCCTACATAAATAAGAGCCATAAACGGAACGAAGATTTCAGTAACTTTGCCGATTCTCTGAATTCCGCCAAAAACAACCAATGAAACCAGTAAGGCTACAGCGATGCCCGTATAAAGGCCATCAATCTTAAAAGTCTCTCCAACCGCAGACGCTACTGCATTGCCCTGAACCATGATGCTTGGGATTAATTCGATCATGAGCGCAAAGGCAAATATCACACCAAGCCACTTCATGTTAAGCCCTTTTGTCATGTAATACATAGGGCCGCCCACATATTCGCCATCTTCATTTTTCTCTCTATACTTAATGGCCAATACACTTTCCGAGAACTTAATGGACATTCCAATTAGCGCAATGACCCACATCCAAAAGACTGCTCCAGGGCCGCCAAACATGATGGCTGCCGGTACACCTACAATATTCGCAGCTCCAATGGTGGAAGCCAGTGCTGAAGTGAGTGCCTGCAGAGGTGTAACGGTTCCTTTTCCCTTCGGCTTTTTAAAAACACTTCCGAATGTCTGTTTAAAAATATATACCGGATAACGGAACTGGAAGAAACCCAGCAAAAAGGTTAAATACAGACCTGTTCCAGCTAATAATAGGATGATGGGATATCCCCACAGCCATCCTGAAATATCTCCTACGACTTCTAATAACTTATCCAAAAAAATTTCCCCCTTATTGTTATGCACAGTTGCCCTTGTTATTTCATTCCCTTTCATTTGCCAGTTAAACACTTAGTTAGCAAAGAAATATGTGAGGTAGACATTTTCTTGAAAATCCTGTATAGTTAGCTAGGTAACTATTTTAAGCAGGTGAAACCAATGCACCCTAATCAAAGTGAATTTTTTCATTCCATCAACCAATTTACACGCCATTTTTCCAAAGTACTTAATGAAAGTCTGGTGCCGCTTGGGTTATATGCGGCTCAATGGACGATTATTTACCGTCTGAAAACCGGAGGACCAAGCACTCAAAAAGAGATTTCCTCTTATTTGGGAGTTGAAGCTCCGACCATGACCAGGACATTGGCCCGTCTTGAGAAATCAGGCTGGATCACCAGAACAGCCGGCAAGGACAAACGCGAAAAACTGATTTCACTGACTGATGCAGCCATCCTGGAATACGACAATTGGCTTGCCGCAGTAAGATCAAGCGAAAGCAATGTCCTGCAGAACATTACGGAAGAAGAAATCAGCACGATGATCAAACTTATGGCAAAAATGAGAGAAAATATGGTACCAGGCACCTAGACCAGTTCACGAAATTGGTTTAGATACCTGGTACCTTCATTGTTAGGAGGACAACATGAAGAAACAGCCATTATGGACGAAGGATTTTTTGAGTATTTCTGTTACGAGTTTTTTCTTGTTTATGGGGTTTTATGTATTGCTCACAACGCTTCCCCTTTATATTTTGGATGATTTGAAAGGGGACGAAACACAGGTTGGCCTGATTATTTCGGTCTTTTTGATTGCTGCCGTGATCAGCAGGCCGTTTACAGGGAAATGGATTGACGAGGTTGGGCGGCGGAAGATTCTGCTTGCTTCCCTGATTGTGTTTGCTGTCTCATCTCTTCTTTATTTTTGGGCTGACACTATGCCTGCACTTTTAGCTCTAAGATTCCTTCATGGTGCAGGTTTTGGCATGGCCACCACAGCGACTGGAGCGATTGTTGCTGAAATTGTGCCGGGTGAGCGGAGAGGCGAAGGGCTTGGATATTATGCGATGTTCATGAATCTGGCTATGGTCATCGGCCCGTTTGCCGGTTTGACGATTGTTCAATACGCAAGCTTCACATGGATTTTTACGTTATGTACCGTTTTATCATTTATTGCGATAGTGCTGGGCGCTTTTGTTAAAATACCGCAAACAGCAGAAAGCTCTGTGAAGCATCCGAATTTCACACTATCAAGCTTATTCGAAAAAAATGCCGTTCCTGTTGCGATTTCGGCTGGTATCCTTGCTTTCGCGTACTCAGGAATTCTATCCTTTATTTCCGTTTATGCGAAAGAGCTTGATTTGCTTGAAGCCGCGAGCTTCTTCTTCGTGGTATATGCAGCGTTCATCATTATGTCCCGCCCATTTACAGGCCGCTGGTTTGATACGTACGGAGAAAATAAAGTGATCTATCCAGCGATTATTCTGTTTGCGGCAGGATTGTTTTTGCTCAGCCAGGCCAACAGCACCTTTGTGTTTCTGCTGTCGGGTGCAGTAATCGGACTGGGGTATGGCACGATTGTTCCGAGTCTTCAAACCGTTGCCATCAAGCAGGCCGATCCTGCGAAACGCGGGCTGGCCACCTCGACCTTTTTCACCCTCTTTGATACAGGGATCGGTTTAGGATCCTATGTTCTCGGAATACTTGCGGTCAAAACAGGCTTCGCTTCGCTGTATTTTATGCTTGCCGGAGTAGCGTTATTTGGCCTGCTCGTATACTACCTGCTTCATGGAAGAAAGACAGAACCCAAAACCATTCATTCAGAAGCAGACCTTCCATTATAAAGTGAAACTTCAATCAGTGGGGGTTTTCCTTATCCCCCACTGATTGTTAGTCGCGTTCTAGTGTCGCTAAGATCTCCGCTAGCGCTTCGATCAATCGACACTACGAACCCGATTGGTTCAACTAAGCCTCTGCCGCGCGTCGGCAAGTTTCACTGTATCTCACCAATCGGGCCTTTACGGGCAGTTTGACCCCCGCTTATCCTCCTTTGATTCCTCTGAGTCTTGAAGCGGGGGTCTTACTGCCCGTTAGACTGCGATAAAGAGCCCCTTGCGGCTCTTTTTCTTTGTCAAGCTGATTTGTGTGTATTTTCTGAAAATTATTTGTCTTTTTTGTGAACGTTGGCATATAATGTAATTAATATATTTGGGGAGGTTCGCTGATGACCATTGTTCACATATTAAACTTTTCCATTCCCATCGCCTGTGTATTTCTATTTGGTGTAATGGTCGACCGCATGTGCAAACCGGACGGCACTGAACAGGAAGCAAATGAATAATTTCGGGAAAGCGGCTGGCTGACAGCCTTTTTTTATTTGTTATATAAAAAAGAAACCAGCCCCCTATGGCTGATTCCCCGTTCTTGGCAATATTAAAATCTCTACCCGTCTGTTCTTCGCCCTGCCTTCTTTCGTGTCATTTCCGGCAACCGGCTGGAATTCCCCAAAGCCTTTGGCACTGAACCATTTCGGGTCCAGCTGATCATTTTTCAGGATGATTTTCATAAAGTTGACCGCCCGCATGACACTGAGCTCCCAATTGGACTCGAAGTTCGAATTGCGGATCGGGACATTGTCTGTATGGCCGCTGATGATGATATTTCTTGGCGGGTCCATGATGAGAAGCCCGGCAATTTCACCAGCCATTTTTAAATCCTGCTCACGGACCTCTGCACTTCCTGAGCCGAACAGGACATTGTCTCTGATAGACACGAGCAATCCTTCCGTGGTTAAGGAGGTTTCCAGTTTGTCAGCCAGGTTTTGATTTTCAATAAAGGCATTGACTCTTTGCTGCAGCTCTGCCAGTTCTTCCTGATCGGCAGCCTGCTTCAATTTTTCTTTTTCCAATTCATCCAGCGCTGCCACTTCCTCGAGATCCTTGCTTGGCTCTTCAGACAAAGCATCCGTGGATTGCATTTGTCCTTCCGGCATTGGACTTGGGAATTCAAAGACGCCCGTTCCCCCTGAAAAGACATCATTGAATGCCTTTGACAGCTTCTGAAATTTCTGGGCATCCACTGAACTCATGGCAAAGAGAACAATGAACAGGGCGAGAAGCAGAGTTAATAAATCAGCATACGGCAATAGCCAGGATTCATCTACATGTTCCTCATGATGCTGCTTCTTTTTCCGCCTACTCATCCTTTGCCACGCTGCTTTCTTCAAGGAATTTACGGCGTTCTCCTGCAGGAAGATAGGAAGCAAGCTTTTGCTCGATTACCCGCGGTGCTTCCCCTTCTAAAATAGAAAGAATTCCTTCAATCATCATGCTTTTAATTTTTGCTTCCTGCTTGGACTTTCTCTTTAGCTTATTGGCAAACGGATGCCAGAACACATAACCGGTGAATATCCCCAGTAAAGTCGCTACGAATGCCGCACTTATAGCATGTCCCAATGTGGTGGTGTCGTCCATATTTCCTAGTGCTGCAATCAATCCAATAACGGCTCCCAATACTCCAAGGGATGGCGCATACGTGCCTGCCTGGCTGAAAATTTGCGCTCCAGCCTGGTGCCTTTCTTCCATTGCTTCGATTTCTTCACTTAATACATCCCGAATATAATCGGCACTTTGCCCATCAACAGCGAGAGATAAGCCGCTTCTTAAAAAAGCATCTTCCACTTCGCTTGTCTTGACTTCCAGGGCAAGCAATCCTTCTTTTCTTGCCAGCTGAGCCCAATCCGAAAACATCTTAATCATTTCAGGGGGGTTCATCAGCTTTTCTTCTTTAAATAAAATGCCAAAAAGCTTGGGTACACGCTTGATTTCATTCGTTGGAAATGCAATGGCCACAGCTGCTGCAGTACCCAGAATAATGATCAGAATTGCGGCAGGGTTAATCAGAACAGACGGGGAAACCCCTTTAAAAACCATTCCGACTCCAACTGCTATGATACCTAATATAACTCCAATAATCGTTGTTTTATCCATGCAAGCCACACCTTCTATGTAAAATCGCTAAAACCTTCTATTAATAATTTCGGATGATTTTTACAGTTCTTTAGGAAAATTTTCATATATAAAAGGCAGAGGTGCTTCCCCTGCCTTTGTTTTCATTATATTAGATCCAGCGGCATCCGCAGAAACCTCTTCTTCTGCGGTCATCGTCATCTCGGCGGCGTCTGCATCCTCTTCCAGATCCAGCTAAATCTCTGTTGTACCATAGGTCACCAGCACCGCGTACATCATCGCGGCGATGTCTTCTGCCGTCGTCTTCTGCTCCGCCCACACTGTCTCTTCCACAGCCGCAATGTCTTCTGCGATTGTCCTCGATTCCAGCTACATCGTCATCTCGGCGGTGATTCCTGCGGCGGTCTTCCGCTCCACGCACATCATCTCGGCGGCGATCATCATCTTCTTTTACAATAACTCTTTCGGCTCTGATTTCTACTTCATCTGCATTAATCTCAAACCTTCTTCTCCAATCTCTCGACATATGTCTACCTCCTTTCTCATGGATACTATAGAATATGTGCCAGAGAAAGTTTTCGCATGGACAAATCCCCAATCAGAAAGAAAATGTGCCTGTATAAGTAAAAAACCCCTATCCTATTCAGGAGAGGAGTCTTTTAGAATTTAGATTTTTTGAAAGGCAAGACTGTTTATTTTCATTAAATGCTTTAAAGCCGCCTGGAAGTTAGCATGTGTTTCAGCATTTAATTCAATGCCGGACAACACGATTTCCTTTATCAGCTGCGGGGTCATCCCTACAAAGTAAGGCTTAACTCCCATGAGGTTAATGGAATCAGTCAGATTGCGGATTTGTTCTCCAAGTTCGGAAAGGCACATCTGCTCTATGCGGTCGACCGTGATATCAGTAAAATCTATGATGGCAAATTCAATATCATGTTCTTTAATATGCTTCAATATTTTTGCTGTGATTTTTTCGAGTCTTTCCGCCATAAGCAGGCCAGTAATGGGCACCAGAATCGTCTGGGGAATGATCGATGGAATGATGGGTGCCGTCATATCCGCTATGGCTGCCTCATATTCCTCCACTCTTTTTTCAAGGACCTTTATATATTCATCTTTATTCATGTGTTCTCCTCAATTCCAATCATCTAATTCATTAGAATAATTTATTGTTTATTTTTTCTTCGTAGTTTTTGAAAAGGGATGAGTTGGTGTTTTGTCTTCTTTTCGACATCATGCTGTTATAGCGGAGCAGCTTTTCGTTTAATTTCTTCTGCAGTGCCTTCTTTTCTTCCTGATCCTCACATTTCTTCATCAGGTCTTCAATCGTCATCATTTCCTTTTTCACCTGGTTTTCTTCATCAGTAAATCCGGCATTCTTCATGATGCGATAGGCCATGCGCAAGTTCTCAGGGACGGAAGACAGATCATCAGGCGGCAGCGGTTTCCCATATCCCGGCAGATTATCAAACTCGCCGTCCTTGTAAGCTTTTTTTATGCGATCTTCAGAAAGTATAGAAAAAAAGTCCACTCAAGCTCCCCCTCCACTTCATTTGTACTTATTATATATTTTCGGAGCTGCAGATTAAAGTAATTATGTATATAGAAGAGAAAGCTTGCGCCTTCTCCTTTTAGATTTTACCTATTAAGTTTGGATCCTTGTTAATCCCTTGCTGGCCGGGCTGCCAGTTTGCCGGCACACCTTTCCCTGTCTGCTGCGCATATTGAATTCCCTGCATGATTCTGACATGTTCATGCAGATTTCTCCCGACTTCTCCAGGGTAAATGAGCTTTGCCGCGATAATGCCATTGGGATCGATAAAAACGGACGCCCTGATGGCCGCTCCTGACTTTTCATCCAATACCCTATAAGCCCTGCTTATTTGATGTGTCCGGTCGCTGACCATTGGATAATTCACGTTTTTTAATGACGGAGATGTTTCCTTAAATACTTTATGTGCATATACACTGTCCGTACTGATGGACATGACTTCGCAATTTAAGGCTTTTAAATAAGGGTTCACAGCGGCGACCGCCGCCAATTCTGTCGGTCAGACAAATGTAAAATCACTCGGATAAAAAAATAGCAGCACCCATTTTCCAATATAGTTCTCCAGATTGACTTTTTTTATTTGATGATCAATGACAGCATCGGCAATAAAAACTGGCGCACGGTCTCCCCGTCCCGCACAGAACACGGAAGTATTCGGATCAATCACGGCTGTCCCCCCTCCTTTTCTGTTTCGTCTTTGCTCTATATACTTATGCGAACAAGAGCAAAATTGAACGGAAAATATTGATTGACCCACCCGTACATACTCCTGATGCCGGAGGGAAAAATAGTGGAAGAATGCAAATTCAACTATGAAAGGAGCCTGATTATGTCACGCGGAGTCCATTTTAATCATAAAAAAAAGCATCACCCGGGGGAATTTCCTGAACACACAATGGTTGAGCGCCATACAACTGAGGCACAGGAAGATGAGGAATTTATTGTGACACAGGAAGCGTTTAAAAACCGCTTTGAAGAAGATGAAGCCAAGGAACTTGAGGAAAGAGCCAAAGATTAAAAAGTCAGGGGCCTGAATAACATTCAGACCCCTTTACTCTTATGCATTCTAACGGGCAGTACCCCCCTCTAGATTCAGAGGAATCAAAGGAGAATAAGCGGGGGGTAAACTGCCCGTAAAGGCCCGAAAGGAAGAACAAAGACTAAAAACGCCACATCCTCCCAAAAGCTGCCGCTTTCGGTCCGTGCGATGTATCGCTGCCGTTGCCTTCCAACGTCTTTGTGACCCACTTCCTGTACGCCTCAACTAACAATCAGTGAGGATAAAGACACCCCCACTGATGGAAGTTTCACTTTATATTGCGTCTATTTCAACATCTTTCAGCCAGGCTGCGCATGCTTCAATATCCTTTGAAAATACGCGATCTTTTGTAATGGAAGGAACCACTTTTCTAGCTTCTTCGTAAAAGCGTTTTGTTTTATCAGCCATTTTATCAGAGCCGCGGAATTCTGCTGCCTGAAGTGCACAAATCAGTTCAATTGCCAGCACTTTATTGACATTCTGGATGATCTGGTAAGCATGCCTGGATCCGATAGTTCCCATGCTCACATGGTCTTCCTGGTTCCCTGATGAAGGGATTGAATCCACACTTGCCGGATGGGCAAGTGTCTTATTCTCCGAAACAAGGGATGCCGCAACATACTGGAGAATCATCGCACCGGACTGCAATCCAGGCTCCGGGCTTAAAAATGGCGGCAGGTCACTAAGCTGCGGGTTAACAAGCCTTTCAATACGGCGCTCTGAAATATTGGCCAATTCCGCTACAGCGATTTTCATGAAGTCCATTGCAAGAGCGATTGGCTGTCCATGAAAGTTTCCGCCTGATATGACGCTTTCCCCATTTTCAAAAATAAGCGGGTTATCTGTGGCTGCATTCATTTCGATTTCAAGCTTTTCTTTTACATAGTCAAGAGCCTGCCAGGATGCTCCATGCACCTGCGGAATGCAGCGGATGGAATAGGCGTCCTGCACCCGGATTTCCCCCTGTCTTGTGATCAGGCTGCTGCCTGACAGGTATTCCCTTATTCTTCTGGCTGTGTCCACCTGCTGCTGATACCCTCTTGCCTGATGGATGTTCTCATCAAACGCATCAATTATGCCGTTTAATCCCTCCATTGTAAGTGCTGCGATCAGCTCACTTTGATAAGCGATTTTTTCAGCCTCCAGATAACCAATGACTCCCATTGCCGTCATCGCCTGCGTGCCGTTAATGAGGGCAAGCCCTTCCTTCGCCTGTAAGGTTACAGGTTCTATTCCTTCCTGAACAAGCACTTCAAGCGCAGGCTTCCTTTCCCCCTTGTAAAATACTTCCCCTTCTCCCATTAATACTAATGCCAGGTGGGATAAAGGAGCCAAATCTCCGCTTGCTCCAAGAGAGCCCTGCTGCGGAATGACAGGATGGATACTTTTATTCACAAGTGCTAAAAGAGTTTCGATCACGACCGCACGAACGCCTGAGAATCCTTTCAATAAGGCATTTGCTCTTAAAAGAAGCATTGCTCTTGAGACAGACTCAGGGAACGGCTCCCCTACTCCGCAGGCATGCGAACGGATTAAATTCAGCTGAAGATCCTCGACATCTCCCTGGTCAATTCTTACATCGCTGAATTTTCCAAAACCAGTATTTATTCCGTATATGACTTTTTCTTCACTTACAATTCTCTTTACGGCTTCATGGCTGTTTTTTACACGAAGCATGCTTTCTTCTGATGCCGCAGCCTTTACTCCTTCAAAAAGAACTCGTTTGACTTCAGACAAAGTAAGAGTATTTCCATTTAAAGTAACCACCCTGTTCTCCTCCCCGTGAGTTAAAGTCATCATCGATTCTGTCAATTTTTCCATTTTATATCCTCCCCGGTACATTAGCGAGATAAAGAAAAGGCTGTATCTCAAACACAGGTTTGAAATACAGCCTTTTTTAGAAGATTATTTGCACTATCTGTTGTCAGATGTCTCATCTTTATCACAGCCTATTTTTGTTATATTTTCTGAATATAATTAATTTTATGTTCCTATTGGAGGGATGTCAACAATAAATTCCCACTATTTAACAAGTTAGATTGTTAGAATGGTAACACAGTAAAGCGTATTTTATTATATCCATATAAATAGCCGGCAGTTCTGCCGGCTTTTCGTTCTTCTTTCTATCTTAAGTTTTCACCTTGTCTTCTTAAAGCATGTTTTAGTTTTCCATATGTTTCAATACCCGTGAAATCCAGGCCGAGCTGAATGGAAGTCTGGGCAACCTCAGGGCTGATGCCGGAAATGGTGGATTTGACCCCTAATAGCTTGAGAGCTGTCGTTAAAGAAAATATTTGATGGGCAACCATCGTATCGATAATGGCTACACCAGATAAATCAATAAATAAATGCTCAATATTTTCTTTTGCACATTTTTTCGGAATTTCCTCCAGCAGGATTTGCGCACGCTCGGTGTCAATATCGCCGATAAGCGGCAGAACAGCTGTGTCATCTTTAACAGGAATGACTGGAGTGCCAAGTTCATTGATCAGACTTTGCTGGGCAACAAGCCTTCTTGTGGTCAGCTCATAATACTTTTCCGAAAATTTGTTGATCAGTTTATCGAAAGCCCTATTAATGGTCTTGCTCCATATTAATACATCATCTGTTGTTACTTCTGACTGGTTTTCCTTAATGAATTTTTCAACAAAATGCCAATAGGTTTCTCTTACGGTGCTTAAAGCACCAAGCACTTGAAAAATGGGAGTGCTCGTGTCCACTCTGCTTTCAGCCACAGTCCTGGCCCACTCCTCCATATTTTCAATAAACACTGCTTCGTCATCAAGTAAAGCGGATGAAACGGTACGGTTGGTAAAAGCATTCTGTTCTCTCAGGAGCTGTTCATAAGCTGGGTCTGCATCCGCAGAATAAATGGAGCCCTTTTGTTTCTCCCTTAAGGACAGCCACATGTCTGTAATGTTTATCGAGTTTTCCTGAATGTAATCAAGTAAGCGCTGATTCTTTTGATTCATTATTTTCACCTTGTCTTTCTAATTGTAAACAAACTGTTAAGTTCATTGTAGAATGAATCAGGACTATTGAAAAGCGATACAGCTTAGATGGCAGCTATATCATTTTGTCCACAATAACCTCTTCCATTACAAATATAAATGATTTTCCGCTATACTTAGTTAGGATACAAAAGGAATTGAATGGATTTGAAAGGAGTCATTATGAAATCACTTGTTCTTGCTGAAAAGCCCAGTGTTGCCCGTGAAATCGCAAGGGTGCTGGGATGCCGGCAATCTCATAAAAGTTACATGGAAGGCGATAAATATATCGTCACTTGGGCTCTTGGCCACTTAATCGAATTAAAGATGCCGGAGCATTATGACAGCAAATATAAAAACTGGAACCTGGAGGATCTGCCGATTATTCCTGACCAAATGGGCCTGAAGGTGATGAAGCAGACCAGTCACCAGTATAAATCCATTGAAAACCTTGCAAAGCGGAAGGATGTTAAGGAAATAATCATTGCGACAGATGCAGGCCGTGAAGGGGAGCTTGTCGCTCGCTGGATATTAGAGAAAATCCGCTGGCGCAAGACAATCAAGCGCTTATGGATATCCTCTGTAACGGACCGTGCTATCCGTGACGGTTTTCAAAACCTTAAACCCGGAAAACAATTTGAAGATCTTTATGAATCCGCTGTGTGCCGGGCAGAAGCGGATTGGCTCATCGGGCTGAATGTCACAAGGGCTCTGACGACTAAATACAAGGATCCCCTATCCGCAGGCCGGGTGCAGACACCGACTCTGGCGCTCGTTATGGAAAGGGAAAAAGTGATTCAGCAATTTGTTCCAAAAGAGTACTGGACGATTCGCGCCCACATTGGCCCCCTGCAGGCTGACTGGGAGAAAAATGGTGAAAAGCGCATTTTCGCTAGAGAAACAGCTGATGGAGTCCTTTCCAAAGTAAAGGGGCAAAAGGCGGTTATCCAGTCCATTAACCGGAAGGAAAAAACAGAGCCGCAGCCGCTTCCTTATGATTTGACGGAGCTGCAGCGTGATGCGAATAAACGTTTTGGCTTCTCTGCCAAGAAAACGTCGAATGTGCTGCAGAAGCTTTATGAGCAGCATAAGCTTGTCACCTATCCTCGGACAGATTCACGCTATTTGACAAAGGATATGGAAGCAACCATGATGGATCGCCTTCATGGAATCGCTGCTTCCTATAAGGATGAAGTGAAGCCAATCCTTGCGAATCAGGGCAGGGTGCTCGCAAAAAGAGTTTTTAATAATGAAAAGGTAACCGATCACCATGCGATTATTCCGACTGAAGAACGTGTGCATCTCGGTGATTTGTCACCTGATGAGCGTAAGCTGTACGAAATGATTCTGCGCAGATTTCTCGCCATTTTCCATAACCCTTATAAGTATGAAACCATTCATGCTGCTATCGATGTTAATGGTGAGACATTCACAGCGAGGGAAACGGCCGTTATCGACCTCGGTTATCGCAAGGTGGAACGGAATACTGAAGAAGAAACAGGAAAACAGAGCCTGAAGAATATTTCGAAAGGACAGAGCTTTACACTGCAAAATGCCGAATCCGCTGCGAAGCTCACTGAACCGCCTCTTCGCTATTCAGAAGCTGACATTTTGACCCAGATGGAAAAATACAGCCTGGGAACACCTGCGACAAGAGCGGAAATCATTGAACGGCTTCTTGAGACTGAAGCCCTTGAAAGGCAAAATGGACGCCTGTTTCCGACTAAAAAGGGCAAACAGCTGATGGACCTGGTGAATGAAGATTTGAAATCACCGGAACTGACAGCCAAATGGGAGCAGGAGCTTGAGAAAATCGCACGCGGAAAAGCAGATCCAAAAGAGTTTCTGCAGAACATCCGCAAGCAGACTCAATCTCTGGTTTCTGAAATTAAAAAGAGCGACAAATCGTACCGTGCCCATAATCTCACGGGTTCAAAATGTCCGGAATGCGATTCCTTCCTGAAAGAAAGGAATACAAAGGACGGAAAAATACTTGTCTGCTCCAACCTTGATTGCAGTTTCCGAAAGCGCAAGGATCCAAAGCTTTCAAACCGCCGCTGCCCTCAGTGCCGCAAAAAAATGGAGATCCACCAGGGCAAGGCAGGCGCCTACTTCCAGTGCCGTCCATGCAATGTAGTGGAGAAAGCCCAGGACAAAAAGAAAGCCGTCAACAAACGCGAAGAACGAAAACTTGTTCAGAAATATACCCAGAAGGAAGAGTCCTTTGGAACAAGCCTTGGTGATTTGCTGAAGGCCGCAATGGATGATAAAGATTAATGTATAGCCCTGGCTGCTGCCGGGGCTTTTCTATATGAACTGGCATACACAGCTTGTCCTCTCCACAGCATGTACTAATACTGAAAGGAGAGTGACAGGATGTTAACCAGAATGGCAGACCGTTTCTCCAAGCTTGTGGAAAGGTATCTCCCTGACGCCTTTGTCATTGCTGTACTAATGACTCTGTTTGTATTCATAGCCGGATTTTTCATGAAGCCTTCTGAACCTGCCCAGCTGTTTAAATCATTTGGTGACGGCTTCTGGGTATACCTTGCTTTTACCATGCAAATGGTGCTTCTCTTGATGACAGGCATGGCGCTTACTTCTGTTCCTTCTGTACAGCGTATACTTGAAAAGCTTTCCTCCAAAGCGAAGACAGCCAATCAGGCCTACGTACTGACTTTTCTTGTTTCTTCTGCTGCTTATTATATTAACTGGGGCCTTGCTGTTGTCGTTGGCGCCATTATTGCCCGTGAAGTCGGAAAAAGAAATCAGAACGCACACTTCCCTCTATTAGTGGCTGCAGCCTATGCACCAACTGCTCTATATACAGCCGGCTTGTCAAGTTCAATTGGTTTGACTGTTGCGACAAAGGGTCACTTTCTGGAGGATATTGCTGGGGTGATTCCAACTTCAGAGACGATCTTTCATCCCGGAACAATCGCAATATTAATTGCCCTTATTGTTACAATGCCGATTTTCATCGTGCTGATGGCACCCAAAAAAGACATTATATCCTACGTACCCCTTAAAACATCCAAGCAGGAAGCTGAGCAGCAGGAAATTTTAGAAACGCCCGCCGGAAAGCTTGAAAGAACACCTTTTCTCGGCATCGTTACCGGATTAATCGGTTTAATCTATGTCATTTTCGAGTTCATAAACGGGCGTGACCTTGACTTGAATATTATCAATATTACCTTTCTATCCCTGGGGCTCATCCTTCACAAATCGCTTGTACAGTACGCAAATGCCTTTAAAGAAGCGGGTTCTGCCATATCCCCTATCATTCTGCAATTTCCGTTTTACGCCGGAATCATCGCCGTTCTTGGCAGCTCCGGGTTAGCAGAGTCTATAATCAATGGAATGGCGTCCATAGCAAGTAAAGATACCTTTGATATTTTCACCTATTGGGCAGCTGGAATCGTCAATATTCTTGCCCCTTCAGGGGGCGGGCAGTGGGCTTTGCAGGGGCCGCTTCAAGTTCCTGCCGGGCTGCAGCTGGGTGTGGATCCCGCCATTACCGCTATGGCTGTAGGCTGGGGAGATGCCTGGACGAACCTGATCCAGCCTTTCTGGGCACTTCCTATTTTAAGTGTAGTCGGCCTTCATATTCGTCATATTATGGGCTACTGTGCATTGCTGGCCATATGGGTGGGCATTGTTACCACTGTTTTGATGTTTTTTGTCTATTGATATGAAAAGCCAAACCTTAATCAAGGTTTGGCTTTTTTGAACAAAAAGTCTTCTTGTGTTCCTTCTAAATTTGGTAGTATGATAGCGTTATTCTGAGGTTGAAGATGGGGACGCAGCATGAAATTAAAAGATTGGGATAAGAATCTAAAAGTAAGATTATTTGGGGAAGCGCTTATGAATATTACATTCTGGATGTTCTTCCCGTTTTTAACGATTTATTTCGCGGATGAATTCGGAAAAGACAAGGCTGGTTTATTGCTCATTTTTTCTCAGGTATTCTCCGTGCTTGCCAACTTAATGGGCGGTTATACAGCTGACCGCTTTGGCCGCAAAAAAATGATGGTTCTTTCTGCTTTCGGTCAGGGACTTTCATTTATGATTTTTGGATTTGCCAGTTCACCCTGGCTGGATTCTCCCGTGCTTGGTTTTATCTGCTTTGCTTTTGTGGGAATATTTGGCTCATTTTATTGGCCGGCAAGTCAGGCAATGGTTGCCGATGTGGTGAAGGAAAAAGACAGAAGCCAGGTATTTGCTATTTTTTACACTTCTATTAATATTGCGGTTGTGGCGGGTCCCATTTTAGGAGCCATTTTCTATGTCCATTACCGTTTTCAGCTTCTTATGGCCGCAGGCATTATCTGTATTCTGTTAGCTTTCATCCTTTTCCGATGGACAAGGGAAACTTTACCCCCGCAGATACATGGATCAAGTGAAAACAGTAAATGGCATCATGTTTTAATAAAGCAGACCAAAGATTATGGCATTATCTTCAGGGACAGGACCTTTCTCCTTTTTATCCTAGCAGGTGTTTTGGCTGCACAGACTTTTATGCAGCTTGATCTGTTAATACCTGTCTATACAAACGAAGTGATTCATAACCAGCAGCTTTTTAAATGGATGGACTGGTCCTTTACCGTTCATGGGGAACAGGCTTTTGGCATTCTGCTGTCCGAGAATGGCTTCCTTGTCGCCTTATTTACCGTGGCTGTCACCAAAATGATGATAAAGTACAAGGAAAGGAATGTCTTTATCTTATCATCTCTTACGTATGCGGCAGCCATCATCATGTTTGGACAAACTCAATGGATATGGGGATTAATTCTGGCAATGGCCGTTTTCACTATGGGAGAATTAATGACAGCTGGCCTCCAGCAGAGTTTTGTATCAAAGATTGCTCCCGATCATATGCGAGGTCAGTACTTTGCAGCTGCCTCCCTTCGATTTACAGTCGGAAAAACCATTGCACCTATCTCTATACCGCTTACAGTCTGGATCGGTTATGACTGGACATTCTTTATACTGGCGCTGCTGGCTGTTATAAGTGCGTTTTTATATTGGCTGATGTTTGCTTTGCCTGAGGGGAATAAAGCATTTCATGCAAAAAAGGAATCTGTTTAAGATTCCTTTTTAATTATGTCTCCGCCCGGAGATGGAGCCCGGAAGTTCTGCAACATGATTTTCAGTTCAATAGGTTTCTTTTTCCGGACAGAACAGCTACAATGAAAATGAAGATTCTGACAAAAGGAGAATACATAATGAGTCAATTTCAAACGAATTTAGAGAAATACGCAGAGCTTGCAGTGAAGGTCGGCGTAAATGTACAAAAGGGGCAGACGCTGGTTATTAACACAACACTTGATTCAGCTGAACTAGTTCGCACTATTGTGAAAAAGGCATATGAAGCAGGAGCTCATAACGTTGTTGTGAACTGGAGCGATGATGCGGTCACACGGACAAAGTACGATTTGGCACCGGATGAGTCTTTCTCGGAATACCCGGAATGGCGTGCGAAGGAAGTCGAAGATTTAGCTGAAAAGGGTGCGGCATTCATGTCAATCGTTTCCGCAAGCCCTGATTTGCTGAAAGGCGTGAAATCAGAGCGAATCGCAAGTTTCCAGAAAGCAGCCGGACAGGCGCTTGCAAAATACCGCAAATTCATCCAGTCTGATAAAGTGAGCTGGACAGTTATCGCAGCTCCATCTCAGGCATGGGCAAACATGGTATTTCCTGAAGCTCCGGAGGAATCCAGAGTGGAAATGCTTTGGGACGCTATTTTCAAAGCCACTCGCGCTGACTTGGATAACCCGGTTGAAGCTTGGAAAAAGCATGACGAAACACTTCATGAAAAAGTGGATTATTTAAACAGCAAGCGTTATCAGAAGCTTCATTATAAAGCTCCAGGCACAGACCTGACAATCGAGCTTCCAAAAGGCCATTTATGGGTCGGGGCAGGCAGTGTGAATGAACAGGGACACGAATTCATGGCAAACATGCCGACTGAAGAAGTGTTCACAGTACCATACAAGACAGGTGTGAACGGTACAGTTTCCAGCACAAAGCCGTTAAGCTATGGCGGAAACATCATCGATAACTTCAGCCTGACATTTGAAAACGGCCGGATTGTAGATGTGAAAGCTGAAGAAGGAGAAGAAATCCTCAAGCAGCTGGTTGAGACAGATGAAGGCTCCCACTATCTTGGTGAAGTGGCACTGGTTCCTTTCAACTCGCCAATTTCCAAGTCCAATCTGCTTTTCTATAATACTTTATTTGATGAAAACGCTTCAAACCACCTTGCCATCGGCAGTGCGTATGCATTCTGTATTGAAGGCGGCAAGAAAATGTCCAGTGAAGAACTGGGTGAAAACGGCTTGAACGAAAGCTTAACACATGTTGATTTCATGATCGGTTCCGCTGAAATGGATATCGACGGAATCACTGAAGACGGCAGCGCTGAACCTGTATTCAGAAAAGGTGATTGGGCATTTTAAAGCGGAGGCGCCTTGCCCACGAAGGAACGCAGACTAAGAACGCCACGTCCTGTGGCAACGTCTGCATGACCCACATCCTCCCAAAAGCTGTCGCTTTCGGTCGTGCGATGTTTTGCTGACGAAGCCTTCCCTGTCCTGTGGGCCTCAAGCACAAGACGGTCCTCCCGGAAAGGCGTTCTTTGCCTTTTGGGGAGGATTGCTCGAAATGTGAAGGCGACTGCCCAGGGACGACAGGCATAAGACGGTTCCTGTAAGAAGGCGTTTTTCCTTCTGAAAGGAAACGGCTTATGATCCCGAGTCCCTAGGAGCCGAAACAAGACAAGCTTGTGACCTCGAGGGGGTAGGCGCCGGAGCTAGACAGTTCTCGATGTTCAAAGTCTAATGTTTTCTTATTCTATAAAAAATCATGCGGTCATTGACCCGCATGATTTTTTGTTTTTCTTAATACGATTTCACTAACGTTTCCTTCTAAATCAGAAATCATATCGATGGAATATTTATCTGCCGGGTAGGTGGAGATGGTTTCACCTGACAGCTTCTCTTCCCTAACCTCCGCTGGAGTGCCAAACATGGCAGTAATCTCGTCCATTGACGTTCTCACCCGCTGTCCAGGAATGGAAATAGCTGTTACGTTCCCCGTTTCCCGTTCATAATAATAGGTAATTTCAGGGTACATCACAAAAGGGCTTCCACCTTCAAACCCCTCTTCAACAAAGTTTGGATCTGACTTTTTAATTTCAGATATGTTTGTGCCAATCGGAAATGGACTTCCGAGGGGGATTCCCTGTTTTGCTTTCTCAATGGCATCCCCACTGAGTGCCAGGTTTTTAAATGGATAGTAAAGGGCTTCCTTTTTCAGCCACAGATTCATCCAGTCGATATCAGAATGATCTTCTTCTGAAAGCTCGATTTGGTCGTGCAGGCTCATTGAATGGGCTTCCTCATTAAAAAGCCATGTTGAAATAACCCATCCGTCACTCTTTTTTTGGGCAGTTTGAAGATATTTTTGATTAATAGTTTTTATTTTCGCTTTGGAGGTAGTGGTCATGTCTTTTTCCGTACTTATTCTTTGCACTTCTCCGTCCTTAATCGCCAGCAGCTGGCCCTTGACTAAGTTTTCCCCCTTGGACTGAAAGATCGAGATGATGGTTTTATTCCTCATTTTCTGGGTGTAAACCTGTTCCTTTGAAGGATTAAAGGACATTTCAGAACTGTCATTTAGAGCTGCTTGTTTATACGCTTCTTTTGACCCCTTCAAAGCCAGGTATACTGAATAATGTCCTGTAAAATAGGAATCGCCTTTCTTTCCTTTCGCACTGTCCTCTTCCAGAATGGTTCTTCTTTCGTCTTCCGAAAAAAGGTAAACCGTATATTTCATGATCCCGTCTGCTGCGTCAATCTGGAATAGTGACTTGCGTTCAAGCCAAACCGTATCTTTTTTATCTTTACCAGCCTCTTGTACTGATATATTATCTTCTGCTTCCACTTTATCTTCTTTTTCCAGTTTTATTTCTTCTGTATTTAAAGATGCATTTATTTCACTTGAACAGCCTGCTATAACGGATGACAGCATGGCAATCATGATCATATTTATAAAATTTTTCATTATAGTCTCCCTAATGTTAAAAAACATTTCCATTTTAAGTCAAATGTTACAATTACGTTTCAACTAATTAAGTGTAACAAATAGGGATCGTTTCTACAAACCTATCAATATGCTCATTTTTTTACAAAAACCCATGTTTCCTCCCTTATCCTTAATATATGACTCTTCTCCTGCTTCAATCAAACGTTTGATTATAGTGACGAGGGCCTGATCTATAGGCACTTTGCCGGTTAATACGAAAGGCCCCGGAATACCTCTCCGGGGCCTTTTGGTTAAATTTCTGCTGCCGCAGGTGCTGTTTTTTCGGTAAATAGACTTACCGCTATATATGCGGCCAGTGATAAAGCAATAGGCAATACGACTGTATTCATGCCTAAAGCATTGGGATAAAAAGTATGGAATAAAATATAGGAAGCCGTTCCGGTTATCATGGAGGCCACTGCACCATATTTATTTCCCTTCGCCCAATAAAGGCCCAGCACAACAGGCCATATGAATGCTGCTTCCAGTCCTCCAAAAGAAAAGAGATTCAGCCAGATCAGCAAATCGGGCGGACTGAGCGCCATGATGCATACCAGAACCCCCAGCAGGGCTGTGACTGCAAAACTCATTTTCTTAACCGTGCTTTCTTCAGCATCAGGTTTAATGTAATTAATATACACATCTTTAACAATCGCCGAGCTGACCAGAAGGAGCAGGGAATCCACGGTTGACATAATGGCAGCCATCGGTGCAGCCAGCACAATTCCCGCAAGCCATGGTGGAAGGACTTCCATGGCAATCATCGGCATAACTTTATCCCCCACCTCAATTCCGGGAAGAATCGGCCGGGCAAACACGCCAATTAAATGCATGCCAAGCATGATAAAGCCGACCACGATTGTTCCGATGATAATGGCCCTATGCATGGCTCTGGCATTTTTATAAGACATGGCCCTTACTGCAACCTGAGGAAGACCTACAACCCCAACTCCAACCAGAATCCAGAATGAGGATACATATAAAGGGGTCAATCCGCCATCAAAGCCAAACGGTGTAATTAGATTCGGGTTTTCTGAAGACAGATCGCTGACAATATTCGGTATTCCTCCACCTGCCACAATAACAGCAACCAGAAGGATCATGGTTCCGATAAACATTATCCCGCCCTGGACGGCATCCGTTACGGCAACAGCCCGGAAACCGCCTATGACAACATAGACCATGACAGAAGCTGCGAAAATAAACAAAGCCGATAAATAGCTTAATCCTGTCAGTGATTCAATTAATCTTGCTCCGCCAACCCATTGGGCAGCCATGGCGGAAAACAGGAAAATAATGATGCTGAGAGAGGATAGCCAGACAACCCATTTGCTGTTATATCTTTCTTTCAGAAAATCGATGAGTGTTACAGCATTATACTTTCTTGCTGTAATTGCAAATTTTTTCCCCAGAACCATGAGGACGAAATAACCAGTAACAACCTGTGACATGGCAAGCAGTACCCAGCCAAGCCCCTGTGTGTATGCAACACCAGGACCCCCAATGAAACTGCTGGCACTTCCGTAGGTGGCAATCATGGTCATGGCCAGAATAAAACCGCCCAGCTGCCTTCCTCCAAGAAAATAATCCTGCAGAAACGAACTGCTCGTATCAATCTTCCTGCTGGACCATAAACCCACCAGAAAAATAATGATTAAAAAGAAGATAAGAGGAGCAATGACCTGCCAGTTCATTCGGATTCTCCCCCTTCCCCGTTTTCTTCGAACGGAACTTCCTTAAACAGGAATTTTACAGCTGCTGATACCAGTATCACCATGACAACAAATCCGGCTACACAGCTCCAGAAAAACCAGGCAGGCAGCCCCATGATGAATGTATACTCATCGGCAGGTTCGGACCCCAGCCCATAGGCAAACCCATACCACCAAATAAAATTAAAGAGTACGAGACCAATGCCAATCCACGCTTCTTTCTCTGCAATCTTAAAGCGAGGATCTTTTTTATGTATGCTTTTCTTCATTATGTCCCCTTTCAGAGCTTTATTATTGTACTGCTCTATTAAAATACAGAATATTCCCTAAATATAATCCCACTTATGTATATTTTCTGCAACAAAAAAAGCAGATTGCTCTGCCTTTTTTGATATTATTTTAAAATTGCAGTTTAAGCAAGGGTCTTAGCGATTGTCAATTGTCTCCGGATATAGATCATGGTTCATCAAGCGGTAATCTGCCATTTTTTCATATTTCGTCCCCGGCTTTCCGTAGTTGCAATAAGGATCGATGGAGATTCCTCCACGCGGAGTGAACTTGCCCCAAACCTCAATATAGCGGGGATCCATTAATTCGATAAGATCATTCATAATGATGTTCATGCAATCCTCATGGAAATCGCCATGATTTCTGAAGCTGAAAAGATATAGCTTTAACGACTTGCTCTCTACCATCTTTTGATCCGGAATATAGCTGATATAGATGGTCGCAAAATCCGGCTGGCCTGTTTTCGGACAAAGGCTCGTAAACTCAGGACAATTAAACTTAACAAAATAATCGCGGTTTGGATGCTTATTATCAAAAGCCTCCAGAATCTCAGGCGAATATTCAAAAAGATAGTTAGTACCCTGATTTCCCAATAATGTAATATCCGTTAATTCCTCATCTTTTCTTCCTGACATAAAAATAGCCTCCCTTTATATGATCCCGCTGATCCTAAAGAGAGGCCCGAAAAGTACAGCTTGAAAAATAAAACCATATCCTCTCATGGATATGGTTGATTATTATAATCAAAGCCATAGTTTTTTATAGAGGGTGAAGCTATGAACCTCTCCCGCTCACACGGGAATAATAGAAATATAATTGTCATAGTTACTATAGAGAAAAAGCCTGTTTCTGTCAATAGGTGCTTTCTCTATCTGGTTTTCAAACATTCTTCATAGTATAATAACGGTAATTTTTCAAAGAAAGGTGACTTGTTATGTGGAATGAGTTTAAAAAATTCGCCCTAAAGGGAAATGTCCTGGATTTGGCAGTTGGGGTTGTAATCGGAGCTGCCTTCGGAAAGATTGTATCTTCCCTTGTAGATGATATTATTATGCCGCTTGTCGGATTGCTGATGGGCGGAGTGGACTTTAGCGATCTGATGATAAAAGTCGGCAGCGCCGAGGTCAAATATGGTTTATTCATACAGAATGTGGTGGATTTCTTCATCGTGGCATTTTCCATTTTCGTCTTTATCAGGATTATTAACAATCGTTTCAAAAAGAAAGAAGAGGCAGCACCGGCACCAGCTGTGGATAAAAATGTGGAGCTTTTAACTGAAATAAGAGACCTTTTAAAAAATAAATAATTTATGAAACTTAAATAATAGCTCAGTCGTATATACATATACAAATGATTAAAGAGGAGAAATGAAGAAATGTATGTACAGCATACCGCAAATAACAGTTATTTGCCTTCTGTTTTACGGGCGTTTGCCTTATCATTGGGGATTGCTTTTATTGGAACGATGGCTGGTGTTTTCATCCCTCCAGCCCTGTTTTTGCCGCTGATGCTTCTTGAGCTCGGAATGCTGCTTTTCGCTTTCCTGCTCCGCCGCAAAAAAGCTATTGGGTATACATTCCTTTATGTATTTACATTTATTTCAGGGATGACGACCTACCCGATTGTTGCCCACTACCTGGCTGCTATTGGACCTAACCCTGTTTTAACAGCACTTGCGACGACAACGGTCGTGTTCACAGGCTTAGCCGTATATGCTTCAACAACGAAGCGGGACTTATCTTTCCTTGGCGGCATGCTGATGGCGGCATTGCTCGCTCTTATTGCGATTGGAATTTTCAGCCTCATCTGGCCATTAAGCTCTAATGCGATGCTCGCGTTCTCCTTCATCGGAGTGCTCGTGTTCAGCGGATATGTGCTATTCGACTTCAACCGCATGAAGCAGTATGGAGTGTCACCGGAAGAAGTGCCTTTGATGGCTCTTAACCTATACCTTGATTTTATCAACCTGTTCATTAATATCCTTCGCATTTTTGGGATATTGGGGAGCCGGGACTAAACAGGAGTGCGAACTCCTGTTTTTTTATGTGCAAGCCGCAATTCTTTATTCCTTCAAAAGAATTAGGTATGATCAGATGTAAATCCGAAAGGCGGGATATTCATGAAATATATTTTAGAAACCCAAAATCCTGATAAAAATATTACGCTTGAACAGGCTATCAGCAGCCAGTACACAATGGCTGTCTTTGTCCGCCATCTTGGCTGACCGGTCTGCCGGGAATATCTTGCGCAGTTGCGCGAGCGCATAAATGAAGTAGAAGCTAAAGGATTTCAAGTCATTGTCATTGCTCCTTCGAAAGGAACCTTTATCAGTCAATTCCTTGAGCAATTCGGTCCGTTCCCTTTTCCGATCCTCGGAGACCCTTCCAGGGAAGCTTATAGAGGAATGGGACATAAAACCATGCCAAAGTGGAAGCTTCTTTCAAAAGCAGCACTTGGGTTTATTACAGGAAAAGTCGGCGGCTTTATCCCTAAGGATGAAAAACAAAAGGAGTTTGTCATGAGATCCATGAAAACTCAGGATGTCTACATTCAGGGCGGGACATGGCTTTTCTCGCCTCAGGGCAAAATTTTATGGAATCATATTGATGAATCCCCTGAAAATCACGCAAAGATTGATGATGTTTTAAAGAAAATGGACGAAGTTAAAGCTTAAAAGGCAGTCAATTACTTGGCTGCTTTTCCTTTTGTGATCTCCCATATTTCACGCAAAACCGGCATCTCTTCCATTTCCTTCTCCGTTACAAGATCCCATTGAATCCCGTTTGGTTTTGGATATGGCGTGTTGGTTTTGATCAGTTCCTTTTCAGTGGCAATCCAGTCGACAGTCAGATCATATGGATCCCTCGGGATATCTGCGTCTGTCACCTGGGCGCTGTTAACTGTTCCAATCACGGGGATTTCAGGATTCCCCAATTCTCTAATTATCGCATACTCCCGGTCAGCATAGCCCTCCCCTTTTCCGACCCGCCGGCCATCCCGGTGAAGCCCCACAGATCCGGCAAAAAACAAATCAATTTTCGGCAATTCTGTAAGGGGAACTTCTTTTCCGTATGAGTGGATATGCTTAAGGCTCGCTGCTTTTCGCTCCTCCCCTGCAGGTACCCATTCCGGCTTTACCATAATAAAGCCTGCTTTAAGCCGTGGAGTGGGAACCAGCAATGTCTTTCCATCTTTCAAAATTTGGCTGCGGACCGGCAGCTGCGGAGAATCAGGATTTACCTTAATGACTTTAGCCTCTTTATACTCAGGCATAGTAAAAACAAATGCAGCCGCTTTTTCAGCTCCTTTGAAATTGGGAATTCTATTCGATAAAGGAAACGGAAAGCGGCCAAGCTTGTTCTCCTCAAGAAAATTCCATATGTACTCACGGATTTCTTTCTTCGTTTTCATCGTGTTTCACTTCCTTTCTTTCATTTTATCTATTAAAGAAAAAAACTCCAATTTTTTAGATAAACAGGTTTTAAGACAAGTTCACGGGGTAAACAAATAATGCAAGGCCAATAACAAAACGGAAGGGACTGGTTGACGATGAAAAGCGTAACAGCGACTTCAAGGTTCGTCATTGGCATTGCAAGAAACCAGGGAGGGTTTGCAGAGCGTTCGAAAGGCACTCTCGTCTATAACCGATATATTTAAAATCGGTTCGGCCCTATGCAAATCGTAATCTCCAGGTTGCCCGTCATTCGGACTTAAAAAAGGTGCAGACCAATCGGTTTGCATCTTTTTTAATGCCATAAAAACCCCCTTATCTCCTCTCTTCTTTTCACAAGCCAAAAAATAATCCCATCGAACTGTTTAGACAAGTATATTTTTCTCCATAATGGCAAATAAAAGGAGGTTTCCATATAAATGTCTGAACATGAACAAAAACAAGAATCAACCATGTCCCGGAGGAGATTCATCCGCAATTCCGGGTTAGTTGCCGGAGGTTTAGTAGGAGGCGGTATTCTTGGCGGCTTAATTGGTGCAAACATGAACAAAGACGGTACAGCAACGAAAGAGAATGCCCATACAAACAGGCATGATCAGGTTGCCTATCAGCAGTCGCCTTTATATTTCACAAACCCCGAGACATTCGGAATCCTGCAGGCTGCCGTTGAGAGAATTTATCCAAAGGATGAAAATGGCCCTGGTGCCAATGATTTGGATGTTCCATTTTTTATCGACCATCAGCTTGCGGGCTCATGGGGCAATAATACAAGGGAATATATGCAGGGTCCATTCTTTCCAGGGTCGAACTTTCAGGGCTACCAGTCCCCTTTAAAACGGCATGAAGTATTTGATGTCGGACTTGCTGCCCTGCAGACCTACAGCAATGAAAAGTTCAAGAAGCCATTTGCTGAACTGGAGGGCGAACAGCAGGATGAAATTCTTACAGCCTTTGAAGAGGATAAAGTGAAGCTCCGGGGTGTTACTTCAAGGACGTTCTTTAATATTCTCCGGGCCGCCACCATTGAAGGTGTATATGCAGATCCTGCCTATGCCGGAAACAAAAATATGGAAGGCTGGAAAATGAAAGACTTTCCTGGCCATCAAATGAGCTATATCAATCAAATTGAGTCTGAAAAATTTGTGAAAATTAAACCCAACAGCCTCCATTCATATACGAAATAGTACTATCTTTTAAGGAAGTGGTAAAAATGGCGAAAACATTGCCAAAAACTGATGCAGTCATTGTAGGAGTCGGATGGGCCGGCGGAATCATTGCGGCTGAACTTGGGAAACAGGGATTAAAAGTTGTCGGCCTGGAGCGTGGAAAAGAGCGCGGCGTCAAGGACTACTATGTGGTCCATGATGAACTGCGCTATGGAATCCGCTATGAATTAATGCAGGATCTTTCTAAAGAAACGATTACGTTCCGCAATCAAGGGAAGGAACGTGCCCTTCCGATGCGCCAGCTTGGGTCCTTTTTGCTGGGCGAAGGCTTAGGCGGGTCCGGTGTTCACTGGAATGGGCATACTTTCCGCTTTCTGCCTTATGATTTTGAAATCAAGTCACAGACAGTTAAAAAATATGGCGAAGCCAAGATCAAAGGTCTTCAAGTTCAGGATTGGGGCATTACATACGATGAATTGGAGCCTTATTTCTACGAATTTGAAAAGGCGGCAGGAATTGGCGGAGAAGAAGGTGAGCTTGGGCCAAAAAGAGCAGAGCCGTTCCCAAATCCTCCAATGAAGGAAACACCTATTACAGCAAGATTTAAAAAGGCCGCGAAATCATTGGGGATGAAACCTTACCAAATGCCATCCGGCAATATGAGCGAGGCTTATGAAAACCAATATGGCGCCAAGATGGCTCCATGCCAGTATTGTGCGTTTTGCGAACGCTTCGGCTGTGAATATGGAGCAAAAGCTGATCCGACTGTGGCCGTTATTCCGTTTGCCAAAGAAACGGGAAATGTGGATATCCGCAACTTTGCGAATGTAACGGAAATTATTCACGACGGCAAAAAAGCAACCGGTGTACGCTATGTGGATGTCCAGACAAAAGAAGAATTCATTCAGCCGGCCGAAATGGTTATTGTGACCAGCTATGTCATGAATAACACACGCCTGCTGCTGACATCCAAACTGGGGCGCCCATACAATCCTGATACAGGATCAGGGGTGATCGGGAAGAACTATTGCTATCAGATCCTTCCCGGGTCAGCGGGCTTTTTTGATGAAGAACAATTTAACACCTTCATGGGTGCCGGTGCCCTCGGTGCAACTGTGGATGATTACAATGGAGACAATTTTGACCACTCGGATCTTGGATTTATTCATGGCGGCTCCATATCTATCAACCAGTCAGGATACCGTCCAATTCAATATAATATGGTTCCGACTGATACACCGAAATGGGGCAGCAAGTTTAAGGAGAATTCCATCAAGTATTTCACACGGGCTTTAAGCATTGGCACCCAGGGAGCATCCATGCCTGTTCAGCACAATTATATGGATCTGGATCCTTCTTATAAAGATGCTTACGGGCTTCCGCTGCTTCGTATGACATACGATTTCACGGAACAGGATAAGAATCTTTATAACTATATTGGAAAAATCACAGACAACATCATGAAGGAAATGGGACCATCAAAAATTAACGACAGGCAGCAGCTGGAGCATTACGATATCGTCCCTTACCAGACGACACACAATACAGGCGGTGTCATCATGGGGGCTGAGCCTGAAACATCAGCCGTAAATAACTATCTCCAAATGTGGGATGCAGAGAATGTCTTTGTCGTTGGTGCTTCCGCTTTCCCTCACAATGGAGGATATAATCCGACAGGAACTGTTGGGGCACTCGCCTACCGTGCTGCTGAAGGAATCATCAAATACAGCAAAGAAGGCGGCTTGCTTGCATAAGAAAAGCGCAAGCGCCTTGCTCACCCCCGACAAGCACAAGACGAGCCTCACGGAAAGGCGTTCTTTGCCTTTTTGGGAGGATTGGCTTGTGACCTCGAGGGGGTAGGCGCTGGAGCTGGACAGTTCTCGAAGTTCAAGCTAATACTAACTTACCTTTTAATAAATTTTTCAAGAAGGAGTGAACTCCATGGGGCTTTCAAATATCGGGATACCCGGATTGATTATCATCCTGGTTATAACCTTAATTATCTTTGGGCCAAAAAAACTTCCGGAAATCGGATCTGCGTTTGGAAGGACCTTATCAGAATTCAAAAAATCAGCCAGAGAAATTATGAGTGATGACGATGAACCTGATTCAAAAGCACGTTCAATTGAAACGGCTGATCGGAAGGATAAACCGCTTTAACAGGAGGGTTTAGAATGAAAACGGACGAACAAACCCTTATAGAGCATTTAACAGACCTGCGAAAAGTGCTGATTCGATCTCTGATTTTCTTTATTGTCAGCTTTGCCCTATGTCTGTTTTTCATCAACCGGCTGATACCTATGCTGGCAAACGATCATGAGCTGGTTATGCTTGGACCGCTGGATGTCATTAAGCTGTACACAGGAATTGCAGGAAGCATCAGCCTTGGGCTTTCGCTTCCTTTCATTTCCTATCAGATCTGGCTATTTGTAAAACCTGCTTTAACGGAAAAAGAAAGCAGAGTATCTCTAATGTTTTTCCCTGCCATTCTTTTCAGCTTTATCGGCGGGCTTGGCTTCGGATTTTTTATTATATTCCCTGCCATTTATCAGTTTTTAATGCTATTAGGTGAATCACATTTTGCGATGATGATCACGGCCAGGGAGTATTTTTCGTTTCTTTTGATGTCGACCATTCCTTTTGGTTTCCTGTTTGAAGTGCCTTTGCTGTTATTGTTTTTGACAACAATCGGCATTGTCACCCCAGCCATGCTCAGCTCAATGCGAAAATATGCTTATTTGATCATGGCTGTTGTATCAGCTCTCATTACACCGCCTGATTTATTTTCACAGATTCTAGTCCTGGTGCCTCTTATCGGGCTATATGAACTTGGCGTTATTTTATCCAAAGTAAAATTCAGGAAACTGAAAGCTGTTCAGGAAACACCATCCAGTGAAATCTAAAAGAGTTTAATTCTCCTTCTGAAAGGATATTTAATAAGAAAACAATCCTTTGGGAGGTCTATAAAAATGAATGAACAAGAACATGTAATCAAACAAGATGGTGAACTGGATACAAAAAATATTAAGAGCGCAATGGACAAGATGTCCAATGAACGAGCTGAGGACATCTTAAGCAGCTTCGATGAATTTAAGAGCTATCTGGCGGAACGAATTGAGCTTGGCAAAAAGCTGGGGTTAAATGAGGAACAGCTTGCTGTAACCGCAGAAAAAGTGGCTGGCTACCTCGCTGAGAATGTGGAGCCAAAAAACCGTGAAGAACAGCTGCTGAAGGAATTATGGAAGGTCGGGGATGATGAAGAAAGGCATAAGCTCGCACATATGCTTGTACGCCTGACAGAGCAGGCATAATAATTTAGCCGGAATTGTTGTTCGTGACAATTCCGGCTTTTACTTTTTAAGATCTCTATACAGGTTTATAAAGTGACTCGGCTCTGACTTTACTTGAAAAGAGAACACACCCCGATTGGTATGAAGATACAGGAAACCAAATTCGCAGCTGGAATTTCTGTATGACATATCCCAAACTTCATCAAGGAGAAACTTTTCTGATGGCGACAGGATATGATCCTCAAATAAGTGAAGAAAAAGTTCCTGTTCAATGTATTGCTGCTGATTCCAGTCGATCTTCCTTCTGACTGTAAAAAAAGGATGGGAAGCAATGATCCGCACATGAACCTCCATGATTAAAAAGGATTTGCTTCTATTGAAACATATTGTGGAGTGCGATTCAAACAGCGGCTCCCTTACCCGGTGTATTCCTCACGCAGAATGGCATAGTAGGTCAAATCCACCGGCCTTTCATCTCTTATTGCATGCTGCCGCAAAATCCCTTCATGCTTCATCCCCGATTTCTCCATAATCCTCCATGATCCGGGATTGTCCGTAAAGGCAAGAGCATAAATCCGGTTATGGTTCAGTTCTTCAAATCCGTACTTAATAATTGCCCTGGCAGCCTCTGTACCATACCCTTTGCCCCAGTAAGGCTTGCCGATCCAATAGCCGATTTCCGCCCTTCTATTTGCATTAGTGCCTGTAATATTGATGAGTCCTATTAAGCCATTATCCTCTTTTCTCGTAATAGCGAAAATCGCAATCTTACCGTTTCTCTCTGCTTCCAGGATGCTTGTAATAAACTCCCTTGCTCCCCCTTCAGGATAAGGATGGGGAATATTTAATGTCGTTTTTGCCACATCATAATCACTTGCGTATTCTTCTACCCTGGCTGCATCATCAAGGGTAAGGCGGCGCAAAATAAGGCGGCTGGTTTCTAGGGTTTTCATTGGCGGGGCCTCCTTTTTAATCTTAAGAAGCAGGTGTGCCTGCTTTCGCTAACTTCTCCATAAAAATAAATATGGTTTCTTCTCTCTCCAGCTTTTCTGTCTTATATCCCGCGTAACCGAGCTTTTCATAGAAACTAATATTTTTCTCGCTTTTGCTGCCGGTAAATAATTCAAATCGTTCCACATTAAACTGACGTTCGATTTCATTCATTAGTGCTTTTCCAATACCTTTATTCTGAAAGTCTGGATGCACCATTAATTTGCCTATATAACATGTTTCATCCTTTTGGTATGCTCTAACGGAACCAACTAGTTCCCCGTCTTCTATGTATTTTAAAATTAGATAATCTTCAAAAGCTTTTTCAACATCGCTGACGGTTTGCTTTAATGGCTCTATATTAAAATCTCCATAAAGTTCTGCTTCACTTCTATATGCCAGCTTTTGAAGGGATAATATTTTCACTGCGTCGCCTATTTTTGCTTCGATAATCTTCCCCATAAATAGTCCCCCTATTTAATTTCCTCCTGCGAAAATTTTTTCAAAAAAGCGCACCACTTGGTGATGCGCTCGCAGACTTACTCAATAGTCACAGCCAGCTCCCTGATTAAAAGAGATGGGGAGCCAATGTAGCCAGTGGCCATGAAGCCCAACGAAAATTCCAGGTCTGAACCGATGGCTTCAATATTATTTAACAGCTCATAGAAGTTTCCGGCAATCGTCATTTGGTTAACGGCGTTTTGCACTTTTCCGTCGCTGACATAATAGCCGTTAGCCGCAATGGAAAAATCCCCTGATACGGTATTGGCACCAGAATGGAGGCCGGATAATTCGGTTATGATGATGCCCTCTGAGATCGAAGATACCAGCTCATCATAGCTTTGATTGGATGGATTGACGTAAAGATTCGTTGGAGCCACCGTCAAAGCTCCCTTATAAGAAGCTTTATAGGCATTGCCCGTCGATTCCACACCATCTTTTTGTGCTGTTTTGCGGTTATGCATCAAGGTAATAAGCCTGCCGTCTTTCACAATATCTTTTCTGGCAGTGGCAACCCCTTCACTGTCAAAATTAGAACTTAGCAGACCTTCTTCTAAAAATGGATCATCTACGATATTCAATGACGCCACAGCAATGCATTCACCCGTTTTCCCCTTTAAAGCTGATTGCCCTTTTTGGGTGTTTTCGGCTGAGAAAATCGGGATGTATGTCTGAAGCAGGGCGCTGGCAGCATCATTTCTCAAGAGCACAGGGTAGTTTTTGCTTTCAGCACTTCTGGCATCCAGCTGTGATAACGCTTCTTCTGCTGCATGCCTGGCTATTTCCTCCGGATTCAAGATCGAAAAGTCTCTCGTAAACTTGGAATATTCGCCATTTTTCACCTGATCTCCCTGCTTTACGATGACTGATACATAAATGCCGGCATGATTGCTCTTTTCGCTGAGGCTCAACCCTTTGCTGTTGAGAAGAACTCTTTCTGTTTCACCGCTGCGCACCATGAAATAATCTGTCCCGGTTACCCGCTCATCATAGGCATAGATGTGCTTTTCTATTTCCTTAAGCAAATTTATTTTTTCAGCAATCGTAACTTCCGCAAGACTGCTTGAATAGTAGCTTCCAGACTCATACTTATCGCTGCCGGCAAAGATTTCTTCCTGTACTTCATCCTCAATAAACTGAGAGTTTTCCTTCGCATTCTCGATCAGAAAAGACAGGGATTCCTCATCCAGTTTCTCCGTAAAAGCATAGCCCATCCTGCCTTCGTAAAGGCCTCGGAAGGAGGTTCCGAACACTTCGGAAGTGTCGTAGGAATCAATTTCACCTTTGAAAAGCTCGCAGGCGAACTTTTCCTCTCTCTCATAATAAAGCTCCATATCTGTAAAACCATGCTGCCCGCCAAGCTGAAATAGCTTTTCCTTAAATTCCTGCAGGTTCATATTATTCGCCTCCCTTTGTTCCGCCAACAGTCATTTCGCTTACGCGGATCATCGGCTGGCCAACATTGACAGGAATGCTTCCGCTCTGTGAACCGCACATGCCAGCACCATGGTCCAGGTTATTTCCCACCATATCAACCAGCTGGAGCGTTTTCGGGCCATTCCCTATTAAAGTAGCACCTTTTAACGGTTTGCCGATTTTTCCGTCTTTTACGAGATACGCCTCCATGACGGCGAAGTTGTAATCGCCCGTTGTGGTATTGACCTGGCCGCCGCCCATGTATTTGGTATATATTCCGTACTCAGTATTTGAGACGATTTCTTCCGGAGTGGACTTGCCGTTTGCAATGTACGTATTGGTCATTCTCGAAGTCGGCGCAAAACGGTAGGACTGCCGTCTTCCCGATCCTGTCGATTCCATGCCCATCCTGCGTCCGCCGAATTTATCAATCAAGTAACCTTTTAAAATTCCATTTTCAATCAGGACATTTTTACGCGCCTTTTCGCCTTCATCATCGATCGTAATCGATCCCCACTCATTGGCAAGCGTGCCGTCATCAATGTATGTAACCACATCCGAGGCCACTTTTTCGCCGATCCGGTTTGCAAAAACAGAGTTTTCCTTCGCTACAGATGTAGCTTCAAGGCCATGTCCGCATGCTTCGTGGAAAATAACCCCGCCGAATTCATTATCGATGATCACAGGGAACTTCCCGCTTGGACAAGGGTCTGCCCCAAGCATCGTAACGGCGATGCGAGATGCTTCATTGGCGTAATGCTCCAAGTTCAGGTTTTCCATAAATTCAAAGCCTCTATGGGCTCCAGGTCCATAGAATCCAGGCTGCATTTGGTTTCCTTCTGCCGCAATCGACTGAATGGCAAGGCGGCTTCGCACCCGTCGGTCTTCAACAAACTTACCCTCCGAATTGGCAATCAGCACATTCTGTTCTTCATCCAAATACCTGACCGTAACCTGCTGGATGCTGCTGTGATAGTTTTTCGCAATTTCATATGCCTTTTTCATGACATCTACTTTGCGGAGCTTCTCCACTTCACGCGGATTCAGAGATATAGGATGCCCTGCCGGAATAATTTCCTTTTGCAGCTGTGCGGGCTGAATGATTTTTTCTCCTCTGATCGCCTGGGCAGCATTGCCCGCAGCTTTCAGTAAACCTTCCTTTGATCCATCCGTTGTGTAAGCATACACACTCTGCAGCCCCTTAAACACACGAATGCCGATCCCGTAATCCCGGCCTGATAAGCTGCTCTCGATTTTCCCGCCCTGAAGCGCAAGGCTATTGGTGAAACGATCCTCAACAAATACTTCGGCAAAATCCCCGCCAGTGGCCAGAGCTGCCGTAATAACATCATGAATGACTGATTGTGAAAGCATAGTGACCCTCCTTCTATCTAACTTTTCAAACTATTCTAATCATACCGTACTGATCTTTATTTTAGTATGATTTTTTCCTTTTTTGACCAATAAAGAGGATGATTATGCCTCGGTCTGGAGACGTAAATGGGTGGGTTGCTTTTTGTGGGGTGGGCCTATTTGCAGGTTTGGTTGATCTATTTGCAAATTTGCTCATCTATTTGCAGGTTCCGGGTTTCTATTTGCATTTACGTATCTATTTGCATTTACCTATCTATTTGCAAGATTGGCTAGTCTATTTGCAGGTTTCCTCATCTATTTGCAGGTTCCGGGTTTCTATTTGCATTTACTTATCTATTTGCAAGTTGGGCTGGTCTATTTGCAAATTTGCTCATCTATTTGCAGATTCCGGGTTTCTATTTGCAGGTTTGGCTGGTCTATTTGCAGGCTTGTTCATCTATTTGTAATTCCGGCTGGTCTATTTGCAAATTTGCTCATCTATTTGCAGGTTCCGGGTCTCTGTTTGCATTTTACCTATCTATTTGCTAGTTTGGCTGGTCTATTTGCAGGTTTACTCATCTATTTGCATTTACCTATCTATTTGGCTAGTCTATTTGCAAATTTGCTTATCTATTTGCAGGTTCCGGGTTTCTATTTGCATTTTACCTATCTATTTGCAAGTTGGGCTGGTCTATTTGCAGGTTTACTCATCTATTTGTAATTTCGGTTGGTCTATTTGCAAATTTGCTCATCTATTTGCAGGTTCCGGGTTTCTATTTGCATTTACGTATCTATTTGCATTTACCTATCTATTTGCAAGATTGGCTAGTCTATTTGCAGGTTTCCTCATCTATTTGCAGGTTCCGGGTTTCTATTTGCATTTACTTATCTATTTGCAAGTTGGGCTGGTCTATTTGCAAATTTGCTCATCTATTTGCAGATTCCGGGTTTCTATTTGCAGGTTTGGCTGGTCTATTTGCAGGCTTGTTCATCTATTTGCAATTTAGGTTGCAAGTCCCCTCATCTATCTGCAGATTAAAAAAACAGTACCCCTCCACACAAAAAAAGCGCCACACCTATGGCACTTTTTCACAACACCCCCGAAAACAGCCGGGCGAAGGATTCCTTCGATCTTTCCGCCAATCCCCGTTTATAATATTGGACGGGACTTAATTTCACACTTTCCTCCAGATCCTCTTCATAATGGGCGACAAGATCGCGGATGGAGCTTGTGCCGTATAAAAAGACATTTACTTCAAAGTTCAAGTGGAAGCTGCGCATATCCATGTTCGCCGTTCCTATGGAAGCGAGGATTCCGTCCACGATAATAATCTTCTGATGGAGAAAGCCTTTTTTATAAGAATAAATTTCGACGCCATATCGCAGAAGCTCCGCAAAGTAGGACCGGCTTGCGTATTGCGTCAGGAAACTGTCATTGATCTCCGGAACAAGGATGCGCACTTCCACTCCTTTAGCCGCCGCCACCCTCAATGCGGTGCGAATCGATTCATCAGGGACAAAATAGGGTGTGGCAATCCAAATGGATCTGGTCGCACAGGATATCATTGAATAATATAGATCACTCATAATTCCCTGCTGTGTGTCGGGACCGCTGGCCACCACCTGCACCGCACCATCAAGCACATCATCATCAATCGGATACTTTACATCCCGGTATTCCTCCAGCACATCTTCCTTGCTGACATATTCCCAATCCAGGAGAAAAACCGTATGCAATGTATACACTGCCTCCCCCTTAAGGAGCATATGCGTATCACGCCAGAATCCAATCTTTTCATTTTCTCCCAGATATTCAACTCCCACATTCAGTCCGCCCACAAAGCCGACTTTTCCATCTATAACAACAATTTTGCGATGGTTTCTGAAGTTGAATTTCTGATTAAAAAAACCGTACTTCAGCGGAGAAAATGGCTTTACCTTAATCCCTGCATCCTCCATGGACTGCAAATCCTCCAGTGTAATCCCCATGCTGCCTGCCGCATCAAAAATAAACAGCACTTCCACTCCCTGCCTGGCTTTGTCGATCAGGATATTGATGATTTCCTTGCCAAGCCTGTCAGACCGGAAAATATAATATTCCATATGGATAAACTCTTCTGCTTCACGCAGCTTTTTCTTGATTTCATTGAATGTCTCTTCCCCATTTTTAAGTATTTTCGCCCTTGAATTGGTGCTCAGAGGGGTCAACGCCACATTATTGGCGAATTTAGCAAAGCAGTGCTGGCTGTCCTGCAGAAATGATATATCAGGCGTGTCTTCCCTTTTCATCAGCCTTTTCCATTCATCCCTGTCCCGGCTTCTTTTGCTTTTAAATAAATAGCCTTTCAAATAAAGCTGCCCGGAGAACAAATAAAACAAATAACCGGCAACCGGAAAAAATACCAGCACATACATCCAAAGCAATGTCTGATTAGGGCTGCGATTTTCGAGCATCAAGGAAATAGCGCTGATAACTATAACAGCTGCATAAAGAAGGGCAGCACCGATTTTGATTGGCTGACCGGCATCCGTGAATAATATCGTATAAACAGATGCAATCAGGATAAATACAAATAAAGATTCCACTCTTCTTTTTTTCATAGGGGCCACTTCTCCTAAAAAAGGTTACAATATGTATGTTTTCCTTATACCCTTTTTGATGCGCTTTAGAAACCAGGCAACATTATCTTTTCCCATTTTCCGGATAAGAAAGCATGATCCGGAAAAAAAGAAGAGCCTTGCTGATATCGCAAAACTCCATAGCTATTGTCCCCCTCCGGTATAATGATTATCACCCATCGTATAATTCGAGCTCTCCCCCGGTTTTTCACTTGGGCTGATCCCTTTTTGCATTGTATTGTTTATCTTCTTCCTTCTCCGGTCAATGCAATAGGCGAAAACCAGAGTCGCAATAATTAAACCAAACAGCACTCCCATTCTGCTTCCCCCTTTATATATGTATATTCCATATGCGGAAACCATTGCTTACAATTCGGCCTAAAAAAAGAGAGCTATTCTTCATAGCTCCCTCTCAAAATTACTTCCTCATATTCTCCTGGTCCTTTAATCGGTTTTGCTGATCCGGCTTACGCTCCTGATCTTTTAATGACTGTTCTTGCTGCTGCCGGGAATCCTGCCCTTTTACAATCTCTTTTAAGTCCTTGTTGTTATCCTGTGCCATACTGATCCCTCCTGTACTTTTTTATCCTGTTCCCTTATCAAAGCAAAGAAAAACAATTTTTGCTAAAGGATTTTGTAATGGTAAAGAGAATTTAAGGGGTAAGAAAAAATAAAGGAGTGACCCTGATGGAAATCAGACTGCTGCGCCAGGATGATGGTGAAATGTACAAAGAGATTAGGTTAGAAGGATTAAAAAAGAACCCGGAAGCTTTTGGTTCAAGCTATGAAGAGGAAGCCAGCCGGCCTCCTGAAGTGTATGGAGAAAGATTTATGGCAGAAAACTCTTTTCACTACGGCGCATTTGAAAACGGAAAGCTTATAGGTGTTGTCAGTTTAGTAAGAGATACAGGGTTAAAAATGAAGCACCGCTCGAATATATATGCAATGTACGTGACAGAGCCCGCCCGAAAGAATGGTGTCGGCAAGAGCCTTGTCAGCAAGGCTGTAGAAAAGGCACGATCCTGGGACGGGGTTGAACAAATCCACTTGGCCGTCATGTCTGAAAATACTCCTGCTAAAAAGCTCTATGCTTATTTCGGCTTTGAGGTTTACGGCAAGGAGAGGCATGCATTGAAGATAGATGGCAATTACTATGATGAAGACCTGATGGCATTGTATTTTTAAAGGCAGCATCCTCTATGATGGCTGCCTTTTTATCATTGATAGTTATTCACTATTTCCTGTAATTTGAGGGCAAGGCCCATTTTCCCATCCACCTTAAGACTGCCTGTCATAAATGCTATGGTTGTGTTTAAATCGCCTTTTAATAGCTTAGAAAAGTTTTTTTCTGACAATTTCAGCGTTACTTCTGATTGGTGTGGAGCACCCTCTTCCACTATGACTTTTCCATCCTTTAAGAAAATTTGAATAGGACCGCTTTCCTCCAGGTCCACTTGAAATACCCGATTTTTTTCATCTTTGATATGTATGGGATCAGCGTTTATTTTATCCGCCAGCTGATATAATTCATTTTTAACCGTCATGGCATATTCCCCCTTCTATTATCCAAAATACCTTTTTGCCTGACCCGTTCTATTTCAACAAATATAGATGAATCCCTGCTAAAAAAATGAATTTGTATTCATTTTTTTACCAAAAGAATAGCACCTTATCAGCAAGGTGCTATTCTCATAAACTCTATTTTCTTTTCCCTTTCAAATCAACGCCAATGGCAGCTCCATTACGGCTGGAGTCTGCTACACCTTTGAAAATACCTTTATCACGGTCAATCAAAATACTTTGTACGTTTCCAATTGTGGTCGCACTTGGACCAAAATTATGCCCCATTCCGTTTAGCCTGTTAATAACTTCTGACGGAATGCCTTCTTCAAAGCGGTAGGAATTCAGGTTATTGGTATAAATCCGCGGTTCCTCAACTGCTGCTTTTAGCTCCATGTCATATTCAATGGCATAAAGGATTGTCTGCAGTACTGATGTAATAATCGTTGGGCCGCCTGGTGAACCAACTGTCAGAATAGGCTCTCCATCTTCAAAGACAATCGTCGGTGTCATCGAGCTTAAAGGCCGCTTGTTCGGCTGGACTTCATTTGCCCCGCCTGGCACGGCATCAAAATCTGTTAGCTCATTATTCAGCATCAGCCCGTAGCCTGGAACCATGATTCCTGTTCCGAATACCTGTTCAATGGTTGTCGTATAAGATACAACATTTCCCCATCTGTCCGTTACGGAGAAATGGGTAGTCTCACCATATTGGCGGTCATTCGGCTGTTCAGCCGCTTCATAATTGGCTTCACTGTTCTCATATTTCCAAGGATCTCCCGCTTCAGGATTTTTGTTGACTTTATCCAGGCTGATCAGTTCCTGGCGCTCCTTAATATAATCCGGGTGAAGGAGCCCATTGACCGGGACATTTACAAACTCCGGATCCCCTGCATATACTGCGCGGTCTGCATAAGCAAGATGCATGGTTTCAGCAAGCAGGTGATATTTTTCCCAGGATTTCAAATCATATTGGGATAGATTGAAATCATCCAGAATTTTCAGCATCTGCAGCAAAAATACTCCTCCAGAGCTTGGAGGCGGCATGCTGGCAATTTCATACCCCTGGTAATCCCCCCAAATAGGCTCGTCAATGGTTACTTCATACTTTGCCAGATCTTCCGGTGTCATTGATCCTCCGTATTCCTGCACCACACCTGCAAGAGCGTCTGCTATTTTCCCGTTATAAAACGCGTCAGTTCCGCCAGAACGAATCATTTTAAGCGTTTTGGCAAGATCTTTCTGGACTAGACGGTCCCCTTCTTCAAGAGGTTCCCCCTTAGGCAAAAACACTTTGCCGGCAGCCGTTCTGTCAAGCTTGTCCTGATTATCGGCAATCGCATCGGCTAATACAGAATCAATCGGAAAGCCTTTATCTGCCAGCTTAATCGAAGGACCGATCAGCTGCTGCATAGAACGGGTTCCCCATTTTTCAAGAGCTGTTTCCAATCCTTTCAATGTTCCGGGCACACCCACAGCCGTACCGCCTGTTGAACGCTCAGCAAATGGAATCGGCTTCCCGTTTTCATCCAGAAACATATCCGGCGAGGCTCCGGCCGGGGCACGTTCGCGGCTGTTAATGATGGTGGTTTCTTTCGTTTTGCCATCATAGACCATCATGAAGCCCCCGCCGCCAATTCCGGACATCATCGGTTCCACTACATTGAGGGCAAACTGGACCGCGACAGCCGCATCGATGGCATTACCGCCCTTTTTCAAAACATCTGCCCCAATTTTTGAGGCAAGCGGATGAGCTGAAGCCACCATTCCGTCCCTGCCTACATCAACCTGGCTATATCCGCCATAGCCATCATCATGCTTCGGCTTTTTCGCCTGCCCGGTCAACGGCATGGTTCCGGCAACCAGTAAGATACTTAAAAGCATGAGAATACTAGCTTTCAAAACTCTTCTCATAATCTTCCTCCTTCAGTTAGGTTCTACACGTCTAACTTAAGAGGAAGGAAAAGGATAATCAAGAAATAAGAGTTAATATTCTGAAATTTAAGTCTATTTTACTAGATGATGGTGTGTAAAAAGGTTCAATTATCCTTGCAGGATAGGAAGATATAAGGAGTCAGTTTTTTACAATTGAAAGTTTCTTTAACTCGGCAGCCCCCAGCTCCACGGATGCTTCCACGTAGCCGATGATCTGTTGGAATGTAAACACTTCAAGGGGCTTTTCAGCATCGCTTTTATCATATTCAAAGTCTTTTAAAACATAAGGTATGAAAGCACTGACTTGATCGGCAGAAACCTCATCTAAATTTGGAACATTTACATTTTTCATCTCAAATCTAACTTGGCCGTAATGTTCAGACAGCTTTGCATTACATAGGCGAAAATCATTATGATAGCGGGTAAAGACTTCCTCATCTTTTTCCATTCTGTTTTTCAGCCAGGGAAGATAGAAGCCTGTCAGCCAGACATGGTCTGCAATTAAGTGGGTGTAATAGCCGAGGATGTAAGGTGAATGACTTTTGCTCCTGTATTTATCAAGGAAACTCTTATAATCTATTCTTCGCGTGTAATCATCCGTATTCCCTTTGTAAAAATGGGAAGTATCTTTGGGAGAAACAGCGTCAGGCGCTATTCCTCCAAGTAAAAATGCTGCTTTGTTCTCTATTTTCATTCTGGAAGCAATTTCATTGTTGATTATGCTATGCATCACTCTGGATCCCATTCTTCTCCCCCTTATTTACCAGGGCAGACCTGTACCGTATGTCTTTGCCCTGGCTTCACTGTCCTTTCTCCGCTTTTTGCGAATTTCCGCACGTTCTTTTGCTGATTCATATAAGCTCTTTTCTTCATCTGTCTCAGGCACAACCGCCGGCACCGGAGTCGGCTTTCCATTCTCGTCAACCGCAACCATTGTCAAAAAGGACATCGCACACACATTTCGATCGCCTGTCAGCAGGTCTTCTGCAATTACTTTTACGAAAATCTCCATCGAAGTCCGGCCTGTATAGGTCACAAACGCCTCCAGGCAGACTGAATTGCCTTCATAAACCGGATGAAGAAAATCAACAGAGTCTGTAGATGCGGTTACGACATTTCTTCTTCCATGCCTCATCGCCGCGATGGCTGCCACATCATCAATATAAGCCATTAGCTTGCCGCCGAATAATGTTCCATATGTATTCGTGTCCGGCGGAAGCACGATGCTTGTTTTTACTGTAAAAGATTCTCTGCAAGTTTTTGTTTCATTCATGTTGTTCCCTCCTGTTTTAATAAAGCATATCAAATGCTGATGGCTAATAAAAATAATTTGGATAGATATTAAAAAAGTATTGCCAAAAATATCCTCTTTATCATATAATCTTATTGACCAGTGTTCAATAATGAAAGGTGATTCCATGAGTCCAAGAAAATCAGCCCAAGATGAACTAACAAAAGAAGCAATTATTTCTGTAGCACGTGATCTGTTTGTTCAGGAAGGATATGCCGCAGCATCCATGAGAAAAATTGCGGACACCCTTCAGTGCAGCCATGGTGCCATCTATTATCATTTCAAAAATAAGGCCCAATTATTTTACGAAATGGTTGAAGCCGATTTTCAAAAGCTCGACCAGGTCCTCGACAGTGTGCTGAGAAAATCTGCAGATACCAGTGAACAGAAGCTTTTCAATATTTTTTACGGTTATATCCAATTTGGCTTGACCCATCAAAAGCATTATGAGCTGATGTTTTTAATTCGGGATGATGATGTGAAAAGCTATCTGAATGAAGGGCCAAATAAAAGCTACCTGCATTTTGCGCAAGCGATTAATTCACTCGCTCCTGAAGCTCTTTCCATAAAGGATATTTGGTCTGTATTTTTAAGCTTGCATGGTTTTGTCACGCATTATTGCAGATCGGAAACGACATTTGAAGAAGTGAAGGAACTCGCCTCTTCACATGCCCAATTTTTGATAAAAGCCATTTATTAAAGAAATGACATCCATTTCTTTAATTTTTCCCTTTAATTGAACAGTGGTTAATAAAATAAAAAGGATGATGAAAAATGATAAAAACAGCTGCAGTTTTAGGAGCAACAGGCGGAATGGGCTATGCTTTAACAGAGGCATTATGCCGCAGAAATATAAAAACTATTGCCTTTGCCAGATCCGAAGAAAACCTGCTTAACTTCAAAAAAGACTGGGGACCAAATGCGGTTATCCATTCAGGCGATGCACTGAATCCTGAGGATATTGAAAAGGCAGTGACAGAAGCGGATGCAGTTTTTCATGCCATCAATATTCCTTACCCTGACTGGGATCCCGCACTCTCAATTATATTAGATAATATCCTGCACGCATGCCGCAAACATCATAAGCCTTTTATTTATGCTGATAATATATATTCCTATGGCCTTCAATCCAGCCCTGCTGCCGAAGTTTCTCCCAAGAATCCGCACACAAAAAAAGGCAAGCTGCGCCAAACCTTAATTGAGATGATAAAAAACTCAGGCGTGCCATACATCATTGCCCACTTCCCTGACTTTTACGGTCCACATACAGGAAACACACTCTTACACTATACTCTCAGCCAGATTATTGAAAAAAATAAAGGCGTGTTTGTCGGCAAAACCGATATTCCAAGAGAATTCATTTTTATTAAAGATGGAGCAGAAGCTTTAGCCGAGCTTTCATTAAATGAAAACTCATACGGTGAAGTCTGGAATATCCCTGGTGCAGGGACCATAACCGGAGAAGAAATAGCCAGTATTGTTTCTAACCATCTTAAGAGAGGCGTTACCTTCAGACCTGTCCATAAATGGATGATTCGTGCCATCGGTATTTTCGATCCCATGATGAGGGAATATACTGAATTGATGTATTTGAACCAGACACCTGTTACTTTGGACGGCAGTAAATATGAAGCGAGAATCGGCACTCTCCCTAAAACACCATATGAGACTGGAATCAAAAGGACACTGGAGCATTTATTAAACAAAAGGAATGCCGCACTCTGACGGCATTCCTTTATTTGAAGAATGAATTTTTCTTTTTCCCCCTGAGGATATCACCCATCCAGCCTTTTTTCACGAGCATGATATAAAGGGCTGCGGTGGATGCAATGATAATAAGAATGGAGAACAAATAGCCATACCTCCACTCGAGTTCTGGCATAATCTTAAAGTTCATGCCCCAGAGAGCTCCCCACGTTGCAATCGGAGTCATAAGAGTGGTAATGACAGTGAGCGTCTTCACGATTTCGTTTCCCCGGTGCATGGATACCATTTCTTCAAAATTCACAAGGTCATCAATTTCCTGCTGAAACTCACGAACCAGCGTATACCCTCTTTCAATTCGCTTGCAGGTTCGTTTAAATTCAGTTCCTTCTGTAACATCTTCACCAAAGGTTTCTTCCACACCCAGCCTGATTTCCTTAACAGGAATCATAATATTTTTCCATACAAGAATCTGGTGTCGGAGCTCATATATTTCTTCCAGGCGATTAATATTATTTTTATCTTTTATTTTCCATAACAGATCATTTAAACGTACTTCAAACTTATCAATCTTCTTGATATTATCACTTAGAATCTCGCCTAAAATCACAAAAAAGCCGTCAATGGCATTGTTCGTATAATCCATTTTTTTCAAAAGCAGTGATTCATCAGACTGAATGATAGTCGAATCAAAGTCGACAGTGAGGAGAAAATCTCTAGTCAGAAAATAGTGAAACAAACTATTTTCATGCTGCTCCTTCGTTGTCTGCTGGTAAATGAGAGAGCCGCTGATAAATTCCTTATTGCGGACGGAAGTATCTATTTCCATTACATTTGTTTTGTTCTCAGAAGTATTTTTGGCCCATACCTGCAGCGCCTCTTTATAGTCGCCAGCGTCATTAAAGTCAATTTCATTTAAATGATCGTAACGGTGCCATGTCCAATTATCTTCACTATATTCTTTTTCCATCCCCATCTTCCTCCTATAATTCTACCCTTTCTATACTAAGTACATAATTCCCCTGTCAGGACCTGAATAAAACCATTCACAATGAGTAAATATTTCTTGTGCTGGAAACAATCTTATTAAGACTAAATGTTTGCACTTCATTATGCCGGGTAAATATACATCAAGAAATACAAATCCAATTATTGAGGAGGAGCATAATCATGAATTCTCGTCCGTTAAATCCATATCTGTTAGCCGGTGTTGGCATTACAAGTATTTTATTATTAGCAAGCAAAAACAATCGAAATAAAGTTCAGTCACTTGCAGTTAAAATGAAAGGCATGCTGCCTGACCGTTTTTTAAACGATACAGTGCCAACAGAAAAACTGGGTCATCCGGACCCTCATAATATTGAAGATAATAAAATGGTTGATGAAGGTGCCATGTATTCAGTAAATTACTATAATGAAACTGTTCAGCAATGACCTAAGGACTGGCTCCTTAGGTTTTTTATTTAAATCTGAATTTTCGGAGGAAGAAAGATGGGTGTTCTGTTCATCCTGATTTATTTGGGAATCGTATTAGCAGTTATTGAAATTCATACTCTTATTTTCACCTATACAGGACTTGATAAGCATATTGCAAGATTTCAGGTGATCAGCATGCTTACAGGCACTGGTTTTACAACCGGAGAATCGGAACTCATCATTGATCATCCGATCCGCAGAAGGTTCGGAGCTTTTTTAATTTTATTTGGCGCCTTTTCATTGGCAGTTATCATTTCGGCAATCAGCAGCATTCTGTCAGATGAATTTTTCACTGCCAAGATCTCGATCGTGGCAGCAGTCCTGCTCGTGGTTATTATTACCTTAAAGATGCCAAAAGTGCGGCATTATCTTTCGGAGAAGCTGGAGCATGAGCTCGAAGAACATTACGATTTTCGTGATCTCCCCATCAGAGAAGCTCTTCTCACGGAGGATAATGATCATGTATTGGACTATTTCATTGACGAAAAATGTGAATTTAATGGTAAAGAGCTGGGGGATATTATCGGCGAGGATGAGGATATTAATGTGCTATTTATCCAGAGAGGCGATGTAAAAATCAGAAAAGATCGGCTTGTTACGGAACTGCAGGAAGGCGACCATATTATTTTATATGGAGAAGAACAAACAATTGAAGATAAGTTTGGTCCTAATGAGGATAACGAAGAATAAAGCACCTCCATAGTGGAGATGCTTTTTTTGCGGCTTCAGTTAAACTGCTTAACTGGCGATAGATAGAGTGTCAGGCCAATCTTTTTGCATACTGTTACATAATGCATCATCGCCAGGAGAACAGCTCCCATATTCATGCCCATTATAATTCCGTCCATCTGCAGGCTGTGCATCGAGCCAAGCACAAACATGGCTGAGAATGAAACAACGGTTGACCAGACGGAATGATAGAAAGCATCCTTCATCAGCCCCAGGCCGATTAAATAGGCCTGCATCGGGATTATGAAAAAGTGGAGTAGAAAGAATGGCCACAGCAGCTGTAAATACACGGCTGCATCTGTCGAGTGAAAAAACATCTCCGTCAGCGGCTGTGCAAAGAAATAGAAAAAAACAACCGATGGGATCCCGTATAAAAAGGTGACAAAGAACACCTGCTGAAGTAGTCTCCGAAGCTCCCCCAGATTATGATCAGCATACTCTTTGGAGACTGTCGGAATCAGCATAATTAAAAAAGAATGGGCAATAAAGGATGGAAAAAAACCAATGGTCATGGCAACACCGGCGAGCATTCCAAAGTGTGCTGTTGCAATTTCGCCCGGAACCCCTGCTTTTAAGAGCGCCGCCTTAATCAAAAACGGCTGAACAGCATGTGTCAGGGCATGGAAGACCCTTAAAGCCGTTGTCGGAACAGACACAGAGATTAGGTTCTGCCTCACACTTTTTCCGCTGACATATTCAGATGGTTCTTTCTTAATCCGCTGATACTGAATAATAAACATATTCAGCAAGTATAGAAAAACAACAATCTCACTTCCTACAAACGTACAAAAAGCAATAAAGACCGCTGTATTGACATCAAATTGAAAGGCCTGATAAAGCACCACGAGCAGCAGGAGCTGAACGGATTTGCGCAGAAAATTGGATGCTGCAATTTTTCCCATTTGTTGCTTGCCCATGAAGAATCCTCTGGCAATCGAGGAAAAGGACACGATGGGGATAAAGCCGATCACAACCCATCTCAAGAGCGGGTGGTACTCATCAAAGACACTGATAAACGGAATTATAATCGCGGCAGCCGGCACCAAAACGGCTGTAAAGATAATGGTCAGCTTGATGACATGATGAAGCATGCTTAGATGATACCTTTTATCTTTTTCGGCAATGAATTTAGAAATAGAGATCGGAAGCTCAAAACTGGCCAGCAGCACTATTAAAAAAATAGTCGGCAAAATCGACATGTACATGCCGAGTCCCCTCTCCCCCAGTTCCCGGGCGAGCACCATATTCACCACAAACTCTATACATTCACTTGCAAAAGCCGCCAGTGCAAGCAGTATAACTCCTTTAAAGAATTTACTCATTGCGCCTCTCCTTATATAATGCAGATTCTATATAAGATATGAGACATGCTCCGATAATATATTGCCCTTTTGGAACTTTTAAAAAAATTAATATAACGAAAAAAGGAGAGCTGGCAATATGCCGCCCCCCTCTCAGTTAAAATACAAAAACATGTGCAATCAGTACAATAACAGGTAAAGTAATAATCGTTCTTTGGATAAAAATAACGAATAAATCCATAAAGCTCAGCGGAATGTTTGAACGCAGGATCAGAATCCCGATTTCAGACATGTATACTAATTGTGTTAATGACAAGCCTGCCACAACGAATCTTGTCAGCTCGCTCTCAATTCCGCTTCCAATAACAGCTGGAAGGAACATATCAGCAAAGCCGACAAGCATAGTCTGTGCTGCTGCTCCTGCTTCCGGCAATTGCATAAACTCCAAAACCGGAATGAGCGGGTAAGAAATAAACTTAAATGCAGGCGTGTATTCCGCAATGATCAAGGCTGCTGCTCCCAGGCTCATCACAAGCGGTATCAGGCCCATCCAAATATCCAAAACAGTTTCAATGCCATTGGTTAACAGCTTTTTGGGACCCGGAGCATTCCTTGCTTTATCAATTGCCTGCTCCCATCCCCATTTCACTTTCGAAACCCCTTCCGGAATGGTTTCATCTATCTGCTGTCCTACTGGCTCATAATAGGTATCCGGCTTCCGGGATAATGGCGGTATTCTTGGCATAATCAATGCTGCCACGACACAGGCGGCAGAAACGGTTAAGTAAAAAGGGATGAATAAATGGCCAAGGCCAACCACATTCGCTACGACAAGGCTGAAAGCCACAGATGCAATTGAGAAGGTTGTGGCAATCACCGCTGCTTCTCTTTTTGTGTAAAAACCTTCATCATATTGCTTCGTGGTAACCAATACACCGACTGTTCCGGCACCCATCCAGGACGCAAGGCAATCGATGGAGGACCGACCGGGCAGTGTGAAAAGTGGCCTCATAAATTTCTGGACAAGCGCCCCTATGAACTCCATTAAACCAAACTCTACTAAAAGCGGCAGAAGGATGCCTGCGAACAGGAACCATGTAAGCAGAACGGGAGCCAGGTCGTAAAGAACCACTCCGCCTGTATTCCGCGACCAGATAAATTCAGGCCCGATTTCAAAGAAAGTCATGATTCCCACTGCGAATCCGAGGACTCTCATGGTCAACCCAAATTTCCCGGTATCAAATAAACCCTTTAAAAACTTATTATCCAGTATAAATGCCGGCTTAGCTGTTTTAGCCAGGATGGAAAGAAAAACAGATAATCCTAAAATAAAAATGATAATGGCAGGCATCTGCTCACTGAACGCTTTGCCTAAAAGAGAGGCTAAAATACCAACACCAATCGTTACGTCACCTTGAAATTTAACAGGAACCAGGAATAGGAGCGACCCAATTAAAGATGGAATTATAAATTTCCAATATTCTCCTGTGACGGCTTGCGGCTTAACCCTTGTCTCAGCTTTCATGCTCTTACCTCCTTATGATTTGGAAACAACTGCTTCATGTTCCATAAGTGCTTCTTCCAATACTCTCAGACCCTGATCAATTTGCTCCTTTGTTACAACAAGCGGCGGAATCATCCGAATCACTTCCCCTGAATTTCCGCATAGATAAAAGAGGACTCCCTTATCAAGAGAAGAATTCAGGATATCCATTACCGCGTTTCCATCCGGTTTTCCGGTTTGCGGGTCGATAATTTCAATGCCGATCATCAGCCCCAGACCTCGGACACTGCCAATTGCAGGATGCTCGGCTTTCAAAGCCTGTAATTTCTTTAATGCATACTCTCCCATTTGCTTAGCATTTTCCAAAAGATTCTCTGTTTTTAGGACTTCCAGAGATGCCAATGCTGCAGAGCAGGCAATCGGATTTCCGCCGAAGGTTGTGCCGTGGGCACCCAGCGGCCATTTTTCCATCAGGTCCTTTGAAGCTGCTGTTGCGCTTAACGGCAGTCCTGCCGCGATTCCTTTTGCAATTGCCATGATATCCGGCACCACATCAAAAGCCTGAGCGGCAAACCATTCCCCAGTACGCCCAAAGCCGGTTTGCACTTCATCAAATATCAGCAGGATTCCATGCCGGTCACAGATTTCCCTGATCTTCTGCAGCCATGTCTTCGGAGGAATGATATAGCCGCCTTCCCCAAGAACCGGTTCAATGATCATGCAGGCAACCTCTTCCGGGTCTACCTGATGCTTGAAGAGTGTTTCAGCATCCTTTTCCAGTTTTCTTGGGAAGTACTCCTCAGGATCTTCACCAAATGGACAGTCCCGCTCATCCGCATATGGAAGCTGATAGGTCAGCCAGGACGGCTGCTGAAACTTGCGGTATTTGCTCTTGGATGTGGATACACTCAGCGCTCCCATCGACCTTCCATGGAAACAGCCTGTGAAGGAAACAACATAGGGCCTCCGCGTGACATACTTTGCAAGCTTAATAGCTCCTTCGATTGCCTCAGTCCCGCTGTTCGCAAAGAAAAAGCAATCCAGATTTCCCGGCGTAATTTTCCCAAGCTCATCTGCGAGCCGCAAAATCGATTCATAGATGATTACGCCTGACGGGCCGTGCACCAGATGGTCTGCACTGTCTTTAATGGCCTGTACAACCTTCGGGTGGCGATGTCCGACATTTTCCACTGCGATGCCTGATGTAAAATCCAAATATTCTTTTCCGTCGACACCATAGTAATAGCAGCCTTCCGCTTTGACTACCGGCAAATTCGGATGATCCTTTGCCATGCTTGGCGCCAATAGGTTTGAAATGTTTCCGACAAGATGACTCCAATTTTCTCCGTTCATACTTTTCCCTCCTGAATCCTGCATAGATGTTATGGTTATGTTTTCTCTGCTATTCTTTAATGCAATATTCATGCCAAAGTATGTATTAACAATCATATTTTTTTAATTTTCTTACTACTGAAGGCTGACTGATCCCCAGGGCACCCGCTATTTCAGTAGTGGTCCGGTAACGTTTCCTCGCATTGATTAATACTTTTTTCTCTACATCTTCCAATATAGCGGGAAGAGTATGTCCCTCATAATCTATAAAACCCTCTTTTTTTCCTTGCATATGGTATTCATAAGGCAGGTCGTCTTTCGTGATCATCAGGCTGGTGCTTGTCACGATAAGCCGCTCCATCAGGTTTTCAAGCTCTCTTACATTTCCCTTCCACTCAAGCTGCAGCAGGTGATCGACCAGAGATTTGTCCAGGTGCCTTTCCCGATTATGCCGCTTGGAGATAGAGTGGAGAAAATAATGAATGAGGGCAAATAAATCCTCTTTCCTCTCCCTGAGCGGCGGTATCTTTAAGGGCACCACATTCAGCCGGAAGAATAAGTCCTGTCTGAAGTCCCTGGATTCCACTGCTTTTTCAAGATCCTTATTCGTAGCTGCCAGAAGCCGAAAGTCTGCATGAACAGGCTTTGTTCCTCCTACTCTATAAAACTGCTTGTCTTGTATGAATTTCAGCAGCTTTGCCTGCAGATGGGCTGAGAGTTCGCCAATTTCATCAAGAAATAGTGTGCCTCCTTTTGCCATTTCAGCAAATCCCATTTTGCCTTTATTCTTTGCACCTGTAAAAGCACCGCCTTCATACCCGAAAAACTCAGCTTCAAAGATGGATTCCGGAATCGCACTGCAGTTTACTTCAATGAACGGCCCGGCTTTTCGCGTACTGTTTTGATGAATCCACTTGGCGAGAGCCGATTTTCCGACTCCTGACTCACCCAGGAGCAGGACTGTGACATCTACATCGCGGATTCTTCTGATGGTTTCGGCAATATTTCTCATCGCTGTACTGTCAGCTACCATGCCATCCATTTTGATGCTCTTATTGCGCAGGAGATCCAGTTCACTCTTCACCCGGGCCATCTCTTCTTCAACACTATTCAGATATTCTTTTATAACAAGAAGTTCTGAAACATCATAAGAATAGCTGACAATATGATCGATATTCCCAGTTTCATTGAATACAGGAATACCAGTAACCAGGATCTTTTTGCCTGAGCCGGCTTTTTGCACCAGAATGACTTTTTTCTTTTTCTTTAATACTTCAGGAGTAATCGCAGGCTTAAACACTCCTCTTCTTTCCAGTTCATATACAGATTCACCAAGCAGCGTATCCGGTTCGATGCCATAATGCACACCGCTTCCTTTACTGACCTTTATAATTATGCCGTCTGCATTGGTGACCATAATGTCTTCTTCCATTGAAGAAATGACTTCTCTGTCATTATTCCAGTCCATGAAAAAGCTGTTCATCTAGTTCCTCCCGCAGATTATTCATTATTGAATAATCATATTTCTAAAGAATGTTGTGTTTTAGGAGATTTGCCCTTAGATTATTCAAATTTAAATAATTATTCAGATTTGTATAAGACTATACATCATTTTAGTGAAAATGAAAAGATAATAAGGGGATAAATTAATAAAAATTCGTATTTTAGTATAAATATTATTATTTTCTCATATGAATTGTTGTTTAACCTATTACTATTGTCCGTTGATTTCCGCTCTTCACGCTTTCCGCGGGGCGGGCGGTGAGCCTCCTCGACACTGCGCGTCTGCGGGGTCTCTCACCTGTCCCGCTACTCCCGCTGGACATTGATAAGCTTCCTTGAGTAAACACAGCACGAAGAAAATGCGAATGCATTTTCGAGGATCTCGCAACTTCCGCTTCAATCAACTCAGTAAATCAGATACAAAAAGCAACAAACCTTGCGAAAATAGCCAAAAATAAAATAAAAACTTTTAAAGATTATAGCTGCATTAAAAGTGGAATATATACTCTTATTAGGGGAAGGAGAGGTATTTTTGATTCTATTGTTTGAAATAGCGGCCTATTTGGTCATGATTGCAGTAAATGCGCTGGCAAACATTCTGCCCTTGAATGGACAGACAACAGGTGAGATATCCAACAAGCTGGAAGTTCTTTTCACGCCGGCAGGGTATGTATTCGGCATTTGGGGGTTTATCTATTTGCTGCTGGGAATCTGGCTGGCAAGGCAAATTCCAAAGAAGCGCAGGAGCCTGCCCATTTATAGGCAAACCAGTCTTCTATTTATTGTGAGCTGCATGTTAAACAGTCTATGGATTTTCGCCTGGCACTACGAATATTTTCTTTTATCCGTAATCATTATGATTGCACTTCTTTTCACTCTCATTTTACTATACAAAAGTGCCTCGGAATTTGATCCTGATTTTCTGGATATTGCCCCATTTTCTGTTTACTTAGGATGGATTTCTGTAGCGACGATTGCAAATATAAGCTTTTATCTTACCTATATTAGCTGGGATGGATGGGGTCTTAAAGACAGTGTGTGGACATACATTATGCTCGCAGTGGCCACCGCCCTGGCCCTTGTGTTCAGGATTAGGAATAATGACTGGGTTTATCCGCTCGTGTTTGTTTGGGCATTTATCGGCATTGGCGTCAGAAATATGGAAAACGACCCAAATGTGGCTTTTGCCGCTTACTTCGCTGCCTTTTTTACAGCCGCAGGGATTCTGCTGACCAGGAAAAAAAGGTAAGACATACAGAAAGGAAGCCTCATTGCGAGGCTTCCTTTTCTCATTATTTCCATGTCTGGATTTGGTCTGTCTCAAGTATTCCGAGCGTTACGTCACTAATATCAGGATCATCAAGCAGCTGATTCCTTACACCAATTTTTATATCATCTGCATCCGCTAGGGTCAGTCCTTCAACCAGCTCAATGTATCCTTCCACATGATATCTTCTTCCCTCCTGAATCAGACGCAGCTGTTTAATATCCACGACCTGGGGATCACCAAGAATAATATCGGCAATACGGTCTTCGATATCTTTTGGTGCGGCCACTCCAATCAGGCCAAGCGTATTTTCAAATCCGATTTTCACAGCGATGCCCACCAGAAGCAGCCCAATTAAAATCGTGCCCACTCCGTCCAGAAAGTAAAGCCCTGTAAAATGAGCGATTAAAATCGAAACAAGGGCAAGCAGCGCACCAAATGTCGCAATAATATCTTCATAAAAAACCAGTCGTGTTGGTGGAGAGGCAAGCCTGACATTTTTAAAGGCAACCGGCACAATGCCAAATCCTTTGGCAGGATTCCTCGTTTCATGGCCGATTTCCTTCATGGCTTTTAATAAAATAAATCCATCAACAGCGACGGCAAGTATCATTACTCCCACATTGAGCCAGAGGTCGGTTGATTCCTTTGGATGCTGAATCAATTCCCAGCCTTTATGTATCGTTTCATAGGCCATAATGGAAATGACGATAACAGCAATTAATACAAACAGGTTGATCACCCGGCCAAATCCTGTTGGGAATCTTTTGGTTGGCGCCTTTTCTGCAAGCGCGCTGCCAAAGAACACAAACCCCTGATTCAGTGCATCTGCAAGAGAATGAAGGGTAGTGGCAAGCATGGCCCCGCTCCCGCTTGCAAAAGCTGCCAGCCCTTTAGCAATCGCGAGTGCCGTATTTCCGATTGCTGCCATTCCCGATGATTTGTTTCCTTTTTTCAATAAAGCAATCACAGACATTACATCACCGCCAAATATTTTTGTTTGGTTTTATTGTTACCCTCATCAGCAGATTCTGAATCATTTTTGGCAAAAATAAAAAGAGCTAATATCATGATTAGCTCTCCAAAGACATTATTTAACCAGCGAGTGCTTAAAGGCATATATGACCGCCTGGGTCCTGTCCTGCACCTGCAGTTTGCTTAGTATATTGCTCACATGTGTTTTGACTGTTTTTAAGGCAATGAAAAGCTCGTCGGCGATTTCCTGGTTCGTTTTGCCTTCTGTCATTAAAAGGAGGATTTCCATCTCGCGGCTTGTCAGCTCTTCATGGGGCAGCAGCTGATTTTTCTGCCTCATTTTCACCATCATTTTGCCTGTTACTTCCGGTTCAAGCACTGACTGTCCATGATAAGTCGAGCGGACTGCCTCAGCAATTTCACTTGCTTTGGAGGTTTTCAGCATATAGCTTGTCGCCCCTGCTTCCAAAGCCGGATACACTTTTTCATCATCCAGGAAGCTTGTCACAATGATGATCTTAGCTTCCGGCCATTGTTCGATGATTCTTCTGGTCGCCTCGATTCCGTCCATTTCCTTCATCACTAGATCCATCAGAATGATATCCGGCCGCAATTCAAGTGCCATATCAATCGCTGTTTTTCCGTTATCCGCTTCTCCTATAACCTCAATATCCGGCTGTGCCGTCAAATAGGAAGACACTCCAATCCGAACCATTTCATGATCATCCACAAAAAGTACTTTAATCATTGGCCTCATCCTCAAAATTTAGTCTTGCCTAAGCAGACATTATTTACATAATCGGAACCTTTACTTCAAGACGGGTTCCCTTATTTTTCACACTGATGATTTTCATGCTGCCGCCAACTTCCGCTGCACGTTCATACATATTCTGCAGGCCATAGGAGCCTGCCTTTGTTTCCTCTACATCAAACCCGACTCCATCATCAGCCACCCGGAGAATGGCATAATCATCTCTTTGAATCAGGAGCACTTCAAGATTTTGCGATTTGGAATGGCGGAGTGTGTTGGACACTGCCTCCTGAAGAATACGGAATAAATGGTCTTCCACCCCTTTATCAAGCGGAAAAGTCTCCACCTTCCATTCAATCTCCATGGAAACTTTCTGAAGCAATTCGACCAAAAGCTCTTCAATTCCTTCCTGAAGGCTTTTGCCCTTAAGTGCAGCCGGACGAAGGTGTAAGAGCAGGGCACGCATTTCGAGCTGTGACTGATGGATCATTTCCTCCACCATTTTCAGCTGCTTTGTTTGCCTGTCTTCCGGATCCTGCTGGGTTTCAGTAATGGCGGACATCATCATCGATGCTGCAAACAGCTGCTGGCTGACAGAGTCGTGAAGCTCACGGGCAAGCCTGTTCCGTTCCTGGGAAACGATTTCCTGCATCCTGCTCTCGATATCTTCTGCTTTTTCATTTGCCAGTTTTTGAGAGATCTTTGCCTGTTCTGCCATATTCTTTTGAATCTTCTCGGCCCTGACAGCTATGGACTGCAGTTCTTTACCCGTTTCCGGCACATCCAATTGCCTGCCTTCTTCGACCTGGCGGAACATAGTGTCTACTGCAAAAAGCTGCCGGCGCCAGTAAATGCCTGACAGCACACCAAAGATCAGGCCTATGGCCAGGCTTACGCTCGGCACAAATAAGATAAATGGAATATCAAGTATTTCCGTTTCCCAAAGATCCCGCCAGCCGGGAATGGGAAACATCGTAAAAAAAGAGGCTGTCAGGACAGCAAGAATGAGGAGGGACATGCCCGCTCCCCATGCAATTTGCCGCTGAATGATATTCATACGCGCTTCACCTCGATATCCCCGACTGCAAAAGAAGTGAAAATTTTAACGCGCTGTCCTGATTGATCATAGCCAGGTGTCTGGAGGTGCAGATGCTGATTAAACATCTTTGATTCCTCGTATTCGAATATCCGTGCCTTTCCGGCTATTGCTGAATGACTAACAGTAACCTCCACGTCATAGGGAACAAGCACCTGCACATTTCCGATGAAGTTCCGGATGAAAATGACGGTCTCTCCCTTTGGAATAACTGTATAGCTTAAGTCGATGACCGTATCACCTATGCCGGTCTGGATATTGATATCATTCCATTCATACACCTGCTCAGGCGTTTTTTGCTGGCCGACAAATATATTGGAAAAAAGAGGATTCTTTTTTATGACTGTTTCTTTCTGGAGATTTACTGCCGGTTCCTTCAAATCTGGCAGAATTCGTTTAGGTTCTTTTTTGGACTGCCAAAACTGAATCAGCAGGTGAACCAGAATCGCCAGCAGGAAAAATTTCAGCGTCATCATACTGAAGATATTGATGAGAAGAAAAATTAATCCAAGCCAGAAAAACCATTTACCGGAGCTCTTAGGCATCCACTTTCTTCCGATATATACCATTCCAATTGGCACTAGAAGAGAGAATATCACGCCGCTGTTAAAAAAGGCTATTTCCACAAAGAGAAAGACAATGCCTAATATGATAATCCAGCTCATATAATCGCTTTTGTTGTTCATGTTCATGAGGCATCCCCCCTTCTGTGTTTTGGAATGATAAGAAAAGCGGCAAGCGCCGTGGTCAATAGACTTTAAAAGGCGCAGTATCCCTACGCCTTTTTAGAATACCATTTTTTGTTCATAAAATAGAAAAAGTTTTTATCTTTTTGGGAAAAAAGATTATACAGGCAGGCTTGATTTTGTAGTTTGCATGATACAAACTTATTTCTGACTTGTTATTGAATATTACAATACCGGCTTCTTCTCAAGCTCTTTTTCCAGCTGTGCGATGCGGGCATCGATTGTGCTGCGGTGATAGGAGCTTTTCACCTGATGCTCAAGACGGTCAAGATAAGATTCGATTTCCTGGAATTTTGTAAAGGATTTATCATTGTTTTGATCGAGCACCTTATCCATTCGGTGGTTGGCGCGTGTGATGTTTTCACGGCCCATCAGTTCCATGCGGCGGATATGCATATCCTTCAGCTTATGCTTCATTTCCTCGTATTTTCTTTCAAGATCATCCATTTGATCTGCCGCCTGGTTCAATAGATCCTTCAAACGGCCGGCACGCTCTTCATATTGCATTTGCTCCTGTGAAGCAAACTGATAGAGTTCCTCTTCCCCTGCCTGTGAAGCTACCTCTGCCTGGCGCTTGCGTTTTTCTGCAAGGTTTTTCGCCTGATCGTATTCCCGGGTGAATTCATCCTTTAATGTATATTGACGTTCCAACAGCTTGCGGACCTTCTCAGTTTCCCGCTCACAATCACGAAGGTATTGGTTTAGAAGGGCAATCGGATTCTTTTTCTCCTTTTTATCCAATGCTTCGTGAAGGTCTGCCATTACTGTATCTTTGATTCTTGTTAATAGGTTTGCCATATCGATCTCTCCTCTTTTTAGTTTCTATTTAATTCTGCCCACTGCTTTTCAAAGCTGGCAAAAGGGTCATTGTCTTCTTCCATTACACTTGAGCCTGAATCGTTCCACTTTTTATAGACCAGATATAAAACGTATGCTGCTGCAAGCCCTAAGATGGCCGGGAAGTTGGAAGCTGTAGCCATCAAAGCAATAAACCCGATGATTCCATAGCCGATCTTCGCCATCGTGCTTTCTGCTTTTAAAAATTGTTTAAACACAAAGTATAGAATTGCTGCGCTTACTGCCAGACCCACGATCGGTCCAAGGTTTGAAATCAGCACCATCGCCGCAATACCACCTGCAATCAATAATCCAAGTTTTTTCATTTTTCATTTCCTCCTTTCTTGATTTCATCTTACCTGTAATACGCAAATGCTATAACGAGCCTCAGCTTTATTTTCAAATAAGACCTGAGACGTAGCAGCTGGTCGGCCTCTTTCAATAAAGTGAAACTTCAATCAGTGGGGTTTTCCTTATCCCCCACTGATTGTTAGTCGCGTTCTAGTGTCGCTAAGATCTCCGCTATCGCTTCGATCAATCGACACTACGAACCCGATTGGTTCAACTAAGCCTCTGCCTGCGCGTCGGCAAGTTTCACTGTATCTCACCAATCGGGCCTTTACATTATAAAGCGAGGCGACTTGCCTTGGGGTGACAAGCATAAGACGAGCAGATGGTGGGGAGTGCTTTTCTTCCCATCAGCTGATTGGCTTATGACCTCGAGCCCCTAGGAGCCGCAGCTAGATTGGGCAGTTTGACCCCCACTTATCCTCCTTTGATTCCTCTGAGTCTTGAATGGGGGTCTTACTGCCCGTTAGACTGCGATAAAGCTGGGAAATCTGGAAAAAGAATGTACGTTAGAACAGCAGACAGGGGGGTACACATGGGGTATGCAAACAAATAATAATGATGTCTGCAATATGCAGTTTTTGATACACATCTATTGAAATGGAGGTCTTCCCATGTTTGGGTATGATGATTTTATGAAGTTCATGCAAGCCTTTTTTGTGGTATTCCCAATAGTGACACTCATTCATTTACTTGGTCATATATTCTTTGCAGCCATTTTTGGCGGGAAAGGGATCCGGGTTATTATTGGCACAGGCAAAATACTATTCTCAATGAGGTTTCTGGAGGTTAGGCGGTTTTACTTCTGGTATGGAGGGTGTGAGTATACTTCTTTAACATACAGCAACAAACTGACCAAATCTCTTATCTTTTTAGGTGGGTCCATATTAAACATTGCCAGTATTTTTCTTGTGAATTACCTGATCCGCATCGGCATTCTGGATGCTAATATGCTGTGGTATCAATTCGTCTATTTTTCCTTTTATTACGTCTTTTTCGCCCTGCTGCCAATGGATATGGCAGATGGAACGCTTAGTGACGGGAAGGCAATGTACAAGCTCTGGGTTGATAAAAATGAAGATGATTCCTCAGCAGACTGCCAGCTGGTTGATGAAAAAAAATAATATGCATTCAAAAGGAAGCCCCAATCACCGGAGCTTCCTTTTTGTCTGTTTTTCATTTCATAATTGCTTCTTACAGCAAGGGCCAATGGTGATGAAATTGCCTGATAAACAGTTTTTTCGGCACATGAAAGAATTCTTTCCTGCCAATACTAATGGCGGAGGTGAAGTGTGATATGTATTTCTCATGGATATTAGGGGTTATGTTATTAGTACAAACACAGACTGCTGGACTTCCAGAAGGTTTATCCATCGAAAATAACGGCGAATCCATTTCAAATATCAGCAGAATAGACTATCAAATACCTTTTCCCGGACTCCCTCTGGTAGATAGTGAACGGTTTATTCAGCTGCTTGAGAAATTGGATCGTCAGACGTATATTCCGCCTATGAACGCTTATATAGGTGATAGCGGGCGGATCGTTGCGGAGAAACCCGGCAGAATACTGCATCGTAAAGCATTCACAGATATTTTTTATTCATGTTTTTATAATAAAGGGCCGGCCAGAATTGAAATTCCGATGCTCCCCGTTTATCCACGAGTCGATCGGGACCTTCTTTCCCATATCCGGGTTAAAATGATCGGCCAGTATGTTACATATTTTAATCCAAATAACACCTCACGCTCTCATAATATTCAGCTTGCAGCCGAAGCCCTTGATAATACAGTTGTTTTTCCGAATGAAGTATTTTCTTTTAATCGTGCTGTCGGCAAAAGAACGGCGGGGAAAGGCTATATGCGCGCTCCAGTGATCGTTAGAGGGGAGTTGTCGGAAGATATCGGCGGCGGGATCTGCCAGGTATCCTCCACTCTGTTCAATGCAGTTGACCGGGCAGGCGTTAAGGTGCTCGAGCGTTATTCCCATAGCAAAAAGGTTCCATATGTACCGTCCGGACGGGATGCAACGGTAAGCTGGTATGGCCCTGATTTCACCTTTAAGAACCGTTACAGCTCACCACTGCTTATACGGGCAAAAGCCCTGCACGGTCAGATGGTGATCAGAGTATACTCATCTGATGAAATTGATTATGAGCCCCGCCAGGTACCAAAGGCTTCTACAATGCTGCCGGAAGAAATCAGCATTGAAAAGGAAGCGGTTAAAGAGGATTGAAAGCCTTCATTTCATTCGAAATTACGACAGTCTATAAAAAAAGACCAAGGAGCATTATTACCAGCCCAAAAATCGCAGAGACCCGCTTCACGCTTCTGTTCTGCTGGGGCTTCAGGAATAAACTGATCACAAAACCAACCGGCAGAACAATGCCATTAAAGCTAAAAGTAAATGTCCCTAATAGATAATAGCCAATCAGCTTCAGCACCAAGTGTTCTTCTTCCTCTTTCCTGCTGCGGAACAAAAGATAAATGCCGGCTGCCCATAAAAGCAAAAAGATTATAATCATGTTATGCACCCCCTTTAGATACGGTATTCTGTGTTAAGCAGGAAGGTGCCAAAGATAGAAAACACCCGCTCATAAGCGGGTGTTCATCTTTAAATAAGTGGTACAGAAGAGACAATCATTCCATCTTCATCTGCATATACATATTCACCCGGCTTCCAGTCAATCCCGCCAAATGTAACAGGAATGCTGCGGTCCCCTTTTCCCTCCTTTCTGCTTTTTAAAGGGTTGCTGCCAAGTGCCAGGATGCCTGTATCGAGGCTTCCAAGCTCCACAGTATCCCGAACGCATCCATAAACAATAACACCGGCAAGCTTTCTTGATTGAGCTATCTCACCAAGCCTGTCCCCCATTAGTGCACATCTTTTTGAACCTCCGCCATCCACCACCAGTACACTTCCCTCCGGAATGGACTCCAGCGCCTCTTTGACCAGCACGTTATCTTCAAACACTCTAACAGTAGAAATGGGACCGGAAAATTTGCTTTTTTGCCCATAAGATTTAAACTCCTGCTGGCAAATACGCAACTCCTGGCTATGATCATCACATAAGTCCGCCGTTTTAAAATCCAAAAGAGATCTCCTCCTTTAGCGCTTTTGGCTGTAAACCTCTTTATGCCATCTTTCAATACTTCGATATGCAGCAGCCTGTTCCCTTCCTTTTTTTCATAATCGAAAGGGAAAGATTGAAGATTTAAGGCATATATCTTTTAGTAAGGAAACTATGCGCTAATAGAAAAGGGAGGTTAAAGGATGGCTTTAATGTGGGCTATTACAATCGGTTTTATTGTTTCATTGGGGCTTGTCGGATTTATGCTTGTCCATTTTCTAAAGGGTGCAATGGATTCCCGCGATTCCACGACTGTTGACAGGATTCAGAGTGATTCGAAAGAATAGTGAAAAGAGGCTGCCGGAATGGGCAGCCTCTTTTCTAGCTTTGGCAATTTGCACAATAGAACGTTTTCCGTGAGGATATTTCTTCTTTGACTATAGGGCTGCTGCAGCGGAGGCATGGTTCTCCTTCTCTGTCATAGACCCTGCACTGCTCATTATAACCCCCGGTTTTGGCATCTCCTTTAAATAAGGGCTCTTCCATGTAGCCCCCAAACTGAATAGCACGGGTTAATACGCCCTTCATGGACTGATACAGGATTTTTATTTCATCCTCATCCAATTCATCTGCTTTTTTCATTGGCAGCAGTCCAGCCTCAAAACAGATTTCATCGCTGTAGCAGTTGCCGATTCCGGAGAGAAACTTCTGATTGATAAATGTCGTTTTCAGCATTCCTCTTCTGCTTCCGATCAGTTCCCGGAAGGCCGGAAATCCCAATATGTGATCCAGAGGCTCAGGTCCCAGATGGGAAAACTCCTTATCCATCTCTGCATCTGTCAGCAAATGCAAATAGCCAAGTCTTAGTCCAATAAAATAAAGCTTTTTATCACCAAAAGAAATAATAACCTGTTTGGTTCGGTCAGGATTGTCCGCTTCGCTGCCGATATACATCCATCCCCCGAGCATAAGGTGCAGCAGCAGATTTTTACCGGAGCTCAACTTAAAAATAAGGTGCTTGGCCCTTCTTTGGATTTGCGTTATTTGCACATGAATCAGCTGACTTTTGAATTGGGCAGGCTGCACATTTATTGATTTTTCGCGGTTTACCTCTACATCAGTAATGACTTTAGGGACCAGTTTCTCCGTTAACAGCCTTCTGTAGGTTTCCATTTCCGGAAGCTCAGGCATGGTGTGTCAGCTCCTTCCTAAAATACTGTTACCTTAGTATTTAATGGAAGGATTCACTTCATTCCTGAAAACTGCACAATCAATTTTTTTCGTTTGTTCAACTTTTCGCAACAATAGTTTCCAATATTTTGATGTTAGAAATGGTACGATGAAGATATAGGGAGGTTTTTCCATATGCAAAAGAACCATTCCAGCAATCAGGCTTTAATGTTTTTTATCATTTATATTGCGTTATTAGGAAGTTTAATTTTTGCGGCTGTCTCATTCAAACCCGCTTTTCAACAGGAACAGCCTTCAGAAATTTCTTCTGCTTTCTCCAAAGAACTCCAGATTCAAAATTCACAATCAGGAAAAGAAAGCAGCTGAGAACGAAGGAAAATGGCAGCCATCCAATACTTTTGTGATCACAGCCATAGCCATCGGCTCATGTCTTGATATCATCGTTGTACTTCTCTGGGCCCGGCATGAAAATAAAAAGAAACAGCAGGGGCAATTCACCAATCCGAATAGATTGACCAATAAGAAGTGGTTCTGGTACCTGGTTTCAATGGGCATTGTTTTGCCCAAGAATGGCAAGTTGACATTCAGTCTGAAAAACTTCATCTTAACTGTTATTTTTTTGGTTTTATTGAAGTTTTGGCTGTTTGACCAGCTCGAGAGCATCTAAGATCCTCACAGACTCCGATTAACAGCCTCATTCAGCTGCGCAATAATATCATCCGTATGTTCAATGCCAATGGATATCCTTACCACCTGCTTGGTAATGCCGAGTTCTTTGCACACTTCAGAAGGCAGTGCCCGGTGGGATGTTGTCAGGGGATGGGATACGGACGTTTCAACACCCGCAAGTGTCGGCACAATTTTAATCCATCCAAGCTCTTTAAAAAACTTATTCACATCAGCAGTGTCAGACAATTCAATCGTGACGATGGCACCGAACCCTTCTTCGCCGTGGTGAAAAGGATAATAGACTTTGTTTACTTCCTGGTTTTGCTCTAATGCCCTTGCCACTCTTCTGGCATTGGCAGACTGCTGCTTCATTCTGAGAGCCAGCGTTTTCACTCCCCTGCAGGTCAGCCAGGCTTCAAACGGACTTAGATTTGCCCCGAGGTTTACAATTTTGCCGCGCGCTTTTCCAACCAGCTCTTCATCTCCCACGAGGACACCTGCAGTGATATCACTGTGCCCGCCTATGTATTTGGTTGCACTGTGGACAACTAGATCAATGCCTTTCAAATAGGGCTTGCAATGATAAGGAGTGGCAAATGTATTATCAATCAGGGTAACGAGATGATGCTTCTTCGCCAGACGGACGACTTCTTCAAGGTCTTCCACTCGCAATAAAGGATTTGTGATGCTTTCTGAGTATAGAAGTTTTGTATTTTCCTTAATGGCCCCCTCCACCTGATGAGCATCAGAAAATGGCACAAAGGTAACTTCAATACCGAGCTGTGTCAGCTCTTCCTTAATTAAATGGAAGCTGCCTCCGTACAGGTCATCGGCAGCCACAATATGGTCGCCGCTTTTGACCACAGCAAGCACTCCCGAGAGGATGGCAGATAAACCGGAGGAGGCAGCTGTCCCGGCTGGTGCTCCTTCAAGGCCGGCAATTAATTCACCAAGCTCATCTGTATTCGGATTTCCCACCCGGGAATAAAGATAGTTGCCGTTCCCCTGATAAAATCCCTCCAGCTCATCAAGATCGCTGAAAGCAAAAGCGGAGGTTTGATAGATGGGCGTGACTTTACTTTTAATTTTGCGATTGCTGTTATTTTTTCTATGAAGAACAGAAGTTTCGAAATTCATTTGGCCTTTCCCCTTTAAAAGAAATAAGTCTGGAGAAGTGCCCAGACCTTTTTAATAATAATTAGCTGAATTTATAAAAAATTATATCAATACAGCTTTTATGCGTCAATGAATGAAAGGATCACTACTTTACTTCCTTCAGAAAGCTTTTAGTCCTGATGCCCGTTCGCCGAATGATTAATGCTGTGTCTACTTGTATATCCGCATCAGCAAATTTTTCGTCCCAGTTATTCTGGACTTTTTTGAAGTTCTGATAATCCTGTCTCAGCACAACTTCACCAAAACCAAAAATATCGGTGCCATATTCCTGCTGAACCTTCTCAATCGTTTTTCCAACCATATCATTAATCTGCTTTTGGGCAATTTCTCCATTTTCTTCATATGTCTTTGCCTTATCAAACTGATCGCTGCAATGAGTCCCGTCAATATACGCCTCTGCTCTGATTTTTATATCTATCTTTGCTTTTCCATTTTCGAGTTTCCCTTTAACCTTTGTCCTTGTATCATATACTCTAAGCCCCATATACTGGCTTTCATTGCACTTAACGGTAATGGATGTTTTATTAATTTTATTCTGAATCCATAAGTAATTTCTTGAATCCTCCAATGTCAGAAACCCTTCCAGCTTATCACCCTTGAATATAGCCAGTGAGTCCAGGACGACAAGCGCATCCGGGGTGACCTTCATCATATTTTCCGCACTGGCGCCAGCTTCCGGGTCACCCTTAATCCTGACAGCGGCCATTACAGGCTGGCGTCCCGGGGCGGTCCAGGCTGTAATAACATCATTCATCCTCACTCCTGGGTCTCCACCCCAATCCTTCATCATGGTGTCCAGCTGCGTGTGCAATTTTAAAGAAGTTGATTTCTGGAATTGATACGTCACTTTTAAAACATCAGAGCCCTTGGCCCCTCTTGCAATCAAAATATTAAAATCATCCCGAATTTCTCTGTTTCTCTCCAAGAAATCAATAAAGTCAATAATGCCTTCTTCTGCAAGCTCTTCTCCGATAATCAGAGTGCGCATGTGGGAATAGATCAAATGCCTGGATATCCCTTCGTTCACTCTATAAGTCAGTTCAGCCAAAGAGTTTCCTTCAGCAGAATAAACAATGGATGGAGCATAGCCGCTGGCGGTGCGGTTATTCAACTCTGTTGCATTAATACCTTCAACAGTCAGGGTATATTTACCATCCTCGCCCTTATCCACAGCCATTCCTGTCACAACGGTTATTTCACCCAGCTCTCTCTGGTCCCAGCATCCAGAGAGCAGTATAACCGTCAAAACAATGGCGGACATCACACCAAATTTTTTCAATTGGGCTGCTCTCCTTTCATTGGGGGAGGAGAAGGCGACCCTGTCTTTGGAAATTTTTCAGGATTCTGCGTTTTTAAATAAGCAGGCCTCTTCCTCATGCTCCAGATCGGGAATCGGAAAAATACATCCTTCTGCTGCTCGATGATAAACGGTGCAACCGGCGAAAGATATGGAACGCCAAAAGATCTGAGAGAGCTCAGATGGGCCACAATAAAAACAAGTACTATCAGGACGCCATATAAGCCCAATATGGCCGACACAATAATCAGGAGAAACCTTAACAGCCTTGCTGCTGCAGCAAAACTATAAGTGGGCGATACAAAATTGGCGATGGCTGTAATAGCGACAATGATGACCATAATATTCGATATAATCCCTGCTTCTGCTGCAGCCTGTCCGATTACGAGAGCCCCTACAATTGAAACAGTCTGCCCCACAGCCCTTGGCATCCGGACACCTGCTTCCCTCAGGATCTCAAAGGTTACCTCCATCAATATTACTTCAATGACTGCCGGAAACGGCACTCCTTCCCGCTGGGCAATAATCCCGAGAAGGAGGGGCGTGGGCAGAAGCTCATGATGAAAGGTTAAAATCCCGACATATAAGGATGGCGTAATCAAGGCAATCATAAAGGATAAATATCGGATTATTCTTAAGAAGCTTCCCATCATGAAGTTTTGATAATAATCTTCTGCGATGGAAAAGAAATCGACCAGTACAGCCGGAACCACCAGTACAAAAGGTGTGCCATCGACAAGGATGGCAATTTTCCCTTCAAGCAAATTGGAAGCCACCGCATCAGGCCTCTCACTATTTAGCGCCAGCGGAAAAGGTGTCGCAGATTTATCTGCAATCAGCTCTTCAATATTACCGGATTCAAAGATGGCGTTCACCTTTATCTGGCCAAGTCTTTTGCGTACCTCTCCAACGATCTTTTCATTTGCTGTGCCTTCCATATACCCGATGTATACAGAAGTGTTTGTCTCAGTACCAATGATGAATTTTTCAAAACGGAGGTTTCTGTTTTTTATTCTTCTTCTCAGCAGGCTAACATTTGTTGTTATCGACTCCACGAACCCATCCTTAGGACCCCGGATAACCGTCTGAGTGCTTGGCTCTGTTATGGACCGGTCTTCGCCGATAGCCATGGATAGGGAAAGCCCCTTTTCCATATCTTTAAATAAAATGATGATGTTTCCATAAAGCAGAGAGGTGATAATCTCATCGAATGACCCAATCAGCTGATAGCCTGCTCCTCCGAATTTCTCCTTACATAAAGACTTTAAATCATCCGCATTTGTTAATTTAAAACCATCCTCTTTCCCGCTGATTGATTGCAGGATCGTTTCCTTTAGTAATTTAGTATCAATCATGGTTGTAAGATAGATAAGCAGCGCATCTTTGCCTTCTGTTTTGAGCTCATCCATGCTTAAATCAATCGTGTTCCCGAACTCTGCGTTTATTTTTTCCTTCAGCTGTTCCAGATTCATGCTTTTAAGATCCGGACCTGCGACTGCCGCTTCTTCAATCTGAACAGGGTATTCCTTTTTTTTGCGCATTTTTAAAAGTGACTTAAGAATACTCAAAACTTCATCCCCTTCGTGCCGGGTTTAACCTTTTTCTTTCGCCTCTTCCATAAAACTGCGATTAATACGAGTGAAGGCAGCCCGAACTGCATCGGCAAATGCAGGAAGTATGGGACCATCTCAAGTCCCTCCTGCCAATGGTCACCAAAATTTACTGATATCAATACAGAATAAGCTGAAACAATCATGGCAACCGGCAGGGAAAAATACCGGTATGGAAGTCTGAAGGTGTATTCCAGGCCCTTCAATCCAGCAAACATAAACACCGACCCCTTTACCAAAATCCCCAGCATCATGATAAAAACAACGAGCGCATCAATTCTTTCGATGAAATTGCCGATGGAGACCTCACGGGCTGAGCTGAGCATGGGAAAATTGGAACGCAGCAAAGCATCTGTTCCAAGTGTCACAATCATCAAAAACATCGCAAATAATAAAAGCGCACCCGCAATTGCCACTCCCAGCAATGACACACGCAGGCAATATTTAAAATTGGTTACTACAGGAAGGATGAGCGTAAATGCAATAAGCTCGCCAAAAGGAAACACGATTAAAGTTGGAAAAAGCGCCTTCAAAACTGGTTTAACCCCATCACCGAGCACGGGCTTTATTTCATTTAAATTGGCATTCCCGCTTGCAAATAAAAGGATGGTCAGAAGGAATAAAAATCCGAATAAATAAGGAGTAAAAATTTCTGAAGTTCTGCCAAGTACTTCAAGACCGAGATATAAAATATAGGCCATGGCAAGACAGATGGTCAGCGAAATGATCTCAATTGGCGTCGACGGGAGAATGGCCGAAGCAATCAATTCGCCAAAATCCCTGACCACCCGGCTGGCAAGGTACAGAAAATAAACTGCATATAGATTAGAAAAAATAATGGCAATTGGTCTTTTAAAACCAATTTCCATGAGCTCATAAAAATTTTTCCCGGGCACCCTGCTGATCAGGAAGTAATAGAATAGCATGATCCCAAACCCAAACATAACGGAAGCTGCAATGGCAATCCAGGCATCCTTCTTGGCATCCCCGCCTACTCCGACAACAATGGCGCTTCCTAAAAGGAAATTGATCAACAATGTCAGCAGCTGGCTGAGAGAGATATTCTCTTTTAACATTCCATCACCAATCCCTTTTACGATGTGTACGTTCAATTAAGCATCTATGATGGCAGCTTCTTTTTCCTCGCTTTCAAAAGGCGGAAATCAACAGCGACACTCGAGGCCAAGCCAATCAAAACAGTAAAAATAATAATCATTCTTCCAGTGGCAATCTCTGAAAACAGCAGATTCCTCAAAGCTTCCCAAAACGTATAATCAAATATTTTCATATCAAATATGGTGCTCAATATAGCCAAGAGCAGAAAAATGGTCAGATAGCTAAATGTAATCATGACTGTACCCCATTAACATTGGATATTGTATATCTTTTCTCGGTCTGCCCATTTTATCCAGAATTAAAGAAAAAACCGTCCAGGTTCCGATTTACCAATCCACCTGATTAATTAAAAATTATTTGGGTATGGTTAGAGAAGGAGAAATTGTATAGAAATAGGGTTTGCAGGAAAAATTATGAACGAATATAACGTTACAGGAGGACAGGGTATGACGACATCCAACCACAATACGCCCCAATATCCAGAGCCTTATTGGAGAGAGGAGGAACTTCCGGCCTTTGACAAGCTCAGAGAAGATGCTCAAACGGAAATTGCAATTGTCGGCGGAGGCATTACCGGGATAACGGCAGGGTACCTTCTTGCCAAGGAAGGCTTTAAAGTGGCGATTCTTGAAGCAGGCAATATTCTGAACGGTACTACTGGCCATACAACAGCCAAAGTGACGGCACAGCATGGCTTACTATATGATGAATTGATCAGCCACTTTGGCGTGGAAAAAGCCAAGCTCTATTATCAGGCTTCGGCTGATGCACTGAATTTCGTCCGGAACACAGTAACTGAAAAACAAATTGAATGCGACTTCAGTAATGAAGAAGCAATTATCTACGCTGTATCGGAAGAGTATGCACAAAAAGTCGATAAAGAGCGGCAAGCCTATGAAAAACTCGGAATCCCACACGGAATCAAGGAGAGCATTCCGTTTAACATCAATACTACAGCCGTGCTTTCCATGTTTGACCAGTCCCAGTTCCATCCGGTTAAATACTTGAAAAAGCTGCTTAAAGACTTTGTGGATTTGGGAGGAATTGTGTATGAAAATACAACAGCAGCAGATATTGAAGAAGGCAGTCTTCCTGATGTTGTAACCAGAGATGGCTATCGCCTGAAATGCAAATATGTCATTGCGGCTTCCCACTTTCCTTTTGCGGATATGAAAGGGTTTTATTTTTCCAGATTATCTCCGGAAAGATCTTATGTACTTGGCGTAAAAATCAAAGAGGATTTCCCTGGAGGCATGTATTACAGTGCCGATTCACCGACCCGCTCGCTGAGGTACACACCCTATAATGGAGACAAGCTCATTTTAGTGAGCGGCGACAGCCACAAAACAGGCCATGGGCCGGATACAATGAAGCACTACGAAGCCCTGGAAGTCTTTGCGGAAGAGGTGCTTGGTATTACCGATTATCCTTATCGATGGTCTGCCCAGGATTTATACACACTTGATAAGGTCCCTTATATCGGCCCGATCACGTCCAAACAGAAGAATATCTTTGTCGCAACAGGCTACCGGAAATGGGGTATGACAAACGGGACAGCAGCTGCCATGCTGATAAAGGATCAGATTATGGAAAGAGACAATCCTTATGCCGAACTGTTTACGCCATCCAGATTCCAGGCTGACCCAAGCATAAAAAAATTTATCGCAGCCAATACAGATGTGGCGGGACAGCTGATCAAAGGCAAGCTTGAATTCGTGCCAAAAGAAACAGGAGATCTGTCAAATGATGAAGGCGGCGTCGTGATGATTAAAGGCAAGCGGACAGGTGCATACAGAGATCCTGAAGGCAGCCTTCATCTTGTGGATACAACCTGCACCCACATGGGATGTGAATGCGAATGGAACCATGGTGACCGCACATGGGACTGTCCATGCCACGGCTCCCGCTTTTCCTATGATGGAACCGTTGTGGAAGGTCCGGCGGCCAAACCGCTGAAAAAGGTTGAAGAATAAGATATAAATAATTGAAATGTAAAAAAGACAGTTTTCTAATGGGAAAACTGTCTTTTTTATGCATTTTCCGGGGATTTACTTGCCAGTGATGGAGCTAGTACCGATTTATGTGCGGATAGAATTCTGCTTTGCAAATATGGTTGACTTATAGATATTGAACTGCTGTATAGCCCGCTTTTACTTTCGGATAACTGGATTTACTTGCAAATTTTATTTTCGAATAAATTTTTTATTGCTGTATAGCTCATATTTATTTTCAGATAGCCGGCGGCAGCAAAAAATCCCCCTTTAAAAAGGAGGATTTGGCTCAATCAGTCCTGCACGTTGTTTTCTTTCTTTTCTTTACTGCCGGTTGTGAATTCAACAAGCTCTTCGCTTGTTCGCTGCGGTCTGTGTTTATTGTTATTGCGCTGTGCATTGCCATTTCCAAGTTTGGTTCTGCCCATATTCTCATCTGCTCCTTTTTTGTTTTATCAGGTGTAGTATGAGTCAATTATGTAACAGTTATTCTGATGCCGGCACTCCAAGTTCAGGTGCTTTTCTATGACTCGTAGCCTGTTCAAAGGCATAAGCAAGTTTGATCAGGAGCGGCTCACTATAGGCAAGTCCTGTAAATGTAATGCCCACCGGCTCTCCTTCCGGGGTATACCCGGCCGGTACTGTGATGGATGGATATCCCGCTTTTGCCGGGATGCCTGCTCCATAATTATTCGGGAACACGATGGCATCCAGATTATGCTCCTGAATTACATAGTCAATGCCCTGCTCCCCGGAAAAATATATATCCTTCTCAAGTGCTGATATATAGGCCATTTCCGTTAAATCTCCGCTTGTTTCCTCCGCTTCAATCAGAATGGATTGACCGTATTTCAAGCACTTTTCACTGTTTTTTTCATTAAATTTAATGACATCGGACAGGGTGCGAATATGAATGTGCGGGGCGACAGTCCGCAGATAGGCATTCACATCCGCTTTAAATTCATAAGTCAGGACGTCATAGCTCCACTCAGTTTTTGTGGAAGGAATCACTATTTCATCGACCACCTCTGCCCCCAGTTCATTTAACTGGGCTACAGCTTGATTCATAACGGCGAGCTTCTCAGAACTTAAGTAGTCAAAATAGGTCTCTCTGGCAATGCCGATTCGTGCGCCATGCAGTCCATTTTCATCAAGGAAAGCGGTAAAATCCTTCCCCTGCAGATCCTGATTTGTCAGGGTAACCGGATCATTTTCATCAGAGACTGCCAGTACGTTCAATAATAATGCTGCATCCTTTACCGTTCTTGCCATAGGCCCGGCAGTGTCCTGGCTATGGGCAATTGGAATAATTCCGGTTCGGCTGACAAGTCCCACTGTCGGCTTTATTCCAACGAGAGAATTCTGGCTGGCAGGACTTAGTATGGAGCCTGATGTCTCCGTTCCAATGGCTGCAGCTGCAAAATTAGCGGCAATAGCGGCACCGGATCCTGCGCTCGAACCTCCTACATCAAATTTCCCAGGCCCATAAGGATTTAAGGTCTGTCCGCCCCGTGAGCTGTATCCGCTCGGCATCCCTTCTGTCATAAAATTGGCCCATTCTGTCATATTCGTTTTTCCGATAATGACGGCTCCCGCTTTTCTTAATTGAAAAGCCACAAATGAATCACTTTGTGCATAGTGATCCTTCAAAGCAAGTGACCCGGCAGTTGTCTGCATCTTGTCTCCTGTATCGATATTATCCTTTAACAATATAGGTATTCCATGAAGAGGGCTGCGCGGCCCCTTCTTTTCTCTTTCCGCATCAAGAGCAGCTGCAATATGCAGTGCATCCGGATTGAGTTCCAAAACAGAATGAATGCTTTGATCCAGCTGACCAATTCGGTTCATATACATTAATACAATTTCTTTGGAGGTGATTTCCCCATTCTGCATTTTTTCCTGCAGTTCTTCTATCGTGGCTTCAAGCAAATAATCATCATGAAAATTCTTTAGCCTTGGATTCTCCATCATTGATTTTCCCCTTATTCTTTAGTGAAATAAAGTTCCACTTACTAATTCGCTTAGAAAAGGAGAAATTCCTTTTTATAAAAAAATGCCCGGCACCAATTGATATAGGTGCCCGGCACTTTATTTTTAAACGATTTGGCCGCCGCGCATGACTTTCTTTTCGGCAGTGAGGCCCAGTTCTTTCGCCATTTTTTTAAGTTCTCGCTCTTCTCTTTCAGTGACGAGAGAAATAACGGTTCCGCCTGCGCCGAATCTTCCTGTTCTTCCCGAGCGGTGGACATATTGATTCATATCCTTCGGGAAGTCAAAATGTACGACATGGGTGACTCCCTTGATGTCCAGTCCTCTTGCCGCAACATCTGTGGCAATCAGCATATTCGTTTTGCCCGTGCGGAAGTTCTTGATGGCTTTCTGCCTGTCAAATTTGCTCAGGTCGCTGTGCAGAGTGCTTGAAGAGATATTTTTAAAATCAAGCTTTTCGGCCATTACCGTGAGGTTGCCGATATCCTTGACAAATACCAGTGCCTTTATATCTTCAAGCCTTGAGACCTTTTCGAGCATTTTGATTTTGTCCCGCGCTTCTGCCACAAAATAAATATGGTCCACACCTGCAGCCTGAATGGTTTCATCCTTCTCGACACGAATGACTTCAGCATCAGCTGTCAGTTCTTTTGCAAGCTGCTCAACAACCGGCGGCAGTGTCGCTGAAAACAGCAGGACCTGGCGTTCTTTAAGTGTAGATTTAACAATGTTTTGAACCGTCTGAGTGTGTTCCTTAACGAGAAGCTGATCACCTTCATCCAGGACAATGGTTTTCACTTCATGCATTTTCAGCTTTTTTTGTTTAATCAGCTCCAGCACCCGTCCCGGCGTTCCTAAAGCAATGTGCGGATGCTTCTTTAATTTTTCAAGCTGCCTTTTCACATTAGCTCCGCCGATAAAAGAAGCTGCCTTAATTCCGCTGCCTTCAGCCCATTTTTGGATCTCGCTTAATATCTGCATCACAAGCTCCTGTGAAGAGGCTAAAATGACAGCCTGTACCGCCTGTTTATCCGGATCAATTTTTTCCAGGACCGGCAGCAGGTAAGCAAGTGTCTTGCCTGTTCCAGTCGGAGACTCGGCAATAATATCCCTGCCTTCCAAAGCCGGAGGAACCGCTTCTGCCTGAATGGTCGTCGGCTGAGTAAACGCAGACTTTTTCCATGCCTCCAGGATAAATGGTTTCATATTTTCAATAAAAAATTGTGTCATATGTTACTCCTTTAACTTTATTGCGTGTAATCAGATAAATTATTTTTAGTATAGCCGAAAAATCGGAAAAAACTAGTATCGGTAATGATACTAGCTTATAGGCAGGAAGTTGTCCACCCTTAACAGGAAAAGGCACGAAGCCATTTCTGGCATCCGTGCCTTAATACTTACTTATGAATCCATACAGCTCCGGCAGAGTTGTCCTTGGCTTCACCGACCACTTGGAATTTCAAGCCATGTTCAGGAACAATTCGTCCTGCATCAGGAATCAGACTGTTGATGTACTTGTTGGAATCATCAAAAACTGAAATTCCTTTAAGGCCAGGGTAGTCATAATCCCCGCGGGTTGGAGAACTTACTTCCCATGCTGGTGCTTTGTCCAAGGAGAACGCAGCATCCGCAATCTGATATCTTGTGCTTTGAGATACTGTTTCTTTGCCATCTAACAGACCGGTAATGGCTTCCGGATGTGAATCCACCACTCCAAGAAAACCTTCTCCCGGATGAACACCAACCCAGTTGTCTGTGTGGCTGTCATCAGCATACCAAACAACTAAACCAGTGTTGTATTTTACACCTCTTGATTGGGCAAGGGCTGTATCGGAGCCTGCGTAATTTCTCCACTCAAGGTAATAATGGTTCTTCGCAAAGCTGATTCCGTTGGAAACAATGAATCCGTCAAGTGCCATCTGAGAGGCGCCTTCAGCATCGTCTGAGAAAATCACATTTCCATCAGCTGTTACAGTGATTTCATCCATCGCAAATCCGTCCAATGCTAAGCCGCCATCTGTTACATATTCGAATGTCAGGCTAACTTTTTTACCGGCAAATCCGCTTAAGTCATATTCCTTATCCACCCATTGTCCTTTTGAAGATTCTGCACGGGCATCGCCGTCTGTATCTTCATCACCAATTGTATCAATTACTGTTTCTGTGCCATCGGATGTTGCAGTAACTGTCAGATAATCATAATCAAACTCAATATCATAATAAACTTTCGCATTGAAGACAGCTTCTTTGGCAGTTGTTAAGTCGAATTCAGGCGTCGTCAAAGTGGTATGAAGGTCATCACCTTTCGTGCTGTAGTAATATTTCTCTCCAAACGCAGGTTCAATTCCCTTCACTTCTTTTTCAGGAAGATTTACTTTTACAATGCCCGGGTTTTTAGATTTGGTTACACTTTGGTCAATAACTGTTGCCAAACCTTTTTTATCAATATCTTCATAATTTACTTCCATAATATTGGCCCAGTTTCCGCCCATTCCTTTTTGGAAAAATTCTTTGTTTTGCGGTGAGAAGCTGGTTGGCTCTGTACCAGCTATTTTGCCGTTCCAGCTGCCTCCGCTCATGATGGACCAGGAAGCAACCGGCTCACCTTGACCGGTGTATTGCGTATCATACTCGTCCGGCAATCCTAAATCATGTCCGAACTCATGGGCAAACACCCCGACAGCTCCATCTTCAGGCTGAATCGTATAATCAAATGCCCCCATTTTTCCGCCCCAATAATCTACCTTGGCAGTTGTATTCGGAACTGCAAATACTCCGCCAAGCGTCCAGCGGTGAGACCAGATGGCATCATCACCGAGCGCACCTCCGCCAGCTTCCTGTCCTGTACCAGCGTGGATAATCATTAGATGGTCAACCAATCCATCAGGCTCGTTAAGGTTTCCATCTCCATCTAAATCATATAGATCAAATTCATCGTATTCTGAAAGATCCATCCCAGCGTCTACAGCTGCTTTTAAAGCCTCTTTTACTAAGTCGCGAGGTCCTAGAGGAGATAAATTGTCATGGCCTCCGTTAGGGTTATCATCACCATAATCGCCCGCTTTTCCAGGGACCGTCAGCCATTCGGACACAGTGCCGTCCACCGTGTAGCTGCCTCCGGACTGCTCTTCATAGAATTGCTTAAATGTTTTTACTTTGTCTCCATTAAATAACTCAAATTCAGTATCGCCAAACATCAGTTTTTCATAGTGCTCTTTGCTGAAATCATCAGCGTACATGTAGCCCTCTTCCTGTGTTACATTGTTATGCTTGAAATCTTCAAATTCAGTTAAAAGCACAAGCACTTTGTCTGTTCTGACATCACCATTGTAGTTTGCTTCTTTGGCCGGATCTACTTTTACATATCCGTCCGGTTTTCCCTTTTTAAAGTTTTTATGACCTTTATTCAGCTGCTTTGACAGCTTGTCTTTTTGATTGGTTAAAAAATCTTTTGTTTTTTTGTCAAACTCATCCTTATGGTCATGGCTACCTTTTGTACTTCCAGGCTGCTTTTCACCTTGTTTTTCATTTATGTAATCCTTTACTGCCTTTTCTATTTCTTTGGAGGAAGCATCCTTTTTAATCAATCCTCTTTCTTTTAAAGCCTTTCCGAGGCGGTCTTCATTCACAATGTTTAAATCAATCGGTGCAGAAAGTTCCTCTGCTGAAGCTTTGGAAGGAGCTGCTGTTGTCCCGGCAAAAGATCCCGCAAATAGTGCAGCTGCCATCATTGTGCTGGCTGTAATGGAAGATACAACCTTAAAAGGTTTATTCTTATTACTCATCTTATAGCCTCCTATTTAGTTTTTCTGAATTTTCGAAGTGCGAGATTAATTCTATCAAACTAACATAAAGTTTTTAATAGTCTAACAATACTGTTATTTTAATATTTTGATAACATTTTAGTAGGTAATTGTGTTCACTTTTTTCAGCGCAAAAAAATAACTGGGTATTAATGCTTATTCAGGGGGATAAAAAAGAGAGCATCAGACTGCTCTGATGCCCCCATACTTTTATTTATTCAATTTGGTAATTCTTCCTTCAACCACTGGATTTACTTCTTTCTGTTCTTTGATGTAGTTGAGTAAAGCATCAAGGTCGACGATATCCACAGTGCGGTTCTTGCCGTTTAACAGGGCGCTGTAACCATCTCCCCCATCAGCCATATAATTGTTTACTGTCACAGAATATTCTTGTTCTGCAGTGATTGGCGTTCCATCGGTCTTTACTAAAGAAACGATGCGATCTCCAGCAGCTCTCGAAGAATCATACGCCACCTTTAAACCGGAAACATGCATAATTCTTTCTTTTGAACCCCACTGCTGTTCAAAAAGTTCTTTAATCTGCGCACCGGTCAATGTCAATGTCACAAGGTCATTTCCGAAAGGCTGTACTGTAAAAGCTTCTTTCCACGTAATATCTCCCGCATCAATGCCTGCACGGACGCCGCCTGAGTTCATGAAGGCAAAGTCAGTATTGGTCTGTGCAATCATGGAGTCTGCAATCAGGTTCCCCATCGGAGACTCTCCGTCAGCATTTACATCCCTCGGAATACCAGTTGAAGTATGGCCGATAACCTCATTTAAAATTGGAGCTGCATCAGCAACATAAGCATCCAGCATTTCCTTGATTACAGCATCTGGTTCAATATCACGTGCAGCGTTTACGATTTCAGCTTTTTTAGCAACAATATCTCCGGAAACCGGATCAATTGTTAAATCTACATCAGAGAAAGCTGTACCATATGAATAGGATTGAACAAGCAATTTTCCGTCTACTACAGTGTTTGTGTACTTATGATTGTGCCCGCCGAACATCACATCCACTTCATCATCAACCGCATTTGCAATTTCTGCGAGTTCTTCCTGAGGATTAGCCCCATCCAAATCAGACACTGCAGGATTGTGAGTAATGACCACAATCGATTTAACGCCCTGCTCCTTCAGCTCTGCCGTGTACTTGTTGATCGCTTCCGCTTCGTCTGTGAATTCTACTCCAGCTGTTCCGCTTGGCGTTACGATTCCAGGAGTATCGGAATAGGCAATGCCAATAAAGCCGATAGGCACTCCATTTACTTCTTTAATAACATATGGATCAAGGATTGGTTCCTTTGTTGTTTCATCGACTACATTTGCTGCAACATACGGAAAGTCTGCTCCTTCAAACTCACCATACTTTTCCACCGTTTTAGGATGGGCACCGCCATTGATGAGACGGAGCATTTCATCTACCCCTTCATCGAATTCATGGTTTCCGACTGTACCTATATCAAAACCGATCTCATTAAGCATATTAATGGTTGGCTCGTCCTGAAGAAGGGCAGAAACAGGGGAGCTCGCCCCGACTGCATCACCGGCATGCAGCATGATTGTATTGGGGTTCGCTGCTTCTCGCTGTTTTAAATGTGCAGCTAAATATTCGACTCCGCCCGCATTCAAGCCGGCATTAAATGTATCAAGCTGGCCATGGAAATCATTGATTCCCAAAAGCTGGACTTCAAAAGGCTTTGGCTCCGGAAATTGAAGCGAATACTTCGAAAAGCCATTGCCTGCTTCACCGGCGTAGCCGATTCCGCTGCCTTCAGCAATTGCATTCTTTGCATCCGGTGAAGATTCAAACGTTACATTTACTTCACCGGCAACCGGTGCAAATGACCAATTGGCATCTGCAGAAGGATCGATGGTTTGTTCTTCACGGATATAATCAATGATTGCCTGGCGGTTTTCATCCGGATAAAGCTCTACTGCTGTGTTGTTTCTGACTCCAGGGAAAGTGCCGCTGGCCCGATAATTATTTGTTACAACGATGAATTCCTGATCTGGATCAATAGGTGCTCCGTTATACTGAAGATTTTTGATTCTGTTTGCATCAGCATTAATCTGCTTGCCATCCTTATCATACTTAGCAGGTTCTGTTACATCGATCTCATATGTCACACCATCGATTACATCATAGTTATAAGTAGGGAAATCATTATTAATGAGAGACTGTTCTCCTGCTTCATTTTCTTTTATCTGATTGAACTGCCCTGCAGACATTTCAAGCCATTCTTTCACATCTGCACCTTTAATTTTTACCGTAGCGACTGTATTGGGATACAAATATAGATCAGCTACATTTTTGATGGCGATTGTGCCTTCAGGGATATATGTGTAATAGCTCGCCCCGTTGCGGCCGCCTGCTTTAAAAGGGGCTCCCGCTGAAAGCACGGGTGTATTTTCATCCAGTGTTCCTATTAATTGCTTCTCGATATACCACTTTTGTGCATTCGTTACAATTTGAATGGAAGGATCATCTTTTACAAGTGCAAAATAGCTGTGGATATCCGCTGTTGTTTCCCCGACAGGCTGGCGGACATAATTCACGGTTCCTTCATGCTCTTCCTTTACAGCTTTCAAAATAGCAGGATCTGCATCTGCCAGGCTTTCCTTGACGGTCGCGCCGGATTCATTTTTATAGCTTCTGAAAATAGACCTTAAAGATGACTGGGAATCCTTAACCTGCCACTTGCCCTTTACCTTGGCAATGGTCAGGTCCATAACGCCAAGCTGGTTGCCCCAGCTGCCCGGCATGATGAACGGCACCCCGTTGACCGTTCCCTTTTCTGTATCTACTCCAGGAAGATCGGTGAAATCTCCCGGAAAATTCTTATGGTTGTGTCCGGAAATGACCGCATCAATGCCTTCAACATTTGTTAAGTCGTAGGCTGCATTCTCTTCCATTTCAGCATATGCTGCATCCCCCATGCCGGAGTGTGCAAGCGCAATGATAATGTCCGCACCTTCTTCTTTCATTTTAGGAATATTAGCTTCTACTGATTTTACAATGTCTTTTGTGATGATTTTTCCATCAAGATTGGCTTTGTCCCATTGTGTAATCTGCGGAGTCACAGCACCGATAACCCCAACCTTAATAACCTGGTTTCTGCCTTTTTCATCAACCACTTTTTTCTTGATGATTTTATATGGCTTAAAATAATTTTTATCATTTTCCGGATTTAGATCGTGGTCATCTTTGTAGACATTGGCATTCACATAAGGAAATGGCGCATCATCCAGGACCTCATCCAGATAATCGAGCCCATAATTGAATTCATGGTTTCCTACCGTAGCGGCATCATAATCTAATAGTTCCATAGCCTTGAAAACAGGGTGCACTTCCCCATCCTCAAGCTTATCTACTTTTGCTTTATAATCGCCAAGCGGATTTCCCTGGATTAAGTCGCCGTTGTCAAATAATAATGTATTCTTTGCTTCTTTTCTTGCCTGTTTAATTAAGGTAGCTGTTTTAGCCAGTCCAAATTCAATGGTTTCTGCATCTTTATAGTAATCATAGTTATAAAGGTGTGTGTGTATATCCGTTGTTCCCAGTATCCGAAGGCTTACTTCATGGCTGAATTGATGTTCAGGTTTCCCTGTATGATCAGGCTTTGCTGCCATTACAGAATCATATGAAACAGGAGCTGCCAAGACAGATAGGGACATAGTTGCAGCAAGAATTGTTTTACCTAATTTGCGCGCAGGATTTTTCAAATGGATACATCTCCTCGATATTAGTAGATTAGGATGATAACATTCATAATTCTATCTATTTTTAGACTTATTTGAGAATGAGTAAATAGGAGCGTTTCGTGTGGCGATTTATTAATTTTTTGTAAAAATCAGTTTCTAAATACCTAAAAAAAAAAACAGCACCCTCAAAGGATGCTGCATCATTTTAACTAGTTATTATAATAGAGATTAATAATTCCTATCTCCGCCCTCAGCCTTTTCCTTCAGCTCATTTGCAAGAAGGGACAGGCTTTCGGTTGTATGATTAATTTCCTGAATGGACTGAACAATGCTGTCGAGGTCTGTTTTATTGCGGCCGAACATGTCCAGATACTGTTTCATTTCCATTTTCACGGTAACAAGCCCGCCTTTAACCTGCTGAATCTGAGCTTGTGATTCTTTTGTTGAGAGATTCATGGAGTTCATCGTATCAGCCAGCACGCTGATTTGATTGTCGCTTTTTTCGATTTGTTCCTTGATATGGCTGCTCATCTTCTTAGAGTTTTCTGCAAGCTTTCTCACTTCGGTTGCCACTACAGCAAATCCACGTCCTTCATCACCCGCCCGGGCTGCCTCAATAGATGCATTCAGTGCCAGCAGGTTCGTCTGATCGGCAATATCCTCAATCCCTTTTGTCATCGTGATAATTTGCTCAGAGATTCCTTTTAATGCTTCAATTCCGCTTATAGACTTCTCCACATCCTGAAGGACTTTATTGAAAGCATGAACCATCTCACCCATTTGTGTTTGGTTGAGGTTAGTCAGGTTCAGCAGATTTTTGCTGCTTTTTTGCGTTGTTTCGGTTTCCCTGCGGATTTGATCAGCTTTTAAGCTTGTCTCATTGATCGAAGCTTCCGTTTGCTGGACCGAGGCTGCTACTTCCTGGCTGATAGAATTTAATTCTTTCTGCAGATGGGCATTTGAAGCATTTAATTCATTGAGTTCATTCATTCTGGCCTGCAGATAATTTTCGACAACCAGCTGGGAATCCAGATTGATGATATGTGTAAGAGCCAGCAATGCGTTCGTCAGCTTATCAGGATCCTGGTGCAGTTCTGCGACGACCTTAGGCACCAATAATGAATTAATGGCAGAATATGTGGCCAGAAACCACTCAACTGGAAGACCAGCGCCGTTATGGGTATTGCCAATCCTCGTTCTCATCGCGAAGTATTCATCATCCAGATTGCCGCTTAATAAGCTCTGGAAATAACGGACATATACGCCATAAAGCCTATCCCTGCTTGTATTATTATCTGCAATTCTCTTTAATGGCGACTGTTTATAAAGATGATCCAGAACTTTCTGAAGCAATTCATCCAGCAGGGGTGAAATCACCGGGTTCAGGTCCTGAAGTGTCTCAAGATGCTTCTTTGAAAAGCCCATATACCACAATCGTTCAGTAATACGCTGATCTTTTACTTCAACTGTTTCCTCTACTCCTGGAAAGTTCATTTCCGGCTGAAAAAATGAAGATGGATTCCTCTTTTTTAACTGAAATAGCATAGTCGTGTCCCTCCGGCTCTTAGCCAATTTGTACATATTTTGTATATATTATGTATAATTAATAGGTAATTAGCAACTATTAACACTTAATTTATATCGGGTCAATAGTCCTGAATACAAAAAGAGGATGCACATTAAATGTACATCCCCCGAAATTCTTTTATTCTGCCGGCTGCTCTATAGGGATAATTAAGTTCACAATGGTCCCTTTTCCCACTTCACTCTCAAATATGATCTTCGCCTCGTGTTCATCCATAACCTGCTTGGTAACCATCAGTCCTAAACCGGTGCCATCCGGCTTCGTTGTATAAAATGGATCCACGACCCGTTCCATATTTTCTGCATCTATCCCGCAGCCTTCATCTTTAATGCTGATCAAAACCTGTTCACCCTCCGCCAATTTGGCCGAAATCACGATTGTGCCGCCTTCTGTCATAGATTCCATCGCATTTTTGATCAGATTAATAAAAGCCTGTTTCAGCATATGCTCGTCACATTGAACTTTAGGAAGGGATTTCAGATTCTCTGTTTCGAAACGGATATTCTGATTGGCTGCCTGTTCTTTAATGATTGAGAGGACGTAGTGAATCACTGCATTCAGTTCAACCCTTTTAAACATAGGCAGCCTTGGTTTGCTCAGGATCATAAGGTCATCAGCAATCAGATTAATGCGGTCGATTTCCTCAATCATCATTTTATATCGATCCCTATCTTCAAGGTGCTTTTCCATCTGCAGCTGAGTAAACCCTCGTAATGCTGCTAAAGGATTTCTCACTTCGTGGCCCACTGCCGAAGCCATCTGCCCAACAGCAGCCAGCTTTTCCGTCTGGCGGAGTTCCTGGAAAACATGTGTCAGCGAGTTAATATATGAATAGAAGCGGTTCAGCAGAACATATGAAACACTTGAAAAGATGATCAAAAGCACGATTGGCACCATTACCTTCTGGCTGCTCAGTATCAAACCAGCCAGAAGATACTTCGCAACCATACCTCCGGTTACAATCCAAAAATAGCGCTTATTCACAAAAATTGGCGCAAAAATAATAAATAGAAGTTCTACTGCGCTTCCGCTCTGGAATTCCTTCGATTCTCCAAAATAAATCAGCATGCTGCTGCTAAAATCAATCATGGAAAAACCTGCAAAAAATAAGTATTTTACGAGAAAAGGCCGTTTCGTCCTGATAAAATAAAGCCCAAACGGCAAAAGACCGATAATAGCCAGATAATAGCCCCAACCGAGTCCTCCATCCGGGAGCCCGGCAGTGCCGCCTGTATTAAGTGGAAGCAGATAATAATAAAATAAATCATAAAGCGTTAAAATAATATAAAACAGCCAGATAAAAAGGGTGACTGCTTTTGTTTCTTCTTTTATCAAAGTATCTTGATTAAAGCCTTTCATTTTCATGCTCCTTGGTTAACTCTTTTAATAGTATGCCTTTAGCACTATTATATACGTTTGTGTCGAAACATGTATATTATGTTATATTCTTAAACTTCAAAAAACCGGCCAAGGTATTTCCTGGCCGGTTTGTGTATAATAGCTAAGGTTTTAAGATGACTTTGATGCAGTCATCTTCATGGTCATTAAAAATCTTATATGCACGATCTGCTTCTTGGAGGGGAATTTGATGAGTTATGATCGACTTTGGATCAAATTCCTTGTTCGTGATCTTTTCGAACAGCTCAGGCATGTAGTGAACAACAGGGGCTTGTCCCATTTTAATGGTAATATTTCTCGAGAAAAATTCCTCCAGCGGGAACATATTATAAGTCAGCCCGTAGACACCTGTCAGCTGGACAGTTCCAAATTTACGGACGGCTTTTGTTGCAATTTGAATCGGGCCAAGCGTTCCTCCCTGCAGCTTCAGCTTCTGTTCGATTTTTTCAACTGCGGATTTCTTTCCATCCATGCCCACACAATCAATGACCACATCAGCTCCACCCTGGGTGATTTCTTTCAGATAAGCTCCCATGTCATCATATTTAGTGAAGTCATAGACCTCTACATCATTGGTGAGTTTGGCATGGTTCAGACGGTAATCAAGATGATCGACCGCTATTACCCGCTTAGCACCTTTCATCCAGGCAAATTTCTGGGTCATTAACCCGATGGGACCGCAGCCGAGGACGACGACTGTATCTCCCGCTTTTACACCTGAATGCTCCACACTCCAATAAGCTGTCGGCAGCACATCTGATAAAAAGAGCAGTGACTCATCCTCCAGCTCGCATGATTCCGGTATGACAAAGGGCATAAAATTGCCAAATGGCACCTTCAAAAACTCTGCCTGGCCGCCCGGGTGATTTCCATATTTCTCTGTATAGCCAAAATAGCCGCCTGAATCATTATGCGGGTTCGAATTATCACATTGGCTCTCCATATCATGCTGACAGTAGAAGCAATGCCCGCATGACACATTAAATGGAATAACCACCCTGTCGCCTTTTTTGACCCGTGTCACATCAGGGCCTGTCTCCTCAACGATTCCCATCGGTTCATGCCCGATAATATACCCGGGCCGCAACGGCATGTTTCCCTGATATAAATGAAGGTCCGATCCGCAAATGGCTGTTGACGTGATTCGGACAATCACATCATCTCTTTTTTCAATTCTGGGATCCTCCACATTTTTCACTTGAATATCTTTTGCTCCCTGGTAAGTTACAGCTCTCATGCTTCACACTCCTTTATTGACTTAATAGGCTATACCCTCCTCCGTGCTCAAATAACTCCATTTATATCCAATTTATAAGTTGAAATATTTACCTTAAAAGTTAAATTTCTTTTAATTTAGAAAAATAGTACAAAAGACCAGTTTAACTATTCTGAATTTTGTAAATATAATAGAGTCACAGCTTTTCCGGCTGTGGACAATACATATTTTGAGAGGAGATTTTGGATGAAGAAAAAAAGAATAATTGGATCAGCGGTATTAAGTGTCGCAATGGGGCTTTCTGTATTTGCATCAGGGGCATTTGGCCAGCAGGTTGAGAGCAATGAAACCTACCGGGTCGTTATTCAGGGACCAAGTGCGGAAAAGGCAAAGGCAAAATCGAACTACGGAGTACGGTGGGATTTTGGACAGAAAGGTTTTACTACAACAGTCAATGCTAAACAGTATCAGGCACTTTTAAAAAATAAAAACTTAAAGATTGATAGAGTAGATGAAGTTAAGAATGCACCTGTGACAGCTGCAAAACCTGGATCGGGGGCTGCATCAGCTCCGGCAGACGGTACACCTTGGGGAATTGAGGCCATTTATAATGACAGCTCCATCCAAAGCACTTCAGGCGGAAATGGGGTAAAAGTTGCCGTGCTGGACACAGGGGTAAATACAGCGCATGCTGACCTTGCTGGACAAGCTGAACAGTGTAAAGACTTTACACAAAGAAAGACACCTTTAATTGACGGAAGCTGCGGAGACAAGAACGGACACGGCACACATGTTGCGGGTACTGTACTGGCTCATGGCGGCGCTAACGGACAAGGCGTTTATGGGGTGGCTCCAGACGCAGATCTCTGGGCATATAAGGTATTAAATGACAGAGGATCAGGGTATTCTGATGACATCGCCGGAGCTATTAAGCATGCGGCCGATGAAGCGGTCCGCACAGGATCTAAAGTGGTCATTTCCATGTCATTAGGTTCAAGCTCTAAAAGCACATTGATTGCAGATGCAGTTGATTACGCATACAGCAAAGGTGTCCTGGTAGTGGCTGCTGCCGGAAATGATGGTCCTGCCGATAACACGATTGGCTATCCTGGCGCATTGGTGAATGCTGTTGCAGTGGCGGCTCTTGAAAATGTTCAGCAAAATGGATCCTACCGTGTTGCAGATTTTTCATCACGGGGCAATCCTGCAACTGATGGCGACTTCGTGATTCAGGAGCGTGATGTTGAGGTGTCTGCACCAGGCAGAGCGATTGAATCCACATGGTATGATGGCAGCTACAGCACAATCAGCGGCACATCCATGGCTACTCCCCACGTATCCGGATTGGCTGCTAAGATCTGGGCCCAGAATCCATCCATGTCCCATACACAGCTTCGCGCCGAGCTTCAGAACCGCGCCAAGCAAAATGATATTCTTGGCGGAACAGGAGCTGCCGCTGGAGATGATTATGCATCAGGCTTTGGCTTCCCGCGTGTAAAGTAAGAGAATAATAGAAAAGCTTGGACATTTACGGTCCAAGCTTTTTTGTGTTTTAGTTTTAATTAAAATTACTGCAAAACAGCCTGCTTTTTCTGCTTTCTGTTATATATGATTTTGGACAGGCTCACACTCGCCTCGTACAGGAGCAGGAGAGGCAATGTGACCAGCATATCTGAAATAAAGTCAGGCGGTGTGACTAATATGGCCACCACAATCAGCACGAAATAGGCATACTTCCTAACCTTCTGCAGCGAATAGGGATTGATTATGCCAAGGCTGGTCAAGAACATAATCACAACCGGAAGCTCGAACAGAAAGCCGAATGGCAGTGTTAAATGCAGCACAAATTGAAAGTACTTTTCTGTTGTAAAAAAGGCGGTGAACATCTCTCCGGATAAGGTCATTAAAAAATTCAGAACCAGCGGCAAAAGGATGAAATATCCGAATGCTATACCGGTAATGAACAGGAAAAATAACGCGGGAATATAGGATAAGGCCACCTTTTTCTCCATTCCGGTAAGCGCCGGACTGACAAACAGCCAGATTTGATGGGCAGCTACCGGGATGGCGGCTGCAATGGCTACAACAGACGCAAGCATAAAATAGACCCATAGAATTTCAGATGGACCGAGAACAGCTAATTTAAAGTCCAGATCCTTAACCAGCCACTGGTAAATGTCGCTGACGAAAATAAAAGATAGTGCCAAGAACGCTATAAAGACAGCAGCTATAATCATAAGCCTCTTCCGGAGCTCCTCAAAATGCTGGAGAACATTTACTGCTTCATTGTTCATATTAATCACCTCATTAGAAAAGCGCAAGCGCCTTGCCCACCCCCGACAAGCACAAGACGAGCCTCCTGGAAAGGCGTTCTTTGCCTTTTTGGGAGGATTGGCTTGTGACCTCGAGGGGGTAGGCGCTGGAGCTAGACACTTATCGACGTTCAAAAATTATATGCTTTCTTATCTTATATAAAAGGAAGGAAGATAACTCTCCCTTCCCTATTCATTCTTACAGCAATTCTTTTTTCTTATCTTCCGGCTGTTCGTCTGAAACAAGTTCGCGTGTGGATTTCTTGAATTCCTTTAGGGTGGTGCCGAATGCCCTGCCGATTTCAGGAAGCTTGGATGGGCCGAAAATAATCAGCGCAAGCACTAGAACAATAATCAATCCTGGTATCCCGATATTTGATAGCATAGTAACCTCCTAGTATTTGAAGCCTGTAATTGCCACAACTCCCGGACGCGGCATGGTGTCTCCCATGCGGTGCGGCCATTTGCTTGTCAGATTGTTCAGGTCTTCCGTCTCTTCTCCCGGATGCTGAATGGACAGGAACAGGGTTGTCTCGTTTGGTGTAAAAGAGGGTCCAGTCAGTTCTGCTTCAACGGGAGCTGAAGCAAACTGAAAGGCATCACCTGTATTTTTTCCGATCGTCGGGATGACAAACATGCCATTGTTGGCGAAATGTGTGTAGATTCCTGTATTCAGCTTGCTTGATGACATATCTGTTACAGTCCAGAGATTGCCAAGGCTATCAAAAGTCAGATTGTCAGGTGCACTGAAGCCGCTCTGTTTTCCGCCGGCTGCGAAGATTTCAAAATCAAAAGTAAGTGCCCCCAGGTCATCTCCTTCTTCGATAAATCTGGTAATGTGGCCGTGGAAGTTGCCATGTTTATCATTGTTGGTGTGGGCAATGAATACCGTATTATCGAACGGGCTGATTTCCACATCTTCCGGACGGTCAGTAGGCGTTCCGCCAACAAGCAGAGCTGCTTCATGGCAGTGGACAGCCACATCAGCCTGTGTTTGGAATTTCTTTAAAAGATCTGCATTCCCCTTGACGGCTTTCTGCACATTTTCGATCGTTAATGGCACCCATTTTCCGCTCCCCATATTAGCCGCATAAAGTGTCCCTTCTTCCAGAAGGTCTGCGTTGGCTTTCCCGCGGGACTTTACATATTTATTTTTGCTGATGAATTTATACACGCATGCATCTTTCTTATCATCGCCCATATAAACCACAACCCGATTGTCATTGGTCAGGCCGACTGCTGCATTTTCATGGTTGAAGCGACCAAGGGCGGTGTGCTTGCGCGGCTTGAAATTTGGATCAAACGGATCGATTTCCACGATCCAGCCATAATGCGTATCATTTAATCCTGCATCCTTTGATGTAGATTCAAAATTCTCCTCAGCTGATAAAACCGTGCCCCACAATGTCATGCCGCCGGAACAATTGGCAAAAGTCCCCTGTACATTCGTTGCACCGCCGACTGCTTTTGAACCTTTGGCAGGACCTGTCAGCTGAAACGGAGTCAAGCCTGTAATACGGCGCGCATATTTGGAATTCGTGTCCAATTTCCAGGTGCCCTCTTTATCACGGTATACTTCGATAATCGATCCGCCCTGGTTGTAAAGCATTTTTTGAATTTGCCCTGCGGAATACTTGCCATTTGCCGGCCTTGCACCATGAACAAATAGATCGCTTGAATATTCATGATTCACCCATAAAAGACCGCGCTTGTCCCCATCAATTGGAAAAAATAAGGTAAAGTCATTGTTAAAGCCGAATGTATCGCCCTTTTTATTAATGACATCTCCATAGGCTGCCACAACATCGTATTTGTAACCACGCGGCAAAACAAGGTCATCCTTATCTGTCGGATCAATCGGCTTAAAATTTAAACCAGAGATTTTTTTTTGGAATCCGAATAAATGGGAGGCTGCTTCAACGCCCTTAGCTTCTGCTTTTGGAATCATTGCCCCCAAACCTGTCGAAGCTACAGTTAAAGCTCCCACACCTGTACCTACATACGTTAAAAACTTGCGGCGATTCAATTCTGACATCCTTAGCACCTCTTCTTTTATATTGTTTGCAGCGTATTTATGTATCAAACCCAAGTACAATACTAAAAGATGAATATTAAGAGAATGCTAAGTAATTACATGAAAATTGTAAAAGTAGTATAAAGATTGTAAAAAAAATGCCCGGCATCAGCCGGACATCTCTTATCTTTCTATTAAGATACTTTTTCTTCCTGCGGCTTGTATTCCTCTTCCCAATACTCAGCATTTTTAATGCCAAGCTTCTTGGAATTGAATACTGGATCAAGACCTTGTTTCTTCTGGGCCTCATAATCTTTAAGTGCAATCAGAGCAGGTTTTCTTAGGATCACGATGGCAATTAAGTTCAGCCAAACCATTAGTCCCAAGCCAACATCTCCGAGTGCCCACGCCAGGCCTGCCGTTTTAACAGCACCATAGAATGTTGCAGCAAGCAAGACTATCTTCAGGATAAACATCGCCAGCTTGCTGTTCTTGCCGCTAATCAGGTAAGCTACGTTTGTTTCAGCCATATAGTAGTAGGCCATGATGGTTGTGAAAGCAAAGAAGAAAAGAGAAACAGCAACAAATCCGGCACCGAAGCCTGGAAGCACAGATTCAACAGCTGCCTGAGTATACCCAGGTCCAGCTTCCACTCCTGGAAGATTTTCTACAATTGGAGTCTTTCCATCAGCACCGACTGTATTGAACATTCCAGTAAATAGGATCATGAAAGCTGTAGCGGAACATACGAATAGCGTATCAATATATACTGAGAATGCCTGTACAAGACCTTGCTTGGCAGGGTGGGAAACCTCAGCAGCTGCAGCAGCATGCGGGCCAGTACCCTGACCAGCTTCGTTTGAATAAATTCCGCGTTTTACACCCCATGCGATTGCGCTTCCGATAATTCCCCCAAACATGGAGTCTGCACCAAAGGCACTGCTGAAAATTAACGAAATTACGCCAGGCAGCTCACCAATGTTCATGGCAATAATAATTAAAGCGACTAAAATATAACCCACTGCCATAAAAGGAACGGTATATTGAGCTACAGTTGCAATACGCTTAACACCGCCGAAAATAATCAGGGCAAGTAAACCGATAATGATAAGGCCTGTTACTGTTTTGTCTATGCCAAACGCATTTTCCATTCCAAGCGCAATTGAGTTTGACTGGATGCCAGGCATTAAAAGTGCCATAGCAAGCAAAGCAGAAATTGCGAAAAGGACGGCAAACCATTTAATTCCGATTCCCTTTTCAATATAATAGGCCGGACCGCCTCGGTATAGCCCGTCTTTTTTCACTTTGTAAATCTGAGCCAGCGTTGATTCAACGAACGCACTGCCTGCTCCGATAAAAGCAATGGCCCACATCCAGAATACAGCACCAGGTCCACCCATTGCGATGGCAGTGGCAGTACCTGCAATGTTACCAGTTCCTACACGGCCGGAAAGAGCAATAGATAAGGCCTGGAAAGACGAAACGCCCGCTGCGGAACTTTTCCCTTGAAACATGAGCAGTACCATATCCTTGATATGGCGGACCTGTAAAAATCGAGTTAAGACTGAGAAGAACAACCCTATTGCAAGACAGATGTAGATAACAGGTGTACTCCATAAAATACCGTTTAGCTGATTAATAAAAGCTTCCAAACAACTTCCCCCTTTTAGTATATATTCTGAATCTTTTTCCTATTAGGAATTATAGAATAAATACTGTTATAAGACAATGTTTTTTTAACGGACTGTGGTAATAATGTCATAGAATTTTCTGGATTCCTTGAGTAAAGCGGTTTTTATCATATTTGAGAGGATATATAAAAATTAGAGTGATAGCATAACCCTTCCTATTTTTTGTAATCTTCGTTATTATATATTTAGGGAAACGAAACGTTGACCGGAAAGAAGTGTTTCAAATATGGTAAAACAGACGAAAAGAAATTTAATGATTATGTGGTTTGCCAATTTTTTTGTGGCTGGCAGCATGACGATGGTCCTTCCCTTTATTTCGTTATATATAGAAAGCTTTGGCGACCAATCTCCAACCTATGTGCAGCATTGGTCAGGGTGGACGTTTGCGATCACATTTGTGACTGCGTTTCTTTTTTCACCTGTGTGGGGAAGAATCGGGGATCTTTTTGGGCGCAGGAAAATATTGATTCTGTCCGGAATCGGCATGGGCATATCCATATTTCTGATGGGGTACGTAACAAATGTCTGGCAGCTGTTTTTTCTCAGGCTGTTTACGGGGATTTTTACAGGCTTCATCGGAATGTCACAGGCGTTTATTTCCACGCAAACTCCGAAGGAAATTGCCGGCAGGGTGATGGGGACACTGCAGACCGGAAGCATCACAGGTTCATTGATGGGCCCTCTTCTCGGCGGAGTCCTTGCAGATTTATTCGGATTTTCAGATACCTTCAAATGGACCTCCATCGCCATCTTTGTTTCCGCTTTTCTTGTCTTTTTCACAAAAGAACACAGAATCCAAACTCAAAAGGGCGAGAAAACGCGGTATTCAAGCAAGGCGGTCATTCAGCATATTATCAGTAATCCCATCCTGCTGACAGTTATGCTGATATCAACGCTTGTTCAAATCGCCCACTTCAGCATCCAGCCTATCCTATCCCTATATGTCAGTGAATTGCACGGACCGGAAAATCTGGCGTTTTTTGCGGGGATTGCTTTTTCAGCTGCAGGGCTTGGCAACTTGCTGATGGCCAGGCAATGGGGGAAAATTGGGGATCAGTACGGCTATATTAAAACGTTGGTTGTTCTCCTCTTCCTCGCAGGCGTGTTTTATCTGCCGGGAGGATTTGTCTCAAACATGTGGCAGCTTGTTCTTGTCCGCTTTGCACTTGGTGTCACCATCGGGGGCATCATTCCTGTCCGGATCGCCTATATCCGCCAGGAAGCGCCGGTTGCTATGCAGGGTGAAGTGCTTGGGTACAACACAAGTCTTCGTTTTTTCGGGAATATAATCGGACCGGTCATCGGCGGTTTGATCTCCGGCTATTTGGGTTTTTCTGCCGTCTTCGTGGTCACAAGCCTCCTGCTTATCCTGAGCGGACTGATTCTTCTAGGTGCCATGAACCGCCATCCTAAGCTAGCGAAGGACTCTTATTAATAACTGTAAAAGCTGCCTAAAAAGGCAGCTTTTCCTTACTCTTTAAAATGGCATACGCCAAGCTTATTGCCGTCAGGATCTTCAAACTCAAACCACTTTACCGTTCCATCATCCTCGATTGGACCGGTTTTCACTTTATACCCTGCCAGATGCTGATGTGCTTCTTCAATATCGGAAACATAAAAGTTAAATGGCATATAAGAGGAGGGAATTACTTTTTCAGAACGGACAAGGGTTAAAGGCGTTTCCCCAACCTCCAGGGCTGCATACCCTCCCTGATCATCCTTCCATCTTACCGGGAAACCCAGCACTGTGCTGTACCATTCAATGGCTTTTCCAAAATCAGTTACCTGCAGAAAAACTGTATCAATTCTTGTAAACATTTCAGCCTCCATAAAAGGGATTGTATATGGACAATATTCAACACCTTCTTACAAAAACCTCCTGAGAAAATTAAAAAGCCAGCGAATTCCGCTGACTTTAATCCATTACTTTGCTGCATTGCTTGCGATATGGACAGCATCCCAGACACCCGCAAACGGCGGAGCATAACAAAGATCCACCATGCCAAGCTCTTCTGCTGCCATCTTATTGTGGATGGCAACGGCAAATACATCAATTCGAAGGACCACTCCTTTATTTCCGATGGCGTGGGCTCCGAGTATTCGGTTTGTTCCTTTCTCACATATCAGCTTGATCCAGATAGGAGTCTGATTCGGGTAGTAGTCCGGATGGTCGGCCGCTTTTACAAATTCAGTTGTGTAGCCAATATCAAGCTTTTTAGCATCCTCCTCGGAAAGCCCCGTTCTCCCAAGCTCCATATCAAAAATTTTAATCGCGGCACTCCCCAAAGTTCCCACATATTTTTCATGACTGCCGGCTATATTGGCCCCAGCCAGGCGGCCGCATTTATTCGCGTTTGTTCCCAGCGGAATATAATCATTTTCTTCAAGCACCTTGTGATAAACCTGAGCGCAATCCCCCGCAGCATAAACACCTTCAATATTTGTCCGCATTTCACGGTCGATGATGATGGCTCCATTTTCCGCCATCTCTATTCCCGATCCTTCCAGAAACTTCGTAGCAGGCTTTACACCAACAGCAACAAGCACTAAGTCTGCTTTATAAGTGCCTTTATCCGTTTTGACACTCTCCACTTTCCCATTGCCGCTGAAGCTCTCTACCTTTTCACCCAGATTCAGTTGTACGCCGTTATCACGGATTTCTTTTTCAGCGATATCGGTTATTTCCTTATCGAAAGGAGCTAAAATTCTCTCACCCATTTCAATAACCCGCACATTTTTGCCGAGGGTTTTCATCGCTTCAACCACTTCGATTCCAATATAGCCTCCGCCGACAATTACAACATCATTCACTTCTGGTTTGCGGGAAATTTCTTTTAGTACCATTCCATCTTCCATTGTTTTCAGCACCTGAACGTTCTCAAGATCGGCTCCAGGAAATGGGGGCATGGTAGGAAACGTGCCTGTTCCAATCATCAGCTTATCGTATGTATCTGTAAACGTTTTACCAGATGCAAGGTCTTTAACCGTTACTTCCCTTTTGTTTGTATCCACTTTTAAAACTTCATGCTGCAGATGTGTTTTAATGTTCCTCTCATCAAATTGCTCCTGTGTTCTTGCGATCATTTTACGGTAATCATCATTTTCGCCGGAAATATAATACGGAAGACCGCAGGCACCGTAGGATAAAAATTTGCCTTTTTCATAGACGGTAATTTCCGCTTTATCGTCCATTCTTCTTAATTTCGATGCGGCTGACATACTTGCAGCCACCCCGCCAATGACCAGCAGTTTCATCAGAATCTCTCCTCACGTTTCAATAAGGTATTCAAGATAGGTTTCGTTAAAAGGGGTAAATTATACAATGTTGCTATACCCTTATAGCTATCCCTTTTTGGCTATTTTAAAACGTTTTTTAGGACTTCTTCCGTTACTCTCCGAACAATATTTTCGATTATTTCTTCCGGCAGGCCGGAAGCTGTCCGGATTTCTTTATCACTTTTCGAAACCGGTATTCCACCCGTATGAATACCCATTTTTTCGCGGATTGTGATCAGCTCTGCAATTTGTTCTGTACTAAGTTCGTTTGACTTTTGAATGATGTGTTCAGAATACATCAGCATGAGTGCATAGTGTTCCAATGACTCCATCCGAAAAAAGGCCTCAGTTATGTTTCTTCCCCAGGTTAGTGCGCCATGATTCGCTAAAAGGACAGCATTGTAATCCCTGCAGTATGGAGCAATGGAATCCGGCACTTCCTGTGTTCCGGGGGTGGCATACGGGGCTACCGGAACTTTGCCAAGCAAGACTATCGCTTCCGGTGAAACGGGTTTTTCAAGGCTGATTCCGGCTATGGCAAATGAAGTTGCAACAGGCGGATGGGCATGGACAACAGCTTTTGCTTCAGTATTTTCCTGATACACTCTAAGGTGCATCTTTACTTCTGAAGAAGGCTTCAGCTCTCCTTCCAGGACATTACCTGAAAGGTCCATCTTAACCATCATATCCGGTGTCATAAACCCTTTGCTCACTCCGGTTGGTGATGTCCAAAGTTCACGGTCGTTCACTTTAATGGAAATGTTTCCGTCGTTTGCAGCAACGAAGTTTTTATTGTATATTCTTCTGCCGATTTCGCAGATGAATTCCTTTGCTTCCTGGTCATTAAGATATGTATTATGAACAGCCATGGCTGCCAGCTCCCTTCCTATTCACATCCACTCCCTATTGTATATTCAAAATAAATTTGTTTCAGCATTTTCTATTAGTTTTCTTGTTTCGCCAAAATTTGATCATTTCCGCGGAAATATTAAAAAAACCGCCTGATGAGAGATCAGACGGTTATCAGGGGTATGATTCTGTTCGTTTATTTTACACGTGGGTATCCGAAGCCTGACGCATAGTCATCACCAGTTGCTGCTCCGTATCCGCCTTTTATGTCATATTGCTTGGCACGATTTTGAAGCTCTGTGCGAAGCTGAGTGTGGCTCATGGATGGGCTGGAAGACCAAATCTTTGCGGCAAGGCCTGCTACGTGAGGTGTTGCCATGGATGTTCCGCTGATCGTGTTATAGCCTCCGTTATACCACGTAGACTCGATGCTTGCACCAGGTGCAGACACTTCCACGTCTTTTTCCTGAATGATATAGTCACCGTCCGTGTTAGGATTTCCGCGGGATGAGAAGTTGGCTACACGGTATGTACCGTTTTGCTGAACGTTTTCAAGAGCTGCAACCGCAATCGCATTCTTTAAAGCTCCAGGATAGCCGATTGTATTAGCGCTGTAGCCTGAGTTTCCTGCTGCAGCAACAACAAGGACACCTTTGCTGTATGCGTAATCAACCGCACTGCTGATGAGGGAATCCTTGCCGCTTGAACCAAGGGACATATTGATGACCACTTTAGAACCAGTACGGGATGCTTCATCCGCTACGTGGCGGATTGCTCCTGCAATATCATCCGAATATCCCGAACCATTATCTCCAAGGACTTTATATGCCCATAACTTCGCCTGTGGAGCAACTCCATAGATCCCCTGGCCATCATATCCTCCATGTGCTAAAACCGTCCCGGCTACATGTGTTCCATGGCCCTGGCGATCCGTACAAGAACCATTTACAAGCGGAGTGGATTGAGTGAAGTCTTTACATTGCTCCGCAGAGCCTTCCAGGTCAATATGACCGGTATAAACGCCTGTATCAAGAACTGCAACCTTAATGCCGCTTCCGCCTGACGTACTCGTAATGCTGCTGTTATTATAGATCGAAGCAATTCCCCATGGTGTTTGATCACTAGGATATCCTGCTGCCTGAATAGAAACTGAATCTTTCTTGGATGCCTCTGTTCTGGCAGTATCAAGAGTAACTTCGCTTACTTTTTCAATCTTTAAGTTCTTATTTTTCAGAAGTGCCTGATATTGCTTAGCATTAACCTCTGCAGTCATGCCATCGCTGCCAAAATCCCAACGCTTGTCCACCTGTGAATTCACACTGGCTTTAGCATTTGCCGGACCCTGGATCAATACCCGGTAGGTTTCATTTTGGGTCTCCGGTTCTTTAGCGAATGCCCCCGCTGTGAAAACTGATAAACCCATGGTCATACTTAGAAGTGCTGCTCCTAATGCCCTTTTTTTCTTCATCCTTTTTCTCCTCTCAAGTCTATATTTTTCTGTCGATTCCTGTTGTATTTCTAGTATATTTAAAATATTCAGACTCTAACAATATGCTAAAATGTTTAATTATCAGACTTTAGAATCAGGCATAGAAACATAGCTTCTAAAAAAGTAACAGGCATTTTGACTGATTTACAAAATTTTTCCACTATCCATATGTTGTTAAATTCATAATATTTCCAGCAATAAATAAATTACCCCAAAAAAATTAGTTCCTTCGATAGATACAAAGAGTAAAATTACACTCCGTTTTTATGGATGCCAGGGACATTTTCCTAGTTAAACGCTTTAAAGATATGAAGAATAAAAATCCTCCTAACCGCTTGGTCAGGAGGCTATTTCTTCTTATTTGAACATCTTTGGAAGGCTTTCTGTGTAAGGTGCATACGCGATGCCATTTTCCGTGATAATGCCTGTGATCAGTTCACTATCTGTTACATCGAAGGCGGGATTATAGGTTTTTACACCCTCTGGCGCCATCGGCTTTTCGTACCATTTAGAAGTAATCTCTTCTGAATTTCTTAATTCAATATGGATGTCGTCCCCTGTTTTGCATGCAAGATCAACTGTTGACAGCGGAGCACAAACATAGAAAGGTATATTATAATGTTTCGCGAGAATCGCAACGCCGGATGTTCCAATCTTATTGGCTGCATCACCATTGGCTGCAACACGGTCACAGCCGACAAGTACAGCTTGAATCTTTCCTTCTTTCATGACGATGCTGGCCATATTATCGCAGATCAGCGTGACATCCACACCTGCTTCTTCGAGCTCCCATGCGGTCAGGCGGGCCCCCTGCAGAAGCGGGCGGGTTTCATCGGCGTATACTTTAAAATCATATCCCTTTTCCTGCCCTAAATAAATCGGAGCAAGGGCTGTCCCATATTTAGCGGTCGCAATTGTTCCTGCATTACAGTGTGTCAGAATGCCCCATCCAGGCTCAAGTACAGAAAGCGCGTACTGTCCGATCGATTCGCAAACTTTTTCATCCTCAGCACGAATTTTTTCTGCTTCCGCTTTCAGGGCCTGCTTTATTTCCGCTGCAGCTTTACCTTTTTCCTTCTGGAAACGGGCTTCCATGCGGTCGAGCGCCCAAAACAGATTGACAGCAGTTGGCCGTGATGACGCCAGGTATTCTTTCGCTTTTTTAAAATCCAGATAAAGTTCTTCATAGCTATCTGCGGCTGATTGCTTTGTGCCCAAATAAACACCGTAAGCCGCGGCTATTCCAATGGCAGGTGCACCTCGGACCTTTAAATGATAGATTGCATCCCAAATATCCTTTAATTCTTTCAAATGCAAAAAGTTCTTTTCATTCGGCAGAACTGTTTGATCTAATAGAATGAGTGTATTGATTTCATCGTCCAATCTCACAGACTGGATCACATCCACTGGTTTCCCCATCATGCTGCCTCCTCTAGAATCTTTTTTCACAGTCTTTTAAAGTGCGCACAAAATCCGCTCCTGTTTTAAAAGATTCCCTATCCATAATAAACATTTTTCCGGCTGCCAGACAAATCATTTCTGCTGCAGCTCTGCTGGTGTTATCTTCAATGGATGTGACATCCTTTACAGAAGCCAGCCCGATAATTCTCCTGCACAATTCAAGTCCTGTGACTGCTGCTGTGTCACGCAGAATTGTATCAAGATAGTATTCCTTAAAGCCTTCATAGCTGGCTGTTTGTTCAGTTGCTTTCTCATCCCAGGCCTGCAGGAATTTCGTTTGGAACAAGTCGATAATATCTTCTATTGTGTTTTCAAGATAACCAAGCTGATCGGTTCTTGCTTCATCTTCAGTGATGGTATATTTCGCATTCACATAGGCGAAAATCAGGTTGGCAATCACGTTTCCGATATCGTATCCGGCCGGGCCATAAAAGGCGAACTCAGGATCAATAATTTTAGTAGAATCTTCTTTTACAAAAATTGAACCTGTGTGCAGATCGCCATGCAGCAGGGACTGGGCATTGGTCATAAACTCAAATTTAAGCTTTGCCGTTTCAAGCTGAAGCTTTAGATCCTCCCAAATTTCCTTTTTGGCAAATTCCCTGGTGCCTTCAAACACTTCATTTCTCACACAATCGTAAAACGGTTCTGTGAAGACGAGGTCCTCTGAAATTTCGCATAGTTCCGGGTTGATAAACTTTTTGACGAGCTCTTTCTTTTCCTTATGCCCCATTACGACATCTGAAGTAAGCAATAAGGTATTTACCAGAAAAGTCGAGATATGGTCAGCAAACAGCGGGAATTTTTCATGCTGCATTAAGGCTGTTCTCATAATAGTGTAATCTGACAGATCCTCCATTGCGGTACAATTCATTACTGGATCGTAGTTAAACACTTGTGGCACGAAGCCAGAAGCGAGCTTGTTTTGCAGATCAAGAATTTCATATTCAATACGGTTGCGGTCAGGAGACAGCTTAAATTCATCTGATATCCTGGCAACCGGTCCGGCCTGCTTGATAATCAGCGACTTCTTGTGTTTATGGTCAGTCAGCCTGAAAACATAGTTCAAATTGCCATCGCCAATTTCCCTGCAGTCCAATTCAGCATCTGGAGCAAAATAATTCAGCCTTGTCCTGGCATATTCAATGGCTTCCTGTTCAGTCATTGTAAAATAAGCGGATGTAAAAACAGTCATGCAAAAAGCCTCCCATACGAATCTTTTTAATAGTATCTATAATTTTGTTAATTTAATATATTGGAAAATATCTAAATACTATCATGTGACTTGGGGTTCGACAATTGTTTTTTAAATATTCCACTTTCTAATTTTTATAAAAAAAAGCCGCTTTATGAGCAGCTCCATTCATTACCATTATTTAATGCTTCTAATCGCCTGCAGGACGTTCGTGTATACTTCAAGGGATGACAAGTCAATGCCAAGGACAACAGCATTTTTTGCTAAATCCGGTCTCACACCTGTTGCAATGGTCTTAACACCTATTAGCTGGAGAATATTCCGGATATCAAAAATATGATTGGCAATTTCAACATCTATATTCACCGTGCCGGAAAAATCGATAATTAGGGTTTCAATTCCCAGCTGACTGACCCGAGGGACTGTCTTCTCAATGATGATTTGAGCTCTGTCATAGTCTATGCTGCCGATCAATGGAAGGATTGCAATGCTGTCCTGAATCGGTACAATGGCTGCAGAAAGCTCATTTACCTGAGATTGCGTCTCTCTCAGTTGTTCCTCGGAGTGCCGTTCAAAGGCAAATACGGTCTCATTGATGCTGATATCCAGCATAAAGTTCACTTTTTTAACTATAGAAATAATCTCATCAGCCGTTAATTCAAACTTCTCGCCAATATTCTTTAATCTATCAGTAAAAACGAGGCGGGTGTCCGGATACCGGATGACGATATCAGAAATTTTCCCTCCCTCGGAGGCAGCCCGTTCGCCATTTCCTTTGCTCCATTCAACCAGCCCTTCAGGAACCATGTCATTGCTGCTTGCAATCATGGTTCCCAGGAACTTCATAAACTCCAAATACATCGAAACGGCAGCCTCAAATTCCGGTTTGGGGATTTCGAAACCAAATCGCTTTACGATTTCTTTAACCAGTTCTCTAGATAAAACCTCTGCATTTTGAGTAAGATACGCTGAAACTTTATGAATAGGCTCCATTTATGTATATATCTCCCCTCTTATGTCTTTCTTCGATTATATCGTACTATAACTTCAAAATGACAGAATGGGAAATAAATAGGAGGTTTTCCCTAAGAGGGAAAGTCAGTAGCTATAGTTTTTAAAACCACTCCTCATAATCCTCTTCCCTTATATCACTGATCAGAAGTGATTCAAACCTTTTGTAAAGCTCCTGGATGCCGGGATCGTTGTTAATCAGCGGCAGCTTGCTTTGATAGTCCTCTTCCGACTTAAAAAAACTGATTTCTGTCCACTTTGTCTCATCTTTTTTATTTTTTAACATTTTAGTCTGAGCCTCGATGTAATTCCGGTAGATTTTACCAGCTTTCCGCTGGACCAGCATCAATTCCTGTTCGTTTTCCGGGCGGATATGATATTGATAGATTTTAATGTACATGGCAGCTCCTTTGGTTACTCGCGTTATGGGCGGAATTTGGGATGTTATGAGCAATTTTTGTATTTATGGGCGAAATTCCTATTTTATGAGCGATTTTTTTGTGTTTATGAGCGAAATTCCCATTTTATGAGCGATTTTTTGTGTTTATGAGCGAAATTCCCATTTTATGAGCGAGGTTTTTGTGTTTATGAGCGAAATCTCATTTTATAAGCGAATCCAGTTTTTGAGTGACATTCAGATAAAAAGATTCTCAGCCGGCATCAGTTATTCAATCTCCCAGCTTTTTATAGAAGCCCAATGATTCTATTAAAAACTCCCGATTATACCCTGTCTTTTGATGAATACGGTCTGCCCATTCTTCAATAGATTCAGCAGGAACATCATGGTACAGGCCTTCTGTGGTACTGAGGAAGCTTTTCCAATTGTAAAATTCCCAGTGAGCGGTTTCGCTTTTATAGAGAAGCCGCTGCTCCAGTAAAGCTTTTGGATAAATAGAGTTTTGCGATCGTTCTGCTGCTTCCAAAAAGGAATTCAGTTCAACCGGATCCGTATCATAACTCTGCTGCGATATTTTTCCGTTGGGGCGGTGATAGATAATTTCCAGCTGCCCGCTTTCAGATGAAACCTGGACATCTGCTGCCGGGAAAAATCCGCTTATTTTTTCAGGAGTAAAATCCCGGGCCTTTGAATCAATTAATATGGGCTGCAGCCATTGGTCGCCCAGATCACATAGAAAGCGGCGGCCTTCTTCATCCACCGCCACCACTGCTGCATGTGCAGAAGGTGTTTTCAAATCGTGGCCAACAGGATAGGCCTGAATTCCTGCCTCCTTAAATTCATGGAGAAGCCAAATCGCGAGGTCAAAACAGTTTCCGGCAATGCCATATTGGGCACGGTGCTCCTTCATTAAAGAAACATCTCTCTGCTTTTTCGTTCCTGCTTTATCGTAGTACCATGCTTTTGTCAGTGTTTCCATCGGAAAACGATCAAAGATTTTCCAGACTGACAATATCGAATGGGGTGCGTTCAACCTCATCATCCTCTCCTATATGTACCTTTTACTATTCTTTTTCCCATGCAAAATTCCTCTTCCTTTTGTTTAGAAGGCAAATTATGATAGAGTATTTTCAGGAGAAAACATATAGAGGAGGCTTCATATGACCAAGTACAGAGGATACATAGGCACATACACAAAGGGTGAAAGTGAAGGGATATATTCATTTGTTCTGGATACAGAAGCAGGCAAAATTTCCGATGTAAGGACTGCAGCACAATTGGATAATCCCACCTACCTGACAATCAGCCGGGATAATCAATTTTTATACTCGGTAGCCAAGGAAGGCGTATCCGGCGGAGTGGCTGCGTATCGTCTTGAAAGCAGCAGCGGTTCACTTGAGAAAATCAACAGCCAGGTTTCTGCCGGATCCCCTCCATGCCATGTCAGTGTGGATTCTTCCGTGCGCAATGTTTTCAGTGCTAACTACCATAAAGGGACAGTCGAGTCTTACTTAACAAATGAGGACGGCTCATTAAATCCTGCTGTTTCGGTTATGGAGCATAGCGGATCAGGTCCTGACAGCAGGCAGGAAAAACCGCATACTCACTATGCCGGGCTGACTCCGGACGAAAAATACTTAGCTGCAGTTGACCTGGGAACAGACCAGGTGATTACGTATGAAGTGAATGAAGGAATCCTGAAGGAAAAAGGTATCCTGTCTGTAAAGCCGGGCAGCGGTCCCCGACACCTTGTGTTCCATCCAAAAGGCAAGTATGCCTATGTGATGACCGAGTTTAGCTCTGAAGTTCTTTTGCTTCAGTATCATGGAGATGGAAGCTTCGTACAAAAGCAGGCTATAACCACGCTTCCGGAAGGCTTTACGGAAAATAACCAGGGAAGCGCCATTCATATCTCTTCCGACGGCCGCTTCGTTTATGCCGGCAACCGCGGGCATGACAGCATTGCTGTTTTCTCCGTCAATCAGGATAATGGAGAGCTTGCATTTGTGGAGCATACCTCCACAGAAGGAAACTGGCCGCGTGATTTTGTACTCGATCCATCTGAAAAATTTTTGATCGGCTCGAACCAGAATTCAAGCAATATTGTTTTGTTCTCGAGAAATGAAAATACAGGGAAGCTTACATTGCTTCAGTCTGATGTGAAAGTACCGGATCCGGTTTGTGTGAAGTTTTTACATGTATAAGAAAAGGGTGAGATACTGCTTTTTGCAGCATCTCACCCCTTTTTTTATTCGCTGATTTTGAAAGCAATTTTCCCCCATTGCTCCGCGTTTGCGATTTTTTCAAAAGCCTGTTCATATTGTTCCAGGTGAAATGCCTGATCCAAAACCGGCCTAATTTGATGTTTTTCAATAAAATGGAGCATTTCATGGTATTCCTCTGCACTTCCCATTGTTGAACCAAGCATGTTTTGCTGAGCGTAAAAAAGGCTGCGGAGATTGAGTTCCAGCACATCCCCTGTAGAGGAGCCAAATGTTACGATGGTACCGCCACCCCGAAGGATTTCCAGAGATTTATTAAATGTAGCCGGGCCAACAGATTCAATGACAAGATCCACCTTTTCCCCGCCAAGGGCTTCCGTCCACTCTTCACTGCTGTTTAAGGCTTTATCTGCACCAATTTCTAAAGCTCTTCGGCATTTTTCCTCTGAACGTGAAGCCACATACACAGATGCCCCTGCCGCTTTTGCGAATTGCATTAAGAAGGTTGCCACACCCCCTCCAATTCCGGGAATGAACACCTTCATGCCTGCCTGAAGCTTTCCTCTAGTGAATAATGCTCTGTAGGCGGTTAGTGCTGCCAGGGAAAGGACACCCGCTTCCTCCCAGGTTAAATACCCTGGCTTGGGTGCAGCGTTTTCAGCCGGAATTATGATGTATTCCGCAAATGTCCCATGAAACGGCAAGCCGACGATTTCAAAGCCGGCTGGGGGTGCCTCGCTTTTTTCCTTCCAGCCGAGTCCGGGATTGATGATAACTTCATCGCCTGACTTCATGTCTGCAACGCCATCTCCGACTGCGTCGATAATTCCCGCTCCGTCTGAACCGATGACAAGCGCAGGATCTTCCGGCTTGTGGCGGTTCAGGACAAATAAATCCCGATGGTTCAGCCCTGCCGTCTTTAATTTCACCCTGACTTCGCCGGCACCCGGCTCAGGCTTTTCAATTTCACCATAAGATAACCCGGCAAGACCGGCTTTACCTTCATGAATGACCGCTTTCATTTTCTCCACCCGCTTTTCTTTAAAAATTTCGTCTATTCTATCATATCTTGAAAAGGATTGGGGAAAAAAGCGATTTGCCTAGTTCAGCCTCAGTTTCACAAACTTTCTTTTTCCTGCCTGAAGAACTAATCCGTCTGTAATTTTCACGAGCAGCTTTGCATCGCTGACTTTTTCTCCGTTTAAACGGATGCCGCCTCCTGCAATCATTTTTCTTGCTTCTGTTTTGGATGAAAGCAGGCCAAGGCCGGCAATCAGGTCGGTAATGAACATTTCACCCTCACCCCTCCATTCGGTTTCCGGGATCTCATCCGGCATGGCTCCTTTTTGGAAAATGGTTTGGAAATGCTGTTCGGCTTTCTCGGCTTCAGCTGCACCATGGTACATGCGGACAATTGTTCTTCCCAAGAGCATTTTGGCGTCACGCGGATGAAGAGTTCCGTTTTCCAGTTCTTCCGCGATTTGCTGTTTTTCGGTCACCGGCAAATCTGTTGCGAGATTGAAGTATTTTACAATCAGCTCATCCGGAATGGACATCGTTTTGCCATACATATTATTAGGATCCTCATCGACACCGATGTAATTGTTTTTCGATTTGGACATTTTCTCTTTGCCATCCAGGCCCTCAAGGAGCGGCATCAGGATGACAACCTGCTTTTCTTTTTGAAAATGCTCCTGCAGATGGCGTCCCATCAGGACATTGAAATGCTGGTCATTTCCGCCAAGCTCGATATCACTTTCGAGAACAACCGAGTCGTGGCCCTGCATCAGCGGGTAGAAAAACTCATGAAGCGAGATCGGCTTACCTGTGGCCAGGCGCTCTGAAAAGTCATTTCGTTCGAGCAGGCGGGCAACCGTTATGCTTGCAGACAGGCGGATAACGTCTTCAAGCTGGAGGTCAGAAAGCCATGCTGAGTTGTAGTGAAGGTCGACTTTATCCATGTCCAGCACTTTGCTGAATTGCTCGAAGTAGGTTTTGGCATTATGCTTCACTTCTTCATCTGTGAGCTGATTTCGGGCTGCAGATTTCCCTGTCGGGTCTCCAATTTTCCCTGTAAAATCGCCAATGATCAGCTGAATGACGTGGCCGTTGTCCTGGAACTGCTTTAATTTATTCAGCACGACCGTATGGCCGATATGGACATCCGGAGCAGAGGGATCAAGACCCAGCTTAATTTTTAAAGGCTGATTTTGAAAAATGGATTTGGCTATTTTATTCTTCAATTCGGCTTTTGGCAGAATCTCCTGGGCACCATTGCAGTAAATCTCAAGCTGCCTCTCTGTTTCAAGCTTTTGTTGGGCTGTTAATTTTTCGAAAAAATTATCCATGATTTCCATCCTTTCTGTTTATGGAATACAAAAAACCACGCCCCTAAAGAAAGGGACGTGGTTAACGCGGTACCACCCTTATTGAAGATTGCTCTTCCACTCAGCGGATTAACGGTCCGAGCCGTTCCCTGCTACTTCTGTTCACAGAGAAAGTTCAAGAAGGTAATTCACTGCTATCTATGTGCTGATTTTCACCGGGCATCAGCTCTCTAAAACAGGGAGAAAACAGCTACTGATTTCTGTCATTACTTTAAAATTTGAAATTTTTATTATTCTAGCGAATTGCTTTGGAATGTTCAAGTGTTTTTTTAATAAATCTTAAAAGTAAATAAACCAGGAACATTCAATGCCCCTGGTTCATGATTATTTCGTTAAGATAATGGGTCCTTCTTTTGTGACAACAACGGTATGTTCACATTGGGCGACATGGCTTTTATTAGGTGTGACAAACGTCCAGCCGTCGCTCATTTCTCTTACTTCTTCATCTCCGCTTGAGATAAACGGTTCGAAGGCTACAACCATTCCTTCTCTTAGCAGCTGCTTATCCCATGGATCAAAATAGTTCAGGATATGGTCCGGCTTCTCATGAAGGGAGCGGCCTACACCGTGGCCGGTCAGATTCATGATTACATTGAATCCATTGTTTTTTGCGACTTTATGAACCGTTTTACCAACGAGGCTCAGCTTGCCGCCCGGCTTTAATTTTTTCAGGCCTTCGTCAAAAGCTTCCTGTGCCGCATCACATAACTTTTGCAGCTTCTCGTCTTTACCAACGACAAATGATAGGCCTGTGTCTGCGAAATAGCCATCCTTTGATCCGGAAACATCAATGTTTACAAGATCGCCTTCTTTTATTATGCGGCTTCCGGGAATGCCATGGGCCACTTCTTCGTTCACGCTTATGCAAGTAAAGCCTGGAAAGTCGTATTCTCCTTTAGGGCCTGAAATAGCTCCGTGTTTTTCAAACAGTTCTCCGGCTAAATCATCAAGCTCTTTGGTTGTTACGCCTGGCTTGGTTTTTTCAATCATCGCATCGCGAATCTCCGCGACAATTTTACCGATTTTCTTCAGTTTTGCTAATTCTTCTTCATTTTTTACAATCATACAAAATCCTGCCTTTTCTTTTGTTGTTATTTCTCTATTATAATCTAAATGCAGCGCGCTTAATAAGATTTCGGCTTTTCTCTTGATAAAAGTCTAATAATTAGCAGGAGAGTGATAAAGCCAGTTAAGGAAAACAGTAAGATTTCAAGCAGATAGCCTTCACTTTCATTTTTTTTAACAGGGCTTGGTATTCTTGCTTCTTCATTTATTATTTTTCCGTAATAGTCCTCATGCCCAGATACAATTCTGTCATCCTGCACTTGAACCATTCCATTGGGGCCAGCAACGGGAACAAGAAAGCGTGTTTCCTTTGTTTTTTCCAAAAATAACAGAAACTTGCCGCCATCCTGCTGAAATTCCTCAGCCCATCCATCATCGAATATTTCAATGCCTGCCGTGATGTTATCTGCCGCTTCTCCTTTATAAACCTTTTCAACATGAAACTGGCTTCCATAAAAATTATTCTTGCCTGATTTTGGTTTACTTTTAAAATTATATGTTCCCAGCACAATGACTTGTGACCGGGATTCGACCTCTTCCGGATTTAGTTCCACCCATTTTGTTGCCAGTATTGGCGAACCGCCTGGCAGCATAAGCAATATCAGTATTAAAAACACCTTTTTCATTGGTTTCTTCCTTGAATTTCTTCAATCCCTGGCCATAATAATTTCCAGTTCTTTTTTTCAATTCGCTCCAGGTAAACTCCAAATAACTTGCTATCTTCAGCAAACATAGGTGTTGGCTTTATTTTAAGGGCAAGCAAGTCCTCGATCCCCCATGGAGCAGTTAATATAATATTGTTTTTGTCATCAAGCTTTAATCCAAGGGCAGTCGCCGTTTCAGGAAATTTTGAGATCGCATCCACTGATGATATATATGGGGAAAGGTCATTAATGAGATGCATTCTTGCCTCATTTTTCACTGACCATGGCACTTTGGGCAGAAGGTATTTAAGCTTAGACTCCAGTTCTTTTTCCGTTTCTTCGCTAAGGTCACACTTGTTATAATAAACGACATCCACATCTGGCAAGTGAGTTCTTTTACTGAATCCATGAAGAGTATCCCAGACATTTGCCCTCACAAAGCCGGCACAGACCCACCAGTCAGGGAGGTCTAGAGACTTTGCAGCTGTTAGGATGGCCATCATCCATTTGTCCTGCTTTACCATCTTCACTATATCTTCTTCAGTCTTAATCAGCATGTTCCCTCTCCATCTCCCGAATTGAATGCAGTACGCGCCTGTAATAGTAATCCTCATGCGGAACAAAGTCCTCTTTGCGCACTGTAATGGCAGAGGTGATTCTTTCGTCTCTTTCAACCTGAAACCCTTCTGCCTTAATATGTTCTCTTGCTTCAAACCAAAGCTCATAGAAGTCCTCCAGAGCAATCCGGTAGATTCCTGTTACCTCTTCCAGCTGCGGGTTGAACTCCTCCAGTGCATGGACGCTGTCATAAAGAAATACATGCGCCAGTTCTTTGTCGATAAAATTTTCTTTCTCTGCAATATATTCAATGACACCCAGCGGCACCAAGTCCGCAAAATCAACATGAATCCCCAGTTCTTCCTCCACTTCCCTCATGCCGTCCATGACAGATTCATGACTCATAAGGTGGCCTGCAGCGGTTATGTCCAGAAGTCCGGGGTAATCCTTTTTGTCAATGCTGCGGTATTGAAAATAAATATATTCCTGATCATGCTCCCTGCTAACAAACCAGCAATGGAAAGTTTCATGCCAGTGGCCTTTTTGATGGACCTCTTCACGAGAAGCTACACCGATTTGTTTTCGGTTATCATCAAAAATATTGAGAATTTCTGTGTCCAATTAATTGGCCTCCTCTTTTTAGATAAACTATATTGAAGGGATACCCGGCTTCCAGTTTCCCCTGTTACTGCTTTCCTGATTGATTATGATAATTACGCTGCACCATTCCCGAAGATTTGATCATTCCGAACTTTTCATAAAACGGCTGTAATTCAGGGTCGCACATAATATCGATCATGTAAATGCCGTCCAGCTCTTCAAGCATTCGGGTGACCAGCTTTTGGCCGATTCCCTGCTGCTGGTATTCAGGCAGTACTTCAAGCAGGGGAATGTAGGCAGATAGCACTCCATCGCTGATTGCTGTGATGAATCCGGCCACTGCATGTTTATCGCGGTCAACAGCAAGCACAATCTTCGTGCTGTTTTTTAAAAGCTTCAGATGTTTTTCAGGGCTCGGCGGATTTGGCCACCCGTCAAAAAAACCGTCCAGCATATCTGGTGATATTCCTTCTATATCCACTTTATATTCGATCATTTTGTCAGCTCCATTATTATCGGAAAGAAGCAGTCAAAAAGCCTGCTAACAAGATATTTTCGACAATTATTTATAAAAAGCCTGCGATTTTTTTGAAAAATTCAAACAGGCCATTTTTCATTTACACTTTAATCTATTAGAATGATGATAATAGACTTGGTTAAAGGGGCATAAGGGATGCTTGAACTGCTGATTACAATGCTGGAGCGGCTTGGAATCATTGTTACGATTGCGCTGGTTCTGACAAGGTTCCGCTTTTTCAGAGAGATGATTTATGGTGAAAGATTAAAACGGCAGCAAGAGTATAAAGCCATTCTTTTTTTTGGTTTCTTTGGCATCATTGGAACTTATTCCGGGCTAGCATTTAATACAGACACACTCCAGTTTAACCGCTGGGCATCCGAGCTTGCTTCTGATGAAGCCATTGCCAATTCCAGGGTGATCGGGGTCGTGCTCGCCGGATTGCTTGGCGGCCCTAAAGTAGGAATTGGCGCAGGAATTATAGCAGGATTCCACCGGTTTACGCTTGGAGGCTTTACCGGAATTGCCTGCGGGCTGGCGTCCATAGTGGCAGGGCTGCTTGCCGGCTTTTTCCGCCGAAAGAACGAACATGTGAAGCTATCATCGGCCTTCTTCATTGGTGCTGCGGCTGAAGCCGTGCAAATGCTGATTATCCTTGGAATATCACGGCCCATGGAAAAGGCAGTCGCACTTGTCGAAATGATTGGAATTCCTATGATAATAGCAAATGGGCTTGGCAGTGCCTTATTCCTGCTGATTATAAAAAATGTTATTAACGAAGAAGAAAAAGCAGGTGCTTTTCACGCACAGAAAACGCTTCGGATTGCAGACCAGACCCTTGCTCACCTTCGGGAAGGCATCAATCATAAGTCCGCTCTGGCAGTCTGCCTGATTTTACATAAGGAACTTCAGATGAAAGCAGTTGCAATCACCAATCACACTGAAATTCTTGCCCATGTCGGCTTTGGAAATGACCACCACCGTTCCGGAAGCCCCATTCAGACCCGGATCACACGGGATGTCATTCAGCACGGAGAAATTGCGGCTGCCAATGACCAGTCCATTCACTGCCGGCAGGAAAACTGCCCACTTGGTGCAGCCATTGTCGCTCCTTTAAAGCTGCGCGGCGAAACGATCGGAACGCTGAAGTTTTACTTCACTTCGGAAAAAGAAATGACAACTCTCGTGATGGAGCTGATTTCGGGACTCAGTGTACTGCTCAGCAATCAGCTTGAGATCGCTGAAGCTGACAAATCGTTCCAGCTGGCAAAAGAAGCTGAAATTAAAGCGCTGCAGGCGCAAATATCACCGCATTTTTTATTTAATTCATTAAATACGATCATTTCCCTTGTGCGGATTGAGCCTGCCCAGGCACGGAAATTGCTTGTATCACTCTCCCATTTTTTGAGGCAGAACCTGACGGCCACAACTGTCAGCTGTACAACCCTTGAACAGGAGCTTAGACATGTAAAGGCCTATCTATCAATTGAGGAAACCCGGTTTGTGGATCGGCTCCAAGTTATATATGACATTGAAGAAGATGCCCTTTTGGAGAGAATCCCGCCGCTCACTCTGCAGCCGATTGTGGAGAATGCAGTAAAACATGGGATTCAGAACAAGGAACAAGACTGTATCATTATGATTAAAATTCAGAAACAGGACGGAATGACTATAGTAAAAGTGAAGGACAATGGACAGGGCATGAGCAAGGAGAGAGCTGAACAGATTGGGAAGGAAACCCTGCAGTCAAAAACGGGATCAGGACTTGCATTGTACAATGTAAACCGCCGGCTGACCATGATGTTTGGCGAGGAAGCTTCGCTGCAAATTGCAAGCACGCCAGGCATAGGCACTGACATTCAATTCGCCATTCCGAAAACGGAGGAAGAAAGCTGATGGAAAAAACGATCCGAGCCTTAATCGCAGATGATGAACGCTACAGCAGAGATGAATTAAAGCATTTACTGGAGGAATTTCCTGCAATTCAGGTTATCGGCGAGGCTGAATCAGGCGAAACAGCGGTGATGAAAGCCATCCAGCTTCAGCCGGATGTTGTTTTCCTTGATGTCGAGATGCCTAAAATGAACGGAATGGAAGCGGCCAAGTCCCTGCACGAGCTGAAAAAAGTACCGCTTATCATCTTTGCAACGGCCTACCCGCAGTTTGCTGCTGAAGCCTTCCGCTATGAAGCAACCGATTACTTACTGAAGCCCTACGACGAGGAACAGCTCGAGCAGACCATCAGGCGTGTGGAAAAATTGATTGGCGCCAAAAAAGAAAATGACATCGGCAAGCCGGCCGGCAAACTGGCTGTTGAAGAAGATGGGGAAATTTTATACCTGGAGCCAAAAGAAATCCTCTATATCGGCCGGGATGAAAAAGTATCCCGGATTATCACCAGGACCGGAGAGCATGAAACCAAAACCCCCCTGAAGGATTTGGAGAGCAGGCTTTTACCCTTCTCTTTTTTCAGGATTCACAAGAGTTACCTGGTGAATCTGGATTATGTAACTCGATTGACCCCCTGGTTTAACGGTGCCTATCAGCTTGAGATGGAAGGCCGGGAAGAACTCTTGTCTGTGAGCAGGAACTATGTGAAAGCACTGCGGGTGCGATTGGAATTGTGAAAAAGCATCGGGACGGTGCTTTTTTGTTTTTTTGCTGCTTGGGGATGCGAGTGCACTTTGAATTAGGTTTGTACTGATCTCGAGGTTAATTGCGCTTGATCTAAAATATGCACCCTACCCTTTTTCCAATCATAATATAATGAATTTTCAAACACACTTACGTTTTTCCATGCATCTTAATCCCCCTTCATTGCCTTTTAATCTTCATTTTTTACATGTTGGACACAAATTGTTCAAATTTTCTCCTTCTTTTATATAATTAATGTAAACGCATTCATAAAGGGGGATAAATATGATTACTTTTTTAGTCTGTATTGCACTTTTAATTGTAGGTTATTTTACGTACGGCAAGTTTGTTGAAAAAGTTTTCGGTGTGAAGGAGGCACGTACAACACCTGCCTATACACATGCTGACGGTGTGGATTACATCGCCATGAGTACGCCAAAAAACTCGTTAATCCAGCTGTTGAACATTGCTGGCACCGGCCCGATTTTCGGTCCGATCATGGGAGCTCTTTACGGGCCTGCAGCTTTTATCTGGATCGTGGTCGGCTGTATTTTTGCCGGTGCTGTTCATGACTATTTAACAGGAATGATTTCTATCCGCAACCGCGGCGCACATTTGCCCGAGCTTGCGAGCAAGTTCCTCGGGAAAGTCATGAAGCATGTTGTGAACGCTTTCGCTGTACTGCTTCTGTTATTGGTTGGTACGGTGTTTGTTACGACTCCGGCTGATCTGCTTTATGTGGTGATGGATCAGAAGGTATCTGTAACCCTCATCATTGCTGCAATTTTCATTTATTACATTTTGGCGACTTTACTGCCTGTTGATAAAATTATTGGCCGCTTATACCCATACTTTGGAGCATTGCTTTTAATCAGTGCACTTGGTGTTGGTATCGGTTTAGTTGCGACCGGCGCTAATATTCCCGAAATTTCACTGCAGAATTTCCACCCGGCTAATGCACCTATTTTTCCATTGCTGTTTTTCACGATTACTTGCGGTGCTCTTTCCGGCTTCCATGCAACACAGACACCGATTATCTCCCGTACAACTCAGAATGAGAACCAGGGACGCAAAATTTTCTATGGCATGATGATTGCAGAAGGAATTATCGCGATGATCTGGGCGGCTGCTGCAATGAGCTTGTTTGATGGCTATAACGGATTAAGTGATTTCCTTGCAAACGGAGGTCCTGGAGCAGTCGTCAGTGAAGCTTCCACTATGATGCTTGGTGCGATCGGCGGAACACTTGCTGTCCTTGGAGTTGTTGTCCTTCCAATCACTTCAGGAGATACGGCTTTCCGAAGTGCACGGATGATTATTGCTGATTATATTAATTTTGCTCAGAAGAAATTCTCAAGCCGTTTGTGGATCGCCATTCCTTTGTTCGCGGTTTCACTGGCACTAACGCAAATCGACTTTAACATTTTATGGAGATACTTCAGCTGGGCTAACCAATCAACAGCAGTTATCGCACTGTTTGTCGGTGCCATGTACTTGTATATCGCAAAGAAAAATTACTGGATTTCGCTTATTCCTGGCACATTCATGCTGCTGATGGTCTTAACGTATATCTTAAACGCACCAATCGGTTTCGGATTATCCTGGAGTACTGCCTGGATTGGCGGTGCAATCGGCACAGTTGCTCTTGTAGCCCTGTTCTTCTCCGCGGCTAAAAAAGCTCGGGCGAATAATCTGCCGCTTGAAGAGGATATTTCCGGCTGGAAAAGATCTGCTTAATGGGCTGCTGCAATCCCAAATACCGGGAAACGGTAAATGAGGAAGAGAAGAGAATAAACGCGAAAGGCGAGGATTCACTCTCTCATTCTGCCAAATTAATTTTAGCAGCAGTTATGTTATCAGGAACAGGCATCTTCTTCTATTTAACTTAACAATCTGGCAAAGGTGCACGTACATGCGTGCACTTTTCCATTTAATCAAAGGGAGGCACTATTGTATGAGAATATTGGTTGTTGGAGCCGGAGCCATTGGGGGCTATTTTGGCGGAAGACTTTTGGAAAAAGGTGAGGATGTTACGTTTTTGGTAAGGGAGACAAGAAAGCAGCAGCTTGAGAAATATGGGCTGCTGGTGGAAAGTGTTTATGGGGAAATGATGTTTTCGGGACCAAAAACGATTCAGGCTGGAGAAAAGGCAGAATCATTCGACGTCATCCTGCTCTCTACCAAAGCTTATCATCTTGAGGGAGCCATCAGGGATATCCGTCCATACACAGACAATAAAACTTTGATTCTTCCTCTCTTAAATGGAATTGCTCATATGGATCAGCTGACAGCTGCTTTTGGAGAAGAGAACGTTCTGGGCGGCCTATGCTTTATTGAAACCACTCTTGGTGAAAATGGGAAAGTGGTTCAGACCAGCCCTGTCCATGACTTGGTTTTCGGGGAGCGTTCCGGTGAGAAAACGGATCGGATTCTGCAGCTTCAAGAAGTTTTTTCAGGTACAAAAGCAAACTTCCGCCTCTCTGAAAAGATTGAACAGGAGATGTGGCATAAGTACCTGTTTATCTCCACACTTTCCGGCGTTACCTCCCTGTTCCGCTCACCTATAGGTCCGATCCGCGAGCAGGCTTTCGGATTAAATTCGATTAAAGAGGTACTAAAAGAGGCATCTGCCATAATGAAAGCGCTGGGTGCTCCGCTAGCTGAAGGGATTAAAGAAACTCAGGTTAAAAAAATACATGAAATGGGCTATGAAATGAAATCTTCCCTGCAGCGAGATATGGAAAAGCAGCAGGCTATTGAAGCGGATCATTTCTTCGGATACTTGCTGAAAAAGGCTGAACTGCTGAATTTAGATGCTCCTGTTCTTGGAGCGATTTATGCAAACTTGCAAGTATATGAGAAAAATAGTCTTTAAACAAAAATCCGAGCAGGGTAGCCTGCTCGGATTTTTAGTCTATTATTTTGTACTGCTGTTCGAATTATAGAAGAATTTCGCTGTGATAGATCCATCCGCATTTTCTTTAATGTCTGTTACATGGATTCCGGAGTCAGCCGGTGTTGAGCTGTTGCCCTTCCAGAAATAGTAAGAGCCAGTATGAACATTTCCGGAGACAGGTGTGATTTGGCTGCCTGATTTGAAGAAATCGCCTGCATCCCCGCGGTTTAGATTTTTCTCCAGGTCATACTTGCCATCAGCCTGCAGAACAGATAAGCCGTAGTGTGTTACGACTGTTCCGTCACTAGCTGTTTCCGATTGGTTGTACTGGAAGCGTTTGTTCATCCAGTTTTCCACATTGTTTGGACGGAAGCCGGCTGTCTGGTACAGGTTGATAATGTTCTCATCTACATGCCATGCCACTAAGCCTTTAGCGTCTTCACCCTGACGGATAAACCCTTTGTTAAAGCCGTCCTGCTGAACGTTTTCAAATAGGAAGTATTCAGTTCCGTTTGAGCCTGGCACTTCCATTTTGACAATGCCGTTGTCAGCATCCGCTTTATTGATTGGAGGCAATGTAATAGTTTTCGTGTCCCCAGGCTTTACTTCAACTGGATTTACCCACCCTAAGAAAATCTTAGAGAACGGGTCAAAGTGTGCCGGAGAGTTTCCGCCATATTCAGGTTTATTCGGATAGCGCAGCCATGATCCGCCTGCCATCATCGAGTAGTTCCCTACCCCTTCAGAGCTATAAACCGTATCATAAAAGTCAGGTAATCCCAATGCATGTCCAAATTCATGGGCATAAACCCCAGTTTGTGCCGGGAATGGACCTGTTTTTGCTTCATCTTTATACGTATTTGTTGCTGCATCAAATCCAGCCACGTTACCGCCGATTCCTGGCTGGATGTTGTAGTTGTTGACTACTACCCCATCATATGTCATATCTTCAGCAACTGTTTTGTTAATCCATTCACCTTGGGACATGCCAGCATGAACATCTGCAGGTTTGCCAGTTTCATAGTATTTTCCATAATACAAAGCACTTAAAAGGCTCCACTTATGAGACCAGAACTGTGCCGGATCACGGCTGAATTCAGCTCCTGTACCTTCATGAATGACGAAGATATTAGGCACTTCCCCATTTTCGGCATACTTCGAAAAATCAACCTGATCGTCTGCTGCTTTTAATAGATCACGGATGAATTCACCTGTATGTGCGTCTCCATTCACATTTCCAAGCTTATATTCTCCGCCCTCGGCATATGCTCCCTCTTGGTCTAAGTAATAGGAAGCTCCTCTTGGCATCTCAACCCATACAAATTCGGTGTTTTCTTTGCGGACAAGATTTGTCTTTCCATAACTGGATTCTTTGTAAGCATTTTGCATTGTTCGGTCCTTTGGAACATCCGGTCCATCATATTTCTGGAATTGAGGAAGCTCATAAGGATTATATTCTGTTCCAAAGATTAAATCCTCATAATATTTAGCCGGAACTTGTCCAGGCATATCGCCGACCGGCTCATCGCCTTCCGGATACTTTGCCAGAAGAACCAGAACTGGAATATCCCCTGTTGCCTCTTTATACGCAACATGGTTGTCGCCAGGCTGCTGGAATTTTGCACCTGCCTTAGCTGCTTTTTCAGCCGGGTCAACCTTCGATAGGTCAATTCCCAATTCTTTAGCTTTTGCAGCAAGCTCCGGTGACGCACCGACATGATGTGCAAGACTGATTTGATACTTGCTTTCCTGCTTAGCCTGAGTATCTGCCGGCCCGGCTCCTGCAAAAACGGCACTTCCTGCTAAAGCAAGCGATAAAGCTGAAGTTGATAGAACTTTTAACAATATACTCACTCCCTATAATCTATTTCTGTAATCTAAATATTATATAATATTCAGTATATTCTAAATAGGAAGAAAGCATGGTTTCATATAGAAGTTCGTGATACTAAAGACTTATTTTTCAAAAAAGTTACAGGTGAAAAGATTATTTCACTGAGAAATTTCCTTTAACAGGTTAATGATTTATAATAGAGGGATATGTAAATAAAGGAGACTCTAACATGACTAATATAGAAGATAATGCACCAAAAAAAATCAGCCTTAAAGAAGCAATGAAACAGCAGCTTATGAATAAAAAGCAGGGTCAGTCAGGCGGAGCGTTTAATAATACCCCTGTTAAATCCACGAAAGCACTGAAAAGCCAGCAGACTAAGAAGACCAATAATCAGCGGAAACGGACGGGTGTGTAATGGAAGGTCAGAATCGCGCTGCCATAGCGCCAGGGTTAAAGGTGAAGATCGTTCTTAAAAAGGATCAGCGGACAGGTGCTCTGACAGAAGGAATCGTGAAAGACATTTTAACGAAGTCCCCTTCCCATCCGCATGGCATTAAAGTAAGGCTTGAGGATGGTCAGGTTGGCCGGGTAAAACAAATCCTGCGCCCATAAGGAGCGGCCTTTTAATTTGATAACTCACGGAGGAGACTATTGGTTACACTGATTAAACCTTTACTGGTAAATATTACGATACTATTTTCATTTACGTTTAACGGAAATTTACTTTTTCCTTATCAGACAAAGGCCCCCCTTACCTTTAAGCAAAAATTGATTTACGGCCTGCTTGGCTCATTCGGGGCACTTCTGTGTATGTTTTACCCCATTGAAACACTGGGGGAAACCCATTTTGATTTGCGCATGGTCGCGATCATGATTGTGACACTCTATGTAGGGTGGCTGCCGGGATCCATTGTGATGCTGAGTACCGTCATTGCCCGCTATGTAATAGGCGGCCAGTTTATTTATATTGGAATATTGGTTTCTATTTTATCCTTTGTGATTACATTTTCCTTAAGAAGAGTGTTTCTTAATTCTAAACACCGGTTGATAACAGGTTCATTTATTCTCTTTTTTTATTTTTACTTATATATAGCCATTCTTGCGACAGCCGTCATGTTTCTGGACACCTTTTTTTATCTGACCTATTTCGCGGCATTTTACCTGACATTTATTGCTCTTGTTTTTATAATCGAGAGTCTTTTCAGAACGAATAAACAGATCAGTGAAATGGTATATATGGATAAGCTTACAATGGTCGGCCAGCTGGCAGCTTCGATTGCCCATGAAATTAGGAATCCTTTATCAACTGTAAGGGGCTTCATTCAATATTTGAGCCAGGATACGGCGGATGAGAACTTTAAAAAGTTCTCCCCTCTCATAATTGAAGAACTGGATCGCACAAACAGCATCATTACCAACTATCTTAAAGTTTCAAAGCCCGAACAGTTCCAACTGGCTAATGTTCCCCTGCATGAGGTGATTCAGGATTGCGTCCTGCTCATGAGGCCGCTTGCCTCTTATTCAAATGTAGTGATTGAGTACGGGAATAAAGGGCCATTTTATGTGAGAGGTGATGAAGACCACCTAAAACAGGCCCTCATGAATATAATCAAGAATGGAATTGAATCGGTTCAGGAAAAAGGAAAAATCTCAATCATTACTTCAGCAGATTATTTTCATAATACCGTTAAATTGACAATTACGGATAACGGACGGGGCATGACCTCCGAGCAGCTGGAAAATATCGGTTTGCCTTTCTACACAACGAAAACAAAGGGGACTGGCCTGGGGAGCATGGTTACGAACAAAATTATCCGTGAAATGCACGGAACAATAGAGTATGATAGCGAAATCGGCAAGGGGACGACAGTGAACATCATACTGCCTTTGCTGAAAAATGAATAAGAAAAAGAGTGCCAAAAAGGATGCACTCTTTTTCTGTATAGACTTTTAGCCAAGCCGGCCCTGAGCTGCTGGCTGGTATTTTCTCATTGGTCCTTTTGCCAGAACATCACGCATATAGAAGTCACCGGCCGGATTTCTTTTTTTCAGCAGTTCTAAGAGGTATGTAATATCATCCATGGCGCGGTGTGTCTGGCTGTCTGCGATGCGGTGGGATTGAATAAGCGTTAGCAGCCGGCTGTCTGTAAAGCCGTATTCTTTCCAAGGAACACTTCTCATCGTGCAGTACCATTTTAATTCGTTAATATCTTCCGGATACATCCGGTATAAAAAGCTGCGGTCAAAGGATGCATTATGAGCGAAAACCGAATCAGCGTGAAAGAAGTATTTTTTTATTTTGATATCATCAAAGCTTTTTCCGCTGACAGCTTCATAAGGAATCCCATGGACTCTGAATGCACGGCTGTAATTGTTTTTGGCCGATTTGCTGATGGGTTCCCGCAGGAATGAGGATTTATCCTTTATATCAAGAATCTCCCCTGTGTCGGCACGGTATGAAAATAACTTTAATGCCAATTCAATGATTTCATCGGAATTTGGTCCTAGCCCCGTTGTTTCCACATCCAGCAGCAATCCCATATTTTCCTTGTTTTTCATTGCCTGCCTCCTCTATTGATTTTAAATTAAGCATATAATAGAGGAGTGCTGAATGCCAGCGGAACCGCTATTAAATCTTTTTATCGTTTTTCAAGCGGTCCACATAGTCGGCATGGTAATTCTGATGCATGTATTCGCGGTTTTTCATGGAATAGAAATATCCTGTTGAAAGCGAAAGAAATGCGAACAGAAAGCCTACCCCAAAGCCGAAGTTGTGGTAGCCCATGACAATGCTGACAACGGTAGTGATCAAGAGCGCTACTAATATATAGAATAAAATGTTTTTGTTTTTCAAGGGTGTGCCTCCTCTTACTTGAAACTAAAAAGCTGTCTTATTATTATACCAAAACCGAAACAAAACGGCCGCTTTATCCGTAAAGAATAACAAGGAGGTTTTTGCCATGATTGGACTTGTCATTACACAGATTTCTGTGATTCTGCTCTTCCTGATTCTGGGATGGGCTGTACGATTCAAAAAAGCTTACTGGCTCATTTCCGGATTTGCCTCGCGGCCGGAGATTGAACAAGAACAATTAATTAACAGCGGTTATCCGCAAAAAACCGGCAGCCTGCTCATTGGCACTGCTATCGGGATGCTGGTGCTACTGCCTTTATCATTCACCGGATTCAGATTTGCAATGGAAGTGCAGTTCGGCTTTATGATGATTGTTTTGCTTGGGGGATTCATCTACTTATCGAAATATGAAGTGCCGTCTAAAAGAAAACGAAGTTATATCATCGCTCTCATTCTTTTTATTGTGACACTTGGCCCCCTCATTTACCTGACTGTCTCCAGCCAGAAAGGCTATGAAATGGCATTAACAGAGGATTCATTTGAAATCTCCGGAATGTACGGAGACAAATGGGATTATCGGGATATTCAGTCTGTTCAATTATTGGAGGAGATGCCTGAGGTAACCTGGAAGCAGAATGGAATCGGCCTCCCCACCCTTTCACAGGGGCATTTTAAAGTGACTGGCTATGGCAGCAGCTTATTATTCATACAAAAAGGCCATACGCCGATTCTATACATTGAACTTAAAAATGAGAAAATCTTTGTGAACAGCAAAGATTCCGCAGAAACAGAAAGCTGGTATAAGGTAATGAAAGAAGAGGCGGATATCAAATGAATCCGCAACGGCTTTTAATTGAATCCATAATTGGGTAATCATAGTAAAAACAGGAGGTGACTCGTTAAGGTGTCATATATACTTTTAATTATTGGATTTTCTTTATTGATTGCAGGGGCAAACTTTTTTGTGGATGGCGCTTCAAAAATTGCGGGGTTCCTAAAGATTTCCCCGCTGCTGGTTGGGCTGACAATCGTTGCATTTGGAACGAGTTCACCTGAAGCCACTGTCAGCATTCTGGCTGCGCTGGATGGAAATGCCGATGTGGCTATAGGAAATGTTGTCGGCAGTAATATTTTTAATATCACGCTGGTGGTCGGTGTGACCGCCATGATTTTTCCTTTAAAAGTCGAAAGTGCAACCATCCGCAAGGAGATTCCCTTTACTTTGCTTGCCACAGCTGCTCTTATGATTTTCATCAATGATGCATATCTTGACTCTATCAGCAGCAATATGGTTTCCCGCAGTGATGGTCTCGTGCTGCTGCTGATATTTGCTGTATTCATGTACTACTTATTTGAAGTGGCCCGGGAGAACCGAAGCAGCACAGGGTCTTCTCCTGTCAAAACAAGTACTGCCCAATGGACAAAGCAAAGTCTTTTGACGATTGCCGGATTGGCTGCCATTATTTTTGGCGGCGACCTGGTTGTTAAAAGCAGTACGGAAATTGCTTTATCATTGGGGATGAGTGAAACATTGGTCGGCTTAACGATTGTAGCCATCGGGACTTCTCTGCCCGAGCTGGTGACATCTGTCGCCGCAGCCATAAAAAAAGAGAGTGAAATTGCTTTAGGAAATATCGTAGGAAGCAATATCTTTAACATCCTTTTCGTCCTTGGGGCATCGGCTTCCATCTCCCCGCTTCCTGTAGACCCTAAAATGTTCATCGATATTACAATCTTAATTCTAATTACATTCGTGCTCCTTATCTTTTCAAGAAGCCATTATGCCGTTGGAAAATATGAAGGGGGTTTTCTCGCAGCCTCTTACATTATGTATTTGATTTATATCATAATGCGTAATTAATATCAGTGCCGGTCCTTTTGGGTCGGCGCTTTTTTTTAAGCGGACGTTGTTTCTGAAAAATACTGCTGCTTCCCCGGCTTTAAAAGCTGAAAGCAGACATATAGAGAAAGAAGTAAATTCAGGGCTGCCAAAATGACAATCGTATAGCGGAGCGGAAACAGATCACCAAGAACACCGATACCGATGAGCAGGAAAATCTGGGCAATGCTTTGAATGACACCAATCACGCTGGTCATTCTGCCCATGATTTCCACAGGTATATTATTCTGATAAAAGGTTTGGTAACCCGAACTTGAGAAAGCATTAAAAATGCCAAGTACCGTAAACCCAATGACAACCATCATGAAGGAGTCTGCCACTGCATAAATCAGATAACCTGCCGCTGTCAAAAGCATGCCGTAGCCCATGAGCTGTTTGATGCTGAGCATTTTTGAAACGATGGTGATAAAGAGAGCTCCGAGCGCAAAACCAATTCCGCTGATGCTGACAAGGAAACTATAATCCGCTTCTGTCAGCCCCACAACATCCTGAATATAAACAACCTCCTGGGAATCCATTGCGAGAGAGAACAAACCAAATGCCTGGAAGCAACCGTAGACAGAGATGAAAAAAGCCTCTCTCCTGCCAAATGCAATGACCTGCTTCCAATCATCCCGGAGAGTTTCATAGGCTGACGTTTTGATTGAAGCCTCCCCCAGATCTTTATCCATGTCCGGCAGCAGCCATATGATGACAGCTGAAAAAACAAAGGAAGCCGCATTTAAAAAGACAGCTGTGTCAATGGTTCCAATCAGAAATAATCCGCCTGCGATGGCTGGTCCCACGATAAAAGCACCTGAAGCAACAAGACTGTTGATAGAGTTGAACCTTTTTCTGCTTTGAATCGGAACCAGCTTGGCTATATACGTGGCGGAAGCCGGCATGAATAGTGCCTTCGCTATGCTGATGAGAAAAAGGGCTGCATAAATGAAGCCTATGCTTCCGAGAAATGGTATCAGAGCTACACCCAGGGCTCTGGCCATATCAGTCCAAATCATAATGCTCTTTTTGTTTTTCCGGTCAATCATGCCTCCGCTCCATGAATTGGTTATAACGGAAGTAATGGGACCTATAATCCATAATCCTGCCACAGCAGCTGCTGATCCGGTCATGTCATAGACAATCAAATTAATAGCAATCAGGTAAATATTAAATCTCCTAATTTGGATATCCCTATTCCCGCCAGCAGCATTGACGCCAATTTCCAGTTAAATTGTTTCATGGATCACCTTTATAATTTTAGAATTTTCCCAATTATTAGTGTACCATAAAAAACCCTGAAGAGTGATCTCCAGAGCCTCAATCATCAGCCAGCTGCTGATTTTTTATGATAAGGAACTTTTGTGCCGACACTTCTTAACCCAGCAAAAAACCTTGCGGTGAAGATGATCGCAGCCAGAACGATAAAGATTCCGCTGACTGCGCCAACCTGGTCGGACAGTACCCATTGCGGCAGGTGCTCTGCCCATCTTCTAGGAGCACTGATTCCGCCGGCGTAAAGGAATGAGCCCACCAGACCCGTAAAAAACGCAAAATAGAGCGTAATGGTGAATGTATCGATTCCCCTGTGCTGCTGATTGCCTTCGGTTTTATTGAAATAATACATAAATCCGATAATCATAGCGACTACCCCCATTCCCATATATGTATGGAAATGGCCTGGAACCCATTTCGTGTTATGCATCACATGATTGACAACAATCGTGGCATCAATGATGGCCGGAATGGCTCCTGCCACCCATCCGAACATGGAAAGGAAAAACAGGCTTGAGGCAAAGTCCCATTTCATCCGCGAACGGTAGACAATCATAAGTGCACCGTAGGCCGTAACGACCATAACGGGCAAGCCGTTAGCATAGGAAAACACCTGCCCGATGATGAGCATCCATTTTGGCACTGCAAAGTCCATCAGCAAATGATGCGTATAAATCATTAAGGTAAAAAGTGTGGAGCAGTTCCAAGCAATTAAAAAGACTTTGTTAGCTTTCCACGGCCGTTTTGTATATTCTGACAGGACCTCATAGACGGCAATAACAGCCATATAGATTGTGCAGTTGGCAAAGATATGGCCGAACGCATAGGTAAGATGCTTGGCAAGCAGCGGATCTATCGTAATGGCCGGATTCATAATATTCACCAATGATGCGGCCAGCACCGTGGCACCTGCCAGCAGTGCAGTCGAGTTGGTGATGATAACCATGGCTGTCGCCACGACAGCAGCAGGCGGTCCGTATCCTTTCTTCCCCCTGAAAATGATATCCCATCCGAGCGCCTTTCCGATGCCCCCATAAACTGCTGTCAGCCTTGCAGCCAGATACATGTACAGGAGTAAAAAGCCAATGCCGAGAATCAGCATGCCTGATAAGAAGAAAACTGCCCCTGCTGCCCCGTACATTTTAGCTGACTGGGCAGGAAGCGGATATAAGAACGTCCATCCATCTGAAAAGTCAAAGACGAAAATGGCGATGAGGACCATCGTGACTCCGGTTAAAAAAAGGACAAAGTTTACAATGAGAATGGCAGGGTTAAGCTTCACGTATTTAGACAGGAAGTACCATAGAATAGCCGTTCCTCCCAATGCCGCGATGCCAACCATGCCTGTACCGTGTGCAGTCATGATTTTATAAAACCATTGCGGTGTGATGCTGATCATTTCCCCCTGATTCATCAGCATAATAACCCCAAAGATCATCATAAGAATTAAAACAAGTGCCGTCACAGCCAGGTGCCATATCACTGCTTTCCTGGCTAAAGGGTGAATCGCATCATTCATCAGAGCTTCCCCCTTCCGGCTCAACAACAATTTTTTTGACCATCACATGATGGCCTGTTGAACAATATTCAAGACATAATATTTGATAAGTTCCAGGCTCTTCAAACGTATAATAAACGGTATTTGTATATTCAGGCATGGCCTGAGTCTGTGCGACAAGCTCCATTTTTTCATTGTATAAGCCGAAACCGTGGGTAACATCCGAAGCTGTCACATCAAATTGAACTGTGTCCCCAACTTCGAACCTTTCCTCGCTCATCTCCCACGCATATTGGATTCCGGTTACCTTCACTACCTTCGTTTCACTAAACCCTTCCGCTTCTGCCTGATTCCGGTCATACGGCAGCCTGCCAAGCGTCATAATTGTGGCAAAAGCCATTATTGCAATAAGTCCGAGAAAATAGAATTTCCTTATTTTATATCCTTTTTCCTGAATGGCGCTATATTCACCGCTGCGCTTGGATTCGCCGTAAACAAACGCAAAAGCCAGCGCCAGCAGGAAAACAAAGAAAACAGTCGCATACATGGCGATAAGCTGATACATTTCTACCCCTCCCATAAAATATTCAACAATTCCCCAAACCCTATTTTATGGAAGCTTAAAAATTAATTCGGTGATATATGTCCTATTCGACGAATTTTTTTGAAATTTTCCCACAAAAAAATGCCCTGGATTATCAGGACATTTTCTTCTCTATCGTGTACATCATCCAAAAACCTATATCTTCAAATCCGATGCGTTTATAGATCGCGCCTGCTGCCGGGTTATCATAAAACAGGCACAGCTCTTTATTTTCCGAAAGAAGCTGGCGGCAGAGCTTGACCATGCACTGAGTAGCATATCCCTTCTTTTTGAATTCACTGTCTGTTGCTACACCTACAACCATGGCTGAAAGGGAGTTTTCAGCTGTCGTTGAAGCAGTGCTGACCATCTTACCATCCTCTTTGATAAAAAAGGAACGGGATGAGCCATCCTTTAGCACCCTGCTTTTTCGTTCAACGGTAATGGCGGAATCGCTGAATTCTGGAATGCTGTTCAGAAGCTCAACAAGCTGTTCTGCATCTTCAGGAACAGCCTTGCACACCGCTGATACTTCAACCCCTTCTGCATTTAACTTTGTGCATTTTGCATAATAGGTTTCCCGCTTTCTTTTTATGCGGTGTGATACATAAGGTTCAATTTTCGCCGTAACAGCTTTCAGGCCGGACATCATTCCAAAGTTCGGGTCCTCAAGCATTATCTCCGCAAAACCCTTGGCGTCAAAGTCTCCTGCTGTATATGGGATGAAATTTTCTTCATATTTTAATAAAACGGCCTTTAATCTGCCATCTTCCCCAAAGTCCCCCCACACCTTTTGAAAGTCCTGTTCATAGCCGTATGCTTCAATATCTCCAATAATGAACAGATTCTCAGCCGGCTGCTGTTTTAAAAGGCTGAAACACATTTCATGATCTTGTTCAGTAAGTTGTCTAATCATATTTAATTAATCTCCTTCCGATCAAATTGGCTGATACAGGCGGGAGATTCAGGTCCCTTGCCCAGACTGACAGCTGTCCAATGTGATGGATTTCATGGGCAATCACATGGTTCAAGATGTCTCCCCTTTTATATTGCTTCTCCATCCATGGCGGTGTAACAAACTCATTGTATGGAACTGGCCATTCCTCCTGAAAAAAGTGTTCTAATCCCCTTCGGTATTCCTCAGAAAGTGCCATTACTTTATCCAATTCAGCATAGTCGGAAAACAGGGGATCTTTCACTTCCTTGCCCTGTATCACACAAATCCAGCTGTATTCTACATCTGCGATATGAAAAAGGGTTTCCAGTATGCCTCCAACTCCTCCAGTCCGGCTGGCTTTCAGCTCTTCGGCTGAGAGCTGACGGCACCATTCAAACCACTCATCACGCACTTGCCAGTTATAGCGGAATAATGTCAGCAAATCCACTTACCTCCTTGTCCAGATACCTATGAATTTCGTCAGCATATGGGAATTTCCTGCAAATTTATGTTTCAGCCGCATAATTACTGGCTATATATTTAATCCTAAAGGAAGCAGCATGAGAAGAAAGGGGATTGCATGTGAAGAAAAGCTTAATGGTTTTCTATATATCGGCCGCCATTTTATTATTGCTTGTTTTATTCGGTGTTTTTGTCCCGGATTCACTGGAGAGTGTGACAGCAAATGTACAGGCCTTTATCACCGATAAATTCGGCTGGTATTATTTGATTCTTGTTTCGTTTATTGTCATTGTTTGTTTATATTTTTTAATCAGCCCTTTAGGAAGAATCAAGCTTGGGAAGCAGGATGATAAACCGGAATTTACCCGCCCTACCTGGTTTGCGATGCTGTTCAGCGCTGGGATGGGAATCGGGCTGGTTTTCTGGGGTTCAGCAGAACCGATTTATCACTATGCAGTTGGGTCTCCAACCGGAGGTGCAGTGGGGACGGACGAGGCGATTAAGAATGCGATGAGATATACGTACTTCCATTGGGGGATACATGCCTGGGCCATATATGGAATTGTCGCACTTGTGCTGGCTTATTTTAATTTCCGCCATGGGGAACCTGGTTTAATAAGTGCCACTTTAAAACCCATATTGGGAGACCGTACACAGGGGGTGACAGGAAAAGTCATTGATATTCTATCAGTGGTAGCAACTGTTATCGGTGTGGCCACGACACTTGGGTTTGGAGCTGTGCAGATTAACGGAGGATTGTCATATCTATATGGACTTCCTGTTAATTTCACCGTTCAGTTTGTGATTGTCGCTATTGTTACAGTCCTGTTTATAATTTCGGCCCTGTCCGGTCTTGGAAAAGGCATTAAAATTCTGAGTAATGCCAATATGATTCTTGCGGGTGCTCTATTTATTCTGACGTTCTTTCTTGGACCGTCATTATTCATTCTGAATCTGTTCACCAATACGCTTGGAAGCTATCTTCAATATTTGCCGGGCATGAGCCTCAGGATTGCCCCTCTGAATCCGGAGGTCAGGGAATGGATTAATGGCTGGACAATTTTTTACTGGGCCTGGTGGATTGCCTGGGCGCCGTTCGTTGGCATTTTCATTGCCCGTGTTTCTAAAGGAAGAACCATCCGGGAATTTGTCTTTGGGGTCCTGCTTATTCCGTCGCTAATTGGATTTATCTGGTTTGCCACATTTGGGGGAACCGCCATTATGCAAGAGCACCAAGGCACAGCGAAAATCTCGGAATTGGCTACTGAAGAGGCACTATTTGGCGTATTCTCCAACCTTCCGATGGGTACAGTCCTCTCGATCATCGCCATTTTGCTCATTTGCACGTTCTTTATTACTTCTGCCGACTCCGGCACCTATGTCCTGGGAATGATGACGACTAATGGTTCACACCATCCCGGCAACAAGATTAAATTAGTGTGGGGAATATTGCTTGCTGCCATTTCATTGGTCCTGCTCTATTCCGGCGGGCTTCAAGCTCTGCAGAATACGATGATTGCAGCGGCTCTTCCCTTTTCCGTTATTATGGCTTTAATGACCTTCAGTCTAATCAAGGCTCTGCAGAAAGAAGCGAAGGAGCTTGGTATTGGGAAGATCCCGAAGAAGAAGGTGTAGATGAAGAAACCTGCAGATCTGGCATCTGCAGGTTTTTTGATGGTTATTTTACCGGAATCCAGATCTCTGAATAATAATCCGGACTGGACGCATCACCTGCTGTATAGACCTCCAGTTCAGGTGCATCAGCATGTTCATAGCCGCTTGATGGAAACCATTCCGAGAAGATTTTTTTCCAGGTGTTTTGCATGGCATGCGGCATGGCGCCATGTACTTCAAACACCGCCCATTTGGAGGCCGGGACTTCCATGCTCTCGAAGCTGTCAGGCTCATCACCTTTGAAGCTTGCGGCAATCCAGTAATCCATGCTGTCAGGCTTCTGGCTGCGGTTATCCACACACACGCCTAGAATTCCTTTGATATCCCCATTATTCAGCTTGAATAGCTTATCAGAGGTGCCGTTACTGTTTACTTCATCCCACAATTTCGGGATGCCGGCCAAATTTTCTTCATTGACTAAAGAGAACTCCTTTTTGATGCCCGCTACTTGAAACGCTTCTTTTTCGACAATTGCATATTGCATTTGTTCCGCCCCTTTCAGACTCACCTGGATCACCAGGCGGTTATATGATTTCAGCTTTCCGGAAAAATTTCTGGCTTCCGTCGGTGTCATGCCATGCTGTCTGCGGAAAGCCTTTGTAAAAGCTTCGGGAGTGTCATAGCCATATTTATAGGCGAGGTCAATTACTTTGAGGTCTGTACAAACCAGGTCCTGTGCGGCGAGCGTTAATCTTCTGCCCCGGATATATTCTCCCACCGGCATATCTGTCAGAATGGCAAACGTGCGCTGAAAATGAAATACGGAGGAGTTCGCTGCCTCCGCAGCTCTCTGGACTGAAAAATCCTCATCCAGCAAATGCTCCTCTATATAATCAATAGCCTTCTGCAGCGATTCAATCCATGACATTACTAATCACTCCCTTATGTATATCCTACCTTTATCTCTTTTTAACTGCCTGTCATTTTTTGCTTTGTTTTGGCAGGAAGATAATAAAGAATTCTTATTATAGGAGGGGAATACCTGCATATTGGGGAAATTTTGTTGCGGATGCTGGCGGGCCGGGGCAGAATCAGGAAAATACCGGCCGAAATGAGGGATTTACAGGCCTATTTTGCAGTTTCGCCGGCCAAGGTGGGGCATTTACAGGCCATAATTAAAGATTTATCGGCCAAACTCAACGATGGCCGAACAATTTTCCGTTTATCGGTCACTTCATCAGCTTTATCGGTCATAATTTTAATTTATCGGTTACTATTCGATTTTATCGGTCAGTTTCTGCATTATTTCGGTCACTTTTGAAATTTAACGGTCAGTCCTTAATCTATCAAGGAATCAGAAAAAAAGCCAGCCGCCCGATAGCGGGCAGCTGGCATTGATTTTATATGGCACGGCCCCAATGACGGTGCATGGCAATGCTATTAATTAAATTCTCACTGGAGGAAGCATCGCCGCTTTTGATTTCGACGATTCCCATATCCGAAAGAGTTTGGGATTGCCCCAGCAGGTTTAAAGCTTCTGCAGGCAGCAGTTCGGCTCCTTCGCCGCCAAAAGCAATGGTTTTAAAATGCTTGTAGGCTTCGCTGACGAATTCCTTTGCCTGCGGCATCATTTTCAGAGCTTTGGCACTTTCTTTTCCTCCTGCCACATAGATGGCATCATACATAACGGAGTGTGAAGTCAGGAATGTTTTCATAACTTCCAGTTCTCCGCCGTCTCCTTTGATCATACCGAGGTTTTTGCTGACAATTTCAGGCATAATCCCAGCACTTTTCAAAGCTTCCATTACGCTATTGACTTCAGTATAGCTGAAGCCATTATCAGCAAGGATGGCGACTTTTCGGGTCTTAGGTGATTTGGCTGTGTTCATTTGGCTTAATGCTGGTGAAGAGTGCGTCACTTTGGATTCATTTGCAGCATCAGGCACGATAGCGCCAACTCCGAGGGCAATTTGCTCAGCCAGGAAGCTATCTACGTTGCTGAACATGTTTACAACCTGCTGCTTCACATCCTTGTTCTGCACTTTTCCAACTTCAAAACGGAACGCCTCGATCATATGCTGCTTCTCGACTTCGGACATGCTGTTCCAGAACATTTTCGCCTGGCTGTAATGGTCTTTGAAGCTGTCGCTGCGCTGGCGCACTTTGCGCCCTTCGATCTTTTCCTGATAATGAACATAGCCGCCCTCTTCTGCTGTGGCAGGGCTTGGATCATTATTCTGCATCGAGTTTTTATGATAAGCAACCGGCCCTTTGTTGATCGTCATGCGATGATAGCCGTCATACTGATTATTGTGGAATGGACATACAGGACGGTTGATCGGGATTTCATGGAAGTTTGGACCGCCTAGGCGGATTAGCTGTGTGTCTGTATAGGAAAACAGGCGGCCCTGCAGTAATGGGTCATTTGAAAAATCAATGCCCGGCACCACATGCCCAGGGTGGAACGCGACTTGTTCTGTTTCAGCAAACACATTATCCTGATTCCGGTTCAGGGTCATTTTTCCTATGATCTTAACCGGAACCATTTCCTCCGGCCACAGCTTCGTGGCATCCAGAATATCAAAGTCAAAGGAGAATTCATCTTCTTCATCAATCATCTGGACACCCAGTTCAAATTCAGGGTAATCTCCCATTTCGATGGCTTCCCAAAGATCCCGGCGGTGGAAATCCGGATCCTTTCCGGCAAGCTTTTGGGCTTCGTCAAAAACAAGTGAATGCGTGCCCAGAACAGGCTTCCAGTGAAATTTCACAAAACGCGCCTTCCCCTGCTCGTTCACAAATCGGAACGTGTGAACACCAAAGCCCTCCATCATGCGGAAACTGCGCGGAATGGCACGGTCTGACATCGTCCACATGATCATATGGGCTGTTTCAGTATTGTTGGCGGCAAAATCCCAGAATGTATCATGGGCCGTTGAAGCCTGCGGCATTTCGTTATGCGGCTCCGGCTTGAATGAATGAACGAGATCCGGGAATTTGATGGCATCCTGGATGAAAAACACCGGAATATTATTTCCTACTAAATCATAATTGCCTTCTTCCGTGTAAAACTTGGTGGCAAAGCCGCGGGCATCACGTACAGAGTCTGCCGAGCCGCGGGAGCCGGCAACTGTCGAGAAACGAACAAAGACCGGGGTCTTGACAGATGGGTCCTGCAGAAACTTGGCCCTAGTGTATTCTGCCATGGATTCATACACCTGGAAATAGCCATGTGCGCCAAACCCGCGGGCATGAACAACCCGTTCAGGGATGCGCTCATGGTCAAAATGCGTCATTTTTTCCCGAAAGTGAAAGTCCTCCATCAGCGTCGGTCCGCGGGTACCTGCTTTCAGTGAATGCTCATCCTCCGAAACCTTTACCCCCTGGTTCGTTGTCAGCTTCTTGCCTGTGTTATCCATGCGAAACTCCTCAATCTGCTTGTCTTTGCTGTGCTCATTTACGCTTTTATTTTGCGGATCTTGTTTCAAATGTCCTTCCTCCTTATATAAAGAAGCAATTGCTTCGGGGTTACGATGTTATCTATGTATCTATAAGTTGAAATACCCCAGAATGAAGGCGGTAAACGGCAAAATAAAAGAAAGCAGCGGAAAACTGCTTTCTCTCAGGCTTGTGGGCTAATCTCAGTTTTAGGCTGATCCGCGTCTCTCAGCAGCTGGATAAAGGTTCTTTTTTGCAAATGATACAGGATTAGCACCAGAATACTGCCGCCGGATGCAGCCATTAGGATCCAGACAGGCAATTTTTCGAGTAAAAATCCAAAAAAGATAAAGCCCAGTGGTGTCATGGCACTTGCTCCTGTTTCAAGGAGTGACATGACCCTGCCCCGATAGGCATCAGGCGTGCCTTTTTGCAGCAGAACCATTACTGGAATGTTGATTACCATGATAACTGAAGATAGCAGCAGGACCAGACCTATTAAAAAAGGAAACATGATGCTGTTTGAAATGCCCATTAGGCCAGGAAAATTCGGGAGGCCAAGCAGAGCAATGATAAGGGACATGGCCATTACGCCCCCAAAAATGGTCACTTCTTTTCTCTTTACCTCGGGACGGGCAGATAGAACGACCGACATGATCAGCATCCCGACGGAAAAGGCTCCTTCAATGATGCCCAGCTGGAGTGAACTCATTTCCCGCACAGTCAGAACCAGATAAGGCATGGCAACGGGAAAAACCGCAAACCAAAAGTTCAGCCAGATGCTAATGATAATGAGATTTTTTATAAACGGCTGATTTTTCACATATGAAATACCCATTTTCAGATCGTAGATCATTCCATTTTCTTCTGGTCTTTCTTTTTTTTCTGCAAATAGATTGTATTGAATAAGTAAACTGGTGATGCCGGAGACTGTGAAGGCGATGATGTTAATAAGCATGAAGACTGATAGATGAAAGATGCCAAAGAAGACGCCCCCAAGAACGGGTCCCAAGATGGAGGATGATGAAGCTGCGGCCTGATTGAGTGACATTGCTTTTTGCAGAGTATCAGGACCGACCATGTTGTAAATTGCTGAAGTGACTGCCGCTGAATAAAAAGTATTCAAAATGCTTAAAACGGCTGTGGCTGTGTAAAGGAGCCAGATTTCCTGTGTGACCAAAAGGTACAGAAGCAAAATGGCAATAAGCCAGACGGCACAGGCGAAATCGGAAATAATGATGATTTTTTTGCGGTCCCATCTGTCACTGAGTGCGCCCGCAACAGGAGAAAGCAGGATTCTTGGCAGTGTACTAAGAATGAGGGTTATGGCAAAATTGAGGCTGGACCCTGTTTCTGAAAGGATATATAAGCCAATGGCAAATCCATAAATGGAGGAACCGAGCACCGCTGTCAATTTCCCTGCCAGAAACAGTGTTATATTTCTTTTAATCTGTGCTTCCATCTATTCTTCCTCCTCGGAATCAAGCAATTTGAAGCTGCAGGAAACCTCATAAGAATTGCGCTTTAGAGCTCCCTTTACGCTCTTTTCCATGTATTTAACCATCAAATCATAAAAATCGTCCTGAAATCCCTTTAATTCTTCTTCTGTGAGGGAGATGTTTATTCCCATGGTGCTGCAGCTTTCTCCTTTCTCCTGTCCGCTTTCTTTCAAGTTGAATTGGGTCGCTTTTGAACGGTAATACTTTTCGATAATTCCCCTGTTTTCTTTCGTCTCCTCAATCTCGAGTATTCCGCCTTTAAAAAGCTGCTGAATATGATAATGAATGCTTCCCGCAGACTTCCCAAGCTCTTCGGCAACCTGTTTGGCTGTCATGGGACTTTTAGCGAGAAGATATATAATTTTAATCCTTAACGGGCTGGATATCAGCTTCTGCTGTTCAAGATTGATCTCCATCGTTTTCTTGATTAAATCCAAGATGGTTCACCCTTTCTAATTCATATATTCTAACTTTATTATACGTTCTAAAAAATTAGAATGATACATTTTTTTAAAATGGAAAATACAAATCCGTTGTAACAGTTTATCTTTTTACAGGAATTCTTCGTCCCACCCTCCACAATTTCGTATTTTCTGACAATATTATATAAAAAAAGCAAATGAGTATTGTCATAAATAGTAAAACAATATAGAATTTTCTTATAACCTCACAAAGAGGCAGGTGAAACGGTGGAAATCACAAAGCATTTTTTCTTTAATCTATCGCTCTTGATCGTTATCTTGTTTATTGTGCTTGTATGGGCGGAAAAAAGCTCTAAATTCCGGTTTTCCAAAAGCTGCTCTTTTATATGGCTTTTGTTTATGATCTGGATATGCTTTCAGTTTTCCTTTCAGCCAAGCCCCCATTATTTTTTTGATTTACGATTGATACCTGTCATCATCGGCGGTTTATATGCCGGGCTCGGTCTCACATTGGCCGGGTCTGTGATTTTGATGAGAAGTTTTTATGGAATAGAGCCTGGGTTTTATTCTAATATTCTTTTATATTTGCCCCTGGGGATCATTCTTTGGAAGCTCTATCCCTGGTTTTGGAAGCAGGGGTCCCGAAAAAGGATTCGTTTTTCGGTTATCATTACCCTGATTTTAAGTGTACTGACGGTCATGGTAATGGAAATATTCGCACCCCCACAAAACAGGTTCGATGCCTGGTTTGCCTATTTGATGATACCGCCATTGGGTGTCTTTATGATTACATATGTATTTGAATTTGCTAAAAGGAATCTGGATATGCGTGAGAATCTCGTCCGGGCCGAAAAACTTGAAGCTGTTGAGCAAATGGGTGCAGCCATCTCACATGAAATACGCAATCCACTGACAGCCGCTATCGGATTTGTTCAGCTTTTGCAGGAGCAGCGGCTGCCACCGCGAAAAAGGGTGGAATATTTGAGCATTGTGAAGGCTGAGCTGGAATCAGCAGAGCAGGTCATCCAGAACTATTTAACCTTTTCCAAGCCATCCTTAGATAAGATCGAGGAGATCAATGTAAAAAAAGAGCTCATGCAGGTATTGAATATATTAAAGCCGACAGCCAACCAGAATTCAGTCGAAATCAATGCCCACTTTTCCCTCCTCGGATCTATTAAGGGGGATCGGCAAAAATTCCACCAATGTTTCTTGAATGTAATTAAAAATTCAATTGAGGCTATGCCGCGCGGAGGGCAATTATACATAGAAACGCACTACAGCAGCAGCCAGATTACCATCGAAATAAAAGACACCGGCGTAGGCATGACTCCCGAACAGCTTCAGCGCCTGGGAGAACCCTATTATTCGACTAAAGGCTCCAAAGGGACCGGCCTTGGAATGATGGTCGTATTCAGTATTGTAAGAGCCATGGATGGTAATGTCCGGGTCAAAAGCGAAGTCGATAAAGGAACTGTTTTCAGCTTTACTTTTCCGAATTATAAGTCGGAACTACATAAGGATTAACAAAAAAACAGCAGGGTCAATACTGCTGTTTTTCTTTTTCCCAATTTTCATGGAACCTCCAGCCAGTACCCCTCGTCTAAGTGTTACCAACGAAAGGAGCATAAACATGCTGGTAAAAATAACAGACAATCAAGGGCCGCCCCTTCAATTCGATACAGAGTCCAAAGAAGAGAAGCTTATTTGGCTCATGGATAAATATGGGGACATGGTTATCAGGGTTGCCTTCTCCTATTTAAAACAAAAGCAGCTGGCTGAAGACGTATCTCAGGAAGTTTTTATTAGCTGCTATCAGAACCTTGAAGGTTTTCAGAAGAAAGCTGCCTATAAAACCTGGCTTTACAGGATCACTGTCAACAAATGCAAGGATGTTTTAAAAAGCTGGTCTTATAAAAATTTATTTTATAAAGAATGGATTGGATCCCTGCTGGCAGATCGAATGGATTCTGTTGAAACTGTGCTGCTTCATATAGAAAACAAGGAGTATCTGTATAGCAGAGTTCTTAGGCTCCCTTTGAAAATGCGTGAAGTCATTATCCTTCACTACTATGAAGAACTAACGCTTGCCGAAATTTCCGACCTCCTGAGCATAAATATGAATACAGTCAAAACGCGGCTTCACCGGGCGAGAAATTCCTTAAAGGACGTTCTTTCAGAGAAGGGAGATGAACAGACATGACCAATCATTTTAAATACCCTGATAATCAAATTCGATTCGAGGATAGACAGAAAGAAATGGTATTAAAAGCTGTAAGACCTAACTCATATTCTTTTCAAAAGAAAGAAAGAATAAGCCGGAAAAAGAAATGGGCTTACGCAGGTATAGCTGCAGCAGCTTTGTTCATTCTTTTTATCGGGACAGCTTATTTTTCTCCCGGAATGGCAAAGGTTGCCGCCAAGATTCCTTACTTCAGCGTATTTATAAAACAGGAAGAATACAAAAATGCTTTATATGATGTCATTAGTGATACTGCTAATAAGCATCGCTATGACTTAAGAAGAATGGATGCCTCCATCCCTGATAAAGAGTTAACCGTCTGGCTTGGAGGAACAAAGGAGGATGTAAACAGCATTAAAGGAGATGTAAAAAAAACCTTCAGTCACTCATTAAAAGATCATAACTTTGGTGCGTATGATATCAGAATAAAAAGGGACAAACATGATAACACGATACCAGAAGAAACCCCTGAAATGAAAAAGCAGCAAGCTGACAGCCTGGAGCTGGAACAAAAAATCATTAAAGCGCTTGAAGCGAATAATTACACGATGGCCTTCCCAGTTCAGGCCAGGATTAATGAAATTGAGAAATATATTTTTGTAGCTATTCCGAAGACCGAAAAAAGGACTGACGAGCTTAATAGTTTATTGAATTCCATTTCAAGTGAATATGGAAAGGGGTTCAAATTTGACATTAGACAGATTGATATGGAGGCCAGAGAACAGGAACAGCGATGGGATGAAGCCGGAGTCATTCACGTCATCGCAAGCGGCTTGATGGAAAACAAAGAATTCAAGGTAAAGGGGTTTTCATACTCTTTCCATCCTCTCCCGCTGCAAATCAAGGTGAAAACATCCGTGAAAGCAGATGACCCGGATGCAAAGGTGCTGGCAGAACGTATTGAAGAGGAAATCAAGAGCTTCTTACAAACACATGAAAAAGCAGAGGATATTCGAAATGACCCATATGAGCTGACGATCTTAAGTAAAGATAAAAAGAAAATAAATTAAAATATGTACAGGTAAGCTTTATTTAGAAGATGCCTCCCGTTTCGGGGAGGCTTTTATTTTTTCTCCCAGGAAAAGCCTGCGATTCCACCTGTCCGGCCTCTATGGCTTATGCTTCTTTCATTATGATTCGACCTGCTCCGCCTCCAGATGCTTCGTGCAGTTATACAGCTCACAGTTCCACTTGCTTTCTTTTATTAACAGTTCTGTGATGGAAGTGTTCTTCGGCGGAGTGGAAAGGTCTGTCTGCGGAACCAGTTCTCTTAACAGATGACGAATAAAGGCGCCATGGCTTACGATCAGCACGTTTTCACCCGGATGCTTTTCTGTAATCTCCTGCAGGAAACCAAGCCCTCTTTTTATAACACTTTCTTTCGGCTCGAAACCAAGGTCCATTTCACGCCAATTCTTGCCCCATTTTTCAAGGCGTTCGGCTTCGGTTGTGCCTTCAATCATCCCGCCGCCTACTTCTCTAATCCTCGGATCGAGGTGAAGGGGAATGGAGCCGATTTTCTCCTGGATTGCTACTGCCGTCTGCTTTGCCCTTAAGAGATTACTCGAGTAAATAACATCCCATTTTTCGCCGTTAACTCGTTCGGCCAGGCGTTCTGCCTCAGCCAAACCTTCTTCATGAAGGGGAATATCCGAGCTTCCCTGGGCCCGTCCCTCCTTATTCCAGGGTGTGATTCCGTGCCGGATTAATCCGATTCTTGTCATATGTAAAAACATCCTTTCTTTTGACTAGATTGTTTAGGTGTTCCCTTATCTAAGTAAAAGAGCGGGCATGCCGCTCGCTCCTGCAGCTAATCTACTTTTCTCATGCTTGTAAAAGGATACCAGACAAATTCACTGACGCCGATGATGCGCTCTTTCTCAATAAAACCGAGCCCATTTCGGCTGTCCAGGCTGACAAGGCGGTTGTCCCCCATAACGTAATAGTGATTACTCGGAACCGTGAGAGGGCCGAAGTCACCGGTCAGTTTGCTGACAATTCCATCTGCTGCTTCACGATTTTCGTCAAGGTAGTCTTCATTCCATTGCTGGCCGTTAATATACAGCTGGTCATTCTTCATTTCCAGTTCATCGCCAGGAAAGCCTATTAATCTCTTTACATAGTTCTTTTCATCGCCCCTGATGATGACAATATCGCCTCTGTTCAGTTCTTCAAATTTATTAACAAAGATTTTTTCCTCGTCATGAAGGGTCGGATCCATGGAGGCTCCTTCCACATAGTAGGGTGAAAAAAGAAAGACCCTGATGACCAGTGCAATTCCAAAGGCAATCAGAAGAGACTTGAGCCAGCTCGCTATTTCATGCTTATTCATGTGCTCCTCCAAAGCTTTCAGCACCCAGATACCGGTCTTTGATTAAGGTGCGGTGGTGAAGTTCATGTCCGGCAATGATATAGGCAATGGCCCGGGCAGTTACCCCAGTGCCGTTCGCATTTCCTCGCCCAAGCAGTGCTTCATCATCCAGGCTTTTCAGTAAAGAAATCGTATTTTGGCGAACCTGGGACAGCTGTGCTGAAAGCTCCCCAATGCTGAAGCGGTTGAATTTGCCATTCTTTACATACTGGTTATCATCATAGCCCGGCAGCTCAGCCATCTCCCCTCTTCCAATGCAAAGCAGGCGGTAGCTCATGATGCGTTCAGTATCTGTAATATGGCCGATCACTTCCTTAACCGTCCATTTTTCCGGAGCATAGCGGAAATGCGCCTGATCTTCATTCAGATCTTTGACCAGATTGATTGTCTCCTTCATTTGTTCATCAAGGATCTGCAGAAGATCCCCTTCCGGTACAGAGCTGACATATTTCTTATAATACGGTGCATACTCATCCAATCCAGGTTTCTTTAACATCTCGTTCCCTCCCATTCTATTCCCTTATTTTACTAAATTTTCATATAAAGAGCCAACTTCAGGTCTGAAAAAGCTCGCCCCTGATTGCTTTAACATACCGTTCGGCTGACCGCTGCACTGCAAGGTCTGCCTCTTTTTCTACCACTCTGTGAAACGCATTGTAAATCCGGTCAAATGACAGCGGTTTGATTTTGCCGGCCATCCTTTCAACCGTTTCAGCGGGAAGCGGAATGAGGTTCGGATAGCTGTACATGAAGCTGACCCATTCCCTGTCCGCAGCGACCTGAATGATGTCGCCGGTAAGCATGACGCCTTTGCCCCCATTCCCCTTTTCCCAATGAAGGACAGCACCGCCTTTAAAATGGCCGCCGAGGCGGTGGATGACCAGGCCATCATGAATTTTAAAACTTTCTCCGCTCCAGAAAATGATGTGGTCACTTTCCCTAATTACCCACTCCCTGTCGTCTTCATGGATATAGATCGGCGCATTAAATGCTTCCGCCCATTCAACTTGTGCTGAATAATAGTGAGGATGGGACAGTGCAATCGCGCTAATACCGCCCAGTTCTTTTATGGCTTCAATCGTGCACTCATCCAGGTAGGTGATGCAATCCCACATCAGATTAAAACCGTTTTGCTGAATAAGATAGGCTGTCTGGCCGATGGCAAATTCCGGAGCTGTTTTCAAGCTGTAAAGATTGGATTCCTCCTGCTTTATTTCATTCATATAATTTTGGCTTTCCGTCATTTCATGTAAAGTAGTCCACTCCTGGCCGCCGGGTCTAACATACTGGCGCTCTTCCATGCAGATCGGGCAGCTTTCAGGCTGATGATCGCATGGTGGAAATTGCGTTCCGCACGTTTTGCATATATGTTTTTCCATAGATATTGCCTCCGTTTCTCATATTGGTTATATTAACCAGTTTACTATTGGAAACGTTCAGTTAAATCGCCGTTTCGGCTGAAAGCGGCTACAGCTTTAGACTGAGGACTTATACTTTAAGCTTAATGTGAAAACCTCAGGCAGCTTCAAGAAGTCATTCCAGCCGTCATTTTCATATAACTGAAACAACTGAGCCTGATCCGGTATAGCCAATTCATATTTGATCATAAAAAAACTCCTTAGTAAGGCAATGCTAATCCTATTCTGGCTCGGGGCGGAAGATTCCTCTTTCTTTTAACGATTATCCAGCATCGAGATACAGGCTTCTTCGTTATGTTCCGTATTCTCCGTTACAAACTCATATGTGGCAGCGTCCTCTTTTTCACAAAACTGAACGACATCTCCAAACCACTTCTTTTTACCATAGTAATAAATGATGTTCGGTTCATCCTTGAAAATGACATAATAATGGGTATGGTAGAAGTCATGATTGATGTCCATCTTAGGTATGTTATAGCTGTGCTTTTGAAAATCACTTTTGCTATAGCCTGTTACATCCAGATGCGCCTTCACTTCATGTGTTATCCACTTGTTCATGATCGGATTTCCATTATTCAATACATAAAGAAAAAGGGCGGGTGAAGTCAGAAATAACAAGCCCGCTATAATTAACAGTAATTTTTTCATGTATTTGACACTCCTATTTTCATTACAGTGTAATTTTACACTAATAAGAACTTAAAGTGGTAGTTTTTTCTTTTTGAAACTTTTTTGCATGCCACCCGTATTAGATACTAACGAACTTATTTTAGGAGAGATTCATAATGGGAAATATTTTTATTTTTTCACTGATTGCCGGACTGGCGATTTCGATCCTGCTGATTCCGTTCAGCTATAAACCGAAGGCGAAGGAAAAGGAAGGCAGGAAACTGGGAACCGGAATTATGGCCGCCACCGCCGCTGTATCTGTACTGCTTGTTTTTGCCGTGTACTATTTCACCAATCTGGACCGGAACTTAACCAGTTTGTGGCTGTTCGCGGTTATCGCTTCTGTAATCGGGGCTGTTTTTGCGACTGGCCGAGAGCGTATGATCAAAACGGGTGTGTTTGTCCTTAGTTTAGCTGCAGGGGCTTTCTTTCTGACAGCTTTCCTGTTTAATGCGGACGATAAGTATGAAAGTGCCAAAATGAAGGAAAAAACGGAGATTGAAACATTTGATGAAAAAGAAACACCGGCGAGCGTTCCGCCGAAGTTTGCGCGCAATAAGATGAAGAAGGCTTTCGGGCAGGTTCCGAACACGAGTTATTATGAACTTGGCAGCCTGCAGATCCAGAAAGTCAATGGAGAGTATGTTTATATTGCGCCTGTAGAGTTTTCGGGCTTTTTCAAATGGTGGAATGGGGATAAGACACCAGGCTATTTTACAATTAGCGCGACTGATTCCTCAGCTAATCCAAAATTCGTGAAGAGCGATATGGTGTACACACCATCTTCTTATTTTAATAAAAATATAGAGCGCCATATCCGGATGCAGTATCCGCAGGCCATCTTTTACGGAGATGTTCAGCTGGAAGTGGATGACGACGGAAAACCATTTTATATCCGTTCGTATGGAGAATTTATTTCGGCGAGAAATGGCTTTGACGTTAAAGGAGTGGTCATGGTTGACCCGCTGAGCGGACAGACGAAGTCTTATAAACTTGCGGATGTGCCGGCCTTTATTGATGGAGCAGTTTCCCCTGAAACGGTCAGCCTGCAGAACAGCTATTTCGGAAATTACGTCCATGGCTTCTGGAACAGCAAATTCGGAAAGTCAGATGTAAGGATTCCATCGGATGAGGGAACAGAAGCCAATGTGAGTCCAATTTTTGATGAAAATGGCGACATGTACTACTTCACTGATTTTACAAGTCCAAAAGAAGGCGTCGATTCGATGCTGGGCTATTCTCTGACAAATTCAAGGACGGGCAAAGCCACCTTCTTTACAGGCAATCTTGAGGAATCTTATATGGATTCGCAGGGTGCCCTCCAGATTATCGAGAAAAAATTCATCGAGAAGAAATGGAGCGGGGAAATGCCTGTTCTGTATAACTTCTACGGGGAAGCGAGCTGGCTGACGCCTGTGCTTGATGCCAACGGATTCCTGCAGAACTACTTCATTGTATCAGCTGCCAATCCGGAAATTTCCGCTTATGGAACGACGCCAAATGAAGCATTGCGTTTGTATAAAACTGCATTGCAGCGGGGCGGAGGCACAGTAGACGGTAGCTCGAAAGCAGAGGAAAAACAGATAGGCGGCACTGTGGTGCGGGTGTACAAGGAGAAATCCGGTGATTTCACGGTCGTATCATTCCTTCTGGACAACCGGCAAAGCTATGTGGTTTCATCCGAAACCGTGCCGATGGCCATTTATCTGCAGGAAGGTGATCAGGTCAGCGTTAACTATCTGGATACAGGTGAGGCATTCCTGCCTGTGAAGGAAATGAGCATTAAAGGATTGGAATAGATGCAAAAACACGATGAAGACTGTCTTCATCGTGTTTTTTATTACCCTGCTATGATATTCGCTGATTTAATGGCACTAGATAGCGTGGATTTGATGCTGACGTGATCAAAAGACAGTCCGAGCTGTACTGCTGTCTGGGCAATTTCCGGTCTTAAGCCGGAGATTGTAGTCTTTACACCGATCAGGCTTAGAGCTTCAATCAGCTGGAATAGCTGATGGGCTACCATTGTATCGATCATGACTACGCCTGAAAGGTCAAGGAACAGCTGGTTGACGCCTAATTTATTGCATTGCTGAAGTGTATTTTCAAGCATGATTTTCGCTCGTGCTGTATCAATATCCCCGACAAGCGGCAGAAGTGCGATATCTTCTGTCAATGAGATGACCGGGGAGCTGAGCTCAAGGATTAAAGCCTGCTGAGCCTGCAGCCTCTTCTGGGAATGGTTATTATACTCTTCCGTAAACCAGGTAACTACTTCCCCAATGGTTCTTATGATCATCCTGCGCCATAAGACGATTTGCTTGTCATCATATTGGCCCTGACTGGTTTCAAGGAACTGCTCAAGCAGGTTTAAATACTGTTCCTGAGTGTTAAAGAACTCCTTGAGGATCATCTCAAGAGGTGTGCGGAGATGTTCATCATCCTGCGCCACTTTGACAATCCAGACTTCCAAATCATTAAAGAACGCTTCTTCTTCTTTACGGAATACTTCGGAGAACTGCTTGTGGAATTCATAATTTTGCTTTTTGACTTTTTCAATTACAGCGGGGTCTTCCGAGGTATAAATCCCCCCGCTTTCTTCTTTGTTCACATTTTTATACCATTCTTCTGTTAAGTCCCATGTTTTCTCAAGGAAAAATTGATATAGATCATGATTACGATGCATGCCCCGTCTCCCCTAACCCAACTGTTATTTCAATATTTTTATTTTAACCGAAGAGAAATAAAGTGTCATTTTTAAGCTCCTACCTATTTCCCGCCAAATCCCTGCTGTTTGCATACTGATAGTCTGCCCCCTGCCTTGGAAGCATTATGCTAAAGACTGATGCGAATACCAGAAGAATGATGGATGCAATGAAAGAGCTGTCATAGCTGCCTGTCAGATTAAATAATACACCAGGCACGAATGAACCGAGAGCTGAACCCAGCTGATGGCTCAAATAAATCCAGCCGATTACGGCTCCTGCGGACAGATGTTTGAAATATTCTGCAGCCAATTTCATGGTTGGTGCGACGGTGGCAAAATTGACAATCCCAAAGCTGATGGCAAACAGAATGAGCAGATGGGACTGAGTGACGAAAAAGCCAAACAATGACGCATCATTTACGATGATGAGCAGAAGAACAATGGTTAACGCCCGTACTCCATAGAGAAAGGCAAGGATTTTTCTGCAATTCCACTTGTCTGCGAGGAACCCCGAAACGACAGTTCCAAGAATATTAAAGCCGGCCAGCAGGCTGACAGCAGCTCCCGTTACACCAGGCGAAAATCCGCAATACTGGGCAAAGGGAATCAGATGCGTATCCATCAGGCCAGTGGTAGTGACGCCGCACACGAAAAACGGGAGCATGAGAAACAGGAATTCTTTCCGCTTTAAGAGCTGAAATATGGAAAGCGTTCCTTTTGGTGCTTCCTTTTTTCCCTGCTTCCCCTTTTGACTGTCACTCACGTTTGCCCCATAAGCATCGATTTGCAGATCGGCCGGGTTCGAGCGGATAAAGAGCAAAAGCAGCGGGAAAATGATTACAATCAAAAAGAAGCCGAGCACAAGTACGGTTGTCTTCCAGCCCAGCAGGTCAATCAGGAATAATGACAGCGGGACGAGAATAAGCTGCCCTGCGGCTGTTCCGGCAGACATCAGTCCCATTGCCATACCCTTTTTATCGGCAAACCAGGTCGCCACTGCCATCGTTCCTGCTACATTGGATGCACCGCCAAAGCCAACGGAGGCAATCACACCGTAGATAATCATCAGCTGGACGGGATTGGCGGTAAAAAAGGTCAGAAGTGTTGAAAAGCCAATAACCAGTATACTGAAGGACAGAATATAACGGATGCCGTATTTATCAATCATCCGTCCGACATATGGCTGTGAAATGGCAAAAACAATATAGCTGACAAAGGCTATAAACGATATAACACTGCGATTTGCGGAAAACTCATGCTCCCATGGCGCCATAAACGCGCCGAACGACAATCGGACACCCTGCGCGGCAAGCAAAGCCAAAAACGTCAGGACTAAAATTATCCACGCATAATGAACCTTTAAGCGCTTCACGATGTGAACCTTCTTTCCGGTGACAGGCACCTATACCACTTAGTCCAAGTGGTATAGGTGCCTGTCACTTTTTTAAAAATAATCATACCATATATTTTTTGTAACTTTCTAAATTATGTTTACCTTTCGCGTTTATTCAACAATTTACTTTTCAATCAAACGTTTGATTGAAATAACAAGAAGTACTTACATATCTGAATTTTTCCCGGGAAATAGCTGCAGGAATTGTCGTCTGCTCAGTGGGATTTTCGACAATAAATGAGAAAAAGCCATCCCTCTTATCGGAATGGCCTTTCCATTTATACTGCCTGCTTTTGCTGTTCCTGCTTCATTAATTTCATTTCACTGATGGCTTTCTTAGCCTTATTTTCATCAAATTCATTTTCACTCTTTGCTACAACCATTGTTGCGATTCCGTTTCCGATCAGGTTCACGATTGCTCTTCCTTCACTCATGAAGCGGTCTACACCCAGAAGAAGCGCCAATCCTTCAAGAGGAATAACCTGAAGGGCGGCAAGCGTCGATGCCAATACGATAAATCCGCTGCCTGTTACACCCGCGGCACCTTTTGAAGTCAGCATGAGCACTAATAGAATGGTAACCTGCTGGCCTATTGTCAGATCCACTCCGAATACTTGTGCAAGAAAGACAACTGCCATTGACAGATAGATGGATGTACCATCCAGGTTAAAGGAGTAACCTGTTGGAATGACGAGTCCCACAACTGATTTGGAGCAGCCGATCCGCTCCATTTTATCCATCATTCTCGGAAGCACTGATTCTGAAGAACTTGTGCCTAATACGATTAGTATTTCATCTTTGATAAACTTTAGATAATTCCATAAGCTGAATCCGTACATTTTGCAGATAATATTTAGCACAACAAAGATAAATAAGAACATTGTCACGTACACGGAAATCATCAGTTTGCCAAGCGGAACAAGTGATGCCAGTCCGAAATGGCCAATTGTATAGGCCATCGCGCCAAAAGCACCAAGCGGAGCTGCCTTCATGACATAGCCGATAATTTTAAAGAAAACTAATGATAGCTTATCCAAAAACTCAATGACGATTTTGCCTTTGTCCCCAAGAGCCGCCAAACCGACACCAAATAGAACAGAAAAGAATAATACCTGCAGGATATCTCCTTTTGCAAAGGCATCTACCATGTTGGAAGGAACAATATGTGTCACAAACTCAATCCAATTGATGCCCTCTCCGCCATTGGCTGTGTACTGTGAAACATCTCCTTTTTCCAATTCATTAAAGTTCAGGCCTGCACCTGGTTTAATGACATTAACGACGATCAGACCGATCATTAAAGCAAGTGTAGTAACCACCTCAAAATAGATGAACGCTTTTCCGCCCACTTTGCCGACTTTTTTCATATCGCCCATTTTAGCGATTCCAAGGACGATGGTCAGGAAAATAATTGGGGCGATGACCATTTTGACTGCGTTGATAAAGGTGTCGCCGACCGGCTTCATTTCTTTTCCGACTTCCGGCCAAATCAGCCCGACCATAACACCGATAAAAATAGCCGTTAACACCTGAAAGGTTAAATTCTTATAAATCCGCTGCTTCTTCACTTTTATCTCAGCTCCTTTTTTCTAACTATTCATTCTATTAGAAATGATAGCGTTTTCAGATAAAAGTGAGAAGTTTATGGTCATAACGGATGTTTTGTTCATTTTGGTCTCAGGGAATGCAGCTAAACGATGACATACCGATTAACCGGCCTGCCCACGCCTCCGTACTGAATATCCAGCCGGATCGCACCGCTTTTTTCCAGATAATCAAGATAGCGGCGGGCGGTGACTCTGGCAATACCGATGCCGTTCGCAACTTCTTCGGCAGAGCGGGGTTCGGTCTGCTGTTTCATAAATACGGTAATTTCATTTAAAGTGAATTCATTCAGCCCTTTAGGCAATACGTTTTCTTCTTTCTTCGCCTGCTTGGCATAAAGCAGAGCATCGAGCTGCTCCTGTGACAGAGTGCCCGCTTCCTTCAGGCTTTCCCTGTAATGGCGGTATTTCTCGAGGGCCTGCTGAATCCTGTTCAGCTTAAAGGGCTTGATAATATAATCCCTGGCGCCGTTTTGAAGCATCAGCTTAATGGTTTCCTTATCCTTTGCGGCGGATACGACAATGACATCAGAATCAAGGTTTTGCTTCCGGAATTCCTGCAGGGTTTGGATTCCATTTTTTTTCGGCATGAAAATATCCAAAATCACAAGGTCAGGCTGCAGCTCTTTCGCCAGGGCAATGCCTTCCTCCCCATTCCCGGCCGCAGCGATGATCGTAAATCCGGGCACACTTGCAATAAATTCCTTATTCACTTCCTGGACCATTGGATCATCTTCAATCAGCAGCACACTGATTTCTTCTTTAACCGCCATATGTTTCTCCCTCCGATTCCATCGGAAAAACGATTGTAAAAGAGGTTCCTTCATCCCTGTGTGTTGAAACCTCGATCGCTCCCCCGCCTTTTTCTGCAATTTGTTTGACAAGGTAAAGCCCGTAGCCTGTCCCGCCAGATTTATTGGCGGTAAATCCTTTTTCATATATTTTCGGCAATATCGCTTCCTCTATCCCGCTGCCGTTATCTTCCACCAGCACCGCACAAATCTCCTCGGTCTGTTCAATGCTGATGTCAATTTTTCGATCTTCCCGGTCACTATGCTCAAAGGCACCGAAAGCATTTTCAATCAGATTGCCCAGAAGCAGAACAAAATCATGGTGATCCAGCCGGTCCGGGAACTCCTCGAGGCTGCTCTTTGGGTCGATGACCACCGAGATGCCCAATTCCTTTCCGCGCCTTACTTTGCTTAATAAAAGCCCTGCAATGGCATCGTTCCTGATTTTATCGCTGAGGAAATTCGAGAGGTTTTCCTGCTCTTCAGATGCATCAAACGTCAGCTGGAGTGCTTTGTCAGCTTTCCCGAGCTGAATCAATCCCGCAATGGTATGAAGCTTGTTCATATGTTCATGGTTCTGCACCCTGAGCGCCTCAACAAAGCTTTTTACACCGGTCAGCTCTTCTGCAAGCTTCGTAACTTCCGTGCGGTCCTGGAAGATGGCCACAGCTCCGATCTTCTCATTGTCTTTCCGGATGGGAATTCTGGTGCTCAGGATGACCTTGCCGCTTACAATGATCTGTTCATTATAGACGGCTCGATTACTTTCTACAATTTCCGGAAGCCTTGTGTCTTTTAGCACGTCTCTGATTTTTTTGCCTGCGACTTTGCCGGACACACTAAAAATTTTCTTTGCCTTTTCATTGAAAATCGTAATGTTTTCCTGGTTATCGATTGCAATTACGCCTTCATTGATCGAGTGGAAAGTGGCTGTCCTTTCCTCCAGCATCCGTTTGATTTCATGGGGCTCCAGCTGGAACATCTGCTTTTTAATATGATTGGCGAGCATTAAAGAACCGATCAGTCCAAATATGAGCGTCAAAAGCACAATGATGCTGATCTCATTTGCCAGATCTGTGATAATCTCCGTAATCGAAGGGATCTTATTGCCGACAACAACCACACCGATTTGATTGAGGCTTTCATCTTTAATCGGTATGAATGCGCGTATAAAGGTGCCGACGTCTCCCTCAGCCTTGGAAAAATAGATATGCTCGGCAAAAGCAGGTTTCTCATCCTCACCTGATGAAGGCCTGCCGATCAGCTCCCGAACCGGATGGGAATAGCGGATACGTTCCATATTCATGATAACGATATAGTCGGTTTCATTGATAATCCGGATTTCCTCAGCAACTTTGTTAACCGTCTTCCAGCCCTGCGGCTGCAGGATTCCTTTTTTCACATCTGACAGCTCTGCCACCGTTCTGGCCGTATTCATCGAGCGTATCCTCAGTTCTTTTTCTTCCTGCTCCTGGATGTTTGCAATCACGACCATTCCGCCAATCAATAAAGAAAAAATAACGACTGCATAAGACAATATGGTAATCTTCCAGCGGATGGGCAGCTGATTCACAAAGGGTCCCTCCCTTCTGTCTTTACGGATAGAATTCTTGTAAGTATGATAACATTAATAGTTTTAAAAAGGAGGATTCAAATGAAAAGCTATGTTCTCCTTGCCGGCATGGTTTTACTGCTGGCTGCCTTCTTTGGCTATCGAAGCTTTTTTCCGGGGGAAGAGATTCCCTACGATGATGACCAGGAAGGGCTTAAGGATCAAATTGTCTTCAAATTCAGCCATGTGGTGGCTGAAAATACGCCGAAGGGCCTTGCCGCTCAAAGATTTGCAGAGCTTGTCGCCGAAAAATCGGATGGCCATATAAAAATAGAAGTGTTCCCAAACGGCAGCCTCTATTCTGATATTGAAGAAATTAATGCGCTTAAGGAAGGGCAGGTTCACTTTATTGCCCCTTCCACCTCTAAGCTTGGGATGCTTTCCCCAAAGTGGGCTGTGCTGGATTTGCCTTTTGCCTTCCCATCGCGCAAAGCGGCTCTTGAAGGCCTGAATGGGGATATCGGCGAGCAGCTGCTTGATTCGCTTCGAGGGGACGGCATTAAAGGGCTCGCCCACTGGCCAAATGGATTTAAGCAGCTCACCACGAATAAAGGGCCCATTCAAAAACCCGAGGATCTGAAAGGGCAATCCTTCCGAATCATGCAAAGTGATGTGATATCGGCCCAATTCAGCCGCCTGAAGGCAAAGGCTATTCAGGATTCCTTCAATTCCACTTACAAGCTGCTGGAAGAAGGTGAAGTGGATGGTGAAGAAAACACGGTTTCCAATATCTACTCAAAGAAATTTTATAACCTGCAAAAGCATATGACAATCAGCAATCATGGCTATCTGGGATATGTGGTGATGATGAGCGGGAAGGTCTGGAATGAGCAGAGTGAGGAAACAAAGAAGATTCTGCTGGAGGCGATGGAAGAAACAACTGCCTGGAACAGCCGGATGGCCTTTGACATGAACGAAGAACTGCTTGAAAAAATCAGGCAGAATTCCTCCATTCAGATTCATGAACTTACACCGGAAGAAAAACAGGAATGGCAAGCTGTGCTGGATCCCATCTATGAAGACTTTTCACAGGATATCGGGAAGAACCTGGTGGAAGAGATGAAGGAACTGCGGGGTAAATATGAATAAAAAGGTGACAGGTACCTATACCAGTTGGCTGAAGTGGTATAGGTGCCTGTCACCCCTTTTTTACAGCTTCTGTATGAATGCTACTTTAAGGTAGTCTCCTTCTTTGAATTCCTTAATGGTGCGGAAGTCTTCAGGAAGGGTGAATTCCTCAAGGATTTTGTAGCGGTCACCTGTCTGTGCGAATGCTTTTTTGATAAAGTCTTTGAATTTTTTCATGTTGAATGTGCTGCAGTTGGATGAGGCCACAATGATTCCGTTTTTTTCTGTGATCTGAATGGCCTGCGCAAGCAACTCCGGATAATCTTTTCTGGCGCTGAAAGTATGCTTTTTGGAACGGGCAAAGCTTGGAGGATCCAGGATAACCATATCAAATGCCAGCTGCTTCCGGACAGCATATTTGAAGTAGTTGAACACATCTTCCACAATGATATCCTGTGCCTCAAAATCAATGCAGTTGACGCTGAACATTTCAATGGTTTTGCTTTTGCTGCGGTTGGCAAGGTCGACACTGGTTGTTTTCACTGCTCCCCCTAATGCGGCAGCAGCTGAAAAAGCGCCTGTATAAGAGAACGTATTCAGGACCGTTTTTCCTTTTGCATACTTGTCCCTGATCGTCTTCCGGACATGCCTCTGATCAAGGAATACACCTACCATGGCGCCATCATTCAGATAAATGGGAAAGCTGATTCCATTCTCCTTCACCATCAGCGGAAAAGAGGCCCGCTCTCCTGCCGCAAAATCATCGTCCTCTATATAAGTGCCTTTTACAGCAAACCGTTTCTTTTCATACAATCCTTTTACATCAGCACTGTTCATGAATGCCTGAATCACCGTATCCCTGAACGTATAAATGCCTTCACTGTACCAGCTGATCACATAAAAGCCATCATAATAATCAATCGTGATGCCTCCGATTCCGTCTCCTTCTCCATTAAAAACCCGAAAAGCGGTTGTATCGGGATCACGGAATAGAGCTTCCCGTCTCCTTAACGCTTCTTGGAATTTCTTCGCAAAAAATGCTTCATCAAAGTTTTCCTGAGGATTTCGCGACAGTATCCAGCCCCTGCCTTTATTCTGCTTTCCATAATATCCTTTGCCGATAAACCGGCCGCTCTCGTCGGTCAGCTCAATGACCGCACCCTCTTTGATGCCATTCGGAATCCGCAGCACCGACTCCTCCGTCACAAGCGGATAGCCATCCCTAAAACTATTCTTATATTTAGAAGCCGCGATTAATTTGATAGCATTACTCATAAATTCACCCAATCATTTTGTTAGTATAGCTATCATTGTAACATTAAAAGTGACAGGTACCTATACCGCTTGGATGAAGTGGTATAGGTGCCTGTCACCATCTCTTCACTGACGGGCAGAAGCTGCCGCTGTTTCTTTCAGCATGGTTCCATTTTTTGCAAAGTCTGTGTGCCAGGAGAGTGCCTTTTCCAGTACGTGCGGTGTTTGGCCGCCTCTTGTGAGAGCTTCCCGGTAATAGTTGCGAAGCTGGTCGCGGTACAGCGGGTGTGCGCAATTTTCAATGATCAACTCCACGCGCTGCCTTGGAGCCAGCCCCCGCAGGTCTGCAAAGCCCTGTTCTGTTACAATGATATCTACATCATGCTCGGTGTGGTCGACATGGGAGACGAATGGGACGATGCTTGAAATCTTGCCGTCTTTGGCAATAGACTTCGTCACGAAGATTGCCAGTCGCGCATTTCTGGCAAAATCGCCGGATCCGCCGATGCCATTCATCATTTTCGTTCCAAGGACATGGGTGGAGTTCACGTTTCCATAAATATCAAGCTCCAGTGCTGTATTGATCGAAATCAAGCCGAGGCGGCGGATGATTTCAGGATGGTTGGAAATCTCCTGAGGACGCATGATTAAGCGGTCCCTGTACCGGTCAAAGTTCGTGAAAACCTCTTTCATCTTTTCATCTGATAGTGTGATAGAACAGCAGGAAGCAAAGTTCACCTTTCCGGCATCCATCAAATCAAATACGGCATCCTGAAGCACTTCTGAATAGACTTCCAGATTCTCAAACTCAGAGTCAAGCATTCCATGAAGCACGGCATTCGCCACAGATCCGATCCCCGACTGCAGCGGTGCAAGGCTATTTGTCAGCCTTCCTGCTGCAATTTCCCCGCGGAGAAACTGAAGCAGATGCTGTGCCATGATGGCGGTTTCTTCATCCGGCGGCACGATCGTCGAAGGCGAGTCCTGCTGATTCGTGAATACGATTCCCCTCACCTTATCCAGATCCACATTAATTCCTGGAGTGCCGATACGGTCGTCCGCTTTCGTCAGCGGGATCGGATTACGCTCCCCCTGCCTGCCAGGTTCATATAAATCATGCAATCCTTCCAGCTGTGCGGATTGGGCCAAATTGATTTCAACAATGATATGTCTCGCATTTTCAGCGAAAGACAGTGAGTTTCCGATAGAAGTAGACGGAATGATCAGCCCGTCCTCCGAGATAGAAACCGCTTCCAAAATAGCGAAATCAATAGGATCCATGACATTAGCGCGGATAAGCTCTGCCGTGTGGGATAAATGCTGATCGACAAATAGAAAATCCCCCTGGTTAATCCCTTTTCTCATGGTCGGATCGGCCTGAAATGGCAGCCTTTTTCCCAAAATCCCTGCTTCCGCAAAAAGCTTATCCACATCAGATCCCAAAGAAGCGCCCGTGTAGACATTCACTTTAAAACTCTCATGTTTGGCACGGTCTGCGAGCGCAAATGGCACCGCTTTCACATCACCTGCACGTGTAAAGCCGCTTAGCCCCAGAGTCATGCCATCCTGAATCCAGGATGCTGCTTCTTCAGGTGTAACTACCCGGTCACGCAGGCGGCTATCGCGAATCCGTTCTAAATGTTTCTCCATGATGCTCATCCCCTTTATCAAGATATATGTAATCATTTTACCCGGATAAAGAGGGAGCCAGGATTTTTCCGATTAACTTACGGAAAATTCCGATAAAACAGCGAATTTCACCACTGAAACAGAAAGAATTTTCTAAAAACCGAGTAATTTCCTGAAATAGCTGGAATAGGACTGGCTGACAGGCACCCGGTCCCCATTTTTCATGACGAGGAGAAAGGTGGAATGGGTATCAGGAAAGATTTCCTTGATATGATTAACATTTACAATGAATGAGCGGTGGCAGCGGATGAAACTGTCCTTAGGCAGCGAATACTCAAAATCCTGCAGCGAGTATTTATGGGTGCCTGAATGGCCGCCTGTATGTACATAGGTCTTCTTATCCTTTGCCTCCAGGCAGACAACCTCGGAAAAAGGAATCGGAATCCAGCCATCATTCGTTTTCATCGTCACAACCGATTTGCCGTCCGTCAAAGCCGGGAAAATCGCCGTTACACAGCCTTCAAGCTTCCCTTCATGCAAAAATGGCACAGCCATGCCGTTATACGGAACACCGAACACATCACGGTCTATAAACTCCGACACCCTTTGCTGTGTCCCTAAAGCCTTATAGGCGATGGTCCCTTCCTTTACCATGTCCCCCGGCCTGATTTTCAAATCGATGCGCTTGCTCGGCCTGTAATAAATATATTCACTCGTATTGGAAACCGCTATGGAAATCTCATCGGAAAACAGCTCCCCAATTACATCCAGCAGCGATACAACTGTAATGCTTTCCACGTTCTTTTCAGCACCTTTCATGATGATTGCTTTTTCTTATTTTACAAGTTTTCGGAGGGGGATTCACTTAATTTCTTATCATTGCCGAAAAGGCACCGGCATAGAATAGAGAAGGTTATGGGGTAAAGGAGGATGCTCGTATGCTGATTCGCCATCAGATGGTGGAGAAAAAAGATGTCCGGTTTTGTGATGAAACCTTTAATTTGCAACAGGCACTGCAGTTTATAAATGAAACTGGCTACCGCTGTGTCCCTATACTGGATGCGGCACATACAAAGTTTGTCGGCAATATTTATAAGGTTGATATTTTAGAATACAAGGAGAATCATTCTTTGGATGAGCCGATTACGGCACTGGCTAAAGACCAGCAGACCATAATTGATGAGGATGACTCCTTCATGAAAGCCTTTTTCACGCTGAAGAGATATCCTTATCTTCCGGTTGAAAATGACCAGGGGCATTTTGTCGGATTGCTGACACATGCGGCCGTACTGGAGCTGCTGGAGGAAGCGTGGGGACTGAACCGCGGAAGCTATACGCTGACTGTAGGCAGCTATGGCACACAGGGAACATTGAAAAAGATAAGCAGTATTATCAGTAAGTACAGCGATATCCAGGGAGTCATCTCATTGGATTCATCCAACTTCCATGTCAGTCTGATCCGCCGTATCCTCTTTACATTGCCGAAGGATACGACTGAAGAAACTTTAGATAAAATCAAGAAAGAACTGGACATAAATGGATTCCGGGTGATCGGAGTCGAGTGTCATAATGGAGAATGCTGATAAAGTGAAACTTCAATCAGTGGGGGTTTTCCTTATCCCCACTGATTGTTAGTCGCGTTCTAGTGTCGCTAAGATCTCCGCTAGCGCTTCGATCAATCGACACTACGAACCCGATTGGTTCAACTAAGCCTCTGCCTGCGCCTCGGCAAGTTTCACTGTATCTCACCAATCGGGCCTTTACGGGCAGTTTGACCCCCACTTATCTTCCTTTGATTCCTCTAAGTCTTGAAGTGAGGGTCTTACTGCCCGTTAGACTGCGATAACAGATGAAAAGCCGTTCCTTGATGGAGCGGCTTTTTCTTACCTGTGATTCCTATGAAAGAATTCCTGGTACCCATAAATTATCCATGCGTAAGAGGTGAAGAACAGGAAAATATGTATGGGCTTAAATTTTACGAGCTTGTACAAGTTAAACCTTTGATACAAGTAATTAAGCGGGTATGCAAACAGCAGATCCATGATGGCATTTACTGCCAGGTACTTCTTGAAACTGCCGAAGGTGAAATGGAAGATCCAAATTGTCCCAATAAAGAATGGTCCCATTATGAAGGTTAGATCATTAAGCAATTTCTTGAAGTGTCCACCCTCCACTGTCCACCATTTAAACGGTATGGCCAGTGTGCTTAAAATCAACACAAAAATACCTGCAAAAACCGAAACGGTTGAAAATTTATTGAATGACTTTTTAGGCAGAAAAACGATGGTCAGCCAGGGTATGACCAGGTGCATCAGCCTTATCACAGTTGTGGCTTTCATATAAAAATCCCCCTTCTTCCATATTATGGTTTAGGGGGATTTGAATTATTCTCCATTTTTTTATTAAACAGCTGATTCCATCTTAAACATTCCGTCCATCTTCCTCACGATCTCTTTTCCAATCTCTATGGACGCCGTCGCGGCCGGAGATGGTGCATTTAAAACATGGATGGAGCGTTTGCTGGGTACAATGAAAAAGTCATCGACTAATGAACCATCGTCCTTCAAGGCCTGCGCTCTGACACCGGCAGGCCCGGGTACAATATCATCCTTCTGAATGTCCGGCATAAGCTTCTGGACATTTTTCATGAACAGCTCTTTGGATGCAGAGCGGATCATTTCTTCCACTCCCTCTTTCATATATTTCTTTGCAAGCTTCCAGAAGCCTTTATAAGCCATAACCTCCATCAGGTCCGCCACATTCAGGTCTGTCTTTTTATAGCCTTCCCTTTTAAAGCTTAGAACGGCATTTGGACCCACATCAATAGCTCCGTTAATCATGCGGGTAAAATGGACCCCAAGGAACGGGAAGTTGGGATTTGGCACCGGGTATATCAGATTTTTGACGAGACTGCTTTTCTCCGGCTTGAGCATGAAATACTCGCCCCTGAATGGCACGATTTTAACATCCGTCTTCAATCCGGCAAGCTTGGCAATCCGGTCTGACTGCAGGCCGCCGCAGTTTACATAGTAAGCTCCCCTTACCTCTCCCCTGCTGGTCTGAACGATAACTTCCTGAGTATTTTCATCAATCGCCAAAACTTTATGATTCAGCAGGATGTCCCCGCCTTTTGCTGTAATGATCTCCGCCATTTTTTCCGAAACCTGCTTATAGTTGACAATTCCGGCCATTGGCACATGGATGGCCTTTTTTCCGTTCACATGCGGCTCGATTTCATGCAGCTCCGACTGGTCAATCATGCGTATTCCAAGGCCGTTGTCCAGCCCGCGCTGATATAAATCGTCCAAAAGCGGCAGCTCGAAATCTTCGCTCGCGACAATGACTTTCCCGCAGATATCCACTTCAAGCCCATGCTTCCGGCAAAATTCTGTCATGGACTCACTGCCTTTTTTGGCAAGCCTGGCTTTATAGCTGCCAGGCTTATAATAGATTCCGGAATGGATGACTCCGCTGTTATGGCCCGTCTGGTGGGCCGCTACGTGGCTTTCTTTTTCCAGGATGGCCACTTTTGCTGATGGAAACCGGTTCAGCAGCTCCATTCCTGTTGACAGGCCGACAATGCCCCCGCCAATAATGATGTAATCATACATGATCCTCCACCCTTTCTCTTATTTATGATTAATCCCGCAGGCTTCTGCCAGTAATTCGATGATATGGACCACACGCACCTTGTCTTCAAGCCCCTCGCGTTTAACCCCGAGGCACATCTGCAGATGGCAGCCAGGGTTGGACGTTACGATGGTATCAGGCGATATTTTTTGGACATGTTCCATTTTGGCGTCGAGTATTTCCATGGACTCTTCATAGTGAACAATATTATAGATTCCGGCCGATCCGCAGCACATATCCCCTTTCGGAAGCGGAACATATGTAATGCCTGGTATGCTTTCGAGGAGCTGAACGGGATCATCCGCCACCTTCTGCACATTTAACAAATGGCAGGATGGCTGATAGGTCACAGCACCTGAGAGTTCCCGGCTGAAATTGATTCCGAGTTTGTTCAGTATTACACTTACATCTTTATTCTTTTGTGCGAACACCCTGGCACGCTCTGCCCATTCCGGGTCTTCTGCGAGAAGGTGATCATATTCAACGAGCATCGCACCGCAGCCGCCAATCGCATTAACCACAAAATCAAAGTTCCCTTTTTCAAAAGCTGCAATATTTTCCTTCGCCAATTTCCTGGATGTTCCCGTATCTCCGCTATGATTCTGAAGCGCCCCGCAGCAGGTCTGTTCCTTGATTACGGTGACTTCGCACCCGGCATGCTGAAGCAGCTTGATGCTAAGGTCATTGATTTTGGCAAAAAACACATCCATAATACAGCCTGTAAAAAATGCTACACGGGCTTTCGGCTCGCGCTCTGGCAGAAGGATGCCTGTTCTCAGCTGTTTATTTGGCATTTCCACAGCCGGAGCGATCTCTTCAAAAGCCCTAAGCTGTTCTGGAAGAATGCTGAGCGCCTTGCTTTTGCGGGCAATCGAATCCATGCCTGTTTTCTGATAGGCCCGAAGTGAAGCTCTCATGGATGCGAGCAGCTTTTTATTGGGCAATGCTTTTTGCAGAGCCATGTTCTCCATGAAAGGAGCTGGTGCGTCAGCCCTCTTTACTTGCTTAAAAGACTCGAGGATTTTGCCATATTGAACATTGGTTGGACATGCCGTCTCACAGGCGCGGCAGCCAAGGCAGAGCTCCAGCGATTCGGTAATTTCATCGACGGATATTTTTCCTTCCGCCGCCATTTGCACAAGATTGATCCGGCCCCTTGGTGAGTGCCTTTCTTTCCCCATACTGGCGTATGTGGGGCATGCAGGAAGACAATAGCCGCATTGGACACAGTCAAACGTTTCTTTATAGGCGAGCTGGCTAGTCATGGACTAACACCAGCCTCTGTCCTTTTGTCTCGGGAAAAATTTTGCCCGGATTCATAATGTTGTTTGGATCCCAAGCTTTTTTCATTCGTTTCATCATGTCCAGCCCTGCTTCACCAAGCTCCATTTCCATAAACGGTGCCTTCATTGTCCCGATTCCATGCTCGCCTGAGAGGGTTCCTCCCAATTCAATCGCTGCCGTAAAAATCTCCTCCACCGCTTTTTCCACGCGCTTCATTTCTTCTTTATCCTGCTTATCAGTTATGATATTCGGATGCAGATTTCCATCACCCGCATGGCCGAATACGACTAAGTCGATTTCATATTTTGCTTTAATTTCCTGAAGCCTTCTAAACATTTCAGGTATCTTGCTTCTTGGAATGGTGGCATCTTCGGAAATTTTCGTTGGCTTTTTCCTGACGATGGCCGGCGAAACAAGTTTTCTCGCTTTCCATAGATTCCCGGCAGATTCTTCATCCCTGGCAATGATGGCTTCTCTCGCCCCAACTTCCAGGCACACCTGCTTCACCTGCTCGCTTTCATCCCTGATGGCAATTGGATGGCCATCAAGCTCAATCAGGATAATGGCATCTACATCTGTCGGGAGCCCGATCGGCTGAAACTCTTCCACCGCCTGGATTGAAGCCTGGTCCATGATTTCCATTTTGGATGGCAGGATGCCTGATGTGAGTACCGCCGATATTGCTTTTCCGGCATCAATAATGTCATCAAAAATAACCATCATCGTCTGAGTGGCCTGGGGTCTTGGAATCAGCTGAAGGATGGCCTCTGTGATGATGCCGAGCGTCCCCTCGGATCCAACGATCAGCTTCGTCAGGTCATAGCCTGTAACGTTTTTGACCGTCCGTCCGCCTGTCCGAATGATGTCCCCTTCCGGCGTGACGATCTCCAGACCCAGAACGTAATCCTTTGTTACCCCGTACTTTAAACCGCGTGGCCCGCCTGCATTTTCAGCGAGATTCCCTCCAATTGTGGAAACATGGGAGCTGCTTGGGTCTGGCGGATACATCAGCCCATGCCGCTGTGCTTCACGGTCAATATCAGCAGTAATAACACCTGGAGATACAATCGCAACGGTATCCTCCGGGTCAATGATCAGCTTTTGGGTCCATCTGGAATAATCAAGGACCATCCCCCCGTGGACAGGGAGCGGACCTCCGCTCAGACTCGTACCCCTGCCTCTTGGATAGACGGGAATTTTCAGTTCATTGGCGAGCTTTACAATGCCAGCCGTTTCCTCTGTCGAAACCGGCTGCAGGATGATCTCTGGAATATAGGCTCCAAATGAGCCGTCGTATGAATAAGAAACCAGGTCCGCTTTTTCAAGCAGAATGCGTTTTTCTGATCCCATGATGCTTTTAAGCCGTTCAACAATCTGTTCGGTGATCACAACGGCACCTTCTTTCCTTCCCTTTCGTTCACCTTCAATTTATTTGTCACATTCTCAAGATGAACTTGCATCGCCTTTGCTGCTTTTCCTTCATCCCGTTCTTTTATAGCCGTAAAAATGCTCATATGCTCCTGAAATACCTGCTCGCGCTTTGCCGGAAGACCCACGTTTTTCTGAAGGGAAAACGCAATTGCTTTCCGGTACAGATCATCGATGTTTTCCATTACCTGTATCATGAAGCGATTTTTCGTTGCTGCAATCAGGTGTTTATGAAAATTTACGTCAGCCTGGTCGCCAACTGCTTCAGGGTTCGTCAGTGTGATTTCAAATTGATCAAGCGCCATTTTCAAATTTTTCAGGTCGTCCTCATCACGACGCAAGGCAGCAATTGCTGCTGCCTGTGTCTCCATAACCATCCTCATTTCCAATAGCTCAAATACCTGTTCCACGGGAATGTATTCAATCGCTAACGAACCAAGCATGTCTGCCATATTAACCTCTTTAACGAAGCTTCTGCCCCCTTGCCTGGACTCAATGATTCCGCTGGCAGATAACACACTCAATGCTTCTCGAACAGGCGCACGGCTGACGCCAAATCGTTTGGCCAGTTCATTCTCGGATGGCATGGGCTCATTTGGCGGGAACTTGCCTTCTTTTATCATTTCCTTCAGCTGATCCAGCACCTGGGCCGAGATTTTTTTCCGTTCGATTTTCATGAATGTTAGCTCCTTATATGGTGATTTCGACTGAACTGCTTTTCTTTACTCTGATGATATGGAAGAGAATCGCAAACACGCAAAGCCCGAATCCGGCAATATCCGTGATCATGCCAGGTTTAATCAGCATTAAAGCCCCTGCAAACATTAGGACTCTTTCAACAATCGTCAGCTTGGCATTCAGGTAGTTTCCAAGTGAACTTGCCAGGGCGTAAATGCCCAGTGTGCTTGTGATGACCACAAGCGCTACCGATAAAATGGATATCGTTTCTCCCTCTGCTGCCTGAAGCAGAATGATAGGATTATAGGCAATCATGAACGGGATGATAAAGCCCGGCAGTGAGATTCTAAGCGCTTCCCATGATGTCTGCATCGCATTGGCGCCGGCAAGGCCCGCGGCGGTATAAGATGCCAATGCCACAGGCGGTGTAATGTTGGACAATGCACCAAACCAGAACACAAAGAAATGTGCCGCGATCGGGTTAACGCCAGCTTCTACAAGGGCAGGAGCTGCTGTAACGGCAACGACGATGTAAAGTGCTGTGGATGGAAGCCCCATACTTAAAACGATGCAAGTGAGCATGACGACGATTAAAATCAGCCAAAGCTGACCGCCCGTTAATTCAACAATATTATAAGCTAATGTAGATCCAATTCCCGTCATGGTGACAACGCAGATGATAATTCCGATGGCGGCACAGGCAATCCCGACCTGAATCGTTCCTCTTCCGCCTTCAATGAATGCTTCAATAGTTTTAGAGATCGTGATTCTAGAAGATTTATCTTTTGCCAGCCAGCTCGCAATGATGACCGCGCCGATCCCGGCAAATCCGGCAAACAGGGCTGTTTTTCCCATTAAGAGTGTGGTGATAACAACGATAATTGGGATAAGGAGAACCCCGCGTTCCTTCAGGATTTGGACGACATCCGGGATATTCTCTTTGCTGATGCCTTTTAGGCCTTGCTTTTTCGCTTCAATATCAATGGCAAAAATCAAAGCAATATAGTATAGAAAACTTGGAATGATCGCTGCCAGGATGACTGTCGTATAAGAGATTCCAAGGAAACCGGCCATGATAAAGGCCGCAGCGCCCATAATCGGCGGCATAATCATTCCGCCTGTTGAAGCAGCCGCCTCTACTGCTCCGGCAAACTTTGGCTTAAGGCCAATGGATTTCATCAAAGGAATCGTAAAAGCTCCTGTTGTCGCAACATTGGCAACCGCACTCCCGCTCAAAGACCCTGTCAGCGCACTGGAAATGACCGCAACCTGAGCCGGGCCTCCGCGCTTTCTGCCTGCAATGGCAAGGGCGAGATCATTGAAAAGCTGGGTGGCACCGCTGACCGACAGGAAGGCACCAAAGAGGACGAACATGACGATGAACGTAGATGCCGTCGAAAGCGTTAATCCCAGCACGCCCTCAGTCGTCATATAAAGACGGTACAGCAGGCGTTCCAGTGAAAAGCCGGCATGTCCGAAGATCCACGGGAAGTAGGTGCCAAACAGGGCATATACAATAGCGCCTCCGCACAGGATCGGAATAAAGATCCCAACAGCACGTCTCGAAGCTTCAAGGAGAACGATGATCGTAATGGCTCCAAAGACATAGTCGATCATAATCGGCTGGGAGCCCCGGTCCACATGAATTGTTGTGTAATTCAGGAGCAGGTAGCCGAGACCTGCAATCGCAAGTGCCGCAAAAACATAATCAGGGGCTGTAAACCTTTTTTGATTGGAAGACTTTCCGGCAGGATAATAGAAAAAAGTCATTACCAAAAGGATGCCCAGGAAAATGAGGTTTCTATAAATCTCTTGAATATTGGATAATCCATTGGAATAAATGGCAAAAGCAGAAAACAATACAGCAATGATGGCAGCCGCTTTTTTGTATGGACCATCCAGCAGCCGCATGCCGCCGCCAGCTTCTTTATCAAGATCAGCTGGCTGTACAATGGGTTCGCTTGTTGATTTTGTCATTCTTTTCCCTCCTTTATTTCGCTTCCGGCGGAATTAGATTTTCAGGTATATCAAGGCCCGCTTCTTTAAAATATCTGTAGGCTCCGGCATGCAATGGCACAGATACGCCATCAAGTGCCGTTTCCAAAGTCATTTCCTTGGCAGAGCTATGAACCTCATACATTTCATCAAGATTCTCATAAAGTGTTTTGGTTAGAATATAAATCGTTTCTTCATCCATTTCTTTAGTTGTGGATAATAGGTTTGGCTGAGCAATCGTGTTGATATCTTCGTCATTGCGAGGATAAGTGCCTCCAGGAATCACATAGCGGTACCAGCTGTCCGATACTGCATTGATGGCATCCAGCTGCTCATCAGTTACTTCCAGGATCGATGCTTTGACATTACTTGCATACATATCTGTTACAGCGGAAATCGGGATACCTGCCGGAAGGGAACCTCCATCCAATCTCCCATCACGCATCGCGGAAACCGTGTCACTGTAGCCCAGATACTCAGGAGAAATATCCTTTTTCGTAAGACCGAGACCATCCATCATCACGACTGTGGATTGCTCCGTACCGCTGGCCTGCGGCCCAACAGAGAATTGCGTTCCTTTTATATCGTCGATAGTTCCGCTTTTGATCTTATTGTTCATCAGTACGAAATGTTCCACATTGGGCCAGAGCATGGAGATTGTGCGCAAATCCTCATAGCGCTTTCCTTCAAAAGAGTCGTCACCTGCATAAGCCTGAGAAGATATTAATCCCTGAAGAATAGCAAGCTGTGCTTCCCCTTCACGAAGCAGTTCAATATTTTCAATGGAGCCGGCTGAGGATTGGCCGCTCGCCTGGATTTTCTCACCCTTTAAATGGCTGCTCCATACATTGGCCATTCCAACCCCAATCGGGTAATATGTACCTCCTGTTGAAGCGGTGGCAACGGATACGAACTTTTTATCCTTGTTCTCGGCTGCTGTCCGCACGCCAACAATGGCAATAAAAACAAGTGTCAGAACCGATATGATAATCTTCCACTTCTTTTGAATCATAAAATCCTCCCTTTCCAGCAAAAATGTAAGCGTTTTTTCAAACTTGTATTACAAGTATACAAGATTACGTGTTTTGAATTCAATTAAAATTCTGATTTTTCTTTTTTGTTTTGTGGAATTGGATGCTGGATTCCTTGAGAATACGGGGGTTTCTGAAGTGAAAATAGGAAAATTTACCTTGTAGGATTTAAAGGTTTATTCTATTAAGTTATATGGACGGCGGGTTCGTGCTTTCTTTGTTTAAAGCGGGAAGGGGTTCGGACTCTGGGTGCACGGTTTCGGCTTTCTCTGTCCAAAGTTGAGCCGGGTTCGGACTCTGGATGCCCGGTTTCGACTTTCGCTGTCCGAAGTTGGACCGGGTTCAGACTCTGCCAACAGGATTTCAGCCTTCTCTGTCCGAAGTTGGGCCGGGTTGGGACTCAAACTCTCCGATGCCCTTTTTCTCTCTTTCTGAAGTGCCATCAGGGTTTAGACCTGAAGAAAAGGCCATTCCCCTTGTTTTAAAGGGAATGGCCTATCTGTTATAACAGCTTACTCATATAGTATTCGTCCACAAATTCTCCGTTTATCATAAGCGAATGTTTTTTGGTGCCTTCGATCTGGAATCCTGCCTTTTTGTAGAGGGTGACACCGGCCTGATTGTGGATAACTACTGTGAGTTCCAGCCTGTGGATTTCGTGTTTACTTGCCCAACAGTCAAGCTCTTCAAACAGCTTTGTGCCGATTCCCTGGCCTCTGTGTTCGCTGAGGATGCCTGCAACGAGATAGGCTGAGTGCCGGTTTCTCCGTGCAGCACCGCCAATGGCCATTAAGAAGCCGACCAATTGATTATCTTTTTCCGAGATGATGATAGTCGATTGGTCTTCTTTTTGTATGGCTTCTATTCTTTTTCTTTGTGCCTCGGCTGAGGTCTTTCTTTCACCTGGCTCGAAAAGCATGTATTCTGATTCGTTTTCTACTTGTGTGATCAAGTCGGCCAGGGCCTGGGCGTCTTCTGGTTTTATATCGCGGATGATCATGCGATTGCTCCCTTTTACTATTTTTTCATAAGCCCTTCAACAAAATGTTTCAAAACATGTACACCATATACACAGTCATTTAATGACGTCCATTCCCGCGGATTGTGGCTGATGCCATCCCTGCTGCGGACGAACAGCATGGCGGCCGGCACTTCGGTTCCGACGATCATGGTGTCATGGCCGGCACCGCTTGGGATGTAAACGGGGGTTATATCGAACTTCTCAAGCGAGTCTGCAATACCAGCCTGCAAAACTTCACTAATTGGCAGAGGTTTAATCTTGGCATTCAGGTTCATTTGCACATCAATGCCTCGTTCCTCTGCAATTTTCACCGCTTCAGTCTTAATTAGATCAAGCAGCTGATCACGGGTTTCTTCAAAAATATCCCGGATATCCACTGTTAATATTACTTCCTGTGCAATGACATTAAAGCCATTTGGATGCACGTCCAGCTTGCCGACAGTGGCAACAGCTGTATCACTGATCTGCTTTGGAAAATTCTCGATGGCCGCTACAAATAATGAGGCAGCCACTAAGGGATCTCTGCGCCCAGCCATTGGCGTATTTCCCGCATGGCCGGCTTCTCCTGTAAACGTAACCTCCAGAGAGGCTGGACCTGCAATGCCTTTTACCACTCCAACTGGCTGATTCTCTCTTTCAAGCACCTTTCCCTGCTCGATATGGACTTCCACAAAGGTTTCGAATTCACGCCCGTTTCTTCCTGCCTTTAAGCACTCTTCCGCGCTGCTGCCATATTCGCTCAACACCTCCCGAAACGTTTTGCCATTTTCATCATGCAGGCTATCCATTTCCTCAGGCTTCAGCTGACCCATAAATGCCCGGCTGCCTGTTAAGCTGCTCTTGAATCTCGAACCCTCTTCATCTGAAAAAATAACAATCTCGTACGGCTTCTCCGGTATGAATCCTGTTTCTCTCCATGACTCGGCAACTTCCAATGCTGAGAGAACCCCTAACGGCCCATCAAAGTGCCCTCCATTTGGAACACTGTCAACATGGGAACCTGAAGCGATTGAGGGTCCTGCTGTTTTGCCTTCCAATCTGCCGAATACATTTCCTGCTCCATCTTCAGTTACAGTAAGACCAGCGTTTTTCATCCACTTGATTACTAGCTCTTTCGCTTCTTTCTCTTCGGCAGAATAGCCCGGGCGGGTGACCCCGCCGCTGTCCATGAGGCCTATCCTTGAAAGCTCATCAAGTCTTGAGGCCAATCTTTCGCCGTTTACACCCGAATGAGTAAGTTCTTGGTCATAATCTTTTACTAACTGTTCATAAAGGTTCATGGGTTTCACTCCTTCTTATTTTTTTGGATACTGTTAATACTGTGAGATTATTGGAATGTTGACTCTGCGCGAAGTGACCGATATATAGGAAAACTGACCGATAAAATAGAATTTTGACCGATATATCAAAAAAGTAACCCATAAATTATTAATCTGGCCGATAAATCTGTTAAAGCGGCCGATATCTTTAGAAACAGTGCCCAAATAATGATTTTGAGCCTGATTCAGAGCAAAAAGCCCGGCAGATATCCACCTGCCAGGCCGCAAATCATTAAATAATTCCCTGCATCCGCAGAATAATCTCGGCAATTACTGCAGATCCGATGAAGGTTCCGAAGAACACGAAGACTGCGACAATAATGCTTCTCCAGCCCAGCTTGGAAAAGTCAGCCCAGTTCTTTCCGATCGAGATCCCTGCATAAGCGAGAATCGGTGTAGCAAGAGCCAGGATATTGACCTGAGTTGTCCACTCGACAACATATTCAGATCCCGGTACTCCCGGAATGGAAACGATGATTCCGATAATCCCGATATATCCGACGCTCGGGATATTGCCTGGCAGCACTTTTTCAAGAATCAGGCCCAGCACACTGATAACAATTAAAACAAGCATGCCCGGAATGGCTGCAGACGGCAGGATATCGTAGCCTACCCAGTTCCCGATCAGCGCTGAAAGACCAAAAATCGCCAATATCAAAAACCATTCAGTGATATTTTTAAGCATGGATATCTCCCCCTTTGTCCGAAGCCTTTTTCTCTTTGCGTTTCATCATGATGCTGTACAGCTTCTCAGTAAGAGGCAATCCAATAAAAATACTGGCATACAGACCCGTTGAAAGTGAAAGCAGGTTACTGGCGCCTGCGAAGGCAACAATCTGCGCCTCCATTTCAGGGAAGGCAGCGACGAGCGATCCGCTGGCGGCCGCCATCATGCTGCCGCTTCCCACACCCGATGCCATCGCGAACGACAGCGGATGGAGCGGGGTAATGGTGGCCAGGAATCCGGAAATCAACCCCAGGAAGGCAGCACCAAACACAGTACCGAAAATATAAATAGCCATTACTCCTCTGCCTTCTGGCGAATCAAATCCATATTTATTCATAATCAGCCCGACGTTCGGCTCCCTGCCAATCGAGTGGGTCATGCCAATGGCTTCTCTTTTAAAGCCAAGAAAAATGGCCACTGGCAGTGCAAATAAGATCGTTCCCAGGTTACCAAGTTCCTGCAGCAATAAAGATGGCCCCGCCGCAATGATTGCCTCGATTTGCGGCCCAATTGTTACGCCAATTTTCGCAATTAAAAGAGTAACCCCAAGCACGATGAGGGGCTCTGCATTTTTAGCCTGTTTTTCCTTAATAAGCGGAGTGAAGTAAAGACCCAGCCCCAGGAAAAAAGCATAAAGCATAGGCAGCAGCAGAATAACCCCTGCGCCTACTTTAAAGCTGATCTGTCCAATCGCTTCGGTAGCCGCAACCAGAACCAGCACAACGGCATGCAAGCGCCAATCTTTTAAAATTTCTGTCTTTTCATTTTTCATGTTTTCCCCCCTAGATTAAAAGATTCCTAGATAGATCCGCACACGGCAGAAGAATCAAGCTTGCCCTTCCCTTGCTCCATCGCCTTCCCATAGATATAGCACACCAGCTGACCCAAAGGAGAATCTTGGCTATAAAATTCGGCTGTTTCTTTGTACAAGTGAATATCCTTATTCATGTGCTCCAGGCTGAACAGCACATTCCCGTATGTATGCTGAAGGATATTCTCACCGAATACGGTCAGGACGCGATTATGCGCAGACCCGCTTTGAATGACTTCCGCCAGCTGAGACCGGCTGACACCTGCTTTCTCCCCCACTGCAAGGACCTCCCCCAGGCCTGCAGTCGTTAAAGCAACCAGCATATTATGGCACAGCTTTGCCACCTGTCCTGATCCTGAAGGACCGAGCAGAAAAATATCTTTTCCAACGCTCTCCAGGACCGGGCGAATGTCCGGCAAAAATTTATCGTCTCCCCCTACCATTATGGTCAGCGTACCGGCATCAGCACCCTTTGGTCCCCCGCTTAACGGACAGTCATAAAAATGGATGGCGTTCGCCTTTGCAGACTGATTCAATTCCTGGGCTGTTTTTGGGTCAATGGTGCTCATATCCAGCACAAAACTGTGAGGCTTTAAAGCAGAAAGGACTCCGCTTCCACCCATCATAACATCCTTCACAATACTTGGTCCAGGCAATGAAGAAATTACTAGATCCGCCTGACTTGCTGCCTCGAAAGGAGAAGGCTGGGGAATGGCCCCCAGCGCCTCGCATTTCGCAAGTGCATCCTGACTTGGATCATAAGCATACACCTTATATCCGTTTTTGATTAAATTTTTCACAAGGCCCTTTCCCATGGCCCCGCAGCCAATTACACCTATGTTTTTCATCCTCTCCCTCCTTAAGGTTTGATATAAACTGTTTTTGTATCAAGCCAGAAATCCAATGCCGTGCTGCCCTGTTCACGCGGTCCAATGCTTGACGTTTTTTTGCCGCCAAACGGGAGCTGGTTTTCATAATGGTTGGATGGGATATTCACGTGCGTGACGCCTGTTTCAATTTTCCGGACAAAATCGAATGCTTTTTGAAGGTCATTCGTAAAAATGGCAGATGACAGGCCAAAGTCCGTATCATTTGCAAGCTCAATCGCCTCTTCGTAAGAATCCGTTTCCATCACAGCCACAACAGGACCGAAAATCTCTTCCTGGGCGATTGTAAAATCCTTTGTAACTTTACTGAAAACTGTCGGAGCAACGAAATAGCCATTTGCCATATCGCCATCTGTCAGCTGCTTTCCGCCATATTCAAGAACAGCTCCTTCTTCGATGGCGCTATTCACATAATGGAGATACGTATTCAATTGATGCTTATTCGCAACCGCACCGTTGTCATATCCTTCCCGCACCCCATTGCCGACTTTTACTTGCTTCGCTTTTTCAACTAATAAATCAATGACCTTTCGCGAAATGGACCGGGGCACAATCACGCGGCTGGTTCCCGTACAGCTTTGGCCGTTATTGTAAAATCCGCTGATGACCACACTCTGGACAGCCTCTTCCAGATTGGCATCCTCCAGAATGACCGTCGCGTTCTTCCCGCCCATTTCGGCCTGCATTTTTCCGCCATGGGCTGTCACAAGCTTGCCAAGATGGATGCCCACATCAGAGGAGCCTGTAAACGAGACTGCCTTAATTTCCGGATTGGTTCCAAGCTCTTCTCCTACGACAGAACCCGGGCCCGTGATCATATTCAGCACGCCCGCTGGCATTCCAGCCTTTTCGAACAGCTCGACTACCTTCACTGCGATTAAAGACGTGTCACTTGCGGCCTTATAGATGATCGTATTTCCCGCCAGCATGGAAGGTGCAATTTTATAAATGGCGATTCCGAGCGGAAAATTAAATGGCGTAACGACAGCCACCACTCCCAGCGGCTCCTGAATCGTGCAGGCAAAGGTTTTCGGATCAATTGCAGGCACGGTTTCACCTGAAATCCGGTTAGCCTCACCGCTGAAATGCTTTAGAGCCTGAACCGTTGCATCCACTTCCTTTCGGGCTGCCTCGATCGTTTTGCCTACTTCCTTCGTAATAATTTCTGCTAATTCCTCTTTTTCCTGCTGGATGAGAAAGATCAGTTTAAAAAGGATGTCCCCCCGGCTGATTGGAGATGTATTTTTCCATTCGGGAAAAGCTCTCTTTGCACTATCGATTGCTTTTTGCACATCAATCCCATTCGATTTCTGAAAGTAACCCAGTACCTCATCTGTATTGGCTGGATTCACACTCGGATACGTTTCCCCTGTCACAGAAGGAACCCATTCCCCGCCAATGTAATTGTAATAAGTTTCTGCACCAGTATTCCTGACTGCAGTTTTCTGGCTATTAACCTCTGTACTCATCCAATCTCTCCTTATCGCTTAAGTTGAGATTATTATAATATTTAGAATATTCCCTGTACATGTGCCAACAGCCAAATAATCCTTCTGTTCTTTGTGACAAGCACCAATTATGGGTTTAAAAAATCAAAGACCTGGAAGGCCAGGACCACTGTAATCCAATCTTCTTTCCGGGAAAAATCCAGCTGCAGCTCGCTCTCGATTTTTTTCAGCCGGTATGCAAGGGTATTGGGATGGATATGCATCTCTTCTGCTGTTTGTTTATGGCTTTGATTATGTGCCAGGAAGGTTTGCATCGTTTTTAAGTATTCTGGCTCCATTTTTAAAAGAGAGCCTATTTTATCGGTGACAAATTTATTCAGCAAGCTGCGGTCGGTGTTGAGCCACAGTCTTTCAGCACCAAGCTCAGAATAAGTGATAAAGGTTTTGTGCTGATGGTTTTTAGCAAATGATAAAGCTTCGGCAGCTTCCTGATAAGTATCTGTCATATCTGTTAGATCAACCTCTCTGCCCAAACCAATGATAGCTCTGCTCACTTTTCTCTGAATATCAACAGCTAGAGACTGGTCATACTTTTTTCGTCCATTCACCAAGAGTGCTATGATCTGGTTTGATTTCGTAAAAACGATTGAGGTTTCACAGTATTTCATGATGATCTGCTCGATCGATCGGATGAGTTTTTCTTTTTGAAGGATGGAGGCAGCATCCCATAGAAAACCAGACTTGCAGTCCACCATCATACAGGCGATGCTGCTTTTCTCATTCATGCGAAACTTTTCCAGAATCCTTGCATTCAGACGTCCGCCATTAATCAAATCATGAAAGGCCTCTTCTCTTAGGTGCATCTCTTTTTCAAAAAGCGTATTCTGCCTGACAAACTCCAGTGATAAAGCCGTTGAAGCATGCTCAAGAGCGGCCTTCTGGATATTCGTCAAACGTTCAACAGGCTCATCCAGAAGGAAATATCCGAAAAGTTCGTTGGAGTTTATGATCGGAAAAGAACTGGATGGATTTATTGGTTCCTCTGCAAAGATTACAGAGGAACCCAAAATGTGACTGATCGTATCCAGGATAAACGAAGTCCCCCTTCCCTCCAGCAGAATCTTCGTGAATTTCCGGTGGATATCAAGGGATTCGCTCAGTTCCTCATTTTTCTGCCTCACTTCTTCGTAAAGCTTCGAGTTCATGATAGCAATAGCCGCCTGGTCTGCCACCACCTCCAGCACTTGAAAGTCGGCTTCAATAAACTGTACATCCTTGTCGAAGTTATCCACCACAAGCACGCCAATGCAATTCTCCTTATAAACCAATGGGACGACGATCCCGCTCTTCACTTCACGCCGGTAGACTCCATTAAAAAAATGAACATAATTTGTCTCAGACATACGGCTCATATGCTCCCTGAACTCATTTCCTGATGCAATTAGGCCCTTTTTAGTCAGAAATACCAGCCCCGTCAAGGATTCACCCGGCTCAAACTTCACCTGGCTCATAAATCCTGTCTCCACCCCGACCCCGCTGGAAAAATGCAATAATCCATCTTCCTTTAATGTGTAAAGAATGGTGGTATCTGCATGGTCTACTAAATCAAAGGCTGCTTGTACCAGCCTCTTTAGAATTTCCTCCAGTTCAAGAGACTGGGTTAAACTGCGATTAATTTCCAGGAGGCTTGAGATTTTGTCCTGCATGATGGCCATAGCAGTTCTCCTTTCTAATAGGCTGGTGAATGTCATTACCATCTATTATTGTTCAACCTATCTATTTTTCTGAAAAACTATCCTTTTTCAATTAACTGCCTCTCTATTGTCCGCGCCAATATCGCCCCGGCAACAAGTCCCCAAACAGGAGCGCTTATATGAAGAAAGCTCACGCCTGATAAAGTGACGATGAAGGCTGCGAGGGCACTTAGCCTGTACCGGTTTCCGGAAAAGCCAGTTTGCAGGCTGGAATGGAGGACGCCAATCAGGGCGAACCCGGCGAGCAGTGAGACAAATGCCTGCGGAAGCGACTGGATAAAGGGCACGATTTTCCAGGCGAATATCCCAAACACAATCGTAATTACACCTGACACCACTGCTCCCATATACCTTTTCTCCCTGGGCCCTGAATCCGGTCCGGCACAGATGGCGCTCATCATGCCGGCGATATTGGCACACTGTCCGCCAAAGAAGCTGGTGATTACGGAGAAGACGCCGCTTGATGAGACGATTTTCCGAATAGGGGGCTTGAAATCTTCGCTTTCCAATGCCCCGATTCCTGGTGCTGCATCATTGCTCAGAATCAGCATCGCAAGCGGGAGGGCAATGGTTACGATCCCCATCCAGCTGAATTCGGGCATCTGAAGAGACGGCAGAAAATACGCTATCTCTTTGGCCGGATGTACATCGGCTGTCAAAAACAATGCGGCAAAGGCAGCCGCAATTGCTGCGAGCACAGGCGGAAATTTTTTCACATATCTCGTAAAAAGCAGGAAGCTGACTAACGCCGCTCCTCCGACAACAGGCATTTCCTGTATGGCAGGCACGAGCTTCACGACATACCCGGCAACGAGCCCGCCAAGCATGGAGGCAATAACCTCTTTCGGCACCCAGCCAATGATTTTTGTAAACAGACCTGAAATGCCTACCAGAAAAATCAGCAGCCCGGAAATGACATACCCGCCAATCAGCTCAGGATACGAGTATTGCGCAGTCACCGTCGCCAAAAATGCTGCACCTGTAATCGAATGCCCCCCAGTAATCGGAATACGATATAGAAGCGGCATGAGGATGCTGTAGACACCGCCGAAAAAATAAACCGCAAACATCCAGTTAATCGTCTGCTGATCCGTGAATCCACCTGCTGATGCTGCCTGCAGGATAATCAGGGCCGGCCCGGTCATGACCAGCGTGCTTGCAATGATTCCCGATGAAATGTTTTCAGCATTTAGATCCCTTATGAAGGAACCCTTTTGTTCCGCCTGACTGTATCCGTTATGCCTCTCCTTCGGCAAACCCATTTTTCCTGCCCCCGACTTCTGAGTATTTTACTTACTATCATGATTTTAATCATGTAAATTGTCAAACTATTTCGCATTTAGAAACAAAAAAAAGAAATACCCTCTTAAGGATATTTCTCTGTTTCGACAAATTTCGAGTGGTGCCTGTCACCCTATATGAGATTTCGGCGTTCTTCCATTTGCGGGGGTTCTTCCATCCAGCCGTTTTGGATCATGATTTTGGCGCCGCGGTGGGCGTATTCGAAGATGTCTTTTGTAAAGATGGCGGCTTTGGCCGGAATGTCGTTTCTTAAGCTGAAGGCTGTTCCGATGGCATTTTTTCCGATCGAAAAGCTGCAAAACAGGCTGATGCAGTACATCATAAGCTTATCGGAGAACGGGGCGGCAGTAGAACGGGTAGCATTGCCGCCTGGACCAAGGGGGGGTGAATTCCATCTTCCAGCAGCATGTCCGTGAATTCGCTAATAATCCCTTTTGCCAGTTCCACGCCTTCTGAAAAATACTTCCTTACTTCTTTTACCTGGGCACATTGTGCAAAGCCCGTAATCATCTGCATGCCTGTTACATTGGCTTCAATTGTAAAATATAACTGGCTCAGCTCAACCGTATTGATCGTCCGTTTGCTTCCCAGTAAGTTTGTACCCTTTAAATAATTTGTATCCTTTACAAATTCAACTTTATCAGGCATGGTCACAAAAGGCGCACGGATCAGCAGACCTTTTCCCAGTAAGTATTGGGTGCATTTTTTGGAATATTCCTGGGTCATGGCGGTAAGCTCTCTATACAGTAAGATGATATCTTCCCGGTAAGACATGCTTAAGTCCAGAGTGTGCAGCCCCATGCTGATCGATTTCATGAGACGCACAAACATGATATCAAACCCGTTGGCGAATAGGGCCGGAGCATCAGGCACAACATCCTGTTCGGTAAATCCGACAGGAATGGCCGCACCTTCTTCCTTTAATATTTGAGCAATCTTTTGAATAACAGCCTGAACTTCTCCTCTTAAATCGGCCATGATTTTCTTGGCCTCTTCATCTTCCGCTTTTTCAATAAAGTATTCGAGCATTCTTACTAACATTGTTTTCTGCTGATAAGTCATCCAGAGTGTGGCCAGTTCATTTGATGTAATCGGCGGTCTTTCAAGCATGAATGTTCCCCCATCATTTAAGTTACTACTATCCTCCCTTCAGTTACAAAAATCATGCATTTTTCGCAAAAAAAAAGACCCCCTAAGAGGCCCCCAGCTCGTTCCGATTAAAATAGATATTTAAAACCTGCTTCAGAGATTGATCGATCTGCACCCATTCATCAAGCTTATAGTTATTCAGCACTTCTGCCAGGTTTGGCTTTATGCCAATCAATTTGATGATGCTGCCTGTCATGAAGTTCAATGTTTTAATCAGCTGGGTGAATTTCTCGATGCCTTTTCCTTCAATTTCCCCAACAGCTGTCAGATCAAAAAGAATTTCGTCATATTCGCCTGCAAAAACAGCCTTGAGGCAGCTTTCGGAAATAATGTTAATTTTATCTGCAGTTATATCGCCAAATAAAGGGATCAGGCAAAGGGTTTCAGACAGCGGGATAAACGGCCCGGACAATTGATTCAGGCGGGTCAGCACCTGCTCCAGCTCTTCTTTTTTCTCCAAAAGTTCAAAGTCCGTGGAGGTGAGGCGCTGCTGCAGCTGCATCAGTTTATCCATAAGTCCCTCGTTTGAGCTGTCCTTGGGCAGAAATAGCATATTGGCATGATCCTCACTGTCCCATTGGATATGAACCTCAAATAAACAGAGAGGCATTTCCCTGGTTTTCATATTCAGTTCCAGCTTCACAGGATTCACACCGGGCTCCCAGCTGTACTGAATAAGCTTTTCAATGCTTTCTTCATCAATGATCCCTTTTAGGTGCCCCCCGCTCAGGTCAAAGCTTTCCCGTGCGATAGTGGAGTAGGTTACTATTTTTCCGTTTCTGTCAGCTTTCAAAAACGCAAGCGGAAGTGTATGATTAAAATATTGCATTTTGCTGTCCTCCCGCTTCATAATTTTGGAGCCATCTCTTTGTTTCCGGCAAATCTTTAAGGATAACTGTACGATCGGAACAATACGGCAGCAGGTCATACTTCCCTGCTAATCGCCCGCCAAGGATAACAGCCGGCTTATGCGGAAGTTTGGCAAATGCCTCGGCATATTCCTTCAGCTTCGGCAGGTGATAGACGATGGTGACTGACAGGCCGATTACGCTTGGCTTCCAGTCTTTTGCCGTTTTAAGCGCATATTCCAAAGGCAGGCTTGGACCAAAATACTTTGTCTCCCAGCCATGCTCTTCAAATAGACTGTTCACCATCTTCAGGCCGATATAGTGCTGTTCCCCATCCAGACAGAGAAACATGGCTTTTTGGCTTGATTGTCTTTTTTCGCTTTGGTAAGCGAGTTTCGACAATACAAAATCACATGTAGCTGTTGCCAGATGCTCATCCGCCACTGTGATTTGATTCGTCTCCCATAGATGGCCGATGTGCTGCATCGCAGGTGTAATCAGATTTTGATAAACCTCGATACGAGACAGCTGCGGGTATTTTCGGATATTTTCCCAAACTTTCACGGAATTACCTTCAAGTAATAAGGAAGCAAGTATTTCTGCCTGCTGCATCCTACGCGCCCCCTTCCGCTGGTTCACCCTTCAAGACAGCGATAGCTTCCGCCAGGTAAAGATGGAACCGTTCTGCCTTCTCCGCAGATCCTTTTTCTTCAGCCAGCACAGCCTGAATGATTTCGAAGTTGTCGATCAGATGCCGGGTTTTCATCCCATGCCTGGTTAATATGCCATTAAGCCAGACTGCATAATCATTGAAAAAAGAGGACTGATCCAGTTCATAAGCTGTCTCCAAATGCTTCATATGATGATGATTATCTTCCCGGCACTTCTCTTTCCCCTGTTCGCCGAACCGTTCGAGAAGGGAAGGCTCACGCTCATAAATTTTCTCGGTTACACTATTTACGACCCTATCATGATTCACCTAGCCACCACCTTGTATTGCGCTACTTTTGGAATCACAGCAGCCAGTTCCTGATCCGGATATTTCTTTTCCAAATCATGGATTCTTTTAAAATCCTCGCTCCGGACCCAGTTTAAATAGTTTTCTTTTGTATCAAAAATAAGCTGCACAGTCAGTTCGCCGGCGCGTTTATCATTCTGCAGAAGCAGAAAATCGACAAACCCCTCTGCCTGGTCAACCGACCGCGAGCGATTTTTATATATGCGAATGACTTCTTCCGACTTTTCATCGGGAACGTCAAATGTTGAAAAAACAGTGTACATGAACTCTCCTCCAATTTTAGGAGTTTTATGGCTTCTTCAGTATAACATACTGTTTGGGATTGTCATTTTGAGAGGGTTATGAGTAGGGGGGCGGGGATATGGCTGATGTTAATTTACATTTTCGCCATCTGCTTTTGCCACTCCCCTCCGCTCTCAAGTTTGTCGTCCTTAAGCTTCTTATCAGCCTTAAGTCTGATAGCAAGATATGTCTCTGGCTCGTTATGCCTTCTCTTGATCCCGATTAAGATAGTATCTGTAAGAATTGTTAAGTTTTTCCTGCAAACAAGATCGCATTTTGGCGAAATAGGTCGGACGAATTATTGGAAAATTCAAGAAAAAGTAGTTATTAATACCTACTAACCTCTGTATAATTAGATCTTGGGTGCAAATTTTCACTATTAGGGAGTAAGGAGAATGTTAATGAAATTCTTAAAATTGATTGTGCAGAGAAAGATTTTGGTTGCCCTGATGACGGTATTAACTCTCGCCATCGGCAGCTATTCCATTATGGACTTGGATAAAGAGCTGATGCCGCCTGTGACGATGGATGGCGCCTATGTAGAGGTCAGCGCCGGGGAGATGGCAGCGGCTGAAGTGGAGCGATCGATCACCATTCCCCTGGAGCAGCAGATCAGGGGGATTGACGGAGTCGAGTCGGTAGACTCTACAACTACAATCGGACGGAGCTCACTTCAAATTACGTTCGATGAAGGCCTGGGCGATGAGCTGTTTAATGAAGTAGAGGCAGCTGCCAACGCAGCAAAGGGCGACAATGCCGCGATTACAGATGTTACAGCAGGTCAGTACGGTACCACTCAAAGCTATGAATTTTATATGGATGTATCCGGCGGCAGCATGGAAGAGATGACCGCTTTTGCTGCTAAAGTTCTGGAGCCCCGCCTGGAAGCATTGCCGGAAGTCCGGGATGTATCGCTTGCAGGGGTTCAGGAGCACGAGGTACTCATTGAATTGGACCGCAGCAAATTGGCTGAAAAAGGGCTGGATTCAGCAGCTGTGATCGGCGCGATTCAGCAGGTTAACAGCGAAGCCACACTGGGAGAACTCAGCAGAGATGCCAGCTCTCCTTCCCTTCGCTGGAATACGAAGCTGGAAAATGCCGCAGATGTACAGAATATCACAATCCCCTCACAAAATGGATTTGTTAATTTGAAAGATGTGGCGGATGTTACATTTCAGCCGGTTGAAAGCTCATCCTTTGTATGGAAAAACGGCACGAAAGATTTCATTTTTGTCCAGGTCGGACGCGCAGCTGATTCCACACAAATTGAAATGGCAGCCGCGGTCCGTGATGAGGTGAAGAACATTCGCAAAGACGGTCAGGTAAAAGGCTTTGAACTGAATGAAATGGTGGCACAGGCAGATTATGTGCAGGAATCGATTGATGGCGTGACCGGCAACATTTTAATCGGCGGCGTCATTGCCATTGCCATTCTGCTGATCTTTTTAAGGAATGTAAGGGCCACCTTTATCATCGGTCTGTCAATCCCGACTTCCATCCTGCTGACATTTACAGCGATGTGGGTTTTTGATTACAGCTTTAATATTCTGACACTGATTGGCCTCGGTCTCGGGATCGGAATGATGGTGGATTCCTCGATTGTCATTATAGAATCCATCTATCGAAAGAAGGAACAGGGCCTTGGCAAGCTTGAGTCCGTGCTGGAAGGAACCAAAGAAGTATCCTCAGCTGTCATTGCTTCGATGCTCACCACAATTGTGGTATTCCTGCCAATCGGCCTGATTGGCGGCGATGCGGGCACATTCATGATCATGCTGTCTGCTGTGGTAGCCATTACGCTCATCAGTTCGGTTATTGTCTCGTTTACATTAATTCCTTCACTTTCGGAAAAAATGCTGAAGCTCCGCAAGCCAAAGAAAGAGCACAAAGAAGGACCGATTATGCGTATGTATAGCCGTCTTGTAGCCTGGGCCATCCGGAAAAAACGCTACAGCTTTGCGGTCATTGCGATTTTCTTCCTGATGTTTGCCGGTTCCTTAACGCTTGTGACGAAAATTCCGATGACGATCATGCCGGACATGTTCAACCGCTACACAGAGCTGATGGTTAACCTGGAAACAGGACTTTCTCCTGATGAAAAAGAAAACATCGCTCAAGGGATCAACCAGAAACTGCAATCCATTGAAGATGTTGAGTCCAATTATGTCATGGATGAGGGCGGGATGTTCTATACGATCATCAATATGACAAAGGGCGATGACATTACAAGAGAACAGAAAGATGTCAATGAAGAGATTATGAAAGAACTTCGCAGCCTGTCCGATACTCTTCCAGTAAAAAATGTTCAGAGTGCGATGTCAGCTGGCGGCGGCTCTCCAGTTCAGGTAACTATCAAGGGAGAAGATTTTGCAGATTTGCAGAACCTTGCCGGGGATTTTACAAAGGATCTGGAAAAGATTGACGGCATCGTCGGTGTGACCAACTCAATGGAACGCACATCAACGGAGCAGGTTGTTGTTTTAAAAGAAGAAGCAATTGAAAAAGCAGGCTTAACCCAGCTGCAAATCAGGCAGTTTATCGAACAGGCGTTCATGGAAATGCCTGTCGGAGTAATGAGCATAAATGAAGAAAATGTGCCGCTTGCTTTAAAGTGGGCTGAGAAAACAGATTCCAAATCAGCTCTGCTGGACTTAAAAATTCCGACTGCCGAGGGAGAGAAAGCATTATCTTCCTTTATTGAATTAAAAAGTATCGATACACCGAATGAAATTTCCCATAATGACGGGGAGCGCTTCATCTCCATTTCGGCTGATATTGAAGGCAAAGATCTTGGGGCTGTGAATCGCGAAGTTCAAAAGCTGATTAATGATTTTGAAGCCCCTGCCGGCTATAGTGCTGCAGCTGCCGGGGATCTTGAGCAGCAGCAGGAATTAATTATGGATATGGTGTTTGTTTTAGCGATTGCCATTTTCCTTGTCTATCTGGTGATGGCTGTCCAGTTCAACCACCTTGGACATCCTCTGATCGTTATGTCTGTCATTCCGATGACCATCGTCGGCGTCATTCTTGGATTGTTCCTGACACAAATGGAGCTGAGCGTGATGTCTGGAATGGGTATTGTTATGCTGATTGGGATCGTGCTTAATAACGCCATCCTGCTGATCGACCGTACGAATCAGCTCCGCAAGGAAGGATTCTCTGTTGAAGATGCACTTATTGAAGCAGGTAAAAACCGGATCCGGCCGATATTTATGACCACTCTGACAACGGTTGGCGGAATGCTGCCCCTTGCTCTGGCATCGGGAACTTCCGGCAACTATCAGGCGCCTATGGCAACGGTCATTATTTCCGGCCTGCTGTTTGCAACCTTTATCACGCTGCTGCTGATTCCGGCGGTTTACCGCTTGTTCACCACATCCAGCCTCCGTATTGGCTGGCTGAAGAAAAAGCAGAAAAAGAACAGCAGTGATGTTAAAGTGATTCCGGAGACCGTTAATTAACATAGTTTCGCCCCCTCAAAAACCGAGGGGGCTTTTGCGGATTTTCAAGCACTATGGACAAGGGCTCTTTCCTTCTGTTTTTTTCTTCATATATTAGTAGGAGAAAGGAGTGAATCCCATGTGCCAATATTGTGTTGAAGAATATTATTACAAGAAGAAAGTCTGCTGCAACAAGAAGGACAAACATGAACATCACGGCTGCAAGAAATGCACCAGCGATTTTATACCTCACTGTCCATGTAAAAAATGCTCTGATGAGCATAAGCACTGTAACTGTAAAAAATGTTCTGATGAGCACAAAAAATGTTCCTGCAAAAAATGCTCTGATGAGCATAAAAGATGTTCCTGCAAAAAATGCTCACCGGAAATTCATCATTGCTCTTGCAAGAAATGCTCATTTGAACACAAGCATTTTTGCTGCTGTATAAAACGTTTCCATAGCTATGACTATTAATCCGATAAAACAGCGGCCAGCTTTGCTGACCGCTTACTTTATTTTATCAGCCGCACGCTTTAAGGACAGCATTAAAAGTCGGACGCCAAGAAAAAAGAGGATAAAACCGATGAAGGAATAGGTGTGAGTCCAATTGATAAGGACAAACATATTCAAAAAGCTAAATAACGGTTCAAAGATATAAGCAAACATGATTCCAAGGCCTACGGCTGCAAAGGCATAGCTTTTCCACGTACTGAAGTACTGATATATCAGCATGCCCGAAATTGGGATCACCACAAAATCTGCAGGCAATAATGGCGGAATAAAGTGTAACAGCTTATCCGGATATCCCCACAAAAGAAAGTTCACTCCCACAACATCAAGAAAACAGGCGAAGATTGCACAAAGTAGCCCGAAAGCAAGTATTTCAAAGAACCGCCCCTTATCCACCAGCCTCCACCAAATAAAAAACGGCAAAATACTCGCTGCCAGCAGCAGCCACCAATTAAAGCTGAACAAATCCTCCTTCAGCCAATGCTCAAGAGAAACATCTCTTAGCTTTTCTCTAATGTTTTGCTCATCTTTATATGAAGGAATACGGCTCATTTTATCACCTGCCCACCTGAGTTGATATCTTGTTACTCATCTTTCCCCATGGAAGGTGTTACATACAGTAAGCCGATGGTTTTAGTGAAATATTGGCGGTGTTGGCCGGATTGGTTTGCGGGGGTGGCCCATACAAAAAAGCAGCTGGCAGAGCCAGCCGCTTTCATTCCTATTGCTGTCCAGTATAAATGTTAATCGCATCTCTTAAAAACTCGGCTGCACCTGGGCGGATTTTATCATAATAGGCTTTGAACCTTTCATCTGCCACATACATTTCACCAAGGCCGGCGTGGGCCTCTTTGCTGTATTCACTCCAGTAGAAAGTAATCCACTGCTTGTGCAGATCGGCAGCTTTTTGTGCAAGCTCGCCTGCCGGATCGCCAGTTTCCATGGCTTGGGCTAAGGTGCTGTTCACCTCTTCAGCCAGTTTGGTAACGGCCTCATGCTCCTCCCGGGTCATGTTCATAAGTTTGGCATTCGATTTCTCAACCGTCTCCTCACCATATTTTTCGCGGATTTCCTTTCCATATTGCTTCTCATTATCTTCAATCATTTTCTTTTTGAACCCTTCAAACTTTTCTTTATCTGACATGGTCGTTCTCCCTTCCGCTGACGCGATCGTTTTTTCTACATTCGTAATAAGCAGATCGAGCTGCTTTCTTTTCTCAAGGAGTTTCTCGCGGTGCTCCTTCAGTGCATCCGCAGCATCGAAAGCCGGTGCTGTGATGATTTCCTTGATCTGATCGAGACTGATACCAAGCTCTCTATAAAATAGAATCTGCTGAAGTCTGTCAACTTCCTTTTGGCCATAAATCCGATATCCCGACGAATTGGTTCTTGCCGGCTTAAGAACGCCAATTTCATCATAATACCTGAGGGTCCTCGAGCTGACCCCGGCCAGCTGCGCGAGCTTCTGCACTGTGTATTCCATGCGATGTGCCTCCTTTCAAGAAAAGCGGAAGCGCCTCCAGATGAACTTCAACTAAAAACCGCCACGTCCTGTGGCGAACGTTGAAGTCAGCACATCCTGAGCAAGCCCGACAGGCATAAGACGAATCACGCAGGAAACCTGATTTCTGGAGTGATTTGGCTTATGACCCCGAGCTGCTCAAAGCATCATTCTTCGAATCATGCTCCTCGCAAGTAATTCAGGGGAGGAAATTCATGAAGAAAATACTGGCTAGGCGCTGCAGCTAGACAATGAAGTTATAGAAAGTACTTTCTGTTACTAACGATACACCTTTACGCAGCGTGAAGGTCAACCATATTTTTTAAAAAATTAATCCAGCTTTTTAATCAGGAGAGCGGCGGTTGTCCTGGAGATTCTGCACCCTTCCAGGTCAGCTTCCTTAATCAATCCAAGATCCATGGCGGATTTAATTTTTCCTTCATCCGGACGCTTTTGAATCAGATCGATAAGATTCAGCTCCTCGAGTTTGTTGACAGTTGGAACTGGGTCGAATTTCTCCGTCCTTCTAATCTGCCTCTGCAATTTGTAGCTATCAATCTTAACTTCCCCTTTTTCATTCTGTCCTACAGCTGTATCGAAATACTGATGAAACAGGTCTTTCAATTTATCCAATTCTGCTTCCAGGTCCTTTTTCCTGCGGTTCAGTTCATCAAAACGGATCAGCATCTCTTTTGTAACCATGGTAGAATCGCCTCTTTTCTTGGATGATACTTCATCTTATTTAGGAAGCGGAGGATTTATGCATATTCAGAGAACATACGTTCTTAAATACATACTCAATAGAGATGTTGTAAAATGGAATTAACTAGGAGGGTACTTAATGTTTTTGATTATTTTTTGGGGGATTGTCGGATTGTATGTTTTGTTTTCACTTCTCATTCTGCCCATGCAATACCGTTTTTTGGTCAACCTTAAAGAGATGGAGGCCCAAAATAAAGCGAAGGGGAAAACACAGGGAGAAATGTATGACAGCATGAGAGTGGATGAACTGGTTCTGCATGAGAACATGCAGGGAAACCCGATCTTTTTTCTGGCCAATTTGCTGGCATCGGTTATCTATCGAATTAAGCATTAAATAGCCTGGCAGGCTTCCGCCAGGCATTTTTTTATTGCAATTCCTCCAGCGCAATCGTCTGGTAGGCTTGAAAAAAGGAATCGCAGAACATATCCCACTCTTCAGCCGCTTCCATGGAAGCTTCGCTCACTTCCCCGCACACCGGGCGCTGCAGGAGATCCGTCAGCTGCTCCGCAAATCGATCAATCGTTTCCTTAGAAGCACCTGCAAGCACATTTGACACGAATTCCCCCGGCGAATACCAGTCTGCCACTCTCTGAATATCCCGGTAAATTTGCGTCAGCAGCAGATTGCGCGGCCCTTCCCACTGCTCATTGACGACGACATCCCGGAAGATGCGCGGCAATGATGAGAATTCCTCCATGACACCATGGCCGGCAAAGACAGAGATAGCATCGTGCACCACCTCTGCCCCTTCGTTTGTGGCACAGATTTTCTGCAGCAGCACCATCTCCCTCAAGTTAAAGAGCTGTTTTCTCCGTTCGAGCGGCTGATCCACCGGAATCCCGGCATTCAGCGGCTGGTCAAGGCGGAGGTATAGATCATAGATTTTAAAAGCGCCTGCAGCTGTCCGATGGGCGGCATTTTCAATTTTTTTCAGCGTCCTCGCTGATAGCGGGTATTCTTTTACCTTTTTGCCAAAAACGGTCCGGAAATCGCCATAAAGATTGGCTTCACGAGATGCACGGAGCATAAATGCGGCACAGGCAATGCCTATTTCAAGGCGGGATAGTGTGAGGACGATGCCGACTGCAACGGCCACTCCTTTTCCTGCCGGGCCAACCGGATAAGCAAGAGCCCCATTATACTGAAATTCCCCTGTAGGCAGCTCGGCCGTGCCCATTTTCCACTTGATCCGGTTGATCTCATAGCCATTGCGCTTTTCCTTCTCCTCCTCACCAGGAAGCCAGGAGGGCACAATGAACGTGGACACTTTATCAGTGCCGGAAATCTTAGCAGTGACCACAGAATAGTCGGCATGTGCAACCGAGCAGAAAAATTTATTGCCATAAAGGCGATAGTTTTTACCATCAGGGACCGCCTCAAGCACATTGGCAGGCAAATCGGACCCTCCCTGTATCTCCGTCATGAATTGGGCACCGATGGCAAAATCTCCGTCAAGTCCCTCTTTCGTATGCTGTAAAATTTTCTCCAGCTCAGGAATATCTTCATTCGGATATTGTTCAAGGAGTGCAATTAATCCAATCGTGCATGTCAGCGGACAGGCGACACCCGCTTCCCCCAGCTGGTGAACCAGCATCCGCTTCACGAAACTTTCCCAGGACGGCATGCGGCTTGAAAAAAGGCCCTCCCCAAACACTTCTTTTTCCAGCTGATGCGTTTCCAATGGTCGGACGACACGGTCAATGCGGTGATTGAAGGCATCAAAATGAAGCATATACGGACGGGATTCAGGCCTTGCTGCACTTTCTGCAAGCGTGTTCCATCTGGACGAAACAGCCGGAGAAAAATCCTGCAGTTCATTATGTATCTGTTCATATTGCGAGCCTGCATATTTTTTTAAGGCCTTTTGCAAAAAGGGATCATCCTTATACCAATCCTGGTTGGCACGCCGGTCTAAAAACTCATCAAATGTGTATGAATTCCTGCCTCTTATCTGCTGGTCCCGGGAAGTTATCGTCATGGAAAAATCACTCCTTTTTTGATTGACAAATACTAATTTTCAGAATTATTATAAAACTAAGTTAACGTTAACGTCAACTAGGAGGATACATAATGCCAGAAGAAAAGGTTTTTACCATCAGCGAGCTTGCGGCAATGTTTGACATCAGCTCCAGGACGATCCGCTATTACGAGGAAATAGGAATGCTGACCTCGGAAAACCGCGACAGCCTGACCAAACAGCGCACCTATACCAATCGGGAACGACGGCGCCTGAAGATGATTCTGCGGGGGAAAAAACTCGGCTTCGGCCTCCAGGAAATCAGAGAAATGATTGAGCTGTATGAATCGAACCCGGAAGGCGAAGCGGAGAAAAGCAGAATTATTGCATTTGCTGACAGCAAGCTGAGGGAAATCGAAGAGCAGATCATGCAGCTGCAAATGCTGCGGGAAGACATTTTGACGTACAAAGCAAAGTATGAAAACAGCCGGGTGAAGACATAAATTCATTTTTAATAAGGGGCTGAGTATAGTGGGAGCAACCATTCACGGAGTATTGGAGAGAAATGCAAGGAAGTTTCCAGAAAAGGACGCCTTTATGACGGTGTCGAACCGCCTTACATACGGAGACATGAACCGCTTATGCAACAGGCTGGCACGTTATCTTCAGAATGAAGGAGTCCGGAGGGGCGATCGGGTTGCGGTAATGTCCCGCAATACGGAGCACTTCTTTTATGCTTTTTTTGCCTGCATGAAGATCGGCGCGATTCCGATGCCGGTGAATATCCGCCTGACACCGAAAGAATTGTCGGCTATTTTCCAAAGTGCGAATGCTTCAGGAATTCTATATGAGGATGAGCTTGCTGAAACGGCTGCAGCGTTAAAAGAGAATGTAAATTTCTATTTTTCGATTCAGGATGCAGTTGAAGCTTCTGCTCATTTTTCTGAGGGTAATCTTGATGTGCCGATTGATTCGCGGGACGTCTGTGAGATTCTTTTTACATCCGGAACAACCGGGACGCCAAAGGGAGTTGTGTTCAGCCATGAACGCATTCTGGCGATCGCTTCGGCTGTTTCGGTTAATTTTAGCTTGTCGCATAATGATTCCATGCTCACCCTGATGCCGCTCTCCCACTCTGCTCCTTTGAATACCTTTTTCATGAGCGGGCTTTATTGCGGAGCATCCCATGTGATCGGCGACTTTACTCCAAAGGGCTTCCTGAACTGGATTCAGCAGGAAAAGACGACCTTCTCATTTGCGGCACCTGTTGCCTATTTGCTTGCGGCCAAGGATCCGGATTTGGCTTCCTATGATTTGTCCACCATGCGTGTCTTTGCCTATGGCGGCGGCCCGCTGGCTCTTGCCTCCTATCACCATGTGAAAAAGGCGTTCCGTAATGAAAACTTCTATCAGGTATACGGACTGACAGAAGCGGGACCAAATGGCATTCTCTTATACCCGGAAGAGCATCTGGAGAAGGCCGGAAGCATCGGCAAAAACCCGACGGTGAACATGGAAATCCGGGTCGTCCGGCCGGATGGCACCGATACGGCTCCAAATGAATATGGTGAGATTCTTCTGACTGGCGACAGCCTCATGCTTGGTTATGACAATAATCCGGCTGAAACGAATGCTGTGCTGAAAGGCGGCTGGCTCCATACCGGCGACATTGCCTACCGGGATGAGGATGGCTACTTTTACATCGTGGACCGTAAAAAGGATGTCATTATTTCGGGCGGCGTCAACATTTATCCGCGTGAAATTGAAGAAGTACTCGCGAAGCATGACGCGGTTTTGGAATCCTGTGTCGTCGGTGTGCCTCATGAAGAATGGGGTGAGACCGTCAAAGCAGTCGTTGTGCTGAAGGGCCAGGTGTCTGAGGAAGAATTGCGGGCGTTTACAGCCGAACATCTCGCAGAATTTAAGTGTCCGCGGATCTATTCTTTTGTGGATGAACTGCCGCGGAATGCGAGCGGAAAGATTTTGAAGCAGCAGGTGAAATTGGTGCATGCTTAATAGAATACAATTCCGAACTGCTAAAAATCCCATTGGGTTATGAATGGGCATCAAAGTCAATGATTTAAGACCAAGAACCCTGGAATAAGATCTATTTCTATTTTTCAGGGTTCTTTTTTTCTCATTATATTTTCATCTAGCTTAACTCCACCCATCCTGCAGACACGAATGAGGAAACCATACAAAAGGAGTCCTATCATTCAATATACAGCCTTTCTTCATCGGAATATAGGTTATCCCGGAAAATGCCTGATTGCCCCATCACTAATGTTTTCATTAGAAAATGAACGTTCTAATGATAATCCGTCAATAGGGATGGCTGGTATTTTATGTTGGGTCATATCAGAGATAACTTGACCAACAGCTGGTGAAATAGTAAACCCATGACCGCTGAATCCAGCTGCTATTAAATACCCAGATACTTCTGGTATTCGACCTAATATTGGAATTTCATCTATACTATGAGCCTCAGCACCATAGTAGGTAAAATCTATTTCATAATCTTCGATTGCAGGAATAATAGATAGTACAGTTCTTCTTTGCTCATCAAGACCTTCTTTATTAAAGGAACCACTATATTGATTTGGACCTGGTTTTGCAGAATAGCCGCCTCCAGCTCTAATTCGTCCATCTATTGTCTGTTTAAGAGATATTTTTGTATCTTTTCCACTTATTGTTGGCCCGGGCAATATTTTAGGTGCACCATATGTTGCCGACATTTGATGACAGAAAGGTTTCATTTGCAAAGGGGTAAGCCCTAAGGCAGCATGAAGCTCGGGTGCCCAAACACCGGCCGCATTAATAACTGTATGACAAGGCATAAACCCTGAACTGGTCTTTACACCTGTAACCGAACCATTTTGCGTTTCAATTGAAAAAACTTCAACCCCTGTTGCGATTTCTGCTCCAAGGCGGCGGGCAGCTGAAGAAAAGGCAATGGTCGTTAGCAGTGGATTTGCTTGACCACCGCTGGGATAAAAAATACCCTTAACATACAAAGAAGACAGAAAAGGGATTAGCTCTTTTAATTCGTCCTGATTTAAAATCCGGGCAGGAATTCCATTTTTTTTATCCTCTTCTGCCTGTCTCCAGAGTATTTCAATACTAAAGCGATGATCATATAACATGACTTGACCTGAAGGAATATATTCCAGGTCAGCTTCAAGTTCATCTTCTAACGATTCCCATCTTTTGATACTCGCTTTTGCTAAAGGAAGCTCTCGCAAATCGCGATTATTTAACCTGATTCCCCCGGCTGATGCCCTTGAGGCAGCTCCCTGGTTTGCAATACTTCCCTTCTCCAATTGCTTTACTTTTACACCGTCACGCGCTAAATGATAAGTGATCGATGATCCTATGACACCGCCGCCAATGACAATTACATCTGCTTTCATCCCATCTCTCCTTTTAATTCCCTAATTTAGATCACCTTTAATATCCAAATAATCTTGGCAGAAACATTGATAAAGGTTCCCAAAATACGGTCAATAGTAAAACTGGAAGATATCCTAGAAGGATAAACATGAACGTTGGCTTTAATACTTCACTAAAGTTCGCTTTCCCCACTCTCATTCCAAAGTACAGGACACTTGCATAAGGAGGAGTAACACCGCCCATCGCCAGATTTACACACATAATGGATGCGAAGTGAATCGGATCAATTCCATACGATACAACTAGAGGCAATAGCAAAGGAGCACACAGAATAATTGCCGTAGTATCGTTAACGATCATCCCTACAAAGAATAGAAAGATACTAATTAGTATAAGAATGACAACTTTACTTTCAGTAATCCCCATAAATATTTCAATGAGCTGTTGAGGTATCCTCAGCTGCACATAAGTTTGTGCCAGCAGTAAACAAAATAAAATCATGGCCATTATGGCGCCAATGGAAGAAGATGACTCTTTAAAGACCTTATAAAGCTTTACTCTACCCATCTCCCGATAAACGGCAATACCTATGAAAAGGGCAAATACACCAGCAACCGCGGCTGCTTCTGTTGGAGTAAACACTCCGCCATATATTCCGCCCAAAATAATGATCGGCATCAAGAAGCCTGGAATAGCCCCTATTATTACTTTCAAATTCTTCTTTTTCTCTGCAGGGTCCATCTCGACTTTTGGTTCTAGTGCGCTAGCTGTTTCCTCAAATGTACCTAAAGTTTTGCGGGAGTATACAATATTAATAATTGAAAATAAAATCATAACTAAAATTCCAGGTCCTACTGTTGATAGAAAAGAGCCTAGTACTGAAGTGCCTGTAACCCAGCCATAAATAATTAAAGGTACGCTTGGCGGTATTAGCACTCCCAAAATGGAAGAGACACTTACTAATGAGGTGGCATATCCCCTGCTGAATCCTTGGGCCATCATTTGCGGAATCATAATGGGCCCTACTGCTGCAATCCCTGTGAAAGAACTTCCGGATATTGCTCCCAACAGCCCGCATGCAACGATAACAAGTACCCCTATTGCTCCTTTTACCTTTCCGATTAGGAGATTAATAGCATTTAATAATCTTGGGGCAATTCCACTTTCAGCGATAACCGATCCTACTAAAATAAACAAAGGCCCAGCTAAAAGGACAGGTCCAATCATCTGATTAAATCCCCACAGCATTAAACTGTTAATAGGGATTCCAGCAAAGATAACCATAAAAATCAGGGCTGCCCCAAAACAATAGGGCAGCGGTGTCCCAATGAGCAGCAAAGCGAAAAGAAGTAAAATATCCAGAGCAAATATAGATAACATTATTGAACACCCTCCCTTTGCTTCGAAACATTCTTTGATAGCAATGATTTCATATTCTTAACAAAATCAGAAATCGAATAAAGTGCCATTAGTAAGACGCCAATAAAAAGGGCGGATTCAGCAAAAAACATGGGTAATGAAAGCAATGGACTATACTTCCACAAATGTAAGGAGTATTGGAAAAAGGTAAAGAACCAAAAAGTTAAAATAACCCCAATAACCATACACACCAAGTACTTGATGAAATGGATAACCTGCAGCACTTTTTGATTTTTAATAAACACATCCGCAATGTCCACTACAATATGACTTCTTTCTTCAGAAGCATTCGCTGCTCCAAGCATATAGAGCCAAATAGTCGGAAACAGCATCAGCTCCTCTATCCCCATAAGAGGCAGGTTGAATACATATCTGAGTAATACTTGAATAAAAATAAGGGTTAGTAAAGAAATAAGGATTACTACACTTATGATGTGCTGGAATGAAATTAGCTTGTCTGCGATGAACTTTGTTTTATTAACCAATGACATACATCCACCTCCAGATATCAATTGATTCTGACAGAATAGGGGCACTGGTATATCTGCGCCCCTATTGCTCAAATGGCTTTTCTTCTTTGTTCCCTAGGGATCACAAATTCAAAGTTCTCATTTATTTCAGATTTCGTTTGCTTTCCGTTCGCAACTTTCAGCAAAAACTCGTACAAGGATTTACCGGTTTCTTCAATTGATTCTCCCTCTAACACAACACCTGCATTAAAATCTAAAATACTTTGGAACTTCGTATAGGTTACAGGGTTCCCAGTTATTTTAATTAGAGGCATAACAGCATTTCCTATTGGCGTGCCTCTACCTGTACTGAACACTGTCACATGCGCCCCTAAAATTCCAAAACCTGTAGTACTAAATTGATCAGGGCCCTGAACCCTTGAATCTACAATCCATAGTCCTGGATAAGGTATTTTATCCTCTAGTTTTAACAGGCCTTGTACTGGGGAAGATCCCATTTTCTTAATGTTCCCCATTGATTTCTCAACTAAAGTGGTGATGCCCCCAGCCTTATTCCCAGGAGTCGGGTTAATCTTTTCAATGGTTTGGCCATGGTCTTTTACAAAATCTGCTCTCAATTCGTCCACCATTTGAAATACGTCTAATCCCACTTGATGAGAAACCGCTTGTTCAGCCACGATATGCTCGCTGCCAGGAAAGCCGGCAACCTCTGACATAAGAACTGACCCTCCATTTTGTATCACGAGATCAGTCATCTTCCCGATAACCGTGTTGCCGGATATCGCTGTTGTCCAGTCAGAACCTCCACATTGGACACCTACCACTAGCCCTTCAAGCGTACATTCCTCCCGAGCCAACTCTTCAGATTGTTTTTGGAGCTTTTCTATCAGCTCAACTCCCTTTTGAATGGCCTCAGGTGACCCTCCCTCATCTTGGACTCTTACAAACTCTACTGGCTTTCCACTAGCCTGAATGGATCTTATTAATGGCTGTGAGGATGTTTGTTCACAGCCTAAACCAACTACTAATACTCCAGCCACATTAGGATTTCTGCCTGCAGATGATAAAGCTAGGACTGTCCTTTTATGGTCATCTTCAAATTCGACACATCCTTGTTCGTGATTAATCGGAATGGCACCCGTTTTTTGAGCAATCTTTGAAGTGACAGTATTCACACATGAAACGGTTGAAATCACGAGTATATAATTCCTGATGCCTATTTTTCCGTTGTCTCTCTTATATGCTTGAATGATACTCATAAATTTATTCCTTCTCCTTTCTTAATAAAAACTTCCTTATTCTCATTACAAAGCTCCTCTGTAATATCTTCCACATTATGAATATGAACGTGTTCTCCAATAGTAATATCCGAAATTGCTTTTCCAATAGGCACATTATATTTCATTACAATGTCATCTTTTTGAATCTCCTGCAGTGCCATTTTATGACCGACAGGGATGTCTTGAAGTGAAAGGATATTCATTCCTTCAACACTGACACGGTCTCCTTTTTTTATATCTTGAACGACCACTGCCACATTATCATTTTTATCAACCTTTATCGCTCTCATATCATTGCTCCTTTCATGCAATATTTTTGCCCCTTTTAATCAATGCCTAATTCTGACTTGACCTCATCAAAAATATCTCCATATTGGTCTTCAATTTTTGGCCATACTTCTTTCCTTACCTTATCTGCATAGGCTTTAATTTCTTCATCGGTGAAGTCATATACTTCGATTCCTTCGCCCTCTATTAACTCATCGTATTTTTTGTCCTCTTCCTCTGCTTGCTTAAATGCGCTGTTTTCAAACTCTTGTGCAATGTTTAATACTGAATCCTGGTCGGCCTTCGATAGCTTATTCCAGATCTCCTGATTAACAGTTAGGTAATGTGCTTCAAAATGTGTTCTCATTGGCATTACAAATTTCCCCAGTTCTCGATATTCATTGTAATAAAGCTCAGTTCCACCACCTACAGTCCCTTCAATAACACCTGTTTGCAGGGAGGTGAAAATTTCAGAAGCAGGCAGAGGTGTCACTGAGAATCCTAATCCTTTTCCAAACTCCTCAAAAGACTTCATTCCGGGCACACGAATTTTGACATTCTTTTTAGAGTCCGGATTGGTTGGATCATTTGGTTCTTTTGCCAGGAAGATTGAACCAAAGTATTGTGGATAAACTGCTAATAGTTTAATATTTTGTTTGTTTAGCTGATCTGTAAGGTATTTATTGATTAATCCATCCTCTGAGTTATACATCTCCTTAGCTTCTTCCCAGTTTGAAACAAGATACGGGGCAATCGCTATTTGCAGAGTCGGATCAACATTTGTTCCCATTGACGCCAACTGCATTTCAATTTCCCCCATAGAAACGCTTTCTTGCACTAATTGATAATCTCCTAATTCTGCATTAGGATATACTTCAATTTTTAATCTGCCTTCGGTAGCCTCTTCCACATCAGCTGCAAATTTCTTTGCGGCTTTGTCGGTTCTTGTATCTGTTGGCCTGATGTGATTCAACTTCCACACAATTTGTTCTTCTCCATTAACTGTCGTACTGCTTTCTCCCCCTGAACATGCTGCCAGAAAAACCATTGAGACAGTTACTAATAATATCGCCATTAGGCTTGCCTTTTTTCTGCTTTTCATTTTGCGAATTCCCCCTTTTATTAATTATTTGTGTTAAGAAATAACCTTTATAAATTCCTTAAACTCTTCCTTTTGAAAGCCGAGTCTTTCTAAAGTCCTTCCCTCCTTCCAATAGTCAATCTGCAATACAGAATTGGCAGTTTCGATAAAAGCATTTGTTATCGGCATTTCAATATTTAACAGTTTTCCTAAACTAGCCAGAGGCACGAGCCCACATGGGACATCTTCTGTAAGAAAACGGGTTTCCAATTTTGATGGTGCTTTAATTCCCTTGTAGGAAGCGTTCTTAGTTAATGCTTCATAGACAGAAGCAGCCTCAACCCCATAGGCTTCATATTGCCATCTAAGTATGGAAGTTAGCTCGACTCCTAATGCCTTTCCAATAGCTAATCTTTCTTGGTCAATCTGCTCGACTACATGAGCGATTCCTTTTGTTATGCCGTCACCATAATAATCAAATTTTTGATTAGTCTCTATCCGGCCAGCGTTCAATAACGTAGGGACAGGATGGATCATAGCTCCAAGATTATTTAAGCTTGTAAAAAGCACGTTTGGCCTAGCACGAAATTGCGGGAAGATATCTTTAAAAAGATCTGCGGTGTAAGTAATCTGTTCTGAGGGGAGAGCGGCAATATCCATTACCTGTTTAATGCCTGACACTTGAATAACTCCTGGACTAGCTGCTCTGCAGCTGAATAATAGATCCTGTGTTTCTGCAATAATTGGAGGACTAAAACAGCCATGCTGCTGAATGGTATGTAAAAATTCTAGTGCCCCTCCTGTATGTCCGGGGTTAAGCACAACAATTTGTCCCTTGTGAAGATATGGGGCTAATTCAATGGCTAAATCGAAGTGAGAATCTGCAGTTGTAACCACCATGATTATTTCTGTGCCTGCTATCGCTTCTTGAATTTCAGAAGTAATTAAATCCAAATCAGCCACACCTGTTACTTTACCTTCTAACCTGATTTGTTTTCTTTCTTTCAACTGCCTTATAAGTTCAGCATCTTTATCATGAAGCTTCACAGAATGACCAAGCAATGACAAATATCCTGCCATGCATTGACCTCCATTTCCAGCTCCGATCACTCCAAAATTCATTCATCTGCCCCCTTGTTTTTGATTAACCATATCTTAAACTCTGATTGTCTGTTTGTCTACATGTTTTTAGAAAATTTAATCAATTCATTTTATTGAAACTTCTATTATTTCCCTATATATCGCTGTTTTGTCCAATAAAATATTTTTTAATATTGTCAGACAAACTTACATGAATTTTCTTGTAAAAATATCAAATTAATGGAATAATAGAAGATAAACGAAGAATAGTTGGAATTATCTGAATGACGAAAGCGGGTGTGTATATGAAAATCCCTAAACTATCAAAATCAACCTTAGTGGATAGAACTGTAGAAGTCCTGTATCAGCAGATACTTGACGGAGAGATCAAACCAGGTGATCGTCTTCTTGGAGAGGTCGAAATGGGAAAGGGGCTGGGAGTGGCGAGAACCACTGTCAGAGAGGCATATTCCCATTTAATTGGTTTAGGCATTATCGAAAGAAAAGACAAGGGAATTTATGTAGCTACAGAACCATCATTGATGATTGACTCAAGATTATCCAGCTTCATCCTGGGGAATTGGGAGCTGCACCAGTTTTATGAAGCAAGAAGAGTCCTGGAATCAGAATTGGTATACCTGGCTGCAGAGCGGGCAACAGATGAAGAAGTGGAAGAATTAATACAAATCAATGAAAAATTCAAGGAAAATGAATTTGAGAAGGACGATTATTGGCATCATGATAAAATGTTTCATCTCGCACTTGCAGAGCTGGCAGATAATGACATACTCTTCTCTATGTACAAAATACTTATGGAGCTGTACAAGAAATTTGAGGAGGATGTTTCTAAATTAAATAAAAGCGGCATTCGAAATCCTTATTTAACCCATAAGAATATTATCAATGCAATTAAAAACCATGATTCTGATACAGCTAAAGAGTTAGTAATTGAAATGTTATCCTCTGTTGAAGAAGATATTGTTAAACAAAAGGTAAAAGAAAACCTTGTTTTAGATAAAGATAAAGAAATTGCGGGTGCACTTACCAAAAAATAAGTGCTGCTGTATATCATGGGCAACAGATCCAGGAGGCCACATGAAGTCAAGAACCGAAACCGAGATGATGAATCTGATTCTATCAACTGCCAAGAATGATGAGCGGGTTAGTGCGGTGATCCTTAATGGGTCGCGCGCGAATTCTAATCTAAAGAAAGATATCTTTCAGGATTATGATATTGTGTACATCGTGAGGGAAATGGAGTCCTTCACCTTTGATCATAGCTGGGTGGATGTGTTTGGCGAGCGGGTGATGATGCAGATGCCTGAGGAGAAGGTGCTGCCGCCTGCCGATGGGAACGGCCGCTTCCCTTATCTGATGCAGTTTGTGGACGGGAACAGGATCGATCTGACGCTGATTCCGGCTGAAAGGATAGATGAGCTGCTGGAGCCTGACAGCCTGAGTGTGCTGCTTCTTGATAAGGATGGGCTGATTGGGTCCCTGCCGCCAGCCAGTGATCGGGATTACCACATCAAGAAACCTGATGCCAGAGAGTTTGCAGATCTGTGCAATGAGTTTTGGTGGATTACGATGAATGTCAGTAAAGGACTTTGGCGCAGGGAGCTGACTTACGCGATGTTTATGCATGAGCAGATCAACCGCAATGTGCTGATAACCATGCTGGAATGGAAGGCCGGCATCGCAGCAGATTTTACAAAGAGCGCAGGCAAGGCCGGCAAGTATCTTCCCGATTTTCTTTCTGCCGGGGACTGGGAACAGTTTCAGGCTACGTACTCAGACGCCGAATTTGAACACATCTGGGATGCCCTTTTTACCATGTGCTCCCTTTTCAGAAAAACAGCGGTCGAGGTAGCCGAGAAACTCTGTTATGAGTACCCATTTGAAGATGATAAGCGTGTGACAGGATTCTTAAAGCATATCCGCAGCCTGCCTGCAGACGCCCAATCCATCTATTAAAAAAAATCCCCTAGGCTCAGGGGATTTTTCTAGTTGTTCTTTAATTCCAACTGTTCGAACGCAGACCAGTTCACCATTTTTTCCAAAAGAATGGAGATCAGGACGCCCATCAGCAGCCCGTTTGAGATAAATGGCTGAATCAATACAGGGAATTCCGCGAACACGGCAGACGGTGTATTCATCAGGCTGATGCCGATCAGGACGGGTGCCGCTAAACGGAAGATGGTATCTGAGTTGAACACTTTTCCGCTTAAGCTATTGAAAGCAGTCCCGAACAGCTGCAGATACGCGACAAACAGAACGGCATTCCCGACTGTTACCGGCATGCCGGCGAGCCATGAGCCCAAGTGCGGGACCAGGCCAATTACAGTTAAGAGCGCTCCCCCAATGAAGAAGGGTGTTCTCATCAATACGCGGGTACTCTGCAGGAATCCGATCGATGAGGTGAATGGCGTATACGGCACAAGGCCAAACCCGCATCCAATTACTGTGAAGACCGAGGTAATAAAAATCGAGCCGCGGTACTCGCGCTTCCCGGATTCCTTTTTAAACAGGAGGTCACCAGAACTGATCGAAGCGACTGTGTTGCTAAGGTTCATCAGACACGCAAAGAAGGCTACTGCCACAATTCCGATTTCCAGGTTAGGCTGTCCCAGCGGAAAGAGTGTAAAGCTCACATCTCCGGATGCCGTCGCCTGTACTGCTTCACCGGCAAACAAGAGATCATAGCCGATCCACCCTGCCAGCAAGCCTATTAAAATAGAAAAATTACTGATGAGGGCATTCCCTTTTAATTTTAATAAACTCACAAAAATGACGAGAGCAAAGGAATAAAGCGTAATCGGCACATCAATGGTGCCCTGCTCGCCGACCTTCATCATGCCTTTAAAAAAAATGAAAATCAGCTGAAAGGTTAATAGAAACAAATAAACGGACATCACCATCGGGCTGAAGATTGACTTCAGCAGTGAAATGCCGTTGAATGCTGCGAGAATTAGCGTGACACCCGAAGCGAGCATCACCCCTGTCGCAATTCCGCCTCCGATTTCTGTAAAACTCATGCCAAGGGAAGATGCGGACAGGCCAAGGTTCAGAATGACTCCCCACAGCAAGCCGGAATGACCTTCCATAAGCGGATAGCGATGCCCTTTCCAGCCCTGAAAAATGGTCGCCAGCCCCGTAAAGATAAGCGAGGCTCTCAGCATCATCGCAATCGTTTCGCCCGGAAGCCCGAAGACGGTTCCTACTGATATCGGGACCATCACGGTATTTGCAAAAATAAAAAATAGCCATTGAACAGAAGAAAATATCGTCACGGTACCAAACCGTTTATCCAAGATGCCAACACTTCTTTCTATTATTTCGTTTCTCTAAAAATAACTAGCTATTATTATAGTACAAATTTCGAGAAATTTCTTTGGGTTTATCTTGAAGAAAAGTAGAAATAGGGAGAAAGTGGAGGCGAATAGGAAAAGCCCGCAAAATCTTGCGGGCGCTGCTCCATTTTTACATAAGTCCGGAAAACCATAGTCCAAGCGCAGTGCCGACATAGTTGCCGATGATATAGCCCAGTGTTCCGACAACGAGAATCGGTCCAATCAGGTCCTTCCAGCCCTTGGCGATGGCCATGGCGGCAGCTGTGGTTGGTCCGCCGACATTGGCATTGCTGGCCAGGAGGATTTCTTCGAGATCATATTTTAATAGTTTGCCTGCAGTTAATGATACGGCCAGGTTCACTACTACGATGATGAACACAAACACCAGCAGCAGCGGGGCATTCTCGATTATGAGCGGGATTGATGCAGGAATGCCGATCACGACAAAGAACAAATAAATCAGGAACGTTCCGATTTCCTGGCTCCCGTTAATAGACTCAAAGTATCTCGGGAACATGGCCAGAGCCACGAATGTCAGAGTAGTAAGCATCAGATACTTGTCTCCAAACAGCCCATTTACAAGATTTATAAAGAAAGAGACTTCATCCCCGGAAGGAATAGCCTTATCCAGGAATTCAGCAATCTTAAAAGCTATAATCACCAGTAAAAAAGCCGTCCCAGCGGATAAAGCGATATCCTTTAATGAAATGTCCTTTCGCTTCCAAAAGCTTTCCGCAAGTGTCTTCCCCTCTTCTCCTATACTGCCACTTTCCACCTGATCTACATGCGGCGTTTTGAACCGGCGCCGGAAAAAACCAATGGCCGGTACCATCATCAGAACGACGAAGTAAATCGCCATCATTAAATTATCGGCGACAACTGCTGCTGATACTATTTCTCCAGGTGTCTCGAACTTTGCCGCCATGGCCGCGAAGTTTACCCCGCCGCCAATATAGGACGCGCTGAGCATCGCTCCGAGTTTATCGAGGACAGGTATATGATCTTTCAGTAAAAAGAAACTGATGATCACCCCTGCCACTGTCCCCATGGAGCTGATCAGAAAGATAATCAGCAGCCGGCCGCTTTCCTGCCAGATTCTTTTAATCTTCACATGAAAAAGAAGCAATGGGATAGCGAGCGGAATGATAAAAGTCCAGACTGCATCGTAAACAGGCGATACAGTCGGAATAATGCCGGTGTTAGATAGAATGATGGCGCCAATCAGGGCAACAATCGCCCCTGAAATTTTTGCTGCCCAGCTGTATCGCTGCTCCAGATAGATGCTTGCCGAAGCCCAGACCACAATAATTCCCCATAGTGTTACATAATCATCGGCTTTAATAAGTGACTGCTCCAATAACATTTCCTCCTTTTTTTCAGTATCACTCCCCACCATATTAGCTCTATCTCTTATAAAATTCAAAATATTCAAATTGAATAGGTTGATTCGACAAAATTCGGGTGGTGCCTGTCACCAAAAATTATTTTATTATTTTTTGAATCCGAAAGTGCCCTTTCGTACGTCTAGATGGCAGACACTTTTTTAGAAGGAAGGTTATTGCGTGATAGAAGTTAGAGAGTTAAGCCATGCGTTTGAGATTGGCAAGAAAGAAAAGAAGACGGTAATTCCTGTATTGGAGAATGTTTCTTTTTCAGTGGAAAAAGGCGAGATTGTTACGATTGTGGGCAGGAGCGGTTCCGGGAAGTCGACTCTTCTAAATATCATCAGCGGTTTTATTAAGCCGAAGCAAGGAGAGGTGTGGATACATGGCGAGAAGGTCAGTGACTTTAACGAAGGCAAATTTGCTGATTTCCGCCTGGCGAATCTCGGATTCATTTTCCAGAGCTTTCAGCTGATTCCGAGCATGACGGCTTACCAGAATGTCGAGCTCCCTCTCATTCTCAAGGGGATGCCCGAAAAGGAAAGACAGCAGAAGACGGAAGAGACGTTAAAGCGTGTAGGACTCATTGAATATAAGGATCATTATCCAAGTGAGCTTTCCGGCGGACAGCAGCAGCGTGTCAGCATCGCCCGGGCGCTTGTCGTGAATCCTCCCCTCATTCTGGCGGATGAACCGACTGGCAGCCTGGACAGCGAAACAGAAAACGAGCTGCTGCAGTTCATTCAAGAGCTGAACCGTGATCTGGGCATTACGTTCCTGATTATTACGCACGACGAAAAAGTGGCAGCCATCGGCCATAAGACAATTGAAATCACAGATGGAAGGGTTATGGAGGGTGTATTGGCATGAATGTAAAAGATCAATTCCGATTTGTAAGGCAAAATATGAAGAAGAATAAAACAAGGCTGTTTATGACAATTTTAGCCACAGCGATTGGATGTACCTTCCTGATTGTGCTGGCATCGGTCGGATTCGGTCTTCATAAATCGATTATCCAGGATGTAATGGAAGACAGCCTTGTGACGGAAATCCAGGTTCACGGCAAGGAAATGGGCGAAGGAAATTTCCAGGGCATAAAAGATGAGGATATCAAACATTTTCAAAAAATCACCGGGGTAAAAGCAGTCACCCGCAGGCAATCTCTGCAGCAAAGCCCAATCTTTAAAACAGATGATTATACCGCTCAATCAGAAGCTGTTTCGGCTTATTTTCCGGAAGAAGTGAAAGCAGGATTCGAGCTGTCTGAAGGAAGACTCCCGGAAAAAGAGAATGAAGTCGTTGTTGGCTCCTCCTTTGCGGATGGTCTGTCTCTGGAGCCGAAAGAAGGAGAGAATGCCTTTAATGAGGATGGAACTATAAAAGAAGAATACGCCTACAAGGGTGAGTTAGTCGGAAAGACGATTGGAATGGAAGTTATCAAAATGGAGGATGGCAAGGAAATCAAAAAGTCCATTCCCCTGACCATAACCGGGGTCACAAAAAAGCCTTCTAAAGAATGGATGCAGATCCGCACAGTCTTCATTTCCGAAGACATTTTTAAGGAAGTGGAAGCTTACACCGGCACACCTGGCGGCAGCCCGGAGGAAGTGGAAGGAGCTTCCGGGGATACCGGCCGAATATACGATAGTGTCAGCCTTTATGCTAAAGATGTCGAGGCTGTTACAGGGATCAATGACAAATTGAAAGAAGACAATTATATGGTTTATTCTATCGTGAATGAGATGAAGCAGATTAATATGGTTTTTACGATTCTAAAAATCGGCCTTCTCTTCATCGGAACCATCGCTTTAATCATTGCTTCCATCGGCATTTATAATACAATGACGATGGCCGTTACGGAGCGTGCCCCAGATATCGGCATTATGAAAGCAATCGGTGCCCATCCAAAAACGATTAAGCGGATCTTTGTCCTTGAAAGCAGCTATATCGGACTGCTAGGCGCCCTGTTTGGCACGATTGTTGCTTATGGAATCAGCTATGCGGTCAACCTGGCCCTTCCGCTCGTTCTGGAAAGAGTATTTGAGGAAGCCCCGCCTGAGGGACTCATGCTTTCTTATATCCCTTGGTCCCTTACTCTGATCAGTGTGGCGATTTGCCTGACAGTCACCATCTTCTCCGGCTGGCGTCCGGCCAAGCGCGCGACACAGGTGGATGTCCTGAAGGCAATGAGACGGGAAGTATAATAGAAAAAACATCGCTGGTTTAAGCCGGCGATGGTTTTTTATTATAGCTTGAATGCTTCCTCGCGAACCTTCTGCAGGAATTCCTCTACCACCTTCATGTTGTTTTTATCGCCGCCAAGCTTCAGCATGGCCCTTCCAACGAAGTTAACTCCTTTATTTTCCCCTTCATAAATAAACCTGGTGTGGGATTCATCGATTTTGACCAGCGTAAATGCGAGGGTGATTTCAAAGGCTTTTCCCAATACAAAATGGATTTGCTTATGCTTTTTATCATCTGAATTCTCATAAGCCAGCGTTTCGACAATATAAGTTTCGAGGCGCTTGCCTTCTCTGTAGGTTTGCCTGCGCTTTGCCCCTGCTTCATCATCCCTTTTTTCGATCAGGGTATGCTCTTCCACCTTGGGCATGATTTTCTTTATGTGCTGGTCGGAAAACAAGCTCCACACCTTTTCAATATTCCTTTCAATCATGATTTCTTCTTTCCAATGAATCACGATTCTACCTCCTTCCCCGATTCCAAAAAGGCATCGATTTCCTCTATCTGACCTTGAAGCTCCTTCATCTGCTTCTCGATCAGCTTTCTTTTTTGCATCAGCAATGCATCCAGATTGGCGAATGATTCATCCTCCATCACAGAAATCATTTCCTGAATGGTGAAGCCTAATCTTCTTAGCTTTATTAAAAGGATAGCCAAAAAGTAGCTGCCGTCATCGTAATACCGGTAATTGTTTTTTGAGTCAATAAAAGCGGGTTCCAGCAGCTTTACTTCTGCGTAATATCGCAATGTTTCCTTCGTTAACCCGGTCATTTCCGAAAACTCGCTAATCTTGTACATCGCTTCCTCCTTACTATCTTAAAGTGTGGGGTGCACCACATGGTCAATGTTTTTTTAAATAATATTTTGTATTATGTATATCACAATGCACATCAGATAGAAAGAGATAGAAAAAGCCTCTGGCGGCATGATCCGCTGAGGCTTTTTTCAATGCTTACCCATTTAAAAACAAGGTAGCCGTTACATATTTCTTTGTCATCGACTTGTAGTAGGCCGATAATACGGTGAGGGAGGCCGTTACAAGAATATTCGAAACGATGTCTTTCTGCTGATCCGTAAAATCCTGAAAGCTATCCAATGTCTGCAAGGCTTCCTGCTTGATGCATCTCTCAATGCCATCATGCATGTTTTCGCCTAATATATTATGATGATGGGCTTTTTCAAAAATAGCCGCGTAAGCAGAATAAAATGGGATCGGCTCAATCAAATCGTCTGACCTGTCATCGAGATCATTAAAAAGGAGATCCAGAATTTTCCGGATAGAATCGAAATCGAGTGTCGCTTTCAGATCCTCCACGATAAAAAGCATGGCAGCCTGGTCGACTGAATATTTTTTGCCGATCTGAGGACTGCCAATCAGGTTCTTCACATCCCGCTTCACCCAATTCTGTACCGCCGTAGAAGATAAATGGGTGAATTCAATCTGGTTCCCCAGTGCGGCAATTTCATTGATGGAAAAGCCGATTCTCTGCAAATCTGCCCGCAGCAATTTTTCAAATATGGCCGGCATTTTCGTATCGAGAAAAGCTTCCGTTGATATTCCTTTTTTTACATGAGCGGCTGCCCATGCCTGCTGAAGGATTTGTTTGGGTGAAAGCTCCCCTTCCCCCTTCAGCGACAGCAGGAAATCAGCCATGCTTTTCCTTGATAGCTGGAATAATTCCAAGGTAATCAGCCCCTGCGTTCTCTATTCAATGCTTTCATCCTAATCGTTTCAATGATTACAGTCAATGTCTATTTCAGCTTAGCCTAGTTATGACTTGCCATTTTTACAGAAAAATTATATTATATAGTCAGATGACAAGTTCATATGAACTCAAAATAGATAAAAAGGGTGAGGAAATGGGTAAACGTATTTTTTATTTTCTATTGACGAACGTGCTTGTTCTTTTGACAATCAGCATTATTTTCTCGCTGATTGGCGGAGGTAATTACATTAATGCCCAAGGCGGCATTGATTTCGGCGCATTGCTTGTATTCAGTGCGGTCATTGGCTTCTCTGGCTCCTTCATTTCTCTGTGGATGTCCCGCTGGATGGCCAAGAAAATGATGAATGTCCAGGTGCTGGATCCGAACGGTGCCCTTTCAGGAGCTGAACGGGACATCGTGGAGAAAGTTCACCGCCTTTCAAGAGCGGCAGGCTTAACACATATGCCGGAAGTCGGGATCTATCACTCTCCTGAAGTGAACGCTTTTGCGACAGGTCCTTCGAAAAAACGCTCGCTTGTGGCAGTTTCAACTGGACTGCTGCAGGAAATGGACGACGATGCCATTGAAGGTGTTATCGCCCATGAGGTGGCACATATTGCAAACGGAGACATGGTCACCATGACCCTTCTCCAGGGGGTTGTCAACACATTCGTTGTCTTCCTTGCCAGAATCGCGGCGTGGGTGGCATCCCGTTTTGTCAGAGAAGAGATGGCGCCAATTGTGCATTTCATCGCGGTAATCGTGTTCCAGATCGCCTTCTCGATCCTTGGAAGTCTTGTCGTCTTCGCCTACTCCCGCCATCGCGAGTTCCATGCGGACCGCGGCGGTGCTGACCTGGCCGGCAAAGACAAAATGACACATGCCCTGCAGATGCTGAAGGCCTACTCCAACCGCATCAAGGGAGAAGAACAGACGGCTATTTCCACTTTGAAAATTAATAACAGAAGCAAAGCTTCCCTTTTCTCAACCCATCCTGATTTGGATGAGCGCATTAGACGGCTGAGTGCAAAGTAAGTAAATAAGCGCAAAGTGCTTTAACCGGAAATTTCCATATGATTAAAAACAAAGCTATCCTTTTGCGGGATAGCTTTTTCTCATTTTTGTGAATGTTTTCCTCAAATTAAGTGTTCGTTTCCCAAATTTCACATTTAGCGGGAATCGTTTTTATTTCTCCAACTCTCCAAAAATTGTTTTCTCCTCCAATAAAAGGGTAACTTCTTAATATATAGCAGAAAAAAGCATCGGAGTAAGGCTGTGACGGTTTGTACCGATGCGGGCACGCTGTATGATCACTCATTTTAAGGAGGACTAGAACATGAACGGATTCCAGCGTATTGCACTTGTACTAACGATTATAGGAGCCATTAATTGGGGGCTGATTGGATTTTTCCAATTTGATTTAGTTGCCAGCTTATTCGGAGGACAGGATGCAATGTTATCAAGAATAGTCTATGGATTAGTGGGAATTGCCGGTCTCATCAATCTCGGTCTCCTCTTTAAACCAAGCCGCGAATATGACAGAGAACCTGAATCAAGGCCTGTACGATAAAGTGAAACTTCAATCAGTGGGGGTTTTCCTTTCCCCCACTGATTGTTAGTCGCGTTCTAGTGTCGCTAAGATCTCCGCTAGCGCTTCGATCAATCGACACTACGAACCCGATTGGTTCAACTAAGCCTCTGCCTGCGCGTCGGCAAGTTTCACTGTATCTCACCAATCGGGCCTTTACGGGCAGTTTGACCCCCACTTATCCTCCTTTGATTCCTCTGAGTCTTGAAGTGGGGGTCTTACTGCCCGTTAGACTGCGATAAAAAGAAATCCCCCCAGCCTTTTGGCAAGGGGAATTTTTCAATCAAACGTTTGATTGAAACGATAGACCAGGAATCGCTCGTTTTCATCACCCTTAAGTGCCACCTCTTTGATCAGCTCAAATGGGGTGCTGTTTTCCAGATAAAATAAATAATCCTCTGAAGGGTAGTACAGAATAATATCCATTTTGCGCGGGCTGCCTTCGGCTGAGCGGAGTATATTATTGACGACTTTCATAAAAATCTGCACCGAAAACGGATTGAAAAAGTAAAAATGAGTGTCCTGCGGAGTGATTTCATACTCCTGAGCCAGGATCTTATAAAAGCTGATTCCTGCTTTTTCCCCTTTGTACGTCCGGAGATTTTTCATTGCCTCATGGTAGAAGTCATCATTCATTTCCACACCTGCAGCGGAAGCCCGAAAGGTATGGTGTATGTAAAACGGAAGCCGGCCCTTTCCGCAGCCGAAGTCCACGAGGCGGTCACTGCTTTTCAGCGTGTATTCACTGAACAGTTTTTCCAGGCCCTCATAAGGAGTAGGTTCGTAGCGGTGATAGTGAAAGGATTTGTGAAACCCTTTTTGGTCGCCGTGTGTTTGGATATCCAGCCAGTCGTCAAAGTCCTTCATCTTGGGCTCCTTTTAAAAAATGCCTGCCGCGTTCCAATAAGGACAGCGGCAGGCAGATTATATGTACTATTTTTTAGGTTCAATCACTAAATATTCCCGTAAGGTCTGCTGCAATGTTCCCTTTGTTTCCGCCTGGCTCTCGAACGAAACACCAGCATGGATCATTTTGCGGACAAGCTCAGCTCTAAGACCGGTAATTACTGCATCACAGCCCATCATCCTAATGCCGCTCAAAATCTTTTTGAAGTGGACAATAACATCAACTTCCATATCTGCAATTCCGGAAAGATCCATTATTAAGGTCTGGATTTTAATCGATGAGATATCCATCAGAACTTTCTCTTCAATCGTCTGAATCCGGTACGAATCAATCATGCCAATCAGCGGCAGTACAGCGACAGACGTGCTGACCGGAATAATCGGCACGGACAAATGCTCCACCAGTTTGCGCTGTGATTTAAGCATTTCATCTTTATAATCAGAATAGCTGATAAAGAAGTTATTTAAAAATTGATCGACATGATCATTGACCTCTTTTTCCATATTATAAAAATCCTCAGGCGCCTTGTCCTGCCCCTTAACTTTGTCATACTGGAACAGGAAGTGCCACAAAGTCCGCCGGATCGCCTGCACCCATTCCAGTTTAAAAGAAAGCGTCAGGGAATGCTCAGCCCAGGCAACGCCTTCCTGTCTGGCAAAAGCAATCAGTTCTTCTTCTTTATTTTCCGCAACATATAAAGCCAATCTTTCTGCATTTTTTAAAAGATCAATATTCCCTCTTTGCAGAATTTCACTGATCTTAGAGGCTACATTCACAGCCTCTGACAATAATTTTTGCTGAAAGTTCTCACGATTCGCAACAATAAATCCCGCAATATCGCTTGTTTCTTTGTAGGTTGCTTCCATTTCAAACATACGCCCCCTTGTTTTATATATTATACAATTCGTTTAAATCGAATAAAATCCTTCTCTTGAATTCGATATTGAAGTTCACTTCATTTTTATGGCAGAATCCAAAAATTATATACCCTTATTATTTTACCCATAAACCATAAATATAAATTTTTCATGAAAAAGTAAAAAAAGCGCCGGATAGGCGCTTCTTTAAATAACTCCTAGTGTGCTCAAAAACACAACCACAATTGTAACCGGAACAACCACTTTCATCAGAATGCTCCACACTGTGTACATGGCTTGCGAAATGTCGCTGCCAACCAGAAATTCTTCTTTGACAAGCCCTTTGTCCATTCTAAAAGAAATAAACAGGGCAATCAGCAGGCAGCCTAGCGGAAGCAGGATGTTGCTTACAAGGTAGTCGGTTGCATCAAAAATATTTTTCCCGAAAATGGTGAAATCCCCAAGCAGGCTGAACGACAGCGCAGCAGGAATTCCGGCGGCAAACATGACAATTCCGGAAATCCAGGAGATTTTTTTCCGGGAATGCTTTCCGTTCTCGATGAATGCAGATACGATGATTTCCAGCATGCTGAACGATGATGTCAAAGTGGCAAATAAGAAAAGCAGCAGGAAGATCGCCAGGAACATTTCCCCTAATGGGATCTGTGAAAAGACAGCCGGCAGGACCATGAACAGAAGCCCTGGGCCTTCCGCCGGTTCAAATCCGAATGCAAACACAACCGGGAAAATCGCCAATCCTGCCAAAACAGAGATAATAATGTTCATGATGACAACAGAGCCCGCTGAATTTGGGATGCTGACTTTTTTATCCAGATACGAGCTGTAAGTGACCATGCATGAGAAGCCGACTGCAAGTGCAAAGAATGATTGTCCCAATGCATAAAGAGCCGATTCCCCTGTGATTTTGCTGAAGTCCGGGTTCAGGAAGAACTTGACTCCTTCCATCGCTCCATCCAGTGTCAGTGCGCGTACCACAAGCACGATAAAAAAGATGAATAATAGCGGCATCATATATTTGCTTGCAGCTTCAATCCCGTTTTGGATTCCGAATGTGATGACCACAATGTTAATTAGCAGAAAAGCAGCCAGTCCCATTAGTGTCCAGCTTGGCGTGGAAGTGATCATGCCAAACAGTTCCGGATAGGCTGCACCTGGCGTAATGATTTGACCGCCAATCGACAGGACTGTGTAAATCAGCACCCAGCCCCCAACAACCGAATAAAAACTCAGCAGCAGGAAGCAGCCGACAACGCCCAGCTTGCCGGTAATGGTCCACGGACTGTTTGGCGCCAGCTTATAATAGGCAGACACCGCTTCTTTTTGTGCCCCGCGCCCGATAATAAATTCTGAAATAAGCATCGGAAGACCAATCAGAATCGTAAACGCGATAAACATCAGCAAAAAGGCACCGCCGCCGCTCGTTCCGGCCACATACGGGAACTTCCAGATCGCTCCCAGGCCAATCGCGGCACCGGCCGAGGACATGATAAAGCCGAATTTAGATGACCATTGCTCTCGATTTGTACTCATAGTACCCCCCTGTTCTCTATTTTTATGTAAGGCCCGATTTAGGAAGACTTTCGGGCCCCGATCCCCTTTTAAATCCTGGATTACAGCTCTGTGCGGATATCCCAAAGTTCTGGGAAGAAGCGCTGATCCAATACTTTTTTCAAATAGCCTACACCGGATGAACCGCCTGTGCCCATCTTAAAGCCGATAATACGTTCCACCGTTTTCATATGGCGGAAGCGCCACTGCTGGAGCCAATCTTCGATATCCACAAGTTTTTCCGCAAGTTCGTATAACTCCCAGTACTTTTCAGGATTTTTATACACAGTCATCCAGGCTGCGCGGACAGAATCATTTTCTTTGTATGTTCTGGTTACATCTCTGTTCAGAATGTCTTCATCAACTGGCAGGCCTGCTTTGTGAAGCGCGCGGATGGCCACATCGTATAGGCCCGGCTTTTCAAACGCTTCCGTTAACTTGGCATGCAGCTCCGGATCTTTTTGGTAGATTTTTAGAACATGCTCAGTTTTGTAGCCTAACGCAAATTCTACCATACGATACTGGTAGGATTGGAAGCCAGATGCCTGGCCGAGCGAGTCGCGGAACTCCATATACTCGGACGGGGTCAATGTGGACAGCACATCCCACGCCTGAATAATCTGTGATTGCGTCTTCGAAACGCGCGCCAATCTTTTCTGTGCTGTGGATAAGTCATTGTTTTCAATCGATTCGATGGCTGCGCCCATTTCATGAAGAATCAGCTTCATCCACAGCTCGCTCACCTGGTGGATGACGATGAACAGCATCTCATCATGATGTCCGGAAAGCCTGTTTTGCGCGGATAGGATTTTGTCCAGCTGCAGGTATTCGCCGTATGTCATGTTGTTGGTGAAATCTGTATGGATACTCTTTTCAGAGGTTGTCGCGTTTACGTCCTGGTGTTTTTCGTTGCTCATGTGGGTTCCTCCTTGGAATGGGTTCTTGTCGTTCTCGATTCGGCCGGTATATCAGCAGCTGACCGATATATCTGGAAAGTGACCGATATATTGAAAATCTGACCGATATTGTTATGTGATTGACCGATAAATTATTTCTTTGACCGATATACCTGCTGCGGGTTGCGGCCGAACTTCATTTGGCCGGTAAATCCCGCAGTTTGGCCGGTATTTTATTGAAATTGGCCGGTAATTGTGCCATTTTGACCGGTATTTCCTTCAAATCGGCCGGTAAAGGCTATCTCTGCTGGCTGCTGCGGTTCCAGCAAGGCAGAAATTTAGCATTCTTCTGATAAACCTGGCCGTTCGGCCGTTAAAAATGTTAGTTTGGACGTTAAATTTCCGTATTGGCTGTTATATACAGGATTTTGGCCGATAAATTCAGGATTTTGGCCGTTCCCCGCTTAAATCGGCCGAATAACCGCCCGCACCGGGCTGCCATCTCCTTCTTTTATCGGGAGAGGCAGGGCAATTAGCTCATATTTTCCTTCTTCTACATCATCCAGCATGATATTTTCCAGAATATGAATGCCATTTCGATATAAAGCATGGTGTGTTTCCATCTCTTTGCTGTCGAGCGCATCGACGGATGGCACATCCACTCCGAGCAGGCGAACCCCTTTACTGCCAAGGAAGTCGGCCATATCTGGCGTAAGTTCAGGGATCCGATTCGGAAACACTTCCGAATTATTCGGAACCGCCGTCCTAAGCAGGACACGTTCCACGCCTTCGAGATTAAATCCGTTCAGAACTTCCGAATCCACCGTTTCATAGGCAGATACATCAATCACACGCGCTGGCCCGATATACAGCTCGATGTCCAGGTCCAATATCTTTTCGCCTTCGTCATTAAAGTGGAACGGCGCATCCACATGGGTGCCGGTATGCAGGCTGGTCGTAATCCGGCCAATATTGACAGAGCCGGTTTGTTCTTTTGTAAAAGCCGTTTCATAGCTGAAGGGCGTATCACCGGGCCAGTGGGCGATGCCGCTGGTGAGCGGCTGTGAAATATCAATCCAGCCTTTTTTCATCATGCTACGACTCCCCGCTTATTTTCATATTGTTTGTATTTTTCCTCTTCCATGATGCCTTTTAAAATTTGCACCGTTTTCCACACTTCTTCAAATGTGTTATACAAAGCAACCGGCGCCAGGCGGATTCCGTTTGGCGCACGGAAATCCGGGATGACTCCCTCTGCCTTCAGCGCCTTGCAGATCCGCGCCGCTTCCGGGTGCTCCAGGTAAATATGGCCGCCGCGCTTCTTTTCATCAAGCGGGTTGCGCAGGATCAATCCGTGTCCGTCAAGTTCATGCTGAATCAGCTCAATCATATAACCAGTCAGTTTAAGCGATTTTTCCCGGATCCTTTCCATGCCAGCTTCATTAAACATGCTGAGTGACCCAATAATTGGCGCCATGCTAAAGATATTCGGCGTACCGATCTGATATGCGCCCGCATCTTCTGCTGCTGACAGCACATGTTCCATATCAAACTGCTTATCCTTGCGGGAGCTGAACCAGCCGGTAAGTCCCGGCACCTGGCCAAAATGGCGCTTGTTCACAAACAATCCTCCCGTCGAGCCCGGTCCGCCATTCAGATGCTTATAGTTGCACCAGAACGCGAAATCCACATCCCAATCACTCAGGGAATGCGGGACAGATCCAACCGAATGGCATAGATCAAAGCCAATCCCAATCCCGCGCTTGTGCGCTTCAGCAGTCAGATACTCCATATCCAGCACCTGGCCGCTTCGGTATAAAACACCCGGCAGGACAACTAGCGCGATTTCGTCTGTCATCGCCGCGACAATGTCTTCTTCCTTCAGCGTATGGCCATCCGCGCTTTTTACCTGGACAAGATGCTCATCAGGATCATAGCCCTTCAGCTTAACCTGGCTTTGCAGCGCATAAATATCGCTTGGAAAATTCAGTTCATCCGCCAGTATCTTCGTTCTTTTTCCTTCCGGCTTATAAAAAGTCGAGACAAGCTGATGCAGGTTAACGGTAGTGGAACCGCTTACAATAACTTCCTCCGGATTTGCTCCCACGATTGGCGCCAATTCTTTTCCGAGTTTTTCAGAAAGATAGAACCAGGGATTGTCCCCTTCTGTCCAGCCGTCAATAGCATGGTGCTTCCAGGAATCCAGCAGTTCGAGGAGTGACTTTTCCGCACGTTTTGAAAGCAGTCCAAGTGAATTGCCATCCAGATAAATTCCGTCTTCTTTTATATAAAACTCTTCCCGGTAGGACAGGTCATCTCCAGCATCCATTCCGATTGCATACTCTCGTGTAATATCCATAGATTTCCAACCTTTCAGAATATTTATTATTTACGAAAATTATATTGTTTGATTGACACTATGTCAATGATATAATGTCAGTATAGTTGTCAGAAAATGAACGAAGGAATGAAAGAAATGACGAACCCGATCGATCAATTGCCGGCAAGGCAGCAGCAGGCCCTGAAAACACGCCAAAAGCTTCTCCAGGCCGGAAAAGAAGTTTTTCTCGAAAACGGTTTCCAAAAAGCAACCATCTCCCAAGTGATTAAAAAAGCTAAAACAGGCTACGGCACGGCGTACGTCTATTTTAAAAATAAAGACGAGCTTTTCATTACCTTAATGGAAGATCTCATGAACCAATTTTACGAAGTGGCAGAGATGCCCTTTAAGCCACAGGCCAAAGAAGAGGCCTATGAAAATATTAAGAAGCAGGTAAGGCTGTTCCTGCAGCTGGCTTTGGACGAGCGGGATATGATGAAGGTCGTAAAAGAGGCAATCGGCGTCTCATCTGAGATAGAGGAAAAATGGTACGGAATCCGCGAACGCTTCATCGAGCGGATTTCAGTCGATATCCGCTACGCACAGGCACAAAAGCTTGCCAAAGAACACCTCGATCCGGCCCTTACCGCGAGAGGCTGGTTTTATTCAAATGAGATGTTCATGTGGGAGCTGGTTATGAATGAGGAGAAGTATCAGATGGATGACGTGATTGTGAATTTGACGAGGATGTATACGGGCGGGCTGTACGAATAAAGATTTATGTGCCACTTTTAATGATTTGCGTACCACTTTTTCATTTTATGGTCCAATTTTGCTCGATTATGTGCCACTATTCAATTATATGTGCCACTTCCCATTCCACCGTCTGTTTTAAAGTTCAAAAAAAGGTGCCCCTTCCCTCAGGAAAAGGCACCTTTTTTCAATTTGAAACCAGCTCGGGTTCATTCGATGTAACCGTAATACTCCCTTTCGAAAGCTTCACAACCACATCCGAATCTCTCGCAATGTCGGGGTCATGCGTAACGACGATCACGCATTTCCCTTCTTCATGGGCCAGCGCCCGTAAGAGCCCGACAATCTCCTTAGCGGTATCTTCATCCAGATTGCCGGTCGGCTCATCCGCCACAATCAGCTCGGCGTCACAGCACAAGGCCCGTGCAATGGACACACGCTGCTGCTGGCCGCCGCTTAATGTAAGCACTTTTTGCCGTGCCTGAATTTCTGAAATCCCGACCCGCTTCAGCATCTCCACAGCAATTGCCTTTTTATTTTTCGCAGAAGACCCTGTAATCTCCATCGCCGTCAATACATTCTGCAGGGCTGTCATATAAGGAAGAAGATTATAGGATTGAAAGACAGTCGAGACAAATTTGTTCCGGAACCGCGTCAGCCCGATCTTTCGGATGTCCTTTCCTTCGTACAGCACTTCTCCCTCTTTCGGAACATCCAGGGCACTGGCCAGTGCCAGAAATGTCGTTTTCCCCGATCCGGACGGCCCGATTATGCTGTAAAAATTCCCTTTTTCAAAACTCACATTAATATTTTTCAAGATATCGTGTTTTTTATTTTCGTGTTTATACCAGTAGCTGATATCTTTAAATTCCAGCAATGAACTCATTTTTCCATCTCCTTTTAATCCTGCTTGCTTAGAATGGCTTTTGGCTGAAGGCGCAAAACGGTTAACGAAGGCAATAATGCCGACAATGCCGCTATCACGAGGCCAATTAGCGCAAGAAAGCCAAGCTCTTGTCCTGTTACCTGAACATTCATTTCATCTATTGTCTCCACTGTTTCCTGAGCCTGCAGCATTCCCGGACCGAAGCCGCCCATGCCTCTTCCTCTGAAGGATTCCGGTGTTTTGGTCTGTTCCGCTGATGCCAATTCCTGATTCAGGAGCTGGTCGCCAAGCTGGCTCGCCACCACATTGCCGCTCGCTGTGGCAATGCCGAGCGATAGGACAGCCACGACTAAAATTTCCGCCATAAATTGGCCTGCGAGCTTCCACCTTTTTTCCCCGATCGCAAGCAGGACGCCCATTTCATACTTCCGCTCACGGATCGACATCATGACGATTAGACCTAATATGATGGCTCCTGCAATGGACACCAAATACACAATATTTTTCGAAAAGCTTGCTACGTTCTCAATCGGGCCGACCATCTGCTGATAAAGCTGGTCATCGGCATCTAGCTTGAACGTTTCGAAATCGATGCTGCTCTCTGCTTTTGCCTGATCGATAAAGCTCTGCATATCAGCAGGATCATCTATGTAGTAGATAGCGCTATCGATTGTATTTTTGTAGTCAGATCCTTTTAGTGCTGCAGCAGCAGTATATGGAACATACAGCTTGTTATAAGGATTCAGTGCTGTAAAATCCATTGCCTGATCAGATCCGGCAGAAGCTGTTTGATAGATTCCGATTACTTCAAGCTCCATTACAGCCGTTTCATCACGCGGGTTCCTAACAGTAATCTTGCCGCCAACACCCAGCTCATTTTCTTCCGCCAATGTCTGTTCAATCAGCGCGACATTTTCCCCGATATGCTCTTCAGTGATCCCGGTTCCTTCAACAATCGAGGAGGTTCCATCCATAAACTCCGCAACCGAGTCTGTAAAGGCAACCCCCTGCAGGCTCACATCCCCCTGCATCATTCCGCCCGGCATGCCTCTCCCAGGCTCCTGCCCTTCACTGCTTTCTTCAGATGTGTCAGAGGCAGCCGACTCGCTTTCAATCGGCTCAAAATCTGAGGCTATCCCCGTAGTAGATGAGTAAAAATTATAGCCTTTAATCTGATCATAAGAAGCCAGCTCATCGGCGGCTTCAAGCGGGACAGACACTGACTGGAAACGTACCCGCTCCCCTCCGCTCTGCTGCTCGGACACCGCCTGCTCTCTCAATTTTTCCATATCAGCCTGCAGGGTGACATCTGCCCCAAGCTTCTGCCGGGCGAGATCTCCCGACTTTTCGGCAGCTGTCTGGATCGATAGTCCAGCCAGCACTAATACACAAATCACGGTAAATACGAAGATCTGCAGAATGCTTTTCCCTTTTCGGGCCTTCACGCTTAAAAACGCTCGTTTTAAAAAATTCATCTCAAAATTCCCCTCAGCCCTCTAAATAATGCTTAATCTCATATTCTTCAAATTTTTCTTCCAGCCATGCAGTGTATTCAGTCTGCATCTCTGTTTCAAATAATGTATTTTTAACCTCTTCTTTCACATCTTCATAAACTGCTTCTTTTGCTTCCTGCTTTTCTGCTACCCTGATGACATGATAGCCATATTCCGTTTTAACTGGCTCGCTGATTTTGCCAGGCTCGAGTGCGAATGCAACTTTCTCAAATTCCTCGACCATGTCTCCCTTTCCGAAAAAGCCGAGGTCACCGCCCGCATCTTTATTGCTTTCATCCGTTGAGTATTCAGCTGCCAGCTCTGCAAAATCGCCGCCATCTTTCAGCTTCTCAATGACTTCATTTGCCGTTTTCTCATCTTCTACTAAAATATGGCTAGCCGACACCTGTTCCTCCTGGGCAAAGCTGTCTTTGTTTTCATCAAAATAGGCTTTCATATCTTCTTCCGAAATCTCAATCCTGGGTTCCAGCAGCTTCTTCGTTGCCAGGTAGGATTCGATATCCTCCTCAAAATCAGCCATCGTCAGGCCGCTTGATTCGAGCGTCTGCTTTAAAGCATCCTCCCCGCCATAGGACTCCGCATATACTGCCTTTTCCTCATTAATTTCTTCCTGTGTCACTTTCACATTTTCTTTCTTCGCTTCCTGATCAATCACTTTCTCGGTGATCAGCGAATCCAGAAGCTCCTGCCCGTACTGGTCAACGAGACGCTCATGCAGCTCATCCCTGCTGATTTCTTCCCCGTTTACGGTTGCAGCAGCATCATCCTCTTTTATTGTAAAAAAGATGGCTGCCGCTGCCCCGATTGTTACTGCACTGCCTAAAATCCAATAGAAAACTTTCTTATTCTTCATCCTGTTCCCCTCTCCTAATTCACTTTCTGATTGCTTGTCAGCGTGACTTCAGCTGTTTTCATTTCTCCCCCGCGGTAAAATTTAATTTTCATCTTATCGCCAATCGAAAAACCGCTGTATAAATGCTTGCGCAAATCTCCTGAATTCGTAATTTGCTTTCCGCCAATACTGACGAGAATGTCTTCCACCTGAAGACCGGCTTTGGCAGCTGCCGAATCCGGGTCAACATTCGCCACAATTGCCCCGTTTGTCACGCCATCAGGAAGATTGCGCAAATATTGAGGCGGCACTTCGTCAAAGCTTACCAATCCAACGCCAAGATACGGGCGGACCACTTGTCCATTTTCAATCAGCTGATCAATCAGTGTTTTCACTTCATTGCTTGGGATGGCAAACCCAAGGCCTTCCACCCCGCTGTCCGCAATTTTCAGGCTGTTGATCCCAACCAGCTGGCCGGATGTATTCATCAATGCGCCGCCGCTGTTGCCAGGGTTGATCGCTGCATCCGTCTGAATGACATTTAAGTTCCATTCCCCTGCAGAAGTGCTGACTTCAATCGAGCGGTCGACCGCACTCACAATGCCCTGTGTCACTGTTCTGGATAAATCAAGCCCAAGCGGATTGCCAATCGCCAGCACCTGATCGCCGGCTCTCAGCTTGGAAGAATCGCCAAACGTCATGGCTGCAGCGTCTACATCCCCTTTGATTTTCAGCACCGCAATGTCTGTCAGCGCATCGGTTCCAATCAATTCTGCTGTTGCCTTCTCACCATCATGCAGTGTCACCTGAATTTCGCTTGCATTTTCAATCACATGGTTGTTGGTCACAATGTAGGCCGCATCATCTGTCTTTTTAAAAATAACCCCCGAACCCGTTCCGCTTTCTAATGCTTCACTTGACTGGCTGAACGGATTATTGTTTTGCTGCTGCATATTCACAACGCCGACAATCGCCTTCGAAGCCTGTTCAATTGTATCCGCCAGGGAATTGGATGAAGAAGATACTGGCGTCACATCAAGATTGGATGAGCTTTCAGCTTGTCCAGCTTCTTCCGGAACCGTTGCCTGCGGTGTGTCTTCCTGGAAATACGGAACGGCTGTCAGCGTAAGCGCCGAACCCAGCACACCTGCTGCCACGGTTGACAGGAATCCTTTCCATACCGGCTTTTTCGCTGCTCGGTTCTCCGTCCTGCTTTCTTCGTTAAACTCTGTCATGATTGAACACTTCCTTCTTATCTATTTTGAATTGGAATTAGTTTTCGTTTGCCTTACAAGTCATACTTTAAAGGCCCAATGTGTCAGGAAAATGTCAAAGAATTTTTTTTTGAAAAAAAATGGCTGATTTTATGGATGGAACTGTTCAGCGTGGGATGGAGGAAGCAAGATGGAGAAAAAACAAAAGGGCAGAAATGACAATGAAAGCTGTCACTTCTGCCCTTTAATATAATTATAAATGTACGGTCATCCAATCATTTAATCCACAACCGGAAACCACCCCGGAGTGTTCACAATTGCCTGCCAGAGCGGATCCGGGATAACCAGTTTCTCCTGATCCTTTTTAGATAATGTGACGGCAATTTCAGATTCTTTTCCTTCCTGCACCTTCTGCACCCAATCCGGCTCCATAATCAGCTCGCGGCCAAGGGCGACCATGGCCACTCCTGTTTCCAGTGCTTTCACAGCTTCATCAGGAGTATGGATTGCCCCTACCCCGATAAGCGGTACACGGTTATCGATCTTTTCTAACAGATGCTGAATTCTTGGCTTAGCTTCATCAGCCCCGCGTCTCGGTTTGGACCAGAAGTCCATCAGGGAGACATGAAGGTAGTCCAGCCCTTTATCTGACAGGACATCCACCAGTTGAAGAGTATCGTCCATAGTGATTCCTGGATCGGTCGGTTCTTCCGGAGAAAAACGGTATCCGACAATGAACGGCTCCATTGCATGTTCTTTTACCGCTTTTTGAACTGCATCTACCACAGCAAGAGGGAACGTCATGCGCTTCTCAAGGCTGCCTCCGAATCGGTCCTCACGTCGATTTGAATGCGGAGAAAAGAACTGCTGTATTAAGTAGCCATTGGCGCCGTGAATTTCAACGCCATCATAGCCTGCCTGGATTGCCCGGCGGGTAGTTTCGCCGAAAGCAGCAATGATATCCTCCACTTCTTTTTCCGTCAGTGCTCTTGGCGTATTGCTGCTTCCTTCAGACGCAACCTCACTGGCACTGACCGTTTCGCCATTTGGAACGAGCTCTGGAGGGCATTCCCTCCCGCCATGAAAGATCTGCAGAATGGCTTTGGCACCCTGCTCTTTAATGCTTGATGCCAGCCTTGAAAGACTTGGAATCATCCCGTCATGATCGCCGCCGAATTCACCATGGAATCCCTTTCCGTTGGCCGTCACATTTGTACAGGCCGTAATCACCATTCCGGCCCCTTTGGAGCGGCGTACATAATAATCGATCTCGGCATCTGACACAGTTCCATCGGGATGTGATGAAAAATTGGTCATCGGAGCCAGGACCACTCTGTTTTTTAACTCGACATTATTTTTTAACTGAAGAGATTCTAACAGCGGTTTATAGCTTTGATTCAAGTAAATCACTCCTCTTTTTCGTTCAGTCCTAGTTTGTTTAACTTTTACGCAAAATAAACTGACAGCGAAACAATACTGTAATGTTATATGTTACAGTTTAGGAAGTCAATTATTTGAATCTCAGCGTTCCCAAAGGAACAGAGGGACAAGTCACTTGTCCCTCTGCTTCTTTTCCCGCGTTCAGCCTGCCCCCTGGTCCCATGATATATTTTCTATGACCACATCCAGCTGGCCGCTTGGGATCATGAGTGACGTCTTTTCTCCCAGATTTTTTAACAGAAGCTGCCTGCCAACCGGAGACAGGAACGAGATACAGCCATTATCAGGGTCTGACTCTTCCGGGAGGCAAATATGATAAACTTCCCGATCATCCTCCCCGTCAAATAATACAGTTACCTTTGTTCCAATTAATACTTTCCGCAAAGGCTGTTCCGCCGGCGCCTGATTACAAAGAGCAAGGTATTGCTCTACTTCCCTTACATAAATACTGAGAAAATCCTTTCTCCGCTCTTTTAGCGGAGTCGAAGAAAGGTAAAGGCCATTCAAATCCTGATGATTTTCATCAATATACGTCAGCTGTTTAATAAAGAAGTCTTTTTCAGTGAGAGCCTCAAGACTATGGTTCATAATAGATAACCCCCCTGCTCGGATTAAACACTTTGCAAAACTTCAATTCTACTGTCATTTTCCATGCACCATCCTTTTTTGAATATATAAAAAGCAGACCTTTCCCATTTACAAAAGAAAGGTCTACTATATATTTACAACATAGCATATAGATACCTGAAAAGCCAGCTAACTTATGTGATCATTGGCAAACTCCGAGCGGATTCCCATCAGGATCAAAGAATGTAAAAAATCTCGCAGTTCCTTCCCCGCCAATTGGATTTACGTTTACACCCTTTTCAATTAAAAGCTTATGAGTTTCTTCAATATCTTCCGGAATGAAATTATAATATTTCCCCACTCCAAAATGGTTTTCCGGAAACTTCATCGGCTGATGAGGACTGGTTCTGACAAGGCAGACGACAGTTTGCGCCTGTTCCCCAATTCGCATGACAGCTGCCTCCCTTTCCATGTAAATCAGCTGAAATCCCAGTATTTCTTCGTACCATCTTGCTGATAGCTCCGGGTTCTTGACCGGTATAAAGATTCCTTCCACGCCTTTCAGCAGCGGCTTGCTCATTAGAATCTCTCCTTTTAAATTTGAATGATATTTACCTATTTCCTTAGCCATCTTATTACTTCTCCTTTTTGTATTATTTTTCCTTTTAAATTCAGACTATCTGCTCATCTCTGCAAGAAAAAACGCTCCTGTTTTTCTAGGAGCGTTAGATTTGGACTGATTTCTCTTGTATTCCCGCTTCTTGTGTCCGAAGTTGATCCATGTTGTTCAGACTCTTCCCGCCGCTTTCCCTCTTTTCCTGTCCAAAGTTAGCCCGGCTTCGGATCACCCGCACCGATTTCCCCTTGTACTTGTCCGAACAGGGAGACCGGACCCGCTCTGAATACTTTTCCCAATTTTAAGCACTCTAATTGTGTATGGGAGGTGAAGGATTTGACGCGTCAGAACAATAAATCAGAGAAACAGAAAACAAATTCCGCAGCAGTAAAACGTCAGGGTTCAGGATCAGAATATGAAAAAGAACGTGCCGGGAATGTGGAAGGGTACGGTCAGCCCTACCCGGAAAATGGAGCTAAACAGTAATGATGGATAAGAGTGAATTAAACATTAATTCACTCTTTTTAGATTGCCTTCACCACTTTGGATGCCTTCTCTGCAGGCTTTTTCCACAGCAGGGTTAAACCAATCCCCACTGCAGTGATGAGAGCTGCGAAATAGTAAGGGTAGTTAATATTGATATCAAACAGCATTCCCCCTATAATAGGTCCGCTGATATTCGCGAGGCTTGTAAACATCGAATTCATTCCGCCCACAAAGCCCTGTTCATTGCCGGCGATCTTGGAAAGATAAGAAGTGATAGCCGGACGGAATAAATCAAATCCTACAAATACAATGAAGGTTACAAGCAGTATCGCAAAATAGGAATGAACAACGGTCATTAAAAACACAAGCAGGCCGGATAATAGTAAGCTGTAGCGGATCAGTTTGATTTCGCCCCAGATGCGGGTGAGGCGGTCAAATAGCAGAATTTGCGATACTGCGCCAAAAATGGCTCCGCCCGTTATGACAATAGCAATATCCGCTGGTTTAAAGGCAAACTTGTGATCGACAAATAAGCTAAAGAAGGATTCAAAAGCAGCAAGCCCGAATGAGGCAATAAAAATCAGAATAAAGGCAAGGAGGTACTTTGGCTCCATCACCCGTCTTAAGCCGCTCTTTCCTGCTTCGGCTCCTTCATTATTTTCCTCATTGCGCTCAGGCTCTGTTAATAAAATCAGGGAAAGCACAGCTGCAAGCGCACCAAGTCCTCCCGCAAAGAAAAATGGCACCCGCGTTCCGAACTCTGCTAAAAATCCGCCAATGCCTGGACCGATGATAAAACCGGTGCTGATGGCCGCTGACATATACCCGAGTGCCTTCGGGCGGGTTTCAGTCGTGGTAATGTCCGCAATAAAGGCTGTAACGGCCGGCATAATAAAGGCCGCACTAATCCCGCCTAAAATCCGCGAAACGAACAGAACTTCGATTTCTTTGCCGAACCCGAATAAGAATTCTGATAGACCGAAAATAAACAGGCCGGTGACAATCATGATTTTCCTGCCCCATTTATCGGCTGCTCTCCCTGCAAACGGGGAAACAATCAGCTGGGCTAAGGCAAATGCGGCTGTCAAATAGCCGACCGTTGTGCCCGTTATGCCTAATTCATTCATCAGCGTAGGCAGGACAGGAATGACCAGGCCGATTCCCAAAAAGGCAATGAATAAATTCGTCAATAATAATCCTAATGTGATTTTGGGTGTTTTCATCTATATCATGCTCCTTACAAAACAGTCAAACTTGATTTATTTATACGATCTATCCTAGTGTATATAGTAACTATATAGTCAAGGGCAGTGATGTAAAAAATGAGTAAAAAAGACGGCAAATATTTAACGACAGGTGAATTCGCAAAGCTTTGCAAGGTTAACAAGCAGACCATTTTTTATTACGATCAGATTGGAATTTTGTCACCGGTCATGAAAAATGAAAAAGGATACCGCTATTATTCCATTCATCAATTAGAGTTGTTTTTTGTGATTGATTTATTGAAAGATCTTGGCATGTCGCTTAACGATATACAGCAATACATGCAAAATAAATCGCCCGAAAGCTTTTTATCCATCATGTACCGGAAAAAAGAAGAGATTGTAAAGAAGCGTCAGGAAATCGAAATGAAGGAGAAAATGATTGAAGCCAAAATAGCCATAATGGAAGAAGCCTCCCACCTTGATTTTAACCGGATTACGCTTCAGCGTTTGCCGGAAGCAACCCTTTATTTAAGCAGAAACATTCAAAATATATCGGACGAAGAATTTTTAGAGGTCATCTCGGATTTTATTAATGAATTGCAGATCTCGCAGCTTGATTCAGGCTACCCGATCGGGTCTATAACGAAGCGTGAGCAGGTGCTGAAGGGGGAATACGCCAATTACAGCTATTTGTATATCGAGCAGCCCAATCCAAAGGAAGGCCATCCCTATTTTCGGGCTGTTAAAGGGGATTTTCTCATCGGCTATCATGTTGGGAGCGAAAAAACGATCGGCGATACCTATAAGCGGCTTTTTTCAGAAATGGAACGGCTCGGTTTAACCTTGGGAGAGCATGTATTTGAAGAGTACATTTATGATACTGTTGTCCGGAATGATAAGGAGCATTATGTTACGAAAATTATGATGGAGGTGGACCGGGGATAAGATACTAAACATTTGCCCTGCTTATTAGTGAGCGGGGTCCCATAAGTTCACAAAAAAACAGGCCCATAAAGGGCCTGCTCTGAGTTGGTTTAAAATTAAGCTTTGCGAACGTTAGCTGCTTGAGCTCCACGCTGGCCTTGCTCAACGTCGAAAGTCACTTCTTGACCTTCTTCTAGAGATTTGTAGCCTTCGCCTTGGATAGCTGAGAAATGAACGAATACGTCTTCTCCACCTTCACGCTCGATGAATCCGAAGCCTTTTTCACTGTTAAACCATTTTACTTTACCGTTTTCCATGTTTGTTGCCTCCTTGTGTGTAAACCACACATTGTGTTACTATCCTTGCTCTCAGTGATCATCAAGACGTAAAGTTATTACTCAAACTATCCTTTACACCGAACAAAAATAATTCTTATTCAGCATAACACTTTTCAGAATTATATGCAAGAAAAGTCGTAAAGTCTTCCATATAAGCATTGCACAAGCGTCGAATTTTAAGCATTAAAAAACTGCTATTTATTTCATAGCAGTCATGGATAGTGCCTTAAGAAGTAATCGAATATCCTGATGAATGCTGTTGCATACTTGATCATCGCTACAGTTCTCATAATCAGCCTGTAAACGTCCAAGTTCTCGAATGAATAGTAAGTTTTCTTCCTTACTAAGCATAGTGTATTCGCCCCTTTTTACATAGGAAAAACACTATGTCGTTAAAGGTTAACACTATTGCATTTTATTTACAATCAATCAGCAGGGCTTTAAAAAGAAGAATTTCTACTTTCGCTGTTGAACCCTTTTCAAGATCAAAGTATGATAAACTGAAATTGCAGGCATAAAATGTCAGAATTCTATGGGGTGCAAATTTGGAAAGTATGCAGGTAAAAGAAGTCCATGAAATTCAAGCTCTTACTAAGGGACATGTATTATATTTTTTCAAGAATCCGGACCAATATATATCAAATGTCATTGAATTTGTTCTTTCGGGCTTAGAACGAAATGAATACTCAATCATTATAGAAAATGACCGATTGACTCCATTGATTAAGAAAAGTCTCACAGAAAAGCTGAATAATAAATGCCTGGAAAAAGTAATGTTCGTCAATAATTATGACTTCTATTATGCCAAGGGGGACTTTAGAGTTAATTCTATCTTCGATTATCTTCCGAACTTAATTGAAGAATATTCAGAACACAAATTGGCTGTCCGGAGCTGGGCTCATGTCGAATGGCGGGATGAACCGGAAGTCAGGGTAAAATTATCGGTTTCTGAAAAAGAAGCTGATCTAATCGTTGCCAAAACAAAACTTCTATCTGTTTGTGCTTACGATTCAGAAAGGGTTAGTCATGAATTAAAAGAAAGTCTTCTGCTGTGCCATAACTTTCTTATAAATGAATGAGTGAAGAAAATCCAGGCTTGATTCACTGTAAACAAATTAGTCTCACCCTTTATAAGTGAGACTAATTTGGATCCCCCGAGATGTTTTTACTGTTTAGTAAAAACGAGGTATTTCTGCCCCATATAATTGATTGCAGTATAAATGCCCGCCCCCAAAAGAACCGCAAGCTCTTCAGGCGATGCTTCATGTCCGAAAAGCGTAAAGCCCTTTAAACTCTCTGCAGCCATGCCGCTAATTGAATAAGATAAACTATAGCACAGAAATAAAATCAAAACGAAGCGCACAGCACTGCTTTGAATGCAGATCCCGCTCCTGAAGGTGAACGTTCTGTTCAGGAAAAAGCTGACCGCCACCCCCGTACTGTTCCCAAGGAATGTAGCTGTCCAATATGACATTCCTGCTAAATTCAGCAGTATAAATATCATGGATAGCCCGACTAATGTATTGACTGTTCCTACGATCAAAAAGCGAATAAAGGTATTAGTTCGTTTCAGATAATGTTCCAAAATGAATGTCCGCGAACTCATCATCATGGTCTCCATCCGTAATCAAATGACGGGAAATCGGTAAATTAAACGCATCTACTTCAATCGAAAACTTAGGTCTGCGTTTTGTCTCTTTATAGATTTTCCCAATATATTCGCCAACCAGTCCAATGGCTGTCAGCTGAAGTCCTCCCAGCATCCAGATCGAGGCGATTAACGAGGTCCAGCCGGTTTCCGTTTCTCCAAAATAGCGCAAACCTAGAAAGTAGAGGCCAAATAAAAAGCTGATAAAAAAAGATCCGATCCCCAATGCCAATACCATCCGGATCGGCGTCACGGAAAAAGAAGTGATTCCTTCAAATGAAAAGGCCAGCATTTTTTTCAGCGGGTACTTCGTTTCCCCGGCAAGGCGTTCCTTGCGGTCATAGTAAACACTGGCTGTTTTAAAGCCCAGCATAGGCACAATTCCCCGCAAGAACAGATTGGCCTCCTCATAGCGCTGCAGCTCCTCCAAAGCTCGCTTGCTCATCAGGCGGAAATCAGCATGATTATAAACAAGATCTACGCCCATTTTCTCCATCAGCTTATAAAATCCCTGTGCTGTGCTTCTCTTAAACAATGTATCACTGTCCCGCTTTCTTCTAACTCCATAGACAATGTCATAACCTTCACGGAATTTCAGGATAAACTCCCGGATCACGGCAATATCATCCTGAAGATCGGCATCGATGGACACCGTGCAATCCGAAACCTTTCCTGCTGCTGTTAATCCCGCAAGCAGCGCATTCTGATGTCCGGCATTTCTAGCAAGCTTCAGCCCCCTCACTTGCGGGTTATTCAGGCTCTGCTTATAGATGATCTGCCAGGTCCGGTCCCTGCTGCCATCATCCACAAACAAAATTTTGCTTTTATCAGAAACAAGTTCATTATTCATCAATTCTTCAAGCAGCCCATTCAGCTGATTAATGGTGTCCGGCAGTACCTCCTCTTCGTTATAGCAAGGAACTACGATGGTGAGTACCGGGTTGGTCATTCTAATCCCCCCTGCTTATATGGCTTTATAAAGGTAGATTTTCCACACAGAGCTTTTTGATTCAAAAACCTTCTCCAATACAAGCTTATTATCTTCGGCATTGTCGATGGGAACGGATGAAAAAAGATAGGAGCCTCCCATGGCTTTAAAGGCGTCTGTATTCAATTCCAGGTTCTTCAGCCTTTTTTTCGTGCGCTTCTTGAACATATAATGCTTGCCAAGCTCGTCTGTAAAGATATAGCATCTTCCACCCCACTCATCATAATAGGTGCGGATGGTTTTATTTTTTTCAAGCTCTTTTTCAATGATTTTTCGAAATTGATATTTGTATGTTAAGGGGTAGAAATTATTATAGGAATCCAGCGTATAGAACCCATTATACTGGGCAATAGCCGGATGAAGCCCAATGCTTGCGACCCGGTAATCCTCCTGAGGAAGCCCAATGTAGTCTTTAATAGCCGAGAACTGCTCTTCTGCATAAAATTGTTTGAAAGAAGGCTTATCCTGGAAAAGAGTTTCCTCGTTAAAAAAGGACGCGGCAATCACCTGGGCAAGCACAAATACAGGGACCATCCTCCTCCCTAACCTCCCGTATGACCAAACAATTTTTAACGATAGCGCAAACAGGAGATAAACCACCAGGGGTCTTAAAAAGTGATATCTGGCAAAGTTGAAAGTATCAAGCACATGAAAACGCTCTGTAAGGGGAAGCCAGCCTTTGTAGAACCAGAAGGCATACCATGCAGATAACGCAAAGTTCAGGAAAAACAGGAACAAAAACACCTTCTCCTTTTTCCACTCTTTTTTCCTCAGTACCATAAAAAGGGCCACAAACATGATGGGTAGAATGATGAGCGTATGAATGGTGGCAGCATGGTGGTGCCCGATAGCAAAGTTCTTGAATGTCAGCCTGACGCAATGCCAAAAGGTGAGCCTTGCATGGAAATATTCATCCCGGCTGTTCGGCTCATCATCAAATAGGAAGGAATAAACGAGCCTGTATTCAACGATGAAAAAGATTCCGGTCATATAAATAATTGATAAGAGAAATGGCCAATTCCATGTTCTTTTCCGGATCAAGTCTGTCAGCCAGAATACTCCCATGGCGCTCAGGAAAAAGAAAAAGCCAAGGACGATGCTTGCATATAAAGGCAACAGGGTGAGGACAAGCACATTTTTCCACGACCTTTCCCCTTGCCTGATATTCAGGAAAGCCCAAAGCGCAAGCGGCATCCCAAGCGTGCTCAGCATACCGGAAGGCCAGAATGGCGTGAAAGCAAAAGCGAGGGCTGTCCCAATCGTTACGGGCGCCCACTTTTCACCTATTAAAAAATGCGTTTTCAAGAGCAAATACATTCCGATAAAAGCAAACACTCTTGTGATTGTCTGGCTGAGGGCATACGCAATCATTGTCGGAAAAAGGGCATACAGCCAAACAATGATGGTCCATTCAGATCCGAACGCATTGCGGGATAGATTTCCGTTCATAACTTGCGGAATGACAGCATCTATTGATCCTGCAAGCTGCCCGCTTTCAGCAAGAACTTTATACCACGCCAGATTGCTGTCAAGATTATCATGAACGCGGATATGTGCATTTTCACCTAATATGTATAAAGGGGAAACAAATAAAGCTAAAGCAATGCCTGCCAGAATAAGGAGATTTTTCTCGGCTGCCATTTTGTTTAGAAGCAATCTCTACACCTCTGGGTTGAAGAATATTTACAATTTTAGGGTTCACGAAGAGGGGCAAATTATTCAGGAAGGGATAATACAACCTTCCTCCTACATAAAAATAGAGTGGAAAGGGGGATTTTATGATTAAAAAAGCGGTCATTCCAGCTGCAGGCCTCGGAACCCGCTTTCTGCCCGCAACGAAGGCACAGCCGAAGGAAATGCTCCCCATCGTCGATAAGCCTGCCATTCAATATATTGTGGAGGAGGCCATTTCTTCAGGAATTGAAGATATTATCATCATAACGGGGAGAAACAAACGGGCCATTGAAGACCATTTTGATAAATCGGTTGAAATGGAGCTGCTGCTGCAGAAAAGCGGAAAGCTTGAAATGCTTGAGGAAGTTCGCGAAATAACCAATCTGGCTGATATCCATTATGTCAGGCAAAAGGAGCCGCTCGGATTGGGGCACGCCATTTTATGCGCGAGAAAGTTCATTGGCAGGGAGCCGTTTGCCGTCCTCCTTGGCGATGATATCATCGACGGAGAACCACCTGCCATGCTGCAAATGATTGAGCAATATAATCAAACGGGGGCAAGCATCCTTGGATGCAGTGAGGTTCCTATGTCCGAAGTCAATAAATATGGAATTGTAGGCTATTCAGAACAGAGGGGCCCATTATACAAAGTGGATAGCCTCGTAGAAAAACCATCTGCTGAAAAAGCCCCATCTGCCCATGCGATTATTGGCCGCTATATCTTAACACCCGCAATCTTTGACATGCTTGAGAACGGAAGCCCTGACAGCAAAGGTGAGCTGCAGCTGACAGATGCGCTCCATGCCTTGCTTTGCCGGGAAAAAATTTATTCCTACCTGATCCAGGGAAGCCGCTATGACATTGGGGATAAATTCGGCTTTCTTAAAGCCTCGATTGATTATGCCCTGCAAAGACCTGAACTGAAGGATAAGCTTTCCCTATATTTAAGGCAAGCCCGCTTATGAATTGCGATATCCGTCAGGATGGGATCTGTGCCAGCTCCAGGCATCCTCAACAATCTGGCGGATACTTGTTTTTTGCGGCTTCCAGTTCAGCAGTAGCCTTGCTTTTTCAGATGAAGCAACCAGTTCTGCCGGGTCTCCTTGTCTGCGGGGAGCAATTCTTACTTTAAAACGCCTGTTTGTTGCCTCCTCTGCAGCTTCAATCACCTCTTTTACAGAGAACCCTTTGCTGCCCCCCAGATTAAGCACATTGCTGTCCCCTCCATCTTCCAGGTGCCGGAGTGCCAGCAGATGGGCTTCAGCCAAATCCTCTACATGTATATAGTCCCTTATGCAGGTACCATCCTTTGTTGGATAGTCATCCCCAAAAATGGAGACCGATTCTCTTTTTCCAAGTGCCGCCTGCAGGATGATCGGGATTAAATGCGTCTCATTTTGATGGTCCTCGCCCATCTCCCCTGAAGCCTTTGCCCCTGCAGCATTAAAATAACGGAGCGACACGAACCTTGCTCCTGATGCCTGCGCCCACCAATGGAGCATCCGTTCAACGGCAAGCTTCGTCTCACCATACGGGCTTGCAGGCGATAGCGGCGCATCTTCCCGTATTGGCTGGCTTTTCGCCTCCCCATATACGGCTGCTGTTGACGAAAACACCAGCTTTTTTACCTTATGCGCTTCCAAAGCCTTTAAAAGGCTAAGAGAACCAAGTACATTATTATTATAGTAATTTAGCGGATCTTTCATCGATTCCCCTACAAGGGATAACGCCGCAAAATGAAATACTCCCTCTATACGCTCACGGCAAAGGACACTATTTAGAAAATCCTGCGATCTGATATCCCCCTCATAGAAAGCTGCCTTCGGATGGACCGCCTTTCTATGGCCAGTAGTCAAATTATCGGCAACTACTGTTTTGTACCCTTTTCGCATGAGAAGATCTACAATATGCGAACCAATATAACCTGCTCCTCCAGTAACCAAAATTGCCATTCTATCACTCCTGCATATAGTTTCGTTCCCTTTTCTATATGCAGGTGGGATCTTGAGTATGATATATAAGAAAAGCGGCAGTACAAGCCTGCCGCAGTGAATACCCCCTATTCTATAATTAACTCCAAAAATATGAATGCTCTGTTATATCCTGAATATTTAATCAATCATTAATCAGACCGCCGCCTGAATCTGCTTCGTATAGAAAAAACGCACTATGAAGAAGTAAACAACCTGGATGGCCAGGAAAACACTCAGAACAGCGACAGATTCTTTAAACAAGTTAAAGTAGAACAGATTTGATAACGCAGTCAGGGCCACAGCACCATGAATAAGAGCGACGAGGATCGGGGCGAAAAACAGAATCATCGTCTGTCTATTTAAGACCTTTTTCAGCTCTTTACCGGTCAGCCCCATCTTAGATATCGACTTGAATTTTTGTTTATCTTCATCCAGGTCCATGTAAAGCCTGAAGTATAGGAAGCTGCCGGCTGATACGAAAAAGACAATTCCGATAAACAGACCGACAAATAATATGGGGCCGTAGCCTTTCATTATTTCATTTATTTCGTATTCTACGGATGTAATTTCATATCTTGGCAGTTCCTTGTAGAGCTTTTCAGAAGCAGCCATTACCCTTTCCTCGCCATTTGTTGCCTGCCAGGCATAATAGCTTTCTTTCCAAGTCGGTTCAGGAAGTTTTTTAAAGTCTATATCAGACATGATAAAATAGGAATCTATTGCAGGCAGGGCTTTCGAATGAATAGCTTCTTTCGGTTTCAAAACTGTGCCGGACGTCAGTGTAATGGTTTCATTCATGAGGTCCTTCGATTGCCCGAAGTTGGTGCCTTCAAACTCCACCACCACCACTTGTCCTTCTTTTAAAGTAACGGGATCTTCGCCAATAAGGGAGGCAAAACGGTTAAAATCGGATTGGCTGGCAATCTGAGTGGAACTTCCGCCCACTTCAAAGCTCTGCAATACAGTATGTGCCGATTCGGTTTCAATGTTTTCTTCCTTTAATATTCGGTTGATAGCCGCAACATTTTTCTCTTCTTGATCTTCACTTGTTTTATAGGAAAACGTTGTGGCATTCAGATCTTTGATATTGGAGGTCAAAACCGTCTGAAATCCGAACAGCGTGCCGATTGCACTGAAGGCAACCGTTGAAACCATGGCCACCATGAAGAATGTCCGCGCATTATCCTTCATGCGGAAGGCTAAGTCAGAAAACAGCAGCATATTGGTCTTAAACCAGAAAACACTCTCATTCTTCTTTAATCGTCTAATGATAAACACGCTTAATTGCGTAAATAACAGGTATGTCCCAATGCTGACAACGATGATCACCGGCACCATTGCCGCTACAACCATCACACCTCTTGCAAGTAAGGCAGCTGCATACCCCGCCCCTAATAAAAGGACAGCCAGCATGGTTAAGAAAAGATTGGCTTTTGGCTCACCCTTTGACATTTTATTTCCCTTAATTAATTCAATCAGCTTTTTGCTGCGCAGAACATACGTGACAAACAAGGAAATAAAGAAAAATAAAATGATGAAAGATATAAAGGTAACCAGAATGGCTTTCACCGGAAAATAAAAAGAAAGCGTACGTTCAATAATCAGCACATTCTCAGCCAGCAGCAAAATCCCTTTTGCAAACACAAGGCCCAGCAGAATACCGCCCACGGTTGCAAATAAGCCAATCAGCATATTTTCCAAAAAGACCATGAGGCGGATTTGTTTCATGCTCATGCCCTGTATCATTAATAAGCCGAATTCCCTTTTTCTGGACTGCAAAAATGAGCTCATCGAATACAACACAAAAAAGAACGAAAACACATAGATAATTCCGGCTGCTGCATTCATTCCCTTCGTGACAGTTGAGTTCATCGCATCCCCGCTTAATGCAGGATGATTTGCAAAAATCGAGAAGGTAAAGAAGACCATGACTGTAAATAAACTGCTGAGAAAATAGGCTGCATACAGCCGCTTGTTGCGGATGACGTTGTTAAACGCGAACTGACGAAAAGTCATGTGCATCCCCTCCCAGCAGCGAAAGTGTATCGATGATCTTTTGGAAAAAGGCCTGGCGGTTATCGCCGCGGTGTATCTCCGAATAGAATTTTCCGTCCCGGATGAAAATGACGCGGTTGCAATAGCTCGCCGCCTGGGCATCATGTGTGACAAGCATCATGGTGGTCTTCTCCGTTTTATTAATCGATTCAAGCATTTCCATTACATCCTTGGAAGACTTGGAATCCAGATTCCCTGTCGGTTCATCTGCCAATAGCAGCTTTGGCGTATGAATCATCGCTCTTGCCACAGCCGCTCTTTGTGCCTGTCCCCCGGATATTTCATACGTCCGTTTATTCATAATGCCGGTAATCCCCAGTTTTTCAGCAATTTGATACGCTTTTTCCTTCATTTCCTTCACTTTTTTTCCGTCCAATGTCAGCGGAAGGACCATATTTTCTTCAACCGTCAAGGTATGAAGCAGGTTGAAGTCCTGAAAGACAAACCCCAATTCACGGCGCCGGAATTGAGCAAGCTCCTCTTTTTTTAAGACATGTGGATTTCTTTCATTAATCAGGATTTCCCCTGTGGTCGGTTCATCAATGGTGGCAATCATGTTCAGCAGCGTCGTTTTCCCGCTTCCCGAAGGACCCATGATTCCGACAAACTCCCCTTCTTCAATCGTTAAGTTAATATCGGTTAACGCACGATAGGCGATCTTTCCTTCATAAATCTTGCTTACTTGTTTTACTTTTAGCATCACAAGTTCTCCTTTCACATTCTGTTGACTTGTGATCAGTATATCGTCTATTCCCAGTTCCAAAAATCGATTTTTCTTTCACTTACCTTACAAGATTGTAAGGTTCTGTGTTTTTCCGAAAATCAGCCGGAAAAGAGACCCTTCACCAAGTGTGGATTCCAGTTCAATCCGATGGCCAAGGTAGTCGGCCGCCTCCTTCGTCAAGTACAGCCCCATACCTGTGGACTCTCTGAATTTCCGCCCATTTTCACCGGTATAAAAAGGTTCAAACACACGGCGCTTATCCGCTTCCGGAATGCCGGCGCCAAAATCCTTCACTTCTAAGACAGCTTCCCCGTCTTTTTCATAGACGGAAATATCAACCCTGCTGCTCTTTCCCCTGGAATACTTGACCGCATTATGGATCAGCTGAGAAAGCATAAAGAACAGCCATTTCTCATCTGTCTCCACGATTATGTTTTCTTTTTCCTGCAGAAGATTCGGATACACTCCGTTCCGGATATAAAACCGTTTGTTTTCGCCATTTACTTCATGAATGATTTTCGATAAGTGTACAGGTTTGATATGAAAATCCTGTTCGATTGTCCGAAGTCTCGCCATATAAAGGATCGTGTTCAAGCCCGTTTTCATCCTGTCTGTTTCTTCCCGGATGCTGGATGAATCCGGTTCATCCAGGTTTTGTGCAATCAGCTCAATGACAGAAAGCGGTGTTTTCATCTGATGAACCCATTGATCCATGAACTTCAGGTGCTCATCCTGCCTGGATTCCAGCGCTTTTATTCTCGTTTGATAATGTTTATACTGGGCCTTCAGCAGTTCATCAAGCGCCATGGAGATGGGGGAGTTTTCTGTTGTTTGAAAGGAATCGTCAAGAGAAGAAAGCTCATTTGTCAGCCTCTTATAAAACTTGCGGCGGCTAAAATAGTGGTAGGCAAGGTAAGCCGTGAGAAAGAATAGTCCGAGAAATATGCCATAGAGAGCCGGCAATAGACGCTGATAGCCATCAAGCCAGTAAATAGCCAGAACCACAAAAAATTGAACAATCTGTACAGCAATTAATAGCGCATGCTCTTTAAAAAATAATTTCATGTCTCTCCAGCCTTTCACCAGGTAACAATCAAACGATAGCCTGCCCCTCTCACAGTTTCGACCGCTCCTGAAAGCCCAATTGCCTCAAATTTTTTTCTTACCCTTGCCATATTTACATTCAGTGTATTTTCATCCACATAAACCTGCTCATCCCACAGCTTTTCAAGAAGATCCTCACGCCCTGCCACACGCGGGTGCCGCTCCAGTAGACTTTCGATAATATCCGCTTCTTTTTTTGACAGCTGGACCGTTTTATCACGAAATGTGAGTTCCATTCTTTCCGGAAACAGCTTTAATCCTTCTATCTCAATTATCCGTTCCTGTGCCTGTGAGGCATACTCCCCGTATGCCCGGCGCAGCTGGCTGCGGATTTTCGCCATCACAATTTCCGGATGAAACGGCTTCGTGATAAAATCATCCCCGCCATTTTCAAGCGCCATTACCTGGTCCATCTCCCCTACCCGGGCGGAAATAAAGATGACCGGACAAATGGACTCCTTTCGGATTTGCCTGCACCAGTAATACCCGTCAAAGCTCGGAAGATTAATATCCAAAAGGACAAGATCCGGCTTCTGCTTATGAAATTCTGCCATTACATCATCGAGCTGTTCCGCCATAACTGCCTGGTAGCCATACTTCACTAAATAAGATTGCAGGTGCTCCGCAATTTTCGGGTCATCCTCAATAATAAATACTTTCTGCATCCTCTCACTCCTTTGTCTTAGAAAATTATGCCATAGGGAGGACGTGAAAAAAAGAGCTGCGTGTGCACCCCTTTCTGAACAAACATTAGATAAAATAAATCACTGCTCCAATACCGCCTGCTAACATTAACCCAATGCCCTTTTTAAAGTATCTTTGTCTGAAAGCGCCCAAACATCCAGAAACGAATCCGATGAACACTAAGCCTGCGCCTATATGCTGCAGGAGTTTTATTTCTGAGATATTGCCGGTAATCAACACCTGAAAACCAATACAGGTGAAAACAAACAGAAGGAACGAGGGGTTCTTCAACTCATCTTTAACATCCTGCTTTTCTTCATAATCCATTTTTTTATAAGTTTTTCTTATACTGAAAATAGGAATCGCCCATATTAATATGATTATAATAGCCTGGATGATTTTCATATGAACTCCTCTTGTAAGATAGAAATCTACTACTTCGTAATTATACCATATTTTAACAAAAGAGCACCATCCAATGAGATAGGCGCCCTATTAAAATACTTATGATAAATGCTTTATTTTCCTGTCAATCGGTGTACGTTCCTTCGCTTCTGGCACTTCCTCAGGGAATCCTACTCCCAGAATACCGACTACATCGTAATCATCAGGGACATTTAAAGTTAATCTGGCTTTAGCTGAAGTCCCCAGAGAAGACCAGAATGTCCCCACTCCTGATTCCCAAGCCATCAGCATAAAATTCTGGATAAAGCAGGATACGGCAGCCATATTCTCTGTTCGCTCAAGAGCTGTTGCTCCATGTTTGGACAGAATCGCCAGCACAACAGGGGCACCGCCGAAATCGGTTTTATGATTCAGCTTGGCTCTTGTTTCCGGACCAGCAAATAATACTTCCCAAGGCTCCGTCATTTTATGGTTGGGTGCCATGCTTGCAGCCTCCAGCCAGGATGTGATTAAACTATGCTCTACTTTATCAGATTTGAATTTTTTTATGTTGCGGCGTGTTGTAATGATTTTCTGTATATCCACTGTGTATTTCCCCTTTTTGTTTATTTACTATATATAATACTAGATTAATTGGATTTTCGATAATCCCTGGTCCGGACAGGCTTTTTATTTGAAGCTCAATGTTTCTGAACCACCCCAGGCTCAAGGTGTCCTCCAGAAACTTTTGAGGACCCTATCAATACGCCAATTCCAAGCAGCAAAAGGAATATCCCCAGCCAGGAAGTCATGTTTAAAGATTCCCCTAATAGAAAAACGCCTAATAATGCTGCAGTTAAAGGCTCCGCCAGTGCAAGTGTGACAGCCGTTGAAGAGGAAACATGGACAAGCCCTTTTGAAAAAAGGAAATAGGCAAATCCCGTAGCCAGAATCCCCAGGTGCAGGCTGACAGTCAACCCCCGACCACTCGCAAGCCAGGACATGTCAAAAATAAATAAGAATGGCGATAGAAAGATGGCGCTTAGTGTGAACACAACGGCAACGACTGAGAGGGATGAATAACTTTCAACCAGATCCCTGCTGACAAGCGTATAGCCTGCAAATGTTAAACCAGCCCCCAATGCCATTAATAGGCCAATCGGGTCCATATGAACCGAATTTTTGTTCATGAAAAGCAAAACACATCCCAAAATGGACAGGGAGGTAGAACACCACCAAATGGCAGACGGGCGTTTTTTTAAATAGAGCCATTCAAGAAAACCCGATAAGACCGGCGCACTCCCGATCGCTGTCACGGTCCCAATGGCTACCCCTGTAAGAGTGACCGCTGAAAAGAATAATGGCTGGTACAGCGCCATACAAAGTGAAGCCAAAAGGGTGTTCTTAATAGGCCAATTTTTCAGGTTCAATTTCCCCGCCATCAGAACCATGCATGATAAAAATAAACCGCCTGCCGCCAGACGGGCAGCCCCGATGGCAATCGGGTGTGCGTTTTCTGGCGCGAATGCCTGCGTGGTACCCGTGGTCCCCCAGAGCACTCCGGCAAGCAGTATATAAAACGGAGCTATTTTCACACTCATTTTCTCACCTCAATAAAAAAGATAAAAGGACCTCATTAAACTTATCTTAGAAAATTCCAAGTGAATTTTCTTTACCAAGTTTAATATCCCTTTTATCCATTCTTAAGGATCCTGTACTTTTGTGGTGCTGCCCCTTCACAGCGGCTGAACCAGCGGGTAAAAGAGGAAGAATTTTCAAACCCTAATTCCCCGCTGATCACCGAAATGGACCAGGAGGTTGTCATTAATAAATGCTTCGCTTCTCTCAATCGAAGATCAGATATATAGGCTTTCGGGCTTTTTCCGGTTTTCTTCTTAAACCATGCGGAATAATAGGCTGGATGATAATGTTCGATTTGCGCTAAAGTCTCTAATCGGATGGACTCCTTAAAATGCTTATGAATATAGTCAATCGATGGGGGCTTGGCGATTTGCAGTTTACTGGCCACATACCTGGTCAAATCTGCCAGGGAGGATGCATTCCCCTGATTCCCCGCCTCTTCCAGCAGCAAATACCGGATCGAAGACCATTGCTGGTTCAGCTGAATATACATGCTGCTGGTCTCTTCCGGCAAATAGACCGTCGGGATATCCAGGATCAAAAATTCATTCCGGTCCATGGACCGATAATTATGATCAACCCCTTGCGGAAGGTAAAAACAATGCTCGGGGTCAAGCTTGATTTCCTGCCATTTCGTCTGGATATCCAGGGAGCCCTGCAAGGGGAACAGAAACTGGCCAAACTCATGCTGGTGCGAATGAAACTCTCTGGAATAGGATCTTTTTTCGCAGGTGATGCTTTGCATTTTAATCCCCCCTGATCATGCTTTAGTTTATTATAATCCGAAACTATGAGGGATGATAGATTGGACAATGAATCGGGAATTCTAAACTGAATAAAAAAATCCAAATGTCACATGATAATGAAATAAATGGGGGTGGCATCCGGATGGCAAGTTTCTTTAGAATAGTCAATGCAATTATCTTATGGGCTTTAGTTATTAAATTTCTTCCAAAGAAATCATTAAAAAGGTATCTGCCGGTTACATTGTTCTGCGCAGGCAATTTGCTGATACTTTCTCTTCTTAACTTCATCTTTAAATGGTGGAATGTAAAGGGCGGCACTAAATTTCTTATATTTGATGACCTTGCTTTCATCTACGGGCCATTTTTCACCATTAACTTGTGGGTATTCCATTTTACATATGGAAAATTCTCGATCTATGCCTTATGCAATCTCATCATGGATCTCTTATTCGCTTTTCCTTTGAGTGCACTGTTTCAAAAAATTGGCCATTATAAGTTAAATAAATTAAACTCAGTGGGATTGTTTATTATGTATTATGCTTTGGCATTATTAAATTACGGATTCCAAATGCTTTTCGAAAAAGAAGTTAACCGCTAAAAAAAAGACAAGGACCGCCGGGAGTTTTTCGGTCCGGAATTCAGTGACTGTTTGATAGCTGATTCAACCTATAACATCCAGAAAAAATCAGTATTAATAACTGTCAATAACAAAACTAAAACAAAGACCAGATGAATAATGGTCACCATATAAGCCCTGCGGTTTTCGGCATACTTCCACTCCATTAAAGCCCTGGCGCTTTCTGAAACACCGATAAAAATAAAGAGCAGGAACCATGGTTCTAAAAACCAGAGCCACTCCATCGGATCCCTCGTCATGTTAAAAGCGCCTCCGCCCAGGATGGCCACTAAAAACCCTATTCGAATGGTCCAATCCACCTTTTTATGTTTTCATTGATATGGTTATATGAAAAAAATTTCTTTTTCTCAACCTTCAGCCATTTTCTTAAACCCAATTCGAAGAAATACATAGATGCTCCGACAATCGCTACTCAGAGTAATAACTTAGGCCAGATCATTGGATCAATGTCATACATACCCTTCCCTCCTCCGCCTTTGCACAACCACTGTGTTCTCTTAACTATTTCTACGGATACGGGAGGAAAAAGTTCCCTTTTTAATTATGACGCTCCAGCTGCAGAAAAAATAAAAGCCGAAGAGGCATCTCTTCAGCCTTGTTTCTCCAATTCAAGCAGAGTCTGCTTCATTTCAATGCCCCCTCGGTAGCCGGTTATCGCACCATTTTTGCCGATGACACGATGGCATGGGACCGCGATTAACAGTGGATTGGCACCGATTGCTTTCCCTGCTGCCCTTACTGCCTGCGGCCTGTTTATTCGCGCGGAAATGTCCGAATAGGAGACAGTTTTCCCGTAAGGAATCTGTGCTAATGCCTCCCAGACTTCTTCTTGGAACGGAGTCCCTTTCACATCAAGGTCCATTGAAAAAACTTGTCTTTTTCCCTGAAGAAATTCCTTTATCTCCATCATGTATGGCTGCAATGCATCTTTATTTTCCGCAAGCACTGCAGCTGGGATATATTTCTTCAGGGAACTTTCAAATTCCTCAAACTCCGGGTCAGATCCAATATAGCAGAGACCCTTTTCTGTTTTCGCCAGATAAAGGCTCCATTCCCCTTCCTGCAGGTTCGCCCATTCAATGTTCATTCTTTCTCCTCCCTTGTTTTGTTTCTATATGCTGCAGGGGTTGTGCCGAGCTTCTTTTTAAATAAAGAGATAAAATAAGGGGTGCTGGGGAATCCTGCTGATGCACCGACATCGGCAATCGAATGCTCCCCAGTCTCCAGCATATGAACCGCTTTTTCGAGCCGGATATCCTGAATATACTCTGTGGGCGACTTCCCGGTGACCCGTTTGAACACCCGCTGTAAATGATAGGGACTTCCATGAAACAGATCCCCCAATTGATGCAATGTAATCGGGTCTTTATAATGCTGATCGATCCACCCGGTTATTTGCTTAACCCATTCTTCTGCTGGCAGGCTGAGGCCTTCTGGTCTGCAGCGCTTGCACGGTCTGAAATTTTCCGCCATTGCTTGATCAGCATTTTTAAAAATAGCGACATTGCCGATATTCGGGACTCTCGATCGGCACGATGGCCTGCAGAATATTCCTGTCGTTTTAACGCCATAAAGAAAGAGATCGTCATAGGATTTATCGCAATCCTTTATTGCAGTCCAGTATTCTTCCGGAATCTGTTCATAAGCCACATGCGCTCACCTCTGCTAAAAAGTATACACAAAAAATACTCATCATCAGCCATTTCCTATATAAAAACGCAAGATAACGTAATCCTGAGGACTTACAATAAAGAAAAGGGGGAATCAAAATGAGCTTTCAATTTGTTAACTGGAAAGATGCTGAAAATGGTCTGGTGCTTTTCACTCCGCCTGAATTCAGCTTTTCCGAAAACCTGCGATACTTGTCACGTTCTGCAAATGAATGCCTTTATGAGATTTCCGGCGAGGCCATTAGACGCGCTATTTCCATCAGAGATGAAAAGCTGCTGCTAGAAATAAGCGGTGAGTCAGATCAGTTCCTGGCTGTCAGGATTCATAAGCCTGTCACGCATCAAATGAAAGCGGAGATTGCGGCATATATTCATGATTGGTTCGACCTGGGAACCGGCCTGACTTCATTCTATGAAATGGCGAAAAAGGATCCCTTGCTTAAAAAGCCTGCTGAGCAATTTTTCGGACTGAGAGTTATGGGAATTCCCGATTTATTCGAGGCTCTGGCCTGGGGAATCCTCGGACAGCAAATTAACCTTACATATGCATATACACTAAAACGGCGGCTCGTTGAAAAATATGGGGAGCCGCTGGAAAACGGCGGGTGCAAATACTGGCTCTTCCCTGCAGCGGAAACGATTGCCCGGTTAACCATCGAAGATCTGGCCGACTTAAAAATGACCGTAAAAAAATGCGAATATCTGATAGACACAGCCCGCTTAATTGCAAACGGCGAGCTGTCGAAAGAGGACCTGCTTAAAGGCGATGTAAAAGCTGCAGAAAAAAAACTAACGCGAATACGCGGCATCGGCCCCTGGACCGCGCATTATGTCCTCATGCGGTGCCTGCGCTTCCCGAACGCTTTTCCTATCGATGATGTCGGCCTGCATAATGCGATCAAAGTGATCACAGGCTCTGAAAGGAAACCCGCGAGAGAGGAAATCCTGAAATATTCAGCTCGATGGGAGAATTGGGAAGCGTATGCTACTTTTTATTTGTGGAGAGTATTATATTAAATTATTTTGCACTGTGCCATTGCCGCAAATCAACGTGAAGCGGAGTGGCAGATAAAATGTAATTCTGGCCGATTGACCTATAAAATGATCAAAAGCACAGTAAAAGGCCGTCAATTAACGGCCTTTTTACTACTTATATCAAGTTCAAGCTTGTAAATGAGATCAATCATCCGCGTCCCGATCATCTGGCAGATCACCGCATAAACAATAACCTTCCAGTCCACGACAACCCCTGTAAGCAAAAGCAGACTGCCATTTATGTAAAACAGCGTCCGTCCCGGCGCACTTCCTCTTGCTTTGGAAATGATTAACGCCAGGATATCCATGCCCCCTGACGAAGCGCCCATCCGGAATAAGATGCCGACTCCAACTCCAAAGACTGCTGCTCCAAGCAAAAGATCCATGAGAACCGGATTCAGCGGTTCCGTTATGTATGGAGTCAGAAAATCAATCGTAACCGAAGTAACCGAAACACAAAACAGCGTCCAGATCACACTGCTTTTCCCGAGCCATTTGGCCGCTGCCAGCAGCAGGCCCGCATTCAAAATCCACAATGTCACCGAATAAGGGGTGTCCAATAGATAATTGAATAAAACTGCCAGACTCGCCGCTCCGCCGGAAGGGATAAAATGCGGAAACAAGAAAAAGGTCATCGCGATTCCCTGGATGCCGGCAGCTATTCCTAAAATCAAAGATTTATAGAGTACGTGCATAACAAAAACTCCTAACTTTTTTCCTCACTCTATCTTATAATATTTTCATAGAAGACGAAACTGCGAGAGGTGAATAGAATGGCCATTCCTTTTGAAACAGACCGGCTCCAGCTCCGGACCATGCAGGCCGATGACCTGGATGCAATTTCTGAGATTTGGGGCAGTCCTGAGGTAATGAAACACTGCGGCGGTGCCAGTACAAAAAGCCGAATCCAGCGCTCCATTGACTTTTACCGGAGGCTGCAGAATGAAAAAGGCTACTCTGTTTATACTGTTTTGCTAAAAGAATCCTCCTCCACCATCGGGGTTTGCGGGTTTAACCCGACTGAAAATGAACACGAAGTCGAGCTCCTCTATCATTTTAATCAGCATTACTGGGGCAAGGGGTATGCTACTGAAGCTGCGGCTGCGTGCGTGGCCGCTTTAAGGAAAAGTGGCCTGAATGTGCGGAAAATATCCGCGGCAGTGGATCCGGCCAACCCTGCATCCGGAAAGGTGCTCGAAAAAATCGGCATGACTGCGGCCGGCATGAAGTGGTTTGAAGATACACAGCAGGAAGAACTCTGTTATGAAATGGAATTTACATAAACAATTGTCCATCTTAAATAAAAAACGAGTCTGCACTTGCTGCAGACCCGCCTCTTCTATTCTATTAAAATCCAACCGCTTTTCTTCCGCCCACAACAGGAAGACTGATATAACTTTGCCCCATTTTTACTTCAAATGTCGCGCCTGTTGTTGAAGGAATGGCACGTCTCCGGTCACTTCCGGCGATGATGATGCCAATTCGGTGACCTTCCTTAAATACGTAGTCTTCGGGCAAAGCACCCCATTCAAACTTATAATTCTTGCCCTCTTTTAAAGGGTCGTCCTGCTCAATCGTTTTCCAGTTCTGCGGATCAAACCATCCTCTTGTCACAACTTCATATGGTGCTGTGTGAGTGGTTTTCTCTGTTTCTTTGTAGCAGGCATCATCTGTTGAACTGCTTTCTCCCCAGCAGGTTTCTGTATCAAGTGTCCGGACACCCTCTCCTGGACCCTCATGATTGATGCGGGTATCTGTTCCATAGTCTACAATGAGAACTGTTAAGTTGGAGTCTTCTTTATCTACCTTTGCCCGAAGTGAAATTTCAGGTATGCCGCTCAAACGGACGTCTTCTTTAAGCTGTGGAGATAAAAATGCCAGGCGATCGCTTTTGACAGCCGTTTCATTCGTGACCATCTGCTGCTCCGTTTGGGTTGGGTTATCTGTAAAAGATTGTTTAAAATTGCCCTTCACAGATCCTGTTGTCAGCGTGCCATTTGTCTGGTCATTCTCGCCTGGTGCCAGACGGATCTTGACATCTGCCGCATTTTGATCCGGCCAGGAAGCTTGAGTTTCCCAATTATCCGCGCCTCTTTCAATATCAACAGCGGGCTCATCCATAATGCCATTCTCCATATCCATCAGCCAGTAATCAAACCAGCGGTGAAGGGTATCAACCCACTCTGCCCTGCGGAAGTCAAATGGATCGACATGGCCGGTTTGAGTGAGCCATAATTTACGCGGTACATCTTCTTTCGCAAGTGCTGTCCACCAGTCCGCAAGGTGATTCATTTTCACATTGTAATCGTTTAATCCATGGACTGCAAACACACTTGCTTTTACGTTTTTAACGTCTTTCACGTAATTTCGTTCATCCCAAAAATCATTATAATCGCCTGATGGATCATCCGCTTCTGAGTTCAAGCGATCGAACACCGGCTTGCAGGCCTCTTTGCGGGAGCTGCTTGCAACTCTGCTGGCCAGGCCGCCTGGCCCGTTGTTGTAATATGTAAGTCCCTCATAACGGTAATAATTGTACCAGCTGCTTATGGCGCCAATTGGAACAATGGTCTTTAAGCCTTCTACTCCTGTAGCGGCAACCCCATTTGCCAGTGTACCATCATAGGACTTTCCAATCATGCCTACATTCCCGGTTGTCCATTCTGCTTTCACTTCGTTATTATCTTGATCCCATGCCTTTGCTCTGCCATTCATCCAGTCAATTACTACTCTGATGCTCTCAATCTCTTCATATCCGCCAGTTGTCGGGCAGCCATCAGAATTGTTCGTTCCAACCATCTCGGGCAATGCTACAGCATACCCTCTTGGAACAAAATAATTATCATAAAATAGAGGAAACTTCTCGTTCACGCCATCCTTGTCCCGGTCTTTCACTTCACTTTCATTTCCGCGCCCAAGACTCTCATAGTACGGGCTCGCATCCATGATCACGGGAACCTTCAATCCTTCTTCTGTTTCTTTCGGACGGATGATATCTACGGCAATCCGGTCTGCTTTTCCGTTTTCATCCGAATCAAGTGTGGACTCGACATAGATCGTCTCACGAATCGCCTCTTCATATGAATAAATTGGCTGAGACTTTACATCCTCGATTTGTGCTGCCTGTACAGGCTCTTCTTTCGCAGCTGCATTTGAAGGCGTGTAGGCAAGTGATGATAGAGTCATAGAAATGACCGCTAACACAGCTGCAGGTCTGAGAAGCTTTTTCTTTTTCATATAATCCCTCCTCTACTATTTGCCACTCATTATATTTCGAGAGCAGAAATATTAATAGATTACTTTTTCCTAAAATTCAATATTTTTCAAAAAATGTTTTTTAGAAGGAATAGGAGGAAAGTCTTGTAAGTGTGAGCTTCGCCAGCTTTGCTGAAGTCGAATCTGAGGGAGGGAATAGGCAGGAGCTTACCGCCAGTTTTAACTAAAAAAAAGCCTGGCACTCATCAAGAGCACCAGGCTATCCATTAACAAACCGAATCTGTAGATTTCGGGTTCTTCAATCCAAACAGCGGACGGATGAACAACGCCACACCTGTTCCAAGCATGGCCATAATCGCCCATACCCAGCCGTGCAGGCTGAAGGATGCAATTCCGCCAAAGTAGGCGCCGATGTTACATCCGAATGCAAGACGGGAACCATATCCCATCAGCAGTCCGCCGACAATCGCAGCACCTGCGACACCCGGCTTAATTTTCCCAGGCTTGAATGTTCCCTGTGATGCCGCTGAAATAAAGGCACCCAGGATGATGCCGAAGTTCATAACACTTGTAGAATCAGCAAGCACTGTATTTTTCAATGCCGCTAAGTTCGGATCTGATGCAAAGTATCCCCATGATGTTACATCGATTCCCATTGCCATCAGCGTTTTTCCGCCCCATAGCGCGAACGCGGATGTGATGCCCCAAGGCGTTCCGCGGACAGTCAAAGTCAGTGCATTCAGCAGCGCCAATACAATTGCCGCTGTGAACAATGGCCATGAGCCTCGCAGGATTTTTTTCCACCCAGCCATTGTAGGCAAAGCTTTCATCATTGGTGCTTTGCGCTTTTTCGCAATTTGCAGGGTCACCCAATAAATCAATGCAAACAAAGCAAGCTGGACCACCAATGCCCCGCCATATCCGAGTCCCGTAGAGGTAGCCAGGGAGATTGGCGGCAATGACGGTGTTTCTTCCATCCAAAATGAGAAGTGGTACGCTCCAATCGTGGAACCAGCGATGAAAGAAATCAGTGTCAGGATCATGGAGGATTGCCCTCCGCCTACAGAATATAAAGTACCGGATGCACAGCCATTCCCAAGCTGCATCCCTATTCCAAAAATAAAGGAACCAAACAGGACGCTGACTCCTACAGGAGACACATATCCTTTAGGCTCAATTCCTGTAAAACTGAAGCCTGTGCTTAAAATAATCGCAAATAAAGCTGAAGCAACTGCCAGCATCAGCATATGCGCCTGCAGGCCCTGCCCGTTCCCTACGCTTGCAAAGCGCCTGAATGCAGATGTGAAGCCAAAGCGGGCATGAAGCAAAGTCATGCCAAGTGCTATTCCAATAATAAATAGAACTCCCTGCGTCATGTTCGCTGTATTTATAATGGAAATGAACAAAATGATAGCTGCAAGAACACCAGCTGCAACGAAAGGCTTTTGAATCGGATTTAAGTTTGAAACAACTGTTGTTGGTGCCGAAACCCATGATTTACTATTACCTTCTACTTGAGCCAACCTCATTCACTCCTTTTCTTATCTTTTTAGTCGGATTAAAGTGTTATTCTATACTATATTTTTTAAAAAGTAAATGGTGAATTTTTCTCCATCCCGAAGATTTCCTGATATAATTATATCTTTGGAGAGTCATAATTTTACAGACAGGAAAGGACAGATATCATTGTTTAAGCGGTTAAAATGGCCTTCGTGGGCAGTATTCTGCCTCTTCATTATGGGCATCTATTTTTTCATCAGCTCTGGAGCTGACACCAGCCTGCAGGCCTTTTCCAGAACAGAAACAACTTCCCCGGCAGCTTTCCCCGGATTAAACCTAGAAACCCGGACAAAGGAAACGAAATCTTATACCCTTGCGATCAGTACTCCTATAACTAAAATTGAGAATTTAAACAAACCCATGAAAGAGTGGATTCAGGCTCAGGAAATGGAATTCCTGGAACTTGTGCAGGCAAACCGGCAAGTGCTGGACAGCGAAGAATTCCGTGCCCATCTCAATATCAAAGCTGAGCCGAAAAAGGCCTCCGATACCATGTACACCCTGGTATTTGAAGCCTACCAGTACACCGGCGGCGCCAATGGGCAGGCCGCGGTCAAAACGTTCACGATTGACCTTGCGAATCAGAAAATGGTGCAGCTTGCCGATGTTTTCCATATGGATGAGGAGTCACTGACAACACTCAGGACGATGATAAAAAACCAAATTGGCCAGAAGGAAGAACTCCAGGACTATCTGTTTGATGACATGCTTGAAGAAGCGCTTGAAAATCCGTCGAGCTGGAAATGGTCACTGAGCGGCAAGAATTTCACGCTTTATTTTAACGAATATGAAATTGCTGCCGGTGCAGCCGGAGCGGTCAAGGTGAAAATTCCAATCGAACAGATTCGTCCCCTCTTAAAGGATGAAATTGCCCTGCATTTGAAGCTCCCTGACATCCAGCTGCCTGAACCCGAAGTCGAAGAACAGGAAGCAGCTCCACTTGATCCAAACGGCAAGTATATTGCTCTTACCTTTGATGATGGGCCGCACCCGAAAGTCACACCGCTTATATTGGATATTTTAAAGAAGCATAACGCAAAGGCTACCTTTTATATGCTTGGCAGTCAGGCGCAATTTTATCCTGCACTCGCAAGCCAAGTGGCTGCGGAAGGCCATGAAATCGGAAATCACAGTGACAGCCATGCGGACCTTTCTTCTCTCGGCGAAAAAGAAATCCGCAAAGAAATGGAAGAGGCCAGCGCCAAAATCAAGGAAGCAAGCGGCCAGCTTCCCGCAACCGTCCGTCCGCCTTATGGCGCCATGAATGAAGATGTGAAAAAAATTGCCGGAATGGCCCATACACCGCTTATTCTTTGGTCTGTCGACTCACTTGACTGGAAAACACTAAACGCTTCATCGATTCAAAAAATTGTGAAGGCCAATGCCGTGCCAGGCTCAATCGTCTTAATGCACGACATCCATATGCCAACTGCTCAAGCACTTCCAGACCTGCTGAAGTACCTGGAAAAAGAGGGCTACGAATTCATTACCGTCTCCGAGCTTCTATCCCTGCAGGAACAGGAAGTGACCGGTACGTTTTTTGGAAAAAGATCATAAGCATTCAGCAAAACGCTCAGGATTCTTCCTGAGCGTTTCTTTTTAAGTCCCTGTCCCCTTTTCATAAAAGGGAATGGAGCCGCCGCCCGCCCCGTACACCTCTCCTCGATGCGTCCAGCCGTATTTTTCATAATACCCTTCCAAATCCGTCTGAAGATAGAGTTTTTTAAATCCAAGGTTCGCCGCTTCTTCAATAGCATGATCAAGCAGCCGGGCGCCAAACTGCTTCCCTCTGCAGTCCGGGTCAATGTACAGACATGCCAGCCACGGATGCACATCCTGCCGGCTATTAAGATCATTGCGGATTAATGCATACGTGCCAATGAATTGCTCATCCTGGATGGCTGCATAAAACCTCGGAATCCCGTCCTCAGTTTTCCCGGAGTGAATCATGCAATCCTGGTAAAAAGTGAAGTTTTCTTCTGTTCCCCACTTCTCCCAGAAAAATTGAACTGCGCTATCCAATAAATGAGGATGTTCGTGAACTGCGATAATTCTCATTGTCATTCCTCCCGCATTACTTATTCCTCCCTGGTTTTGATAATTCCTTTTTTGGGTGGCGGAACTCTCTTGATGACCAGCGGGATTAAGAGGCTGTTTGTTTGCGGCAGGCTGATTTGAGGGGGATAGTTGGATTGATTATTGCCATTCACTGGACATTTCACTTATGAAAAGTCGCCTATATTAACACTTTAAAGGCTTAAGATGTCCACCCCTCTCTTTTTTAGCCGAGGGCTAAAACTCCAAATAAATTTTTTAGGAATAAAATTTTCCAGCAAGCGAAAGTTAATAATATTTATGTCTTTACGAAAGGGTAACCCGCAATGGATCGATTTATTAATGAAATAAAAGCAGAGCTTGGGAACAACGGAGATTTTCATCTTCAAAGGGACTATCTAGCCGATTCTGCCGTGATGCTGCTGGGATTTAATACACTCATCGATTTTATTAAAACGAGAACGGTGCTTCACAAACATGCGGAGAGTATCCTTTTGCAGAATCAGCCTGCTGAGGATTTATGGCGGGCCATTGGGGAAGTGTTTGAAGGGGATGTCCAAAAAGCCATTTCATCCATTTATGAAGGCAAGCTGGTAATCCATTTTGAAAACACCGACCGTTTTATCATTATGGAGCCTGTATCCGCTATGCTCGATCGTTCGATTGATTCACCCACAAATGAAAATGTTATTCAAGGGGCATTGGATTCCTTTACAGAAGGAATCGATACTAATATCGGCATCGTCCGAAAACTGATGAATTCAGACGAAATCAGAATCGACTCTTTTTTAGCCGGCTGCAGCCGCAAAAACAAATTATCCTTGCTGTATTTAGACGGCCAAGCGGATGTGAATCTGGTTAACAGCATTCGTGATCATATTGAAAAAAATATCCAAATGGAAGCATGTGATCTGCAGGGGATTGCCAAAATGCTGGGGTTTCCGTCTTGGAATGCGATTTCAAAGTTTAATACGACTGAGCTGCCCCATCATGCGGTTCAGAATCTGAAAAAAGGAAAAGTCGTTCTGTTCGTAGATCGATTGCCTTTTGCTCTCATTCTCCCAAGTCTGTTCTGGGATATGTTTGCTATTGAAAATGACCGGAATTTTCCTCTTCCTATTATGTTTGCCATTAGGATTATCAGAATCATCGGCATTCTGGTGACGCTGATCAGTCCTGGGCTTTATGTGGCTTTGGTCTCAGTCAACCCTGAAGTATTGCAGATTCAGCTTGCTTTATCAGTTGCCCAAAGCCGTGAAGGGGTTCCCTATCCGGCTTTGGTAGAAATTATTCTCATGCTTGTCATCCTTGAATTAATCCTGGAAGCAAGTGTAAGGCTGCCGAAATCCATTGGCCCCACCATTACAATGGTCGGAGGAATTATCCTGGGACAGGCTGCCGTGGAAGCAAAATTAGTCAGCAATCTGCTGATCATCATTCTTGCCGCCACAACCATTGCCAATTCAACCATCGTCGGGTTTCAGAATGCTGTCTCCATTCGGCTGTTCAAGTACGCCATTGTGCTTCTCGCGGCAATATTTGGCATCTTAGGGCTGGTTGCCGGCTTGGTTTTCATTGGCGCTTACCTGGCAAGCCTCAATACCTATGGAAAGTCCTATCTCTACTTAAATGTAAAAGGGAATGAAAGCAATGGCGGATAAAAGTTTGCATGTCATGCTGATGTACATCATCAGCCATTTGGGCCTGATTTTCTTTATGTATCCGGGCAATGTGATTTCAAGTACAGAACAGGGCCACTGGCTTCCTGTTCTGGTCGGCGTGATCATTCATTTCATTTTCATCTCTATTTATATGAAGGGACTTAGCTATTTTCCGAAAAAAGACATCATTCGCATCTATGCGGGGATCGGAAAAGGCACAGCGGTCCTTTTTATCGCCCCGGTTTTCTTATATTTCAGTATGATTTTATTAATTACGCTACGGGCCTATGCCGAAATCATTACTATTGTCTTTTTATCAAACACTCCTTTATGGGCCATCATGCTCTTATTGATATCTATTTCGACCTATATAGCAGCCAAAGGAGTCGAAACGATTTTTCGCACAGGACTCCTCCTATCCCTTTTATTTCTTCCTATCATCATCTTTATTTTCTTCACTTCTTTTCAAAACGTGGATTGGAGGTACTTAGTTCCTTTAGATGCAGATCTCGGTTTCATTATAAAGAGAACATACTTGGAAAGCTTTTTTGCTTTTTCCGGAGGCTTTCTGTTTCTCGGTTTTGTCCAGCCTTATTTCTCCTATGACAGAAAATATGTATTATGGGCTGCCGCCTTTCTTATTCCCTTTTTCCTTTTTTCAGTCTATATTCCGGTCCTGACTTTTGGGCAGGCCACCTCAGCTACAACCTTCCTGCCCTATGTTGTGGCAGTGGATGCCATTAATATTAATTGGCTGATGTTCGACAGGGTCACGATGTTTTTTCTGTTAAGCCTCATCTCCTTTATCATGCTTTACCTTGCCCTTGTATCCTGGAAAACAATCAGAATCTTAAGTCATTACTTTCCTTCCATTAAACCGGTAAAATTGTTGCTCGCCCTATCTGCCGCAGTCTATTTTTCATGTTTTTTAATCCCGGACTGGAAAGATGTCGAGAAATTATTTTGGTGGAATACGTTCCTGAGGTTCTACATTTTGATAGCCATTCCATTTTCAATCTTTTTCTTTGGACGCCGCATGAAGAGGAAGGGTAAAAATGAAACCATTTAATTTAAAATCTAAAGCCCCTATTACTGTCTGTCTCCTTCTGGCAATGATGACATTAACCGGCTGCTGGGATATTAGGGATATCAATCATCGGACACTTCCTGTTGTCCTTGGCATTTCTACTGTTGAAGACGATCAATACAAGGTTTTCCTAAAAATCCCTGAGCCTGTGGAAGGGTCTATGGAAGTAAAGATTGTATCCGGTACGGGGAAGACCATTTCCCACGCGGTTGATGTCATCAGCCGAAACATGGAAACCAGCGTAGATCTGCTTCATGTAAAAGTCATCATGATTGAGCGGAAAACAGCGGAGAAAGGCATGAAAGACATCATCGCCGGTTTCATGAGATCACGGGAGGTATCACCAAAAGCACTAGTCACGATTTGTGACCAGAACATGGATGAATTTTTTTCGATACTCTCAGAATCAAAGAATCTTAAAGGAACCAACATGTTCGATTATTTCGAAAAAAATGCAGGCTGGAATCCGGAGATTGCCCTTACAAGGATATGGGAAGTCTACCGCAGCATCCATTCCTATACACGAGATGTAGCTATCCCCCTGATTGTGACGGGAGAAACGACAACTTACGAACAAGCAGGCTCTGCCGTTATTAAAAACGGAAAGATGGTGGAGCAGATCAGTAATGACGAAACCCTGCTATTTAACGCGTTTAATAATGAAAGCACCCATGGACAAATTGAAGTCCTGAATCACGCAAGTGTCATGATCATCGGCAACTCCATGGACCACCATACTGACTTGACTGATAAACAGCCAGTTTTGAAGAGCCGAATAAACCTAAAGGTTGTCGTACTTGAAACAAGAGGCAAAACATCCAGTGTCATGATCAAGAAAGAATTGAGCCATCTCCTGTCAAGCCGATTCAGCAGCATGTTAGCCACACTCCAGGAAAGCGAAGCAGATATTTTGGGCTTAGGCCAATTGTATCGCACTAAAATCGACCGAAAAGAGCTGAAAAACTGGCGGTCCATTTACTATCCAAACTTGAAATCTGATATCCAATTCAACATAGACATCCAAAATGAAGGGTACTTAAGAACAACCTGATGGGACAGTGAGGCTGTCCCTTTTTCAGGTCAGGCGGGAATGCATGATAATTTTGCTAAAATCAGGGGAACCAATCGGTTGCGGTTGCGTTGCTCGTCGTCGGTCTTCCAATCTGAGGAGCACTATTTTACGTGATTAATGCCGCTCGCTAAACTATTTTGCTCGATTAGTACCTCTCATGTATTCAAACTCTTTATGCCAAATGTGCATTCCATCCAATTCGCTTCGCTCACCCTAACTCCCCCGGCGGCAGATCTCCAAACTTCCCAATCTCCTTCATAAACGCCAGCCGTACTGTCCCAATCGGCCCATTCCGCTGTTTGGCGAGGATGATCTCAATCGTATCCTTGCGGTCGGATTCCCTATAGTAATAATCATCACGGTATAAAAACGCTATCACATCTGCATCCTGCTCAATCTGCCCGCTCTCCCGCAAATCTGATAGCATCGGCCGCTTGTCCTGCCTGCTCTCCACGCCCCTGCTCAGCTGTGACAGGGCAATGACCGCTACATTCAAATCCCTTGCCATCGTCTTCAGCTTCCGGCTGATCTCGCTGATCTCCGCCTGACGGTTCTGATGCCTGGGATCCCCCGCAATCAGCTGCAGATAATCAATCACCACCAGCATCCGTTTACCCTCCCCGTACTTCCGGCGTGCTTTTCTGACCTTGGACCAGATGTACCCGATATCCATTCCCGCCTGGTCGAAAATATGCAGCTTCACCTCACCAAACGCCCCCATCACATCGGAAAATTGAGACCAGTCCCCCTCACCGAAATAGCGCTTGGGGTTTCTCATTTTAATCGAACTGATTTCCCCTTTGCAGCTGATCATCCTTTTCAGGAGCTGCTTTTTGGACATCTCCAGTGAAAAAATAAGAGCCGCATCCTGACCAGCCGCGTTCAGAGCCATATTTAGAGCAAAGGCTGTTTTCCCGACACTGGGCCTCGCTCCGACAATTATCAAATCAGATTCCTGAAATCCGCCGGTCAGCTTATCCAGATTCCTAAAACCAGACGGAATCCCGGTCATTTCCCCCAGATCCTTTTCCGATTCCCCGTAAAGCTCCACCAAAGAAGGCAGAACCTCCCCCAAGTCATCATCACCAACGTGATCTTCTATCTGCATGAGCTCCTGAATACCCTCCCTCAAGGTACAGGAGATATCTCCAGTCTGCGCATTTTCCTGAATTCGCCCCGCAATTTCGACAGCCTTGCGCTTCTGGTAATATTCAAGAACCGTATCCTGATAAAATGTAAAGTTCGCCACTGTCGGAACACTACCGGCAATCTGGGTGATATAGCCGATTCCCCCAATGCTCTCAAGATTGTGAGGGCCCGCTTCCTCCACAACTGAAATCACATCAACAGGCTTCCCCTTCGCATCAAGCTGCAGGATAATCGTCATCAGCCGCTTAAGTCTCGCTAAATAAAAGTGTTCCGGCCGCAGCGTACAGTCTTTGATAAGCCCATCCTCCAAAAACAGCGCTCCCACTGTCGCCTCTTCTGCCTCCTGGCTGTAGAGCCCGTAACCTTGCATCAGGCTTCCCCCCTGGCTATTCCGAGTATCTCCCGCATTTTCGCCAGCTCTGCCTGAATCACTTCCTCTCTTGCCGGCTTCCAGGATATCGGCACAACATAGGCCGTATCCCGGCAATCCGGAACCGCTCTGGAAACAGCCGCAGATTTCCGCACCAAATCCGATATCTTCGGCGGATAAGGTGACACCTCCACATGCCGATACAAATTCAGGCGAAGTTCTTCAACCTCATATGGCTGCAGCACCTCGTGCCAGTTATCAATTTTCTGCTGATTCACCTCAAACTGCTCGTAATAACCGGCAATCAGCTCTAGCAGCGTATACGTATCCCGTTTAGTCATCAAGGTTAAAGTCCTCCTCCCGCAGCAGCTTACCAAGCGGCTTTTGATTCAAGTACGATTCAAAGCGGGAGCCAAACAGCGTTTCCGGCCTCAGAAACTTTCTCCAGTAAGGATCATGCAGCCATTCCTCCGCCTTCAGGTCGATCACTTTTTTAAAATCATCGAGACTGAATCCCTCCAGCCACCGGGCCCGGATCAGCTTCTTCGTTTTCTTCGAGCCTGTCCGATATGCAGTATGGGTTTGGCTGTTCAGGTATTCGATAACCTCAGCATAAGGGATATATTTTTTCTCTGTTGTTGTCTCTGTAGTACTCTCTGGTACTGGCTGTTGCACATTGTCATCCACGGGGTTGCAATCTGTTATATTCATTTCTTCAACTTGAGATACTCGATGTTCTACTCCAAGTGATGCTTCCAATTCAGCTATTTTTTCATAATCAATCGTGTACCACTTGGTCTTATCCATCTTACTGGCATTAAAATTCGCAGATATCAAAAACCCCATTTCCTCAAGGGAACGAATGGTACGTCCAATCGTCGCATGGGACCAAAATGGCATCTGCTTCTTCCAATCTTTATATGTATTGTAAATCCATTTGCGCCCTTCTTTTACATGCCCGCTCTTCACAAGCCAATAATGAATCTGCTGAATGAGCACCGCCTCATTCAATCCCACCTTTTCCGCCAATGACGGAAGAATTAACATAGGCCTTTCATCTACTAAAAGTGAACTCATATACATCCCTCCACTATTTTTAATGCTCGAATTCTGCTAGATTCGGTTTGGCAGATTCGAGAATCGCAACCCTTTCATATATATATATAGGTTCGCGACCCCCAAAAAGACAGGGTGAATGAATATTATTCCGGTAATTATGAATATTTCATGAACAAATAAAGAAAGGCTGTCCTTTTTCGGCAGCCTTAAGTTTGCAATCGTTTCTCCAGCACGATCTTATGCAGTCCTTTTTCATCCGTGTAAGTTTCAATAACATCAAATCCATGCTTAATATTCAAAATCAGCATGCCTCTCCATTTGTTCATCGTCTTCGTCCGCACCATCTTAAATCCCATTTCTGTTAAATATTCATGCTGCTTTTCCATTAGCATGGAAGCAATCCCGTTCTCCCTGTATTCAGGGTCTACTCCGCCTAACCAGCTATAAAAGGTATCATCATCAAGGGGATATCCCATTTTATACCCAATCACTCTTTCTTCAGCCATAGCTGTCTGCACCAGCAAATGAGATTTGCTTTTCATCTTACTGACTAAGTCTTCAGAGTCGCCGAATATGTTCCTATGAAGTTGCATGATTCCTTTTAAGATGTCATCCCCTGGCATTGAATAAAAGATAGTTAATTTCATATGTCCCTCCTGCTTAGAAAGCTTCCCTTCTCTTTAAATATAGCAGTTTTAGACTACCGCTTCCCTCTGCTTTTCGTTATTACAGGAATCCAGTCTTAGGTCTTCTCTATCATTTTGAATATTTTAAATATTTTATATTTTTAATACCGAAACAAAATTGTATAATTTACCATAATACTAGAATTAAGGGAGGCGAAATAAAATGAGGCAATTGAAAAAATCTTTTATCTTCTTTGTTACATTGCTTTTAATGACCATTTCTTCTGCGGCTTATGCAGAAAAGCCGGGTCTTGAAGATTTCCCGGAACCCGCAGATGGGCAGTCCTGGGAGCTTCCTGAGGATATGACCTGGGAAGATTACCGGCCGGTGCCGGGAATTGACTGGCGTACGGCTGATATTGAGCCTGAAAGAGTATTACGGGGAGCTCTTGTCATTGTCGATTTTCCTGACCGGGAGTTTATTTTAAGCCAGCCGGAAGGATCTGAAGTCGCAGGCAACCCTATTGGCACCGGCAATATCCCGCGCGATGAAATCGGCCAGTTCTGGGTGGATTTCCTGAACAAGCCGCAGCCGCTGAATAATCATCGGACCATCAATGAATATTGGAGAGAAAATTCGTATGGCAAATGGGCTGTTGAACTGGATTCATTCGGAACCTATCGGATGGACCACAATGAATTCCAGTACGGACTGAACGAATTTGGGCAGCAATCCAACATGCCTGAAGAGTATCAGGCAAAAAATTTAAGATCTGAAGCAATAGAAAAGGCACAAGCTGATATCGCAGCTTCAGGCAAAAATTACGATTTCACCTTCATCCTGCATGCCGGATATGATGAATCAGGTGTCTGGCAGGAGTTTGGAGAAATGATGTTCCAAACAGCAGAAGATGTGGCGAAGGAATTTGGCCCGCCTTTTGAAGGATTCCCGAATTCCGCCAATACCCGCTATGTCCCTTGGACTTCATGGCTTGCTGCAAAAAGCATCTGGTCCAGTGCAAGCCGGGGTGTTTCCATCCAGGGTGAAAACGATGGAATGGGAACCTTCGCTCATGAATTTGGCCATATTATGAATTTGGGGGATAACTACAATAATCCATATGGAAAGCCTGTTTCCCGCTCTTATTCCGGACCATGGGAATTAATGAGCCGCGGAAGCTTCAATGGTCCTGCAGGGCCGCATACAAGATGGATGGTCCTTCCTACCCTGGGCGGATCAGCGCCGGCGCATCACATGCTCCGAAACAAAATCAAGCAAGGCTTCTTATCGGAAGACCAGTACTTGAACATCAGCCGGGAGGAATTGGCTGAATCCGGACCTGTCTTTACTGATATCCTGGCACGTGCGGTACCGGCCGGTGAAGAGTTTGGCCGTAATGCCCTTCACGGCATCAACATCAGCATGGAAGATCTGACGCCAAAAAATTCACTTGAGGACGACTGGCGTGCGGACATGCAGCGCGGGGAAAAATGGTATAACAACTATACGGTGGAAGTAGTGGACCGTGTAGGATTCGACTCCTTCACCCCAGATTCCGGCGTTCTTCTTGCCAAAACCAAAAATACGGAAGCAGCACCAAATATCTGGGTCATCGACTCTCATGCAGAAGACATTAACAAGGTTGACTTTAAACGCCCTGACGGAACAGAAGCTATGTATTCAAAAGGGGATTACAGACAGCTTTCCGATTCTCTCTTCAAGGCAGGCACAGCAGATGGGGTTGTCAGCGAATATAAGGACGAGCATAACCGTCTTCACTTTTATATTTTAAATAAAAAGCTTGATAACGAAGGAGCCCTCTCCTATCGTGTCGCCGTCCGCCATATGGATGAGTCAGGCCCGGCCACAAGAGGCATCTCAGCTGAAAACAGCAGAGTCCAATTTGCCGCTCCAGGCAAGGTGGCAGCCTATTCCTTCAAGGTAACCAATACGGGCAATGCTGCGGATCTTATCCGCCTCAATGCTAAGAACGAAGCCGGCTGGGAAATCATGCTGGAGCATAATGTGATTGAGGTGCAAGCCGGGGAAACAGTGGAAGTTCCAGTTTACGTGAAAATTCCAAAAACCAAGCCTGTACCGACAAACCTTACATTTACAAGCACCTCAGAAACCGATCCTGCCAAAACGGATACAGTTACACGCCGTGTTGGCCCTGGTGCGGGGAAATAATCGATTAAAAAAGGGACAGGCCCGCCTGTCCCTTTCCATTTGCCTACTCTCTTTCATGCAATTGGTTCTTATAAAACTTTAAAAATCCCACAAACACCATGACAGCGCCAATCGTATTGCACGCTACTCTGATCCAATTGATCATCAGAAACTCTCTTGCTGTCTGTTTTAGAAATTCCACTGAATGAACACTCTGCCCATCAATAAACATTATTTCATTCCGCGGCCATTCAAATATCATGGAGACGAGCCCCAGGAGAATCATAACAAGGATACTTCCCAGAACCCAGCTTCGGGCAGATTTTATTTTCCACACCAGAATCAGCGCCCCAGCCCCAGTGATCCAGCTCGCTAACCCAAGCGGCGGGAAAAACGTATGAGGACTCGCAGCCTCCATAAAGTCCATCGAAACCTCAAACGATTCCGGCACGTTATGAAAAATATTCGGATACACCATGAATACCTCCAGTATAAAAGCCCCCAGCATAATAAAGGTGATCCATAAATATGAAACCATAAAGAAATATGTCAGTTTTTGCTTCATTGCTTTTCCTCCTTCTTCTTTTATTTCTTCTTATACTGCCAGGCAGGTACCATCACCGCGAATAAGGCAGCCAGATAAAACGGCAGAAATTTAATCCCCACTGGCTGATCGAATAAATAGAAACTAATGTTTCCAATCAGATTAGATAAAATAACACCTGCTGTTAATCCGCCGGCTGCGCCAGCCAATACCCAAACCAGCAGCCCTCTGTTTTTTTCTTTGGAGCGAACAGGCTCCTTCGGCTTCCATACCTTTCGGACCGCAGCCGCGCCTGCCCCAAGAAACAGTAATCCCGCAACCGGGTGGAACGCTCCAAGCCAGCTGATTTTCCAGCCCATATTGGCAGTGAAATACATGGCAAACAGCAGCAGAAAAACCGCTATCATTTCTTGATAAATCCTTTTAAAAAATCCTCCTGCCAGCGCACTCAGCATCATCAGCACCGGAATGGCATAGCCAAACAAATGCACCAACATTTTATGGGCGGCCCATTTGGACGGATCACCAAAGATCGACATCCCCGCCAGCAAAAACTGAATCAGCAGGCAGCCCAGATATACCAAGCCCAATCCTATATAACTATTTTCAGCCAATGTTCTTTTTGGCATTTTCTTTCATCTCCTCTGCTGTTTCATTTACAAAACCCATTCTAAGCAGAGGTTCTAACGGCACTCTTATCAAATTCTTACAGAAATATTAAATCCAGAAATAAAAAAAGAACGCATAGAAAATCTATACGCTCTTACCGTTTAAACCGATAGCCCACGCCCCAAACCGTTTCGATATAATCCGGTTCGGATGGGTCTTTTTCAATTTTCTCCCTCAGCCTTCTGATATGAACTGTCACGGTTGTGACATCCCCATAGAAATCAAATCCCCACACCTGCTCGAGCAGATGCTCTTTGCTGAAGACCTGGTTCGGGGAGGAAGCCATGAACAGCAGCAGGTCGAACTCTTTGGCCGTAAGGATTTTTTCTTGATTGCCCTCAAATACTTTCCGTGTACCCGGCTGAATCATCAAATCCCCAATCCTGATGTCTTCGTCCTTGCCGGGACCGCTGGAAGTCAGCCTGTCATACCGGACTATATGCGCCTTCACCCTGGCGATCAATTGATTGGGATTAAAAGGCTTGGCAATATAATCATCTGCTCCCCGGCCCAATCCCCTGATCATATCAATGTCCTCATTTTTTGCCGTCACCATAATAATGGGTATCTCTGAAACCTCCCTGATTTTCCTGCAGACTTCATAACCGTCCATATCCGGAAGCATCAAGTCCAGCAGCACCAGCCGATAGGCGTTGGTTTTTAAGCGTTCCAGCCCTTCCTGACCCGTTGCTGCAATATCTGCCACATAATGGTTCAGTTCCAGGTAATCCCGTTCGAGCTCAGCAATGCTGGGCTCATCTTCAATGATCAAGATTCTTTCCAATCATCTTCCCCCCTTTTTTAACGTGAAAAAGATACTAAGCCCCTGTCCGGTTCCGCCATTTGCCCAAACGGTCCCCCCGTGGCCTTCAATGATTTTTTTCACAATGGCCAGACCCAGCCCGCTGCCGCCTGTGGCAGAATTCCGGGAGACATCCGTACGGTAAAAGCGGTCAAATAAATGAGGAAGCTCTTCGCGTGAAACGCCAGCACCATTATCCTGAATTTCAACCGTGACGTCCTCCGCTTTTGACGACAGCCTGACGACTAATTCTTTCTTTTCTTCCTTCATGTATTTCAAGCTGTTCTGCACAATATTGCCAACAACGCGATTCAATTTCTCCCTGTCAGCCTGTACCCGATACGATTGATTCGGCTCGCACTCAAGACGGAGACTGACAGGCTGTCCCGCCAGATTAAACCGAAGCTCCTCGAGATAATCATCAAAGTAGGACGCTAAATCCAGCTCCCTCAAATCATAAGGAACATTCGGCAAATCAAGCTTGGAATACAATAGAAGCTCCGAAATCAAAGCTTCCATATCATCCGCTTTTTTTTCAATTGTGCCCAAATATCGTTCCATCTTTTCCGGCGTATTCGCCACACCATCTGCCAGGCCGCGGATATAGCCCTTTATGCTCGTTAAAGGAGTTTTTAAATCATGGGAAATGCTTGCAATCAATTCCTTCTGATTTTCTTCATACTGCTTTTGCATCGCTGCGGCTTCCTTCAATCGGCTTCTCATGCTTTCAAACGCCATGGCCAGTTCGTTCAGCTCATCCTTTTTCCCGGAAACCACTATTTCTGTATCCAGATTTCCTCTGCTGATATCATTTGCCGACTGCTTCAGCCGGAGAAGCGGAGCAATGATGCTTTTCGAAACAAGGAAAGTCAGGATTCCATTGGTCAAAACGAGCACCCCGACCAGCAGATAAATCCGAATCGACCGGAAAAATTCAAGATCCTCCTGATCCACTGAACCTTTCACAGGATAGAACAATATATACCCAATGACCATTTCCAGCAGCAAAAATAAAGCAACAGGAAGCAGCACCATCCCTATATTCGATAAAATCAATCGTTTTTTTATGGACATCCAGTCACCCCGGTTTTTTATCATAATAGCCGGGTTGAACCCAGCTTGATAGTCTTGAAAGAAGTATAAACAAAGATTCTAAACAAAACATTATATAGTTATTACAAATTTCTTAACAGTTGGTTTTTTTTGCAGAGGGGCGGTGTACGGGATTTTTTCAGATTAACAACGGGTTCTGACTCTAAATGCAGGCTTCCTGCCTTTTGTGTCCGAAGTTGGACTGGATTCTGACTCTATCTCTCGATTTCCTGCACTTTGAGTCCGAAGTTAGAGCAGGTTCTGACTCTGACTCTCGCTTTCCTGCCTTTTGTGTCCGAAGTTAGACCAGGTTCTGTCTCTGACTCTCGCTTTCCTGTTTTTTGTGTCCGAAGTTAGACCAGGTTCTGACTCTGACTCTCGATTTCCTGCACTTTGAGTCCGAAGTTAGAGCAGGTTCTGACTCTGACTCTCGCTTTCCTGTTTTTTGTGTCCGAAGTTAGACCAGGTTCTGACTCTATCTCGTCCTCTCCTGTCTTTTGTGTCCGAACCTCCACAAGCTCCTTTGGTTTAATAAAAAAAGTGCACAGATTCATTCTGCACACCAGCTTCCCGCCATACACCAACCCTATTTATTTTTGCTTTCCATTTTAAAAAGGATTTGATCCAGCTTTTCTTCCATTCGCTTTAACCTGTCGTTTCTTCTCTTGAAAATAAAAAAGAAGATGACAAGGATCCCAGGAATGGTCAATAAAAAGGCAAAAGCCAAAAGCTGAAATAAAATATCGAAGGCATTCAATCCGGCCAGAGCCAATGTGAACAAATTCATGATGGTTCCCCTTTTCGGGATGACATGGTTAGGGTATATAACTGCCTGAGGGATACTACTAGAGCAAAAACAGCCAAAGCATTGGTCACGGAAAAGAAATCTATGTCCGCTAACATGTTCCTGATCATTAAAACTATCGCTATCACTGAAATAATTATGGCCGAGTAAAAATCAAACCTACTGGTATTTTCTTCCAAAACCAGTTCCCCCTTTTAATAGTTTACGAATATCCAGAAGGGAAAGTTTCATTTTCGGTCATAAAAAGGGACAGGTTTATTGTCCACCATCCCCCTGGGACAGTAAACTATTTCTCATTTAACATTGTATACTTACGATAAGCTTTATAGAAACTGATGCAGAAGAACACAGCCATAAAGACTGGAAGCAGCCTCAAAAGGACAAATGGAGTCTCAAATATAAAGGATTTCCAAAATAATGCACCTTCCATACTCCAAAGACCTTCGGCTAAATATAGGCCTGAATCCTTGTAAATCATATACGAAAAAGACAATAACAGTATCCCCAAACCAGATGAATACCCCATCAGCCTTCTATAATAATGACTCTCTGATTGGCGATCCGAGAAGATTTGACTTTGGCCATCATCCTCTTTTTGCCAATATCGAATTCCGCCAAGCCACGGCCCATTTATATAAACCCAGCCGAAATCTTCATATAACCCTTTGTAACCTTCAAACTTTTTCTTTGAAAAATAATCTTGATAATCGAGCCGCATCACATATTTGTTGTCTGTTTTTTCGAAAGTGTATATGCCCAATCCGCTAATATTTGTACAGCGATAGCCTTTTTGCAATTGCTCGTTCAGCCAGAGCTCCTCTTTTTCAATATCAAAAAACATCTTAAATTTCTTCATTCGATTCACTTCCTTCGTACAGGGATAAAATATGCAGCAGCCTGTTTTGTTCTATTTTCAAAATTTCGCTTCCTTCCGCAGTAATCCTATAAACTTTTCTCCGGCCTGACTCTCCAACAGGTTCGATCCAGCCATGCTTATTCAAGTTTTCAATCGCACCGTATAATGTACCAGCCGCTAAAATAACAGAGCCGTTACTTATCTCTTCTATCTTCTGCATGACGGCATAGCCATGGAGCGGCTCGCGCAGAGCTAATAAAATATAATGCATGGTTTCAGACAGCGGTAATAATTTATGTTTCATATTCTCATCCTCTATTCAGTTCAGCTATATAGTTCAACTTAATAACAAGATAATACAGTTCAACTGAATAGTCAACGTAATTTTAAGTGAAAAGCTTATTAACAAATCAAACTAAAAAAGCCGCTTTCCTTACGCAAGGGAAAGCGACTTTTAACCGCTAGTGAAATAAAGGCAAAAATACCATCAATCTCTATCAGCAGCCGTTGGAGGCTGTTCAAACCAGCCTCTCTCAAGCATGATTTTTGCAGCACTCTGAACAAAATGTGAATTTTTCATTGTTGCCTTTAAATAAACCATCCCTACATCGCGGCGGCCATTGACTGCCACTGAATTTCCGAAGGCTCTAAGTTTTATTGAAAACATATCCATCTTATGGAAGAGCATGATTTTATCAGAAAAAGGTGGGAAAGTGGAATTGGTTATTAAGTCATCCAGATAAGGTGGAGAAGGCAAATCTTCTTCATGCAGTTTTTGCCTATAACTTTCAATATTCGTTGTGGTAATTTCTTTTCCCCGCTCAAACAATTTGCGTATCTTTTCATCCTTTGCCACTTGGGCAAATGCCATGATAAGTGCTTTACTTGTTACATTATTTTCAATATTATCGTAAAAATGAGTGATTTCCATTGCATGCAATGGGCGTTTATCTCCAAGGTAGCCGTTCAAAAAATCCTTATGCACAATTTCCACTTTTTCAGGAACTGGAATCAACGGAGGTTTAATGATTAGCCCTTTATGTATTAATATCTCTTTAATCTGCTCCATTAAATCCATGGCGGAATCCATGGAATACCTAAAAAATTCTTTTACGTCTTTTCTGTACATTAGAGGGAGGGCAATGCTATAAATACTCAATCCTGCTTTTGCCGTATACTTTAAATAGTGGACGTAAAATTCATCCATAAACAGTCTGGGAGCACCTAAATTTACATCCTCTTCTGTAAAACCATTAGGAATGGGAAACCCCTCTTTCTTGAAAATACCTTTAATGGTCTCCATAAATTCTTCTGATAGCTGCAAGGCATTTTCCAATAAGCTTTTAATGTCCTTATCTTCAACATGCTGCAGAAAATACTTTAAAAAACATGATGCCATACTGTTTCCCATATATGTAGCCCAAAGCTTGCCCATTTCGGCTGATGTTAATTTTTCTGTGCTATCCAGATTATGAGAACTTAATTTAATGGGTTTAATTTTTTTCATGACAATCCCTTCTTTTTTACTTACTATCTCCTTCCTTTAAATTCGTATACTTTAAATATACATATCACCATGTTTAAAGTTTCTACAGGAATCCATCTCAGCAAAAAAACCGACCAGTCTGCAGCATATGGGATGGTCTATTTACAATTTTTTAGATTCTATTTGCAGATTAATCGTTCTATTTGCAAAATCAGCGTTCTATTTGCAGGTCCTATCCATCTATTTGCAGACTGATATTCAATTTGCAGAAAAAGCTTTCCTATTTGCAAATTCAGCTGCTCTATTTGCAGGTCCACTCCATCTATTTGCAGATTGATATTCAATTTGCAGAAAAAGCTTTCCTATTTGCAAATTCAGCTGCTCTATTTGCAGGTCCACTCCATCTATTTGCAGATTGATATTCAATTTGCAAAAAAAGCTTTCCTATTTGCAAATTCAGCGTTCTATTTACAGATCCCTTCCCCCCCCCCCGGCCAGCAGTCTGCCAAAAAGAAAACCCGGCTCCACCAAGGAAGCCGGGTTTCCCATACTATTTAAAGGGCACTGCTAAAAAAGGCAGACAGCAGCAGATGGGCTGGTGGTCTATTTGCAAGTTTTAAAATTCTATTTGCAGAATCAGCCTTTCTAATTGCAAGTCCTCTCCATCTATTTGCAGATTGATATTCTGTTTGCAAAAAAAGCTTTTCTATTTGCAGGATCAGCGTTCTATTTGCAAATCCTCTCAGTCTATTTGCAAAATCCCCTACCTCTGCAGATTCCTTTTACCAAAACACCCTTTAATTGGATATTTATGTTAACATATTACTTAGGATCCCTAAGGCGATCCAGAATCTCATGATTCAGCTTTATGATATATTCCTGCTCTTTCTTGATTTCGTGCTGTTTAATAACAACAAATAGGAATAAACATAAAGAAAGAATAACGAAAACCAGCCAGAATACGTCCGCAGCAAAGTCCATACCACTACCTCCATTTAAGTATTTGCCCCATTTTAAAAGGAAAGCGGTGAAAATATTGAGTAAGAATAAAAGAATATTTCTAAGCCTGTTTGCCATCCTCATTTGCCTTGCGCTATTTGTGATTGGAATCCTATTTGCCGAAAAAATGCCTTTCCTTATCGTGCTGGGGATAGCCGGACTTAGCGGAATCTATTATGTTGTGTTCCGGCTTGTAAAGACATCAGCGGAGATAGAAAAATAGCTTAGATGAAAAGGAGATACTCATGAATACATTTAAAAATATCATAACCACAAAAGAAGAATTTGCGTTTTTTCGGGAGGAAATCGGCCAGCCCAGTGCGCGTGCCGCCGGCAAAGTCATCTCTTTCATCGATGAGCACTGCATTGACTTTATTTCCAAGTCGCCTTTTTTAACGATGTCCACTTCAAATGCAGCCGGGAAATGTGATGTTTCTCCAAGGGGGGATTCCCCCGGGTTTGTGACAATTCTTGATAAGCAGCATCTATTTATTCCGGAACGGCCGGGGAATCGAAGAATGGATACCGCACATAATCTTATCGAAAACCCCAATATTGGTCTTCTTTTTCTCATACCAGGGCTTGGTGAAACGCTAAGAATTAATGGTAAAGCATACATATGCCGTGACCCGGAGCTCTTAGAAATGAGTATAGCCAATGGACGCACTCCGTTATTTGGCATTTTAGTAGAAGCAGAGGAATGCTTTATCCATTGTGCAAAAGCATTGATCCGATCGGGATTATGGAACGGGGAGTCATGGCCTGCGAAAGAATCCCTTCCTTCCGCCCCTGCTATGCTGGCAGCCCATACAAACCTGCCGAATCAAACCGCTGAACAAGTGGCGAAGGATCTTCAGGAAAGTTATAAGAACAGATTGTATTAAGGGAAAATAGACGGCACAGAAAAAAGGAGCTGAGCAGGTTTGCTGGTTAAAAAGAAAGCATCAGCTGGAGAGAAAAACGGCGTTTCCTATCTGAATGGCCCAAATAAAGTTTCAGGGTGTTTCCTTAAACGTGCACAGCTATTTAACGGATGGAGTCTTAATCGACACTGGGGCACAGTCTCTCCATAAATTTTTTGAACCCTTCATGGATGAAGCAGACTATGATCAGATCATGATCACCCATTTTCATGAAGACCATTCCGGCTGTGCGGCATATGCTGAAAAAACGAAGAAACTCCCTATCTATCTAAACAAAACATCCATTCCTTCCTGTGAAAAGAGGGCTGATTACCCCTTATACAGACAGTTTTTTTGGGGCAAAAGGAAGCCATATCACGCCCAGGCGATGCCGGATTCCTTTTCCTCCCGAAAAGCACTATGGGATGTATTCGACACTCCCGGCCATGCTTTCGATCATAAAGCCTTTTTAAACAGGGAAACCGGCCAGCTGTTTACGGGGGATTTATTTGTCAGTGAGAAGACCAAGGTGGCTTTAGCAGAAGAAAGCATTCCGGAAATTATCCGCTCCCTTGAACGCGTTCTAACCTATGACTTTGAAGATGTATTCTGCAGCCACGCAGGCTTTGTAGAAAATGGACGCACAGCCCTCCAGCGAAAACTGGACTATTTGCTGTCCATCCGGGATGAAGTACTCTCTTTGTATAAAGAAGGGAATCCCGCTGACGAGATCTGTCAAAAGCTGTTTCCAAAAAAATACCTGATCGTAAAATTTTCACGCGGCGAGTGGGATTCCAGGCACATCGTCACATCGATATTAAAGGAGTACAACACACGCACAAGTTAAGCAGACTCTTTATAAATCGGGTTTCTATATGATTCTTTGTTTCTATTTCCTTGCACTCCAGAGGCTGTAAAGTCACCAAGCTTAAGAAAAGCTTAACTTTACCTGGAAAGATCCGGACCAGTTCGAGTCCTATATGAAAAATGAAGACGGCTTAACCTGTAAGTGTGAGCTTTAAGCCAATAGTTTTCCACCTGGTTTTAAAACTCTGTGAACCACTGAACATCCTTGATTAATGTCAGGCCAAAAATAGAAAGTATGAATTGAAAAAACCTTATCAAAGATAGAATCAGTGTAAGGCAGGGAGATAATGTTTCCTTTATGAAGTTCAACAATTCCATCTTCTATTTGTTTCTTATTTAGTTTTTCTGCTTCCTTAATCATTTCTTTAGATAAATCTATTCCGAAAACTTTGCCAACTTTTGTATTATTAACAATGCGATTTATAGTAGACCCATTGCCAATTCCGACCTCTAAAAGTACATCATTCTCTTTAATTTCTATTAAATCAGCAGTCCAGCAATTTATTGAATTGTTACCTCTTTGCATATATAGTCCAATCCATTTAGATAATGGTCCCTTAGGTTGTTTTAATTGATTACCCAACCATTTTTGAATCATTTACCTTCCCCCAAATTAATAATCTATATATTTTTTACGGAATATCAACTGAAGGTTTCATTCTTATTTAACTAATCTCCCTTTTGTCCAAAAAGAGCCGACTTTATAAGGATCATTCATTACCGGAATTATGTTTCGGGAGAGAGATTATAGCCTAAAAAAATCTCCGTCAATTTGTATGTTGAGATGAGATAGACATTAAATTAGAAACAGATTCCAATAAATATTAGAATATATTAAACCCTAAATGGGCAACTTACTTATGCATGAAAGCATTTTATTCATGCTCCTTTCTAAGTTGGATACCTTCAAATTTTAATTTGGGGGTGTCTTTATTTTTGTTTTACTTACTTCAGAAATTCTATACTTAAATTATTTAGGGTTTTTCAAGAATAATCCTTAATGAGTAAAACTTCTCTAACTTTTTGTTGAAAAAATCCTCATAATTTATTGGCATGTGGAAAAAATAAGCCAAGTTCTTAAAGATCTAATTTAGAGTAAGAAAGGGGGATTGAACATGGGTAAAAAACTGCTTCTCATACTATCGGGTATATTCCTTTCTTCTATGTTAGTTGGTTGTAACTTTAATGGTGATCAAGAACCGCCTCCTCCTGAAGTAGATCAAAATGGAGATCATGAAGAGCAAACAGAGCCGAATCCAGCTCCTGAAGAAGAACAGGATCCAGATACAGGGAATAACCCCGGGGAAGAACTTGAGGAAGACATAGAAGAGCCATTCGAAGATCCAGACGGTGATGGAGTAGACGAAAATGATGTAAACCCAGAAAGCTAGTTCTAACAAAATAAGCCCCACTCTTGCCAAAGGGAGGGCTTATTTTTTAAACAATAGTAATGTCATTGGTTTATTTCACTCGAAATACACTTTTCCTATCAGTGTTGCTCAATATATACAGTCTTGTAAATGAAAATTACGAGATTCGGTTTGTTACTCAAGATAACGGCGCTATAATGGTCGATCAGACTAAACCTCGTATTTTATAAATTTTACTTGGGAGATACCTCTCATTCCAAAGCGGGCATTTGGCCTTCCACTTGTAAACGTATATTGAAACTTTGTCAAGGTGGCCGCTTTTGCAGTCCTTCTTTAAGTAATCATGCCGTTAGTCCATTCTTTTTCTGCGTTTCCAAATTTCATGCGGCTGAGCCAGATAATTTTGCAGAATAAAGGAGGGACTATCTTTGCTGTCCTGTCCTCTCCTTTCTTACGTCACATCATACTTCAAGCCTTATTTCGATTGATAATTAATAAAATAACAGAGGTCAAAATCCTAATTAGAACTATTTCAAAGAGCAGGTGAATTTTATTGACTCGTTTGCTTCTTATTATTAGCATATCTATTCTTGTAATAGGCTGCACCAGCTGTGGAAATAAAGCAGATGAACAGGAAATGAAAGTATCTGTTATTCAAACAGAAAGTCAGTCTTCACCTAAAATTATACTTCTTGTTATTGATTCACTTATGAATGAGCCGTTAAAGAAGGCTATCCAGGAGAAGAAAGCTCCTGCTCTTGCCTTCTTTTTAAAACACGGTCAATATAGTAAAAATTTAGTAAGTTCCTATCCAACCATGTCGGTTACAATCGACAGCTCTCTAATAACTGGTGCTTACCCGGATCAAAGTAAGATTCCTGGACTTGTTTGGTTTGATAATAATGAGAAGCAAATCAACACTTATGGAAATGGTATGTTTGAAATTATGAAACTCGGGGTTTCCGGATTTGCTGATAATATCATGCATCAATATAATAATGTAGATCTCAGTCCAAATGTAAGATCTATACATGAAGATTTATACAATATGAAAAAAGATTCAGCATCCATTAACGCATTTATTTATCGGGGAAATTATCATCATACCCTTAAAGTTCCAAAGTTGATAACAAAAGTGAGCAATCTGCCTGAGGAATATGAAACACTTGGACCAAAAATACTGTCTTTAGGTGCATTTATACGCCAGAACACAAAGAATAATCACATTGTCAATCGTATAGGACTTAATGATGCCTTCGCGGTTCAAGAATTAAAATATCTTTTGGAAAAAAATATTCTTCCTGAATTTACAATCCTGTACATCTCAGAAAATGACTTTACTGTACATAGGAAAGGGCCAGATACAACAAAAGGAATTGAAAAACTTGATAAACATCTCCAGGAGGTCCTAAATATTTTTCCAAAATGGGAAGATGCCCTAAATAACAACATTTGGGTTATCATTGGAGACAGTAATCAGTCGTCTGTCAATGAACGAAAAAAAGAAGCGCTAATAGATTTACAAGAAAACCTTTCTAAATACAGAATTTTAAAGCTCGGGAAGCCTGTTTCAAAAGACGATGAAATTGTCATTACAGCAAATGAACGGATGGCCTATATCTATAAAATTAACGAGAGTGTTTCTGTAAAAAATATCGCAGGAAAATTGCAAACTGACCCTCGGATTGCCTGGATTGCATGGAAAGAAAAAGAGATGATACATGTGATATCTGGAGATCATAAGGGATCCTTTATTTTTAAACCAGGTGGAACCTATAAGGATATTTACAATCAAGCCTGGACTATAAAAGGGAATACCTCCATTCTCGATTTATCCTTAAAGGACAAGAATATTCATTATGAGGATTATCCTGATGGATTAGCAAGGTTATATGGAGCTATGCAGTCTCAGGAAGGTGAATTTATTGTTGTTGATGCAAAACCCGGATTTGAATTCATTGGAGAAAGTTCACCTGAACATTCCGGCGGCGGTGCCCATGGTTCAATGCATAAAGAGGATTCACTAGTCCCCATCATTGTTACAGGAACCAATAAAAGTATCGATCAGCTGCGGATTGTAGATTTAAAAAAATGGATTTTGGATTTTTGGAATTAATTAGTTGCCATGCCTGGAACACAAGTATAAAGCCCTCAAAATATGAGGGCTCATTTTAATAATTAGTACTCTTGTCTAAAGCAGTTAATTAACCAATTTTAATACATATCCTTCTGAGTAAAATTCCAAAAAGCCACAGCCAGGCAGCCTGCCGTCCAAACCCCAAGCACCGTCAGTGAAAACGGCAGGGACATCCCTTCAATCGGTGGAGCCTGGCCTTCCAGGTAGTTAATGAGATCAAAGTTCAAGTTCACCAGGTATTTGGAGCTCGTCCAGCTTGAGCCGATGGAAGACAGCAGAGTGCCTGCGATTAACACAGCCATCATGGCCCCAATCCCCGTTGCTGTATTTTTCACCAGGACGGAGATCATCAGGCTTATTGTTCCAACGACCGCTGTTACCACCCACGCAAGCCCGGCTGACATCAGCAGGTATTCCCACATCGGCAGGGTATGGATGTATTCCGTTGAAAACTCACCGGAAGCAGAAGCTTGAAAGCCTGTTAAAATAGGGGCCGTCCAGCCGTCATATCCGAGGACGATCCCTGAAACCCCATAACAGACGATCACCGTAACCGCCATTAGCATGGAGGTATACAGCAGCACCGTCAGCCATTTTGCCATCAGGATCCGCCACCGCTTAACCGGCCGGGACAGTAATGTTTTGATCGTGCCATCATTGTATTCCCCGCTCACAATGTCTGCCATGATAATGATAATGAATAACGGCAGGACAAGTGTGACTCCCTGCGATAAAAAGATGCGGATAAACGTAGGGGCTCCAGGATAGTTCGGGTTGATATCGTTGTCCAGATAATACTGCTTTTGCTTCAGATCAAATTCGAGGAACTGTCTGAACTCGTCCTGAATTCCGCTCGATGCCAGCCGATTTTGCCGGTCGACAATTTCCTGCTGAAGCTCCACCCGCCAGTCCAGAGTGCCCTGCTTTTCGATTTTCTCCTGTATCTCCCGGTATTGGGCGTATGTAAACATCGACACCAGAATGACTAATATAACGCCGACAACCGCGAGGCGTTTTTTGGAAGCAATCTTCATCACTTCATTGCGAATCAGGCCAACCATATTCGGATTAGACAATATGATCGCCTCCTGTCAAACTGATAAATAGATCCTCCAAGGTCTGCACTTTCCTTTCAATCGTCCATACATCAATGCCCGCTTTCATTAGGGCTTCATTCAGGATTGAGGTTTTGCTTTCATCCATCAGCGTATGTATCGTATGGTCATCGTACAGTTCTGCCGCCTGGACATGCGGGGACTCCTGTAAAATATCAAGCGCACGGAAAGAATCACTGACTCTCCAGTCCACACCGGAGGACAGTGCACCAACCAGATCGCTCACACTGCCGACCTTTACGATTTCTCCATGGCTCATAATAGCCACTCGATCTGCCAGCAACTCGATTTCACTTAAAATATGGCTGGATACGAGAACCGAAAGACCCGTTTCATCGACCAGATTTCTGATAAATTGGCGAAGATCCTTGATTCCCATCGGGTCCAGTCCATTCGTGGGTTCATCCAGTATCAGCACATCCGGCCGGCCCAACAATGCCTGTGCGATTCCAAGCCGCTGCCGCATCCCTAAAGAATAGGTCCGCACCTGATCATCAATTCGCGCAGTCAGATCGACCAGATCAATGACCTCCTGTATCCGTTCTTCATCTACATCTGCCAGCATCCGGGCAAACATCTGCAGATTTTCACGGCCGCTTAAATACTTATACAGCTCCGGATTTTCGACGATGGAACCAAGGCGCTGCATCGCCTGAACGAATTGCTTTCTCACATCGAATCCGCAGATGTGAATCTTTCCGGACGTTGGCTTAATGAGCCCGACAAGCATCCGGATCGTAGTGGTTTTCCCGGCGCCATTCGGACCGAGGAATCCAAAGACTTCGCCTGGATAAATGTCAAATGATATATTATTAATAATCGTTTTCTTTCCAATGATTTTCGTTACATTTTCTAATTGTACTGTTGGTTTTACACTCATAGCATCACCCCTGTTCTATTCTAACTAAATTTTCGAACATTAACTCTTTTGAGTACTCCATTTGAGAAAAAAATTGGTACAATCACTTTAGAAGGAGAGGTCAAAACATGAAAAAATGGATGTGGCCGTTATTTTTCACCCTATCCCTTGCTCTGACAGTTCTGTTTGGATATGGACTTGCCAGTGCCTATATGGATGTTACCAGCCCGCCCCGAGGAAAAATTTTAGAGAAAACAGAAGATAAACCTGCCACACCTGGCGATGCCTATGTCGCCCTTGGAGATTCATTAACAAGGGGTGTCGGTTCCTCAAAAGGAGAGGGTTTTGTCTCGCTTGCTGGAAAAGAGCTGAAAGAAAAGAAGATGGTTGATCGCTTTCAAAACCTTGGAGTGCGCGGCGCCAGAATGGAGGATTTGCTGACACAGCTGGAACAAAAGGAAGTCCAGAGATCGCTTAAAGAAGCCAAAATAATCTCCATCACCATTGGTGGCAATAACCTTTTTAATAGCGGGGAGATCCTGGAGAAATATTCAGAGGAAACCGCACTGGGCATCGTGAACACCGAAATTCCGAATCTGGAGAAGACATTCAAAAGCATTCGCGAAACCAATCCGAATGCCGTTATCGTCTATATGGGACTTTACAATCCTTTCAAGCAATCGCCCAATGGGGATTCATTTGATTCCGTCATCCAAAAATGGAATGAATCTGCCCGGACATTAGGCTTGAAATACAGAGTTCAAATAGTAGATACTTTCAATCTGGTCACAGATGCCAAACGCGATCTTTCCAGTGACATCTTCCATCCAAATGATGCCACTTATCAGGAGATGGCTGAAAGCCTGTCACTTGTCATTGAAAAAAATATCGTTGAATAACCAAAAGGTGAATCTGCAGCAGATGTGCGGATTCACCCTTTTCTTCTAAATAAATAGTAGAAGAGTACACCAGATCCCCGGAAAGCTCCAGCGCCTAAAACACTTGCCGCAATTCAATCTGCCCTTCCCCATGTCCTTGAGGATCCGGCATCTGCATGGCCCACTCGATCGCTTCTTCCCTCGAATTCACATCAATCAGAATGAACCCGGCAGTCAGATCTTTGGATTCAGTAAATGGGCCTTCCGTAACCACAGGCTTTTCCCCTGGTCTCGGATAGGAAATGCGAATTCCATTTGAACTTGGATGAAGTCCTTTAGCCATAACCCGCACGCCCGCCTTAACTAATTCTTCATTGTACTTCGTCATGGCTTCCATGAGCTCAGGGCTTGGGAGCTTTCCGGCTTCGGAATTCTTTGAAGCTTTGACTATCAGCATAAACAGCATAACTATTTCCTCCTTTTCAGAGGCAAATCCCCTGATTGACCTCTTTTATACAATAACCGTCAACTTCAATATCGGCACATTGCAAAATCTATGCTATAAATCTATTCATCACAAATCTCTAATATCCGGTTTATTGGACTGTACCCGGTTGATATTCAGAACCTTTGGATCTGTTGCATCTGTATTGTCTATTTTACAGATGATGCACCATCTGCCTTTTACTTTTGAAGTTAACGGAACTTCTATATCATCTCCGTTGCCGGTTTTGACGAGGACGCGGCCATCGTATCTGGCAAAGTTCTCCCCTTTGGAGATGAAGCCGAGAAACCGGAAGATATTCGTGGCAATGATGACTGAGTCCAAATCCTTCAGTGTTTTGATTGTCAGGTTTTCAGCATTGTTACCAGACGTGTTTCCGACACCAGAGTCTCGATCAAGCTTAATAAATGGAGAGACATGGAACCCGCCCTTATTGCCAAAATAAATATGTCCAAACTGGCCTGTTTTGGTTTTATAAAAAGCGTGCAGATCCAAATCAACCCCCTTTGTCCATTTAAGCCTGACTTTAACATTTTCAATTTTGGCTGCCTTTCTGAGTGAAACCCCTTCTCCGGGCTTATCCAATGTGATTTTTCCAAGCTTAATCGGCTGCTGCTGAGCAGCTGGCTCGGGCACAATAGGCGGTTCGGGTTTTACTGCAGTCTCTTGTAAAATAGGACTTTCTATTTCAAGCGCAGGTGCCGCCTCAAAAGCGCCGCTCTCCTGCTCTTCTTCCACTTCAATGCCAAAATGATTGCACAGTGCAGCAAGTCCGCCGGAAAAACCTCCGGTATTGGCTGAAAACTTCCAATCTCCGTTTCTATTATATAACTCACCCAATACTAAAGTGTTTTCAATCGTAAAAGACCCCAGCTTATATGTAAGCAGTTCTTCCCCCGTTGCTGCATTGCTGAATAAAATAGAAGCATTGTTCATTTCTGAGAAAGTCTGATTCTTTTTATCACCTTCATAGATGGTCAGTGTAAAAACAAGCTTTTCGATAGAAGGTGTTATTAAAGGCAAATTAATGTGAAATATTTCTGTGCTTCTGCCCGTCTCTGCAACCACAGAATGCTGTACAGATTGATCTGTTGAAACACTATTGCCATAAAAAATCATGGAGGAATCATCAGGGCAATGTCCATTTTGATCAGCCATGAATACAGCTGCATCTATATCATAAGAATCAGGACTTTCCCAGTTGATCCGAATAGCAAGCTGCGATAAGTCTGGCCTTGTTTTTGTTAAATCAATACGGGATCCCTTTTGAATGTCGGCTGCCATATTTTCTTCTCCTTTATTACCTGTTTAATGATATGATAGCTCATTCGTCCAATAATTTCCATATTAAAGCAGGTGTTTTAGCTGTTCTTGTTTGGTAAGCTCTTTACCTGTATTACTTCAGAAATTAAAGTAAACTCTCTCTTTTTCCTATCGCGCTCCCATACTTTCTCCCTTTTTTCCAGTACCTTGACCATAAAACCTGTTCATTGCATCCATAAAAAATAACTTTGGCTTTTTTGCCAAAGTTATTAGTGTCTAAATCGGATTGTTCCATATTTGGCGAGCTGAACCCCAGCCATGAGTTTATTAATCATTGCCCCTCGCACATTCCCGAATATCTTCACCTTCAAGCGTAAAAATGCCGCTTCTTGGCGGTTTCACGGATTGGATCATGGCTTGAGCCAATATTTCTGTCGGCAGCGGTTCCTGAGAACGAAGCAGTCCGAATTTATTAAAAAACTGTACGGCTTTCATTCCGGCAACCTCCATGGTTCTATCACTATTTTTTCTTACCAGCACAGGCGGCTTAATAATTGTCACGCCAGGAAACCCTAAATCTTTTACCGATTCTTCCAGCTGCCCCTTCATCCTTGGATAAAATAAGGGAGAATTAGGAGACGAGCCCCCTGAAGATACCAAAACATAATGACTGACATGGTTTTCTCTGGCTATCTTGGCAAACTGGTATTGGTAGTCGTAATCGATTTTCCATTGCGCTTCTTTACTTCCCGCAGCTTTTAAGGTCGTTCCCAAACAAGAAAACAAGACATCGCCTTTCACTGAATGCTTCCATTGTTCAGATTGATCAAAGTCAATCACATGATCTTTTAATTTCTCATGCTGGATAGGAAGATCCCGCCTGACAAAAACATCTATCTGATGAAAGTACTCATCTTCCAGCAGCAAATCCAGCAGGTCCTTGCCTGTTGCTCCAGTTGCTCCTATTATTAATGCGTGCATTTTCTTCTCCTTCTATTCTGAATAGTATCTTTTATTATATATCACGTTCTTTTAAATAGAGGGCATAAAAGACTTATTTGTCATTATCTAAGTCACGATCAAGAAAGGAATCCTTATCCTTTTTAATCCCGTACTTATTTTCAAGAAACTGACCAGCAACAGACTTGTTAATTCCATCCCTGACTGCTGCAGAAATGACGATATACAGAATAAATAGCCCAATAACCCAAAGAAGGATAGAAAATAATAAGGAACCGAAAACCACCTGTAACTCCTCCAGACTTTTTAGTAAGTATGTACACTAGTTATTTGACTTCCTTGCTCGATTAACCTGCCCCTATACGTTAAAAAGAATAAAAAAATGCGGCTGATCACAGATGATTCTGTCCCCTATTCGAACCTATTTGCCCGCCTGATTCCATCAGTCTTTGTCCTAAAACTTCAGCTTTTTTTGAATACACTCGTTTACTCGACTGTTTAACAAAATGCCAGTTTATACCGTCGTTTATTCCCATTTTTCACACCCCCGGCATGACTGAGCATCTTGGACATCCCGCCCTTAAAAAGTTTGATTGGGATATACCTGAATAAAAGCTTGTTTAAAGGGTAATATAACTCTATAAAACTTTTACGAGGTGATGGAAATGTCTAACATGATCAATCAAGAAGAAATAGAAACACTGCGAGAGTTAATCAAAGACATTGACACGGCCATGCTGACCACGGTTACGGAGGAAGGACTTGTGTCCCGTCCAATGAAAACACAAGAAGTAGAATTTGATGGTGACTTATGGTTTTTCACGAAAAAAGAGACTGCAAAGTATGAGGAAATTCTTCATGATCAAGATGTTAATGTGTCTTATGCAGGCAACTCCTATGTTTCCGTCCGCGGAAAAGCGGAAATCGTTGAGGATTTAGAAAAGAAAAAAGAATTGTGGAGCAAAGCATATGAAGAAATTATGCAGACATCTTATGATGATCCTAACGTTGTCCTTATAAAGGTAAAAGCGGAAGCGGCCGAATATTGGGAGACTGGCAATTTCACGAAAAAAGCAGCATTTCTCTTTAAACGCATGACAGGGCAAAACTCTAAATCGGCTGATATTAATGAAACTGTTGAAATGAAGAAATAAAGCAGAAATGGATTGTCTGGATGACAATCCATTTTTGTTTGGTCAGATGAGGTCATTTGGACGAATTATGACCACTCCGCTTTATTGCGAGAGTAGTATTTTCTCCACAAATGAACAACACAGCACATCACCAGTATGGATTGAATGGCCCATACACTATGAGGCAATGAAATGACATCTGCAAGCAGTGGCGCTCCTCCAAATCCTGCTAAAAATCCGCCTCTTACTGCAAGCGTGTTAAGACCAAACAAGCGGCCGCGAACACGTTCGTCACTGCGCTGAAGGAGCGTATAGTGACACACTTGCACCATTGCTTCTGCAGCCCCTGCAAGCAATAGGATAAGAAACGTGACGGGCGCCAGCTCATACATGAATGCCATCGACACCAACACTGCAAACAATAGCAGACTGACAATATAGCGTTTCTCGTTTACAAACTGTTTCCTTAGAATCAATGAACATAGAAAGGAGCCTGCTGCGACAGTTGACCACATCAAACCATTATATAAGTCCCCATGTTCCTTGACAGAAGCCAAAAGCGGAAGGGCATATTGATAAGAAGCAGCTGCAAGCGGGTAAACAAATCCAATCGCCAGTAAAAATCGATAAATCCGTGATTTCAAGACGTGACTGACAGTAAGCTTCGGCTGATCGGTCTGCATCGGGTTCGTTTGTTCCTTCCAGTGAACCTTTAACAAAATCAAGGCGGACCCAAGATAGATCGCACTGTCAAACATTATTAAATATTTATAGGAAGAAAAAGCTGAAATTAAGCCTCCAGCGGCAAAACCAATGATACTCATTATTGCTCCAAGGCGCACAAGAAGCGTATTAATTTCTGATATGCGCTCTTCCCCAAACATCGATGGGATCGATGCCCGAAAACTGACATCAAAAAATGTATATGTGATGCCAAGGAAAAAAGCAATAACCACAATAAACACTGGATGTTCAATGAAAATCAAACTGGACAGAGCGAATCCGCTTGCAAGTTCTGAAAGTATCATCGTTCGGCGCCTTGAATAACGGTCGGCAACAACACCCGCCAGGTAACTGACCAAAATTCCGCCAATTTGTCTGCCTAAATAAAAGAGCATCAAATACAATTCAGGATGTTCACTTATTAACAATGCGCTCGTCAAACCGATGAATTGCATGCGTGAACTAAAATCAGAAAATGCTTTCGCATATAAATAATAGATTGGTTTCATGATCGCAGCCTCCAAAAAGTACGGCGGCTAAAAGAAGTGTACGTCCCCCTTATTAAGGGCGTACACTGATGATTGTATGCATAATCCTACCTCCTAAAAAAGTCATAAATCAAAAAAGAGCGGAAGGGACGCGCTTCCATTGCCCGCCTGAAATTCCCTTTTATTATAGGGTGAATTTACTGAAAAGTATAGACAATTATACACCTGGCCCTAGCCCATTATGGTTTCTTTTATCTTAGGAATCAGGAGCGGAGTTATCCGATTCATCATCCGAAGTTCCATTTTTAAGGATCTCATTAATTTCCCCAACATCCCCTTTGGCATTAATGATTTCAAATATCTGATTCAGTCCTTCACTAGTTTCCTGATCTTTGTCTTTCATTAGAATCCCTCCATATAAAAATCTTTCATTATAGGGTTTCCAACTTCTCCGTTTATATCCAGACGGACCCCGTCCTATCTCCCTTCCCGTGATACTTGACATGCTTCATAAAAACTCCCCTAAAAATTCCTTTTGACAATATTAAGTAATCGGAGTAAATTCATATCATAGTATATTCAAATAATCAGATATACAAATTATAAAATTAAAGAAGGGTTAGATATGCAATACAAATCGATTTTTACTGGAAGATATAGCGGGTATTCCTTACAAAGTTTCCAGAAGGATCTTCTGTCGGGTCTTGTGGTTGGCGTGATTGCCATTCCATTAGGTATGGCGTTTGCCATTGCTTCAGGAGTAAAACCTGAATATGGAATTTATACGACAATCATAGCAGGGATTTTGATTTCACTGTTCGGCGGGTCGAAATTTCAGATCGGTGGACCTACAGGTGCGTTTATCCCCATTTTGTTTGGAATTGTGATGACATATGGATATGAAAACCTATTAATTGCCGGATTTATAGCAGGGGTTATATTATGTTTTATGGGCATTTTCCGGCTGGGGTCTTTGATTAATTTTATTCCAAGACCTGTAACGATTGGTTTTACAGCAGGGATCGCTGTCATCATTTTTGCCGGTCAAATTGCCAACTTTTTAGGACTGACAGGTGTTGAGAAGCATGAATCATTTCTTAGAAATATAAATGAAATTATCGTTCACTTTCATACCATGAATGGTTATAGTGTTTTAACAGGCGGGATTTGTTTAGTGACCATCTTACTGACATCTAAATTCTTCTCCAGGATACCCGGATCTCTTGCGGGATTACTGCTTTCTACGCTTGTGGCGATTTTCTTCTATCCAAATCAAGTAGCAACGATTGGATCAACATTCGGGGATATTCCAAGTTCGTTACCCCGTTTTGAGATCCCGGAGATTACGTTTGAAAAAATACAGCTGTTAATCGGACCTGCCTTCATTATTGCTTTACTTGGCGGCATTGAATCCTTATTATCTGCAGTAGTAGCAGATGGAATGACAAAAAGTAAGCATAATAGTAATCGAGAACTCGTGGGCCAAGGAATTGCGAATATAATCACTCCATTATTTGGCGGGATACCGGCTACAGGCGCAATAGCCAGAACAGCCACAAATATAAAAAACGGAGCCGTTTCTCCCTTTTCCGGAATCATCCATGGAATCGCGGTTTTGCTAATTTTACTGCTCTTTGCACCTTATGCGTCGACTATTCCTTTAGCAAGTATGGCCCCTATTTTAATGGTCGTTGCTTGGAACATGAGCGAGAAGCATGAATTTTATCATGTATTAAAAACCAGGACGGGAGATTCACTTGTTTTACTTGTGACCTTTTTATTAACGGTTTTTGCAAATCTAACGATTGCTGTTGAGGCAGGGCTCATATTAGCTATAGTTTTATTTACGAAACGTATGAGTGATATGATGGTAGCTTCAAAGGCACTGCCCAATCATGAAAACAAACATGGAAAAATCCAATCTCACATGGTGACAGATACTCATGACTGTCCTCAAATTAGTATTTATACGGTAGAAGGCCCATTATTTTTCGGGGATGCTCAATCGTTCGAACAGTCAGTCATGAATACGTTCAACCATAAACCGAGAGTTTTACTTTTAAGAATGGGGAAAGTCCCGCTTCTGGATACAACGGGCGAATATTATTTATCCAAGGTTGTAAAGGATTTCTCAAAACACGGGATCATTTTAATATCTGGAATAAAACCTCAGCCAAAACATGTGCTTAAAAAGACAGGATTATTTGAATTTATAGGAAAAGAATATTTCTTTGAACATACTGGTGAGGCGATTAATTTCTCACTTACACACTTAAATAAAGGTAAATGCCTGGGCTGCAAACACTTTGCGTTTAGAGAATGTACAGTCCTTTCTGGTGAAGAAAGTGATAGGCAAGAATTAAGAAAGACTGCCAGTTCATCTTAAAAAACGATTTGAAAGAGAGGGCCAATAAATTGAACCTTGAAATCCAGCAGTTTAAAGCTGAATTCTTTAAAGCTCTTGCCCATCCGTTAAGGATTAGGATATTGGAATTATTAGCGGATGGAGATAAGAATGTTAATGAAATTCAAAGTCTTGTAGGAAGTGAAGGGTCTGCAGTTTCACAGCAACTAACTGTCTTAAGAGCTAAAAATATTGTCACGGGAACGAAAGATGGAAATCGTGTAATCTATTCCTTAAGAGACCCCATGATTGTTGAACTACTTCAAGCAGCACGCCAAATTTTTAATAACCACCTTGTCGATACGATCGAAATGCTAGATAAGTTTAATGATGATGATAATACCGAACAGTCTTAAACGGAGATTATGAAAAAACAGATGAAATCAGGTGACTAAAATGTTAACGGGATTAATAATTGTTGGGGTTTTGATTGTTTTAATTGTGCTGTTCTTAAGTGTTATCACAACTTCTAAAGCCTATAACTTTAAGCATACCGTGGACCCCTTAGAAAACAATCCAAATATAAGCGAAGATCGCCAGGTTCAAAATAGTAACAATAAATAATATTAGATGCCACTTCAGCAAAAAAATAAGGGATAATCCTTCTTGGATCATTCCTTTTTTTGTTTGTTTACTATCTTTTATCGTTCTTTATCAAATCAACTAATCTCACTAATGACCATGTGAACAATAATAGAGGTAACCCGATTAAAGCCACTACAATTGCCACCCCAATAATGATATCCAATGTTTTTTCCTTATCTCATTTATGACTAAGTTTCAAATCTCTTTTGATATTACGGATAGTTGGAGAATAAGTTTCAATTAAGAAAACCTCCCCCTTTAATAAAAAAAAATCAGCCTGGACAGCAGCTGATTTCGACTATTCTTCAACCTTTCACTTATTATAAATGTATTATGAAAACCTTGATCCTCATTAAAATATCTATTTGGAAATGAGATATTTCTCTTTGAAGGCTGGACTTAATTCACTCCAAACATCAAATTTATTGCCGTCTAAATCATAAAAGACAAAATTCCTTCCAGAGTGTCCTCTGTCTTCGATCTCTCCAACTCTCATTCCACTTTGCTTAAAGTCTCTATGAATGGCTTCTAAGGCACTTAATCCATTAACTTCAAATGTAAGCGAAAATCGCTCATTGCCGTAAATATCCAAGAAATTGGCGCTTTGATCCTCCTTAGATTTCACAAGAAAAATACTCTGATTGGCAAAATTTAAAATTGCTTTGTCTCCATCTTTGTAGCTTAACTCTGCTCCTAATTTATTTACATACCACTCAGAGGAAAGCTCTACATTTGTTACTGGTATATAGGTTGTACCTACTCGTAATAATTTCTCGCTCATTTTCGTCATCTCCTCATATATTATTTGCAATAAATGCGATTGGAGCACCCAGATTCATTCATTTCTCTCCCTGCAATTTCTGTTTAAAATCCGTCCTGGCACGCCTTATATCAAAAAAACCGATTGCTCCACAAAGAAAAACACCTAAGCCCAAAACACCTGTAAGAATCCAATTCTTACCCCAGCTGCTGATTAAACTTAATAAACAACTAAATGCGATAACAATTGCTCCATATTTCGCACGCCATTTATCCAATATTGAATGGTTTTTATTACTCAAAATCACTCAACTCCATTTGGGAACTGCTTGCCCTGTACTGTTCGCTAAGCAGCAAGTATTTTTAATATGGACCTCAGAGCAATGAATCAAGAAACCCTATAAAGAAGACTGACAGGATAAAAACGGGTATGGAGATAAATATTTTATTTCTCAGTCTAATAGCGTCGAAACGTCTATATAACTTGCTTATAACGATAAAAATAATGATGAGGACAGGCACACTGATACATATGGCTATAAAATCAACCTTGGTAAATGGCCTGCTGATATACTGATCAAAACGGATGTTTAAAACAAAAAGCGCTGAAAATAAAAAGAATTGGTATAGACAAAATTTAATATATAGCATGGATGGTTCTCCTATTTTGCATGACTTCCTATGTTGTTATGAGTTCATTCCTGTCCACTTAAAGTATCAATTGTATCCCAGCCGTAAACAAGTTCATAAAGTTTCTTTCCTGCAATCTCAACTTCAATCTTATCAATGACCTTGCCGCCCATGGCCTCATAAAATAGCGTGGAATTATTATCCGCTAAAACAAAAACGAGCATGGTGTTCATCCCTGATTTCCCCAATTCCTTAGTTACAGATTTAACAAGAGCCTTACCTATTCCTTGCCCTTGAAATTCTTTCAAAATATAGATGGAACTGAGTTCTCCCTGGTATTCTTTGTAATCTCCACTTCTTTCCTTGCCGCCAGATGAAAAACCAACAATCTGTCCTTCATCATTTTCTGCCACAAAGACAATCCCCTTTGGAATAATATTAATCCATAACTCTTCACGGCTTTGATATGATAAATTCTCTAAGAATTCTTCTGGGATAATATTTTTGTATGTAGTTCTCCAGCTGTCAACGTGTACCTTAGCAATCCCGCCTGCATCTGATAATTCAGCTGCCCTAATCTTCATATAACACCCCTTTTCCGTTTGTACAATGCAGATTATAGTGAATCATTATTTCTAGGCATTAATTTAATTAATGCTACTATAAAAAATGCTCCCAAAAGTTTAAGTATGCTATTACCTATAATAGAGTCATCAAATATGTACCTAGCCTGGTTTTATGGTTTTTAATTTCCTTCCTGGAATAAATGGTATTCTTGCTCATTTAGCACCACACCTTAATCTGCAGGCGGAATAACACCTGAAATAAGCAGAATAAACAGCACTAATCCAATGGAGAAAAAAATGATGGAGGAAGTGAAGACTGGCCCCCTCCTAAACACAAACACTTCCCGCTTTTGGATGAGGCCTGTTTGTGCGCTTGCATTTGAAGAACTGAAATCGGAAATGACTCCCCCGCTGCTTGAAAAGTAAAAGCTAAGGCCAGCAAAAGCCATTCCAGTAAAAAACATGACCTCAATGAACCTTACAGAGAATGTGGAAGCAACGAAAAACGTTACACCCGCTTCAGCCAAAAAGGCCAAAAGAAAAATAATAAAATATTTAGTCCGTATGATTTTTTCCTCCTTTTCATTTACTTTCTAAAATATAGTTTAACATATTTTTACAAAAATTACTCTATTCTGAAAAAAGTGCACAGGCGGGCAATACTCAAATTTTGAATGGCACGTACTGAGATTAAACTTTACCTTGCCGAATGGAATTGCCTCCTTTAATCTAGTAGTAAATAAAATTGCCAGAGGTGGCCAAAGTGTCGAAACTTATTAAATTAAAACGGCCGGGGCTTTTCGGGCAAATGGTTCTGCTTGTTCTTACTGTACTCATACTTTGCATACTGTTAATAATTATTTCTTTTTCCTCCATCATTGATCAAATGATTGAGAGAACCACTGGACAGCAGGCACTGACCGTTGCCGAATTGGTCGCTGAAAACAATTCCATTATCGATGCGTTTGATGCAGAACATCCGGCACAGCTTATACAGCCGATTGCCGAGAAACTTAGAGAGCGGACAGGTGCAGATTATATTGTAATAGCGAACGAGGCTGGCATCCGTTATTCCCATCCTTACCCGGATCAAATAGGGAAAGAGACAGAAACAAGCAACAAAGCCCCGCTCTCTGGAGATTCTGTTATTTTCATAGGAAATGGCGTCTTAGGAGAAGCAGTTAAAGCGAAAACACCCATTTATGATGAGGCAGGTACTATTATCGGTGTTTCTTCCGTTGGCTTCTTAACGAATGAAGTAGAAAGTAGAATCTTTGTTTATCAGCTGCGGGTAGCAGCTTTCGGAGGACTTGCCCTTCTGATTGGAATACCAGGCGCATTTTATATTGCCAGACGAGTCAAAAGGCTAATATTTAATTTAGAGCCCGAGGAGATTTCCCATGCCTTTTCTGAAAAACAGGCTATTCTGGAGTCGATTGGGGACGCCACTCTTGCCATTAGCCCTGCGCTCCAAATTTTATCAGCCAATAAAAAAGCACGTGACATTCTGGGGGATCATGCAGAAGGTACACTGACAGAGCCTCACTTGAAAGCGCTTATCAGAACGGCATTACAGAATCCGAACCGATTAATCCAGGAACAAGCGCTCATCAAGAACTCGATATATATTGTAGACATTTCGCCCATCTTAGCTGAAGAAACGGAAATATCAGGTATAGTGCTGACTATCCGCCCCTTCTCTGAAGTAGAAGATCTGGCGAATGAACTTATTGAGATCCGGCAGCACGCGAACCATATTCGGGCACAGACCCATGAATATTTAAATAAATTGAATACATTAAACGGGCTCCTGCTACTGGAGCGTTACGAAGAGGCTAAGGCATTTATGAAGATGGAGGTGCAGGAACTGCAGCAGACTGTCACCTTTTTAATGTCCACCATAAAAGATCCTTTAATTGTTGCCGTTCTTCTTGGGAAAGTGAACCGGGCCAAAGAAATGAAAGTCTCAATCACCTTTGATGAAAACAGCCAATGGCTGGACTTCCCTGATACCATTCAAAGTGAACATGTCGTTACTGTAATTGGCAATCTGATTGATAATGCTCTTGAAGCATCTTCTGAATGGAAAGGAAAGAGCGCCGCTGTCCACTTGTCCTTTACAGACTATGGAGACGAGCTTGTTATGGATATCGAAGACAATGGCAAAGGCATGACCTCCGAAGAAGAAGCCTACTTTTTCACCGAAGGAGCCACAACTAAAAACCACCCGCAGCACGGCCTGGGCCTGACAATCATGCAGCATGCACTAGGCCAGCTTGGAGGGGAATGGTACCGGACAGACCGGTTAGAAGGAACATGTATGACCATCGCCATTCCAAAAAACAATCCTGAACACACAACCGCGGAGGAGAGAGAAAATCATGACTAACCCATCAATTGGGGTGCTTATCGTTGAGGATGACCCTGTCGCTTCGTCTGTATATGAACAGCTTATCCAAAAAAGACAGGATTTCACTGTCATAGGGAAAGCACAAACTGCTTCTGAAACGATTCAATTGCTAAACGTGATTACACCTGACTTGATCTTGCTCGATGTTCACCTGCCGGACGCCAATGGCATTGATTTGCTGTTTCAGATCAAACACAACCATCGCCATATCGATATCATCATGATAACAGCTTCAAATGATGCTAAAACCGTAAGAGATGCCATGCGCGGGGGAGCATATAGCTATCTGCTGAAGCCCATAATGGTTGAAAGCTTCTTTTCAACTTTAGAAGAGTACAGCCAAACAAGGCACGCCTGGCAAACCAATGCTCAAATTAAACAAGATCAAATACAGCGGCTCTTTCAAAAAAGTTCCCCTGCTGCGGAGACAAAGCACGAGGCTGAAGCTTTGCCAAAAGGCATCGACAAACATACACTGAGAAAAGTTACACAAGCAATGAAAGCAGCATCCACAAGCCTGAATGCTGAAGAAGTAGGAATGCAAATTGGCGCAAGCCACTCCACGGCAAGGCGCTATTTAGAGTACCTGGTTTCTATTGACCTTGTGGAAGTGGATATAGTCTATGGCAGTGTAGGCCGCCCCGAACGCCGATACAAACAACTCTAGCAAGCCCTCCTATAAAGGGGCTTGCTTTTTTTTGGAAAGCAGAACTCCTCCCTCCCATATCCCCGCTTCAAGGATCATGGGTAACCCAATAAGTCTTCATCTCCAGTTTCATAAAAAATATGAAAATTATGAAATTATTATGTTTTATTCAACTTAAACAACTAATCTAGCCTTTGAGGAGCACCCCTGATAAAGTGAGTCAAAAGGAAGCGCTTACAAATAATTAGGAGGGGTTTTATGCTCGCATTGCTTGGATATTGTATGGTTGCAGTTTTTATGGCTTTAATTATGACGAAACGAATGTCTGCCCTATTGGCATTAATTATTGTTCCGATTATATTTGCTTTAATTGGCGGCTTCTATACAGGGATTGGGGATATGATGCTTGAAGGGATTAAGCAGGTTGCTCCTACAGGCGTGATGCTTGTATTTGCTATCCTCTATTTCGGCATTATGATTGATGCTGGCTTGTTTGAACCAATTGTGAATACGATTTTGCGGATTGTTAAGGGGGACCCGCTAAAGATTGCCCTTGGAACTGTTGCTCTCGCGTCGCTGGTCGCTCTGGACGGAGATGGAACAACAACGTTCATTATTACTGTTACAGCCATGCTGCCTCTATATAAAAAGCTGAATATGAATTTATATATGCTGGCAACGCTCGCCCTTCTCTCCATCGGCGTTATGAACATGACACCCTGGGGCGGACCGACAGCCAGAGTCATCAGTTCTCTGCAGCTTACAACCGAAGAAGTGTTCCTTCCGCTGATTCCTGTAATGGCAGCCGGCATTCTTTTTGCCTTCCTTGCTGCCTGGTACTTTGGCATTAAGGAACGGAAACGAATCGGAATCCGCCAAATGGATGATTCAGCTATCAGGGAGCTGCAGACTGCAGAAGAACAGGTAGCCGCTGCTGTCAGCAGAGAATCGCTTGCAGATCTGCAGCGTCCAAAGCTGATTTGGATAAATGCAGGACTGACCATAGCTCTTCTGATTGCCTTAATCGCCGGATTGCTGCCGCTCCCTGTTCTCTTTATGTTAGGCTTTGCGATTGCCGCGATGATTAATTACCCAAACCTGGTGCAGCAAAAAGAACGTGTTGCCGCGCATGCTGGAAATGTCCTCGCAGTTGTCGCCTTAGTCTTTGCTTCTGGTATATTCACAGGAATCATGAACGGAACTGAAATGGTGGACGCAATGGCGACAGCGCTTGTTCAAGTCATTCCGGATCAACTGGGATCACAGCTGCCATTAATTACAGCGATCACAAGCATGCCATTTACGTATTTCATGGCGAACGACCCCTATTATTATGGAATTATCCCGATCATAGGAGAAACGGCTGCGAGCTACAATATTCCTATGGCTGAAATTGCCCGTGCATCAGTGCTCGGCCAGCCTGCTCACGTGCTAAGCCCGCTCTATGCCGCAGGGTACCTGCTAGTCGGAATGATCGGCATTGACTATGGCCAAAATCAGCGCTTTGCATTAAAATGGGCAGTTGCCTCTTCACTATTTATGATTATGGCTGCCATTTTATTTGGTGTTATTTCGATTTAATGATATCTTGTTCGACCTAGCGAATACTGGTGTTTTCACCTCGCATTTGATCGTATGCTATAATTTAAAGGCTAAATCAAAACATTGAGGTGACAACCCTTGGCCATACATGTCGTACTATATCAGCCGGATATTCCGGCCAACACCGGAAATATTGCCCTGACTTGTGCTGGAACAGATACAGCTCTGCATTTAATCCGGCCGCTTGGCTTTTCAACAGAGCCGGAAATGATCAAGCGGGCAGGCTTTGATTTCTGGGACTCTGTGAACATATCGTATTATGATTCCATGGATGAATTTTTCTCAAAAAACCAGGGCGAGTTTTACTATATTGAAACCTTTGGTGAACAGGCCCATTCATCCTTTGATTTCAGTGATGTCTCAAAGGAGCACTATTTTATGTTTGGAAAAGAAACCACAGGCTTGCCAAAAGACTTGCTGGAAGAAAATAAAGATCACTTCTTAAGAATCCCTATGAATGGCAATGTCCGATCACTCAACCTTTCGAGCACAGCTGCGATATTGGTATACGAGGCATTGCGCCAGCAGCGATTCCCGAATATGAAATAAACCATCTTCTGCGCTGGAAGATGGTTTATCTTTGCCCTCCTATAAAAGACATTCTCAAAACTGATTCAGTCCCCCTATCTCTTTTTAGCACTTCAAGTCCATCATTTTTCCGGTTTCAGAATGGTTCTCTGCAGGGGAACGCCTCCCATCGAAACATTGCGTTCTATGAAAATATAGGTCTGGCCATCAATAATGAATTTCCGATTCCCTATATAACTGACCTCTCTCCCTTGATTGGCAAGTTCAATTTGGATTGCTTCAACATACTCTTTAAAGTCAACATACCTCTCATCCAGATCAATGGTGATATGATTTTTTCTATATCCCATAAGCCAATTAAAACCAATTAGGCATAAGCCCAGTATGGCCAAAAATAGTATGATTTCCATATCGAGGTTTCACCTCCCTGTAAATCCGTTTTCCCGCCTATACCTAATGTATGATTTAGTAATTGTTATGTTTCATTTAGGCTCTGTTAAAGTTTAATGTTGTTATTAATTATAAAATGGAACTTCCACAAATTAGGAAGTTCCATTTTATAATATTGGCTTGTTCAACTAACGCACCCGTTCGTTTAAGTACATTGCTTCAAATTCTTCTGGAATTAAGAAGTTTTTAATAGCTGTTCTTTATTTGCTTCCAAGTGATTGATAATTTCTTGAATTTGAGGTTCATAGCTGCGAATGGTTTCTTCATTCGGTATGGATTTTCTCTGAAGAAACTCTTTCCATTCCATTTCAAAATGTTCTAATTTTTTCCCATAGACCGCATGTATTTCATCAGTTAAATTCGGGCGGTCATATATTTTCAGAAACTTTTCCATGCCATATTGATTAATAAGAAAATCTGAGAATGAAGCAGATTCAATATACCCCAACCACCTTAAAGAATAGGAATCTTTATTTAAATTTGATTGAGTGAAAATTTTTTCCTCTCTCAGCAGCGTTTCCAGAGAAATGCTGATTCCTCGTGTCATTAAATATTTCATAATACCGTGCACATCTTCATGAAAATTGGGGAATGCTCCTCTGTCTGAATACGAATCCTGCATAAAAATCGCAAGACCTTCCTGTGTCACATGTCCTTCAGTGTAACCCAATATGACATGGGTAAGTTCGTGGATAAGAGGATAATTTCCTTCTTTCACCCAGTAGAGGTGAATGGTGTTGTCGCTCGCATAGCTTACCTTCTTCTCATCATAGAGGTGTAAATAGATTTTTGATGGGGAAGACAACAATACATTTTCTTTTTTCAGTGCAGTGTAAAAGGAAAGAGTTTCCTCTTTTATTTGCTTTAAAGTTGCTTCGGAAAAACTTCCTTTATTGAAAATATTTATTTCTATTTCTCCATCTTCCGTTTTAAATTTCTGAAAGTCATTATCTTGTGAAGAAGACTCATTATCGGATGCAGCTGAATTCTGTTTTATGTCGCTGCACCCAGCAAGAATCAACATTATCAAAAATACAAAAGAACCAAATTTTTTATATCTGCTCAACATTCTTCTCTCCCACTTTCTTTAGAAAATATTGCTACATGAAAATTCTATCTTCATAATCCTTATGTAAAAAAACATCTAATTCTAGTACGGTTTAACTTTGATTAGTTTCAATATTCCTGCAATTATAGGTATTCTTTACCTGCGTCCTACCTTAAATTAAGATGTTTGTTTTAAACTACAACATTATTTTAAATCCATATATCCTATTAAACTAAACTGCTTAATTAGTTGAACAAGAAAATAATGCTTAAATCGTGAATTTAGATAACCTTAGTGTATCATATGTTTCCATATTTTGTATTAAATTCCCTTTAATCATCAAGTCATTTATAGTAACAGCATTCCTTTGATGTTGAATGGATTCTAACACTTGAAACCAAGCTAAGTAATTGTTCAGATATTTAGTTGCAACTCCATTAAAACGTTGTATCCATCCTTTAAGCCTACGGTGATAATTGTTTACGTTCTGGATATGATATAGTCCCTTTGTACGAACTTTACCATCAGACTTGAATTGATAAATATCCATCCCTTTTTCAGCAGCATATGTTTTAAAGGCTCGCCAAGAATCGGTACATAAAACATTTTCATTTGAAAGTTTATGTCCGATAGCTTTGTCTAACTGTTCTTTTGTTAATCGACCCTTTCCCAATGTTTGCGAAAAAGTCATCTTTTCACGGTCTCTTGCGACTAATACACATACTTGTTCGTTGCTTATGCCCCGTTTCTAGCGGAACCACCACGTTTGCGGGGTTTTCTGTCTTTAATTATTCTTTGTCCCTTTTCGGAGTATAGGAAATAGGTCTCGTCCATTTCGACGATACCTTCAAAATTAGATTTTTCCATTTGTTTTAATGATGATAAGAGTTTGTGCCTCCAGTAGAACAATGTAACGTGAGTAACATTACCAACTAATTCAGCAGATTTACGAAGAGAATATCCTTCTATCATACATTCAACGAATTTAATCCATTGATTTAGATGGCGTGTTCGATAAAGAGGAGTATTTGTTAGGTCAGTAAATGTCTTTTTACACGCTTTACAACGATAACGTTGTTTTTCTACTTCATCTCCATCAACTCTTGTTGAGTATGTGCCATACCGAACGATATGCTCTGAATCACAATCAGGGCAATGATAACCGCGTTTATTTTTGCGTTCAGATATTTCTTGTAGAACAGTTCCTGTCGAGGAAGATGCAGTAAGAGCATCAATTAAATACTCTCGTAGTCGGTGTTTTTCTGCTGTATTTAGTTTTTGAATGGCTTTAAGAATATCAGTTGCTCTCACAGACATCACCACTTTTATATAGTTAAAACCATTATAGAACATACGTTCCTGTTCCTGTATATCAACAACAGCCTTTAACAAAGCCTTCATTTAAAAAGAATCCTCAAGTTTATGTGACTCTAAAAAAGAAACAAGTTTCTCATCTCTTTCACTTGCTAATTTCCCTATCCAGATTAAATGTCCCCAAGAATCAAGTACACTGATTTCAGAATGTGGAATATTTTTATGTGCGTGATAAGGATGTTTCAGTGGAATAAAACCGTCATTTTTACTATGAAGAATCAAAACAGGACTGGAGATGGATCTTAGATCCTTGTCAGTTAATTCCTTGGTTTGTTTAATGTCAATAAGAAAACCACTGCCCGAACGCTGACGGTTATTCATCTTTTTAAATTCCGTGATATCATTGTCACCAATTCTTTGTTTAATGTCCTTTTTTGAGAGGGAACTAAACTGTGAAGACATCATATTGAACATTAGCTTTGAAAAGAAATTACTGAAAAAACCAAGAATCTTCCATGTGAACCCTTCAATAGATGGCCGAAAGATAATGTGGGCTGCCTTATACTCCAGATCCTTCGATGTCAGCCATTCCTTTGAAACCGCACTCTCTAAGGTAAGACTTGTGACTCTTTTCGGAAATAAAGAGGCAAATCGGATTCCTGTTGGACCTCCCGCCGATATAGCCAGTACATGTACCTGTTCAATTCGAAGATGGTCTAACAATTTTGCGTAATATTCACAAGCAGCAGTTAAACTTTCTCCTATCACTTCTGAAGTCTTTCCATATCCTGCTCTCGATGGGGTAATGATAGAATATCCATTCTCCACTAAACCTTTATAGCCAAATTCTTCGTTGCAATTTGAGTGGCCTCCATGAAAAACAAAAATAGGTTCACCTTTCCCAATAATAGAATACTCGATAGCCACATCGTCTAATGAAATTAATCCAACTCTTCTTTCCACACTTCCATCCCCCTGATTGCTTATCTCTCTATCAATACTAACATAATATTCCAAATACTAAAAAACAGAGGGCCATCTGGGTTCCTCTGTTTTTCCTATAAACCTATAATCTCTTTTTAAATTTCCCCTCCATCAGCTGGGCCATTTGCTTAGAATCAAAATCATTCTCTTCATAGAGTTTATGAATGATGTTTTGATAGTCTCTTTCATTACGGTTCTGGCTTAGTTTATTGGCAGCTTGAATTTCCTGTACTTTTATCTTGAATCCAACAATTCCTTTTAGCTGCTGTTCTACAAGCTCAGGAGAAAGTGTATCCCATAAGACAGGATTTTTGCGATGCTTTTCATATTTTTGAAGCAGGATGGCCAGGTCACCCTTTAATTCCTCTTCACTCAGAATACTCGCTTGACCATATACATGGACAGCCTGATAATTCCAAGTCGGTACATTTTCTTCTTCGTACCAGGAGGAAGAAATATAAGCATGAGGCCCCTGGAACATCACCAGTACATCATCAGAGTCTGCAAATGTTCTCCATTGCGGGTTCCCGTAAGCCATATGCCCTGTTAAATAGCACGTATCTCCTTCTTTTATTAGCTGCAGTGGCAAATGAGCGGCAATGGGCCTTCCTTGTTTTACTGTGACGATCGTGCCAAACGAATTACTTTGAACAAACTCCCATATTTCATCCGCATCTGTGACTTTATAGTATTTTGGAATATACATAACCATCCGCCCTTCGAAAAAGTTAGTTAAGAGTCTTGGCCATTATAAAATCTGTTTGTTCTTCATCTCCCATATAAAAAGAATGGACTCCCGTTTGGACAAACCCCATTTTCTTATAAAAGGAAATTGCTTTTTCATTTTTTTCCCATACACCCAGCCAAATTTTCTTTTTATTAAGCTCCATCGCACTTTCAAGGGCTTTATGGAACAGATACTTACCAAGCCCTTGTTTCTGAAATGGGCTTCTGATATAAATTCTCTCGATTTCGAGTGCTTCGTCGCCCATTTCTTCAGTCTGAGCCTCATCAGTATTGACCTTTAAATACCCGGCTGTCTCGCCCTCAAATTCAACAAAATAGAACTGTGATGAAGGTTGAGATAGTTCAGTCTCCAGTTGCTTTAGGTTAAATGCCTTTTCCAAATAGGCCTCCATATTATCGGGTTAATTTTGATCCTTAAACGTCTCATTAAAGGTTTCATAGCTAATTTCCTGTAGTCTTCTTAAATCTTCAAGCGTACATTTTTTTATATTAATAGTCATTGTGCCTCTCCTTTAATAATTTCTCTTGTTCCCCTTTTTCACATATTCCCAGTCTTTCTCGACATTTTTTCTAACTTTTTGAAGCAGACTGAAAATGATTTCTGCTTCTTTTTCGGTGAATCCCTCTAAGGCAATCGCATTGGAATATTCATGTTCTCTTTTTATGAAAGGAAAAGCTTTTTTCCCTTTCTCTGTCGGGAAGAGCTTCCTGATTTTCTTGTTCTGTTCATCATCTTTCTTTTCTATGAAGCCATTCATTTCAAGCTTTTTAATCGCTCGGGCCGCTGTTGTCCGATCTACTTTTATCATCTCAGCTAACTTTTCCTGAATAATTCCTGGTTTTTCACATATTCGCACAAGGTACAGATACTGCCCTTTTGTAAGGTCAAGCTCTTTAAATTCGATATTGCTTATGGAATCCAGCGCCCTCGCGATCATGCCTATTTCACGGAGAATTTCCAGTGTACTCAGCTCCTCAACACGAATTTTTGTTGTAAATACAACAATGGTGCAATATATTTAATTTAACTTATTTTTGTTGCATTTGCAATAAAATTTTTGCAGCCTTGTTAATGGCTGGAACAATTTTTATGAAAAACAGCCTTTTATTTTCATACTTTGACTCATTCTGCTATACCATAAGGCTATAACAAAGAAAACTCGCATTAGAAAACTGCGAGTTTTTGTTATTTAAGGATTTGCTTATTCAACTAAAGCACCCGTTAGTTTAAGTACAATATTTCACAAACTTTTTTAAAGTCCCCATTACTGAATATTTGAAATGCCCTCTTGGATTTTTCCCTTGTCAAACCAAAAAATTATTAATTTTCCATGCAATATTACATAAATGATAAAAAAATACCAATACTTGTTATAGAATATAAAATTAATCTTAAAAAGGAATTGATTATATGGATAATACAAAAGCTGCAAAGTTAACTGCGGGTGAGTTAGCACATTGTTGGGAACAGTTAATGAATAATAGTATGTCAAATGTTGTTTTGGAGTATCTTACCTTAACATCAGAACAAGAAGAAGTTAAATCTCTTTGTAGTGAGGCGGGTTCTATTTCTAAATCTGCTGTACAATTTTTTGAATCTGTTCTACGAAGTGAAAACTATCCAATTCCTAAAGGCTTTAACATTAAAGATGATTTAAACCCAAATGCCCCTAAGATGTATACGGATGTTTTTATACTATTTTATTTAAATAATTTGTCTAAAATTGGAATGTCCTTAACAAGTATGGCACTATCCGATTCCGTAAGGGAGGATATCCGCAATTTTTTCCACGAACAGTTAAAAAACCTTTCAAGTTTATTTGAACGTACAACAACCATTCTATTGGAAAAGGGAGTATTTGTAAGACCTCCTTCAATTACCTCCACTCATGAAACAAACCCAATTGCAGATAAAGGATTTTTGGGTAACTTCTTTAATGATAATAGAGAATTAACGGCAAGAGAAGCAAATGAGCTACACAAAAATGTTTTTATGAATTATATTGGTAAAAACTTATTAATTGGATTTATACAATCTACATCTAATCAGCAACTAATGAGTTTATTGCAACATGGAAAAGAATTATCTATAAATATTATAGACAAATTAGGTGATATTTTAGTTCAAAATGATTTACCTATTTCAATGACTTGGGATACGAATGTTTTGGATGGTAAAACATCTCCTTTTTCAGATAAATTAATATCTTATCTATTAGACCAACTTAATCGTGATGGTATCGCCAGTTATGGATATAGTGCAGCAGTAAGTATCCGAAAAGATTTAAAAACAACATATGCAAAGATAATTGCAGATGTGTATCAATATGAAGAAAATATAAAAACCTTTATGATAAAAAATGAGTGGCTGGAGAAACCTCCTGTTGCACTAAATAGGGATAAGCTTGCTCAAGACTAAAGAAAAGTAAAGCTACCAAAAGTTAGAGTGACCCAGTAAAATGAGACAAGGAAAAAACACCCCCTGAATCGTATTTAATATCTATACGATTTTTGGAGGTGTTTTTCTTATGGGGACAAGAGTTCATTATCCAGAAGAAATAAAGTGGGAAGCGATTAAGTTAAAGCAAAAGGGATTAAGCAATCAGGCAATTATGGAACAGCTCGGAATTAGAAATGTTTCACAAATCAAAACTTGGATGAAATGGCATAGAGAAGGTCAGGTTCACCGGTTTTCTCAGCCTGTAGGCAAACAGTACACGTATGGTAAGGGGCCAGACGAATTAAGTGAAGTAGATGAACTAAGAAGGAAGAATAAACAATTGGAGATGCAGCTGGATATTTTAAAAAAGTACCAAGAAATAGAAAGGAGCTGGAGCCGCAAGTAGTGTTAAAAGTCGTAGAGGAGCTGTCTTCTGTGTATTCTATAATCAGTATTTTAGGCACCTTGGAAGTACCAAAAGCGACTTATTATCGGTGGAAGAAAAAGTATATTCACACCATAATGAGTCCATTAGAAGAGCTCATAGTACATCTTTGCGAGGAAAATCACTTTCGTTATGGTCACCGGAAAATTAAAGCTCTTCTCAAACGAAATCATCGGGTTGATGTTAATCGAAAGACAGTCCAAAAAATTATGCAAAAATACAAAGTGCAATGCCAGATAAAGGTGAAGCGACCTAAATACTTAAACGGAGAAACCAATATTATTGTTGAAAACTTATTAAATCGGCAATTTAGAGCAGAAAAGCCGAATGAGAAGTGGGTCACAGATATTACATATCTGCCTTATGGTCCATCAATGGTCTATCTGTCGACAATTATGGATTTGTACAACAATGAAATTGTAGCGTTTAAGGTGAGCACAAGCCAGGAAACTCAATTGGTTTTAAGCACCCTTCGGGAAGCTCTAGAAAAAAGAAAACCAGCTGAAGGAATCATGATTCATACGGATCAGGGGGCTGTGTATACCTCCTATGCGTTTCAGAATATGGCAAAAGAAAACGGCTTGATCACAAGCATGTCCCGAAAGGGAAACTGCCATGATAATGCCGTCATCGAATCCTTTCACTCCTCGCTAAAGTCGGAAGGATTCAAAGATCAAAAAAGATCTTCTCTTTCTCATTGTAAGTTAGTAAATATCGTAAATCTATATATGAGTTATTATAACGAGATACGCATTCAGGCAAAATTAAACTACCTGTCCCCTATTGAATATAGAGGACAGGCAGCATAGGTGTTTTTCTAAGTCTCAAAACCGCGGGTCAGTCCAAGTTACGGTAGCTTTTTTGTTTTTCAAAGGAGTATTCCAAATCTCCTTTAAGTGTGTACCAGATATATGAAAGCCATTATTCCACTAACCTGCCCCGTTTGTTCAATTGGAAGGAATCAATACGTAATACTCTTTAGATCAATAGGGCATAATCTAAAAATAATCTTAAAATAACGCCTAGCTAAGGTGGATAATATGTTTCGTAAAGGAATAATTTTAATTTTTGTTGCTCTGTTTCAATTTAACTTATCTACTGTAAACGCCCAGGGAAATAATATTGCTAAGCTGTTTGATATTGAAAAGAATCAAATAATAAAAACAACCCCAACAAATTCTAACGTTCAATTAGAAACTGAAAAAATAATAAAAGGGATAGATGGTGTTGTGAAAAAATTTGAGCCTATTCCAAACCAAGGTTATATGGTTAAAATCCCTTTAGAACCGTCTTACCTTTTGGAAAATAAATGGATAAACACTTTAATTGATGAAATTATAATTATAATTCCTAAACAGGAGGATCCCTATTTGGTTACCTTTGATGATGAAAACAATCCTTATTTTTTTACTTTTAATACAAAAATTGATTCTTTATTGAATACTTTAGAATTTTCCCTTTAAGAGACCTTATTGGTCTTTTTTTATTATGGTTTTTCCTTTCCTGCCTCGATAGTACCTAAGACAACTCATTTTAGAACAAATCTGTATAATTAGGGAAAATCTTTATTGAGCTAACCTCCCTCAATAAACAAACACTTATCTCTTAAATACGCGGTTTTTCTCAATATCGCTATCCAGCTTGTTTAACTTTATAGAGTTGATAAGTACGAAAAGAACACAATCAAGCAGTTTAAGAAGAAAATGAGCGCAAGAAACTAGCCAACCTTCGGTTAATTTCCAAAAAATTGGATAAATAGGTATGTACGCACCAATGGATATCCACATATCTTATGGGGGTCTACCCTCCCAAGTCTCACAGAGTCTACGCTCCTACATTCCTTCGTTCAACCTTTCCATAAGGTGGATGTCGGTCATGCTGCCCTACAGGATCTAGGTCCTTACGTTAGTTGCGTTGCCGACTAATCCCATGCTGATCTTGTCTGTTTAACCGTCCAAATCTACTCGTTAAAAGTCAGTTTGATAGTGATTAAGCTGCTATTGGTTCTTGAATAAATGCATGCATATGGGGGATATCCTTCAACATCTTCTCTTCCTGGAACACAAACTGTTTCTTCCCAATAGAAAAGAGAATGCGTATAAGCTTATTACACAAAGCAATTAAAGACTGCATCTTTTTCAACGGATTGTCAGGCCTTGTTGTGTAATGATGATGTAGAGTTTTAAAGGCTTTATTCTTCGCTACTAGAATCATAGATGCCCGAAATAATAAGGCTCGTAATTTCTTTCGACCCCGTTTCGTGATTTTCGTTCTTCCTTTATGCTTTCCTGATGTATTTTCTTTTAAGCTGAGTCCTGCCAGCTTGGTTATTTGACGGGGATGATTATACTCCCTCAAATCTCCTACTTCAGCGAAGAAACCCGCCACTGTATCGCGTCCAATTCCTGTTATGTCTAACATTTGATCAACGCCTGGAATATCCTGAAGGAGTGTATCCAGAGTTTGGTCAAGCTCTTCGAACTTGGCTTGAATGAGTTCATACTTTTGAATTAACGCTCTTAATTCCATTTTAGCCATCATGGCGCCCTGACGAATGCCAATCGACCGATTGGCTGCTTCCTTTAAGGCCTGAATCTTCTTTATGCCTATACTACGTTTCACTGCTTGCCTAAGGTATTCTAGTAATCCTTCGTCTGTATAACTCACCAATTCATCCGGTAATGCTTCAAGCTTTAATAAATGAAGAGCTGCCTTCCCTTCCCAACTTTTAAAAACGGTAAAGAACTCTGGAAAGTATCGATCAATCCAGTTGTGTACCTGTCCCTGCACAATTTGTAAGTCTACATTTAATAAATCGCGTAATTTCTTAGCCACACGCAGTTCCGCGAAAACTCCTTGTGGTATTGTTGGTTCGGCGTATCTACCATCTTTAACTAGTTGTGCAATGACTTTTGCGTCTTTTACATCATTTTTTGTTGGAGAGTTATCGTCTAGCTCCTTACTATGCTTGACGTGTAAAGGGTTGACCGTTACGAACTTAATCTGTTCCTCCTTTAGAATATGAGCTAAATTAAGCCAATAATGGCCTGTTGGCTCCATTCCAGTAATGACAGACTCCATTTCGTATGACTCTTTTATTTGATTAATCCAATTAATAAATGCCCTAAATCCTTCTTGGGTATTATCAAAAAAGCAAGTCGATCCTAGCTCCATCCCACGATAATCCTGTGCTCTAGCTACATGATGATGCTTGGCAATATCAATCCCGATTATTAGGGTATTAGGTGTAATTTGAGCTATTTTATGATTTTGGTTATAATTCATGGTAAGACCTCCGAGTAGATGTTTTGTCCCTTTTAGCTGGCCAGCTCAGGACACATTCATCTTATCAAGAGGTCTTTTTTCATTCAAACCGCATTTTCAGTTATTACAGGAATGCTGCCCCGTTAGTTCAATAAGTTCAACAAAAAGAGCATCAATCCTTCTTGGATCAATGCCTCTGATAGTTTAAAAACACTAATTAAAGTTGAACCTTCTCAAAATGTTCAACTATTGGAAATGGGTCATAAAAATGATGTAATTGCTTTTTCCATTGTTGATACTCATTGGATTGTCTAAATCCAACTGTATGGTCTTCTAATGATTCCCATTGAACCAGTAGTAAATATTTTCACTCAACTTCCATACATCGTTGAAGATCGTGAGATATGTAGCCTTTCATTGAAGAAATAATTTTGGATGCCCCACGAAATGCTTCTTCATATTCTGCTTCCATACCTACCTTAACTTGTAGCATAACAGCTTCCAATATCATTAATTTCCAACCTTTCCAACAGTATAACATTACGACTATTACAGTTACTTTATTGAACTAACCTGCCTTTTTTGTTAAATAAGAAAAAGCTGCCTGGTTCGGCAGCTGATCTTAAATATAAGCCCTTTAGTGCAATATTAATATGTTTCTCGTTTGTTATCTGTACTAACGTTTGTCCTTGTTTATAACAATACTAAAAGAAATATTGAGTTTTTCCCAAACCCAAGCTTGAAAAATCCTATCTATTTCTATTTTTAGCGCTTCATTATCCAAATCCTCATCAATACCTAATTCTTTAAAATTAAATGTTTCTGTCGCCTCTGTACCTTCATATTTTGTGCTACTGAATGAAAAAGTGACTGTCTTATCCAATTGATTCAACCACTACCTCAACCTGCATAATTTAGCTCCTTCTTCTTTCACTAACCTGCCCCGTTAGTAAAACAAGTTTATTTCGATTATTCTAATTTTAACATAAGTTCTTAAAGAGGTTTCCGGCTTATTTCAAATTTTTGCACACCAAATATACCATCAAAAACGTAATTTTTAAGCTGTTCTTAATATCTCCACTGTAGAATGGTTGGAATTCCGGCAAGAACCTAAGAGGAGTTGTTTTACCCGTTCAGATTTGGCAATAGTTTTTGTTTTGTTTGGTTAATATATTTGAACCAGAAAAGGTAGTTATCCAAGTACTTGGTCGCCACACCTTGAAACCTTTGCATAAATTTCTTGAGCTGAGCGTGATAAGCATTGACGTGTTGGATATGGTAAATTGACTTCTTGACGTAAATTCCCTTTCGAATATTCACAATTTCGTGCTTTAGCCCTTTTTCTGCTGCAAGGATATCCTTAATTATCTTTGCTACGTCTCCTTGATCTGCCGGAAACAATAGAAACTTAATCGCATTATATAACTTAAATTGTTCTGATTTAGGTAGTTCTGAGAATCCCTGGAATAAACTTTCCCACATTTTTACCGCCTCCTAGAACGCAATTATATTAAGGTCCTATTAGCATCGGGAAAAAACAACAATCTATGTGAAAAAAGCCAATAAAAAGAGCACTCTTTCACCTAATAAACAACCTATCCATCCAAACGCATATGCTAAAATAGATAAAAATGGGAGGTGTTTATTTGCCGGATTGGTCGTATCATCCTATTTTCAAGCCCATACTTCAGAAGCTTCCAACTTCCTTCAGCCGGGAGTTTATCCATCGCGGAATGAGCATGATTTCATCCACCCGTATAGGGGAAGGAGTAATCGAGTTTCTTGGTCATATGGAACCCTCCGGCAAGCTTGCGAAAAATATATTTGGCGTTCATTTTTCCGCTCCAGTCGGACTAAGCGGCAGGATTGACCCTCACTTAACGGGGACGAAGGCTTTTCAGAATTTGGGGTTTGGTTTTATTGAGATCGGGCCTGTTTCCATTCGAGGGTCAGCAGAAGAACTATATATGGACCCGAAACAAGAGAAGATACATAGATTAACTGACGCTTCTATGGAGTTAACGGCTGCTAAGAAACAGCTGCTTTCTCTAAAGAAAAAGAAAATTCCTTTCCTCATTAATGTGGAAGGAACTTATCGGGAAGCCATGCAAATTTGTGAAGAATTGCTGCCTTTTAGTGACGGATTTATTTTGGACAGTCAGACCTTTCAATCAGAGAGCCAATTTAATCAATTTAAATATGAATTAAATAAACCTATCATCCTTACTTCTCCAAAAAATGATCCTCTCAGCCTGGACTATCGCCCGGACGGCATTCTTCTTACAGGCTATGATTCACAGGAAGAACTCATTCATAGGCTTGTGGCTCTCAGGGAAGTATTCAGCGAAGATTTGCCCATCATCACGTCAGGCTGGGTAAAAGAGCCTTCAGATGCTACTAAACTGCTGGAAAGCGGAGCTTCTTTAATCATGTTAGGCGATGAGTACATTTTTACTGGACCTGGATTGCCAAAGAGGATTAATGAAGCCTATACCAGCACATTTCCGATGGAGCCTGTAAAAGCGGAGGGATGGCGATGGTATTGGCTGTTTGGCTTGGCTATTGCCATTGCAGGGTTTATTGCGCTGTTTTTCAGCATGACTTCGGTGGTCCTTCCATATGATGAGAGATTCCTGGGGATCTTCAGGAAAGATATTCTTTATTTTAACCCTGCCATTTTATACTTTATGGCACATGACAGAATGACCCTTTCAGGAACGATGATTTCAGGCGGAATCATCTATATGCAGCTTGCCAGGCATGGAATAAGAAATGGCCTCCACTGGGCAAGAAAAGCAGTAAATATAGCAGGAACCATCGGCTTCCTGGGAATTGTCCTGTTTATTGGCTATGGTTATTTCGATTGGCTCCATGGGCTGTTTTGGCTTATTTTACTGCCCTTGTTTATTTTGGGATATTTAAAATCAAGAACAGCAAATGCATCCCCCGTCAGTTCAAACCTTTTCAACAGTGCTCAGTGGAAGCTGAGTTTAGCCGGCCAGCTTTGCTTTGTAATACTGGGCTTTTCATTAGCTATTGGCGGGATGGTCATTTCCTTCATTGGAGCTTCACATGTATTTGTACCAACTGACCTTGCTTATCTTTGCCTGACTCCGGAAGCTCTTAATGAGTTTAACGATCGGTTAATTCCTGTGATCGCACATGACCGTGCAGGATTTGGAAGTGCTCTTTTAAGTGTGGGCTTGCTCGTCTTGATGCTGGCTTTATGGGGAATCCGCGAGGGGGAAAGGTGGGTGTGGTGGACCTTCACCATTGGAGCCATTCCGGCATTCGCCGCTGGAATTATAACTCATTTTTTTATTAACTATACGGATTTCATCCACCTGCTTCCTGCTTACTTCGCATTGCTTTTGTATGTGATTGGTGTAATTGCAACTGCCCCTTTTTTATTAAAAAAATAGCGGCAGCAAAAGAAAAGCGCAAGCGCCTTGCCCACCCCCGACAAGCACAAGACGAGCCTCACGGAAAGGCGTCCTTTGCCTTTTTGGGAGGATCGTCTTGTGACCTCGAGGGGGTAGGCGCTGGAGCTAGACAGTTATCGACGTTCAAAGTTTATACTTTCTTATCTTTTAAAAACACCGGGCGGTGCCAGAAACTGGACATCACCCGGTTTTCAGTATATTGATCACTCTTTAACAGCCAATTCCTCACCTGTCTGATTCTCATGATGAGGTTTCACTCTCTTAATAAAGAAAGCAAGTATAAGTGCGATGACCGCAATCAATGCAGAAAGGAAGAAAGTGAAATTAATGCCATGCAGCATCGCTTCATTCATGATTTGCTGCTGCATGTCAGCTGCGGCCTGTGCAGATGGCTGAGCTGCACTTGCACTCATATTGGCCAGTGTGTCAGCAGCCAGCTCCTCTGCTTTTTCTTTTGTACGGTTATTCATGACGGTAATCAGCAGCGCGGAGCCAATGGCGCCGGATACCTGCTGCAGTGTATTATTCATGGCGGTTCCATGCGGATTGCTGATCGGCGGCAGCTGATTCAATCCATTTGTCATGACAGGCATCATAACCATTGACATCCCGAACATTCGAAAAGTATACAGCAGAACAAGGGTTGAATAGGCCGTATTCATGCCAATTCTGCTGAAATAATAAGATGTTACAACGGTAATGGTCAGCCCAATCACCGCTAAAACTCTGGCCCCATACTTATCAAAGAGTTTCCCTGTAATGGGAGACATGATTCCCATTACAATTGCTCCCGGAAGCATTAATAGGCCTGAGTCCATCGGTGAAATTCCGCGGATGGTCTGTACATAGATGGGCATCAAAATCATCGCTGAAAACATGGCAACGGCGATCACGATTGAAATGGCTGATGACAGGGCAAACATCGGATATTTGTAGATGCGAAATTCAAGCATAGGATCATCCATCCGAAGCTGACGGAGTACAAAGGTAAGTAAAGCAAGTGCCCCAATCACAATCGTGCCGTACACGAGGGGATTATCCCATCCTTTTTCCCCTGCTGAACTAAAGCCATAAAGCAGGCCGCCAAACCCGATGCTTGATAAAACCAGCGAGATGAAATCAAGCTTAATCGCTCTCTGCGGTGTGATATCTTTTAACTTGAAGACTGCAAAAACTACTGTTAGCAGGGCAATTGGCAGAACAAGGTCAAATAACATTCTCCAGCTGTAATGTTCAATCAGCCATCCGGAAAGAGTCGGCCCAATTGCTGGAGCTGTAATCATGACAAGACCAAACATCCCCATTGCTGCCCCTCTTTTTTCGACCGGAAATGCGGTAAGCATGACATTCATTAATAGGGGCATCATTATCGCGGATCCTGAAGCCTGAATCATCCGAGCCCCTAATAACACACCAAATGCAGGCGCAATGCTGGCCAGGAATGTTCCCAAAGTAAACAGTGACATGGCTGTAATGAATAATTTCTTATCGGAAAATCGCTGAATGAAAAATGCACTCGCTGGAATTAAAATCCCGTTAATAAGCATATAGCCTGTAGACAGCCATTGTACGGCAGTTGCATTCACATCAAATTCTTCCATAATGGATGGGAGAGCAACGTTCAACAATGTTTCATTCAATATCGCGACAAAAGCCCCGATAAATAAAATGGCGATCATGCCATATGGCGGTTTGTTTTGATCCGTATTGGTTTGCTGCGACATTCGATCAATCCTTCTTTCTAAGTTAACTATAGATGATACACCCAGCCAAGTCAGACCTGAATAAGACCTTCCCGTAAAACATCCTGCAAGAAGGGACTCGGTTCACCCACGCTGCAGAGCTGCAAATCATGCATCGCTCTCGTGCAGGAGGTATAAAACACTCTTCGCAGGCTTTCATCACCATATACACTTTCCGATGCATCATAAATAATAACGGCATCAAATTCAATGCCCTTGGATAAATACGAAGGTACGACAACTACTCCTTCTTCATATTCGGTCGAGTTGCTTTTCAGGAGTTTTATTCCCTCGATGCCGGACAAGGCTTCATAGGCCTGTGCACTTTCTTCTGCAGACTTACAGATAATGGCCATGCTGTTAAGCCCCTGGCTTCTCCAGTCAGCAACCTTGGAGGCAATGAAGCTGTGCAGTTCGGTTTGATCGGACAATCGCTTCAGCTCAGGCAGCTTTCCATCACGGTCAAATGGGATGATCTCTTTCCCGTTAGGAACCAGTCTTCGTGTAAATTCGATGATCGGTTTAGTCGACCTGTAGCTCCTCGATAAATTAATCAGTTCTGTCTGATCCGGTCCATACAGGCTGGTGAGTGTGTGAAAATCAGCTGTTTCGCTGGCATGGGCAAAGATCGCCTGGTTAAAATCACCGAGCACCGTCATCTTGGATGCAGGAAACAAACGCTTTAAGAACTCAAATTGAAACGGAGAGTAATCCTGTGCCTCATCCACCACAATATGTTTAATCGCACTATTTGTCTGAAAGCCTTGAATTTGCTCTTTCACATATAAAAATGGAGTAGCATCTTCATAACATAATCTGCCTTCATCGAGCATTTCCTGAGTCGACTGACAGATAGCAGCCCATTCTGCCGGCATCTCCTCTTCCATCCACTCTCGGATTTTCTGGGGATCTGCAAAAAGCTGCTTGTATATCGCCTTAAAATCAATGAAACGCATGGCCCGGATTTGTTTTCGCAGCGGCTTGAATTTTTTCCGGACAATCAGGCGGGCTAATGCTTCAGGCTCGATTTCATAATCATGAATCGAATCCCCTGAAAAGCCGCGTTTTTTCGCCAGGTAGGCATGCGCCTTATGGTATTCCTCATTGCTGAGCAGCTCGATTTCCTCCTGTACCCACTCCTTGGACCGTTCAGCTTTTTCAGCTTCATTAATTTGCTTAATAAGCCAATCCGCCAGCTTCTCAAGTCTGTTATGAAAACGAATTGAAGTGCCTCTGCTGTAGAATTGATCTGCCATTTGCTGAGCAGCAGCAATTGGCTTTCCTCTAAAAGTTATTTCCTTAAATACCATTCCCGACAATTCAAGCGACTTCAAGTAGGCATTAATCGCCTCAAAAAAACGGGCAGATGCTTTAAATTTAATGCCCGTAACCCTTGATTTGTACTCAGGGGTTTTCGCAGCAGTTAAAACATACTCCAATTGCTCATATGGATTTTCTACGGCGAACTCTTTACCCAGCTGATGATCCAAATATTCCTGGAAGGTAACCTGCTGCATGTTCTCTTCCCCCAGCTCCGGCAGCACATTGGATACATAGCTGTTAAACATCCTATTAGGTGAAAACAGGATGATTTGATCTGCATTCAGATTTTCCCGGTACTTATAAAGCAGATAAGCAATCCGCTGCAGGGCAGCTGACGTCTTGCCGCTACCGGCAGCACCGTGAACAATAAGCAGCCTTCCCTGATCATGACGGATGATCCGGTTTTGATCCTGTTGAATGGTCGCCACAATATTATGCATATGCTTATCAGTTCCCTTGCCGAGAACCTGCTGCAGAATTTCATCCCCAATGGTCAGACTCGTATCGAACATGGATTGAAGTTCTCCGCGGCGGATCAAATATTGCCACTTTTTCTCCAATGTGCCCTTAATTGTGCCTCCGGGTGTTTCATACTTAGCAGGTCCCGGCTGGCAATCATAGTACACACTCGAAACCGGCGCCCTCCAGTCGTAAATAAGAAAATTCTCGCCGCTCTGATCCCTCAGCGTAGAAATGCCAATATAAACAGGCTCCTGTTCCGAAGAGCCTTCTTCCATAAAATCGATCCGGCCGAAATAGGGCACCTCCTCCATCCTGCGCAAGGCAGACAAGCGCTTGGAAGCATGCCGATGGGTACTCTGGCTGACAGACAGAGCCTGTGCCTCCTGCCTCAAACCAATAATGGTCTCCAAATAATCATCAAAGGTATCCGTATTCACCTTGACTTCATCCCAAAAGTGTTTGCGGATATGAACCACTTCGTTTTTACGCCTGGAGGTTTCTTCTTCCAATCTGCGGACTTCCTCCGTAATCGTCTCCATTACACCATCCAATCGTTTTTGCTCCTGCTGAAGTTTTAAATTCATAGCAAACACTCCTTAAAAAAATTTATAAAAAGGTTGACAAACGAATCGATTGCATTATATAATTAAGATAGGGATAATATACTTAACTTTATTTACATAATGCGCATCTATATAAATTTACCACAGTAATTCATTTATTTCAATGGATTAATCAATAAAAAAAAGCCGTATTTACAGTTTTAGCGTAAATACGGCTCTTTTTATGTCTATTTTAATCCAGATGCCCATTTCTCCACATTCAGTCTAAAGAAGAAACCACCGGAAATTTTGGCTTTAAGGTACTTAGAGATATGTTAGGGTAATACATATAGGGATGTGTCCCTTGTTAAAAAAATTTTTTAAGGAGGCCCATCATGATTATCAAGTGGATTCGGCACAGATAATGAACTGGGGCAGGCCTAAATGCTCCGGAAACAATCTGATCTGCGATATATACGATTATACGGAGGTAAAATATGAGTGAACAAATAATGAAAATAAATAATGTGGATATATGTACAGAGAGCTTTGGAAACTCCAAGGATCCAGCAATTCTTTTGATCATGGGCGCAATGTCTTCACTGGACTGGTGGGACGAAGATTTCTGTCTCCGTCTGGCTGATCAGGGGAGATTTGTCATTCGGTACGATCATCGGGATCTGGGCAGATCGACCACTTATGAACCCGGGACTTCCAATTATACAATAACGGACTTGGCTGACGATGCGGCAGGCGTACTGGATGCTTATCACATTGACCGGGCCCATATCGTCGGCATGTCCATGGGCGGATTGACCGGACAGATTCTTGCCTTAAGATATCCGGCACGTGTATTGACACTTACGCTTATCGCATCAAGTGTATTTGGAACTGAGATGGAAAAACTGCCGCCAATGGATCAGAACATCCTGGATTACCACGCGATGAGCGCTTCCATCGATTGGTCGGATCGGAATGCGGCTATTCCTTATCTCGCGGGCGGATGGAAAACATTAGCCGGCTCCAAACCTTTCGAGCAGGAAAGAATGTATAAACTCGCAGCACGAGAAGCAGACCGTGCCAATCATCTGCCGAGCAGATTTAACCATGCCCTGCTGCAAGGCGGAGAAGAATATTACGATAGAATGGATGAGATCCGCGTACCAGTTCTCATTATTCATGGAACAGAAGACCCGGCCCTCCCATACGAGCACGGACTTGCCCTTAAGAAAGCCATCCCGCATTCTGAAATGGTGACACTTGATGGAACTGGACATGAGATTCATAGTGAAGACTGGAATCAGATTATAGATTCTGTTAAAAAGCATAGTTCCTGATAAAATAATAGTTAGAAAAGTTTAAAGCCCAATTTCTCAATAATTATTAATGAAAAATTGGGCTGCTTTTTTTACAATTACGAGATTAATAGACCCCTGCTACTAATGGACCGGAATCAAGGCTTCAGCACATTTAATACTTTCTTTTAAGTAAACAGGCGCTTTCGGGTGATGTAAAATCTCTTTAGTTGTTAACCAAAGCACCTCTTCTACCTCATCGGAACATAAAGGTAATGCATCACCAGATTCATATTCGCAAAGAAAAACAATATCGACTACATTTTGATTAGTATCTGTTACGAAAGAAGTACTGTGTACATAAATTAAACGGTCTTTTACTTTTACACCGACTTCCTCTAAAATTTCACGCTTTACAGTTCTTTCTAAAATATTTGATGAGTTTCCTTCTAAATCCACCTTTCCTCCAACAAGGGAAAGCAAACCACCTGCATGTTCCTCTTTTTTACTTCTTTCAACAATGAGCCACTTGTCATTTTTCCTTATAGCTCCTTCTACATTTACAATAAACATTTTAAGCCTCCCGCTCATAAATTTCACTTTCCATAATAAATAGAAGCAGACCACGTTTTATAAAGGAGCAATTAATTCAACTTTAATTCGATCAGGATCTTCGAAATAGACTGCGTAATGAGCAGTTCCTCCTGCAAAAGGATGCTTGTTTTTATAAAGAATATTGACCCCTTTAGCCTCTAATACATTCGTTATTTCATCAACGTGAAGCCGTGATTCAGCATAAAATGCCAGATGATTCAGCCCCACTCGGCATCTGTGATATGGAATTTCAAGAAAGCGTTCCTCTGCCTGCACAAAGACAATGTAGGTTTCACCTAGTCTCCAGCTTTGTCCGAATTCCCACTTTTGAAAAGATACATATCCTAACTCCTCGAGAAACCACCCCCAAAATTCGGATGACCTTTCCAAATTTGATACGTACAGCTCGATATGATGGAGCAGCCCCTTTGACAAATACACACCTCCTGCTGAATAAACATTCCAAAATAAAAATAAGCTGCTATGATAGCTGCTTATCAAATAATCAATTACCTAACCTACTATTTCTACTTCTTTTTCAATTCCCCTTTGTTTAACTAACGCACCCGTTCACAAACTTCTTTCAGGAATATTGAACGTAACTTCAATAACGGGTAGCGTCAGGAAAATGCGGATTAACAACGATATGGAAACTCCAAATTAAAAAGCCCAACTTCTCTGCAAAACAAAATAGAGAAAGTGAGCTTTTCAGTTACTTCATTATTTTTATTTGAACTAATATAAAACTGCTAAGTAGATTTTTTAGCTCAGCTATTTATTGAATTCATTAACTGGAAGTAGTATTCAGATTTATGAGTCTTATTTAGGTTATACCAGGCATGTAATGTATCTGGTGCAAGTACATCTAATTTTTTCAGTACTTCCTTCGCAAATTCCAGAGGAGCTATTCCTGATGCAGTAACTAAATTCGCATCAGTTACCGCAGATCCCACCTCATAGAACCTTTCTCCTTTATAGTTAGGACATACCATTTTTGTGTATTCTAAATTATTACTTGTATGCTTTCTAGTATCTAAGTATCCCATATTCGCCAGGGCCTCAGTTGCACCACAAATTGCAGCAACAACAGTGCCAAACTTTAAAGCTTGGCCTATTCTTTCCAAGATAGGTTGGTTAATTTCTTCACTCCAAGTAGTCCCTCCCGGTAAAATTAAAAGATCTTTACTTTCAAGAGTACATTCATCAAGGGAAATATCTGGTTTTATGCTCAGTCCTCCCATAGTAATAATCATTTCTTTATTAGCTCCTACAGTAATTACTTTTAAAGGTGCTAAATCTTTTTTGAAGTATCTTCCTGAGTTTAGTTCAGCAATTAAATATCCATATTCCCAGTCCGACATTGAATTAAATACATATAGAAAAACTTTTTTTGTTTGCATCCAACAACACTCCCAATCACAATTTATATAGCAATTATAAAATAACTTCCCTGACAGTTAACGTCAGGGAAGTTATCATTCTTGATGAAATTTTATTAATTCCGACAGAACTTCAATAAGTCTTTTCTTAAGACTTATAGGCTCAATAACTTTAATAGATTTATTGTACGGTAAAAGTAAATAAGGTACATATGTATGTATTATATCTTCTTCAAGAAGAAAAACTGCTTGATTTGAAGTCCGTTCTTGTAAATAATGTCCTAAAAACCAATGTTGGCAAATATCAGCCAATACACTTTTAACTCCATTAATAACCAAAGGAATAATCCCTTCCTTATCTTCTATAGTTGGAAGAAGGTTTTTTATAAAAAAGTCACGTGCTGAAAAATTTTCTGGCCGGTTACACTTATTTTCGGTTAGCATTAGACTTTCAATTCGATCTACTCTAAAACTACGGATATCATTCCTAAGATGACAAAATCCAATCACATACCACTTATTATTCCAATAGATAATTCTGTACGGATCGACCAATCTATAATTTAATTGCTTTTCACCACTTTTATGGTAAAGAATTTTTACTGAGTACCCGTCAGCAACGGCCTGCTCCAACTCCTTCAAAAAAGGTTCCATAGAGAGTGAACTTAATCGACTTATTACTTCAAGACTAGTTAAATGTTGATTTATCTTTGTTTCCTGCTCTTGATTTGAGTATTTACTTAGTTTTGAAATGGCCCTATTTAGTGCTTCACCTCCATAATATCCGGCTTCTTCTGCAAAAACAGCAGCGTGAAATAGTGAAGTTTGCTCCTCAAAATCAAAAAAAAGAGGAGCCTCAATAAAGTTGTTCAATAAAGTGTATCCACCGTTATGTCCTGGTTCTGAAATTATAGGTACGCCACTTGTTGAAATGGTATCAATATAACGATACACAGTTCTTATATTCATCTCTAACTTTTCTGAAATTTGTTTTGCAGTAATTTTTTCACCTGAACGAAGCATCCATAGAATTGCTAACATATTGTCAATTTTAGGCATATAATTCAACCTCTATATGAAATTTATTTTCTAACAACTTACACAATTCCTTCATAAAGTCCTCCTACACAGTTTTCACCTATCCAGAAAAGAAAAACTTCTTTTCAGATAAAAAGGTTCTCCTTTTTTAACTAACCTGCCCCTTTTGTTTAATAAGAAAAGACCGCCAAATTTGGCAGCCGTATCTTTAATTAATGCACCCTTTACTTTAGGTGTAACCCTTCACAATCTTTATCTATAGAACATTTCATTACTTTAGAATGTCTTGCAAGGTCTTATCAAGCGTTTTAAAAGTAAACGTGTAACCTTCACGTTCTAACCGTTCTGGAAGAACCCACCGACTTTTTAACACTAATTCTGTTTCTGTTTTAATGAATAGTGAGCCAATCTCCAACATCCATTTGGGCGAAGGTAAACCGAATGGAACCTTCATCGTTTTTCTTAGTTCTCTCATTAATTCATGATTACTTACAGGGTGTGGTGAAGAGCAGTTAAAAACACCACTTAGCTCTTCATTATCTTTCAAAAAGAGAACGATTTGAAACAGATCGTCGATATGTATCCAACTAAACTTTTGGTTTCCCGTACCCTGAATTCCTCCAAGTCCAAACTTCACTAAATTTCGATAAGGTGTCATAACTCCACCGTCCTTACCTAATACAATAGCTATGCGTAAGGCGATCTGCCTTGTTTTAGGTAAGTCAAAGGAAAAGAAGGTTTTCTCCCAGTTTGTTGCAACATTAACCGAGAATCCTGAACCAATTTCTCCTGTTTCTTCAGTCATTGGACGATCTTCTGCGTGCCGATAAATAGTTGCCGTACTGGAATTCATCCAAGTGGCAGGTGGATTAGTACACGCCTGGATAGCTTCTCCAAGTATTTTAGTAGTCCTTATCCTTGAATTCATAATTTCATTCTTATTTGCTTCATTGTATCGACAATTCACAGATTTCCCCGCAAGATTGATTAGAAGTTCAGCATCTTCTAACGCATCTTTAACACTCAATTTATCTTTCCAAGAAATATGTTGCTTTTGCCTTGATATGATATGTACCTCATATCCTAATTCCTTAAATTTGCTCTTAAAATATTCACCAATAAAGCCTGTTCCACCTGCTAAAACTACTTTTTTCATAAAAAAACTCCAGTCTGTTTTATAAGTCGGCTTCTTACTTAGCCTCCCCATAGTAATACTCAAGCAATTTCTTCAAGTATTATAAGAACCGTTTTCTTTCTTCAGGGGAAGGTAACATACAGCTCTCTTTTTTGCCAAACCATTTATATCTATTTTTAGCTATAAGCCCATAAAAGAAGTCTCTGATGGGTTTTGGGATAACTACCAGGACATAAGGTATCTTCCATGCTCCTTTCAAGTTTTTGCAAACTCGAAGTGCTGCCGATGATTTAAAGCAGCAATTGTTATCTTCTATAAGAACAAAACTATCTATGTCCTCTGGAGCATTATGCTTATTCAATAATACTTTTCCTAAATAAATTTGTAACGAAGCGAATTTAAGTGTCCTTTTGGGTCTCTTTTGATGATAAATTGAACGCTTTGATCACAATAAATACACTTTCCATCAAATAAAATAATTCTTTCCATTCCAAATCCCACCTTTCTTTTAGTATAACGTTTATTATTTCTATACTGTTTTACAATTTTAGTTATTTTACTAAACTGCCACGTTTGTTTAAAAAGAGAAAGAAACCTGAATCGGCAGCTGATCTTGAATATAGCACCCGTTATAAGTCATTTCTTCACAAACAGCCCATTTTCTTAACTTTTGCACCCTCTTTTAACTACTTCCCTTCATAACGTTATTAATTGTTAATTAGGGCGATTTTCCCAAGGTTCAATTTGACCAATAATCAGCACTTTCTTTTTCTTCTGAATAGCTTCAATTACACCTTCAGAAATTTCCTTATTTTTAACCATCTTGACTGGGTACCTTCAGATTTAAAACCTAGTTGAACTTGATAATATACAAAACTGGCAGGTGCTGCAGTCTTTTTCTTGATTTCTTCTAAGTTTGAACTACTCCCTAATATATGAAATAGTTCCCAATCATTTTTACCTTTTGAAACCTCATTGGCAATAATTTGAAGAGCATTTTCTGCAATTGAATGAATCCATGCCACAACAATATCAATATCTCCATTTTGCTTAATTGTTAGGTTTATTTTCTCTATTAATTCGTCATTATTTCTATAATCAACTAATAATGGAGTTACATCACTATTCGAACTGGTCTTTTGTAGTAGTTGCTTCATTCGTTCAGCGCTTCTAGCAATAATAGAAACATGATAGCCGTTATCTATTAACCAAAGCGAAACTCTTGATAACATACCAGTACCACCAACAACTAATGCGTGCTTCAATCATGTCTCCCCCTCTAATTTTTTTTACCAATATTCGATAAACCATTTGAATTCCCTCTTTGTCTTAATGAACTAAACTTCCCCTTTTGTTGAATAAAAAAAGCTGCCCAATCCGGCAGCTGATCTTGAAAATAAGCACCCCTAAGTTGAATAACCAACTTTTCCGTTAGTACATATTTTGATCGTACTATTCATTGCAAATGTAATGTTTGTCCAATCAATGATTTGTTCTATTTAATATAATATTAAAAAACGAGAAAGGATTGATTAATATTGAGAAATAATAGTTGCTCATGTAATGAGGTTGACTGTCCTCATTGTAATCCATGTGAACCTTTTGGTCCTATAAATCCAAATGTCCCTTGCACATGTTCTGCCTCATTTAAAATCAAAACAAAAACTCAAGTAAGTATTTTCCCAGTGGGAAATAAATCAGGAATCTTAACAGTAATCGGCAGCATCTGCCCTAATTGTAATAATGATACCAGTAATTTTTTTATAAGCTTTACCGATTTAGACTTATCCGAAGGAGACCAGAGTTTTAGAGTATCTCCAGTTTCTATAGAACCGAGTGGATGTAGCCAAAGTGACAATAGAATAACCCTAGGTATAAATTTTGCTGGAATTTATAAACCAACTGTTGGAAATCCCCAGCTAGTAATTGGTCAAATGAACCTTAGCCACAGCTTAACAGGTGGACAAGATAGCGTAGATATTGCACTATGGGATTATAGTTTCAACCTCTTTCTCGGAGCAGCAGCCAATGTTCCTCCAACATCCGTGACTATTACTCAATGTTCCTAAGTTTATTGTATTGCTCTGTATTGTTTCACATTATATGTCAAATGTGATATAACAGCATAGATTCTTATTGAATAAACACCTGCCCCTATAGTTGCATAAAAAGATAATGCGCTGTTTCGTTTAAGTATATATCATCACAATCTCTACTAGATTTTATCTATCAGCATCAGTAAAATCTAATTGTCTTATTTCTTATCTTATTACCTTCCTTTACGATAATTCTTTTATATACCAAGCGTCCATAGCATTATGCTCTGAACCATCTAGTGGTCTTTCAAGTTGTTGGAAACCTAATTTGATGTAAAGGAGATTAGCTGCTTTGAGTTTCTTCAGTGTTTCTAAGTAACAGTGTGTATAGTGTTCCTTGGCGAAGTCGAGTGCTACTTTCATAAGCACCTTCGACAGACCCATACCTTGAGCTTCAGGTGCAATGTATAGCTTTTGCAACTCGCAAATCCCTGTCTTCTGTCCAAATGCTGCAATACCCACACCGCCTACTACTTCATCTTGTTCATTCACCGCAACCCAATATTTTCCATTCGATTGTTGCTTGTAAAATTGTGCTAGACTGCTCAGTTGGGGGTCAAAATATGCTGTTCCTGGAATATTTAAGTTAAATGATTCCAATGAGCGTTTTATAATTTGCTCCATTGTTTGATTGTCCTTTTTTTCAATTTCACGAATTTGCAATATTTCATCCCCCACATCTAAATAATATATGTATTCTAATATTATACTTCTAATAATTCCATACTACTAGCTCTTTATTCAAGTAACCTGCCCCGTTAGCCCATTAAGAAAAGCCGCCTTAGATGGCAGCTGGTTCATAAGTCATTTATTAGGGGGCTACGCTTTGTATAATAGTGAATTGATTAAATATCTAGATGCAATACAGTCTCTAAAAATTTTTGTCAAATAAAGTCTGTTTTGGTTCAGCCATTCCAAATTGTGCCCATTCTTCTTTTGAAGGACCGTAAATCCCTGGAACACTAATTCCTGCTTGTCTCATTAGAATAGTCATTTGTCCCCGGTGATGAGTTTGATGTTGGCTTAAAAATAATAAAAGACTTCCCTTTGTCATGTTTATGCCAAAGAAATTAATTTGTTCCAATAGGGTCTGATCAGTCCATTGAGTTTTCAAAGCCTCAACAAATTCATGTGAAGATTTAATATAGCTTTCAGCAATGAAATTAGCAGATGATGGGACAGACCAGTCTTCATCAGGAGCGTCAAACCTTAATCCTGCCTGTGAACTAATCACTTTAATAGAAGTGACCGTATGCCACGCAATACGTCCTAAAGACCATTGATTTGGAGTGACTTCTTGATTTAATGATTCATCCGTGAGATTTTTAAGAATCCTGCTTGTAGCTCCTGCCTCAAATTCCCAAGATGTATAAAAATCGCTTAAACTATGATACATCTTCAAACTCCTCTCAATAATATGCTTATTAACATTCTCCCTTTTAATAAGATTACCTCCTCCTTTTTTCTTTAAGGCTGCACTCCATAAATTTGGATTTCCGATTTTGGGTGAATTCTCCTTTTATAAAAAACCTTTTCTTATTTAACAACTACCCTCGTTGGTACAACAAACGCAGCAGCCCTCTTCTTCATCAGAATAGAAGTAGGCTTCTTCATCTTGGTCTATATAAGTAATAACACCCTCACTTGATTTTCAATATGGCTTATTCCACTCCCCCCTTTACCTTAATAAGGAATTCAATTATAGAACGTTCTTTTATCTTGATCTCACTGGAACCCATAACTCATGCCTTGGTTGATGCTTTGGTCCGTAATAACATTCAATACAAGGCAAATTTGCTAACTCATAGCCAGAAGTCGGAACCCATTCTGAATACAACCTTTTCCATGCATTAGGTATATTGGGGAAGACAGCCCATGTACTTGGAGGTATACAAATTGTTCTTAGATCCTTCGGGAGTTCCTCCTCATATCTCACCCCCATAAAATACTCAAACTCTTCATCTGTAATAGCAGCTTCATTACCGCAAATCCCCAATAGACCTTCAAGTGTACATTTTGGATTTTCCCATGACATATCTATTAGCCTTTGCATAAATCCATCCTTTTTCGCAGTATTCCATATTGAAGGTATGGTTTTGAATGCTCTACTAGTTTTTACCGGACTTCCCTTTCCAACAATTCTTAGTTCAAAGTCGATTTTCTCTAATCTGTACTCCATTTCCACATCTCCTTTAATAGAAATTTGAAAAGAGATTCTTGGAAAGGCTTTTTAATTGTATTCCATTTTTACGGGCAACAGAAGGCGTCATTCCATGTGTCTTTTTAAAAGCCCGGGTAAATGAATCAACAGAATCATAACCGTATTTTGCTGCTATATCTATTATCCGCATATCACTTTTTTGAATATCAAAAGCTGCAGCTGTTAGACGTCTTCGTCTAATGTATTCTGATAATGATATACCAGAAATAGATGAAAACATCCTTGAGAAATGAAACTCCGAAGTATATGCAATTGCTGCCATCCTTTTATAGTCAATTTCACTATCAAGGTTTTGTTCAATATAATCCAATACGTTATTCATTTTTTCCAGCCAATCCAACTATTCCATCCCTTTCCATTAATTATTTTAGAAGAAAGCAGGCATTGCTGCCCGACATCTATTGCCTAAAAATGTCGGTTCTAATTTCACAATAATGAGGTATTTCGATTGATTGAAAGAAATTCCTGTTCCGTTAGCTGAAAAAGAAAAATACTTTGCTTCATATTGAAGCAAAGCAATCATAGTTCAACGACCTAGCATATATGCATCGCGCCCCTTTACCGCACCCTGGTGGATCTTCAACTCACTATCTTATACATTATTGACATTGAACGTGAAAGCGCTATTAAACTATGGCCTCCTAAACAAATAATCTAATTGGAAATAAGGCTTCCTCAAAGTTTTAGATGCTTACTCTCCTACCATACTATCATTGTCATTATCTCGCATAAACGGGTATAACCAATGTTTGATTTAGGTTAGATAGGTAAAACAGTTGATAATAAAAGGACCGCACATATTAGACATATCTAAAATGTGTGGTCCTTTATTTAGTCCGTTCTTAAACTAACGCACCCTATAGTTTAAGTACAGTTCTTCACAATATAGTTTGTATTTTTTATTTTTCCTTTGTTACAAGTTTAATGTCTTCTATTCTCCACTTTTTCACACTATCATACCTTCCTATCGCCTTAGTCATAACAAATTGATAATTGTTTTTGATATCTTCGACAGTATTATAGGTAAGGTATACTTTATCTTTTTCAATTCTGAATTCCTTAAGATCCAGAACAGCATTTGGTATCCATTCAAATCCTTTGCCATTAAAGCCAAAGCCACAAGGGCAGTTCCCTGCTTTGTCTGTTGTAAAGTAACCCTGTCCAGCCTTAAAGGCCATAAATTTAGTTGCTTCCTGAAATGATTGTGAAGCTTTGTAAGACTCAATAGTATCTATTGCCGCAGTAAATTCTTGATATTCAAAGGCAGATCTTAAAGATTCAACTTCTTCTTCCATTTGAGAAAGGTTTTCTTCTAAGTCCTCCTTTTCCTCTCTTACCTCAACGAATAGATTAGACCTATTTTCATTTTCTTTTTCTAACCTTGTAACTTTAGAAGCTAACTTATCCTTTTCCTTTCGGACATCTTCCGCAACATTTGAACTGTTTATACTATCAAAGATAGCTAAAGCTGCAATGATTAATAAAATTACCAAGAAATATGCTTTATACCTTCTTATCATACAAATGGCCTCCGATTACAGCTAAAATAAAACAAAAGATACAAACTTAAATTATAACAAGTAAAAAGGAATCTATGCTATTTATAGCTAACCTGTCCTTTAGTCAAAAAAAAGGCCACCTATACTGGCAGCAGATCAATCTAAATAATTAGATTTACCCTATTAGTTAAGAAAGAAATAAAGAAGGAACGCAGTTATAATATTTGGTAATCCAATAAAAACTGAGCCAATACTTGATCTTTTTCGCTTCTGTCTTTCGTCAGGAGAATCAGGTGCTTCTAAACCAGCCCTCACACGGTGGGTACCAACTATAGAACCTGACATAAGCACAGAAATTGCTAAAAAAAATAATCCAATTGCTCCTGTCACCAAGTAAGCCTTACTTAATTCCCAAAAACCCAATGATAACAAAACACCAGTTATTGATAAAACAATTCCAATAGCCAGATACTTCAAAACCCAAACCTCCCTTTTACTAACTATACGAATAAAACACTAAATTGTTTCAATTTTGTCATTATTATGTTTATTATTGTGAAGCTTGTTTCCTTCCTAAGTATTACTTATTATCAAATAGGTTCAAAAATTGCTTTTTATAAATTTAAAAAAAATCCTTATTCCACAAAACTGCCCCTTTTGTTGAATAAAAAGGACAGTTGTAATGGCAGCCGTTCTTTAAGCAGTGCACCCATTAGTTGAAGTTAAATTTCTTTTTTAAAAACTACAACGACCATTTTTTTTAGAAGTTTATTTCTTATGGACCTTAACATACACACTTCCGAATAGTTTATCTCCAATATAAGCATCTAATTTCCACATACCACTCTTTGGTAATGACATATTAGATGGGGCGTGTCGGTCTGCTCCGTTATTATCACCACCTAGTCCGCCTTCTGCCACAGTTATTTGCTCTTCTTCATCATTCTCATGTATAGCAACTACTTTAAGATTTCCGTTAAACTCTTGTTCTTCTCCCCAAAAATGCCACATATATTTTTGAGTTTTATTTGGATAAAATCTAACAACCTCACTATCATCATAAATGAAACCTAAGCGCCCTTTTTCACCAATCATTGTATAATTACCAGATTTGAATAGAGGGCTTTGATTCCATTTTTGTGCTAGATTATTATTTTCCACATTTGTAGTTATGGCTTCCTTATTCTTATTTATACACCCTACAGTAGTTAAGATAACAATAATCGAAATAATTGAAACAAAACCTTTTTTTAACATAAACACCACTCCACTCTTTTTATGAATATATTCCCAGTCAACTTCAAATATCCTTTATTATACTAACCTGACCCGTTAGCTGATGATGGCCCATACCATGAAATTTATAGCAAGCTTGCTTTCCTAACTTTTTTGAACTGTATATCACTTATTCCTGACGAAATAAGGTATAGGGAGATCAAAAACATAATGTAAGCAAGAAGAGGGAATAAGATGATCCATTGAGAATGGTACATAAAGCCTCTCGCCTGACCAATTAGACCAGACCATTCGTGTGTTACTGACAGGTAAATTGTGGGAAAGAATTGCTGAGCAGTGCCTCCAAAGAACAAATTGAATATGCCTAATTGCCCAATTAAATGTAATACGAGAATAGATTCGTTTATTAAGATAATCATCACGTTCCCTTTTAAAGCGGGCAAAATATGCTTCACCATTAAATGGCTGTTCGACGCCCCAAGGGTTTTTGAAGCAACGACATATAATTCTTTTTTTAATTCAGCTGTTTTCGAAAAGATCACGTTATAAATGCTGCTTACTCCCAGGAAAATCATTAATACGCTTTGAATCAGAACCAGTCCCCATATAGGAATACTGGAATTAATATTAATACCAACCATAATGAAATAGATAATAACAAAGGTTGGTATGCCTGACCAAACTGAAATTGTCGCTTTCCTAAGTGTTCTTTCCTTTTTATAAAGACCCATTAATATTCCTGCAATACCCCCAAGGAAAACTCTTGCGATCGCTATTAATAAGGTTCCGAGTACTGTATATTTCGCACCGTGAAGCATTAGTGTCAAAATATCGTATCCCCATTTATCTGTTCCGAGTATAAATTCCTGGGAGGGCGGGAATGGAGAGGAAACCAATTGCTGGCTATCTGCAGTCTGGATATATCCAATCTTCTTATTGTAGTCAACTTCATATGGAGCAATCAGTGGCCCTATTAATGAAATCAGAATAAAACTGCCAAATAATAGAACACCAAGGACTAACTTTGCATTCATTTTGTTAAGCATGCCTCAGGATCCTCTCGACGATATATATTAACAGTTTAAAAGTATATAAAACGGAAATGTAAAGAAGCATTATGCTTATTAAGCAAAGAACAACTAAATTGTACTGATATCCAAACTTCACTTGAATCTGAAAAAGCATGGTTGTAATTCCCCTAGTATTGTACAGATATTCAACCACGAAAAGATTACTGATCATAATCCCCGTAATTTTTTGCAAATCTGCTTTTAAATAAGGGAGTACATTGGTTGTTACATGATATAAATATATTCTCGGCTTACTTAACCCTTTTCCTATTGCGGTTAGAATATAATCTTCCGATATCACTTCATGTGTATGTTCATTCAGAGCCCTGATAAAGTAAATAAGGGGGATAAGGACAAGGGTAACAATCGGAAGAAATAATGCCGGATCATCCATGCTGAGCGAAGCTACCTTCACAGTCTTGAACCCTGTACTTTTATAAATAAAATTTACCATTAATTGCATTAGTAAAATAAAGATAAAGTCAGGGATCATCCCCAGAAAACTCAACGCACCGTTCAGGTACTTGACACTTATCTTCCACAACCAAATTCCAAACAGAAAAGATATAGTTATCACAATCAATCCAGACGAGGTTAAATAAAAATAAGACGATTTAAAATAGGCAACAATATCAGCTGGAAAAAACCTTGTATTGCTACCAGTTTTATAATAAAAAGCGTCCAATGAAAAAATTCCTGCCATAAAAGCTTTTATTAGAATTACAATCTGTTGGGGTTGAAATGTAATTTGTTGTTGAGACTGTAAGGGATCCCCTGTATTATGGAAAACCAAAGGAATTGCTGCTAATATGAGCAATAGAAAAAAACCGATAAGTTGCTTGATTAAACTTTTAAAAGAATACAACTATCCTTTTCTCCTTTTTAAATTGAGATTCTTGAAGTTATTCTCCAAAGACTTCTACAATCCTTTTATTTTCCATTTCAGATTCTACAAACAATCCTTAAGCTACACAAAAAAGCCGCCTGGTCGGCAGCTGATCTTGAACATAAGCACCCTATTGTTTAAGTACATTTGTTCACAAACTTAGCTTTATTACAGGAACGTTGCCCCGTTTTTTTTATAAAGTTGAAAATATAAGGTGCTGCCAATGAGAGGCAACACCTTTTCCCGTTAACACCTTAATTTTTGCTAAGTTGGAAAAATACAGGGGCAGAATCAACATTTTCTATCCATACATATTGTTGTCCGTTTAAACCATCCCTTACCCATACAACTCCTGAATGGGCTTTTCCTTTATTACGAAACCAAGTAAGATTGGAACCCACAACTACAGGATCCTCATCGAGTTCATTATCTTTAGGAAAGGTAATCTGAGTCTGTTCTTCCGTTTTAATGTTGATTGTAAATAGGGATGTATACATTGTGGGAACAGACCCTTCATTCCACTCCTTGTTCTCCTTTGCACGAGCAACAATTACTTTATCCGGGGAGAACCACTCCAAATCAAGGTCAACATAACCTTTTGGTGTGAACTCTTTTTGCTGCCTGGAAATCGGAATGTCAGCAATCTTTGTTTTCTTGTTTTCGACGAAAAATCTTCCTTCTCCTGAGATGTAGGCTAGTTGATTAGCTTTAGGTGCCCACTTTATCCAGTCTTTGTACCACAGCATCTTCCCCACAACTTGAAAATTTTTTCCTTCTGAGGATAAAACGCATAATGTATTGCTATCATTTGCCCAGGAAGCAGTAGGTATCGCTAAGAATCTGACCCAGTTTCCATCAGCACTCCACTTAAAGTAGTCAGCATCTATCGCAAATAAATCTGGTTCCTTTGTTTGAATAGTATAGAAAGTCTTTATTTTATCAGCATTAAGATTGGCATCAACCGGAACTCTGTAAAGAGGTATAGGACCCCATCCAGTAGGACGTATACTCGCTTGTGAGGAAACGATAAATTCTTTTCCATTAGGAAACCATTCAAAGCCGCTGACACCTAAAGAAACGTTCTCGAACCCTTCAGGACGGCTGTTCTTTGTTTTTGTAACATTTAATAAGCCCCGGTCATTGTATGCTAATTGATTTTTGACAGGCGACCATTTAAAGTCAGATGTTTCAACTCTTACATACGGCTGATAACTTTCTTTTTTCACCGTATCATAAATGAATAAATCTGATTTTCCACCCTGCTCGTCTCCATCTATATAACCAATAAACCGTCCGTCATAGGACCATTTCGGGGAATAAACGTAACGATCCTTTGTAATTTGAATTTCTTGGTCTCCCTTTTTTATCCATAACTGGTGATCACGGATAAAGGCGGCCTGAAGTGAAGATGCACTTACCATTTGGGAAAGTTGAAAACACATAAAGATTAATAATAGTAAAACTCTAACAATCAAGGTCATCCCTCCTAAGTATAGGATGACCAGGTAATATAGTTTGATTCCAACACATAGTTAAACTACAAAAGCTGGTTTAATACTCTTCATCCGAGAATTATTCATCCATAAACCTGCCCCTTTAGGAAAATAAGAAAAGCCGCCTGAGATGGCAGCTGGTTCTTTAAGTAATGCACAGTTTGTTGAATAAGGTAATACCTCTTATTGAGACAAATGTTTGTAATCTAATATTTCAATCTTAAAATCATGATTACATTTCAGCTTATTAAGCTTTCCACTGTCACAGGATGGGGATACTCTTACCTTAACTAAATCTTCTTTATCATTATCATTATTTTTAGAAGGAATGAGAATTCTTACGGCAACATCATAAGAATGATTGTCATTGTAATTTATACCGACGATTCTTTGCCATTGCCAGTCAAAAAGGGTATCGCCCCCATACTCTTTAATTACTCTTTTATCAATAGTTGGAAACACAAAAAAGGCGGTTAATCCTTTTGGATCACGCACCTGATAGTTGAACAAGAGAGGTGTACTAAATTACATACACCTCTCTTTAAATTTTTTTATATTAGAAGGCCATTTCTATTATTTTTTTGATTTGGTCTTCATTTTCTTCGATATTAACTTGCTTACTTAGGTATTTATTCAGCCTAAGAATTTCTGATGCCATACTAACCATTGTTTTCATAATTTGATTAGTATTCTGACCGCAATCCCAACTTTCCAAAAGTGATAATTGCCAATCTTTCAATTTACTTCTTTTCCCTTCAATTTTGGACCAAACACCAAAGGGCTATCCAAATGCTGTTCCATTTCCATATACCAACCTAAAACAATTAACCAACGTACTCTATCTAAGTTAGATAAAGCATAATATATTTCATCCCTCATAACGGCACGGTAAGTTTCGTGTATAAAAGCAAAAATTTTTCCTCTCCAAAACTCAACTTCATCAGAAGGGGGTCAACTCAGGATTATGCGGATTTACAACGATAAAGAAAGGAATCCTTATACATTCAATATTGTAGCTTACCTTTGTAAATCCACATTTTCGGAGTGCTACCCCATAATCATTTATGCTGTTTCTTCATCAGTATAAATATCGAACATAAATTGTAAACCTGCCGGATTTGATCCATCGGATTGAATCAAGTAATTAGTTACCTCAAATGACACAACAATTCTAAAAAACCTTAAAAAACTTCTGTATTAAGAACTTCAAAATGAGTCGAATACATGCAAATGTCCTGCCAGTTATACGGTTTCATCTCCGTCAATCCGACAGCCGGCGTATCGGGATCACCTGAGATCAATAAAAACTCATCTAATCCTCCCGGCTGAGGAAATGCCTTCGCATAGGGACCATCTCCACCACCTCCAATGTCTTCAAAAAGTTCAATTTTTGCTTCCATGGCATTATCAGCAAAGGCACCCAAAAAAACACTACATGATCGAATAAAACCTGGATTAGCATTAATCCTTTCAGAAGCAACTGCAAAAGCTACCGTTTGACCATCTGATGTGGGCTGATTCCAAATATACTCAGGGTTAGAAACACCGCCAAAGGGGGAATAAGGTTGGGTCGTTGTATCATTACCAAATTTTTTTAATGATGGCCATACATTTACTCGGGGAACAGGGTCTGGATGATTTCCACCATTTATATCGTTTGCAGCATTGAATGCAGCTTGAGCCATGGTAGCACCAAGAAATACAGTAGTTGTATTACTAGTAAGCCTTTCAAAAAATTCAATAGCCATACTATACATCACCTTTTTGAATAGAATTTAGGGGAGAAGAAAAGAGAGGATATATGCCAATGCTTATTGCTTATGTTCATTAAAAGCCTCACAATATCTTAACGTACTAAACCTGCAGTTTGTCGGACTCCCTCCTATATTCTATGAACATACTGGACTAGCTGTCTGTGCTTATGAAGGAATTTCAAATTAGAAAAAAACTTAGTTCTTACAAAAAAGAGGTTGAGTATCTAAAATATACTCAACCTCTTTCATTTGCTATAGAATATACACTTTAGTTTAGGTGTCTAAATCACTATAGATATCGCAGATAAATTGTAACCCTGCTGGATTGGGTCTATTGGGTTGAATCAGGTAATTGGTGACCTCAAATGATACAACAATTGTAAAAGTCCTAGAGCTAGTGGTTGCAATAGGAGCAGAAAAACGAGTGGAATACATGCGAATGTCCTGCCAGTTATACGGTTGTGTCTCCGTTAATCCTTCAGCCGGTGTATTGGGTTCGCCTGCCACTAATAAAAACTCATCCAAACCTGTCGGCTGAGGGAATGCTTTTCCAAATGTGCCTCCAGCAAATTCAAAAAGTTCAATTTTGGCTTGCATGGCATTATCAGCAAAAGCATTCAAAAAAACACCAAATGACAAAATTTCACCAGGGATAACTACAAATGCGCCAGAAGCAACTGCAAAAGCTACCGTTTGACCATCTGATGTCGGCTGATTCCAAATATACTCAGGGTTAGAAACACCGCCAAAGGGGGAATAAGGTTGGGTCGTTGTATCATTACCAAATTTTTTTAATGATGGCCATACATTTACTCGGGGAACAGGGTCTGGATGATTTCCACCATTTATATCGTTTGCGGCATTGAATGCAGCTTGAGCCATGTTGTTACCAAAAAATACAGTAGTTGTATTACTGGTGAGCCTTTGAAAAGGTTCAATAGCCATACTATACATCACCTCTTTGAATAGAATTTAGGGGAGAAGAAAAGTGAGGATGTATGCCAATGCTTATTGCTTATGTTTATTAAAAAGCCTCACAATATCTTAACGTACTAAATCTGTAGTTTGTCGGACTCCCTCCTATATTCTATGAACATACTGGACTAGCTGTCTGTGCTTATGAAGGAGGTTAATAGTTAGAAAAAAAACCATTTCAGAAACCCTGATATACTGGGTTTCTGAAATGGCTCGGTTCCTATAATATAGCTTGATGTTAACTAGGTTCGTATAAGACAAAGCACAGCAGTCATTTAGGCAATCCCCAAATTAGGCATAATGTGTTCAACTGTTTCATGAGTTGTTCTATATTATTATCAATATGCAAGAGTAGTTTTACCACTTACCATCGGTCCAGTAATTAAATAGATCAATGAAATCCCTCTATTATTAATTCTTTACTCGAATCACCTAGAAAATAGTATTAATTTTAAGATCTCTTTATGATTTCTATTTCAAGGAATAATATTGAGTAAATTTACCTTTTTTAATTGGTATTTTTACTAAATTTTTGAATTCGGGAATTAGTTTGTATAAGGTTGCCTTGAAAATAATTTTTTTAGGGGGAATTTTATGTCACATCATAATAAGAAAAGAATTACAGAAAAAGATAAGGAAATATATAGTGCACTTTATAAACTATACAAGGAAAGTCAATCTGGAGTAGGGCCAAGTCAGATTGGAATTAATCTGGGAAGAGAAAAATATGATGCGGCTTCTTATTGTAATTTATCACTTAAGAAACTTATTGAATTTCAGTTGGTAAAGAAATTACCAGAGGGCAAATATAAGCCCTCAAACATGGATATTAAAGAAATTTAGATGCCTTTGAGAAGTTTGTAAAGAAATCTATATAAGAGGACATTACATATTTTATATAACTAAAATGTAATGCCCTTTTTACTTTTAATAATCATTCTTTTAAAGTACGAGATGTTTTTCACCACTCACTTCAAGATGCCTATTGAAGTAATGCACCCTATAGGTTAAGTGCAATACTTCACAATGTAGAAACTTTTCATAAAAACTGTTGTCGTGATGGTTTGTCTAATACTAAAAAAGGCATTACATCATTGTTGAAGTAATTCACCTTAGATATAGCTACTTACACTTATTGATACTGCTTCTTAGAATTGGTGGGCCCAATTTTTCATTTTTTGAATTAGAAAGACGAACCTGCACTTCTACATTTTCCATCTTTGCTGTTATCACATCAAATCTTCCTGCCCAAGTCGGACTATCTATTTCTGGAGTAGGATATAGTCTGAAACGCCAACTTATTTCACTCGGCTTAAAAGCGAATCCTTCATAACTGTCGTAATTGCCAAAAGAGGATGGTTCAGGAAGGTGAACTCCAAGGATACTTATATTAGTTCGTGCAAAACTAGGCGGACGTAACTGCACTTTATAAATTAATGCTGTACCCTTCGCATTTTCAAGTTTTTCATCAGTTGGTTCCAAGACCATACTGCAAGGTAAGGTTGCTGCCTTTGATTGTATAGGATAAATACAAAAGGTTGAAATGATAAATACACTTAAAATAAATCGTTTCATAAAGCACCTCTAACAATTCTTTTGGTTAATTTACCCTCATTATGTGCCAAATATGATACTCCCTGCTCAAGGGTAAAGAAAAACGATTCTTCCGTAATGAAGAATCGTACAAGTTACTTTGAGAAGACGTTATAAATAATAAAAGCAATAATTAATCCAATTACAATTAATCCACCGATTGTAGGACTGCCATAAAATGCCCTATTCCAACCGTCATTGGTCTCTATTTTGCTTTTTTCTTCATTCTTATTAGCCTTTTTCAATATAACACCTCCTAACGTGTTATGCCTTTTCCTTTTGTAAATGAATATTCCCTTTCCTTAGCAAGAATACCTTTCTTCCACTAACCTGCCCCGTTTGTTAAATAAGAAAAAAACTGCCTGGTTCGGCAGCTGGTCTTGATTATAAGCACTGGTATATTTAGCTAGAAGTTATGCTTATTGAGTTAATTGTTCTTTGAAGATCTGTTTGAAATACGGCTTAAAATCAATTTCAATACTTTGTTGAGAGTCCTCATTAATAACTGTTAATAGTATACTGGCACGTTCTTTTTTATCTGCTGTAATTTCAAATTTTTTGACCCGTTTTAGGTCTAGAATTGATAACAATCTATTTGAAATACTTTGAGTTACTTGTATTTCAACTTCACTATAGGAAGGGGAAAGCTTAACAATAAAGTCCTCCTCTCCATTAGAGAATCGGTATGTGGCTTCATTATAATAGAATGGTAAGTCTTTTGAAGTAGTATCTAATAATGTTGGTTCACATTCAAATAAAGAAAGAAAGTCGTTCTCTTCTGGAAATATAGGCATTGTACCATCACCTTTTTCATCTCTATTTTATCATTTCTTCTTCAACAAACCTGCCCCTTTTGTTAAATAAAAAAGGCCGCCTAGTTTGGCAGCTGTTCTAAATATATGAAACAGTTAGCTTAATAAGCATTATTCTTCTTCATGTCATCACCTTCAACCAATGTATCGTTTATTTGCGTTATGACAGTTCCTTTTGGTAAGTTCGCAATAAATTGATCATGCGGAAAATATTTTTCCTCGTTTGAAAATAAATAAAAGCCAGCTCCATCGTGAAAAACAGTAATAAAACTAGTTTCTGTTTCTGCTTCTATTTTGAAGATCGGGATGGACCGTTTCCTTTTTCTTAACCACTCAATAACTTCCTCAGCTTTGAACCTTAAATTGTCGGAAAAGGAAATTGAATAAAACTCATTTTGAGTTGGAAGCCAATATGTTTCATTTATTAATTGAGCTAAAGAATCCGGATCATAAATCTTAGCAGTAAAGCAAGGCGGGTGATATTGGTGTTTCCCAGAGAAATCATAATAAGTTCGCTTTTCTTCAAGTATATTTAGCCTAAAATCGATATTATTCTGTTTTAAAAAAGTGATATATTCTTCAGTTTGTTCCTCATAAACAATAAAGGTAATAAATAATGGATACCTATTTTGGTGAAATAAAAATTCCAGTAAAAAGTTTTTATTTTCATCCACATAATTTTCCCCATCAGCACTAATAAAATAGGCAGAATCCAATTTTCCGTCCAGGCTCATATAATGTCCCAAATCATCGAGAAACTCGTTTGAAACTGGTTCTTCTACAATCCATATTTCCGCCATATTTACTCCTCAGTATATTATTAAAGTCTAATTTTCTTTGATGCTTACAAATGTTACAACCAAATTCACCATTTCTAACTTTTGATTTAAATGAGAATTACCGCAGTTGCAGCAGCGGCCAGCTAAGGTGTTATCAAGACCTGAATTAAAAAAAGATAGTAAATAAAAGGACATTACATATTTTATATAACTAAAATCATATGTCCTTCTACTTTTAAATTAATCCTTTTTTTATAGTAGGAAATGTTTTTCCAACCCTCGCTTGAAGATTATTAGTGAAGTAATGCATCCGTTTTTTATTAACATTGTAAACTATTTAATTGCTATGTGAATCTCAATTTGACCATTAGGATAATATTTTTCAAAGTCAAATGAATAAGCTCTAATCAAATCTTCCTTCTCTTCACGACCCCATATCTCCTTCCAAGCGTTAAGTACCCCAAATTCATCTAATGTATCCACTTCAAAAATTTCATATTTACTTGTGTTTGGAATTTTAACCATGGAATCGTTATCACTACTTTCTATTGCTACACTTAATGTATAATCGCCTTTATAATCAGTCTCGTAATCATAATACAAACCATATTTAACCTCATCCTGATTCCTCAAAATACTTGATGCCTCTTTCCACATTTCTGTAATCTTATGCACAATAGTTTCATCTTTAAAATTATTAGTTCTAACACTCTTAATTATTGTTAGGTTCATTAAATTACCCCTCTCATTTTATTTTACTTATTTCTACAAAAATAAAAATTTCACCTTCTTATTTAACAATACTGCCCCCGTTAGCCGAATAAGAAAAAGGCTGTATTTTTTGCAGCCAGGATCTTTAAGGAAAGCACCCGCTGGGTTAATAACAAAACGCTTTATAGAAAAAGTTCCATTTCACTTTCCTTATTAGTAAAACCCATTTTTTTATAAAGAGGTTTGCCCTCCTCAGATGCGTGCAGCCAGATGCGTTTAACCCCACTTCTTTTGCATTCATTAATACAATGTTCAAGCAGATGTTTTGCCAAACCTTTACCACGATACTCAGGGATGGTATACATATTAAGAATGTAGGCTTCAATCCCTTTAAGATTTTCTAAATATGGTGGTCTTTTAAACAGAACCATACTACTGATACCTACAGGTTCTCCATTTATCTCTGCCATATAGGATATAAAATCATTATTTGATAATGCTTTCTGTAAATACTTCCTTGTTGCAGTTTCCATAAGTTGTTCTTCTTGAGGAGAACTCAACTCGTCTAATTCCTTTAGTAATGCCAAGCGTAAATTGATTATTGTATCGATATGTTCAATGGTGACTTTAATAGAATTGAACATCATAAACACACCCTTTCTTTTGAACACCGAAGAAATAATATCAAACAGCGGGGCTAGCCTCTATTATTAGAAATAAATTATTCCCTGGTAAAAAACTTAGGATCAATTTGGTCAATCACAGAAGCAGCATCATAAAAATACCTCATATAAAGCTTATCTCCATATGTTAGTTCCGTTTGACTTTCTTTTACATAAGCTATCCAATCATTTTCAATCTCACTAATATTCTTTCCGTATACTTCTTCTATTTTAGAAGCTAAGTCTTCTTTGTTGTAGATTCCCTCAAACTTTTCCAATCCATATGTATCGATTAAATAGGTGACAAAAGAAGCTGATTGTATATAGCTCATCCATTGAAGGGTGTACTCTTCTTGGTTTGTAAGCGGGGGACGAAAGTAGGCATCGTCTTGGTTTAGATCGATCAATTTACTAATTGGAATTGTTTTATTGATGTCGAAAAAGTACTTCATAATCTTATGAGAGTGTGATTTTTGTTTCCCATACTTATCTTCCATATAAGTAGCAAAACCCTCTTGTGTCAAATAGCCCATACCTGAATCAAAGTTATTCCCATAACCAAGTAAGGAATGGGTCAATTCATGGACAAGGGGATATTGATTTTCCTTAACGGAATAAAGTTTGAGTTCCGATCTTAACCCCCATGATGCTTGGTTTCCTTTATTAAGAAATACATTTATTCGCTCGGATGGAGCATAGTTAGTATGAATTGAGTTCTGAACATCATCATATGCATCAAGGAGTTCTTCTTTTATAGATTCTACTTTTTCTTGTGGAACCTTTACTGTATTAAAAATCTGAAAGGTTATTTTACCATCTGCTGTAACGGCGATATTTTCTTCATTTTTTTCTTTTTTTACTTTTTCTTCAGGAACAGCTGCATCTCGAGTGCATGCTGTTAATAAAAATATTGATATGAGACAGATGACTCTAAATCTAAGCATATTATTCACCTCAGAAAAAACAGTATCTTCCAAATATACGGAATTAAAATCTGAAAGTTTCATTTTTGATAAAAAATACAACCATCTATTTGAACTCCAATTTGTTTCTAATTTTATTACTAAAACACTTTTAATTTACTTTTATTTATCAACAATCTCCCTCGATTGTTTAAATAGAAAAAAAGCTGCCTGATTAGCAGCTTAACTTGAACTACTTCTCAATTAACTTTTTTATCGCCCAGACCACCAATTCCGGTTCGTCATTTTGTATGTAGTGGGCACTGTTTTCAGCAATGACCAATTCGCCATCTGAGGATATTTTAAGAATCTCTCTCTGCAATTCATTCCATAACTTTTGGGATTCCATGGAATAATGAGCTTTCTTACCCGCTGAAAGAACAATTAATGGTACATTTAACTTTTGCCTAGTGTCTTTTAACTGCTTTAAACTTTCCATAAATTCATCATAATTTCCTTCGTAAACGAATTGCTTGTTATATGCTTGCTGAAAATCTTGTGACATAGCAGGGAGAAATCGTTCTCTGTAATCTTCGGGAGTAGAGTCAATCAAGACTAGTCCACAAACTTCATTTGGATATTCTGCAGCAAACATCCGCATATTAACTCCGCCAAAGGAATGACCTGCTAAAATATAGGGAGGCTTAATCTTGGCTTCATTAAGCATTTCCTTTAATTCTTTTACCATTTCACGGCTGGTTCTGGGGTTAGAGCTTGATTCACTTTTCCCAAGTCCAGCTCTATCATAAATTAGTATACTAGAAAGCATTGAAATCTCCCTTAATACTGAATTCCAGGTCTTAGAAAAGTCTCCGTATCCGGCATCCATTATGACTGTTGGTTTTCCGTTATTTTCTCCCATTAATCTAGCGTATAGTTTACATTTACTTATAGGTATAAACATTTCCTTATCCATCGGTTCATTCCTCTCATTTTGCCAACTAACATTAGTTAAAATTTAACAATACTGAAACTATTATTCAACGATCCTCCCCGTTAGTAACATAACAAAAAGCCACCTGGCTTGGCAGCTTAATATTTAATGAATGATGTCTGGTCCCCCACCGACTTTAAAGCTTAAGGCACTTATTTTAAGTAAAGGCTGCTTATTGTGCTGCTGTATACCTATTCATTTTCTTTCGTTCATGTGTATTATTTTATTTAAGGGGAGGTATGTGTAAATGAAAATTGAGCGCTTATCAAATGGAAGAGTAGAAGATTTTTTAAATTACTGCAGGCTTCATAAAGGAGCAGTCGATTCTTCCTATTTATATGAAGATGATTTAAAACAATTTCAGAATACTGAAGAGAACCCAGCCTATTTAGCAATTGATGAAAACGGGAAAGTAAAAGCAGCCGCTTCCTTGATTATGGATGAATATGCGAAACGCGGGCGGAAATCAAGATTCCGCATTTTCCACTCTGAGATTGAAGATATTGATGTTTATAAAGGCTTAATGAACCAATTGTTGAAGTATAAAGAAGGCTACGATAAATATTTTATATTTATACCACTTGATAATAAGAAGCTGCAAAGCAATGTATCACAATTACAATTTACAGCAGAACGGTATTCGTTTATCCTTTTACGAGATCATTCACCGGTTGCGTCAGTAAATTTTCCGGAAAACTATGAAATCAAAAGTTATGAATCAGGGAAGGACGAAGAAATCTGGTGTATGGTCCGAAACACTGGTTTCGCTAAGCTTAAAGGGAGCGAAACACCAATGAGCCCGGACCAAGTAAAGAAAATGATGGCTTCTGATGACTATCTCGATGGCGGGGCCATGATACTCTACCATTATGAAAGGCCGGTTGGAGTGGTGAAATGTTCCGACGATGAATATGATGATATTCAGACGATGAATATCGGGTCTCTTGCCTTGATTCCAGAGTACCAAGGTAAAGGATTAGGAAGAATGCTCCTGCGGAAAGCTCTGCAGTTTGGATTAGACCAGTCATACAAACAAATATATTTATCTGTAAATGGAGAAAATGAGCAAGCAAAATCATTGTATTTACAAGAAGGATTTAAAGAGGCAGAAGGCTTTGTGTGTTACTCTTGCCATTTTTAAATACTTAAACAAAAATATGGCAGTCTGGAATTTTAACAAGAGGTTCCGGCTGTTATTTTTTTCACTCATAATGTTGCAGCCCACTATTCAATTCACTCCATAACTTCTGGGTTCCATAGAATAATGAGCTTTCGTACCCTGAAAAATAAGAGCCAGCGATTTATTCTTTAAATGATAGCCCTTCTTCTTCTAAGGAGGTTCTCATAATAGGCAGGGAAGCTGGTCCAATACCATGAAGTTTTAATATTTCTTTTTCTTTGTAATTTGATAGTTTTTCCAATGTATCTATTCCTTCGAATACCAATGCATTCCTTGCAGGAGCACTGAGTTTTGAAAGGAAGCCACTTTTGGGTTTATTCTCTTTATCACAGGCAGGGCAGCTTTTACACTCACTAGTTTTGTAAAATTTATGTCCCTTTTCACAAATCCTTAAACTTTTACCTGCTGCCAAGATAATTCCTCCAATCCTAGTCTAATCCTGTATTATCTATTATAAATCGTATATTCATTTTATAAACTATTCGTATTTACCGCCACCCTATTCATGACTTCCCTTTTCATTTAAGCTTCCCGATTGGTTAAAAAAGGATCGGCTGTAATGAACAGCCGATCTTTGAAATTCAATTTATACAGATGCTGCTGCAGCGTATTTTTCTTCTAGTATCTTCTTTAGGAAAGCAGCTAATTCGAGCATGCCATACTTACCGGCTTTCGCTTCCGCATCTGAATTATAGTTTGTGTTTGTATTAATATCATATGTAAAAATGTCACCTTCAGCATTTCTGATAAATTCGATTCCAGCGACTTGAATATCATTCCTGGCCAGAACCTCTTTATATTTTTCCAAAGTTTCGTCTTCAAATTCATCAATGATCTGGAACTTAGGCTTTTCTTCAACCTCTTCTCCTACGGGACAAAATAAGTCGCCAATCTGGCAGGTATCCGCCGGACAAAGTTCAAATCCTTCAGAAGTATCAACCCGGACAGCATAAACAAATCTGCCCCCAACAAATTCGCAGCGCGTGATATAGCTTTCAGGTGATTGAATATATTCCTGAATAAGAGTAATGCCATCTACCGGTTCTTCGAAGGAAGGGCCTTCCACATAAGATTTTAAAGCTTCAATACTATGGAATAATTGAACACCCAGACCTTTGCCGGCACGATTATGCTTTGTGATAAACGGCTGTCCGGCAAATGCTTCGGCTGCCTTTAGGATATTTTGTTTTCCAGCCGCTGCAATAGTTTTTGGAGTCCTCACACCAGATTTATTTAACTCCAAGTATTGTAAAACCTTACTTACTTCCAGCTTTAAAGCGTTCGTTCCATTAATCACCGCACGGTCATGTGCTTCAAGCCAGGCCAATACTTGTCCGGAAAATTCAGCCGCAAAACGGTGATCACGTGTATGAGAAGAAGCACTCATACGGCTATAGAAAATACCTTCCGGCGGTTCTGCCGATAAATCCAACGTTCCTTCGTCTAAATGCCATTCTTCATAAGGAACACCCAGTTCCTCCAATCTTTTTGTCAAATGGACTGTCCACTCACTATTTTCATGTATAACGTATACCTTGCTCACTATTCAGGCCCCTTTCTAGCTCTTTATTAAACTGCGTTTTTGTTCCACTAACGGCATAACGGTCTTTGCGAAGCGTTCCATTTCCTCCAGCTGAGGTGAAAATTGCAGCAACAGCAGGTCCAGCCCAACTTCTTCATATTGCAGGATCCGATCAGCAATTTGTTCTGGTGTTCCTACTAGATTTGGACGCAGACCTCTATTGGAAACAGAGTAATCCTGCAGCTGAATCTGCTGCTCCAGATGTGACTTTGTCGTGAAGTCCTTAAAGCCGGCATAACCGCTGGAATCCTTCACAGTCGTGATTTTTTCAAGCTCAGCGAGTGCCTCTTCTTCTGTCTCACGGCAAATAACATACGCTGCCATTCCGAATGAGCTGAATGGCACATTGCCCGCTTGTTGACGCCTCGCCTTCATATCGGCTATTTTTGTCTCAATCTCTTCTACCGTTCCGCCGTGCATCACATAAGCATCACATTTTTCGGCAATGGTCTGCTTGCCTTTTTCACTTTCACCGCCTGCATACAGAATCGGATTAGGCCGCTGAACAGGCTTAGGAGCAAGCTTTGTATCGTTTAAGTTGTAAAATTGGCCGGAATAACTGAAGGTATCTTCTGTCCATAACCCTTTTAACACATCAATGAACTCCTCGGTGCGGGCGTAACGCTCATCATGTTCTGTAAAAACACCGCCATACTGGCGCGCTTCTTCGGCCCACCAGGCAGAAACAACGTTAAGGGTAAAACGGCCATTGCTGATTTGATCAATATTAGCGGCCATTTTTGCTGCTACTGCCGGATTATGAAAACCGGGACGAATCGCGGTCATAATTTCAATTTTCTCTGTCACTGCGGCAAGCGCGGCAGCCGTGGACCAGGCTTCAAGAGAATCATGGCCCGGTCCTTTAATATCATTTAAATATAATTCCGCGATTAACGTAGTCGAGTATCCCCATTCTTCTGCCGACTGAATGACGTTTTTAGCATACTCAAAGGTTGGCGGCATACTTTCATCTTCGACATTCCGCAGCCATCCTCCAAAAATCGGCAGCCAGAAACCATATTTCATTTTTCTTTCTCTCCCTATCTTTCAAATATCTACTTTTCTTATCATTTAAGTAGGATTTACAAACAACTAAAAAACTCTCCTCCAAAGAAGAGAGTTTTTTATACTCTCTTCTCATCTTTCAAGCGATGCGCTTGCTGGAATTGGCACAGTATTCATCAGAACCTGCTGCCGAGGTTTCAAAGGGCCAGTCCCTCCACCTCTCTGGATAAGAAGAAAAAACTATTCAGCTTTTTAATTATTTAAAGTGATAATAATTTATATAGATCAAATTGTCAATTAAATATTTCTAAGCTCTAAATATTTTTAATACGCTTTATTTTCCCACAATACTTGCTGCAACGTTTTTAAAGTAAAGCACCCTTTACTTAAAGTGTATTTCAATCTTTTTTACGTTCTTCTCTTTCACACTCCCGAAAACTGTTGTTTTATTAAAAATATCAAAATACATTATATACTCAAGAGTCTTCCGACATTATGAATTCTTGTGAATATTTTCCTATTATAGAGCTAAAATATCCTTAAATATACTTTATAAGGGTGACTCGGTAAATGCCGGATAAGCGACTTGAGCAATTTGATCATATAGTGAGAATGGGAAAAGAGGGACAAGAGGCTTTAAATAAGTATTGGTTAGATTTTGAGCTTTATACTTCATTTGAATACTGGTTAATGGCATCTCTTCTTATAGGCCCTCTTATCTACCTATTTTTTAAAATTGATAAAAACAAAATATTTTTCTTTGGTTTCTATGGTTACAGTATTCATGTAATATTTGGATATATCGATTTGTTCTCAAAAAATTCAGGATATCTAAATTATCCTTTCCCAGTGATCCCCATGCTGCCAGGGTTAACCCTTGATTCGAGTTTCGTTCCTGTTACTTTTATGCTTGTTTACCAATGGACGATAAACCGGGAAAAGAATTACTATCTGTATATGATCATTACCTCTGCGGTTATGGCATTTATCTTTAAGCCGGTTCTGTTCGCAATAGGGCTAATGAGGCTTTATGGAAACACAAATTATATCTATCTATTTGCTGGTTATTTAATTGTCATAACGATAGCTAAATTTATCATGAGTGTGTTTTTGTGGACAGAGGCTAAATACAAAAAAGGATAAATGGATTTACATTCATCCTTTTTCCTTTTTAGCCAACCTGGACTTTGAGTTTTAAAGAAGAAGCTGCCTGGTTAAGCAGCTGTTTCTGGGTTTGCGAATCTTTATATTAATAACTGCCAGACTGAACGCTGCAGCTGTGTTTTTCATTAGAATCAAATTACCTTACTTTTATTAACTGGATTTACATCTTTCTTATATTTCATAAGATCCAGCACTTTTATAATTCCACTCAATAATCTTCTCTACAGAAAGTAAAAGAAAATAGAGTAATTAAAAAATCTCGATCTTCGGGGAAGGATAACTCTAAGGTTCTTAATTCCTCGAGACTCTTCCAGTCAATGTCATAAATTAGTTGATCAGGATCCTGAATGGCTGCTTTTCCTCCAATAATCTCCACTTCAAAATATCTTACTTCCCCGCTGCAGCTCACTTTATTGAAAATAGGCTGTATAACCTTCACCTCAAACCCTGTTTCTTCCCTTACTTCCCTGATGCAGCATTCCTCAAACGTTTCTCCTTCTTCCAAACCGCCTGAAGGAACAGACCATCGTTTCGGTTCGTCTGCTGCCCCCTGCAATACCATTAAAACCTTATCCCCTCTAATGCAAACTCCCGCCGAGCCAAGCCACTTTTGCATTTTAACTCCCCCATATTTCTTACTTTCGATAACTATTCAACACTATTAGTGCTATTTCTTTCATGAAAATCCTCAAGTGCTTCTGCAGCCAGCTCTAACGCTTTTATTCTTCTTTCCAAAAGTATCCTCTGGGGACTTCCATCTTTTAATTTGGCATAAGCGCTCTCTATTGAAGGTATTAAACCACTAAGAACTTTGCTGGCTTCTGCTAAATCCTCCCCGTTATAAGGATGGGGCCGCTGATTCCATACATTCTCCAGGACAGCCAAGCCGATGCAGCATGCTTTGTACCGCTTTTCTACCAGAGTAGTATTGGCACCTTTCTCAGTCATCTGAGTCAGGGCCTTTCCAAGTTTACCGATTGTCGATTGAAAGGATTTGATGGATTCCAATTTAACTGCATTTGATACGTTTTCCATGATAGGCGCTGTCCTCTCTTCATTTTGTTATAGTTTATATGACTTAATCATTCTATGTTCTATTAAAAAGCACTACACTAAGCAAATATTCCGCATCTTTCCCAACTCCACAAATCAAAGCGGATCCTCGCTGATATTGCCAGGGCAGACCTATAAAATAGAGCCCACATATTTCAGTCACTCCCCTTTTATGTACCGGTTTTCCTTCAGCAGAGACCACACCATCTATATGAATCCAATCGTATGAGGGAACAAAACCCGTAGTCCAGATGATACTTTCGAAGTTCCTCTGAGTCCCATCTCCAAAGAGAACTTCTGTACCACTGACCTGTAAAACTTTTGGCTTTACATCAACCTTTTTATTCTGAATGAGTATTTTCAGCTCTTTTCCAAAAATCGGGTCCTTCTGTTTCTGAAACCAGCTGCCTTTAATCGTATCTTTCCCCGCAAACAGCAGCCCGAGTTTTTCCAGCCAATAAAAAATGCTTTTCCCCAGTATTGTTAAGGGTAAAAATTTCATGTGATGTCCAGCAGCTATTGTGACTTTGCGAGCTTTGGCCAGCTCCACAGCAAGCTGCGCACCTGAATTGCCGCCACCCACAATCAATACTTCACCACCTGGCACTTCTTCCGGGGATCGATATTCTGAAGAGTGAAGCTGGAAAGCACCTGTTCCATCTTTAATAAGAGGAGGTATATAAGGTTTTTGAAATGCACCAGCTGCGATGATAACTTGTTGAGCTTTAATGATACCGCTGTTAGTCTCTATAATAAATGAACCGTCTGGCAGCTTATTCAACTGAGTGACGTTCGTATCCAGCATGACCGGAAGATCAAAATGCGTCACATAGTCATTCAGATAATCTGCTATGTCATCCTTCGTCGGAAAATCCTCTGATGGACCTCTCATTTGCAGTCCGGGCAGACCGCTATACTGGCGCGGAGTAAATAAAACAAGGGAATTGTATCTTTGTCTCCAGGAGTCCCCAATCCCACCGTTTTTTTCTATTATCACAAAGGATACCTTCTCTTTTTTAAAAAAATATCCCATCGCTAATCCGGCTTGACCACCGCCAATAATGACAGCTTCATACTTTTTCATGGCCATCGCTCCCCGCGTTACATTCAAATATACATTTGAATATTATTATACATAATATCCAGAAAAAGGAATACGATTTCTCAAAAAAAGAGCCGCCTAATGGCAGCTCGATAGCAGGTAATAGCCTGCAGCAGATCCTTTTATGTTAATTGCATCGTGGTAATGCAAGTAGCGTCATCCTTAAACGTTGAAATTTCCGATTCTGATGCTTTTCCATCATGCTTAATCTTTATTTGATAAGTTTTGTCTCTTGGAAGCCATAAATCGAAAAATCCATTAGCCTGGGTTTTGATCGTATCATCCAAAATCACATTGCCTTCCGAATCCTCAATATATACATCAAACTCTTTTTCAGCCAGTTCACCTTGACAACCTGTCAAGCTATGATTCGTTCAAGGGTGCGTTTCATTAGCGTAAGGGGCAATCGATACGAAGAACTCTTCTTCCGGCAGATCATAGGATAATTCTTCTCCGTCCGATTCTTTAACGATCAGCTGCTCTGAGCTAATGGAGGCAGATCCGGTCTTTATGTTTCCAACGCTGTAATCCTTCACTAATGCTTTGATGTCTTCAGTCTCTGAAACAGCATCATCCTTGGAATCTGCTTGTCCACATCCAGCTAATGCCATAGAAATCAGTGAAGCAGCAAGAACCAATTTGATCTTCATCATTTTCACATCCTTATTCTGTCTTCTTCTCTTACTATACCAAAGTACTATAGCAAATAAATATGAACAATTTATGAAAGCTTCCAAAATAAAGTGTCTGGCAGAACAGCAAAAGGGCCCGCTTCTTTAGCGGGCCTTACAGAGCTACCTTACAAACGTAAGTTTACTTTCCTTCCCATGAGCTTCACTTGGTCTGCCTTCCGCTTTTCCAAATACGATGCTTCTGCCGCAGATGGCTTCCACATCTTCTTTATCATGCGTCACCATGATACAGGTCATGTTTGCCTTTTTCAGTATCATCAGAAGCTCATCCCTTATCGATCCTTTTAAATTCGCATCCAAATTGCTGAATGGCTCATCCATCAGCAGCAGCTTGGGCTTGGGAGCCAGAGCCCTTGCCAGAGCAATCCGCTGCTGCTGACCGCCGCTTAGCTCATGCGGATATCGTTTCTCAAACTCTGTCATCTGAACAAGCTCAAGCATCTCCCTGACACGAGGATATCTTTCCTTCCTCGGGAGGCGTGATAAGCCAAATAAAAGATTATCCTTTACTGACATATGAGGAAACAGGGCATAATCCTGGAATACCATGCCCACTCCGCGGGCTTCCGGCTGTATAAACGTCTTCTCTCCAGCTGCTTCCGTGCCTGCGATTTCAATTCTTCCCGACCTCGGAATTTCAAGACCTGAAATCAATCTGAGCAGCGTGCTTTTACCGCTGCCGCTCTGTCCGAGTATGCCAACGATTTCCCCCTCGTCCACTCTAAAAGAAAAATTCTCAATTACAGGAACACGGGATTTTGGAAATGAAAATGTCAGATTTTGAATGGTAAGGATGTTCATTTCTTCACCTTCTTATCAATCATTTGGAACACTGCAACAGATAAAACACTTATGAGGATAATCATGAGAGAAGGGATGGCTGCTTCATGAATCATCTCATCTTTTGCGTATTGATAGGTCTTCGTGGCAAGGGTATCAAAGTTAAACGGCCTGAGCAGCAAAGCCAAAGGCAGTTCCTTAATAATCTCTACAAATGTTAAAATAAACCCGCTGAATAAAGCTCCTTTGATCAGCGGTAAATCCACCTTGAAAAAGGTTTTGGTGACACCGAACCCGAGCATTCTGGATGCCTCAGTGTATTTTGGCCCGATTTTTTCAAATCCGATTTCAACAGCATTATAGCCTGTTGCCATAAAACGGATGGTATAGCCAATTACGAGCATAGCCAGAGATAAACTTAAGATAAGGGGAGCTTTTCCCCATCCCATATAAGCATAAAATGGCGCAAGCAAAGAATCAAGTTCAATAAATAACGCAAGGATGCCAATCGCAATAATCGCCCCTGGAATCGAGTAGCCGGCTGTTGCGAGCTTGGATAAGACATAGGCTCCGTTCGAATGCGACCTCGTTACATTGGCGATAATCACAGCAAATAAGAGTATCAGCGCCGTAGAGATCATCCCAACAAAAACAGTCTGGTTTAACAGGGTAAAGAACGTGTCGTTCCATACCTTTGCGAAGGTCAGCCTGGTCCATGCCAGCAGCTGTACCACAGGTATAAAGAACCCGAGCAGGAAGATGGCCGAACAATAGCTGAACACCGCTGCTGCCTGAAGCCCCTTTAGCTTTTTGCGGACCAGAGGCCTTGATTTGCTGCTGATATTATAGCGTCTCCCCTGCCTGAGCAATTTTTCTATAAAAAATAATCCAACGATAATGACCATTAGCCATGCCGCCAGCCTCATGGCTGAATCTGCATCATACATGCCAAACCATGTCTGGAAGATGGCTGTCGTAATCGTATGGATGCCAAAATAGCTTGTTACTCCGTAATCACTTAAGACTTCATAAATGACAAGCACAGCGCCGGCCACGATTGCCGGCCTGGAGAGCGGCAGGACAATTCTTACAAAAATCGAAAAAGGCTTTCTTCCCAGCAGCCTTGCATTTTCAAGGAAAGAAGAGCTCTGGTTTTCAAGAAACGCTCTGCAGATAATGTATACATACGGAAAAAGAAAGATCGTAAATATAAATACGGCCCCTCTCAGTGAGGAGATTGACAGCCACTCCGGATTGATCTGATAATCGAACTTGTTCCTTAATGTAACCTGTACGACCCCTGTGTAGCTTAACATCGTCCGATAGGTGTAAGCAGCGATATAGGGAGGAATGGCCAGCGGGAGAATAAGCCCCCAGCTAAAAAAGCACCTCAGCGGGAAATCGTATGCGGCAACGAGCCAGGCCAGGCTCACCCCTAGTATGGCTGTAAATAGCCCTGTCAGCACTACAAGAATAATCGAATTGGCAGCATAAGTTTTTAATAGATATTCCCTAATCTGAAACCAGTTTTCATTCGGTTCCTGGAAAATAGAAAAAAAGATAAACAAGATGGGCAGCAAAATAATTGCAGCCCCAATCAAGCTTACCAGCCACCATCCGTTAAAATCTTTTCGAAAAAAATGTTTAACAGATTCCGTATTCATGTTTATTTCCAGCCTGTTTTATTAAAAATTTCAATCGCTTTTTGGTTATGCTTTCCTAAAGTATCAAAGTCAAGCTCCTGCATTTTAAAGTCGCCCCATGACTTAAGGATTTCAGGCTTTTCTGCGTCAGGGTTAACCGGGAACTCATAGTTGTTTGCTGATAAATATTCCTGAGCTTCTTTTCCAGTCATGTATTCGATTAGTTTCGTTGCATTTTCAGGGTTTTTGCTGTGCTTCGTTAAACCAATTCCGCTGATATTCACGTGTGTGCCGTTTGTTTCCTGGTTAGGGAAGAATACACCAAGAACTTCTGCCACTTTCACTTCTTCAGGGTCTGATGAATTGGCAAGCAATCCCACATAGTACGTATTCATAATCCCTACATCACCAGTGCCGGCTGCAATAGCCTTCGCCTGATCGCGGTCACCGCCATCCGGCTGACGAGCGAAGTTTTTCACAATGCCTTCTGACCATTCTTCAGCCGCTTTTTCACCATTCAACTCAATGAAAGAAGCAAGCAAAGACTGGTTGTAAAGGCTTGTTGAAGAACGGGCAAGCACTTTGCCCTTCCACTTATCACTTGTTAAATCTTCATAAGTTGATAATTGATCAGGTGAAACTCTATCCTTTGAATACACGATGACACGTGCTCTGGTCGCCATTCCAATCCACTTGTTTTCCTTATCACGCATGTTCTCAGGAACATTTTCGCTGATCACGTCGGATTCAACCGGCTGAAGAATATCATTATCTTTCGCGTGTGCAAGGACACCGCCATCCACTGTAATAAATAAGTCGGCTTCCGTGCTTTCGCCTTCACGCTTCAGTCGCTCAATCAGCTCTTCCGCTTCCCCTTTAACGACATTAACCTTAATGCCGGTTTCTTCTGTGAAATCTTTGTAGACTTGTTCATCTGCTTCATAATGTCTGGCAGTATAGACATTGACCACCTGCTCTTCCTTTTTGGAAGCGGTGTCTTTTTCTTTTTCACCTTCAGATGTGCCTTCTCCCCCACACCCGGCAAGAGCCAGAGCTAGAGCTGTTGTGGCAATAAAAGGCTTTAGTAATCTCGATAAGTTCATGTTTTCTTTCCACCTTTATATATGTATTTGAAAATGATAATTATTATCACTTAGTTAATTCTATATATTAATATTCATTTCGTCAACATTCTTTTGCTATGAAAATAATAAATTTGTCAAATGAAATGTTTTATTCAGATTAATCACTATAAATCTATGTAAAAAGCAACAAGATCCTGATGCGTATCAGGATCTTGTTGCTAAGGAATTCCCGGAACCTCTATTTTCTACCTGATCGCACACCGGTTTGGACCAATTTCAATTTCACGCTGTCCTTCTTCCTCTGGTGAGATTTTGCCCATATACCCCGGCCCATTGCTTTAGAGTTTTTTAAAACAAAAAAGCTGTCCCGCATGATTGTGCGGGACAGTCCCATACCTATTCGATTATTTCCACACGAACTCTTTTTCTCCCCCACTGAAGGGCATCGCCCTGGTTTGGAATGAACACATCGATTGAACTTCCGTTTATGCCCCCGCCAATGTCTGCTGCTATTGCAGTTCCATAGCCTTCCACTTTCACGATGGAGCCAAGCGGAATGACACCGGGATCAACCGCAATCACTTTTGCATCAGGATATTTCTTTAAATCAAGTCCCATCCTGGTCACACCTGAACAGCCATCACAACTCGCTGTATATGCTGTGCTTTCCACAGTCAATGTTTTGCCTGCCGCTGTGCCACGTTGGGACTTTCGATCGAGCGCTGCTCTTGTGGCAGGTCCGGCAATTCCGTCCACAGCCAGTTCCTGCTGTTTTTGAAAGCTCTTGATAGCGCTCACTGTGCCATTTCCATAAATACCATCTAAATTAGATTTATAGTGCCCTGCTTGCTTTAATTGATATTGAATTTGGATGACCTGCTTTCCAATGTCCCCGTATCTAAGCACTTTTAGTGCGTGGTTAGTCTGCGGTCCGGCAATTCCATCAGCCTTCAGATTACGCTTACGCTGAAAATCCTTGACGGCTTCCACCGTGATGCTTCCATAGTATCCTGTCGAAGTATGGTAAGGGAATACCCCTTTTGTCATCAGGTAATCCTGCAATTCGGCCACATCTGACCCTGATGATCCATTGGCAAGTGTACGATCCCCGAGCGCCGCTTCTGTAAACGAAGGAGCAGCCAGCATGAGAACCACAGCCACGAGGGCCATTAGCATGTTTTTAAATCTCAATAACATTATTAAATCCTCCCCAATTTCCTTTGATATAAAAGAATTCGGGAGGAATTGACATTATTCGAGTGTTGCAAACAGAATCACAACGTTCGTCCCTCTATCATCCATTATATTGCAATAATGTATTCTATTTTGTCTGTGTATATATTACCCAACATTATAAGAAAAAGCTGAAGACCTTTATCTTCAGCAATTTGATCTATTTCCATATATCCAAGTACTTTTTCTTGTATTTTTTGTCATCAACAGTATCAATCAAATCTAAAGCTGTTTGTTTGATAGCCTCATCATTCAGACGATCATATAAATTTTTCATATTTTGAAGGATGTCATTACGGATTAACGTGTAATTTTTTTCATTTGTTCCATTAATAAAACGTTCAGCCATTACTTCCATGACCATTTCTTTTTGGGGTGTACCGGAAATCCCGACTTTCCATATAGATTGAAGGCTATGTCTGGCTGTAACAAACTTTTCATCTTTTGTTACCTCCCACAGCTTAGGGAAATCCCTCATAATTCTCATCTCTGGATCGCTTTTAGCCAGGTTAGCTAAGTATTGAGCTGCACGGGAGCGTTGATGGTTATCTTTATGAGTCAAGTCCTCTACTAGCTGATCCCATACTTCATACGCCCAATCAACTTCTTTGTCAGTAGCATTTAAAATGTGCTGATAAGCTTCATAACGCTCATCTTTATCGCCTGACTTTGATCTTTGAAATTCCACTTTCAGCTGTCTGTCCATTGTTCACCGCCTTACTTACAGACAAGAATTTCTTTTATTTTATAAAGCTACTTCTGCGCTATTTGAATAAGGTTGCCGCATGTATCATCGAATACAGCCAATGTGACATCCCCCATTACTGTCGGCTCCATAGTAAACTTCACTCCGTGGTTTATTAATCGGTTATACTCTTCGTGAAGATCAGCAACGCCAAACATTGTGGCCGGAATTCCTTCTGCAAAAATCTTCTTTTGATATTCTGTGGCAGCCGGATGTACATTAGGTTCCAGCAAAAGCTCCGTCCCATCTTGATCTTCGGGAGAAACCAGGGCGATCCACCTGTGTTCCCCGACTGGGATGTCATGCTTTTTTACAAACCCCAGCGTTTCGGTATAAAATTTCAATGCCTTCTCCTGATCCTGGACGAAGATACTGGTAACAATAACTTTCAACATGTATTTGCCTCCTTTGATAATTGTAACGGGCTTCCAGCAAAGCCCACACGTACCTCTGTATGAATCCTTATTCCGCTTTTAGTAAGGTTACTCCAGCCATCTTTCCAGCAGATTCTTAAGTGGCTGGTTATTAAAAATAATTACCCGATATTTTCCCTTTCGTTCGGATCTAATGAGCTGTGCATCTTCCAATACTGAAAGATGTTTAGCTATTGCCTGCCGCGAAATGGAAAGGCCGTGCTTCATAATGAGACGAGCCGTCAGTTCATATAGCGTCATCTCTTTGCGTTCGGACAGTTCGTCCAATATAAGCCGCCGGGTCGAATCACCAAGTGCTTTGAATATAGCGTCTTTGTCCCAATTCATATTATGATTATAAGCAACCCGTTTGTTGCTTGTCAACACACGCAACTTAAAAGTTGCACAAAAAAAGATTCCGTATCCATTTTGGAAGTAAGTACCGAGAACAAGTGGTTTAGCCAAAGAACTGCATATATCATTCTGTATTGGTAAAAAATACGGAAGAGGTGAGAACAATTGGAAAATGATAATTTAAAGCTTACATCTTCCGAAATAGGAACCCTATGGGGGGAGTATGTAAACGGAACAATGACCGAGATTGTAAATAGGTATATGAATTCAATTATAGAAGACGAAGAAATAAAACAAGTTTTTGAAATAGCAATTAAGACAGGGGAAAAGCAAAAGAAGCAGCTTGTCTCCTTCATTGAGAAGGATGGATTTCCAATTCCAATTGGTTTTTCGGAGTCCGACCTCAATAAAGGTGCTGAGAGATTGTTTTCAGACATATTCTGCCTGAATTATTTACATATTATGACTATCCATGGTTTGTTAGGTCATACAACCGCTTTAGGTGTTTCGGTCAGAAAAGACATACGGGAGTTTTACAGCTCATGTGTAGATGATGCCAAAAATATGTACGATTTAACCATTGAGCTGCTTCTGAAAAAAGGAGTTTTTCAGAGAGATCCCTATTTTTATCCTGCCGAAAGCCCTGAAATTATTACTGCAACAGATTTTACTGATGGATTTTTCGGAAAAGGAAGACGTTTATCTTCTACAGAAATAATCAGTATCTCCCTTAACATTAAAAAGGGAGTTATGGCAAAAGCACTTTCCATCGGATTCAGCCAAGTCACAGAATCGAAAGATATAAGGAAGTTTTTTGAGGAATTAGAAAAAACAGCCGATGAAAACCTCCAGGCTCTTTCAAAAATATTGCACAAGGATAACTTGCCAGTCCCAATGTCGTGGGAATCAGAAGTTACAACGTCAAAGGACTCTCCGTTTTCCGATAAATTAATGTTATATCATCTGGGTTTCCTGGTGCAGACTGCACAAGTATATTACGGAACAGGCCTGGCCGGATCCATGCGGACAGACCTGGCCTTAACTTATGAAAAAGCAATTCTGAAATCCTTGAGAGTCACCCGAAAATGGTTCGGCATTATGGTGAAGAACAAGTGGTTAGAACAGCCGCCGCTTGCTCCCAATAGAAAAGAACTTGCACAGGATAAATAAGTTATCCCCCTCATTTTTGTGAGGGGGATATTTTTAATTCATTTAATAATAATTCCAATATAAAGAAGTAATTCCTTCTTCACAAAACCTGCCTTGCTTGGTTAATAAAAAAAGCCGCCTGATTTGCCAGCTGATCCTGAACATTACTACCGTTACAATAAGTACAATTCTTCACAATGTAAAAACGTATTATCGACCTTGACAAGGTAATTTAAAGTTAAAGGTTTCACAAATTCTATGATTATGACCCCCCCAAAAAAACAGTGGGAAACAAGTGCTTCCCACTGTTTTAAATTTATTCAGCAGGTGTTTTCATTAATTGTTTTGAATAATTGACTGATCTAAATTCACTAACAAGTGTAGAGCCTATTAGCAATACACCACCAAGCATTTGAACAATTGTCATGTGTTCTTGCACAATAATTGCAGAAATCAATATAGCTACAAAGGGATCTACATAACTTAACATAGCTATACTCTGCCCATTTAATTTTTCCATACCAGAGAAAAATAACCAAAACCCAATCCCTGTGTTGACGATTCCTAAAATTAGCATATAAGGGATGGAAGAACTCGATATTTCAAAGATGCCAAATCCTTCGGCAAGGAAAACATATGGCATAAGCAGTAACGTGGTTGTTCCAAGCTGAATAATGGTCTGCTCTAACTTTCCCATTTCTTTGATAAATTTATTTAATAGTAATAACGCAGCATAAAATGCAGCTGCGATTAATCCAAAGGAAAGTCCAAGAATATCATCTGATTCCGATGCACTCATGCCTTCTCCTACAATCATTAACATACCAATGATCGCTACACCAATACAAACCATTTTTTTAATGGATAATTGTTCCCGAAGTACAAACGGTGAAAGAATCATCACAAGCACAGGCGCAAAGTAATAACCCAGCGTTGCATTGGCAATGGTCGTATAGTCATACGATTGATAAAGAAAAATCCAATTCCCTCCCAATGCAATGCCTGAAAGAATCAATAAAAAAGCATTCGTTTTTACTAAACTCCATGATATTTTTTTCTTCATCATAAAGAATATCAACAGTAAAAATATGCATCCCAGGAAACTGCTTAGTAAAGCTCTTTCGCTCGAAGCTAAGTCAATGTACCGGACCACCAGACCAATTGTACCGAAAGTAATCATTGATAATATAAACTGAATTTTAGAATTCATCGTCTGCTCCTGCCAATCTGCGAATCAGCTTGTATTTCGCAGATTCTTAATATGTTTGCTTAATTTCACATTTCAATCTCAGTCGGAATGTGATTAGCATAGGTTAGGAAGTTATTGACGCCCCTTTCTTGCGGCGGAGACTTAAAGCAGACCGGTGCTTTTTTCATTATTTCACTCACAAAAAACATTTTTTTTGTTCTCCTTTCCTGTCTTGAATTTTTGATAGTAATAACATATCATGGTGTCACACATTACAAAAACGAATGTTTCTCATGGTACACATGACAAAACCAGATGGGAAAGGAAAAGAGCTATGAATATCCAAAAATATATGGCATTTGTCAAAGCAGCAGAATTCGGCAGCTTCACGAAAGCTGCCGAAGTACTGGACTATACACAGTCTGGGATCAGCCGTATGATAAACGATTTAGAAACGGAATGGGGGGTTTCCCTTTTTGAAAGAGGCCGTGCGGGTATCAGTTTAACCTCTGATGGCTTAAAATTGCTGCCCCAACTGAAGCGGATTTGCAATGAGTATGAAATCTTAATGACGCAGATCGAAGACTTACACCATATACAATCCGGGATGATTCGTATTGGGACATTTTCCAGCGTAGCGACTCATTGGCTCCCTAACATGATCAGAGTTTTTAAGCAGGATTACCCGAGGATTGATTTTGAACTTCTGCTTGGTGATTATACAGAAATTGAAAGATGGGTTTTAGATGGACGTGTGGACTTCGGCTTTGTGCGGCTGCCGTCAAAAGCAGAACTTGAAACGATCTTTTTGGAGCAAGACCGTTTGCTGGTTGTAATTCCGCAAAATCATCCGCATGTAAATTGCGAGAAGTTTCCAATCAACGGCTTACTGAACAGTCCGTTTATGCTATTGGAAAAGGGAGCAAAAGCAGAGATCTCTGAAATTTTTGAGATGCACCATATTTCTCCGCAAGTCAATTTTACAACTTGGGATGACTATGCAATTATGTCTATGGTGGAAAACGGGCTGGGAATCAGTATATTACCAGAATTGATTTTACAGCGTATTCCACACAAAATTATAGCGAAAGAGCTAGAAGTTCCTGCTTTTAGAAATATTGGTATTGCTATGAGAGACCAAAAATCACTTTCTCTTGCATCCAAGAGGTTTTTAGAATATTTATCATATAGAAACAGGGATTAAAAAGGTGTGATGGAGAAATCATGTATTCACACTGTTAAAATACCACATCTTTCCAATCCTGATTTCTCTCTCCACTTATCTTTGGATTTAATTTTGTCTAGCTTAATTTCATGTCGTAAAAAGGTTATTATTTAATTTAACGATTTCAAAAACTGCCTGTTCAGCTGACAGAAAGGCACCTTCAAGATGGCCGCCAAATTGTGAATTCAAACCCCGTACCAGCAATAATAACCTTCTTTCCTGCCATCCATATAGGTCTCTTCAGACTGTCAGCATTGAATCATTTTGTATTTCCCGGTGCAATACTTCTCCCATACGCTTCATCCCCTCAATAATCTTCTCTTTAGACATATTGGAGTAATTTAAACGCAATGTATTTGTTTGTGTGCCATTTGGAAAGAAAGGAACACCAGGAACACAAGCAACATTGTTTTTCAGGCACTCTTTAAATATATGTGCTGAATCAATGCCCTCCGGGAGCTCTACCCAAATAAATAAACCTCCTTCTGGCTTACTGTAAGACAAATTCTTTGGGAAAAATTCTTCAATGCAACATAACATAGCTGTGCATCTTTCTTTATAAACAGCTTTGATTTTATTTATGTGCTCTTCGATATCGTAAAGCTCCATATACTTTGCGGTAATTCTTTGAGCAAAGCTGTCAGTATGCAAGTCAGCTGTTTGCTTAAAAGCAACATACTTATCAATGAAAGTTTGGTCTGCACAAATCCATCCTAGCCGAAGACCTGGAGTGAAAATCTTAGAGAAAGTGCTTAAATAAATGACTCTGCCTTCTGTGTCAAAATGTTTCACAGGCGGGAGTTCCTCTCCAGCAAATCTTACAGCTCCATAGGGGTTATCCTCTACAATCAGCACATCATACTGATTAGCAAGCTCAATCATTCTTTTTCGTCTTTCGAGTTTTAAGGTGCGGCCAGTAGGGTTTTGGAAATCAGGAATCGTATAAATAAATTTTGCATCAGGATGATCTCGCAGCATTTGCTCCAGCTCTTCCATTACCATTCCATCATCATCCATGGCTACTTCAACAAACTTTGCATTATATGACTTGAATACATTAATGGCTGCAAGATAAGTTGGGCTTTCACAAATAATAGTATCTCCCTCATTGATAAATAATCTTCCAGTCAGGTCGATTGCCTGCTGGGATCCTGATGTAATAAGAACATTTTCAATGCTGGAGTCAATCCCAGCACTTTTCATTCTCTGACAAATAGCTTCTCTCAAAGGAATATATCCTTCAGTTGTACTATATTGAAGGGCAGCCGCACCTTCTTCATTCAATACAGCATTGCATACTTCCTTCAGAGCTTCTACAGGAAACAGTTCTGGAGCCGGCAGTCCTCCCGCAAAAGAGATTACTTCCGGTCTTTCTGTTACTTTTAATATTTCACGTGTCTCAGAAGATGTTACAAAGCGAGCTCTCTCAGCAAATTTATGTTCCATTTATACACATTCCTTTTCTATTTTTGGAGTTGTTTTAATACTGAAAATTCAGTCACTAATGCTTATACTTTTCTCTTTTTGATAGATACCTGCCCATATTACAATGGGAATGAGCAGTAATGAAAGGACAGCACCTGCAATGGAAAGGGCTGCATAACTGGAATGTGCTACAACTATTCCGGATAATCCTCCTCCTAATGCTCCTGACAAAGCAATCCATACATCGATCGAACCCTGAGTTTTAGCCCGGGAAGAAGCATGAGTTGAATCTACCAGAATAGCAGTGCCGCTGATTAAGCCAAAATTCCATCCAAGCCCAAGTAAAACAAGGGCTATATTGAGTATGAGCATCGACTCACCAGGTCCTGCTGCAGCCAAAATGCCAGAAGCAAGCAGCGTAATAGCAGAAGCAGCAGCCATAGCCGCACGGCCAATTTTATCAACAAGAATACCAGTTACTAATGAAGGCAAAAACATCGCACCTATATGAAATCCAATGACAAGCCCCACCTCATTCAAATCATGTCCATGATGTCCCATATGTATAGGGGTCATTGTCATAATGGCCATCATCACAAATTGAGTTAAAACCATTACAGCCGCTCCTGCAAAAGTGCCTCGCCTGTTTATCGATGCCAAAATAGAGCTTTTCTCTAAATGATTGGCTTTAGTGTGTGCATCTGATATGGCTTTTGCCACAATAAAAGGATCAGGACGAAGGAACAAAAATAAAACAAATCCAGCCAGTATATACGCCGCAGCCGCTAATATAAAAGGACCGGCTAAAGCAGGAATTCCTATGGATATAGCAAACTCCCCCATTACATCCACCAGGTTAGGTCCTGCGACAGCACCGAATGTGGTGGAAACCATGGCCATACTAATAGCCTTTGCCCTCTGTGCGGGGCTTGCCAGGTCAGTTCCAGCGTAGCGCGCCTGCAAGTTTGTAGCCGTCCCCGCCCCGTAGATGAGCAGTGAAATAAATAATAGCAGAATGCTGTTTGTTATTGCTGAAACCACTACTCCAATGGCACCTATGCCTCCAGCCAAAAATCCTACCGCAAGTCCAGGACGGCGTCCAAGCCGCTGAGAAAGCCGTCCCACCAGCAGCGCAGCACCTGCTGACCCTAAAGTAAATAACGCGGTTGGAATTCCTGTTACACTATCTGTCCCCATCATGTTTTGCGCGAGAAGTGCTCCTACTGTAATTCCTGCTGCAAGTCCTGCTCCTCCAAAAATTTGGGATATGACAATGACAATTAATGTTCTTTTGTATAGTTGCTTCTGTTTTTCTGAAGAATTTATGTAGCTTTGCAGCCAGGCAGATTGCGCGTCTAACGGTAACAAAAACTCACCTCCCTTTTTATTTTCATAATATTCCAACTAGATTTCAATCATCTTAACACGCAAAAAAAAACCATACAATATTATAATTGTATGGCGAACAATATTAGATATGATTGTTTAACAGGCGTTTAAGGATGATCAAACCTCTCTCAAGCTCTTCAAGCGTTTCCGGTGCACAAACAGAAACTCTTACAGCCCTCTCCGGACAACTATTTCCAACTACAAAACGTTCAGCTGCAAACACCTGTACTCCATGCTGCTTAGCCAGCGTTTCAAATTCAGCACCTGTAATCTTTCCTGGCAATAGCAGCCAGCGAAAAATGCCTGTTTCAGCGCCTAGACACGTAAATTCTGCCAAATATCGGTTAACGAGTTGATTTCTGAGGATCGTCTGCTCCTGATGTCCCTCAATTAAGGCTTCAAATTGATTCGATACAATTGTACGTGCTGCAAGTTCTGCCAGTAATGGAGAAACGGAAACATTTAAATTATAAAGCGCCCTTGAAATTGATTCCTTGAATTGACTCGGCACTGCTGTATAGGCCAGCCGCAAGCCCGGTGCAAATGATTTAGATAAGCTTGCAATATAGATGACCTGTTCTGGTGCAAAGGATGCGACTGCCGGCAGCGGCTCTTTGCTTAGAAGATGGTATGATGCATCTTCGATAATGAACTGATTATACTTTTTGGCAATGGCTGCGATCATTTTTCGATTCCCAACCGACATAAAGGAAGCTGTCGGATTATGATAATCCGGAATCAAGTAAATACCTTTAATATTTTCATTTTTACACGCATATTCAAAAGACGCCGGACTCATTTCATAGTTGTCTGTTTTTATTGGCACCAGCTGCACACTAAGCATCGCTGCGGCCGTTTTTAAGCCAGGGTATGTATGCTGGTCAACTCCAATGCGCTCTCCGGGCTTACATAGACTTGCCAGTGCAGCAGCAATAGCATTTTGACCGCCATTCGCAAATAAAATGTGATCAGCAGTTGTTTCTAACCCGCCTCTGCGGATAAGCTTTACCGCTGCATTCTTTTGCCAATGGCTTTCGCCTCCCCGGCCATAGCCAAACCATTTTTCATAATCGGTCTCTTGCAGCATACTTTTCAGCTGGAGAATCAGCGGCTCGAAAGAAGCATTATCCGGAAGGGTTGCTCCCATTTCAATTAAGTGCTTCGGCTTCGTATCTTCAAGTAAATACGCATTCGATAGAGCATCATAGGACACAAATGTGCCGCTTCCAACCGTTGCACTTAATAACCCCTTTAACTCACACACTTTAAATGCTTTTGAAATGGTGCTCACATTTAAATCTAAATAATCGGCCAGTTCCCGCTGTGGAGGAAGCCTGGTTCCGGGCAATAACACTCCGTTTAAAATATCCTTTTCCAATTGCCCTGCCAGCGCTTGATAAATGGGCTTTTCTTTTTTATCAAGGGATGGCTTCCAGGTCATAGGATAGTTTTCAAAAGAATTAATCGGCATGAGACGCACCCTTTTTTGTACAAGTTTTCAATAAAGCTTTTTCTTTCATTATAACCCTTGTTCCTCTACCCTGCCCATTTCGTCTAACAAAGAAAAAATTTAATTTTTATTCTCCAAATACTTTTCCCATTCGCTTAGATACATCTTAGGTTTATCTTCAGGCTCAGATGATAATTTACAGATAAATTCTAATGAATTTCCATCTGGGTCATGAAAATAGACCATAGCATGCGTCTGGTCTGGCAGTACAATGGGTTCAAGAGGTTTAAAGCCGAATTCTTCACGCATTTCAATGCCTCGCATTTCAAGCCACTCTTTTGCATTCTTCAGATCTTCTAAATCTACTCTAAATGCAATATGTCTGATGGAAGGATGATAGTTCATTTTTGCTTGGTCACATTCCCATAATCCCAGCCAGCTTTCGTTCTTAACGATCCAAAAAAATGCCGTTTTTTCGTATTTTATTGCTAAAGCCAGCCCCAAGCCCCTGTAAAACTCAATCGAATTATTGATATTACTTACTGGTAAATGTGCTTCATACAGTCCATTAATCATTTTTTAACCCCTGTCCTTCATTTTCTTAGCATTAATTTACCAGTAACTGATCCATTTTCCGTCCACAATATGGTTGAAATTTTCTACTGCTTTATATGTATTGGCCCCTTTAGAACTTAAGTAAATTCCAAAACAAAAAAGCTGTCCCGCATAATTGTGCGGGACAGCCCTTATTAATCTCCTCCCCCGCCGCAGCTTGAGCAGGAGCTGCAGGATGAGCAGGAACTGCAGGAGCTGCCCGACCCGCAGCTTGTACAGCTTGATGAGATCTTGCAGCTGATTTTCATGTAACTGGCAAAATCATCATAATGAAAATACGATACAGATAAAAAAGGAACCAGCATTGCGTTATAGTTTTGCTGATTTTTCCTTTTTCTCATCATTTCTTGTATGACGCTTTTTTCATAGTTTTTTACTTTCTTTGCAGTTTTTTTCATAGCAGAAATAAGCGAGAGCACAGTAGCCATATATTGGCTATCACGCTTAAAATAGAGCTCAATTAGTTCATTTTCCGGCAAACACTTAAAATCATCAATTATATTTGGAGGTACAGGGAATCTGTAAAATCCCTTATAAAGTTTGATATTTTCCTTTCTTATGAAAAAGAGCTCACCATACACCCAATCAAAAAATCCGCGTACATCGGGTTCAGGTGACTTCTTTAGATTGGGACTATGATGAAGAGTGCTTCCTAAATATTCTTTTGAAAAATCATCATACTCACGGGTAAACATGAGCATATGATGCCACAGATCATCGACTTTTTCACTGAACATAGGGGACTCCTTTAAAAGAGAAGTCAAAATAAAGTAGCGTTTTAAATCCAGCAGACGCCAGCTGTACTCATTTTCTTTTAGCTTAATTTCTTTCATTACCCTCTCTTCTACGTTTCCCATATAACTTTTACTAAGAGACTTCTCCAGGTGATCACTTAGCTTTTTTAACCCTTTAATCGGTTTTATGTCTAAAGATTTGGGAGATAAACCAAATTTAAATGAGAGTTTCTTGCGCAAAAAGAAACTAAACCAGATAACCACTGCTAACAGGAGTAACCAGACCATGTAATCCCTCCTTCTTTCATACTATTACGAATTCCATTTTCAGAAGTTCCATATTTTGCAATATTAATATTGTTTAGCACAAAAAGAAAAAGCTGCCTTACTCGGCAGCTGCTCAATATATGCACCATTTAAGATAATATCACACCCGCAAAATTCCCTCTTAGTACTTGTTTCTTATTCTGGTTCGTACAAAGGAAAGAGGCAGCAATGGCCATTCTATTATGATCTTGCTCTTCATATTTATCGATCGTTACTTCACATATGATTGTATCTCCTGTAAAGACAGGTCTCAAAAACTCAAAATTCATCGTACGGGCCAACACGTTTGCGTCTCCGCCCACTTTGGTTGGCAGTGTGGCCGTTAATAATCCTTGGACTACAAGCCTCCCTTGTTCATCCGGGGTTATATGGTGAATTCCTTCATCACCTGATATTTCTGTAAATAATTCAACATCCCTTTTTGTAAAAGTCCGTTCAAATGTAATCATGTTCCCTACTTTTAAAAGCATATTAATCTCCCTCCGAAGGCTTAAAACAATATATCAATTAACGACTGAATATTACAATAATTATCAACGGTATTCATCTTATTAGCCCAGTTTTTAATTGCTGTTTATGTATCAAATTCCCAATATTTTGGCTTTATATCCTTATTCACCCATTCCTTTTGCGGTGCCTGGTATGGGGTGTTGGCGACCAAATGATTATTGTGCCAGCTTGCTGCTCCGGAACGAATCATTTCATCGAGCAGGACTGGAATAAATTCTTCAGGCTGCAGCTGGAAAGAATAGCGTGCAAAATCCTGGAACCATCCGCACTTTAGCAGGTAGTCGCTGATCTCTTCTTTAGCCAATCCATCTTTCATGATTAAGGTGAATGAAAAAATCCGCTTGCAGGCATGCCATGACACTTTTTCTGGCGCCTTAAGCCACTTTTCAAACCGTCTCTTTGCTGTATCAATGGCAGCCAGAGGATCCTCGATTTGAGGCCCATGTCCTGAATAGGCCTGCCCGATCCGGAGTTCCGACAGCCGTTCCAGACTTTCCATCGATCGCTGGATTGATGAAACACCCTCACGAAAGATATTCAACCATCCGATATCATTTTGGTGAAAAAGATCCCCGCAAATTAATACCTCTTCTTCAGGTTCATACAAAGAAATATGCCCTAATGTATGTCCAGGTGTATGCAGGACTTTAAAGGTTCTGCTTCCTGTCTGAATTTCATCTTTATCTGAAAGTTTAGTATCAACACGATAAGGTTCTACAGACTGATCCAGCCATTCTGCACTGCAGGCTTCGGGATCACAAGAGTTAATTAATTCCGCTTCTCATTTATGAGCAGCAATCCTAACACCATAATTTTTTTGAAAATGAAAATTGCCTCCCGCATGGTCACTATGGTAGTGCGTGTTGACTATAAGGTGCAGTTCTTCTGGTGAAACGCCTGCTTCTTTTATTAATTGCTCAGTTTCTTTGACATCACTGCCAAATCCAGTATCAATAAGGATTGGAAGTTCATCCTTGATCAGAATCATATTCGCACTTGGAAACTTTCTTTCAAAAAAAATAATATCCAAAGCTCAACCTCCTTAATTTAACCTCAATTTAAATGTGAAATATATTCAAATGCTGTCGTCCCATATACGCTTTTAAAGTGCTTATTTAAGTGAGTTAAATCAACAAAACCACATTCAGTAACAGCTGCATAGATGTCTTTATTCTTTTCGATTACCTGCTTGGCGCGTTCAATCTTGCAGTTGAGAAAATACTGATATGGTGAAATTCCGGTATGAGCCTTAAATAATCTGATAAACTGGTATTTTGATAAATTCAGCTCTTTACATATGTCGTCCAGTTTAAGTACATTCTCCAAGCTCCCATGAACCATATTCTTCGCCTTTCTAATTAGAGCATTATCTTTCTTATCATATGATGAAAGTTTAGTTTGAATGAGATGATCTGTGAGAGATAAAAGCAATTCACTGCATAGTGCTTCATCTTTTTCGCTTAATATAGCATGAGAAAGAGTCAATATTTTTTGTTCAAGCAGATCATCATACACAACGGGATTTGAAAAACGGACGATATCCTTTGTCCCGCTGACATCTGAAATCAGCTGAGGGTCAATATATAACATCACATAGTCAAGACCGGTCTCATCATGCGCCATTCCGTCATGTGCCTGTTCCGGATTAAAAAGCATAACGCCATTAGGATAGGATAATTGCAGACCGCCATCCAGGGTATAATGCTGAATGCCGCGCAGCGTCACACCTATTGCATATTCAGCGTGAGCATGCTTTTTATAAGCAAATTCAGAAATACTTGCTGACAACGCAGTAATCCCTGCCGATTTTTTATAGATAAATTTGTCCATTGGACTCACCCCTTAACAGCATGCCTACATCCAGATCATCACGCCGGAATAAGCTAAAAATATGGCCATGACTATATTCACAATTTTATCATGCTTCTGTAAAAACGCCTTGAAAATGGTACCGAACAGCACCCATGTAATAAATGCTAAAAATCCAATAATCGTGATGGCGAGAACACTCATTGTCACAGCCGGCACTTCCGTATAATACGGCATGATGAAGCTGGGAATAACAGTCATTGTAAATAAAACGACCTTTGGATTTAAAAACTGCATCAGGAAGCCTGACATAAAGGTGCCATTTTGGATTGCAGCTGGCTTTGATGTGTCTGACTTAAAAATTTTATAAGCGAGATAGAAAATATAAAAGCTGCCGATTAACTGCATGACGATTAAGATTTTTGGTATGACCTCCATAAGGATCGTATTCAGCATAGCTGAAATCATAAGCAGCAGACCAAAAGCAATCGTAGCACCATACGTATATTCCATCGCCTTTTTTGTCCCAATATTATGGACAGTGGATAATATGACGATATTCGTCGGGCCTGGCGTAAACGTAACAATAAAACAATATACTAAAAAAGATGTAATATTCATGAAGAAAACTCCTTTCAGGGTATTCTCACATAAATATACATCTTAGGATTAAGCGGCTGATAGTATATTATTGCAGAGGCAGCAGTAGAAAAGCTGTATCTATGGAAGAAAGTTTTAATAACACTAAAATCACTCTAAACCATCATTAATCCTCTTCACAATTTTCGCAGGTACTCCCGCAGCAACAGTATTTTCAGGAACATCTTTAGTGACAACGGCTCCTGCCGCAACCACAGAGTTTTCACCAATCGTCACACCAGGCAGGAGGGTTGCGTTTGAACCAATCCAGACGTTTTTGCCAATGATAACTGGGGAGGGATATGTTGTGTTTCTTGTTTCTAAGGATAACCCATGATTCAGTGTAGCAATCGTGACATTCATACCGATCATGGTGCCGTCTCCAATACGAATCCCGCCCCTGTCCTGGAAGGAACACCCAGTGTTTAAAAAAACGTTTTTGCCAATCGAGATATTCTTGCCGAAGTCGGTATAAAATGGCGGAAAACACATAAATGAAGAATCAACTTTGCTGCCTGTCAGTTCTCTGAAAATCTCAGCTATTTCCTCTTTTGAATGATACGAATTATTCAATTCCATAGTGATCCTTTGAGCTTCATAACTGCATTGAGTCAAAAGCCCATGCAATTCCTTGTCCTCACCTGAAATGGGATTTCCCTTTCGGCAAAAATCTATAAAGTCTTCCATGTTCATTTTTTAACCACCTATCTTTGTATGACCCTAACCAAACCCAATTAAAAATAGAATGTCCCAAAAGCCAGGCTTTCAGGACATTTTTGAACTATTTACATAGTGCTGATATCAATCACAAATCGATACTTCACATCTGAAGCTAAAACTCGTTCATAAGCTTCATCTATTTGATCAGCTGTAATGACTTCTATCTTTGGAGAGATGTTATGTTTTGCACAGAAATCCAGCATTTCCTGCGTCTCACGTATGCCCCCAATCATAGAGCCCGCAAAGGAACGGCGATGGCCGATGAGTGAGAACACATTGACTGACAATGGCTCTGCTGGAGCACCCACGTTAACCAATGTTCCATCAAGCGTGAGCAGCGAGAAGTAAGCATCTATGTCGATTTTCGCACTTACCGTGTTAATAATTAAATCAAACGTTCCGGCAAGTTTTTTGAACGTTTCCGGGTCGTTTGTGGCAAAGTAATGGTCTGCGCCAAATTGCAGGCCGTCTTCTTTTTTATTCAATGTTTGCGAAAGGACAGTCACTTCTGCACCCATGGCATGTGCAATTTTGACAGCCATATGGCCAAGGCCGCCCATACCGACAACCGCTACTTTCCTGCCCGGGCCAGCTTCCCAATGATTTAGCGGCGAATAAGTAGTAATCCCCGCACAAAGCAGCGGTGCTGCAGCGTCAAGCCCAATGCTATCAGGTATGCTGAGTACGAATTCTTCCTGTACTACAATGTGCGTTGAATACCCGCCTTGAGTTGGTTCGCCGTATTTGTCAACACCAGCGTAGGTTTGGATATTTCCCTTAAGGCAGTATTGTTCTTCTCCTTTACGGCAGTTTTCACATTCGCCGCAGGAGTCAACCATACATCCGACTCCTACCCGGTCTCCTGCTTTGTACTTTGTAACCTCAGCTCCTACTTCTGCAACAATTCCTGCAATCTCATGCCCGGGTACAAGCGGATAGTTCACAGGACCCCACTCCCCGTGTGCAGTATGGATGTCAGAATGGCATATGCCAGCATATTTAATTTCAATCAGAACATCATGCAAATCCAGATTGCGCCTTTTAATCTCAGCCGCTCTAAACGGCTTGTCCGGACCGTCAACGGCCCGCGCTTTAGCAGTTATCATGAATAAACCCTCCTGAAATATTTTAAGAGAATGATAGATTTTAATAGAACTCAATTAAGTTCCCATCATTTATCTCTTTTCACCACCATGTTAAGGCTTATAGTTAACTCTAGGTCAAGTGGTTAATATAATTTTTTTATTCCCGATAAAATGTCTTTGACATTTATAAAATACCATGATAATCTCACGTCATACCTTATAGTTAACTCTAGGTCTATATCTTTGATAATAGGAGATAAATAATGAAGACATACACGATCAGCGAAGTGGCAAAGGAATTGAATCTGACAGTATATACCCTGCGCTACTACGATAAGGAAGGTCTGATGCCCTTTGTAGAACGGACCCCCAGCGGGAACCGTTTATTTAAAGAATCCGATCTTAGCGCTCTAAAAGTGATTGAATGCCTGAAAGCCACCGGAATGCCTATTAAAGAGATTAAAAATTTCATTGATTGGTGTTCTGAGGGGGATGCCACACTGCAGCAAAGATATGACATGTTTCTGAGCGAAAAGCAAATGCAGAAGCACAAATGGAAGAACTAAGAAAAACAATGGAAGTCATTGAGCATAAATGCTTATACTACAAGACTGCACTGGAAGCCGGAACAGAAAATATTCATAAAGAAGATAAAATAGAGATTAATAGCTGATTGAAAGCCGCCTGTATGTAATACAGGCGGCCATCTTTAACTAAAAAAATCCAATAAGCATCACAGTACACAATTAAGGGAAAAATCAATCTAGTAAGCCGCTTTCCATACGCAAGGGAAAGCGGCTTTGGATGTAGTTTTATTCAATCAATGTCCCTGTTGCTGAATACAAGTGTTAAACATCTCTTTTCACCTAGACTGCCTGATGAGAGCTTTTGACCATTTCACCCAAGAGTTTGAAGCTATAAGCCTTTTTAGCTTAGTGCTCCATCATTTCATGGGCAATGTCTTGGCCATCCATGTCAGATGGATAGTACGTAGGCCAATGGGTAACTTCATCCAGCAATTTTTCCCGGTCGTCACCCCAATAAAGGTGATAGTGACTAGCTTCTGTCGGATAGATACTATGATCACTAAACTGAATATATTGAGGAAGACCTTCAGCTATTGCTTCTAGCTTAAATACATATCTAACCCCTCTATTTCCCGCATCATATGTTAGAATTTCAAATCCATCGTAGACATACTCCCCAGTAAATTCTTCTCCGTTTTTGAAAAACGTTACCTTATTCCCCTGTATCTGAATTCGTTCAACATTTGTTTGATATCCTTCATTATAATATTCCTTGTATTCTTTAGCTGTCATCTCACCCCCATGCTCTGCTTTATGTGCAAATACTTCGTCAAGGGCGCCATCTTGAAGATATGGGTATACTGACTGCCAGTCACCTTCCCAGTCGGATAAGGATCGATCCTTCACTTGACTATTTTCAAAATATCCTTCATAAATTTTTGCTGTTTCTTCATTATGTGCATGAGTATGGCCATGATCGTGTTCACCCTGCTCATTTGTCTCAGAATCTCCCTCGGATGAAGGTTCCGATAATGCTTTTGTCAACTCCTCTAAGTTGTGCTGCATAAGCGTAAAGTAGTCCTCATTATTCTTTATATCTTCATCTGTTAAAACCGATAAATTGTGTATACGTAAAGCCTCTGCACCAATTTCCTTCCTAACTACTTCTGCCACTTTAGGAGTTATATTCTGTTCAAAAAATACATGCTTCAAACCATGCTTTTCAGCAGTCTTAATGATGTTTTGCACCTCTTTATGTGAGGGTTCGTTAGCAGGGCTCAAGCCGGATACTGCGATTTGCTCAATCCCATAGTTTTTCTCCCAATAGCCATAAGCAGCATGAGATACAATAATTTTATTTTCAGGTAAATGTTCAAGTTGTGTACGGAAGTCCTGGTCTAAGTTTTCGAGCTTTCCTTTCAGCTCCTCAAAGTTTTGGTTAAAAATCTTTTCTTTCTCAGGTTTTAATTCAACTAATAAATCTTTTATATGCTCTGCCAGCTGAATAGAACGAATAGGATCCAGCCAAACGTGAGGATCCTGATCCCCATGATTATGTCCTGCATGTCCGTCCTCATGACTGCCTTCTTCTTCATGCTCATGGCCGCCATCCTCTCCTTTATGGTCATGTACATGCTTTTCCAAGATAATTTCTTTTGATGCTTCAAGTACCTTGACGTCGTCAGATTGAATAGTTTCCGAGATTTTGTTTGCATATGATTCTAAACCGGCCCCATTATAAATAAAAGCATCGGATTCAGATATTTTTATCATATCGCTGGTTGTTGGTTCATATGTATGCGAGTCTGATTCCGGTGGCAGAATAGACTCCACAGAAGCTTGATCTCCTGCGATTTGTTCAGCAAAAAACTGAAGCGGATATACGGTTGTATAAATCTTAAGCTCTTTGCTGGATCCTTTTGATTCCCTCTCACTTTCACTGCTGTTTGCAGCTTTTCCTCCACACGCAGCCAGCGTGAAGATGACTATAAATAAACTAAGTAAACCTGCAAATCTTTTTAACAATTTTATTCCCCCTTTACTTAGGGAATATTTTATCGTAATGATTACGATTTGTAAATAGTAATCATTACGATTTTTCGGTTGAACCCTTTCAACTCCTTTGTTTAAAAAGAAAAAGCTGCTATATTAGCAGCTAATTTTGTACATAAGCACCAATTAGTTCAATACCTTTATCAATTCAATTTCATCTCTGATTGGAATACCATCATTTCCAATTAAGGGTATTTCGGGTTTTACCTTCCTTGCTTTCTCAACCGCATTAAGTATAAATTGAGACAGAATAAATCCTCGTTTCTGATAAAATTTTAATGCTGACAAATTATCGTTAGTTGTAATAAGTTTTACGATTTTACAATTTTTCTTTATAGCAAGATTTTCTACTTCTTGAACTAACGATGTACCTATCCCCTTACCTTCTTCCATACTATCTAAGGATATAATTTCACATTCATTATCTTTAATTAGGTAAGTAATTAAGCCAATGATTTTGTCATCTACATCTACAACAGCAAAACCGTCCAGTGCACTGCAATCATAAATCCCACTGGAAATAACCATTTCCGTGCTCCCCCAATGCAGCTTAAAAAACTCTACTATTATACTTTTCGGTAAATTCGCAGCTGGGTAAATATTCATTTTTAGCCACCCTTAGATTTATAAAGTCTTTCTTAATTATCTTAAAAAGCCATCCAATTAACAACCTTTTTATTCCAGTCACTTAGAAGGAAGACCTAATGAATTCCTAAATCCCCTTTAGCAAACAGCAGCTCTAATGGTACCACCGAATTAATGGAATATTTTTTGAAAAGAGGTTAAGGTGATGGAGGACGTAACTGGCACCTGAAGTATTATGCGCACTCCAGTCTCCTGCAATAAAAATAGACATCCCGCGAAAGGATGTCTTCTTATGTTTTTATCAGCTGAACAAAAACTAACATGATAAATGATATCCCGATCATACACGCTACCCATAACCAGGCCATCTCCATATTGCCTGAATCAATGGCTACATATATAGCTGTTGGAATCGTTTGTGTTTTTCCCGGAATATTACCGGCAAACATTAAAGTGGCTCCGAATTCCCCCAAAGCTCTTGTAAAGCTCAGTATGCCGCCTGAAATAATGGCCTTGTATGAAAGAGGTATCGTGATATTCATAAATAATTGAATGTCATTCGCCCCATCTACCCGAGCCGCATTTTCAATGTCACGATCAATTGCTTCAAAGCCTGTCTTGGCAGACTGATACATAAGAGGAAATGCGACAACCGTTGAAGCGATAACAGCAGCCCACCATGTAAACATAACTGGCTGTTTAAAAATAAACTCAATGAATTGGCCTGCAAAACTATTTCTTCCAAAAATGACAATCAGCAAAAACCCTACAACAGATGGCGGTAATACTAATGGCAAAAGGAAAGCGGTCTCTGCGATGGCTTTCCCTTTAAATCTTTTATTTGCCATACCCTTCCCTATGATAACGCCAAGAATAATTGCCAATACTCCTGAGACAGCCGCAACTTCAGCAGATATTAGGACTGGTGACCAAAAATCAGTAGCCATATAATTATTTCAATCCTTTAAATCCATACTCTTTAAAAATATCCATAGATTTTTCATTTTGAAGATAATCATAGAAAAGCTTAGCTTCCTCAGGATGACTTGTATCCTTAATCACACCCAAAGGATAAATGATAGGATCATGAGTATTCTCCTCTGCCGTGTCCACTATGTTGACCTTTTCAGATATTAACGCATCCGTTTTATAAACAATTCCGGCATCCACATTATTTGTCTCTACATATGTAAGGACCTGGCGGACATCTTTGGCATACACTACTTTTTCTTCTATGTTGTTCCAGATATCTATTTTCTCTAATAATTCCTTCGCATATTTCCCGGCAGGAACCGACTCCGGTGTGCCGATGGACAATTTATCTGCTTCTGTGAGAGCATGAAACGATTTGACCTTCGAACCCTTTGGCACCACTAGTACAAGCTCATTCCCGACCAAGTCAATTCCATTCTTTTCTTCAATCAGTCCGTCATTCACCAGTTTATCAAATTTATCCTCTGCAGCTGAAAAGAAAAGATCAGCGGGTGCTCCCTGGGAGATTTGCTGCTGAAGAGAACCTGAAGCTCCAAAGTTAAAGTTGATCAGCACATTTGGATGTTCTTTTTCGAACCTTGCTTCGATCTCCGTTAAGGCATCCTGCAGGCTTGCCGCTGCTGAAATAGTCAGTTCCACACTCTCTCCGGCTGCATCCCGCTGCTCTTCTCCTGTATTTTTAGACTGACATCCAGCCAATGATAAAAAAAGGACCATTGATGAAAAAAATAACAGGGATTTCTTTTTCATTATGTATCTCCTTCACTGAATAGTTATATCTGATTATAACTAATTATAACTGCTAATGCCCTGGATATCAGCGGTGAGGACATTGTGACAATACCTCTGGGAAAAACAGTGAAAAAACTCCATTTTTAGGGCTGGAAAAAAAGAAGGCACAATGGCCTTCCTTATAAAAATAATTGAACCAGCATTGGCTTGCTTTAGTACAGCTTATTACTGATATTCTCAGATATCTCCATTTTCACTTTTGAAGCTTGTTCATAGTTTTTCATGGTGATCCCCGTGCAGATAAGATCGATTAAATAAAGCTGTGTAATTTTGGCTACTAATGAACCGCTGTCTAACGGGCTTTCTTTTACAGAGGTCAGTAAAATATAATCCGCGTATTTGGCCAAAGGTGATTTCACATAGTTTGTTAATACAATCACAGTAGCTTTCTTTTCATTGGCTATTTTAACAGTGTCGACAATATCCTTTGTGCTGCCTGTTAAACTTATGGCAATCACAACGGAATGTTCATCCAGGGAGGTCGCCCTCATTACCTGGAAGTGAGGATCTGTGACGACATCAACATGTTTTCCTATTCTCATGAGGCGGTTTTGCATATCAAGCCCGGCAATTCCGGAAGAGCCTATGCCAAATATCACTACATCCCTGGAACGGACTATTGCTTCGATGCTGTTTTCAAGAGCTTGATTATTCAGCATTCTATACGTATCTTCAATGGCATGTACCATGTTTGTGCGGATGCGTTCAATATAGGTCTCGTCACCCGCCTGACTGGAATTACCAGAAACCTCTTGCGCGAGCGAAAATTTAAAATCCTGGAAGCCTTTAAAGCCCAGCTTTCTGAAGAAACGCAGAACTGTAGCCTCTGCAGCTCCTATTGCTTCCGATAATTCCGTTAATGAATGGTATAACACCTTGTCTGTATTCGTTAAAATATATTCATGAATTCTATGGTCGGATTTAGTAAAGTTGTGTTTATGCTGTTCCATTAATATAGTAGGCTTCAGCCCTGTCATTTTTCTATTCGTTTCCATAGTAACCCCTCTGCTAACTTTTCCTGTTCATGTCCAAAAAGTGCTTGGCTGCTCCTAATAAATTGGCTTTGTTTTCATGTGCGGCAATTCTCATCCGAAGCGACTTCCAGTGGTTTGGCATTACTTTCTTCGCTAAAGACGATTGTACCTCTTCCAATAAAAAGTCTCCTTGTGCAGAAATTCCGCCGCCAATCAGTACAAGCTCGGGGTTAAAAATATGAACAAGGCTCTGAATGCCTGTCGCCACATCATCTGCCCACTGTACAAATAGGTTATTAGCTTCCTTATTTCCCTCTCTGGCAAGTTCGAAAAACTTCTCTAATGGAAGGTTCACACCCATTCTTTCCTCCACTAGCTCTGATAGGGCTGAACTGGAAGCATACCTTTCATAACAGCCCTTGTTACCGCAGGTGCAGGGCTTCCCATTTGGGTACAGATTGATATGCCCGATTTCCCCGGCTGAAAAATTGGCTCCTGTGTATAGCTTACCATTTAAGAATAACGCACCGCCAATCCCCGTGCCAATAGTTACACAGAGAAAATCATCCATATCTTTAGCTGCACCTTGCCAATATTCACCTAATGCTGTGCAATTCACATCGTTTTCAACCGTAACCGGCAATCCGGTATGTTTTGAAATGACCTCAGCCAGACTTGTACCGGTATATCCCGGAATATTATCCGTTGCATGCACCACGGTTCCATTCTGGTTATCAATCTGCCCTGCAGAGCTGATGGCAATGCCCTCGACTCTTGCCTGTTTTAACAACATATCACAGATCATCTTCACTTTTTCTACTATTAAAGGACCGCCCTTATAAGCCTCAGCCGGGATGGAATCAAGACTAAAAAGCTCTCCTGCGTCTGAAGCGATGCCATATTTTATAGATGTTCCGCCAATATCAATAACTCCAAGCTGCATGATTGTGCTCCTCCCTTACAATTGAAAAAAGAGAAAACCCATACCAGGTTTTCCCCTCCATCTATGAGCATTAAAGCTACTCCCTATTCATTTAGAAAGCGATACTCCAATGCTCCATCATCTTTCATGGAAATAAACAATCTTTTATTATATTCTTCACGTTCTTCCGGATAATCCTCACGAAAATGTGCGCCCCTGCTTTCTTTTCGTTCCAGCATGGCCTCAAGCAGAATTTGCGAAAGCTTGAAGAAGTTTCGTGCCTTAATTGTCAGCTTTCGGGTTGCCTGCTGTTCGAACAATCTACCTAAATCAAGCTCTGACTCGAGCTTTCTGATGGTTTCTAATGCTTTTAATAGACTGTCCTTATTGCGCACGACATTCCCATGATACCACATTAGTTTTTTGATCGATTCAATAGCCTGATGAACTTTTTTCTCCATATCTTTAACAGGACCTTTTGTTTGCCCCTGAACGCCAAACATGTTCTCGATCTGTTTCAATGCTTCAGGTTCAGAAATTTCCTCATGGCTTTGTGTTTCGATATACCTGACACAATCTGCCGCAGCCCTTTTGCCAAATACCATGCAGGCGCCAGTCGAATTTCCTCCCAATCGGTTCGCTCCCTCAATATTGCAGGACAGCTCACCAATGGCATATAATCCGTTCACACCGGTTCTGCCATACGTGTCAATATAAACCCCGCCGTTGCTGGCATGGGCAAATGGGGCAATACGAATTTCATTCTCCAAAAGATCAATATTTCTCTCTTTCAGCCAATTTAAATAGACCGTGTAGAACTCTTCCCCATTTTCATATAACTCGGACCGATATAAAAGCCTGAATCCGCGGTCATTCCGATTCGCGATGATGTTTTTCATCATCGCGATATCCACATACTTCGAATCAAGTGAATGGGTGAACGGACCGTGTGTGCTCCTGATCTGCAGACATTCCTGCTTCGATATCTCCTCAGGCAGCATAGAATCCAGTAAGCTGCTTCCCGCTTCATCGACTATATCATCACAATACATTAATGTATGTTCCCCAAAGAGGGTTTTATATTTCGGAGCCGTAATGCCTGGAATGAATTGAATAAATTCCATGTTTACAAGACGGGTCCCTGCTTCGACAGCCAGGATATGGCCGGAGCCATCCACATCATTGGGATTTAAGTTATGCTGATAAATACTGCCGAATCCGCCCGTTGCTAAAATGACAGATTTGCATTCCACCATAACGAGGTCATTATTCTCATCTAAAAGTATGGCTCCCGCCACACGGTCATCTTTCTTCAGCAAAGTAAGGACGATTGTCTTTTCCAGGATAGACAGGTTTTCATACTCTGCAAAAATAGTTCTCACATTTTCGCGAATCTGATCCCAGTCACTTAATAAATAGATATCCCGTTCATGTTCAGCGAAACAGGCTTTACGCTCCCCTTCCAGCTTTTTCGCCTTCACACCAATCTCCTGATATTCCTTTACACGCTTCGGAATTTCTTTTACATACACCTCAGCTAAATCCCGCCCATGCATGCCATGGCTCAAGCTTTCAATATCTTCAAGAAATATCGATTCATCTTCATGATCTTTTGTCACCTGAGTTCCAAGGGAGGCTTTCAGCGGATAAAAGCTTGAACCTGAAGCTACCTGCATTTTTGTCACCATCAATACATCGGCCTGTTGATCTGCAAGCTCTTTGCTTACTTTTATCCCGGCCAGCCCGCTTCCGGCCACTAAGACATCCGTTTTTATTTTCTTTTTTATTTGAAACATAGTCTCACCATTTTACGCTGGTTTTTTTCTATCATAGTATGTCAGATTTTCATCTTCAGCTTTGCTTTTTTGCTTGAATAATAAGCTAAAGACATAACCGAACACGATAGAAGCAATTAAATTAATGATGGAATAGGCCCATAAAGTAATATCAGTAAAGTAAGACACATAGACTGCAAGGGCTGCTGTTGCGAAGAAACCGCAGATGGCCCCTTTCGCGTTTGCTCTTTTCGTCATGACTCCAAGCGTGAAGGTACCTCCGATGATACCCAATACTAATCCCATCAATCCATTAAACCAGGAATAAGCATCTCCAACATCTGTGTAAATCAGGACAATGGCAAAAGCAATGGAGAAAATCCCTACAATTGTGGATACATTACGCGCCATTTTGGTGCTTTTTTCATCACTCATATCTGGTTTAAGAACTTTCTGAATATCCAATGTCCAGCTTGTCGCCACACTGTTCAAGCCCGTTGAAAGTGTTGATTGTCCCGCAGCGAATAATCCGGCAATCAGCAAGCCTGAAATTCCTGCCGGCAGCTCAGCCACGATAAAGTTGGCAAAAATCAGGTCGGCTTTACCTTCAGGCATCGCACCTGCCTGCTGCGTATAAAATGTATATAAAGCTGTTCCGATAAAGAAGAATAATGTTGCCGTACCAAGTGACAGAATACCATTTAAATAAGTCATTTTATTCATTTCTTTTAAGTCAGTGGTTGTTAAATAACGCTGAACCATGTCCTGACTTGAAATATATGAGAATGCAGTTGAAATCCCGGCGCCAAAAATAAGAAGAAGAACACTGTTATTGACAAAGTTCGGATCGAAGAATGGTGTATCCGTAAAGAACTTCCCGTCTTCGGTACCGACACGGACCACTTCTCCAAATCCGCCATCAATGGAGAACATCAGCATAATGAGGGCAAAAATACCTCCGCCGATTAAGACTACACCCTGGATGAAGTCTGTCCAAAGCACTGATTTAATTCCTCCAAAGGCTGAATAGATGGTTGCCACTACACCCATGAATAATACGATCAGTACAGCATTGATGCCAGTAACAGCCGCTAATGCTAACGCCGGCAGATACATAATAATGGACATGCGCCCAATCTGATAGACGATAAAAAGAAGGCTCCCAATGACGCGCAGCTTTGTATCAAAGCGGCGCTCTAAATATTCGTAAGCTGTATCTAAATTTAATTTCCGGTAAACCGGCAGGAAATAATAAATCGCGATTGGCACGGCAATAAATAAACCTAATTGTGCAAACCACAGCTCCCATGATCCTAAATAGGAGTTTCCGGCTAAGGATAAGAATGAAATCGGACTTAATAAGGTTGCGAATAAGCTGACAGATGTCACCCACCAAGGAATAGAGCCATCCCCTTTGAAGAACTCTTTTCCCTGCATTTCTTTTTTGGCAACTGCAATCCCTACCCAAAGAATGAACAATAGATAGGCAAATAATATAACGTAATCAATTACAGCAAAAGATCCAGTCATCATTTATCCCCCTGATTTTACAGATATTTTTCCGCAATCATTTTCGCACGCTGAACTTTGTCCTCTTCAAGCGCTTTCATTGGCTTCCTGCATACACCTGCATCAACGCCTTGTGTCTTCAGGATCTCTTTAATCGTCTGGTATAAGCCGTTATCTAAAATCTCGCCGATTAAATCATTGGTTACTTTTTGAAGCTCCCTTGCTTCTTCAATCTGGCCATTTTGTGCCAGTTCAAAAATTTGCTTGGCACGCTCTCCATTTACATTAAACGTACTGCCAATCGCTCCGTCTACATTCAGGACACTTGCCGAAAGCAGCATTTCATCAAATCCCGAGTAGATGAGCTTATCAGGATAAGCATGGCGAAGTCTTTCCAGTAAGAAGAAATCAGGTGCTGTAAATTTCACGCCGATTACTTTTTCATTCTCAAAAAGCTCTCCAAATTGCTCAAGATTCATGCTAACCCCTGTTAAGGCTGGGATAGAATAGATGATCATTTTGTTGTTAACGCTTTCTAAAATGGTGTAATAATAATCTTTAATCTCCTGGAAATCAAACTTATAGTAGAATGGTGTAACAGCAGAAATAGCATCATAGCCTAAATCTGTTGCAAATTGTGCTAATTCTACTGCTTCATCAATATTTAATGAACCCACCTGAGCAATCAATTTAACCTGATCTTTAGCTTCATCTTTTACAATTTCAAAGATTTGCTTTTTTTGTTCAGTGGAAATCAGAAAGTTCTCACCTGTACTTCCATTGACATACAAGCCATCTACCTTTGAAATTTCGATATTGTAACGGACAATCTCCCTTAATCCCTTTTCGTTCACCCTTCCGTTTTCATCAAATGAACACATCAACGCTGTAAAAATTCCTTTCATCTCGAACACCCTCATTTCTAATTTTCACTAGTAGTTTTGTATAGCTTTTGCAAATTTCTCTGTAATTAATTTCGGACGTGTAATGGCACTTCCTACAACAACTGCATGAGCTCCTAATTCAATAGCCCTTTTTGCTTTTTCCGGTGTATCCATATTTCCTTCCGCTATAACAGGAACTGAAACATGGGATATTACTTGTTCCAGTAATTCCAAAGGAACAACTCCTTCCGAATAAGGAGTATATCCCGCTAAAGTGGTTGCCACAATATCAACTCCGGCTTTTTCAGCTGCCAGCGCTTCTTCTAATGTAGAAATATCAGCCATAAACAGCTGGTCCGGGTACCTGGCTTTCACTTCTGCAAAAAATCCCTGAAAACTTTTTCCATCCGGACGGACTTGCTTTGTTGCATCAAAAGCAATGATATCCACACCTTCCTGATACAGGTCATCTACTTCTTTTTCCGTTGCCGTAATATACACTCCGCTGCCGGGATAATCCTTTTTGATAATCCCAATGATGGGAAGATCGACCTCCTTCTTGATTGCACGGATATCTTTCACGCTGTTTGCTCTAATTCCGGAAGCCCCTCCTAGCTTTGCCGCAAAAGCCATCTTACTCATAATATATGAATCATGAAGCGGCTCATCTTCAAGGGCCTGACACGAAACTATTAATCTGCCTTTTATCTTATCTAATACATCCATAATACCTCTCCTACCTGTCATTCCTTTGATGCTTCCATAACGGCAATCATCCCTGCACACAAGAAAATGCTCAGAAAACGTTTTCATATCGTCACTATATCACCGTGATATTTTATTGTCAATTTTATTTTTAAAAATGACAGTTTATTATCAAAATAAATGAAATTTATATCATTGTAGAATCCGAGTCAAACAAAAAAATGCAAGATTCTTATTTATAAGGAATCTTGCATTAGAATCTATTTTAATTTGTATTAAATGATTTCAGGATCTCCTTCATCTAAATTTTCAACTATACCGCTCTGACTTTCACAGTAATACGACCCCCTCTTTCATAGTTGAGTATAATCTCGGCTGCTTGTTTACCCATAACCTAACTGTCTATATTTACAATGTTGCACATATCTTCAATATCAGCCTTAATAATGGTCTTCATCCTACTTCTCCATTATCAGTAATATCAAGGCAGTTCTACAAAAATAGCGTTAATCCCTTCCCGGATTAACGCCTCAATCAATATGAGTGCACTACTGACCCTTTCTCTTTTTACTTAGTTTTTCACTGAACCTAAACTCTCAGCGAGCCGCGGAACCCCCTTGCAGCATAGTAGGAATCAGCTCCATTGTGATACACAAAGACCGTGTCGTAGCGGCGGTCACAGAAGAGAGCCCCGCCAAGTTTTCTGATATGAGCAGGTGTCTGCACCCAGCTCGATGTTTTCTTATCAAAAGCTTCAAGCTCCTGGAGCTCCCGGTATTGCTCTTCCGTTAAAAGCTCAACGCCCATGGCAGCTGCCATATCCATCACACTGTTTTCCGGCTTATGTTTTTTCCTTGCCTCCAGCGCTTCACGATCGTAGCAAAAACTTCTGCGGCCCTTAGGACTTTCTGCTGCACAATCATAAAATATGTATTCGCCCGTCTCTTCATCATACCCGGCAACATCCGGTTCGCCGGCCGTTTCTTCCATTTCATTCAGCGACCATAATTTCTCAGGATTAGCCTCAAGCTTAGCTTGTACATCTGCCCATACCAGCCCTTCATGCCTGTGCGTATTCTTCTCAAAACGGGCCTTCAATGTTTGCAGCAATTCATCCCGCTGTTCTGGTGACAGCGCCTTACTTCCCTGTGTCATATGAGTACCTCCCTTTTTTCTTCATTATAATATAATTATGACCCTAAAGGGCTAGTTGATAAAAGCTGGAGCCGCATTTTACTTTTCATATTTGGCTGTTTCGCCGGTTTCCCCTTTTTTTGTTTGCTGCTGCTCTTACTTCGGACTTAAACCCGGCGTTTTCCCCTTCCTGTGTCCGAACCTGCACCTACTTCAGACTCAAACCCGACGTTTTCCCCTTCCTGTGTCCGAACCTGAACCAACTTCGGACTCAAACCCGGTGTTTTCCCCTTCCTGTGTCCGAACCTGAGCCAACTTCGGACTCAGACCCGACGTTTTCCCCTTTCTGTGTCTGAACTTAAACCAACTTCAGACTCAAACCCGGTGTTTTCCCCTTCCTGTGTCCGAACCTGAGCCAACTTCGGACTCAAACCCGTCATCTTCCTCTCCCTGTGTCCGAACCTGAGCCAACTTCGGACTCAGACCCGACGTTTTCCCCTTTCTGTGTCTGAGCTTAAACCAACTTCAGACTCAAACCCGGTGTTTTCCCCTTCCTGTGTCCGAACCTGAACCAACTTCGGACTCAAACCCGGTGTTTTCCTCTTCCTGTGTCTGAACTTAAACCAACTTCAGACTCAAACCCGGTGTTTTCCCCTTCCTGTGTCCGAACCTGAGCCAACTTCGGACTCAGCCCCGAGGATTTTCCCTTCCTGTGTCCGAACCAGAACTATCCTGCTCCACAAAAAAACACTAACAAACGATACCATTTGTTAGTGTTTCCAAATCTATTATGAAGCTTGTTGTTCAAATCTTTCTTCTGCTGGAGGGTTGAATTGCCCTTCCCACTTCGCAATAACAATTGCCGCCAGTGAGTTCCCCACCACGTTAACTGCTGTGCGTCCCATATCAAGGATACGGTCGATGCCGGCAATAAAGGCAAGGCCTTCTGCAGGCAATCCAATGGTACTGAATGTCGCCAGCAGCACCACAAAGGATACGCCCGGTACACCCGCCATTCCTTTCGATGTAACCATCAGCACTAACATTAGCGTAATTTGCTGTCCGATGCTTAATTCGATCCCAAACATCTGGGCAATAAATAAAGAGGCAATCGCCTGATATAAAACAGATCCGTCCAGGTTAAAAGAATAGCCTGTCGGAATAACGAATGAAGAAATATGTTTCGGGCTTCCCGCTTTCTCCATTTTGTCCATAATTCTTGGAAGAACTGTTTCCGAGCTTGCTGTTGAAAATGCCAAAATTAATTCCTCTTTGATCATCTTCAATAATTTAAAGATACTGAACCCGACAATTTTGGCCATGACTCCCAGAACAACTAGAACAAAGAAAATCATCGATCCATATACAGTAAGCGCCAGCTTGCCTAATGGAATCAGTGAGGCGAAGCCATACTTGGAAATCGTAACACCAATTAAGGCAAATACCCCGATCGGCGCATACTTCATAAATAGGTTCGTTACATAGAACATCGCCTTGGCTGTACCTTCGAAAAATCTCAGAACCGGCTTTCCGACATCTCCAATTGCTGCGATTCCGAGTCCAAATACAACAGCAAAGAAGATAATCGCCAGCATATCGCCTTCAACCATGGCTTGTACCGGATTAGTAGGCACAATATGCAAGAATGTATCCGCTACAGACTTGCCTTCCTGCTCTTTATTGGTTTCGACATAGCTTGAAATGTCACTTTGCTGCAGGCTGTCCATATTCAGGCCGGCACCTGGCTGAAATACATTCCCGGCGATTAAGCCAACCACAATGGCAACCAACGTCATGCCGATAAAATAGGTCAATGATTTACCGCCAAGCTTACCAACGGATTTTAAATCACCTACACCAGCAATAGCAACGATAATCGTGGATAGTACAATAGGAACCACAATCATTTTAATTAAACGGATGAACAGATCGCCAAATGGCTGTAAGGCACTTTGCGCTGCTTCATTACCGTAAAAGATACCGCCAACCACAATCCCCAGGACAAGACCGATAAAAATTTGAGTGGCTAAACTTAATTTAATTCTTTTCATCAATTACCCTACCTTCTTGTTTAGTTTTAACATGCTGCGCAGGCAAGGGAAACAAAGCTGATCTCAAAAAAAAGAAAATCGACAATTGTCAATTCACTCTGATTCATATTATCTTCTGTTTCCTTAAACGCTGACGAGGTTAGCTTTCGGGTTAGGACTGCGGAAACAGTAAGCCCTTCCATCTTTCGGATTCACCCCGTGCGGAAACTCCGCCGTAAATAATGGGTCCCCCGTTCTTAAAATAAGATTAAGCATAGAACACTAAATCATTATATTATCCCAAGATAATTTTTGTAAATAGTTAAGTATTCCCGGTATAAAACAAAAAAGCACTTGGCTCCACCTGCGCCAAATGCCATGATAGCCACACATGCTATCCCCGCTACATCTAAATTAGCATCTTAGTATTAAGAATATTGAACGGGCTTGTAAACTTTTCTTAAATATCAGGTGATAACGAGGGCATTATAATATCTCAATCAATATGCAATAAAAAATCCAGCATTTTGCTAAATGCTTCTTGTTCTGATTTTGCATCATACTTAGAGGAATAAGGATCACTGAATCCATGTTTCCCGGTAAATTTATATGCTTTAATTTTCTTTTTCTCCAAAGCCAATACTAACTCATCAACATTAAAAGATTGCTCTTCTTGCGGAAAAAATAGCATGGCAGGACTCCGGGGTGTCACCTCTAAATAGTCCCTAATCCTTGAACCATAGTATCCAACTATTCCATCCACACAATCTTCCTCGCTGCACAGCCAGGCAATAGTTGCACCTATACTAAATCCAATGATATATATTGTTTCGTATTCATCTTTAACATCCAATAACAAATCTTTGACTTTACGTGCCGCTCTATCGAAACCAACATGTTCCATAAAGTGATGATAAGCGTCTTCCTCTTGAGAATAATCAAAAGGCATCTCTCGCTCTAATAAATTGGGGCATATCACTTCAAAATTCTGCTTGGTTAACAATTCGTAAAAACTCTTTATATGTTGATTTATTCCATAGATTTCGTGGATTACGATGATTAAAGAATTAGAATTTCTATCATAACTATGTCGCTTATTCTCCATATTTCTTCACCCAATCATTTTTACACTATATTCCATTAAAAGGTATTCTATATTAATATGAATTATTCCTCCAGCCTCAAAACACCCTTTTAAAACAAAAAAAAGCCGCCTAATTGGCAGCCCGACTTTAAGCAATGCACCATTATAACATTAAACACACGCTTCATATTCCCTTTTGATCTTATGAATGATCGTCTGAACAGGCAAAATCTCGTTAATTTCATGGACTCTTGCCCCCGCAAATACGAGACCATTCTCACAGTCCCCCTCCATGGATGTGACCAGAGAATCCAATGTGCAAAAGCGGTAGGAGCAGTTTTTCAGACAATCGATGCATTTCTTGATTTTCACCTTTTTATTGTCAGATATTTGTTCAGTAAAGTTATTCTTAATGGCACGGCCTTCCAAACCTACGGTGGTTTTCACCATAACGATATCTTCCTGTTTGGCTTGTACATATTTTTCCTTGAAGGATAGGGGTGCATCACATTCTTGACTTGCGACAAACCTGGTTCCCATCTGAACACCGGAAGCACCGACACGAATGGCATGCGCGATATCTTCTCCTGTCATGATTCCCCCTGCAGCTATGACAGGAATCTTAACAGCATCCACGACTTCTGGCAAAATATCGAATAACGGCCTTTCGGTCCCTAAATGTCCTCCCGCCTCATTGCCCTCTACGACAACAGCAGAAGCACCCAGCCGTTCAGACATTTTGGCAAGCCTTGCAGATGACACAATCGAAATGACCGGTGTCCCGGATTCTTTGCCCCAATTGTACATATCTCTAGATATTCCTGCACCTGAAATAATGAAATCCACCTTTTCCTCAATGGCAGCCTTCATTTTTTCAGCAAAATCATTCATGGCAAATAAAACATTCACCCCAATATAGCCCTCACCCTTGATAGCTGCCCTGGCCTTTCGTATATGAAGCCTCAGCTCTTCAATGCTAATTCCTGTTCCTGAAATAATTCCAATCCCCCCGGCATTCGCAACCGCTGATGCCAGGCCGCTCAGCGAAATCCCTACGCCCATTCCCCCTTGCATAATGGGAAACTCAGGCGTCATATGACCGATTTTTAATTGTGGAAATTTCAAAAGAACTACCCCATTTCATCGCCAATTTATTTCTTCTTCATTATTGGACGAATGGGGTTAATTGAATAGTGACAAACATAATACCTGGTACTAAAATCAGGTGTTATTTCCGCGATATTCACAGAATGTTCAATAATTCCCAAACCAGAGACTTATCTGGAATCACCACCGCTGCTAACCATAAAAAGATTTTATCTGCCTCTTTGAAATATACGATGTAACAGGTAAGCTAAACCTAAATAAAGGATCATGATTGAAAACACTTTATTTATGGAAAGCTGTTCGATCAGAGGTGTGTGCGTTGAACGATCCGAAGAAAAGATAGACCACCAACTTGGTTCGGGGAATAGGACAGATACTATAGCCCAAATGCATAAGGAACATAACACCAAAAACCAATATAATTTCATAAGCTCCCCTCTTTTAGAAAGCAGTACTAATATCTTTGAGTAAAAACCGTTTATAACAGCTACATTGACAGTAACTGCTTCACCAAACACCGATTTAATTGAGCTAACAGTCTTTTCGGACAAAACGGATAGGTCATCTTCTAGTCCGTTTTTCTTCGTTTCTAATCTAATTCCTCTATTTTTATGTTATCAGTCATCCAATCTACTAAATCGTTTGTCTGAAGTTCGATATTAAAAAAAAAACGTTCTGCATTCCCCCCTATCATCATACTGGATCAAAGTTGTTGTGATCCCGTTGAGATTTACCGGTACGCTGATAAATCCGAAAGCAGTTATATACCTAAAACCTTTCTGTTCCCTCCACATTCGGGGTCCAAAAATAAATTATGAAAAAGCAAAGAAATCACCTTTTTATTAAGCTCATTACCTGCATATTCAATAAAAAAGCAATTTCTCCTTTGAAGGCCTTTTCCGGGGTGCTCATTCAGCCATAACAAGAAAGTTAATGATAGATAGGTGGTATGGATTCTGCTTGTTCATTTTTCATGGAAATATGCAGCTCTTTCTTAGAGCTGATAGAGGCAAAAAATATATCCCCTAATACGGAGATCCCTTTTCTGGAAAGCTCCCGTTCGAGCCAGTCCCTATCCAAACCTAACTGCTTAAGTACCGTGTTGTATACCACTCCCTCAACAATCACTGGAAAAGCTATTTGATTGGAACTCTCGGTAATGTTCAAATCTCCAAGGGTTGCTGGCATTTGTGAAGGTTTTAATTGGACACTTAACATACCGCTTCCTTCGAGCACCCCCATCTCCACATTCTGGATATCAAAAATATTTTTCTCCCTAAGCATTTGAAGAATGTTATCGATCGTATAGTTAGTCCTTCTTAAATTGGCCTGAAGCAATTTCCCCTTATAGATGACAATCACCGGTTCGAAAGTAATCAATTTTCCTATTTTCCTGTTCGAAATTTTTACTTTCCCGATGATTCTCTGAAAGATGCCGATGGCAATAATGGCAAACCCAGTTTCCAGATGTCTGACAGACGGATCTGCGATATCCGCCCCAGCCACAGCACCTAGTATAAGAATAACCAGGTAATCGAAGATCGGAAGCTCCCCTATCGAGCGTCTTCCCATATAAAGTGTAATAAAAAGAAATAGAGGCAGAATGGTAATAATTCTTCCTAATATAAGAAGACAATGATAAAAAAAATCACCCATATTTTACTCCTTTTGTTGTATAGTTGTTCTTATCTTTTCGGTCTCTGAAGGAGATTATACGGCAGAAAGGGGCCTTCGAAAGGATTTTGACCATCGCAGCATAACTAAATAAAATGAAACACACCAAATTGGAGGCCTTTGTTTGTTGAACTTATGTTTAGAGTGGAGGAGCAACACTTTCTTCATGGCTGCCCGCATGAGAAAGTGCCATTTATATCAAACTTTATAAATCACTTATAGGACAGGAGACTACAATATGGATATTTTTATTCGGCAAGAACTCCCTGCAGACTATTATTCCACGCAAGGAATGATCAAAGAAGCTTTTTTAAATGAAGGATACAGCGACAAGACAGAACATTTCCTTGTTAAAAGAATCAGAAATTCAGACGCATTCATTCCGGAGCTTTCTTTAGTAGCGTTAACCCATGCTAAGGAGATTGCGGGTCACATACTTCTATCAAAAATCACCATAGGTGATGGTGAAAAAGCTGCAGATTCTCTGGCACTTGCCCCGGTTTCTGTTGCTCCGGCTTATCAAGGAAAAGGCATCGGCAGTCAATTGATTCGTACCGCACTTTACAAGGCAAAAGAGGCCGGATATCAATCCGTAATCGTTCTGGGCCATAAAGATTACTATCCAAAGTTCGGCTTTAAGCCAGCCAGCCTTTGGAATATCCAGGCCCCGTTTGAAGTGCCTGATGAAGTGTTCATGGCTCTGGAGTTAACAGAGAATGCTCTTAAAAATACTGCCGGGGTTGTTCATTATTCAAAAGCTTTTTCAGAATAAGAGGCTGGATAAAAAAAGAGCTGCCGATCAACAATCTTAATCGGCAGCTCTTGTATCTATTAGTTGATAAGGGCATTGGAACTTATTCTGTAAATTCCCAAGCAGGATTCCAGACCACTTCCCACAAGTGTCCATCTGGGTCTTGAAAATATCCGGAATATCCACCCCAAAAAGTCTCATGGGCTTGAACCGTAATAACGGCACCCGCACTCTCTGCCTGTTTCATTACCATATCTACCTCTTCTTTACTCCCAACATTATGCCCAATCGTAAATTCAGTTGTCCTTTTTCCTGTCTGGTTCATATTGGTATCATGAGCGATATCTTTTCGATTCCAAATTGCCAGTTTTAATCCAGATTGCAGATCAAAAAATGCCACAGCACCATGCTCGAACTCTCTTCCTACTATGCCCTGTGTTGGAAGCCCAAGACCAATTTGATAGAAATGTAAGGACCTTTCTAAATCATCTACACCTAATGTGATAACTGAAATCCGCGGTTTCATATAAGACCTCCCAATAAACTTGCAAATCTTTGCGAAGAAAAGATCATAAAGCATCATCATTCATTTATATCGTAAATCAATTGATCGAATAATTCCCCATCCACATAAAGCAAAATGGCCCACTCACCCTTTTTGGGAATTTTAACAGATGATGGTGTATGGGCATCCGCCCCGTTGTTTGGACCATATGCACGAATGGTCCATCCCATGCCATTTGTTAAAATGGGATGAACTGTTTGCGATTCTTTATGAAAGCCAACGATAGTCAAGTCTGCATTCTCAACGCCCCATAAATGCCACATCCACTTTTGGCCGTTTAAACTGGGCATATCAGCGCCAATCACACCGGACTTGTTTTCATTTCCAATTATGCCCCTGCTGCCGAACTCCACAGCTTTTCTCTTCCAATCAATAGTGTCAAAATCGCTCTCTTGAACAAAATCCGGTATATCCTGAGGCAGTGTAATAGGGTCATCCTTAGCTTTTTCTGCTACACTGACCACTACATCCCCATAGGATTTGCCATCCAGATACACTTCAAACTTCCACAGGCCTTGGTAAGGAAGGGTGAATGTCGTCATGAACCGCTGCAAACTTGGGTACCCGGGAGAAGGTTCTATTATTTTTTGCTGAGATAAGACTTGTATTCTTTCGCCAGTTTCTTTATGAAAGGCAGAAATAGAAAGCTCTTTTCCTTTATACGTGTTAAAAGGCTCCTGGAAACTAAAGATATAGCCATAAGGCGTTCCAGCTTTCAGATAAGGATCGGGTAATATGCTGAATATCATCTTTTGATTCACCTTATATTCATGCCGGATGTTCCATTCACCAGCCGTACCGCCATGTATCTGGTTTTGATCCTGCCTGACCCATGTCTCAGTTGAAACCAAGAAAGCTAAGAGGCAGATGGCAAAAGTGGATATGGCAAATATAACGAATTTATGAGGCTTTTTTGTTGGCTTCTCTCTTCTATCGGAATGGAGCGCTTTTCTAATATTCATTTTTTGAAATTCCGTAAAGTGCTCGCCCTTGTGAGTTGTCGAGTCCATTGCCCGCCGCAGCTGCCTAAGCTTGCTCTCCATTGTATCCCCGCCTCTCCATCATTTTTTTTAACTTCATCCTGCCTCTGCTCAATCTCGTTTTAATCGTATTTTGGTTTACTCCTATTAATCCCTGGATCTCTTCAATCGAACATTCTTCATAATAATAGAGAGTAACAACTTCCCGATACTTCACAGGCAAAGACAATACACAAAAGGAAAGAAATTCTTCCTCGCTGCGCTTCAGCAGCTCCTTTTCCGGAGGTAATTCCTTCGATGAAAATAAAGAAAACAGGCTCGAATTAAGCACCACTTTCCGAAATGCATGACTCTTCAAGATATCCTTTGATCTATTAATAGCCAATCGATAAATCCATGATTTAAAGGAGGTCACTTCATCGATTTTGTCATAATTTTGGTAACATGTGATGAATACATCTTGAACAATATCTTCAGCCAGCTTCCAGTCTTTCACATAGTTATAAGCAAGCTTCGTGAGCCGTTCACCGTACTCATCCATTATCAACTCAAGCCAAACTTCACGATTTTCTAATGAATCATCGTCCCTGATCTTTCTCACACACTCCCCACCCTATTTTCACTTTAATGCTAAGACGACTGAGTTGAGTAAAGGTTTCATTTTTTTAAAAACCTTCGTCCTTAAATCCCATCCCTAATTGCCTCTTATAAGACCTGTTTATTCAAAAGGCCTTTTTCATATAAATTGTTGTTTTTCGTCTATCAATGCTGCCCGTTGATTTCCGCTTCAGGATGCTCAGCAAACCGCGGGGCAGGCGGTGAGCCTCCTCGACGCTGTGCGTCTGCGGGGTCTCACCTGTCCCGCTACTCCCGCAGGACGTTGAATCAGCTTCCTTGAGTAAACACCGCACGAAGAAAATGCGATTGCATTTTCGAGGATCTCGCACCTTCCGCTCCAATCAACTCAGTAAATAATTTACCAATAGCAACAAACCTTGCGAAACAACCATTCAAAAAGAAAAAGCCACCTGGACTGGCAGCTGCGTTTGTTAATCATTTTCCCTCATTGAAAATAAATAAATAATTGCAATGGTAACGGCAATTATTGAAGTGATTACAGAATATCGAAAAATAGTAAAAAAGAACTCAGGATATGGTGTTATTATACTTGAAGTCATACCATCAACATCTGTTGTGCTTTCAATTCGCTTCATAAAGGCGACCAATAAGAAAAAGGAAACAATAAATGAATAGATTCCTGTTTTAACTATGATTTTCTCCATGAAATCCCCCTAAATTGACTCATTATTTTATAAAACTCCAGTTATATAAAATTACTGAAATCCGCCTGTGTCCTTATTATCTCCCATTAAATAATTTGAACTTTCCCCTGGCTTTGCGTTCGGATTTGTTGGGGGAAGAGGGTTATTATTGTTTCTCCTGCGTCTCCAATCAATAAACAAAGCAAATAATATAATTCCTGCAATAAAAATTACTAACCACCACATAGGTTCACCCCTTATTTTGAAAGGCGCCTTTATAGATAAACAACTCTCAGTTTAAGAAAAGATAAAGAAGCAGCGCAATCATAATATTTGGCAGGCCAATTAAAACTGAGCCGATGCTTGTTCTTTTCCGCTTTCGTTTTTCGTCAGGAGAATCATGTGCTTCCAAGCCTGCCCTCATCCGATGGGGACCAGCTATAGAACCTGACATAAGAACAGACATGGCTATAAAAAATAATCCAATGGCTCCTGTCACTAAGTAAGTCTTACTTAATTCCCAAAAACCAAGTGATAATAAAACACCAGTTATTGAGAAAACGATCCCGATAGTTAGATGTTTCAACACACCAAACCTCCTTTATTACTAACTATACGGCTGAAATCTTAAATTGTTTCAATTTTTAATTTATTATGAATACCAATGAAGAAAAAAGGGAGCTCCTCTTCGGAACTCCTTTCTAAATAGAATTAATATAATCTTTAATCACTTTACGATCTGGAGGACTTATATTCGAGGGAATCTCATGGACATGAAAAAAACGCAAATCTTTAACCTCTTCGCTATCCATTGTAAGTTCTCCATCATAGTTGTTGCAGATATAAGCGGTGATGACATTATATACTTCATCACCGTGCGGGTATTTATAGTAAAATTCTTCTCCTGAATAAATATTAAACAACTGCAGATCATTTGCTGTTAACCCAGTTTCTTCCAACAGCTCTCTCTTAGCCACCTCTTCCAATGTCTCTCCAGGCTCCAGAGAACCTCCCGCCAATGCCCAACAGTTATTATCCATTCTTAACTGCAGCAACAGCCTGTTATTCTTATCCAAAACGATAACACTTGCCCCAGGAATAACAAGAGGACGGCTTCCAACTATTTTTCTTAAATCCATTACATAACCCATAGTAATCTCCTATATATAAGACTTTCCTAACCTTATTCGCTGCGTGGAAAGGAAATCCTTTAAACAATATGGAATTTTATGTTAATATATAAATAACTAACAGGCAATGATTTCATTAACGAAAGGAGGATTTTTATGAGCCCCAATAATAAACACACCACAAAATCATTAGGACTTTCATTGTTAATAACTATATTTGCCTTTTACAATGTGAATACCCCTTATACATCAATACTCTTCGTGTCTGTTGCTTCGTTCATAAGCATTTATTTGATTTCAAGGATTACCGCAAAAGCATATCAAAAGTTTCTAACACACACTGACTATAATTAAAAGTTCCTTACAACCCCAATGCCTAATGGTAAAGGAATGAAAGCAAACCGCTATTCCTCGGGATGGAAGTCCCTTACACCTGCATACCAATCAAGCGCCTTCTGCTCCATCCCTTTCACAAACACCTTTTTTGCCTGGCTATAATCAGCCGTGTCTTCAAACCTTTGAGCCAATTCTTCCTTAAACTTCGTATACCTTGCTGCTTCACGGGGATGGGTCCGCAGATAATCTCTAAAAATAAGATGCCGTTCTATTTGGGGGTTATCAAATTGATAGAAATGTATATGATGAGATCGGTTTTCCCCGCCTTTACGAAATAATCTTCTCCCTGTAATGCCCCATTCCCCGGCAGAGTCATATCCAAGCTTCTTCATCTTCTCATTAAATTCATCTATCTTCTCGATGTTTCTCACAATACACATCATATCGATTACAGGCTTTGCCTTCATCCCCTGGACTGCGGTACTCCCGAAATGTTCACATTTAATGATTTCATCTTTAAAGATGGATTTTAGGAATTGTGCTTCTTTTTGATACATAGGGGCCCAATTATTGTTAAATTCCGTAAGACGAATCTTCATATGGCCACCTCTGTTAGATAAGCTTGAATGTGTAACTCACATATTAAAAATCCCAATTTCTCATCAAGAAATTGGGAATCCATTTCAACGAGGAATATCCTTAAACTATAATTGAATTTACCTATTACCTATAAGAATCATGTATTGGATGAAACAAGTCTTCCGCTGCATTTCTGACAACTGAAAAGTGTTCCACATTGTAATGGCCATGAAGAATTTCATTATGATGCTTAATAATTTGTTCCGCACTTAAAGTATCGCTATCCGTTGTTGAATGTCCATCACCTACTAATGTGACATCCAATCCATTAATAGTTGCGGTTCTCACTGCACTGTCTATACAGTGCTGGGTTTTGCATCCCATTATTACAACATGCTTGACCTTTTGAGATTTCAGGTGATCCAGGAGTCCCGTTCCATGAAAAGAATTGGTTGCCGCTTTATCAAAGTACTTTGTTTCTGCAGGCACAATAATTTCTTCGTGTACCTGAAATCCTTTTCCTTTCCCTTTCGCAACATCTAAATCCCTTACAAAGACAACTGGAACACCTGATTGTTTTGCTTTATCAATCACTAAATTGATATTCCCAAGAAGGTGCTCTTTATTAATAACTGCACTTTCTTCCAGATTCCCATCGATTAACTCTTGCTGGGCATCAATAATTAATAAGGTTTGATTCAAGCGGCTCTCCTCTTTCGTTATCTAAATTTTTAGATATTTTTGATTATAACACAATATCCAGATTAAAAAAATTTGCTTTGAAACCATAAGAAATAGGCCGCCTGAATGAGGCGGCCCTAAAAACAATTGACTCTGAAAGATCACGTTATATTTCACATTCCAGGTTTAGTAAGCCCGCGCAAACCAAACCGTATGCTTCGCTTCTTTTCCACAATGGATGCAGGTATCTTTCGTTGCCGGCGGGTTGAACGGGATGTTCCGTGTCGTGAATTTCGTTTTTTCTTTTACACTTTCTTCACAGGCATCATCACCGCACCATCCGGCTAAGATCCAGCCTGGGATGGCATCATTTTGTTCAGATTGGGCAATGTGCTGTTCTAATTGCTCGATAGTATCGATATGTGTGTGTGAATGCTCTTCACGGAATGCTTTAGCTTTCTCTAATAAACGAGTCTGCATCGTTTCAAGCTCATTTTTGATGCTTTCTATAATCGAATCAAGCGGTACGGCCACTTTATCACCAAGATCACGCGCCTTCATTAAGCATTGATTTTGGTCTAAATCACGAGGGCCAAGCTCTATGCGGACAGGCACGCCTTTTAGCTCCCACTCATTAAATTTATAGCCTGGTGATTGATCGGAATCATCAAGGCGTACACGGATTCCTTCCGCCTTTAATGCAGCAAACACTTCATCTAATTTCTCCATAATCGCAGGGTTCTTTTTCCATGGGCCGACTGGAATCAGCACGACTTGAGTCGGTGCTACTCTTGGAGGGAGAACAAGGCCTTGTTCATCACCATGAACCATGATGACAGAGCCGATTAACCGTGTGGATGTACCCCATGATGTTGTATGGACAAAAGTATGTTTATTTTCTTTGTTCAAATATTTGATATCAAAAGCTTCCGCAAACTTTGTGCCCAAGTAATGGGAAGTTCCCGCCTGTACCGCTTTTCCATCCTTCATCATCGCTTCAATGGAGAACGTATCAACCGCACCTGCAAAGCGCTCGGATGGTGTTTTTTGCCCATCATACACAGGAATGGCAAGCAAGCCTTCTACCACTTCTTTATAAATCTCGAGCATCTGCATCGTTTCCTTGCGCGCTTCTTCTTCGTCCACATGAGCTGTGTGGCCTTCCTGCCATAAAAATTCTGACGTGCGGATGAAAGGAAGTGTTTTCTTCTCCCAGCGGAATACATTCGCCCATTGATTGATTAAGACCGGCAGATCCCGGTAGCTTTTAATCCAATCGGAATACAAATGTCCAATCATCGTTTCAGAAGTTGGGCGCAGTGCCAGACGCTCCTCAAGCTTCTCTCCTGCCGCTTCTGTGATCCACGGAAGCTCCGGCGAAAATCCTTCAATGTGATCCTTTTCCTTTTGAAAAAAGTTCTCCGGAATCAGCATCGGAAAATAGGCATTGCGGTGGCCGGTTTCCTTAAAACGCTTATCCATCTCTGCCTGAATATGCTCCCAAATTTCATAGCCATCAGGCTTAAAGGCGATACACCCGCGAACAGGGGTGTAATCAAATAAATCTGCTTTTTGTATCGTTTCCAGATACCATTTTGAAAAGTTGTTGGTGTTTTGAGACATCTTCTTTTCCTCCTGAAAATACTTTTTAAGAATAAAAAAAGCATAAAGAGTCCTTCAAAAGGACGTCTTTATGCTAATAGACGCGGTACCACCTTAGTTCGGCTTTTACAAAATCTAAAGCCCTCTAATCGTTAATAACGAAACGACCCGGTTAGCTTTTTCCTAACATCTCCGTGGCAGGTTTCAATAAGGAGTGGTGATATAGCTCTCAGCCCAGGCTATATTTTCTGTTTCACAATCCTTATTTACTTGATCACATCATTGATTACATATATATGATAATATACCAACTTGTGATGAGTAATTCAATACACGCAGAAATAAATTCCTGATGGAGTGTTCCCTCCATCCTATTTCCCCTCAGCTCTTCTCTCTATCTTAGACGTTTTCAGGAAAAATAATTCATACACAACAGGAACAATTATTAACGTCAGCAGTGTGGATGATGTTAAACCGCCAATGACCGTTACCGCAAGGCCCTTTGAAATAAGTGTTCCTGATGAGGTGGTCAAAGCCAGCGGGATTAATGCCGCAATTGTCGCAAATGCCGTCATTAAAATTGGTCGTAACCTTGTTTTCCCTGCTTCAACTAACGACTCTCTAATAGGCAAACCTTTCGTTCTGTTCTGCCCGATCCGGTCGACAAGCACAATCGCATTCGTTGTGACGATTCCAATCAGCATCAGGAAGCCAATCATCACACTTACAGAAAGAGGCTCATTAATCATGTAAAGTGATACAAGCGAACCAATAGGAACAAAGATAAGTGATGAAAGGATAATAAATGGAATACGGGCTTTACCAAAGGTAATCAGCATGGTTAAATACACAAGCCCGATTGCCACAAGAATGGAAATCCCCAGTGATTGGAAAATCTCCACTGTTTCATCGTTGCCTCCGCCGCTCGTTAAGGATACTCCATCCGGCAGATCAAGCTTTTCCACTCCCGCCTTTACCTCTGATGATACTGCCTGCACATCATTTCCTTTTACCTGGCCTGAAACACGGGCATAAACCTTGCTGTCCAGTTTCTGAATCGATGTGAAGGTATCGATTTCCTTTACCTCAGCCACCTCTGAAAGAGGGACTGGTCCTCTTTGAGAAAATAGAGTAACCTCTTCTAATTCATCTTTTGACCCGAGTTCTTTATCAAAGGACAGCTGAACCTCCTGCTCCTTATCATCGAGCAGCAGCGTCCCAACATTCACGGGCTTCGTCTGATCGCTGACAGTTCCAAGAATCTGAAATCCTGACAAACCATATTCACTAGCTTTCTCAGAATCTATTTCCACTAAAAATTGTTTTTGCTTTTCACTGAAATTGTTGGTAATATATTTCAGGTCATTATTTTCCTGCATATACTCTTCCACTTGCTTGGAAGCCTTCTGCAGCGCCTCTAAATCATTGGAAAATAAGTCGATATCCACGTTATTATTCGAAGGAGGCCCGCCTGTTTCCAGCTCCTGGACACTAATCTTCAAATCAGCGTTTTCCTCTTCTGAGATATCTTCTATTTTACTTTCAATTGATTTAATCGTTTTCTCCACATTTACATTATCTTCTAAGTTAACAAAATAGCTTGCTTTGTTTTCAAGCCGCAGTCCTGTGGCAAAATCCCGGGCTCCTATAGCGGCTGTGACATCTGCCGCTTCTTTCTGCTCATCCAGCATCTCTTCCACCTTCAGTGAGATGGCATTTGTTTTTTCCAGTGAAGCGGATGATGGCAATTCAATCGATGCTGTCAGCGTTTTGGACTGTTCATTAGGAATAAACGTAAATCCTAAAGAAGGCACAACCGCTAATGAACCAACAAGCAATACGAGCGAAATAAATAAGATAACTAACTTGTGATTGAGAGATTTTTCAATTAAACGGCCATAAAACCTCTGAAGAGCTCCCTCTTTTTCTTCAGCCGGCACTTTCTTGAACGAAAATTTTGCCAGGATCGGCACTATCGTGATGGAAACCAGCAGCGATGCTAAAAGGGAAAACACAATCGTTAAAGCAAAAGGCAGAAAGAATTTCCCTGTTATCCCGCCAACAAAGCCGATTGGAAGGAATACCACAACGGTCGTTAATGTTGATGAGGTGATCGCCTTTAATATTTCTTTGGTGGATTCCAGAATAATTTTATCGGACATTCCCTCATTGGATTTACGGACCCGCCTGAAGATATTTTCGATGACGACAATACTGTCATCCACCACACGCCCTACAGCTACAGCCATTCCGCCCAGTGTCATGATGTTCAATGAGATGTCCATTTGGTTTAGAAAAATCGCTGCAATCAGAATGGACAAAGGAATGGAAACGACTGCGATAATGGTCGCTCTGGCATTGCGAAGGAAAACCAGAACGGCAATGGACGCAAATAGTGCCCCTAACAGCCCTTCTTTGACTAATGTGCTGACAGACTTTTCAATATCCTTGGCAGAGTCGATGCCAATTTCGTAGTCGAGCTGATCATCGTATTTTTCAAGCACACTCGTCACCTTGTCTGCCACTTCAACGGTGTTGGCTTCCTGTTTTTTCGTGATCGCCATGGATAAAGAATCTTTCAGATTATAACGGGCTAATTCACTTTTATCTGTTATTGGCTCAATGTCTGCAATATCCTTTAGGGAAATACCTGCAGATTTCTGGTTGCCCTGCTCTCCTCCGCCACCGGCACCTTCAGCTGGAGCGCCGCCAAAAGCAGGCTGAAGCTGAAGATTTTCCAGATTTGCAATAGAATCAAGGTTTTCTTCTACACGGATCGGGATTTGCTCTTCACTTTCCGTCAGCTCACCTGCCGGGAAAGAAAGATATTTTTGATTGATCTGCTCTTTAATGCTGCTGAGTGATAATCCTGCTTCTGCTGCTTTCTCTTTATCGACCGTAATTTGCACAAGATTATCGGTTAAGCCTGCAACAGATACGCTGTTGATTCCTTCTATTTTATTTAATTCAGGAATCACTTCATCCTTCATGACAGCTTCTATGCTTTCCCCGTCCTTGCTGAAGAAGGAAATATTATAAATTGGAAAAGAACCAAAAGAAAGCCTGTTTAACTTAACATCCGCCTCTTCAGGCAATCCGGCTTCATCAATAACCGAATTCACCTGCTGTTCCACTTTATCAAGATCTGTATCAAACGGAAATTCCAGGTTAATGATCCCAATGCTGTCATAAGCAGAACTGGTCATCTTTTTTACACCCTCAATGGAATCCAGCTGATCTTCAAGCTTCGAAACTACCTGTTTATCCACATCAGATGGAGATGCACCAGGGTATACCGCTTCAATGGATATCTGCGGGAACTCAATATCAGGAAATTGATCCACTTTTAATTTTGAAAAAGAGTAAATACCGCCAGTGATTAATAAAAATGAAATGATAAAGACCGCAGCGGCATTCTTTAAACTGAACTTTGTTAAAAAATTCATCATTTAATCTCCTTTATAATTAATTTATAAAAATATTATACAAAAACTATACAAACCTATCAATTGATAGACTGTTTCCAAAAAAAAACTTTAACATGCCACTTTGTTAAAGTTACTAATCGTTATTCCTTTGACGCCGATAAAGTGAAACTTCAATCAGTAGGGGGGGCTTTATCCCTCGCTGATTGTTAGTTGAACCTATCGGGCCTTACGGGCAGTTTGACCCCCACTTATCCTCCTTTGATTCAACTAAGTCTTGAAGTGGGGTCTTACCGCCCGTTAGACTGCGATAAAGTGAAACTTCAATCAGTGGGGGATTTTTCCCCCGCTGATTGTTAGTTGAGGCCCACAGGAAATGGGTCACAAAGACGTTGCCACAGGACAAGGAAAGCTACGGCAGCGATACATCGCACGACCGAAAGCGGCAGCTTTTGGGAGGACGTGGCGTTCTTAGTCTTTGTTCGTATTTCGGCTTTACGGGCAGTTTGACCCCACTTATCCTCCTCTGATTCCGCTGAGTCTCAAAGTGGGGGCTTACTGCCCGTTAGACTGCGATAAAGTGAAACTTCAATCAGTGGGGGGGCTTTTCCCCGCTGATTGTTAGTTGAACCAATCGGGCCTTTACGGGCAGTTTGACCCCCGCTTATCCTTCTTTGATTCATCTGAGTCTTGAAGGGGGGGTCTTACTGCCCGTTAGACTGCGATAAACCATAAAGAATCACTTTGATATAAAATCTGGCTTGTTCTTTCGCCAGGCTTTCTTTCAATTTGTAATCAGTATTCCTTGATGAAATCAGACTTAAAAGCAGGTACGCCGATGAAACCGGGTCAGATCCTATTTCCCCGGGATCCCTCAGCTTTTGATCTTTAATGCCTTTTTCAAAGATCGAGGCAATAGGATCCTGATAAGACTCCATCCACCATTTCCGAACGGTTCCCTGATGCTCCTGATCTAATTCTTTTTGAATATCATGAAACATCTGGCCCATTGAAGGAGGCTTATTGATTAAAATATAATAAGTGACCTGGAATAAGCATTCTTCAATATCATCCTCAAAACGCTTAATAATTCTGCCTAATGCGTTTTGCATATCAACCAGTTCAGTCCTCAGCACTTCCATATAAATGGCCTTTTTATTGGAAAAGTGATGATAAAGGGTAGGCTGCGTAATGCCGCAGGCTTCAGCAATTCTTCTCGTGGAAACCGCCCGATACCCTAAATCCATAAAAAGCTTATGTGCTGCTTTCACAATTTTTTTATGTGTATCGTTTGCATTTAGTGACATAAACAAAATCCCTTTCAAGTAAGCGAACCCTATCACTTGATAAGATTATAAAAACCAAAGTCAAATACGTCAACAATCAATGTGCTCATTTATAAAGTTAAAATTCCATCCTACTACATATTCCCATTTCTCCACTTTTCAATCAAGGTTCATAAGGCAAAATATATGATAATATAAATAATTATGTTAACCTATTTATCATTTTAGTTTACCAATATATCTAATCTAAACAATGGGGGGATATTATGTATAAGCTGCGTGGCCATCATCTATTTTGCCTTCTGGGCTATCGGGGAATGGGCTACTCTCAGGAATATGTGGAAAATATGACCCGTATGCATCAAACCTTGAGAGACAACCCCAGGACATGGATACAGCTTGTTAAAGGGCCGGATCACCTGTGTGAAAAGTATCCCAACTCAGGTGAATACCATTGTGAACACGATGATATTTATGAAAGGGATGCTGTTATTTTAGAGAAATTAGGGCTGAATATCGGACAAATTCTTTACTGGCAGGACATAGAGTCAAACATCCAGAAGTATGCTCTTCCCTCAGACATACAGACTGTTTGTGAAACTTGTTCGTGGCGCTCATATGGCGTTTGTGAAGAAGGTATCCGGGATATTCTTGAAGGGCAGGGCTTAAGGGAAGTTAAATAAGCACCCCTATTAGAATCTAAAATGGCAACATCCATTTAAATTATCCTCTCCATCCAGGAATTAGTCCATTCTTTTCAGAATATAGGTAGATAAAAAGGAATGATGGGGGAATTAACTTGGCATTTGCGGCAATTTTGACAGTTGGACAGCTAAAGCATACAGAAGAGCACCCTGCCTCCAGGGAGTTCTTTATAGCAGGAAATCATATAATGAGAGAGGCTGCTAAAACTGGACAGCTCATCAAAGAATTCAACCCAAATAGAGTGAAGCTCCCTGAAGAAATGATCAAAGGGAATGGTACTCCTGTTCTTACCTTAACAGTATGGAAAGACCTGCAATCTATATATCTGTTTACCTATTCAGGTCTTCATAGGCAAGCATTGCAGGACAGGAATAAGTGGTTTGATCCTCTTCCTGAGAGACAGCCTAATTATGTTATATGGTGGTCGGATATGCTATCAAATGTTTCCTGGATGGAAGCTTTCAAAAGATATGATTCTTATATCCAGCATGGACCAGATTCTTTTGCATTTGACTTTAAGCATCCTTTCGATGAATTTGGGGTGCCGGTCGCGCTTAAGTAGCGGACAATTAATGAGTTACCGTTTCTTATTAATTAAATCAATTAAATAACACATCTGCGAGATAATAAATAACATAAATAAGACAATGATTGTTCCGAATGTGTATACTGCTTCTTCTGCCGGATTCCCTCCGTCCATAAATACTGAACCAAAGATAAAAAAGAGTAAGACACTTACCAACACACCTAAGAAGAAAATACGAATATACTTTGACATGGAATTCCTCATTGATTCGATATTCCTTCCTAATATTATAAGGTTCCCGCACTATCCAGATGCGGGAATTACGTTACTCTCCAGTCATCCCAAACATTGCTGATTGTATGCTATAATCCCCAATATGGCACCTGCACCTGCGCCAAATAGTAAACCCCCGATCGCCCAAATCCCTTTTTTATTCCCTTTGTTATCCTTTTTGAACATGAACTGCACCTCCTCACAGTAGATTAAGAATCAGACAGAATCCTTTTACACTAATTTTTCATTTTATATTACTTTTAAACTTCCATACATTTACTTTCATTTCTTTTCACGATTGGAATTCCCTTCTAGCACTCGTAAATTTTTTATTTCTTGTTGTGAGTCATACAAACCTCATGGTATATTTTAGTAGGTTATTTGAACTATAAATAGCACTTTATTATCGGTGAAGAGAAATGAAAAAACCTATAAGATTACGCATCCAGTGGCTTATTTTAGGCTTACTGGCTTTTGCTATGCTTGGCACCTATGCAGGAAGTGTCATTTCAAGTGTAGTGGTCAGCAGGAACAACCTGGAGAAAAATTATTTAATAGAAAACCAATATTATGCTCAAAAACTCGCAGCTGTTACAGATTCTCTTTTTGTCAATATGATTAAAAATCTGACGATGGAAGCACGAAATGAAGATCTTATGACGAACGATTCCCGAAAAATCCACAAAGAGTTAGATTTCATTCTGCAGTCGACTACCTATTTCAATTCTACATTTTTTGCGGACAAAACAGGCCGCGTCGTGGCATCTGCTCCTGATATGGCTTTAAAGGGAACAAAGTTAACTAGTGTCGGTGCAAAAAAATCTCTGGAAAAGAAAGTTCCTATAATATCAAAGCCTTATGTAGGTGTGACCGGAAAATTAATTTTGCTTATTTCTGTCCCCGTTTTTGATGAAAGCGGATCGTATGAGGGATTTCTTGCCGGAACAATCTATTTGCATGAAGATAATAGCCTCATCCAAGTTCTGGGGCAGCATCCAAAGCATGAAAATAACTCTTATGTATATGTGGTTGATTCTGAAGGTAATATTATTTATCATCCGGATAAAAATAGAATTAACGATAATGTGAAGGAAAACAAAGTGGTACAGTACGTTTTAGAAGGAAGAAACGGAAATCTGGAAGTCACGAATACGAAAGGCATAGCCATGCTTGCCGGGTATGCCTCTGCTGCCTCAACAAGCAAATGGGGCATTGTATCCCAGACTCCTAAAGAATCTGTGATGGAGCCGACCTTTGAAATGGCCAGGCAAGTGAGTTTGATTGCCATTCTTTTTATGCTGTTTGTATTCGCCCTCTCCCTGAGCATGCTGAAAAAAATTGTCAATCCGATCAGAAATTTAGCTCTATACGCAAAGCAGATGACGACCGAACCATCTCGTCCTGTGCCGCAAATTCCCAACTGGTATTTTGAGTTAAAGGAATTAAAGCGTGCTATTTTAATAGCTGTGGATTTTTATCAGACCAAACTGACGAATGCGGAAAGTGAGTCGAACCTGGATCCGCTTACCGGCTTCTATAACCGCCGTTTTTTAGAAAAAAAGATAAGTGAGCTCGATAGGTACTCCATCATTTTATTTGATATTGACCATTTTAAAGCAGTAAACGACCAGTTTGGCCATCAAGCGGGAGATGAAGTATTAAAATTTTTGTCCGAATTAGTTAAGGGGGAAACGAGAGCAAGTGATCTGTGCTTCCGCATAGGCGGTGAAGAATTTCTAATCATCCTTCCAGAAACCGATATCTATATCACGGAATCTGTTGCAGAACGGATAAGGAAAATCACTGAATACACTTTAAGCCCCTCCGGAAAACCAGTCACTGTTTCCATGGGAATTAGCAGCTATCCCGCTGCAGCGTACAGCTTTTCAGAGTTATTGAACAAAACAGACCAGGCGTTATACAAGGCCAAACATGAGGGAAGAAATAGAGTGGTTATCGCCTTGTAAAATAAAGAGGGCAAGCTTTGAGTGAATATCTCTCAAAGCTTGCCCTCCTTTTATGCTACATCTCTAAATCCGTAAACGCATACGGCAATAAATCTTTTAATGTCAGTTCCAATATTTCTTGCTTTTCATTTGTTAAGTAGACTGGCATATCAGGCATACAGAACTCGGCTAACACCTGTCTGCAGATGCTGCACGGCGGAAGAAAGTCTGCCGTATCACCAGCTACAGCTATAGCTTGAAGATCACCTTTTTTGTAACCGTTAGCAATTGCAGTGAAAATAGCTGTTCTCTCAGCACAGTTTGTTGCACCTAACGAAACATTTTCCACGTTCACGCCATTAATGACAGTGCCGTCTTTCAGCAATAATGCAGCTCCTACCGGGAATTTGGAATAGGGAGCATAAGCTCGTTCCTTCATACTGCGCGCACTTTCCATCAATTGCTCTTTATTCATTGTACCCATCCTTTTCAAAGAAGAATGAACTTTTCATAGTCCCCTTAGGCCAATGTAAAATTGGCAGGATTCTTATCATATATTTTTTTGAAATGCTTGTCAATATCAGCGTTAAGGTTCTCCGCCTTAAAGGCATAACCCACTTCCTCCTTTGATATGTTATACAAATGAATATTTTGAATGGGAGGAAGATAAATGAAAAAAATCATTTTGTTTGCAGACCCTGGCATTGATGATTCTGTTGCCATCATGTATGCCCTTCTCAATCCCGGCATCAAGGTGTTAGCTATCGTATCGAGTTACGGGAATGTCACCAAAGAACAAGCAACAGACAATATCGCTTATCTGCTCCGACTAGCCGGCAGGAAAGATATCCCTATTATCGGCGGAGCTAATAGTCCTTCATTAGGGGAGATCCCAAGGTTCTATCCTGAAATTCATGGTGAAGAGGGATTGGGTCCTATACGCCCTCCGGTGGATGTGCAGGGAGAACTAACGAATTTTTCGGAGCTCTACAACATTATAAGAATGAACCCGGACGTTACTGTAGTAGACGTGGGGAGAAATACCTCATTAGCTGCACTTTTTATATTAGGGGAAAATATATCCGACGTCATTAAAGAGTTTTATATTATGGGCGGTGCTTTTTTGGTTCCTGGAAATGTAACTTCTTCAGCAGAGGCAAATTTTTATGGTGATCCCGTTGCCTCACAGGTAGTAGTAACCAATATGGATAATATCTATATTGTCCCGCTTAATGTTACTAACAAGGCCATCGTTACAATGGAACATATTAATATGATACAGAAGCTGACTGACAACAAGCTGATTCAGATTATGGATGAGGCAATGGCGTACTATATAGAAGCTTATAAAAAACTCATTCCCGGGATTAACGGTGCTCCATTACATGATGTCTTAACACTCTTCCTCATGGTCAACCCCGAAATGGGAAGCTCCATTAGAAGAGATGTAAAAATATTAACAGCGGCTGAAGGAAGAGGCACATCCATCGCTGATTTTAGAGTCAGCTCCAAGCCTGCTGAAAAAAATATAAATATTTATCTTGATTTTAACTATCAGGGATTTATTGAAGATTTTATACAAGTTATGAGTTCCACAGGAAATTCTAGAGAATAAGCGCCGGATGGTTTTTTCTGTTCTGACCGCAGGAGTATGGTTCGGACTCATTCTCTTGATTTTTGCTCATTCTGCAGGAAGGTGAACTCGGTTCGGACTCTGAACCCCGGATTTTCACTTTTTATGTCCGAAGTTGCCCCGGGTTTGGACTCTGAACCCCGGATTTTCACTTTTTGTGTCCGAAGTTGCCCCGGGTTCGGACTCTGAACCCCGGATTTTCACTTTTTGTGTCCGAAGTTGCCCCAGGTTCGGACTCTGAACCCCGGATTTTCACTTTTTGTGTCCGAAGTTGCCCCAGGTTCGGACTCTGAACCGTGAATTTCTGCATTCTCTGTCCGAAAATGCTCCAAGTTCAAACCCTCCGCAGCCCAGATTTCCGCATTCTATGTCCCAGGCAGCATCAAGTCCCGGCTCACTCGCCAGAGATCTGCCCCCAAAGCGCATTCCAGAGTACAAACTCTATCAAAAAGAGGAAACAGAGTTACTATAGTCCCATCCCTCATCTGTATCTTTGCTTACATATGTATGTTACAATGAAATAAGCTTCAAAACTTTAGGGTCAACTCGACTTTTCTTAGTCACCCCTTTGAAAGGGGATTAAAAAAATGGAGAAAATAAGCGTATTTCTGGATGATTATCGGAGAGCGCCGGATGGTCATGTATTAGTTGAGACCATTGATGAATGTATCCTTTTGCTTCAGACCTATGAAATTGACCACCTTTCTTTAGACCATGATTTAGTAAGCAAATCGAGAAATGGTCTTATGCTTGTTCATATCATGGTTCAAAAACAGTTATTTGCGGATCGAATAACTGTCCACTCTGCCAACTCAGTAGGCGGGAAAGCCATGTATCGTTATTTAAAACAAGCACAGCAGGATTTTGAAATGCCCACTGACATTAAAGTACTTTTACGTCCACTGCCCCTCAACTACATTCCGCCAAACTATCTGCACAACTATTAGAGTCCATCGACAACCACCTTTTCTCCTTAGTCACAGGAATTAAATAAATCAATAGTGTATAGGGAGCAGAGTTAATCGACTGCTTCCTTTTTTTATTTCTTTAAAAGTTAAAAAAATCCGCTCCTCCCATAAGAGGAACGGATTGATCAGATTTACTGCTTTTCGTTCAAGTATGCCCATGCATATTGCACATAAAGCTCTGCACCTGTCGCTAGGGCATCTTCATCAATATTGAATTTGCCGTGGTGGTGAGCCCACTCTGTGCCTTTCTTTGGGTTGCCGCTGCCGACAAGGGCGAAGCTGCCAGGTGCTTTGTCGAGATAAAAACTGAAATCTTCGCCCCCCATTGTGGGCTTTTCAGTAAATAGAACATCTTCCCCGAAAGCTTTAGAGGCAACCTTTTGGACGAGCTGCGCACTGTATTCATCATTGATTACTGCCTGCGAACCCCGAATGTATTCCACCTCTGCTTTAGCACCGTAGATAGCTGCCGTATTTTCAGCATAATGCTGCAGCTGTTTTTCAATATGATCTCTTGTTTCAGGATCGAAGCAGCGGACTGTCCCCTCGATGACTGCAATTTCAGCGATGATGTTGAATCTTGTACCCACAGTCATTTTACCAATGGAGAGTACGGCCGGCAGCTGGGCATCAATGGTTCTGGACACCACACTCTGCACATTCATGACAAAAGAAGAAGCAACCACAGCTGCATCAATGCAATCATGCGGCATTGCCCCGTGCCCGCCTTTCCCTTTGAATGTCACCTTAAATATATCAGCTGATGCGAAGGATGGCCCGGGCGTACAGGACACTTTATGTGTTGGCATTTGCGACCAGATATGGATGCCAAAGACATTGTCCACGCCTTCCATCGCTCCCTGTTCCACCATCATCTTTGCCCCTTCCGCCACCTCTTCGGCTGGCTGGAAAAGCAGGCGGACAGTCCCCGGCAATTCTTCTTTTATCTCATTTAATGCCTTGGCAGCAACCAGCATCATCGCAGTATGAGCATCGTGTCCGCATGCGTGCATTTTGCCGTTCTCCATGGATGCATAAGGAAGGTCCTTATTCAATTCCTCCACCTGCAGTGCATCCATATCTCCCCTTAAAGCTACCGTCCTTCCAGGCTTCCCGCCTGCAATTTCAGCAATGACACCCGTTGGTTCTGTCCTTCTGTAAGAGATGCCTAAGCCATCCAGATACTCACAGATAAATTGAGTCGTTTTAAATTCCTCCCATGACAATTCCGGTTCACGATGCAATTTTCTGCGCAGTTCCGTTAATTCATCACTATATGCCCCAATCAATTCCTTTAGCCTGTTATGAATCATCTCTTATTCCGCCTCCGTTAGCTCTATTGCTGCCTCAAACAAAATCTGAACTGCTTCGGCAATATGCCGGGAATCAGACCATTCTTCCGGACAATGGCTCAGTCCATTTTTGCTTGGAATGAACAGCATTCCGGTACTTGTGTAATCAGCAAAAACCATGGCATCGTGTCCGGCGCCGCTATTCATGGAGCAAGAAGGGAAACCAAGTGTACTGCTTTTCTCCTTTAGCAGACTGACAATCTCTTTATTCATCTCTTTTGGCTGAATATATAACAGCTGTTCAACCGTTATTTCTAATCCGCTATCAAGATAGGACTCTGCTAATTCCTTCACTTTCTGAATGACATTCTGAACATGTTCCTCCCTGCCGGAGCGTATGTCTACAGAAAATACTGTTTGATCGGGTATCACATTGGCTCCATTTGGATACACCTGCAATCGTCCCGTTGTTACAACCGTCCCTTCTCCTTCTGCCGCAGCAAGCCCGGGAAATTGGGCGATCATTCCGGCAGCGGCAACCAGCGAATCCGACCTTCTGTCCATCGGAGTGGTCCCTGCGTGCCCGGCCTTCCCTTTTACGGTTACTTCCAATTGTGTTAAACCGACAATCGTTTCGACTACTCCGATTGGTATATTCTTTTCTTCTAAAACTGGACCCTGTTCGATATGCAATTCCAGGTAAGCCTTTACTGTTTGAGGGTCACGAACTTTCGGGAGAGATGGATCCAGCCCGATTTTCTCCATGGCTTCAACCGTCGTTATGCCATCTTTGTCTTTCAATGCTTTGAAGTCTTCCTCAGCCAGCAAACCGGTCATTCCGCGCGAACCCATTAAGCCGCCGCCAAACCTGGAGCCTTCTTCTTCGATAAGAGCAATAACCTCCAGAGGATACTTCGGCGTTAATCCATACTCAGTAAAAAGTGCGGCCACTTCAAGTCCTGCTACAACTCCGGCAGGCCCGTCATAGGATCCCCCATTCGGCACAGAATCAAAGTGAGAGCCGACCAGAACACTCGGTGCATCTTTTAAGGAGCCATCAAATTTTCCAAAGATATTGCCCAATCCATCTTCACGCACAGTCAAGCCGGCTGCCTTCATTTTTTCTTTAATATACTGCCGTGCAAGCAGGTCCTCCTGACTATATGTCAGCCTGGTTGTCCCTCTTCCAGGAGTTGCCGTATAATTGCTTAATGTGTCAATATGACTTTCTATTCTCTCCTGTACTTTTTCCAGATTCACATTTTTCCCTGTCTGAACATCACTCATTTCAATTCCATCCCTTTCTTATAAAAGTCCGACAAATATTCCGGCCAGCACGACCGACACAATGGTCACTGTGATGAATCCGCCGACAAGCATAGGCGGCAGCATATTGCTGGTCAGCATTTCCCTTTCTTTTTCATCCTCGGTTAATGCTTTAATGACTTCATTTGTAATAATGTAGTCAGCCGGAAACCCATATAATGCCGTCAGTGAAACAGCAAAAGCCATTTCCTTGCTCACTTTTAAAAGTTTCCCTGCGATAAATGAGAAGACATACATTCCGATTACACCCAAAATAATGGTTCCGGCAAGCGGATAGATAATTTCAAGCATCATCCCTGGTGTAGCCTGCTTTAAGCCGTCAAAAATAAAGAGCATTAGAGCCATGATCGCAAAACCGAAGCCATTTGCTTTTTGCAGCACCTGCTTTTCAAGAAAGCCAATGCTTGTGGCAATCACCCCGAACAACAGGCAAAGGACAAATGGACTGACACTGGCAACTGGAGCCAGCAATGTCGATGTCAGATAAGCAAGGTAGGATACTACTGCCAATCTTAAAAACTTGAAGAAATCTGTATTATATTTCTCAGGCATATTCTTAAAAAGCTTAAGTTCAGGTTTTGAAACTGTCATTGATGCTGCAGCCGTCTCTTCAGCTGCAGGCCCCTGGGCCTTATAAGCAAGCTGACCGCTGCGGTACTGCTTCAAAAGCCGCTTTCCTTCTTTTTTCAGGACGATGGATGTAAGCGGATATCCCGCAAATCCCTGCATCACATAAATCACGATGGCAAAAACCGATAGTGAAGCCAGTCCCGCTTCCTTCGCTCCCTCCGACATGATCAGAGCAGATACCACACCTCCAACCAATGGCGGAATAGCGACAACCACCGTTTTAAATCCAAAGATAAATGTTCCGATTCCTAGTAATATCGCAATAATTCCTAAAATCCCTGATAAAGCAATCACAATCGTCTTCCACTGATTTTTCAATTCCTTAATCGAAAGCAATGTTCCCATATTGGTAATCAATAGGTACATCATCATCGTTGCCACAACAGGCGGAACCCCGGCCAATGCTACGATATCCTGCGGAAAGAATGTCCAATAACCTGCAAGGAACAGTACGGCACAGACGAAAATGGACGGCACCCACGCCTTAGTCCGGACTGCAACCAGATCCCCAATGAATAAAATAAGCAAAAGAATAACTAACGCTAACAGCTGTGACATAAACCCTTCCCCCTCTAAGTTGAATACCTATTCATTCGTGTTTCGAAAAGTATATATTGTTAGAATAATAATACAATTATACTTTTCAGTCAATTTAAATTATTAAAATATTTAGGAAACCGCTATCATTCTGACCTCTGTATTAGCATGCCTCCAGAATTAATTTAGTAAAATAATATTATTATTTTAAAAATCTATTGAAAACGTAAAAAAACCCGTCCTAATGGACGAGTTTCCTGCATATGTTAACGAGCTAAAGACTAGCTTCTAGGATCAACATAATCCGGATAATCGGTGATGATAGCGTCAACTTCCATCTCGAACAGGAAGTCAGCAGCTTCCTGGCTGCGCACTGTCCAAGATCCAATTTGCATGCCATGAGAGTGAACCTGATTCACTAATTCTTCGGTGACAATTCCATAGCTTGGATTAAACCAATCAGCATAAGCTGAAAATTCCTGTAAAGCTTCCGCTGTAGTATCAGCACGATTAGATGTCAGTACACCAATCGGAACTTTAGGCAGAAGCTGGTCCATCTTTTTCATGGACTCAAAGTTAAAAGACTGGATAATGATTTTTTCATTTTGCGGTTTATCAAGATTTCGTGCTTTTAATGCATCTGCCACTTGTTCTTCAATGCCAGGGTAAAGCTCTGGAGCTTTCAATTCTATTAATATTCCAACCTTACCATGGTAACGCTCCAGAATCTCTTCAAATATCGGAATTGGTTCTCCCGCAAATTGTTCCCCTTTCCAGCTGCCGGCATCGAGACTTCTTAAATAGTCAAACGTTAAATCCCCTACTTTTCCGGTTCCATCTGTTGTACGATCCACAGTTGTATCGTGGATTACCACTAATTCGCCATCTTTGCTTCTTTGAACATCAATTTCAATATAATCAGCTTTCATGTCTACAGCCAAATCAAAGCCGGCTATCGTATTCTCCGGTGCATACCCTGTTGCACCGCGGTGCGCTATATTATCCACTTGTTTCCTTTCTCCTGTTGCCGGTTCTGCTGCGAACGCCTGGCTGATTGGGCTGAACAGCAGTGACAAAGCCACCCCTGTTCCAATTAATACTTTTTTGTTCATGCTCTCCCTCTCCTATCTTGAATATGTATTCAATCATATTCTAGAAAAGGAATGTTGAAGGGGTGTGTGTTTATTCTTATGAGTAAATAAAGATCTTGTTAACAAAAATCGGCCATTTTCCTTACGATTTTTTACAAAACGGTTATATGAAAATGAATAAAATTCCCCTTTCACATGTTTCAGAGGGGGAGAAATCCCCGCTGGTATATGCTTTAATCCAAAGCCTTTATTGTCATCTCCGCTGTTTTTGCAATCAGGGAATTGTCGTATTCGGCATCCTTTGAATCCCTCCTGGAAAGGATCGTCATGATAATCGGCTCCCTGTTTGGAGGCCAGACAATTGCAATGTCATTACGAGTGCCATAGCCTGCTGCACCACTCTTATCAGCCACCTCCCAGCCGCTTGGCACACCAGCACGGATTAATGGATCCCCAGTAACGTTCCCCCGCATCCAATCGGCTAAAACGTCCCGCTTTTCTACAGACAGAAAATCGCCAAGTAAAACTTTTTGAAGGCTTGCCGCAAGTGCTTTAGGTGTACTCGTATCCCGGATGTCACCTGGCTCCGCCTCATTCAAATCTGTCTCGAATCGCTCAGGCTTTGTGACAGTATCCCCCATTTCCTTTAAAGCTGCTTCGAATCCTTTAGGTCCTCCTAATTCCTCTAACATTATGTTGCCTGCGGTATTGTCGCTGAACCGGATTGCCGCTTCACAAAGTTCCCTTAAAGTCATGCCTGTCTTTACATGCTTTTCTGTAACCGGAGAATATGTAACCAGGTCATCATTTGTGTATGTAATGATTTCATCCATTTCCTCCAGTGATTTTCTCTCCAGCAATATTGCAGCAGCCAGCGGCTTGAATGTAGATGCGTAAGCAAACCTTTCATTAGACCTGTAAGCAATTGTCTTTTTTGTTCCTGTGTCATATGCATAAACGCCAAGCCGTACGTCAAACTCCGTCTCCAGCTGTTTGAATTTTTGATTTGTATTTACAGAAGTTTCTTTCTTTTTTTCAGCCGCACTGGCATCTGATTGAGAATTGCCATTTGCACAGCCAGTCAGGGCAAGAAGAAGAACCACACTGAATAGCCCGACTTTCTCTAACATTTTTACACTAAAAATAGAATGATTTTGTTTCCTCAACTTTATTACCTCTTTCCATAAAGAATTTGAACTTATATTCCAACTATATTTTAAACACCTCCATTAGACTACAAGTGTAATACAATATTACGTTTGTAGTCCCGTTTTGTCAACCGTTAGTCAAACCCCTGATATTATGGTGTTTCACAAGATCTCCCTGATTTGATAAAGTAAAAATAGGATGCTAGAATGGTTGGTATTCATTTTGTCTCTGGAATTTAAACTAGATGTCAAATATTGCGAGGAAGGTTTGAGAATGATAACAAGCTCACAGTCTTTACCTGTTTTTTTGGAATGTCTGCTGGTGTCTTCCTTTACAATCGGAGTCATTCTTCTGTTAAAAAAATTTTTCAAGAAACATTTAACAGCACAAACTCACTATAATCTTTGGTTTCTATTATTGCTTGCTCTGCCTTTGCCTCTTATTCCATTACAATTCATGCCATTTGCGGATTCATTACCCTTTTGGAATAGCAATAGCAGCCTTCATTCCCAAAGTGCGCCATCTGCAGAGATTCCTTTAAGGCAAAAGAATTGGATGGAAGACATAACCGTTTCGGTAGCACGCTATGATTTAACATTTCTAAATAATGCTTTATTCTATATTTGGATTTCCGGAGTGGCTATTTTAACTGTATTTACGCTGATTGCAATGCTCAAGATCAGTAAAGTAAAGAAACACACAAACAGCTTGAGAAATAACAGGCTTTTAACCTTATTCGAACACTGCAAACACAAACTGAAGATTACTGGATGTATTATTGTCGGAGAGTCATCTCTCGTTAAAACCCCAATGACGTTTGGATTATTCAAGACATATGTAGTGCTTCCCCGCCATTTTGACCAGTGGATTTCTGAAAAGGATATAGAATATATCTTTTTACATGAACTGACCCACTATAAAAATAAAGATTTTGCAGTCAATTATTTAATGATGATTCTTCAAATTTTATATTGGTTTAATCCTCTAGTTTGGCTTGCTTTCAGGAGAATGAGACTGGATCGCGAAATTGCCTGTGATGCTGCGGTTTTAAATTCTTTGGATGAGCAGGCTTATATGGATTATGGAAACAGCATTATTCATTTTGCCCATAAAGCCTCAAGGGCAGTGACAGTTGATTTGGCAAACCATTTAAACGGGTCAAAGAAACAGATCAAAACAAGAATCGAAAAGATTGCCTATTTTAAGCCGGAATCAAAACGGCTGAGATGGAAAAGTGCGGCTATACTCCTGTTTGCGGGGATATTTATTGCAGGCCAAGCTCCATTTATCTCCGTTATGGCTCGTGAAAATAGCAGCTATAACTTTAAGGATGAAAACATTATTTATGAGGATTTAGGCAATTATTTTGCAGGATTTGATGGAAGCTTTGTGTTGTATGATAAAGATGCAGACCAATATCTTATTCATAATAAAAATCAAAGCACATTAAGGGTTTCGCCAAATTCCACTTATAAAATTTATAGTGCTCTGCTTGGTTTAGAGTCGGGTACCATAACGGATGAAAACTCATCGGCCAAATGGAACGGACTAAAGTATCCTATTGATTCCTGGAATGGGGATCAGGATTTAACATCTGCAATAAGAAATTCCGTTACATGGTATTTTCAGTCATTAGACAAGCAGGTGCAGCCCGGTAGGATACAAACGTTTTTAGACCGGATCAGGTACGGGAATCGTGATTTATCCGGTGGTATCGAGGAATATTGGCTGGAATCTTCCCTTAAAATTTCTCCAGTGGAACAAGTTCAGCTGCTTAAAAATTTTTATGTAAATCAATTTGGATTTAAAGAAAAGAATATCCAAACAGTGAAAGATTCCATTAAACTAGAAAGAAATGAAGGAGCCATTCTTTCAGGAAAAACTGGTACAGGCACTGTAAATGGAAAAAACATCAATGGATGGTTCATCGGATATGTTGAGTCAGGGCAGGACACATACTTTTTTGCAACGAATATACAGAATGAAAATAACTCTAATGGAAGTAAAGCAGCTGAAATTACATTATCCATATTGAAGCAAAAAGGCATTTATTAAATCGTTCATCTTATTAAATAAGGAGGGTGGTAATATGACTGATAGGATTCCCAGCATTTCAGAATCCGAGTGGGAAGTCATGACTGTTCTATGGCAGGACTCACCCAAAACCGCTAATGAAGTCATTCTATCCTTACAAGAGCGCACAGACTGGAAGCCCAAAACAATCCGTACTCTTCTGGATAGGCTTGTCCATAAAAGTGTAGTCGGCGTAAATAAAAACCAGAGAATCTATACCTTTTTCCCGCTCTATTCACAGGATGAATGCCAGCGGGCAGAAGCTCAATCCTTTATCAAGCGAATCTATGGCGGAACGGTCAAATCCATGCTAGTCCAATTCATCCAGGAAGACTCCCTGTCCGATGAGGAAATTAACGAACTGCGCACAATTTTGGCAAAGAAACAAAAGAAGGATCAATAACTTACATGCGAGACCTTCTACAATTGTGGGGGATTTTTGCATTAACTTCTTTGCCAAGCCCCCAAAAGCTGCGACTGACCCTCCTACATTTCCGCTTTAATACAATAGTGATACCAGTCTTGCAAGTTATAGCGCCAGGAGTTTATGTTCTGTCCCCTTTTTTCTAACTTTCACCTAGACATTTTAATTGACTGTCCTGGCCTCCGCTCTATACTCTGTATAGTATAAAAACATTTACTTGGGAATGACTGCTGCAGGAGAGTACGTATCTCACGTCACAGATGGGGCAGGCCTTATGAAATAGGTAAACCTCTCAGGTTCAAAGGCATAGATACTTGATTAGGGGGGATTGTATGGTTTGGGATGTATTGAACGTGATTGGAACCATTGCGTTTGCAATGAGCGGGGCAGTCGTTGCGCTGGAAGTAAAATACGACATTATGGGCGCCTATGTTTTGGGATTGATTACTGCATTTGGCGGCGGGGCTATCAGAAATCTTCTTACCGGCATTCCGATCATAGAATTATGGCAGCAAACCACTCTTTTTATCGTTGCCCTTATTACCATCAGCATCGTTATCCTATTGCCAGTCAGCACAGTTCAGCTTTTGACGAAATGGAGCATCTTTGATTCAATTGGCTTATCAGCGTTTGCTGTTCAGGGAGCTATGTATGCACAATCAATTGATTTACCCTTATTTGCTGTTATGTTCTCAGCTGCTATAACCGGTGCCGGCGGAGGAATGATCCGCGATGTGCTGGCTCAGCGAAAGCCCATTGTTTTACGTGATGAAGTATATCTTTTATGGGCCATCTTTGCCGGGTTTATCATAGGCCTTGATTGGTTATCCAAGTCTTATCATTTCTATATTCTTTTTACTATTACTTTAATGCTGCGGGGAATTTCGCATCATTACAGCTGGAGATTGCCTATTAAATCGATTCAAAAACAATAAGAAGCAGACTTCCTTTAAACATAAAAAGCTCACTTCAGCGTGAGCTTTTCGTTTCGTTAAACTTGAAATAATTGCAAACAACATATCCCACTGATTTTGCGGCAACTAGCAACGAACCTTCATCTATATCAAATTTAGGGTGATGATTGAAATAAGGTTCTTCTGTCCCCTTTGGCGTGCACCCAATATAAAAATAACAGCCAGGGACCTTCTCCAAATAATGCGCAAAATCGTCCGATGGTGCCATTTTAGGAAACTCTTTTACCTCCATAATGTCTTTATCCCCGGCTGATGCCAGCGTACCTGCAACAAACCTCGTCAATTCAGGATCATTATACAGCGGCGGGTAGTCGGGTTCATATGTCAGCTCACAGCTTACACCAAATAACTCCTCAAGTCCGTTTACAATGCGGTGAATTTCTCTATTCATCACATCTTTTGTTTCATCATTGGAATAGCGCACATCCCCCTCAATTTCGATATGATCCTTGATCACATTAAAACTCCCTTTACCGTCAAATGAACCGATTGTCACTACACCGGCATGAAACGGATCCACTCTGCGGCTCACAACTGTTTGGATAGCTGTTACAAAATAGGCTCCTGCAACAATAGCATCGTTGGCCTTATGCGGAGAAGAACCGTGTCCACCGCTTGCCTGCACTCTTAGTTTAAAATAGGCGCGGCCATTAAAGGAATATCCGCTGTGATAGCCAACAGTTCCAGCGGGGGCGATTGGCAAAACATGTATGCCAAAAATGGCATGGACATCATCCAGAAATCCTTCTTCAACGATGCTTTTGGCTCCGCCTGGAGGCTCTTCTTCCGCATGCTGATGGATTATTTTGACGGTGCCATGGATCTTATCTTTTAATTGGATCAAACAATCAGCCAAAACCATAAGGTATGCTGTATGTGCATCATGGCCGCAAGCATGCATGATCCCTTCCATTTTTGATTTAAACGGAACATCCAGCTCTTCTTTAATAGGAAGCGCATCAAAATCAGCCCGAAGTGCCACGGTTTTTCCCGGCTTTCCACCCTCAATAGTGACAACAATGCCATATCCATTCCCTGCATTTGTTATCAGATCAACATCTTTCCCTCTGTAAAAATCAGCGATATAGGCTGCCGTTTTTTCCTCTTTAAATGAAAGCTCAGGATTCTGATGTAAATAACGGCGTATTCCAATCATCTCTTCTTCTCGTTCTTCCAGCATTTTCATTAATTGATCAATCATGAATATCAGCTCCTATCCTACTTTGACCTCAAAAGAACCTGACTAAACACACAAGTTCTGAGACACTATTTATATCATTCCTATACAGCTGACATACTAAAACTGCCAGAACAAGAGGGCCGCCAGGAATTCAGATCGTGCACCAATGTCTTTAATATCAAATTAAAAGAAGGAGAGCACAGTGCACATCCATTGCTCTCCTTCTCCATTATTCTCTGATTTATTGGCATCTAGCTGTTCACTACTTTTTTAGGATATTCTTCTCCATCTCCGTCTCCTGCTTCTTCAATCCTTTTCAATCTAAGTGGAGCGTAAAATAAGACAGCAATTAGGACCAATCCAAGATAACCTATCAGCGGGTAGAAGTAGCTGACAAGATCAGTAAAACCTATGAAGCTTGCTGCAAATGCTACAATCATGGTTCCTGCGAATAACCTTTTAAAATGTGTGGTATCAACCTTGGAAAACCGGGCCACAAAAGAGAAAAACATGCTTATAGCTGTATTGAAGATCATGGCAAAGAGAACCGCCGACATGATCGTACCCAATGCAGGTGAAATATCATTAACAATGGCCAGCATTGGCATATCCATACTGCCTACACTTTCAATCTTAGAGAAAATAGCCAGATGGCTAAGCAGAATAAGAACACCTAGCCCAAAACCTCCAACTAATCCACCTAACGCGGCCGTTTTACGTTTATTTTCAGCTCCCCCCATCACGATTGCCATTGAAGCACCTACTGCCGTGTTAAAGGACACATAATTGATAGCAGAAATAAACCAGTTTGGCAGAGTTGTCGGAGTCTCCTTCGCCACACCATTCAAAGCGTGGAATGACCCATCAGCATTTATAAAACTATAGATAGATGTGATGATGACAAAAAGGATTAGAAATGGGGTAATCCCACCGATGATAGCAACAACACGGTCAACCTTTAACATTCCCGTTAAAAAAACAAGAATCGCCATAACACTAGTCCCAATTATGACAGGTAATCCAAATTGTTGATTTAAGTTTGACCCTGCACCTGCTATCATGACTACACCTACACCAAACAAAGTGAAAATTAGAATATAATCAATAATTAAACCTAGATATCGGCCGCTTATCTTATAAATCACAAGTTTATGTGAGGAAGTTTTCATGCTGCTCCCTAACCATACCAATATCATACCGACATAAGCAAATAAAGCGGTTGCAACAATAGCAGCAAAAATACCCATTATGCCAAAACTGGTAAAATACTGAAGAACTTCCTGCCCCGATGCAAATCCAGCACCAACAATTACACCAATAAAAGCGCTTCCAATTTTTAAAATGTCTTTCATACGGTTCCTCCCCCCAGTTGCCTAATATGTTTAGTATATCAATGTAAGAATAATAGATATTTGTGAAAATATAAAAAAATCTAATAATTTTATTGTTAAACTCTCCAAATCCCTTTCCATATTTATACTAAATCTTGAAGCAGCTTAGTAGAGACCTTCTAATAGGTAGCTGTCAGAATAAAAAGCGTTAACCAGATACCTATAACCTATCGCACTGAGGAGGCTTTTTTTCTCCCTCAGCAAAATCGCATCCATCTGCAACTGATTTTAGGCCATAGTCCGGGTTGCTAAACTCATTGAAATCTTCTTTTTGACCGCTGTCTTGCACCGTATTCTCAAGTTTTTCTTTATTATCCCTCATGACTTTCCTCCAGAGTTTTTATTTCACAGTTTTCTCTTTGAGGAGTAATGTTATTCGTTTCGTGCGAAATCCATGTGGCTTGTTTAAAAATCGGAAGATGGACTGGCCAGAGATATAGTTGAACAAAGACCAAAAATAGAGTCGGCTGCCCTGCGCTGAAACATAAGAAAAGCCAAATCCGCAATGGGAAATGACTTTTTTTATGGATGCTGGGAAGAATTCAAAGCTCAATCTGTTTAATTATTTTAGCTGGATTTCCGCCTACTACCACATTATCAGGCACATCTTTCGTAACAACTGCACCTGATGCGATCACCGCATTGTCCCCTATTGTTACACCTGGATTAATGACTGCACTTCCCCCGACCCACACATTGTTTCCAATCGTAATCGGCTTAGCATATTCTCTGCCTGAATTGCGTTCAGCGGGATGAAGCGGATGCGTTGCCGTATAGATATGTACACCGGGAGCAAGCATGCAATTATCTCCAAAACGCACTTCACAGACATCCAGGATGGTACAGTCAAAGTTCGCAAAAAAGTTTTCACCTACATGAGTATTATAGCCGTAATCAAATCTGATATTGGGCTCCATATATACGTTTTCTCCGGTAGACCCAAGTAGCTCCTTTAATAACTTTATTCGCTTTTCCCCTTCAGTCTCCAGAGTCTGATTGTACATTCTGACCTTTCGTCTTGCTTCCTCGCGTTCCTTTAATAATACCGGATCGGCAGGATCATACATTTCTCCGGCCAGCATTTTTTCTTTTTCTGTTTTCATTTTATGACCTGCTTTCAAATACATTTTCAAATACAGAACTGAAAAAAGGACAGTGTATCTGTCCCCGTGTCCCCTTTAGCGTGACGCTTTAGGCGGCTGGCAAACGTCACATTTGCGCTGGTGATTATTTTTAAATTTCGTAAATGTTTTTTCAAACTGGCTGCCGCATGCACATTGAAAAAGCAGCTTTTGAGAAAAACCATGATATTCCGTCGATAGCAGCTTACTATCCGAGTTTTTCTCAACGAAATCGTTAATTTTGCTGATGGTCCATCGTTTATTCATTACCTTACCCTCCATATTGAATCGCTGAGCGGACATCCGTTCCACTATTAGCGCATTTCATCATTCCTAAGTTCCTCATTATAACACAAAGGGACAGGTTCATTGTCTAACCCAGCCCCAATTGGTTTAGCATCTTACATATTTCCTTTTAAAGCCAATCTTTCCTCTATCTGCTTCCTTTTGGATATTTTCTGAGGCCTGCAGAATGGTACTTTTTTTCTTATCCCGTTTCATTTCGACCGGCCCAATGGCTTTTGCAATCTCAACCGCCTTTTCATGGAGCGGCAAATAAGAAACACCCACTGTATAGACAAAATTATTCATGGCGGATTTCGTACGCTCCGGAGAATTGTGGATGGTGTCTTTCACTTTATCAAGCATTTTGGCCAGCTTCTCTTCAGAAAATTCAGCGTCCGGACGATTTCCCAAAAGCCAGCAATAGCAGCTCCAGCCACCTGACATCCGCAGTTCTTCCCCGCTTTCGATCCATTTGTCGGCAACATCCTGTGCAATATCTGCTTCAGCTAATGTAACGGCCACTACATAATCGGACAGCATGTAAAAATAAGCAGCATCCATCCAGCGGTCAAAATCCGCTTCGGTCATGGCCTCAGGATCTGCAATGACGCCTGCAAAGTACATGGCATCGTAGTTCCCTGTGGCGTATAACTCCTCCGCCAAAGGCTGATTTCTTTTAATTTTTTTAGCTATCGGTTTCATTGCACCTGTTGCAGCACCAAAAAGCGGCTCATGTGCTCCGTTAGATATGTACATTTTCTTGGTCCGTTCCTTGCCGAGAGCCTCAAGCTCCTGCATAACCGTCTGTAAATCCATCTTTTTAAGCACTTCCTTCTATTTAAATAAAGTTAACAGCAAAAGACTGATTCGCTTCAAGAACCCAAATATTCGGTTTTCAGTTCAATCTCTTTAACTTCTTTATCGAAATAGACCTTATAGGCCATGGCATCCGGTCTAGAGCTTACGATTCGGCTGACCTCCTCCTCAATGAAGTGGATAGCCACTCCATCATCCGCTGCAATTCCAGGCTTTATTTTATCAGAAGCCAAAAGCTGGTGATAGGCAGGCCTTCTTTCCGCTTCTCCGTCGTAATGAGGGCAATTGCTTCCTTTCAAAAAGCCGAGGCATGTTAATGGCTCCAGTTTATCTCCATAAGAATCCGTAACCCCTTCTTCAAACCAGCAAATGGAGCCCGCACTGATGCCGGCTAATATGATCCCTTGGTCCCATGCCTTTCGTAAAATCTTATCTAATCCCCATTCTTTCCATAAAGCCAATAAATTCTTCGTATTTCCGCCCCCAACATAAATGATATCTTTATCCAGTATAAACCCCTCTATATCTCTTGCTGGCGGTTTAAATAATGATAAATGAGAGGGCTGGCACTTCTGTTTTTCAAAAAAGTCATAAAACCATTTAATGCAAACCTCGGAATCCCCTGTTGCAGTAGGCACATAGCAGACTTTAGGATTTTCTTTACCTGACTGACGTAAAATGTATTCATCTAACAATGGATTCTCCGGCTCCATGGAGAACCCGCCTCCTCCTAATGCGATAATTTGCCTCATAACTTATTCCCCCTCAAAGAAATGCTAAATATAAATATTCTCCTTTAATTCCAGCTGTTCCTTGCTACTCATTCTAAAAGTGATTCTGCATAACAAAACGCTTAGGATTTAGCCCAAGCGTTTTGTTATTTAAAAATAAATTTATTAAATTCCTCTACTGTTTCAAAATAATACTTTGAATCTAACTTCATTTGTTCCTTGATTTCAGGGATAATGTGAGACCATCCGGCAGCCGCAAAATCCACATTGCAGCTTCTGGCCATATCCAATCCGGGCTTCAGGTCATCGAGCATTAATGCATCAGTCTCTTGAAGTTCATAGCGCCTTAATATTTCTTTAATTGGATATGGATGCGGTTTTCTTTGATTCTCAGGAAGATCCCAGCCAAAGATGGCATCTGGCACAAATCCACAATGAATGGAATAATCTCTTTCAATTCTGCTTGTCTCAGAATGAGAAACAACCGTCACAATTCCACCTTGCTTTTTAAACTCTTGAACTGTCTCAGCAAACAGCTCATAGAAGTCAGGTACAGTTGACTCGGTATATTTTTTCCATACCATCTGCTGGTGATTTTGTTCCTCATCTGTAAATTTAATAATATCCTTACATAATGCAGTAAATCCCGGATGATAACAATATCTGACGAAATCTTCAAAAGATATAGGTTTATCATTTGGCCGCAAGTCTTTAAGAGCCTCTGCAAATGATGGAAAGTGTATACCAGGTGTGCTTTTTACCCCTGTATCATCATGATCTAAGATTAAACATTTATATTTTAAACCCATAACTGCCTCCTGCTAACCTCTACATTAAAACATAAATAAAATCCAGCATTCATTTATAATTATATTAGCAAAAAGCCCAATTCATTGCGAATTGAGCTTTTTATTTTGACTGTTGTTTGTTTCTCTTAATTTAATCAGAAGGGTTTACGATTCACTCAGCTCAGGCTTCCCGGCTTCCAGAAGCACCTGATCCCGTCCTAAAATGACAGCTAACAGGATAATGAATGCCCCTGTTCCCACAAGAAGCCATTCGATGGCAATGACATCTGCAATCGGGCCAAATATCAGCATGCCAATCGGCATCATGGAGGTGGAGATCATCCCTATGACACCAAACACTCTGCCTAAATAATCCTCTTCAATTTTTTCCTGAAGCAATACAGTTACCGGTGTATTGAAAATTGGCATGGCAATCCCGAAAAACGCCATGAACAATAAATAAATCCAGAAAACCGGCACGATGCCGAGTGCCAGGGTGCAGATCCCCATGATGAGACTGGCAAGGGTCATGGTTGTAATTTTATTTGGATATCCACCCCAGGAAGCAATAATTCCGCCTCCAGCCATCATTCCGACTGAAAAAGCAATTTCAATGGCAGTCAGCTCCCACACATCTCCCCCAAAGGTACGGGTAACCTGCAGCGGCGTCAGAAAGGCCGCAGGCGCCATTAGCACGATGAATACGGCAAAGAATAAGAAAAACTTCTTCAGGAAAGGATTACTGTTCACATATTGCAGCCCTTGTTTAAAGTCGCTGAAGTAACTCGCTGTCTGTTCCGCTGCTGCTTTTTTGTGCACAGCAATTTTAACAAACGTCATCAGTGTAACAATGGCAATCGCCGCTGTGATGACATCGATGAAGAAGATGACCTCAAGCGATGCCATAGCGATTAAAGCGGCACTGACCATCGGTGAAACAAACATAATGACAGCCTGTATGCTCCCATTTACTCCATTCACCTTTGTCAGCTTCTCCTTCGGAACAATCTGAGGCAGAATCGCCCCGACAGCAGGAGTCTGGATTCCTGTTCCAAGGGCACGAATTCCTGCCATGACAAACAGCAGCCAGATGGACTCATACCCCATTAAGAAGAGGATGGCGAGTATCAGTGTTGAAAAGGCAATGAGGCCATCTGCTAAAATAATCAGCATTTTCCGGTTGTACCGGTCTGCCCAAACACCCGCAACCGGTGATAAGAAGAAGGTCGGAATGAACCCGCAAATAATGTAGAGAGTCATCATCAAACCGGATTCTGTCGTTAACGTAATATGCCACATAATGGCATATTGAACGAGGGACGATCCAAAAAGGGAGATCGTCTGGCTGCTTAAAAAGAGAATAATATTCTTCAGCCAATTTTCCTGCAGATTAGAATTTAAGGTACTCATATATTAATCACTCATTTCTATATTTAATAAAAACAAGCTTTGCCTATATTCAGCTGAATCCATCCGATCTCTATATTCTATTTCCGAAGACAGCAAAAAAGAGGAGAAATTCATCCCCTCTTTAAAAAATACCGTTAAATATAGGTTTCCTTAAATAGACAGACCAATCCCTATGCTCTGAACATAGGCAGAGCCTTCAAACGTATTCAATTAACGATTGAAAAGCGGGCTTCTTAGTCTCATTGATGCTGTCAACAGGAAAACCTCCATTTCATTATAATTACATTTATCATACCAGCAGAGAACCGTTCACGCAATAGGGACTCAGGGACAGGTTCCAAGTCCCAGTCGGGGGCGTGGGTGTCTGTCCCCGAGTCCCTACTTATAAACTTCATCTCTGGAATGAAACCCATCTGCAATAATGGTGCTATCCATGTTGTGTTTATCAACAGCGATAGGCGAAAGAAGGACTGAAGGCACTTCAATTTTGCCATTATTAATTTTTCGGGTTGTTTCTACCTGTTCACCCTTTGCTATTCTGACCGCAAGTTCAGCAGCTTCTTTGGTCAGTGTGCCGATAGGTTTGTATACTGTCATCGTCTGCGTGCCTCTGATGATCCGCTGGGCAGCGGCAAGCTCGGCATCCTGCCCGGCTACAGGGATTTTTCCTGCCAGCCCTTGCACCGCCAATGCCTGGATGGCACCGCCTGCAGTTGCATCGTTTGCCGCGATCACGGCATCAATTTGATTTTGATTGGCTTTAAGAGCCTCTTCCATATTCACAAATGCATTCGCCGGTGTCCAATCTCTGGACCACTGATCATAAACAATCTGAATATCTCCTTTATCAATTAAAGGCTGAAGCACGTTAAAGACTCCTCGTTTGAATAAATGTGCGTTATGGTCAGTGATTGCTCCGCCAATATACACATACTTCCCATTAGGTACCAGTTTGGTGATGGCCTTTGCCTGCAGCTCACCAACCTTTTCATTATCAAAGGATATGTATAAGTCGATATCAGCATTTTTCACAAGCCGGTCATATGAGATGACCTTAATGCCTGCCTCATGTGCTTTTTTGACGATCGAAGCGGTGGCTTCAGCATTATGGGGAACGACAACCAGCAGGTCCACCCTTTGTTTTATTAATGTTTCTGCCTGTGATATTTGAACCGCATCATTCCCATTCGCAGCCATGATCTCCACTTCCGCTCCAAGCTCTTCTATAGCCTCTTTGAACAGATCTCGATCCTTCAGCCAGCGTTCTTCCAATAAAGTATCCATTGAAAAGCCGATTTTAATGGGTTTCTTCCCATCCTCTCCTCCTTGCACTTTGCCTGCCGCAGGTATTGCTTTCCCGGGATTTTTTTCGATTGCTGTATCCATTTGGCAGGCTGACAGGAGGCAAACCAGAAACAGTGCAGCCAGAGTCAGCTTCCTTTGAATCCTATCCATCTGTCTTGCCCCTTTTCCTTCCATCAGTCTTTTTTGCCCAGAAGGGTTTTGCGGAATTCCGTCGGTGAGCGGCCGCACATCTTTTTGAAAACCTTGCTGAAATAGTTCGGTTCATGATAGCCCACCTCAAAGGTAATTTCCTTCAGACTTTTCCCGTGATCTGCCATCAGCTTCTTTGCTCTTTCAATACGGCATTCAGTCAGGAAGTCAATATAGTTAACCCCTAGCTTCTCCTTGAACATTTTACTGATATAAATCGGGCTTAACCCCACTTTCCTTCCCAATGCTTCAAGAGAAATATCTTCATGGGAATGTTCGGTTATATATTGTTTCAGCTGATGGACAGTATCCGCTTCCAGCCTGTCGTAATGCTCCATATACGATTTCCTCATCTGTCCTAACAATTCATCCGTTTCAGAGCGAAGCTGCCGGAAATCCTGCGTTTGATAGGCAAAAAATGGTGCGGGAGCTTCAACCCCAATCTCACTCATTACGCGTGAAGCAATCCAAAGCATTTGCAGCACCCGCTGCTGCGCTTGAATCACCCCTGCTCTTTCCGTTTCACAACGCTGAATCATCTCCATTACACGCAAGCTGATTTGCTGCCATTTTCCAAGTCTGACTTGATCGAAAAACTGTTTTTCCCGTTCTTTGGTCAGCTGCAGATCCTCCCCTGCACTAAGTACTGGCACGTCGGAATAAAAACGGTATTTAACAGGAAGAGTTGAATCCAAAGTGGCAATAAGAGATTCCTGATAGGATTGACGGATGGATTGCAGGGAACCGCAAGCATTCCCGATCCCGACGAACCAGCCTTCTGATGACCCTTTTTTTGCAAGAGAAAGAATTTCGCCGGCCATGGATATAGCCTGCGAACGGAATGAATGCTGCTTTTCCCGAAAAACAATGATGGGAAGCTGACGGCCATATAGTGCACCTACCCATGCACTGCCTGCTTGTCTGACCTTCTCTTTGACTGCGGTATAGAGGTGTCCCTGTCCATCGGGAAGCAGGATGCTCATGACAAACTGTTCATCTGTTGAGCGAAGATCGAGCATTTCAACCAGCATATCCAGATGAACTTCATGGACATGATCGAACAGCAGCTGTGTCACGACATCTGTCTCAATGACCGGAAGAGCCCTTTGCAGCGCATCCTGCTGGAGCTTTGTCATTTCACGGAACCTCCGCTCTTCCTCAATCTGTTCAAGCACCCTCCCAATTGTTGCTTCAATTTCCGTGATCTTGCTTGGCTTCAGTAAATAATCCTTTACCCCAAGCTTTATCGCCTGGCGTGCATAATCGAATGTATCGAAAGCTGTAATCATGATAAATTTAATATGCGGAATCTCTTCACTGATTTGCTTTATAGCTTCCAGGCCATTCATCCCTGGCATTTGGATGTCCATCAGGATTAATTCAGGCATAAACTCTTTAGCCAGCTGAACGGCCATCTTTCCATTTTTCGCCTGGATGATTTCAACACCAGGAAAGGCTGTCTGCAGAATCATTTCCAGTCCTTCCCGCTCAATTTGTTCATCATCCGCGATCAGAAGTTTTGTCATGCAGCCCCCCTCCTATCTTTCGGTATTTTCATCACTACTTTTGTGCCTGCAGCACTGCTCTCAATGCTCATGACATCGTCACTGCCGTAAAAAAGGCGCAAACGCCTGACTACATTGGTAAACCCGATGCCTGTTGAATTTCCATCTTTCTGAATGAACTGCCCTTGAAGAATCTGTTTAATTTTAAATTCCTCAATTCCTGGACCATCGTCTTCCACTTCTATAATTACACAGTCATTTCCGTCCTGAATGCGAAACCAGATTTTCCCGCCATCTTCCCTGGGCTCGACTGCATAATTAACGGCATTCTCGATGATTGGCTGCAGCGTGAGACCCGGAATGTCCACATTCAGACACGTTTCATCTATAGACATTTTCAAATGCAGACGATCTGTAAATCTGGCTTTTTGAATATCCATGTACTTCTGCAGGACCATCACTTCTTCACCAAGTGTCACGGGCCTATCAAGCCTTTTTAAGTTATAGCGCAGCAGGCCGGCAACACTTACAAGCAAGTCACTTGTTTCAAGAGAACCTTCCAGATAGGCTTTCTTGGAAAGGGTATTTAATGTGTTAAATAAAAAATGAGGGTTAATTTGGCTTTGCAGGTTCAAGAGCTGGCTTTCCTTCAGCAGCAACTTGCTTTCCTGCAGCTCATGCTCCAGCTGTGCCTTATGCTGGATTTCTGAAATCAGATTATTGATATTAACCCGCATCCGGTCAAAAGTCTGCGCAAGGAAAGCAATTTCATCATTCGAATCAACCTTTATCGGCAAATGAAATCTTCCCCTTGATAAATCATTGGCTGCCTTGGTCAGCTTCTGTACAGGCTTCGTGATGCTCAAGGAAAAGCCATAGGTCAAGAACATTAAAAGGCATGTGATCATCAGCATGAGCCAAATCCCCAGTTTTTTCATTTCTTCGGATTGTTCAATGATCCCCCGGTAAAACCGTTCATATGTATTCAGTTCACTATCGACCAGTGTCAGCGTCATCTCAGATATATACATGGAGATGCGCGTTGCTTCCGAAAATTCCTTGGCCGAGTCCTCTGTCTCCTTTTCTTTAAAGAAAAGAAGGGAGCGGTCCGTCGTCTCAACCAGGCTATCAATTAGATTCATATAATTTGTCAGTGCAAAATCATTTTCTGAATTTCGCAGATATGAAACTTCACTTCTCACCTTTATCATTTTTTCCTTGCTAGTGTTCAATTTGTCCAAATTCTCCGGAATGGGGGTGATAAAATAGTTATTCAAGTCTGCAATCATCTGCTGGCTTGTCCTTGTAACCTCATTCATCCGAAGGTACCGCTGAAGAATATCGTTATATTGATTCTGAGTTTTCTGATTATAATAAGTAAGTGTGATCCAAATGGCTGCCATGATCAAAAGAATTACAGTCGTAAGTGTCCAGATTTTCTTATGTATTTTGTTCATTTCTTTTCCAGCGCCTTTAATATCCTGATATCGGTCAGGTAGCCATCAGATTTCAGCGGCACTTCTTCATCCCTGAGCCATTTTAAAATCAGCTCTGCACTGAGGCTTCCCATTTTCTCAGGGGATTGTTCAATGATTCCATCAAGTTTTCCCTGAGTAAGCAAAGAAATTGAATCCGGACCATCGTCAAAAGAATAGATATAATAAGGTTCAACCAATGATCGCCTGCCAATTTCATGAATCATCGCTCCGGCTATATTGGCCTTAATAGCTACAAAACTATCAGTATCCGGGTTTTGATTCAGCATGTTCTGAGTGGCAGCAATAATTTCCTCCCTAACATCAGTCGTTTCCGCATAGACTGTCTGGATATTTGGATAATCCTTCAGTACTTCATGGATCCCATCGAGGCGCTGCTGCTGATAATACTCTTTATGCTTGTCGCCCATAAGGATGACTTTTCCCTCATGGCCCATATCGTCAAGAAGCTGTTCTGCAATTAACTGCCCGGCCAGATATTGATCAGAGCCGACGTACGTTTTTCTCAAACTTTCAGATTTGGGCACGTCATTGGCCACTGTAATAATCGGAATTCCATAAAAAGCTGCTTTTATCTTTGCTAAATCTTTGAATTCCTGAGTGTCCAGACCCTGAACAATGATGCCGTCCACTTTTGATTGAATGGCTATCTCCAGCTTTTTTAAAAATTCCTCTTGATTCTTTCCATAGCTTCCCCAGACTTCCAGACTTGCCCCATCCTTCCGTGCTTGTTCCCGTGCAGCAATACCTGCCTTATCCCAAAAAGGGGTCTCTAATTCCTGCGTTATCAGAACCAGCCGGTATTTCACTTCCTGTCCATCTGATGCTGCCGGAAGATCCCGTTCGGATGTAAACGCTTTCTTGTAAAGCGTGAATGTGAAATAACCAAGGACGATACATGTTAGACAAAATATAAAAATACCCGTTTTACGCAAGGCTGTATCTCCGTTTCTAAGTATGAATAGTTAAATAATTTTAATTCTATCACCTTTTTAAGGCTGATAGAAGAGTTAGAAAGTGAGAGGATTGTTTGGTGTTAACAAGAGGATAATCAGTGCTTTATGGAATGCTGCCCATCTGCATCATAAAGGCACCCTTGCCGGATGCCCCATTTTCAAAACTATGAATGCAGGAAACTGGTAATCTAGCCTCTCTTCTTCCGAGTCATGACATCAAAGATCACAGCACCCGCCAATACGCCTCCACGGATCATATACTGGAGGGAAACCCCTACTCCGAGCAGATTCATACCGCTGGATAAAGAGGCCATGACCACAGCACCAATAATAGCACCGGTGATTTTGCCCACGCCCCCTGCTGATGAAACCCCGCCAACATAAGCAGCTGCAATGGCATCAAGTTCAAATAATGTCCCGGCAGTAGTAGTCGCTGACTGAAGCCGGGAGGTAAATAATATACCTGAAAGGGCTGCCAGCATCCCCATTGAACCGAAGACTATATACGTAATTTTATTTACATTGATTCCGCTCAGATGTGCCGCTTCCGGATTGCTTCCTACTGCATATATATGTCTTCCGAGCACGGTTTTCGTTGTCAGGAAATGATAGACGACAACCACTAAAAGCATGATGACAACTGTCCAGGAAAATCCGTTGTAGCCTGCGAGGATCCATGTAATATAGGAAATGATAGCTGAAACGAAAACTAATTTGACAATAAAAATCCCTTTAGACACTACCTCGAATTGATAGTTGATCTTTTTTGTCCGGGTGGAAATTTCACTGTATATATACAGCAATATCGCCAGTAATCCCAGAATCAGTGTAAGCAGGTGCAGTCCATTCACTTGCATAACGGAAGGAATAAATCCGTTCCCGATTGCGTTAAATCCGTCATCCTTGATGATAATGGTCCCTGTTTTCTCTGTTACCTGAAGAAGGGCTCCTCTGAAGATCAGCATTCCTGCAAGTGTAGCAACAAAGGATGGGATACCAAATTTTGCAACTAGAAGACCGTTGAACAGTCCGACAAAAATACCCAGCGCCAGAATAACCGGAATAGTGATATAAAAAGGCACTCCCATTCCCGTCAGGAGAATTGCAGCAATGGCCCCCAAAAAGCCGGCAACAAATCCGACTGAGAGGTCAATATGGCGAATCACGATAACCAGCGTCATCCCCACTGCCAGGACAGCAATGTACCCCGTTGAATCAAGCATGTTGCTTATATTTCGTGAAGACATAAACAGCCCGTCAGTCATAATGGTGAAAGTGAGCATAATAACGAATAAGGCAATGTACATGCCGTAGTCACGGATATTATCTTTAAATAGCGTCTTCGCTTCGTTAATAAATTCCATTAGATTAACCTCCTATTGCGTAGCAAGCTGCATAATACTTTCCTGATTGGCTTCTTCAATCGACAGCTCACCTTTCATTTGGCCTTCCGCCATGACATAGACACGATCGCTCATCCCAAGAACTTCACCCAGTTCCGAAGAAATCATAATGATGCTCATGCCTTCCTCAATCAATTGGTTCATAATCGTATAAATCTCGAACTTAGCTCCCACATCAATGCCACGCGTCGGCTCGTCCAGAATCAGCAATTTCGGCCCGACAAATAGCCATTTGCCCAGGGATACTTTCTGCTGGTTTCCTCCGCTTAAGTTGCCGACAACCTGTTCAAGTGATGAAGCTTTGATATACATGGACTTTTTATATTCCGCTGTTTCCTTCACTTCTTCGTTATCGTTAATCACTCCATTTACTGCAACCCGTTTGAGATTTGCTGCAGAAATGTTGTTTTTAATGTCCTGTATTAAAAACAGGCCGTCCCCTTTTCGGTCTTCCGTCACATACGCAATCCCTGACCTGATGGCGTCACTCGGATGCTTCAGCGTCTTTGGAACGCCATCCACCAGGAGCTCGCCTTGCAATTTATAAGATTTTGGATTTCCGAAAATACTCAGGGCAAGTTCTGTCCTGCCTGACCCCATCAAGCCAGCAATCCCGACAATTTCTCCTTTTTGAACATGAAAATTAACATCTTTTACAACCTGCCTGCCCAAATGCACAGCATACGCAGACCAGCTGCGAAGCTCAAGAACAGGATCACCAAACGTCTTGTTCGGCCTCTTCGGATAAATATCTTCAATCTCCCTGCCAACCATGTTTTTGATAATGACATTTTCAGAGATTTCACCTTTTGCTGCGTCCAGGGTACAAATTGTTTGGCCATCACGAAGCACCGTAGCCTTATCTGCAATGGAAATGACTTCCTTCAGCTTATGGGAGATCATAATGCAGGTAATTCCCTGCTTTTTCAGCTCACCTAATAAATCCAGCAGATTTTCGCTGTCATCTTCATTCAATGCTGCAGTCGGTTCATCCAGGATAAGCAGTTTCACATCCTTGCTTAAAGCTTTGGCTATTTCGACCAACTGCTGTTTTCCAACGCTCAGGTCTTTAACGAGTATCTCAGGGTTCACATCGAGCTTAACCTTATCCAGCATTTTTTTAGCTTCAGCAATGGTCCGGTTCCAATCGACGATTCCCCCTTGCTTGATTTCATTGCCCGCAAAAATATTTTCATAGACTGTGAGATCAGGAAACAAGGCAAGCTCCTGGTAGATAATGACGATTCCTGCCTTTACACTGTCACTAATTTTGTTGAATTGCTGCACACTGCCCTCAAATACAATATCACCCTCATATGTGCCATAAGGATATACGCCGCTGAGCACCTTCATCAGAGTGGATTTGCCCGCTCCATTTTCACCGATTAAGCAGTGTATCTCACCTTTCTCCACCTTGAAATTGACATTGCTGAGCGCTTTAACACCTGTAAACTCTTTGGAGATTCCGTGCATTTCCAAAATATTTTCGCTCATTATGACTCCCCCTTAGCCAAACAGCTATTCAGAAGGAGAAATAGTGATAGACGCATCTATCACTACTTCTCGTCCTTATTGATTAAAGCCCTGTAAATTCATCTGCTTTATAGTATTCAGAATCGATCAGTTCATTTTTTACGTTATCTTTGTCGACAACGATTACATCTGTTTGCTTTGCTTTAACTTCAATCTTGCCGTTATCGTAAGATCCAGTTGTCTCAGGGTCTTTGTCTTCAAGGATATCAATCGCCATGCCCATTGCATCTTTTACGAGAGTACGAACATCCTTGAATACTGTCATGGATTGCTTTTCATCAATAACGTATTGAATGGAAGCTTTCTCTGCATCCTGACCTGTCACAAGATAGCTGAATACTGCGCTGTCAGTTCCAAATACATCTGCAATGGAACGGGCAGTTCCGTCATTCGGAGCAAGAATAGCCACATCGCCCTTCAGATCGTCAGAGGCTGCTGTCAAATGGGTTTGCGCTTTGTTCTTTGCTTCGTTAGGATCCCAGTTCGTTGTTACCTGACCAATAATTTTGCTTAGCTGGTCACGGGACAGATCAGCTGTATCTTTCAAAGCTTCGGCTTCGCTTGAGTTAGCAATCTTGAATGTGCCATCTGAAATTTTAGGCTGAAGCACGCTCCATGCTCCCTGGAAGAATAAGAAGGCATTATTATCAGAAGCAGCGCCGGCATATAGGTACAGAGGCACGTCCTTGCCCTTTGCGTTGTCAACTAAATATTGTGCCTGTGCAGCTCCTACTGCAAGGCTGTCAAATGTTACATAATAATCAATTGCATCTGTGTTAGTAATTAAACGATCATAGGAAATGACTTTTACGCCATCCTTCTTTGCGGCTTCAACCGCCGCTGCAGCTGCATCACCATCTTGAGGACAGATGATCAGTACATCAATCCCTTTGTTCAGCAAAGTCTCTACATTTTCTTTTTCCTTAGCCGAAGATCCCTGGCTAAATAAAATTTCAGTTGTGTATTCCGTTCCTTTTAACGCATCTTTAAATCTTTGCTCATCCTGAACCCACCTAGGCTCATCTTTCGTTGGCAAAACAATCCCGACACTTACTTCACTGCTTCCGCCGCCGGTTCCCTGGCTGCACCCTGCTGCAATAAATGCAAATATCAACAACATAAGAGAAACGACTTTCCACTTTCTTTTCATTCTTTTTCCCCCTTTATAATGGATAAGAATTACCTGTCTACAGGAAAAATTATAACTTTATTCCCAGTTCATGAAAGCGTTATCACTAGCACTCTTTTAATATCACCTGTAATTTTTTATACTTTAATCGAATGTTCAGCAGTTTTATTTTCCCAATCAAAAAAGACAGCCCGCAAAAGCTGTCCATAAGAAAATGCGTTAATCCTAAGATCAACGCATTTCTCTTTATAAAGCTTCACCCTCCGTTTGTTTCTTACCCGGAGCAAACCACCCAAGCAGCGCAATGGCCACTAATACGCCATAGAAGACGATAGTCCAGCCTGTACTATGAGGAAAATGATGATCAAGGACACCAATATCCTCATGGGCAAGTGTGATAACAGCAAGCTTGACACCAACCCAGGCGACAATCGCATAGGCCGTTGTTTCCAATGCAGGCCGTTTGGCAAGCAGCTTCACAAACCAGGTAGCTGCGAATTTGATCAGGATCAGTCCGGCAATCCCGCCTAAAACGACGACAATAAACTGGCCTCCATCCATGCCGCCGAAATCATCAAGCGGTGAATCCGGCAGTCCAAGTGCCAGTGCAACAGCCGCAAGAATCGAATCGATGGCAAAGGCAAGATCCGCTAATGCAATCTTTCCTACAGTAGGCCAAAATCCTTTCCCGGCTGCGTCTTTCTTCACATCCTCGCGAATATTTTTATTTTCTTTACCGAACTTGGCCTTAATCACATGTTTTAAGCCAAGGTACAATAGATAGGCCGCTCCAATAGCCTGTATCTGCCATACGTTTGCAATAAAAGATATGGCAAACAGCGCACCAAATCGGAAAACAAATGCCATAATTATTCCATAATTGATTGCCCTTTTCTTCTCATCTTCCGGTAAATGCTTGGCAATGACTGCCAGAACAAGGGCATTGTCCGCTGACAGCAATCCTTCCAGTCCAATTAATATCAATAATGCCCAGGCATACTCCAGCCATATGGACTCCATCCGCAGCACTCCTTTTAGCAGCATATTCTTCGTTGATAACTATAGATTCCCCAAAAATGCTAAAGGAAACCTTAAAATATATATAGAAAAATGGCGTCCTATATTCAGGACGCCATTCGAAAAAAACTAATTATTCAAATCAAAAAGCCCAGGTGCATGTTCATTCGGCATGTCCGGCATTTCTGGAACAGGATAGCCTTTTGACTGCCCATTATTCATCACGGATTGATGTCCCAGCACTCATTTTTTGGAGAAGCAGGACCTTGCATTAATAAAAAATAAAGTCCCCAGGAAAAATAAAGTAACGGTAAGCCAGGTTGCCATCGCCGAGTACTCTCCATTTAATATAAATTCACTTGTCAGATTAACTAAAACCATAATCGCCATAACCGCATACATGCTAACTAAAAATTTCATGCTGTTCCCACCCCTTCATCGCTCTAAATAAACGGGCGGCTGCACCACTCTGCAAAAAAAGATGCCGTCATAATGCTTTTGAGGATAAATGGAAATCGGCAGCTGTCCCATCATTCCTGCTTCAAGGAGCTGCCATCTCCGCTTCATCCAATTGCGCTCCGGCAGCCCCTTGTCACATAACGGCACAAAGCTGTCATGTCCGCAAGCCTCCATAAACAAACTTTCCAGGTGCTTATTTTTGGTGGCATCAATAGAAAAGTTAACTCTTAGCAGGGAAGCAAACTCACCCTCTCCTGCATAAAACCCTACTGAATAAACTTGATCACTATATCTGCTATTGGACAAGAGCTGTCCGACAGTCGTAATTCCCAAAAGGCTTGAGGTCAGTGTTTTGCTTTTTCTAATATGAAAATTATGAGCCCAGACAATGAGCTTTTCACCCTTGAAATGCTCTTCTAATAACCACTGCAGATTTTTGAACATATTCGTTCCCCGCATGACACCAGATGCCATCCAGCTTTTTGTATTGATTTCCAGCCACTTCAGACGGTTTTTCAGCCCCTGTCCAATAACCTTCAGGATTTCTTCTCTTTCCCGATTAGCTTCAATTACCCTGCTTGCAAAAAGCTCCAGGCATGATTGATATAAACCCATGCACATTCGTATCTTTTCTTTGACCATTTTCGGTATTTTGGCTTGTCCCCTAATCTCCTCATCGATTTCAAAGAATACGGTTTCTGCCCGATTGATTGAAGAAACCATTTCTTCGTCAGTATGTAGTTTGAGCCAGTCCAGCATCCTATGGGATACCTGCTGATATGCAGGCTGAATATCCATTCCTGAAATATGAAGGCTATCCGCCCAGGACTCCTGAAATAAAGGAAGCATCTCTTCGCTATGAAAAATATCAAGAAGACTGTGCTGAATTTGTTCTTTAGCAGGAAGGTCTTTCAGCAGACATCTGCTTAATACCGCTTCAAGTAAACCACTCTCCAATACAACAGCATTAAATCCATGGACCTCATGCAAATACTTAATCATATTCACTTTAGTTCTATAAAAATCTCCGATTCCATGGCTGCTCTCTCCCAGCAGCACAACCCTTTTCCCCTCAACATATCGATCCATACAGGAGAAATCAAATGGATCCGTTATTTCACAGCTCTTGCCGGCTATTTGATCTATCCAAAATGATTTTGTTTTTCGAGTTATGAAGTTCATTAACAAGCCTCCAACTTGGGTCTCAATATGACTATACCTATTAATACGATTTGGAAATAAATTGGTTTCACCTATTCATATACTTGGCAAAAGAAGCCATCGAAAAGGTAAAATAAATTGAAACCATTCGCAGAAGAAACGGGGAGACTATATGAATGCCTATTTTCTTTTAGCATTAGCCATTGTAAGTGAAGTGGCTGGCAGCTCCTTGCTTAAAGCAGCAGACGGATTTAAAAAGCTCCTGCCATCCATTGGTGTAATCATTGGATACAGTGTCGCTTTTTACGCGCTATCTTTATCGTTAATAACGCTGCCTCTAGGCGTTGCCTATGCGATCTGGGCCGGTCTCGGGACTGTGCTGACAGCCTTAGTCGGGATCTTTATCTACAAAGAGAATATAAATGGCAAAAAGCTTCTGGGATTGGCTTTGATAGTCGGCGGCGTCATCTTATTGAATAGCGGTGGAGGCCATTAGTATGAGAGGTTATGTATTCTTAACAATTTCAATCGCTGGAGAGATTTTTGCCACTACCATGCTCAAACTGTCGGATGGATTAACTATGCTCCTGCCATCTGCAGGAGTCGTATTTGGCTATGCACTTTCATTTTATTGCTTATCATTATGTCTTAAAACCCTTCCATTAAGCCTGGCTTATGCCATTTGGTCTGGTGCAGGAACCGCGTTGACTGCTTTTATAGGCGCCATTTTATGGGGAGAAGCATTCAGCACCATGAAGACCCTGGGAATCATACTGATTATCGGCGGAATATTCGCATTGAATTCTTCCAGCAGTGAAGAAACGGTAAAAGAGCCTTTACATTAAGGGCTCTTCTTTGTTCCATGTCTTATCTTCATTTATGCCATTCCCCTCATTAAATATCCTTCAAGGCCCTCAATGTCTTATCCCGAATCTGAACACGATTGACATAATCTTTTGCAACAAGTTCTGTATACAGCAGGTCAAAGAGCAGGAAGAGCGGCAGCGTTGGAGAAATATTCTGGCCCATATGCATACTGCTTTTACTCATTACCAGAAGGGATAGATCTGCCAGCCGGGAGAGTTCGGATGTTTTCTCACTTGTGATGGCAAGGACCGACGCACCTTGCTTCTTAGCAATTTTAACAGCGTCGATTATTTCTTTTGTGTTCCCTGAAACAGAAATGCCAATGACAAGGCTTCTGTCTGAGCTTAATGCTGCATCCATGACAGCTTGATGAGGATCTGTAATCGACTCAACCTGGATTCCGATCCGGAAAAACTTCCATTTAAACTCCTGTGCTGCAATCCCTGAGTTGCCGATGCCATATACATGCACTTTCTCCGCTTCCGTTAAAAGAGAAACAGCTTGCTGAATATCAAAATAAGTCATTTTTCGAAAAGTCGTTTCGATGATCTCCAAATGGTTTTGATAGAGATTGGAAAAATAATCAATCTCCTTAATATCACTGGACACAGTCGGTTTGTTCGTTAAATCGATATATCTTTTTAATTCATGCTTAAATTCATTAAAACCTGTAAAAGAGATTTTCTGACAAAAACGGGTGATTGTAGCTGGGGAAATATGAATTTTTTTAGCGATTTGATTAATAGACATTTGGCTGATTTCATCCGGATTTTCAATTATATACTTTGCTAAGTCCGACTCCGAGATTGTAAATTTCTCCATAGAGCAGGCTATGCTATGAAGAAGGTTTTCACCGAGATATTCCATATTCTATCTCCTTTTTAATAATCCATAGGCTCATTATACAAGATGTTAACCTTATTTTTATTCAAAGGGCAGAAAACTATGAAATATCTATACCTTTTTTCACTAAAGCAAAAAGCTGAAAACAACACAGTCAGAAGACTGAGTTATTTTCAGCTGATCTTATTTTTTAATAGCATCTACAAATCTTTTCGTGATAATCTGAGGTCTGGTTATCGCACCGCCAACCACAACCGAGTGAACATGAAAGTCCAGTACTGAACGGGCAATTTCCGGAGTTGAAACATTTCCTTCAGCTATAACCCTAGCATGCTTCACTTCTTTGACGATTTGTTTAATAACGGTGTAGTCATGATCATCGATTTTCAAACCGTTTGTCTCTTCTGTATATCCGTATAATGTCGGTGCGACAATATCGAATCCGAGCTCATCGGCAAATATAGCTTCTTCTACTGAAGAGACATCGCCCATCAGCAGTATATCTGGATACTTTGATCTTACATCCTGATAAAACGATTTCAGATCCTTTCCATCCGGCCTAATCCGGTTCGTTGCATCTGTTGCAATAATTTCGACACCTGTCTCAGCTAAGGCATCGATCTCTTTCATCGTTGGTGTAATAAAGACAGGATGGTCTTTGTATACCTGTTTAATGATGCCAATTACAGGAAGATCCACTTGTTTTTTTATTTCCTTTATATCAGGGACAGAGTTGGCACGAATGCCAGCAGCTCCTCCCTCTTTTGCAGCCAATGCCATACGTCCCATAATGAACGAGCTATGAAGAGGTTCTCCTTCTAAAGCCTGGCAGGAAACAATTAGCCCGTTTTTGATCTGTTTCAGCACTTGATGCATTTAAAAACACGTCCTTATTATTTATTACTGACCTAGATACTCTTCTATTTCGTTTTTAACAATGGTGACTTGTGGTCCATAAATAATTTGAACACCCGTTCCTTTTTTCACAATTCCTTTTGATCCAGTCTGTTTAATGATATCATCTTTCACCAGGGAATCATCTTTAACAGTGACCCGGAGACGAGTCGCACAGCAATCAACAATATCAATATTATTTGTTCCGCCCAATCCTTCTACAATTGTTTTGGCACGGTCTGTAGCTGAAACTTGCTCTGCTGCCTGTTCTTCGTCTTCACGTCCAAGAACTTTGAAGTTCTTTTTTCTGATTAAGAATTTAAAGGTAAAGTAGTATAGGAAGAACCATGGAATCCCTACCATCAATACATATGGCCAATTTGTTTTATCGGCACCTTGAAGAATTCCAAATAAAATGAAATCAATAAATCCGCCTGAGAAGGTTTGACCAACAGTAATATTGAAAATGTCTGCCATCATAAAAGCAAAACCATCAAAAATAGCATGCACTAAATAAAGAAGAGGTGCCACGAATAAAAAGCTGAATTCAAGCGGTTCTGTGATACCAGTCAGGAATGATGTTAACGCTGCTGAAAGCAAAATACCTGCTACCACTTTTCTGTTTTTCTTTTTAGAACAATGGTAGATGGCCAATGCAGCTCCCGGCAGGCCAAACATCATTGTAATAAAACGGCCTGACATAAATCTGGATACCCCTTCGTAATATTGTTCAGTCGATGGGTCACCCAATTGCGCAAAAAAGATATTTTGTGTACCGCTGACTAATTTTCCGCCAATCTCCAGTGTTCCGCCAAGAGCGGTTTGCCAGAAAGGAAGGTAGAAAATATGGTGCAGGCCAAGCGGTCCAAGCATACGCAAAATAAATCCATAGAAAAGGGTTCCGATTTCCCCGGTGCCTGTAACCACTGACCCCAGCCCATTGATTAATGCCTGAAAATAAGGCCATATTACAAATAGAATCGCTCCTACAAAAATTGAAGCAAATGAAACGACTATAGGAATAAAGCGAGATCCTCCAAAGAATCCTAACACTTGAGGCAGCTGAATTTTATTGTATTTATTATGCAGGGCAGCAGCTGTTATCCCGACGATAATCCCGCCAAATACCCCCGTTTCCAAAGTCTGAATCCCAACAGCCATTCCTTGACCGGCTCCTGCCAAATTATCCTTCACCAAGTCTCCGGTTAATGAAAGCAGTGCACTAATGGTGCTATTCATAACAAAATAACCAATCATGGCTGCTAATCCAGCCGTTGCTTTATCTGAACGTGCTAAACCGATCGCTACCCCTACCGCAAATATGATCGGCAAGTTGGCAAATACGATTGAACCTGCGGCACTCATTATTGTAAAAATGGCCTGTAGCCAACTGATATCTAAAAAAGGATATGCTGAAACCGTATTCGGGTTGGACAGCGCTCCGCCTATTCCTAATAACAAGCCTGCTGCCGGTAAAACCGCAATAGGCAGCATGAATGATTTACCAAATTGCTGTGCTTTTTCAAAAGCTTTTTTCATTGATGTTGACCCCCTTTATCTTGATGAGAAATCTTGTTGTTTTTTCCCTCCTGTCCGTATCATATATTCGCAGCTGCCGAAGTTCAATGAGGTTGAAATCGGTTTCAATTCTTTTCATCAATTCCCCGATAACACTGAAAACACGTTCAATTTAGAGTATGTATCTACTTTTCATTCATTCCTGATAGTAGAATATCTACTAGAAAGAAGCTTCCTTCACCCGGAAAACAGGGAGCTCTTGAAACATTGGTTATGAATACTATAGAGATTAGCGAGACTTAACCAGCTGATCTGCACAAAGGGAGTTGTTTACCTTGAAAGCTATTTTGCTTAAAGGAATGCAAATATATGCGGAAGACCAAAAGATTGAAGAAGGCTATATTCTATTGCAGGATCACCAGATAATCGGGATTGGACCAATCACGGAACTTCCATCACCGGAGGGAGTTGAAGTGATGGAAGTTCCCTCTTCCTTTCTGGCCATTCCCGGACTAATAGATATTCATATACATGGAGTTAATGGTGCTGATGTGATGGATGCCACAGTGGAGGCGTTAGAGATCATGTCTGCTGCTCTTCCTAAAGAAGGAACTACCAGCTTCTTAGCCACAACAATGACTCAGAGCCAAACAGCCATTGAAAAGGCTCTAATAAACGCTGGGGGCTATATACAGAAGAATCAGCCTCCCGGTAAAGCAGAAATTCTTGGCATCCACCTTGAAGGACCTTATGTCAATAAGTCCAAAGCTGGTGCTCAGCCTGAGGAGTTCATTGTAAATTCCAGTATTGAGCAATTTGAAAAGTGGAATAATCTCGCAAATAAAACGGTAAAAATTGTTACACTGGCTCCTGAACAGCCAGGCGGCATGGAAATGGTGAAATACCTGGATGAAAACGGCATTATTGCTTCTATCGGCCATTCCGATGCCACATATGAAGAAGTCTCCCAAGCTATTGAGGCTGGTGCTAAACATGTCACACACCTATTTAATCAAATGCGCGGCCTGCATCATCGGGAACCCGGTGTGGTGGGTGCTGCTTTGCTTCGCGAAGAATTAACAGCAGAATTAATCGCCGACGGTGTTCATGTACGTCCTGAAATGATGAAGCTTGCCTTTCAGCAAAAAGGCGAAAAAGAACTGATTCTTATCACAGACGCCATGCGTGCCAAATGCTTAAAAAGTGGAGTCTATGATCTTGGCGGACAGGCTGTAACGGTTGAAGACGGGAAGGCTGTTTTACAGGATGGGACCCTCGCAGGGAGCATTCTAAAACTCGGAAATGCAATGAAAAATATGATGGCTTTCACGGGCTGCTCACTGGAAGATGCAATCCAAATGGCTTCTGTAAATCCGGCTAAGCAGTTAAATGTCATTGATCGCAAAGGAACCCTTAGCATTGGAAAAGATGCTGATATCGTGATATTGGATGAGCAGCTTGAAGCAGCCATGACATTTTGCCGCGGAGAGCTTGCCTATCATCGAGGAGGAGAACAGCAGTGAAAGTCTTACAAGCAAAAAATTATGATGAAATGAGTCAAAAAGCAGCGGGATTTTTAATCGAAAGAGTTCGCCGCAGCCCTGATATTAAGCTGGGATTGGCAACAGGCGGTACCCCAGTTGGATTGTATGATCGATTGATAGACGATCATCAAAAGAAGCATACATCCTACAGGGACGTAACAACATTTAATCTGGATGAATATTTGGGGCTTTCTGGTATAGACCCGAATAGTTACCGTTATTTTATGGACAAGCATTTATTTAATCATATTGATATTCAAAAGGAGAATACTCATGTTCCTTCTGGCGATAAAATCAATCCCCAGCAGCAATGCAGGGACTACGAATCTCTGATAAAGAGACATGGAGGCATTGACCTTCAAGTTCTGGGCATCGGCAGCAACGGCCATATCGGCTTTAATGAACCAGGAACATCCTTTGACTCCGAAACACATATAGTCGAATTAACACCTTCCACACGCAAAGCCAATGCAAGATATTTTAACAGCATGAATGAAGTTCCCTCTCATGCCATTACCATGGGAATTACGAGCATTATGCGCAGCAGGGAAATACTATTGCTTGTCTCGGGAGATGCAAAAAGTGCAGCTTTAGAGCAGCTCTTGGAGGGAGAAGTAAACGAAAGCTTCCCAGCATCAATATTAAAAAAACACCCCGCTGTGACCATTATTGCAGACGAGGCGGCTTTAGGTAAAATCCTTGTTTAAACTGATCAGGATCGTTCCTTAGTAAATAAGGAGCAGAGTACACGACCAATTGGAACTGCAAAGAAGTTTTTCCTCACTTTGTATGAAGATGGAGGAAAAACTTCTTTTTATAGGGAGAGATAACCTTACCCTAATCTCCTATTTCAATGGCGAAAAGTATGGATAGAATCAGCCTGACTCGCCAAATCATATGATGAGCCCCTTCTCCCCAGTAACATTTTACAGGGTAGTCTGGTTCTCCAAATTTCTTTTTCCAGACTTTTTGGGAGTTTTTATATCCTGAATCTAAACAGAATTCCATAATTCTGAAAAATTAAATCCAAATTTGAAAGACCCTCCAATTACTGAATGACCACATTCCCTGCATATTGTGCGCTTCCTTTATCAGAACAAAGATACACTTCTATTACATATTCACCTTCTTCTTCAGGAAGAGAAAAAGAACGATGTTCATTTAAATCCAATTGAATCTCCTTATCATTTTTCCAAAGGGAAACTGATAACTCTTCCACCATAAAATCTTCATTGTCAAACAGCAGATCTATTTTTTGCCCGGCATTATAGGTCAATGTTTTCTGTTTCTTCGCAAATGATAACAAATCATCTGTTTCTTTTTTGATCTGTTTGTTATTTTCTCCTCTCCAATCAACATTTGCTTCCTTTAATTCTGCTGACTGTACACTATCGGTGTTGGAGAGAGTTACAGCTGGCGGAGTGAAATCATATTCTTCCGCTATGCATCCTGTCAATGCCATAACCAGCCATAAACCGGCAGCCAGTTTCCAAAGATAGTTCATTTAGCACCTCTATTTATTAATAATTGGCCTGGATTCAGTCACCGCCGCCTCCGCACCCGCCGCTATCTCCTCCGAAACTCTCACAGTTATCCGAGCTGCTGCTATAATCTCCTATATAATAATGGGAGGAGGAATTCCCACTATCATAAGTACGTTTTGATGGTTTGGAACCACTAATACCAATTACAATAATAAGAAGCAAACCCATAATAATTATTCCTGACATGTCCATCACCTCTTATTTTTATATACGGATAAGTGCTTAGTTGGTTTCAGAAAATTTACAAAATTTTTCCCTTTATTAAATTCCAGCAAGCTTGGCCGAAAAAACTAGTAAGATGCTTTTGATTAAATAGAAAATGAGGATTTTAAAATGGAAGAAATAAAGGTTTACAGGTATGAAGATGTCATTCACGCCCCCATTGATCTGGTTTTTAAATACGTGGATGACGATGAAAAAATAAAGCTCTGGAATACCATGCTGATCGAAAACATATATGACAATGAGGAAAATAAACCAATCCCGCAGCCTGGGACTAAATTTGTTACCGTTCAGAAATTGGATAAAAAAATACTCAAAATCGATTCCGAGCTGATCGAATATGAGGCTCCCTATAAAGTGGTTATGCACTCCCATTCCAAAGAGGGATTAAGCATTTCAAGGTATCTCTTATCAAGGGAACATGACGGGACGCGCCTGATTGTAGAAGCAAGCCTGATTCCGAGCAGCCTCTTTTATAAGCTGACAACCAAGCTTTTAGGCTGGACGGCTAAATTTGTGTTTGAAGAACAATACCAGAACTTGAAGAAATATGTTGAGAATGAAGCGGAAGAAGATTGAAAAAAGGTGTCCTCAAACGGGACACCTTTTACCTATTTACTCTTCCTTTTCAACCCATTTATCATCATCATTCTTCTCATATTTCTTCTTCACTGCACTCCAGGCCACCTTAAAGGCCGTTTCTTCTTCGTCATACTCTTCACTTGCAGAATTAAACGCTTCCTTAAAGATTTCCTGGGCGTGATGCGGAAGATTGTCTTTAACGAAGTCTGGCAGATCACTTAGTTTATCATATGGCATTTTTGTTTCCTCCCCTGCACAAGTACTTATATGTATTTTTCCTGATTATGTTTGTTTTAAACACAGTCAAGAATACCACTCATACAGAAAAGCTAATCGGCTGCCCGTCCATCGTTTAAATCCAATCTTTCACATAAGCCACTAATCCGATCACAGAACCAATGCTGCGCCAAAAAGCACATAATACCGGGTTTGGAGCTGCGCGAGCTTTTTCGTCAACCTAATCCCTCCTGAACTTTGTTTCTAGATTCTACTACGATTTTTTCTGGAAAAGGTTTCACTTTTCCCATAACAATGCTATTCCTGAATCGGCAGTACCGTCGAATCTTTTATCTCCCTCAGCGCCAGGCTGGTCTGTATTTTCGTGATTCCCAATTCATTCAGCTTCCTGATGAACATCTCCAGCCCCTTGCGATCCTTGCACGCCACTTTCAAAAGATAATCATACTCTCCTGTTAAACAATGACATTCTAAAACTTCCTTCATGGATTCCAGCGTCTTTTCAAGAGATTCCAGTTTTTCCGCCTGATGCATACTGGTGCTCATAAACACGAAGCATAATAAATCAAAGCCCAGCTTCTCATGGCTTAGAATAGCGACATGCTCCTGGATATACCCTTCCGCTTCCAGCCGCTTAATTCTTGCATGAACAGCCGGAGCTGACAGGTTCACCCTTTTCGACAGTTCCAGGTTGCTAATCCGCGCATCCTTTTGAAGCAAATCCAAGATTTTTATATCCAGGTGATCCAGTACCTTACTTACAATCGATTCCACTGTCCATCCACCCTTTTCAATTATTCCAAATCCTTTTCAAATCACATATCAAAACTGAACTTTTCATACTTATTATCTAATAAACTTTTAATTATTTTAAATTAACTTCATTATACAAAATTATCTTTTGTTTAATATAAAAAATGTTAAAATTATTCATATAAACAATGTCATTGTGCACAATGGCTCTGAAATGGGGCTAAATGACGTGAAATATTATCTTCTCCTTTTATTAACAAGCTTACTTTGGGGCGGAAATTTTATTGTTGGAAAAACGCTTGTGGACCACGCATCTCCTATTACCTTAACCATTTTAAGATGGACCATCGCCATTATATGTCTTGTTCCTCTTGTCTGGCATAAAGAGAAACGGCTCCTGCCGCCGAAAAATGCCATCCTGCCATTATTGCTGATGGGTATCACGGGGGTTGCTTTGTTTCAGGCTCTGCAATTCATGGCACTTGAAAAAACATCAGCTACGAATGTTGGGTTAATTTCAACCTTGAACATGTTTTCGATTGCTGCCTTCTCTTTCATTTTTCTAAAAGAAAAAATGAATTCACTTCAATTCCTTTCTATGTTTGTTTCATTATTCGGCGTTCTGATTGTCCTCTCAAAAGGGAACTTGGAATTATTATTTTCAATGACATTTAATGCAGGAGATCTCTATATGATGGCAGCTGTAGGTATGTGGGGAATTTATTCTGTCAGCAGCAAATGGGCGATGAGGAACGTCTCACCGATGATGTCAATTCTATACTCTGGCATTTTCGGCCTTCTTGCCTTGCTTCCTTTTAGTGTTTCCAGCTTCACGGTATCGAACATAAATGCTTCTTTTATTCAATCCATTTTATATACCGGCCTGATTTCGACCGTCCTGTGTATGGTCCTTTGGAATATCGGAGTGAATAAACTTGGCCCCAATACCTCTGGATTGTTCTTGAACTTTAATCCCGTTTTTACAGCCGTTTTGGCATTTGCTTTTTTAGGGGAAGAAATGACCTGGATTCAGACTGTGGGCAGTTTCATTGTGATTGCTGGTTGTATTTTATTTACAATACTGAAAAACAAGCCATTTAAAATACTAATTAGAAAAATGGCAACACGTCCCCCTCTACCGGTTAAGCAAAGTCACTAATAGAATACGCAAAAGTGCCTGTCTCTTCATTCATATGAAGAGACAGGCACTTTTTATATTAATTAATCCAAAATTATGCTTTTTTCGTTGTCACCTTTTTTCTAATATCAACTATACGCTCCTGCTGACTTTTACTTACTCTCATCATTTTTAGCTCATCCTTCAATCCTTTATAAGTTGAATAACACATCACAAGCATTAGAATAGCTAATGGAATAGAAGTTGCTACTAAGGCAGATTGCAGCCCTGACAAACCGCCTGTCATAATTAGTACAGCTGATACCGCTGCAATGACAATACCCCAAATGATTTTCGTTGAGTGAGATGGATTCGGATTTCCATTTTCACTGATCATCCCTAATACGAAAACAGCTGAATTGGCAGAAGTAATAAAGAAAACAAGTACTAACACCATTGCTAAAATACTTAAAAATACACTCATTGGAAAATAGTCAAAAAACTTAAACAAAGCAGAGGTTACGTCAGTAGAAACTGCCGTGGCAATAGCGTTCTCCCCCATGTTTTGAATCAGATCAATGGCTGATCCGCCCATTACAGCAAACCAGAAGAAAGCCCCTATAACAGGAATGAAGATAGCCCCAACCATAAACTCCTTAATGGTTCTTCCCTTTGAGATTCTGGCTACGAAGCTGCCGACAAGAGGAGCCCAGGCAATCCACCAGCCAAAATAAAACAGCGTCCAGCTTGCAATCCAGGATCCCTCACTATAAGGTTCTGTCCTAAATGACATCCCAATAAAGTTTTGAGCATAATCCCCTATGCCTTGAACGAAGATTTTTAATATGGATTGAGTCGGCCCCAGGAATAGTATGAAAGCCAATAACGCAAATGCCAATGCCATATTGAGGTTTGAAAGGTTCTTCATAGCCCCTTGAAGGCCTGAAACCGTAGAACCCACATATATTAAGCTAACAACCAGAATGATAGCCATTTGAGAGTAGAAGCTTACTGGAATACCCCATAGATAATTCATGCCGCTATTCACTTGCAATGTACCAAAGCCCAGTGAAGTTGCTATTCCAATAACAATTGATAAAATAACCATAATATCGATCATTTTGCCAAAAGGCCCTCTAATTTTGTCGCCTATTAAAGGGTAGAATACAGAACTTAAAGATGCAGGGAGCTTTTTGCGGAATTGGAAAAAGGCCAAAGATACTCCTACCACAGCGTAACACGCCCAGGCTGAGACTCCCCAATGAAGATAAACAAACTGCATGGCTAACTTTGCCGATTCTTCTGAAGAACCTTTTCCGAACGGAGGGTCAATATAGTATGAAACAGGCTCTGCTACACCCCAAAATACCAGACTGATGCCAATGGAGGCACTAAACAGCATGCCTACCCATGTAGCTGTTTTATACTCTGGCCTGTCATCGTCTTGACCTAACCTGATATGCCCGAACTTTGAGAGGCCAATATACAGGCAAAAAGCAAAAAAGAAAAATACACTGGCCAAAATAAACCAGCCTAAATTATTATAGATAAACTCCAGAGAGTTATTGGAGAAACTCTCTAATTTTTCAGGAGCAAGCACCCCAACACTAATCAAAGCCAAGCTTATAGCTAATGAGGAATAAAAGACAGTTCTTTTACTGTTCATATCAACACTCCTTGTCAGATATTGAATTTTCAGTAATTTAAATGTAAGCGGTTTCCAATCTCTTCAAAAAAAGCAAGACTATTCAGCAGAGAAATTTGCGATTAAAACCTACACTTACGTAAGGTAAATCAAACTGGCGCGCAAAAAATGGTAATCTCTTTCGGTCAGTTTTTGGAAAAATCGGTCACTCTGCGGCACCCAGTATTCTAGTATATATAAGGTGACAATAGGTTTAAAGCAGCCTGCTAATAAAAGTTAAGTATAAAAGAAATAGGAGAAAAATCAACCTATACCATAGGAAGAAACAATCTTCCTCCTATGATATCCATTGACTTTTAAACACCTATTTTTCCCGCTGATATACGGGTATCTATGAGGTCAATGATTCGATCGGCCACTTCACTTGTAGAAGCTGTTCCTCCCATATCAGGTGTCAGAACCTGATCTTCTATCAGCAGCTCTTCTATTGCATCGAGTACTTGCTTCCCATAGTTTTCATACCCGAAGAAATCCAGCATCTGGCTGGCAGACCAAATGGAAGCCAGCGGGTTGGCAATCCCCTTTCCGGCAATATCAGGAGCAGAGCCATGAATAGGCTCAAACATGGACGGATATTCTCTTTCAGGATTAATATTGGCACCAGCTGCAAGCCCAATTCCTCCCGCAATGGCAGCCCCCAGGTCTGTTAAGATATCTCCAAATAAGTTGGATGCGACGACCACTTCAAACCTTTTTGGATCCTTAACCATCAGCATGGCAGCGGCATCGACCAGATAGGAGGCAGTTTCCACATCAGGGTACTCAGCGCTTACTTTTTCAAAAACCTGATCCCAGAACACCATTGAATAATTCAATGCATTTGCTTTCGATATGCTTGTAAGAGACCTGCCCTCTTTACGGGCTGTTTCAAACGCATACCGGATGATTCTTTCCGTTCCTTTACGGGAAAACACGCTGTTTTGCAGTACAACTTCATTCGGCTTCCCCTTAAACAGCCATTCACCCGCACCAGCATACTCTCCTTCGGTATTTTCGCGTATAAATAGCATATTGATATCTTCCCGTTTTACATCCACTAAGGAAGTTTTTGCCCCTTTCAGCAATTGGACAGGCCGGATATTCACGTATTGCTGAAACTCTTTGCGGATTCTTAAAAGCAAATCCCATAATGAGATATGGTCAGGGACGCCGGGAAACCCGACTGCCCCCAAGTAAATGGCGTCAAACTCTTTCAATGTCTCTATGCCATTGTCTTCCATCATCTTTCCATGCTTAGTATAAAATTCACATCCCCATGGAAAATAAGTGAAATTAAAGCTGAAACCTGAATCAATTTCCGCCACTTTATTCAATACTTTAATCCCTTCGCCAATCACTTCAGGTCCGATTCCATCTCCTGCGATCACCGCAATCTTATAATTTTTCACAGAATTCTCCCTTCACCTTCAGTTATTATTCCAGACAATTAATTTCATTTCGGTCATTTCTTCTATTGCATATTTGATGCCTTCCCGTCCGGTGCCGCTTTCCTTTACACCGCCATATGGCATTTGATCAACACGGTAGGTTGGAACATCATTGATTATGACTCCCCCAACATGCAGCTCCTGTGAAGCATATAGGGCGTGCTTCACATTGTTGGTGTAAATTCCCGCCTGCAGTCCAAACCGCGAGTTGTTGACTTGCTCAATGGCTTTCTCAATGGAGTTGAATTTATTTACAACGACAACGGGGGCAAAAGCCTCCTGGCAGGATACTTTTAAATCATGTTCGGCATTTGTAATGATTGTAGGCTCAAGTACTCCATTACGAAGGCTTCCGCCAGCCGTAATCTCAGCACTGCTGCTCTTTGTTTCCTCAATCCAGCCCAGTACTCGATCAGCCTCTCCTTTTGAAATTAAAGAAGAAATATACGTATCCGGCTCAAGCGGATCGCCAACCTTCAGCTGCTTTGCGGCCCTAGTAAATTTTTCTGTGAACTCTTCATACACATCTTCATGTGCATAGATTCGCTGAAGCGAAATACAGACCTGCCCCTGATTTGAAAAAGCCCCCATAATGCAGCGGTCAATGATTCGATCAACCTCCGCATCTTTATCAATAATCAGTGCTGAGTTAGAGCCCAGCTCCAATGTTGTTTTCTTTAAACCTGCCCTGTTGCGGATCCCAATCCCTACTTCAGGACTGCCGGTGAAGGTGACCATGCTGACGAGGTCATTTCTGACAATTTCTTCTCCCACTACACTTCCAGGTCCGGTCACAACGTTTAACACCCCTGGCGGAAGCCCTGCCTCTTCAAATAACTCTGCTATAAACAATGCCGAGAGCGGCGTCTGAGAGGCTGGCTTTAATACCACTGTATTGCCTGCTGCAATCGCTGGACCTACCTTATGAGCTACAAGATTCATAGGGAAGTTAAAAGGAGTGATGGCTCCTATGACCCCAATCGGTTCCCTTAATGTATAGCCGATCCGGCCAACACCGCCCGATGCAGCATCGAAAGGAATCGTTTCTCCGTGAATGCGCTTCGCTTCCTCAGCGGAAAATTTATAGGTTTCGATTGTTCTGGCCACTTCCGCTTTTGAAAACATGATCGGTTTGGAAGACTCACGGGTAATGATCTCTGCCGCTTCATCCGCTTTTTCAGTCAAAAGAGAAACCACTTTTTCTAAAATCTCCGCTCTCTTAAAGGCAGGCATTTTTGCCATCAACTGTCTGGATTCATACGCAGCTTCAATGGCCTTTTCAGTCTGTTCTTTGCTGGCCATCGCGATTTGGGCAATTTCTTCCCCAGAATAAGGTGAATAAAGGGATGTGTAACGGTTTGCTTCCACTTTTTCTCCATTAATCATTAAATATTTCTTAGTTGGCTGAACTCCGGTTAATTTACTCATTTAGGGCCTCCAATACCATTTCATGAAATTGAACAATTGCCTTTTCTGAAGACGAATATCTGCCTTTATTGAACGCTCGTGAACGGAAGCCAATCTGCTCCAATTCCACCAGCTCAATATCCTCTGAACGGACCTGCTCCGCGAAAGTCATTAAATCCTTTTCTGCCTGTGAGAGGTTTTCATCGCGGAAGTAATAAGTATAGACAGCCATGGATGTCTCATGATCAATCGGAATGATTTGAATGGTCGCCATATTGCCTGGTCCAGGGTAAATGGTCAGCATCAGATTTGGCCAAAGCCAGTAGAATTGGCCGCCTTGCATTTCCGCTTCATCTAAATTAACCGTTCCATACTTTTTATCCGGCTTTACAACCGTTCCTTGCATGGAATAGTTCTCACACGTAATAATCTGATAATCATTCATATCCAGTGCCGCCACGAAGCTTGGATGAGCAACATGGCAATGGTCACACTCCAAGTAGTTATCCATAAAGGCCTTCCAGTTTGCCTTAAATGTACGTGTTTTTTGGCTGGTTCTTTTTAGCTCACTCAAAAATGTATTCTTGCTTAATCTTTCGAAGAAATCTCCATATGACTCGCTTAATGGCTTTGCATTGTCATCCAAATTCACAAAGATGAGTGATTCTAAAATTTCCATTCGCACAGAACGCAGACAGGCATCCTTTACACACGCCTCATCTTCTCCTTTGAAGTTAGGAGCTTTATTCAGCTGGCCATCAAGCTTGAATGTCCAACCATGATAAGCACATTGAAGGATCTTCTTATTTCCGGCTTCATTTTTTTCAAGCTTTGTCGCCCGATGCGGACAAACATTATAAAAAGCACGAACGACTTCATCTTTCCCGCGGTTAACGATAATCGGCTCCCCCGCCACCTCCGCAGTAAAAAAGTCTCCGGCCTTTTCCACCTGGCTAACATGCCCAACGAGCTGCCAGGACTTTGCAAAAACAAGGTCCATCTCTTTGTCTAATACTTTCGGATCTGTGTATTTGTCATAGGTTAATGTTCTTTCAAACGTACGGTTTGTTGCATTTTGCACTTTATTGTAAGCAGTCATGATATATCTCCCTCTAATATGAATTTTTATAAATTAAATGGCTGAACCGGTTTTTTCCTTATTCGCCATCATGCTTGTACTATGGAGCGGCTGTACTTTTGAAGCTGGGTCAATATAAACCTTTGCATTACTGATAGCAGTCGGCGCCTCCCCAAAGCCGCTGGCAATCAGCTTTACTTTGCCTTCATAGGTGCAGATGTCGCCTGCTGCATAAATCCCGGCAATATTCGTTTCCATTTTGGAGTTTACTAAGATCGCATTTTTCTCTATTTCCAAACCCCAATCTTTAATGGGACCCAGAGAAGATACAAATCCAAAATTCACTAGTATATCATCTGCCTGAATGAGCGTTGTTTCTCCGCTGTTTGTGTTTTCCACCATCACGTTTTCTATTTCATCTGCTCCAGCCAGTTCCAGTGGGATATAAGGCGTCAGCACTTCCACTTTGGAATCTTTCAATTTTTCAAAACTATGCTCATGAGCCCGGAACTTATCTCTCCTGTGAATCAGTGTTACTTGTTCGGCTATCGGCTCGAGCATCAATGCCCAGTCAACAGCGGAATCTCCACCGCCAAAGATGACCACCTTTTTGCCGGCAAATTGCTTTAAGTCTTTAACAAAGTAATGAAGGTTTTTGTTTTCATATTTTTTCTCGCTGTCGATATTTAATTTTCTTGGCTGAAAAGCACCGTTTCCCGCGGTAATGATCACTGCCTTCGAATAATGGGTGCCTTTATTTGTTGTGATTGCAAATGACCGGTCAGACAGGCGGGAGATGCTTTCAACTGATTCTCCTAAACAAATGCTTGGTTCAAATTGATTCATTTGCTTTAATAAATTATCTACAAGTTCTTGCGCTCTTACCTTTGGAAAACCAGCGATGTCATAAATATATTTTTCTGGATATAACGCTGATAGTTGGCCGCCAAGCTGCGGCAGGCTCTCGATCACTTTCACGGAAGCCTGGCGCATTCCCGCATAAAAAGCGGTAAATAAACCAACTGGTCCTCCGCCAATAATGGTGATATCGAGAATATTTGGGGTATTTCCCATTCCCTAACCTCCTTTATGTCGTTCTATACTCCTTTTCAATGCAAGTACTGTGCCAATAGTGCAAACCCTTTATAATTAAACAAAAGATTAAAAATATACTGAAAAACAAGTGATATTGAGTTAAAATGGACTCATTACGCAGATTTATCCGAACCAAAAATGACTCAGGAGGGATCATCTAATGAAAATGCCAACAAATACAGGCAATGTAGAAATGACACTGGAGACCTTGTTAAAAATTCTCGATTATTCCTCAGATGAGATCTTTGTTTTGGATGGAGAAATGCGGATTTTATATGTAAATAAGGTATGTGAGAGGCATTACGGGCTTAAGCCAAAAGACATCATCGGAAAGTACAATGTGGAACTTTTTGAAAAAGGCTACTGGAAACCTTCTATTGTACCTGAGGTCTATCGGCGGAAAGAGCCGTGCTACATGAGACAGCAGACCTATATCGGGGCAGAGCTGATGACTACGGCCATCCCGATCTTAAATAACAAAAATGAAATTGAACTGGTTGTCATTACATCTACAGAAATACAAAAAATGAAAATAATGAATGCGATTGAGGATCAAATTGAGTCAAAATCAACTCAGCAGGATGAAGATGAGGAAATCACCATTGTGACCAATAGCGGGGAGATTAAAGGAATATTGGAGTTTTGCAAAAAAGTAGCTCCAACTGATTCAAATATTCTGATTCTCGGAGAATCTGGAACTGGAAAAGGTGCCTTCTCTCAATATATTCACAAAGTCAGCAATCGAAATAAACGACCTTTTCTTGCTATTAACTGTGCGGCCATCCCGGAAGAATTATTGGAGTCAGAACTATTTGGCTACTCAAAAGGCGCCTTCACCGGGGCAAATAAGTTAGGAAAACAAGGATTAATAGAAGCAGCGGACGGCGGTACCATCTTCCTGGACGAAATCGGCGAAATGCCCCTATCCGTGCAGGCTAAGCTTCTCCAGCTTATTCAGGAAAAACAGTTTATCCCTGTAGGAAGCAGCGAAATGAAAAAAGTTGATGTCCGCATCATCGCGGCTACCAACCAGAATCTGCAGACTATGATTGAAAACAAGTTATTTAGAGAAGACTTGTTTTATCGCTTAAATGTCATTGACATTCACCTGCCGCCATTACGGGAAAGAAGAGAAGATATCATCCCGCTTACCTACAATTTCCTGAATAAATTCAATCATAAATATAATGATAATAAAGTCATTTCTGAAGAATGCCTAAATATCCTTACTCACTATTCCTGGCCGGGAAATGTGCGTCAGCTTGAAAACCTGATTGAAAGATTAGTCATCATCAGCAACTCTATTATTCAGATTGCAGATCTCCCTGACATGATCAAGGAAAGTACTAATCAAGCAGTCTGCCCATCTCATTACACTACTCTGGATAATGCTTTGGATGAGACCAAAAGAAACCTGGTAAGACGATCCTATCAGATTCATAAATCCTCCAGAAAAGTAGCAAGCGACCTTGGAATCAGCCAAACAAAAGCAGTTAGGCTGATTAAAGAGTATTGCGGGTCAGAGGGGCAGGTTCATCGTCCCAGCTGAAATAGGGGACAGAATACCTGTCCCTTTGTCCTTTCTTATTATTAGTGCGGTATTGAATGTGTTATCAAATAAAAAATCATAAATATACTAAACAGAAATAGCAGAATTAACATCGTATAAAAAACCTTTCTCCATAATCCTCCTAAGTAGTATACACTTACTAAAAAGTAATAGATTAATGCACATCCAAAAATAAACAGAAGGAATTCTTTTGTTTCCTCCTTTGATGGCAGTGGTGTCGTCACATTTGTTAAAGCCATACCACCGAAAATAAATAGGCCTATACCATATAATAAATTTTTCAGGCTTACTTCTCTTTTATCATCTTTAGTTTTCAAGATACCTCACCCCTTAAATAGTGGTACGAATTCCCAAAGTGAAAGTTTCACCCAATGTTTACTTTTCTGCATTTCTCTAACAGACATAGCATATAAATTAGCAAGCTCATTAACTCTAATATTTATATAACTAATAAGGGGGTGCTGAACGCGATGCAGTTTGCACCCCCAATTAATATTTTCTAAGTTTAAAACTGAACCTGGTAACATGTTTGCAGAATTTCTTAATACAATTCCTTTAGAGGTGATAAAAAGTGCCAAGAGTACAATATACCGACAGCGATGTGGCAATAATGGCCAGGATGATGAGAGCAGAGGCCGAAGGTGAAGGAAAACTGGGGATGCTTATGGTCGGGAATGTAATCGTCAACCGCCGAAAAGCTAATTGCCTCGATTTTGAAGGCTTAAGGACCATCCCGCAAGTCATTTTCCAGGTGCAGGGAGGGAATTATTCTTTTGAAGCTGTACAAAAAGGAAATGTTTTTTACAACCGGGCACGAAGTGTGGAAAAGAGGTTGGCCAAACAAACGTTAGATTATTGGAGACAGCATCCTTCCAAGTTTGCTCTCTGGTATTTCAACCCGTACGCTGCATGTCCGCCAACATGGTACGATCAGCCTTTCTCAGGGCAATTCAAACAGCATTGCTATTATGAGCCTAAGGCCAATACATGTGAAGGCGCTTATATTTGGTGAACATGACCCCCACGTTTTGTGGGGGTATTAGTTAATTCCTATATGTTTTTTCAAGGGCATCTGAATAATAATTATTTATAATCAGCATGGGTTCCTGTATAGATTCCAGGAGCCTTTCTATATCGACAGACTCCTTTTCTGCCTCTTTGCTGACATTTCGATACACAGAAATAACTGCATCCATTTTTTCTTTTTCTTCATCACTTATCCGATATGACCGGTTTTCCAGAAACTTAATAGTCATGCCATCTATAAACATATCAACGCGAAACAAACTATATTGAAGCAAATTCCAGTCATCGATCTCATCCTCCATATGTAAAGTGGACATACGGGACAAATAGGAGTAAATACTCCTGCTCTCACTGCTGACAACCCGCCATGAGCCAAACAATTCAGCTTTCTTTTCATCCTCTTGCTCAATAGGTATCCTCGTGAATTCATCCAGCCTGTGAGCCAGATTATCTCCAATTGCAGATATAGCTCGCAAATGCTGGTAATTTCGTTCCTGACTTTGCTTCATATGATTTCTGTAATCGAGATTTATAAAAGTGCTATATACAAAATAGGAAAATAATAATGTTACTATAATTCTCTTAAAATACTTTTTCATATTCCTTATCGTCATGGAATCCCTCTTTGTAACTGCTGTTTGTCAAAAATAAAAAGCCGCCCTCTGGCAGCTGAACTAATTGGCAAAATTGATTAACACTGCTCCCCAATAAAGAAAACTCATAGTTAGAAAGACGAATGCAAATGCGGCTATTGCTTTTGGCAATTTACCATATGTATAGATCAATGCATACCCCATTACAATGTGAATAATAGCAAACAGAATCAGGTTCATTTTTCCACCTCTTTCCTAAAGGGTATCATCATTAAAAGTGGTAAGTAAACCCAAAATCCATATCTTGAAAAAAGGCTGTCGACTTAACAGCCTGTGAAAATTTTCCCTTATTCCCCTGCACAATCCTCTTCCGGCTTCGTGTACACCTGCTCCCACTCCTCATTTCCCGCTTTACGGAATTGGGCGATTTCTATGTCGGTCCCATTGGTTAAAAGCGCAAAGATAATGCAATAATCCGCTCCGTCCTTACCATGAAAATAAATGCTCTTAATGTACTCATTTCTAATCGTTGGGTAAATATGCTCTATTAAGTGGCACCAATGTCCATACTTCACCTTAACAACAGCTTCCCCATCATGATCCCAGCCATGGTATGGCGCACACAGGAAATCCTCCTCAAACCTGCTCATCTCAGAAATCCGAAAACCTTCCTGTTCCTTTACAAGACTGATAAAACCATAAGAATATCCGAAGTACTCAGCTTTCTTGCCTTCAGCCCCTTCAATCGTTTCAATTTCATAAAAGTATCTAATTCCCCGCTTTCTATCCGGAACCCGGCATAGCTTTATTAAACTTGTATGCCCGATCCCGGAAAATAAATGAACATATTCTTTATAGCTTAATTTATTCTGATATTCCTGAGACAAAAAGTTATAAGCAATGGGAAAAGGAAGTTTTGCCTGGCCTATAGTGCCGCAGCCCCTGTCGTACATATTTTCAGCTTCCCGCAAAATACTGAAGTAGTTGAGAACCGTGTCTTCAGGGGTTATGGTCAATTGAGGAGGAATCTTGATTTGGTCGTGAGTTTTGTCATAGAAGGGAGCAAAGAAATCCCAGCTGCTAAACCTTAGATTTAACGCTCGCAAACAGGACGGGCGGAAATAGTTTTGATGATAGGATTCTATATCTTTTTGGTTTAGTCTAAACATATTCATCACCCCGATTTCAGTTTATGGGCAATGGAGGGAATGGTGTATTGTGATATTTGCATCTTGGAATTCCATTGTGTTCGGACAAACATAGGCTGACTCGGACAATACACATCAAATCCCACCAACATCCATAAGATACATGCCGCCCATAAACACAATCCAGATGAAAACCGGCAAACATAATGATTTCAAAGCATTTCTCCAGCCGCCGATTTGTTTACGGCGTAAAACAATATCCGCAACAAAAAATAATACAGCTGCAGCTAAACTTAATCCAAGCAAAATTAATCCAAAAAGCAGGTGAAGAAGTAATGAAATATAAAATTCCAGTTTCCTGTTTGTATGATTCGAAAAAAAAAGACTATGCAGTCACTAATGACGGAAGTTACTGTGCCATAAACCAAAATGACCGGGAAGCTGTACAGAAGATAGAAGGGAATGGACAATATAACTCCCTGAAAATAATCGCCAGCTGAATTAACTTCTCCGGCAAACGTATCCGCTGTAATCAGACCTAACATAACAGAGAACAGCGACCCTGTTATGGATGCCGCTATTATTTTTCTTGCCAGCATTTGACTGATATTGTATTTGATATAACATCATTCCTTTTAATAAAATTGCACGATTACTCACATGCGACCTTTCACCAAATATAAAAAGCAACAAAAACCATAAAAAATGAAACAGCTAAATTTAGATACCTATACTGTATTCTGCCTTTTATAAACTCATCCGTCCCCATCACCATCATAAACAAGCTTAGCAAAAACAAATTAAAGGGCATCCACTCAAAGTTATGAGTAATTAACATATAAAGTGCTAACGGAATAATAACAACAGACAAAACTATTCGAAGTATTTTTATCAAAGACTATCCTCCCAATCAGCCGATACGCGATATTAAAACTTACAAAAATAGTGGTAACCCACCTGGAATAATATATTCGAAATCCAAGCTCTAATCCCTCTTCAAATGGTATTTTTATGGGAATAACTACAAAATAAAAACAAAGTGCCTGCATCCACCTGCTGATAAGCAGACTGACACAGGCACTTCCCCGGATTTATTTAACACCCTTAACAAGCTCTCTCATCGAGTTAAGCTTCGAAGTCAATTCAAAGAACCATTCTTCATCTCCAGTGGAAAGAGCAAGATCAATCAGGAAATGAATCTGTTCCTTGTTGGCCACTTTCGCCGCGGGCATTTTCTTAACCTGTTTGCTCTGCAGGGGAATGATTTTGCCTTCAATGGTTTTATTATCACTCGAAATCACCTTTGTCTTAATAATTCCTTCTTCAAGGTTCTCGATATAGCCAATGATCAGTTCCCCTTCTCGGGATTTCCCCTTAACCCAATCTCCCGTTTTTAAAATCGCATTATGGTTGGACATCATTTAATTCACCTTCTTCGAAGTGTTTTTTAAAACTGTAACTTTTTTTATTACATTTCAGCTGCTGGAAAGCCTGGAAGCTCCCAATTATTTTTCTTTATGGATAAGATCAACAATATCTTTTAAGGTATAGTGCTTCAAATATTCTCCCAAATGTTCCTCTGCACCTAAAAAGATGCTGATCAGAACTCTTTGCATATTCGCACCCACTACACACGCTTCATTTGAATCCGGACACTTCGGCTGAAGTGCACCTTCAGATGTAATCTTATAAATATCCCAAAGATTCACTTCACTTAAATCCCGGGCAAAAATAAATCCGCCGCCCGTTCCCTCTTTTGATTTGATAAATCCATGTTTTTTTAATAAACTCAGGACTTTTCGGATGCGGACCGGATGGACACCTGCACTTTCAGAAATCGCATCGCTCGTTGACATGCGATCCAGCTGCAGAGCGAGATAAGTTAGACTGTGAATGGCAAGAGTAAAATCGCTATTCATGGCCGGCCTCCTATATTTCTGATACTGTACTGTAAGACTAAGTGTTACAGAATGACTTGTCAAGAATTTACAGACTGGCGCTGTCTAGTTAGCCAATCTTTGCAGTTCATTGTATGAAAACGTACGAAACTTCCGAGGAAGGAAGCTGCGAATTTCATCCTCGTTAAAGCCTACCTGCAGTCTTTTTTCATCCAGTATAATCGGTCTGCGGAGCATTTGCGGGTTATCAATGATTAATTGATATAACTCTTTCAGCGGCATTGAATCAATATTCACGTTAAGCTCCTGGTAAGCTTTTGATTTAGTTGAAATAATCTCCTCGGTCCCATTCTCAGTAAGACGAAGAATCGATTTAATTTCATCGACTGTAAGCGGCTCCGTTACTATGTTCCTTTCCACATACTCAATTTGATGCTCCTCAAGCCACGCACGTGCTTTCCGGCAGGAACCGCAGCTTGAAGATAAGAATAGATTCACCATTTAAAACACTCCCTCTATTGTATTCGTCTTTTTAAAATGTAATAATAAAAATTACAGTTAACACACCATTAATCTGCATTCATTTATTTTACAGGATATACTGTAATAATAATATTTACAGTTTCAAAAGTCAACATGAACTTTTACTCAATATTGCAGCCGATAATTTTTCAAAGAGCTGATATAATATTACAAAACTCATTTTTTTATAAAAGGATGTTTCAATTGGATTGGAAACCTGATAGAAAATTAAAAACACCTATTTATAAGCAGCTGGCGATGTATATAGAAAAAGGAATAGCAGATGGCACCTTCCCGCCAGACAAACCGCTTCCCTCAGAAAGAGGATTAGCAAAACAGTTTGATATCAATAGAAGCACGGTTGTTGCTGCATATGATGAACTGGAGTCAAACGGGATCGTCGAACGAAACCGGGGAAGCGGTACGATGGTCAGCAAGGATATTTGGGGAATGGCGAAAAGACGTATTCCAAGCTGGAACCGGTATATTGAAGCAGGCTCCTTTTTGCCCAACTTGCCAGTCACACAAAGGATACATAAAGAACTGGCAGAGACAAAACTGATCAACCTGGCCAGCGGGGAACTCTCTCACGACCTCTTTCCTTTGGCTTCTCTAAGAGAAATTACTTCTAATCGCTCTTTTATCGGGACACTGGGGTACGATCACCCGCAGGGAAATGAAATTCTGAGAAGTACACTGGCTGATCATGTAAAAGAGTACCGGGACATCGAGACCAGCCCTTCTTCCATACTTATTACATCCGGTGCCCAGCAGGCCCTGCACCTTGTCGTCCAATGCCTCTTAAAACCCGGGGACTCTGTTGCCATCGAGGATCCCTCTTATCACTACAGCCTGCCAATCTTTAAATCAGCCGGAGTCAAAACCTATTATTTAAAAACAGGCAAGCATGGAGTAAATCCTGATGATATTATAGCCTTATATAAAAAGCATCGAATAAAGATGATCTTTTTAAATCCTATTTTTCAAAACCCAACAGGCACATTGCTTCCTGAAGACAGGCGCAGAAAAATCCTTGAATTGTCCTCTGAATACGGGATTCCGGTGGTGGAAGATGATCCTTACAGCCTAACACCCTTTACCGGTGAAAAAATGAATACACTCAAATCCCTGGATCGCGATGGCATTGTTTTATATATTAGTTCTTTGACCAAAATTGTCGCTTCCGGGCTTAGAATCGGCTGGATCATCGGCCCCAGATCGGTAATTGAGCGGCTATCAGATGCCAAGCAGCAGGTGGATTTCGGCCATGGAAGCTATTCGCAATGGATTGCGAATGATTTTATTGAGTCCGCAGGCTTTGAGTCACATTTAAAATTTCTGACCAGGCAATTGGAACAGCGGAGAAACTCAATTGTTTCAAGCCTGAATCAGTTTCTGGAAGACCAAGTGGAATTTAGTACACCGCAAGGCGGAATACATCTTTGGTGCCGGATCAAAAAAGAGCACAATGAAAATCAGCTGCTTGAAGAGTCAATAAAACGGGGTGTCATATATGTTCCCGGAACAACCATGGGATCCGAGAAAGGGTTCGTTCGATTTACATTTGGCAGGGAAAATGAAGCAAACATCCATGAAGGGATTAAACGGTTTGCCGAGGCTCTGATAAATCTCGAATAATCAAAAAACGCCTGTTGTCAGGCGTTTTTTCATTTTCATTAAATATTTAATTCATAATGATAAAATTGCTCATCCCGCGTAAACCCGATTTTTTCATAGAGTCTTTGTGCAGATATATTATCATGAGCCGTACTCAGGCTGAGACTCACTGCCCCAGTTTCAGCAGCGAGATCTTTTGCCTTGTCTATGAGCATTTCCCCTATTCCCTGTTTTCTTGCCTCTGCATCCACATACAAATCATTCAGGATCCAGGCCCTTTTCATAGATATAGATGAATAAGTTGGGTATAGCTGAGTAAATCCAAGATACTTTCCTTCCTTTTTCACCACATATATGACAGAGTCCTCCTTCTCCAAGCGTTCTTTTATGTAATCGGCTGCTGCTGCCAAATCGGGTGCCTGGCTGTAAAATACACGGTATAAATTAAATAAAGCGGAAACTCCTTCTAGATCCTCCATTGAAGCTTGATAGATTTCCATTTTTATAACCACCTTTATAACTTTAATTAAGTAATTATATAAATATTAACAAATGTTTGTAAACTCAATATGTATGTATTGATAAAGGCCCAAATTTCTTATGGGTATTTTCTATATGTTACCATAATCAAAGCAGCATGCACGATCAGCATGGTAAGCTGCTGTTAATTACATCCCTCCTGCAGACATAAAAAAGCCTAGATCCAAGGATCTAGGCTTTCATTTAATATTCTTAGTTTAACTGGCCTTTATTGCCAGTGAGCTGCTTTGAAGGCTATCAGAAATCAAGCTGTATGCGATTACCTTATTTCTGCGCTGTTTAACCACATCAATGCGGTCCTTATAGCTATATACCAACAGCGTGGCTTCTCCTTCCAGAAACTCAATAACTATAGGTGTTCCACTGATCTCCGGCCGTAAAAAAAGCTGTTCGTTCCCAGGGTGGATATAATGTTTCTTAATAAATATTCCTTCATTGAACTGATTGATAATCTGAAGTTTCTCCTCATCTTCAAGTCTATTATCACCAATTGTGACTGTAACCTCTTTTACATCAAGCTTGGAATGAGTTTCAAATTTCCGGATCAGCCAATTAACCGTGCCCGTCGGCATACAGGTCAGCACAATTTTCAGCAGACTAACGAAAATAATTGAAACCAATACGGCCCATGTCATATTTCTTCATCTCCATCTGTATTTAGATCCGCCAAATATAAATTCCTAGAGAAGCTAATCCGATAAAAATAATTACCACATATATTAAGGTTAAATTGGTGGTGTTCCGTTTTGTTGAATTTCCATAGTTCTCGTCAGCCTTGCCTGTCAGCAGCAAAGTTGAAACCACAGCAAAAATTAAGATAATTAGTACCAGTCCAAGCATTACTCCCATGCTGCGCACCTCTTCTTTTACATTTTAATAAACTGCTATATCTAAATAATATCGCAAAAGGGCCAACAATTAACCATCCAATTAAATATAAAATTCACCATCCACTTTCACCATATAAAAAAATGCCGCTCCCAGCTTATATTAGGCACGGCTTAATAATCTTGAATTCTACTTATCAGGCATAGTAAAGACTGCTAAACCATTTCCTCCATGCTCTAATTTCTTATGAATTTGTTCAACCACTTCCAATGCTCTTACATGAGAATCATATTCCCCCAGCACTCTGCTCCAATATACAAAAAAACTTCTGCTGATTATTCCTTCCACAGCTTTCCCTTTAACGGTTATTTCCTTCACATTGACTAAGCTTCTCTTATTTTGCGTCTTAACCCAAAGCATTCATTTCCTCCTAATGGCTCCTTTTTAAATCTATAAAACTCACCTTTTCACCTGATGTTCCCCTTTCCTTCCAAACAATGAAAAAAAGAAGTTCATCTTTCTGGTCATAATAACCGCAGTCACTGCACGACCAATAATAGCTTCCATTTTTATCGAAATCTGGATAGCTCCCTTCATAACCATTTGGGAAAACTCTATAATCTGCTCGCTCAATGGTGCCTGTCCCTGTATAGCGAATCTTAATTGAGTGACTTCCTTCAAGCCCAGTCAGCTTAGCATTAATTTCAATCGACCAATCCCCGTTTTCACCCGTATAATCAACTGTTTTGGTTTTTAACAGTACTTCATAAATTGTAAAAATCAAGACTATGACTAAACATAGCCATATATGTTTCTTTTTCATCATGAACACCTCTGTATAAGAGATGTCCCCAGCTGCCAAAATATGATACTTAATCTACAGAGGCGATTTCATTAAATGCTCCCAGAATCCTTTATATTATAATAGCTGACAGTTGGTTTTTTGAGTAAAATATGGAAAAATTATGTTATTATTATCAAATACTATTTTTAAGCGGTGATATTTATGAAGAAAATAATAAGATTGATCATGGGAATTAGCTTTCTTTCTTACTTATGTGCCTTAACAGTATTACTCTTCTTTATATCGAGAGGATTCTGGTCAGACATGCAGTTAATCGAATATATGAAGCAATCCTCAAACCTCGTCCCCTTTAAAACCATTAATGGGTATATATTGGCTATTTCCAATGGAAGCATGAATTTAATCATTCCTATAAAAAATCTTGCTGGCAACGTGGCTGCATTTTTGCCAATGGGAATTTTCCTGCCCTATTTTATTAAAAGGCTAAACAGACTTAAGTCATTTACAATTACCATGACTGTCATGATCCTTAGTGTGGAAATTATACAGCTGTTCACAAGAAGAGGCAGTTTGGATATTGATGACTTTATTCTAAATATGATCGGAGCTTTAATAGGGTTTGGCTTATGGGAAGCGATGACAAACCGGAAAGTGAGAAAAAATGCAGTGAACGTATAATAAATGCCTGTCTAACTGGTTTAAACAGGCATTTTCATCACCATGTTTTTTTAAGAATTAATCTAAACAGCAGCAGCCCATTTATGGCCATCACAATTACTGCCAATATCGTTAAAAAGGCAATATCAGGTGCAAAGCAGAGATGGAATGCCAAGGAGAAGATGTGGTAAATATGAAAAGAGGAATTAACGCTGCTGACAGGCCAATAAATAGCAAACCTAAGAAAAGTCCTGTTCCCTTTTTAAAATATTTACGGGTTCTGAATCTTGTCCCTAAAAATATTGAAAGTATAACCAGCAGCAGGATACACCCCAGCATAATGTATTGTATGGCCAAACTATGACTCGGTACCTTTTCAGGTTCATCGTCATTTAGTAGACTAATAATATGATTCTTCAGGTAGTAAAGTCCATCCTCCTCTAATATATGATTCTTATTTGTCAGAATCACACCGCCCCAGCTGGTTCCCGGAATATAAAAGACTTCTGCATGCGAATCAGGGGTAGAACCAGAATGCCAGATCATTTCTTTTGGAGTATCCGGGTTGGATATGCGGATTCCTAGACCATAATAACGGTCTTCTCCTGTTTGGACCTGCGGTGTCTTAAATAAATCCAAAGTTTTATCACTGATAAAATGATCCGGCCCTTTGCCGCTCAATAATTTTACAAATTGGATCATATCTGCAGAACTGGAAGTAATGTATCCGTATGGTGCCCCGGCGTTATCATAGGCTACGGAACTTTTCACCGGAAATCCAAACCAGGATTGATAACCTCTAAGGTAGCCCTTCTCATAAGCTCCCTCTTTATCAGCCGCAGCATATTTCATCCCTAAGGGCTCAAAAATCTGCTGTTCCATGTACTCGGCATAGGACATTCCTGTCAATTCTTCAATCATCGCACCCAAGATTAAGAAATTGGCATTGCTGTATTGATGCTTTTCACCAGGTGCAGCAGTCAGTTCAACTTTTGCCAGTTTCTTGACTTGATGCTTAATAGCCTTACTGCCTGTTGACTCTTTATCAGATAGGGCAAGCCCGTCATAGGTGCTGAACCCGCTTGTCTGCGCGAGCAATTGCTCCACTGTGATTTCGCCCGCTTTCCCATTGTTCAGTTTCAACCACGGAAGATATTCTTGAATGCTGGCATCCAGGCGGATGGTTCCATTATCAGCTAATTTCATAATGGCCATTCCCGTTAATGATTTGCTTATGGAGCCAATCGTAAAAGGAGTTTGTTCTGTAACCTCCTCCGCTGATTCTCCAGTAACTCCCCATGATTTTGAAAAAAATAGTTCGTTATTATGGACGAGGGCAACTGAAGCGCCTGGAACCTGATAGTCTTCCAGGTAATCCTTAATTGCCTTCTCAATTTTTGCTTCGATGTTTTCTTCAGCTGAAGCCGAATTTTCAGGCAAATAACTAAAAGAAGTGAACAAGAAAAGAACCAATATTATTTTTAATAAACTGGACGGCAAGACTGCCATATAACCTCTCCTTCTACCAATGGTCTTAACCAACGGAGTGTCCCGTTGTTGGGATGCTAAAAAATATCTATAGGCACATTCCCTTTCTCGATTTCATCTTACCTGTAAATGGAAATGTCTATAATGAGCCTCAGCTTTATTTTCAAATAGGACTTGAGACGTAATAGAAGATCGGACTATTTTCATCAAGATGGATATCATGGAAAAGTGTATGTTAATGCAGATTAATGAAGGGTACACACGGGGCAGGCAAACAAATAACAAAGACTGCAGCTCTTAGGATGATTTAACATTTCATCCCAGCTTGCAAACCTCACTGCTTTTTTTCTTCATTTATTGCTCTCCTTTTTCAAACACAACCGTTATTCAGGTACATGCACTGATGGTGGGCATATGCATACTTTATCTGAGACATTTATTTTCCCAAAAGGACTGAACAGCAATGGTTAAATATTTGGATTACACCTCTCCGTCTTTAAATTACTTTTTCGATGTGAATAATAGCAATCTGATGAAAAAAGATAACCGAAACTTAATAAATGTATTGGGCATCCAACAATTAAACACGCTGGAAGATGTCTCGCTTCTGGACATCTATCTAAGTAAAAATAATGTGATAGAACCTCATTATCACCAAAACGCTGCTGAATTGGTTTACTGTATTTCAGGTGCAGCAACTGTTTCATTGCTTAATCCATTTACAAAACAAATTCAGAACTATTACATTACATCTGGGCAAGTAGCCAATGTCCCTCAGGGCTGGTGGCATTATGAGATAGCTAATGCCGACAGCACTCATCTGCTCGCCATCTTTAATGCGCCAACGCCGGAGGTTATCTTAGGATCTGACATTCTCAAGTTAACTCCTTCAAATGTAATGGCGCACACTTATTCTATGGATGAAAAGCAATGGAAAAAGGCGGTTGCACCTGTCCAGCCTTCAACCTTTATCGGCCCGAGAAAAGACTGCAGCAGAAATGCTCACAGCCCTGACCCAAACCAGCAATATCAATACACCCAGCAATATTCCCCCCAGCAAATGTATTTTTATTAGGGACTTCCATGGCATGGATAGTACCATGCCTGTCTTCTTAGGTCTTCAGCATGTACAAGCCTTCCACTTTTATTCCAACCTGGACCGGCGCCATAATCAAACAAGAAAAAGAGCTACCGATAAGGATCGCTGACATAAGAATTTTCGAGTAATTAATTATAATAATTATGAAACGACCAAACAATAAGGGTAATACTCACTATTCCCCAAGCTGTGGTACCTACTATCCACCAAACTATGAACCTAGCTTTTATTGCAACCTCCTCACTCTCCATATTTGTTTTTATAAAAGCAATATCATTTTTTATATTTTTCTTCTTATATATGATAAAAACAAATCCGATTATAATGAAGGCGATCGTTACCCAAAGTGATAAGTCCATCTTTTATAACTCCTTAGTTTTTTTGCAAATTGTATTCTATATAAACACTATTATAGATTTTTGCTGAAAACCTCAATAATTAAGGAAAATGACGTGTGCCAATTCACACGCCATTCATTATACAGGCTATCTATAAAGCTCCCGAAAAACGGAACAGGATAACATTCTATACCTGTTCTCTGCTGACATAAGTTCCGGCAATCAGATCATGAATCGCCCTCTTGTCTTCTCTAAAAATAATCATAAACATACTGACCAGTGTTGATATACCAAACGTCACATTAGACAATAGAAATTTACCCACAATTTCTCTTAGAACCATCGTTTTCAACGTTAAGCCTTCTTCATCTATCCTTCTAACCTTAATCTTAAAAAAGCGCTTTCCAATGATATAACCGGTCCAGACAAGGGGAACGAGTGTTAAATAGATAGTATAGATGATCGGCCAGGTCCATCCCATCATCCAGGTAAATGGGGAATCTCCCTCTATCAGAAAGAACACCGTTGAAATGGGTATTGTAAGTATTAGAGCATCAACAATATCCGCTGCAAATCTTATGCCAAATCCGGCCTGTTTCTCCATTCATCTATCTCCTTCTCTATTAAAAAAATGCAACAGTTGCATGATAAGCAATCACAATCAGTATGGGGCTCCAAACTGCAAAAGCAAATTCCATTATATGTTCATTAGAATGGCCTGCAAATCTTCTGATCATATACCCTCTGTATCCGCCTATAACCATTATAAGTAACGCCATCCAAAGATGAGAGGGTATCGGATTTATCGGAGTTTGTACCCCGTTCTCTTCAACCGTAATACTTGCCAATATGCATCCAAAAAGAAATACAACGAAGATTAACGACTCTATTACCGTTTGCTGTTTGTTAAACCTTTTTGTATACTCCCGCTTCTTTGGGATATTAAACTTCCATTTCAGCAGCCTTTCCAGCCAAAAAGCACTGCCTATTAAAAAGAAATATATGAAAATGGCTATCCAATACACTTCATTTCCCCATTTCATCTGTGTGTGATGCCAATTGGTTACCCTCCTGACCATTTCCTTATTATACCAAAATATCCCTCAGATTAATTAACAGATTGGTTCAGTAAAATTTTGGGTACATTAAAATCAACATCGTGACCAAGGAGGACTTTATGAAACTGAAACTTATAATCTCGGCATTTCTATCTTTATTTTTGCTTACAGCCTGCAATGATGACAAAGTAGAAAATCCGCCTGAAAATGTACCTGCTGAAAACCAAAGTAATGAAACTTCCAATGAGGCTGCATTTAATTTTACGAATTTCGATCTTGAGGTGGAGTACAAAGATAATACAACCATTGATGTGGATTATGAAAATGAAAAAAACGGAATGGAAGCCGCATATCAGGATGACCTTGCTGATCAGAATTTAACTTCGGATGAAGCGATGGAGAAGCTGACTCCAATTTTTGAGGGGCTGTCGTTTGATCAAAATACAGAAGACCAAGAGGTCATTAACCAGGTAAAGGATGCATTTTCAGTAGAGGACAATTACCAAAAAATCGAATTGGAAATAAAATTCCCAGATGGAACGGAAAAAGAATATTCTGAAACGAAAACTCAATAAAAATCAAATGAGCTCAGAAGCATTGCCTTTTGAGCTCATTTAACGTGCCTCAGCTATCCCAGGTCACTTTAGCACTCAACTAAATCTGCTGCATTAGTTTATTGCGGTGAATTTTCCCCAGTCTTTTGTTCAAAGCTATTCTCAACATATACAAGTCTTCCGCTTAATCCCAACCCGGCCTTTCGATTCGACCTTCTCAATATATTCCTTGGCCAAAGGCACTTTGCAGGCTGTGTTGCCGACATCCACATGCACTTTTCCGATATGCTCAGCAACATTATTCGCTTCCTCATTCAGCTCCGGTACATAAGAGCCCACAGAGATGACAAAGCCGTTCATTACATATCTTACTCTGTTTTTTTCTTCATGAATGGTATTATTAACTTGTGTCAATAATGCTCTTATCTCACTGACATCAAGCTCGTCATCAGGTGTGACTGATATATAATTAGAATACGTGCTCCAGCCGCAGACCGAAACCATTTCATCCTCAGATTTGATCCACTCCCGGGCCAATTCAAGAGCATACTCACTTTCCGCTGCCACCTGGGCAACTGTATACTCTGCAGCCATGTACCAATATGCCTTTTCAGCCCATTCCTGTAAAGTCTCTTTTGTCATTAGCTTTGGATTGACAGATAGTCCTGCCAGATACATCGCATCATGATTTCCTGATTCATATAATTGAAGTGCCAGCTCATGATCCTTCTTTACAAACTTCACCAGCTTTTTTAAATCTCCAACTCTCACACCAAAAAAAGGCTCCTTCGCCCCGTGATTTTTGAAAGTCTTCTTCGTCTGCTCTGTACCAAGCTCTTCAAGCTTTTGCATGATTTCTTCATAAATCATGATCCTCACCCTTTCAACAATTGCTCCTATACATTATTGGCCTTGAGCCTTTACTTTAAGCCGAAGTTTATATGTTCGTTAAAAAACTAATATCATAGGGGCTGCGACCAGCCTGCATGGTCATTACCCTGTACTTTTTAACCCTCACCGTAGTATTCAGCAAAATAGAAGAATCCATATTTTCTTACTAAATAGTTTCTCAACTTTCCTTGAGTCGTTTTTTCAACAGGAGGTTCCGTTAATGTATAAGCTTTAGCATTTAACTCAGCAAACCTATCCCGATCCACCTCATTATGAAAGGCGTCTTCAATAATTCCTGAACCGATGGCAGCTGCAGGATATCCGCTGAAAAAGACGTGGGTTCTTAATGCCATGTTTGGAGTTGAATGCAGCAGAATCAGCAGTACTCCCAAAACCGCTAATGGTATCAGTTTTTTCATAAGTGCTCCTTCATGCGCATGGTAATCCGGCTTTTTTATCCTGCCAATATAGAAAGAAGTCCAACCTGTTCGATGAAAAATAGGATAACAGCCGTGAGCGGGATAACCCTTATGCGCTGAAAATGATTTTTAGGCAAAACAATCCACAAAAACACTGCTAACAGCAAAACAAATCCTTTTGGGATGGATTAAGTATAGATAAAGCTAAACCCTTCACCAATAAGCAGGCTGATCGGCACAGCAGCACAAAACGCTGCAAGCCACCCTGCCCCTCTCGCAAACCATACAGTATAACCGCAAACAGGAGAAAGCAAGGCAATGCTCCCCCAATAGATAAATTGGGATTTTGGAAAAAATCCGAACAGAATCATAGAATACAAGCCGACAGCATCGCAGAAAAGAACACTAAAACATGCAGACCAGCAGCCATTGGAGTTCGGCTCCAGGCTATCTATTTGCAGGTTTGCCCATCTATTTGCAGGTTTGCCCATCTATTTGCAAGTTTGACTGATCTATTTGCAGCTTTGCCCATCTATTTGCAAGTTTGACTGATCTATTTGCAGGTTTGCCCATCTATTTGCAGGTTTGACTGATCTAAAGCTGAACCATCTGCGTATTTGGCTATGAGCCCTAACAATGCTCCCAAAGTGAACACCGCTAGAGCAGTACCTATTATCCTCTTGACAGTTAAATGGTGGCTTGTTTTATCCCTTTCCTCTTCCAAACCTTCCATCAGCACATTTCTAAGGAAAAGCAGAATCAGTCCTGGAATACCTATATTGGCTAACAAATCTGTACCTCCCTCCCTCCAGCCAATATTAAAATCAAACTTTAGTCTCTCTCTTTATTTAAGCTTTTTTACACAAACATTTCACCTTAAATATATAAATTTTCAATAAAAATCAAAAACAGTAAAAAACACCCATAAATTTATGTTGCGTTTTTTTTATAAAAAAGGGTAATTTTATATAATATAGAATAAATTGTTACATCTGTTGTATTGGATTGTAGACTTACATCTTCAAGGAGAGAACGAGAAAATATGTTAAGAAAAAAGGGGATTAAAACATATGCAAAAGTATAGAAGGAGAAACACGCCAGCTTTTACATTTTTAGCATACTTTACACTGATTGCCGGCGTTGGGCTGTTTCTGATCGGACTTTACAATGCTGATATGGAGCTTAATGAAAAAGGGTACTACATTGCCGTCATGCTTCTGGTGGCGGTCGGGTCCATTCTGACTCAGAAAGTGACACGGGACAATGCCGAAGATGCGGAAATCATGGCAGAGCATGAGCGCAGATCAGCTAAAATTGAGCAATAATACACAAGCTCAGAAAGGCTTCTGGGCTTTTTCTTTTGATAAAAATAAAAAGGTGTTGACTTTAATGCTTAAAAGCGTTTAAGATATAAAGCATCCTAATACTTAAATGCTTTGAAGGAATTGAAGTAGTGGTATCCTCCCTGTTTCAGAGAGCTGGTGGTGCTGAAAACCAGTACAAAGGAGATCACGAATTACGTTTCTGGAGCTTCTTATTTCTTTTCTGAAATAAGACGGTTTAGCCGTTATTCTGTGAAGTGGTAAGTTCTATACTTACAATCAGGGTGGTACCGCGAATAAATTCGTCCCTGCTGAATGAATATTCAGCAGGGATTTTTTATACCTAAATACTTTCGCACTTAAAAGCGTTTAAGCATAAAAACCAATAAAAGGAGACATACCAAATGAAGAAATCGATACCCCTGCACTTACGTCCATTTACAGCCCAGCAGCATTACAATGCTTACAGCCCCATTGATCATGCGGTTTGGAGGTATGTGATGAGGCAAAACCATCATTTCCTTGAAGACATCGCCCATGATGCATTCACTTCAGGCCTGAAGTCATCCGGCATTTCCATCGACAGCATTCCACGGGTAAGTGAAATGAACGATCATTTAGATAAAATTGGCTGGGGAGCTGTCATTGTCGACGGATTGATTCCCGGCACAGCATTTTTTGATTTTCAAGCGCATGGCATTCTTCCAATTGCAACGGATATACGCCAGAAGACCAATATCGAATACACACCAGCTCCTGACATTCTCCATGAGGCGGCGGGGCACGCGCCGATTTTATTTGATGAAACCTACTCAGAGTTTGTTAAATTAATAGGGAATATCGGAGCTAACGCTTTTGCGACAAAAGAAGAACATGAGGTGTTTGAGGCAACCAGGCATTTATCGATTGTCATGGAAAGTCCAGCTTCAACTGAAGAAGAAATAGAAGCAGCCAAACAGCGATTAAAGGAAAAACAGCAGCACGTAAAAGGACTTTCTGAAGCTGAGCAAATCTCCAGGATTTTCTGGTGGACGGTCGAATTTGGACTGATTGGCGAACTGCAAAAGCCCAAGATTTTTGGTGCAGGACTGCTGTCATCTGTTGGCGAAAGCAAACATTGCCTGTCCAATCAGGTAAAGAAACGCCCGTTCACAATTGAAGATGCTATTAACACCAGCTATGACGTTACCTCTATGCAGACCCAGCTATTTGTTTGCGAAAGCTTTGAACAATTGATAGAAGAAGTGACGAGATTCAGCGAGTCGATGGCCTTCAGGCAAGGCGGAACAGCGGCTATCGAAAAAGCGATCGCTTCCAGCCAGGTTGCGCATATCGAACTCAATTCAGGCATTCAAATTACTGGTCTTTTCACTGATATCATGAAGGATGCAGAAGGTGAAGCCATCTATGTCAAAACGACAGGTCCGAGTGCCCTTTCCATTCAAAATGAACAAATTAATCATCATGGTCCTGATATTCACCATGACGGCTTTGGAGCACCGATCGGAAAATTGGCTGGAGGCATTTGGCTTGAAAATCAAACGGAACAGAGCCTGAAAAAACTTGGCATCGAGATGAATAAAATGATGCAAATCACCTTCGAAAGCGGAGTAGAAATTTCCGGCCATGTGACGAATCTTTTATTTAATCATGATTCCCTTGTTTTAATATCACTTGAAGAATGTCTCGTCAAAATGGGAGATGAAATCTTGTTCCACCCCACTTGGGGCACCTATGATTTAGCAGTGGGCAGCCAGATTGTTTCCGCACGTCCAATCGCAGCGGATTACGCTGCATTCCACGGAGAATCTGTTATGAATGAAGAAAACCCAAAAGAAGGAACATCCCTAGCCCCTCTGGAAGAATTATATGCGGAAGTAAGACAAATCCGGGAAACGAATTTCCCTCAGGATGTCCTTCTTCACAGTGTTATCGGAAAAATTCTCGATGAGTTCCCGGAAGAATGGCTTCTTCAGCTGGAAGTTCTGGAACTGCTTGAAAAGCATGACAAAGAATCGCCTTTGAAAAAACTGCTCCTGGACCAGCTTGAAAAGTTAAGTCAGGAAGAACGCTATGTCCGCCTGATTCAAAACGGACTCGATGTCATCTTTGATCGGAGGCATGTCACAGTATGACAAAAATAAGTGAAGAAGAAATAGCCCGGAAACTATCCACGCTGCCGGACTGGAAAAGAAAAGAGAGCAAATGGATTGAACGGCGCTATCGCTTCAAAGAATATTTAGACGGTATCGCCTTCGTAAATAAAATTGCATCCCTTGCTGAAAGCGAAAACCATCATCCTTTTATCGCCATTCAATACAAAATGGTGATCGTCTCCCTCACTTCCTGGAGTGAAAATGGGCTGACAGGTCTGGATTTTAAGCTAGCCCGGCAGATAGATGATGTTTACCTTGCAGACCATAATTAAGAAAATAAGTGCCTGTTGAAGATGACGGGCACTTACTTTTCCATTGCATCAAGTGGATTTTCATATTCCCGTACACATAAAAAAATTCTCAAGCCCCATTTAGTTTTTAAACTAAATGGGGCTTTTCCTTATAGCGCCGACTGCAAATCCTCAATTAAGTCTTCGGCATCCTCCAGGCCAACTGAAATCCGAACCAGGCCATCTGTAATTCCCAGTTCCAGACGGCGTTCTCTCGGTATCGATGCATGCGTCATTTTGGCGGGAAGGGAAATCAGGCTTTCAACTGCACCCAAACTTTCTGCCAGGGTAAAGTATCTTACTTTTTTCAGCACCTCTTCTGCCTTTTCACCGGTTCCTGCATCAAAGGAAATCATTCCGCCAAAGCCCCGTGCCTGCTTCGAGTGAATATCATGGCCTTTATGATCTTTAAATCCTGGATAATAAACCTTTGAAACCTGCGAATGATCGGCAAGAAAATGTGCCACCCTTTTCGCATTTTCTTCAATTTCCTCCATCCGAATGGCCAGTGTCCGAATCCCCCTGATTAATAGCCAGCTATCCTGAGGCCCCAAAACAGCACCGATTGAATTTTGGATAAAGTGCATATCTGCTGCAAGCTGTTCGGAATTCACCACAACCAGCCCAGCAACAACATCACTATGTCCGCCTATATATTTGGTGGCACTATGCAGGACAATATCAGCTCCCAGTTCAATTGGATTCTGCCAGTAAGGTGTACTGAAGGTGTTATCCACAATCATAAGCAAATTCTTGGATTTGGCCAGCTTGGAGATTCCAGCCAAGTCTGTAATCTTCAGCAATGGATTCGTTGGCGTCTCAACATAGATAGCCTTTGTATTTTCCTTTATCGCCGCCTCCACAGCAGCCAAATCACTTGTATCGACAAAGGTTACATCTACATTATATTTCGTCAAAACCTTTGTCACTAACCGATAGGACCCACCATACACATCATCAGTAAAAATAACATGATCTCCTGTTGAAAATAAGTGCATTACAGAAGAGATAGCCGCCATGCCGGAACCGAAAGCAAAGCCTCGGTATCCGCCTTCCAGATCCTTTATTAGTTCCTCAAGAGCATGCCTGGTCGGATTCCCTGTTCTTGCGTACTCATAAACAAAATTGCCCACACCATCTTGTTTAAACGCACTGGCATGGTGGACAGGTATGGAGACGGCACCTGTATGTTCATCTCTGGAGATGCCCCCGTGAATTATTTGTGTTTTCTTTCTCATTGTTCATCCTCCTCATAAATAGATTTACTTAAATATCGCTCACTGCTGTCAGGAAAAATGGTGAGAATATTCGTGCCAGGCGGAGCATTTTCAGCTTCTCTCAGTACTGCTTCGAAAGCCGATCCTGACGAACTTCCAACTAAGTATCCTTGAAGCAATGCCAGCTCCTTTACTCGTTTGAAGGCATCTTTATCTGAGATGGTATGAATGGCGTCAAATAAGCCTATTTCCATATACGGGGGCAAAAACTCCATCCCGATTCCCTCGGTTCGATGCGGTCCTGCCTTTCCGCCATTTAAAATGGAGCCTTCAGGTTCAACGATAACTGTCTTTATCTTTGGATTCTTTTCTTTAAGATATCTGCCGCAGCCCATGAACGTACCGCCAGTCCCTGCTCCAGCTGCAAAAATATCAATCTTCCCATCTAACTCTTCGTAGATCTCAGGTCCCAATGTTTCATAATACGTTAGCGGGTTATTCTCATTGCTGAATTGCTGAGGACTATAGGAATTAGGAATCTTCATCAGCAGTTCCTTTGCCTTCTTAATAGCACCTTCCATGCCTTCTTCAGTTGGCGTATTAACCACTTCTGCCCCTAACGCCTTCATTAGTTCCTGCTTTTCAATGCTGAATTTTTGAGGTACGACACAGATGATTTTGATCTTTGTCCCAACAGCAGCAAGCGCTAAGCCGATCCCTGTATTCCCTGCAGTCGGTTCAATTACAGCGCCGTCTTCCGGGAGAAGTCCATCCTTAATCGCTGTCTGAATCAGCTTCTGTCCTAACCGGTCCTTTACACTGCCGCCCGGGTTAAAGTATTCAAGTTTTGCAAAAATATTTACACCTTGCGGAATAGCATAGTGTTTGATTTTCACAAGAGGGGTAAGCCCAATCAGTTCTTTCACGCTGCTGTAATAATTCATCGTCAGCACCTCTGTGTTTCAGAAAGAATGGTTACTCTTTTTCATTTCGTTTTTTGGATATTATTACGTTCTTTTTAATTCTTATTATTCCTACTTGTATAGTATGTTTTAAGTTTATTTTTGTCAATTATCAGCTAAAAAATCAGCTGGCATCTGAGAATTAAGGCAGATTGCAAAGTTGCCAAGTGAGACATTAATTCATACTATACCAATAAGTATTATATGAATTAGAGGGAGAGATTTTACAATGGGACGTGAATTTGTGGAGTTGTTTGACCATTGGGCAGAATCCTATGATGAGACTGTGGCCGGTAAAGACCTTGAATATCAGGAGGTGTTTATGAATTATGAACAGATTCTTCATAAAGTAGCCGATCTTGTTCATGGGAGTGTAGTGGAATTCGGTACAGGTACAGGCAACTTAACTCAAATGCTCCTGGAGAAAGGCTGTTCAGTAGTCGGAGTTGAACCTTCTGCTGCCATGAGGAAAATAGCAAGCAAAAAAATGCCTCTTCTCACAATATTGGATGGTGACTTCTTAAGCTTTCAATTGAATGGCCCTATAGATGCTTTCGTCAGCACCTATGCATTCCATCATTTAGAAGACAGCGAAAAATCCAATGCCATCTCTAAATACAGCGCCCTCCTTTCAACTGGCGGAAAAGTTGTTTTTGCCGATACTGTCTTTCGCAGCAAGGACGAAAAAGAGATTTTTATCCAGGAAGCTAAAAACAAACACTACCTCAGCCTGGCGCAAGACCTGGAAACAGAATACTATACAACCATCCCCATATTAGAAAGCATGTTTCATTCCAATGGATTCTCTGCTGAGTTTAAGCAGCTAAATCGATATGTGTGGCTGATTGATGCAGAGAAAAGTTAATAAAACAAACCCTGCTGATCCATAAGCTATTCAGCAGGATTTTCTCTGCCTTAAACATCCAGTTTGACTTATAAAATATTTTGCAGTATATTAATTGACGTATCAATCATTGACCTATCAATTATCTAAAAAGGCGGGGGATGCTGTGTTCAAATGTTCTAAGCAAGAAGAGTTAATTGCTGCCCGGCTGTTTGAGCTCAATAAGCAGACAATGCCGAAGTTTGAACGCTGTACAGGCATCAGCCAGTCACGGCTTGAGATTCTCCGGGAGCTTTTTGAAGCGGAAGAAATTACACAGCGGGAGCTTCAGAAAAAAGTGAATATCGATCATGCTGCTGTCACAAGGCATCTAAAACAGCTTGAAGAAAAAGGCATGGTGATACGCAGGAAAAATCCTGCAGATAACCGTTTTACTTATGTCAGCCTGACAGAGGAAGGCAAAACGAAGATTGCTGCTTACTGTGAAGAAAATCAACGGTTTATTTCCAAAATCCTGAACGGCTTTTCTGAGCTTGAGCGAAGCACACTATTAAATATGCTCACTCGCATCCAGGAAAATGTAGATAATCTGTAATTTTTTCATCCAGAAAAACATAAAGGAGAGTTCACCATGAATAAAACCATTATTAATGACTTTAAAGAAATCGTTACAGGCCGCCGTTCCATCCGTAATTATGACCCAACAGTCAAAATTAGCAGAGAAGAAATGGCTGAAATTCTGGAGGAAGCCTCTTTAGCTCCTTCATCTGTAAACCTGCAGCCATGGCGTTTTGTGGTAATCGATTCAAAAGAAGGCAAAGAAACACTGGCACCACTTGCAAAATTCAATCAAAGGCAAGTAGAGACATCAGCAGCTGTCATCGCAGTTTTTGTTGATATGAAGAGTGAAGCATTCATTGAAAAAATATATGACACAGCTGTTGAAAAAGGATACATGCCTGCCGATGTTAGGGACAAACAGGTGCCATCCATCAAAGGCTTAGTGGAAAACATGACATTCGAGCAAAAGAAAGAAATGAACCTGATTGATGCCGGTCTTGTATCCATGCAGCTAATGCTTGCAGCACGTGCTCATGGCTATGATACAAATCCAATTGGCGGATATGAAAAAGACCGAATTGCCGAAGCTTTTGATTTGGACAAAGAACGCTACTACCCTGTTATGCTAATCTCAATCGGGAAATCCGCTGATCAGGGCTACAAATCGGTCCGCCTGCCTGTTGAAGAAATCACGGAGTGGAAATAACTCACAAAGGAGAAATGCAACATGATCATTATTCATGCTGGCTTCCAAATACAAACTGATAAAGAAGATGATTTTCTTGTTGAAATCCGTCCGCTAATCGAGTCTTCCAGATCAGAAGAAGGCAATATCTCTTATGACCTTGTAAAAGATACAGAAAAAACGGGTGCCTATACTATGGTGGAATTGTGGAAGGATATGGATGCTGTGAAGTTCCACAACCAGACTGAACACTTTACATCCTTTACGGCAAAAGCTCCTAAATATTTTGCTGTACCACCTCAGGTGAAAGTATATGATGCGAAACCTGCAGATAAAAAATAAATTATAGACAAAAAGACGCTTGGGAAAGGAGATTCCTAAGCGTTTTTTTGTCGTTTTTAATGCTTTTGATTCTCTTTCTGATCATGATAAGCAATGAGAATTACTTCTTCTCCCTTTTCCTCACTTAAGCGTTTTTCCAGATTATGCACCTGCTTCAGATCCCCGTCGGACAAATTTGCAAATTGATATTCTTTATCCATTTTTCATCACCTTTTCGTTGTAAGATACCTAAAGTTTGTGTTTCCTATGCGTTTTTATACACATAAAAAGCCCGGGAATCTTCCCCGGACTTCATTTCCTATTTAATCCCCAAAATGGAAATTGTTATGACAGCTAACACCAGGCTCAGCAGCACTGACATGCCCCAATGCTTTTTTTCAGTCATCTTGAATAACACATTCATCACTGAACTGATTGCCAGAAAAATAAAGAAAACAAATAAAAAAATCATAAATTCCATATCTCTTAACCTGCCTTCTTCCCTGTTTTCGCCAGGAAATAAGAAGAACTTCCCATCATCATGCCTCCGAAGATCCCCATGAAGCTGCCGGCGATTGCCGAATAGGCAGATAGAAAGATGCCGGACATAAGCAAAATCAGCCCTCCAAAAAAAAGGGCCATTCCCACTTTCATTCTGCATCTCCCCTCCTGTTACTCAGTCTAAATCTTTCACAACCGCCATTTCCTTCCCAAATCGGTGGCCATGATCTGCAAATCCCAAACTTGCATAAAGATGGTGTGCCCCAAGATTCTGCGGATGGTAGCCTACTGCAAGTTTTTTAGCATTCGGCAGTTTCGACATCTCAGCAATCATCAGTTCTGTCGCTTTTTTGCCTATTCCCCTGCCTTGGTGTTCCTTATCAACCATAATGCGGTAAATCCAGTACGCATCCAATTCTTCTAAACATGTATTAAACATTAAGAAGCCGACAGCTTCATCTTCCAAGTAAATCACATACGGTCTAAGCGCTGTTTCAAATTTAGATTGCGCAATGGAAACAGCATTAGGCTCCATATAAGCTCTTTGTTCCTCTGAAAGCTCCAATAAACAGCAATCATACCAATTGTCTGCTGTTACTTCTTCAATTTTCACTTTGCCAGTATTCATAAAAAATTTCCCCTTTTCACATTTTTGGGGAAACGCTGTTTTTAATTAGGCGTTCTCCCCTTATTTTGATCCAAAATTACTAAAGTTTTATTTAGCATATTGAACGCCTCCTTTTACTAAATTGTCAGAAAAAAACAAGACCCACTCATTATACTATATTATTCCAGTAAATGCGCACATCGGATTTCAGTTATTTTTTCTTTGGAAAGGCCATATATAATATATTGATTCAGCAAAAAAGGGGAGGATGCGATACTATGCCAGCGAAGCAAATTCGTTTACGGAGAATTCAAAGCCTTGCTCACGACATTATGCTAGAAATGAACTCAAAGGAAGACCATAAGAAGAATGAATCATACAGAACAGTCATTGATCACTTATCACGTGCGATTGGGGAACTTTCTGATCCATCGGGTGATTATTCATTGGATTATGTAGAAGAAAAAGTAGCTACTGCCCATTATAAGATCTTTAAGAACATGAAAAAACTGACTCCGCTTCGAAAAACAAAAGAATCAGCATGGTAAATTTTTTTGAATGAAACTGATAATTATTATCAATAATAAATAGCAGGGAGGTAACCAGATCGGTTACCCTTTTGGCTTACATTGTCGGCTCAAACGTTTTACAGTCTGTTTCTTTGCTGTTGGAAGCGTGCTTGCCTTTATGGCTGACAACATAAATAGCTTCTGCAGCGCACTTATTTCCCTGTTCCCAATAAGTGCAGTTATTTACTTCACAAAGAACATCTTTAGCCATGTAAATCACCTCCTGGCCATATTTTCTTCAAATCAGGATGGTGATATACATGGCCCTTTATTTATCTGAATTCCATTCTTCCTTCAAAATCGCATAATAATATTCATCCCACCACTCATCCCCATGTGGAATGCACTTTTTGAAAAAGCCTTCCCGCTTCATGCCGATTTTCTCCATCACCCGGTAAGACGGCGGGTTCTCTGGCTGGCAGGTTGCAATAATCCGGTGAACGCCAAGTTCTTCAAAGCCATATTTCAGCACTGCATATGCTGCTTCTGATGCGTAGCCTTTATTATAAAACTCGGGATTAAATACCCAGCCAATTTCAAAAGTATGATCGCCAAAATACTTATGAAAAGCAACATGGCCAACCAGTACCCGTTCATTTTTCAGAAAAACGGGAAAATGCTCAGCTTTTTCGGAATTCTTACGGATAAACTCTTTAGCAGCTTCTTCTGTAAAAATACCACCTGGAATGTATTTCATTACTTCTGGATTTGATGTGTACTCATAAACTGCCTGCCAGTCTTCTGACTTGAACTTTCTTACGGTTAATCTCTTTGTTTTAATGTCCATAGTCTTTCCCCTTATTAAAAGTTATAAGAAAAGTATTCTTCGTTTTTGAGAATATCCCCTCTAATTTCTGGAATATTCCATCGTGAACCCTCCTTCATGTTTATTCACTATATAAAAAGTGTAAATAACTTATATATCTCAAATAGATAAGGAGAGGTTTAAATGGCATTAGTAAAAGAGTTTAGTACAATTAATGAAGCTGTTCAAGCAGCCAATTCATTGCATGGCAGAGGTGTCGCAGAAAATGAAGTGTTCGTTCTTGCACATGATGATAGCATAACTGATACGGTAGCCGACCACTCTGAAGCTAAAAAAATTGGCGTGGATGAAACTGGGATGGGTACAGCTTTCAAAAATATGTTCCAAAGCCAGGGAGATGAACTTCGTACTAAAATGGAGGAAATTGGACTATCTCAAGCTGAGGCAGAAACATATGAAAAAACGCTTGATGAAGGCAAAATTCTGCTGATTTGCAAAGATGATAACCAAAGCAGCTTCTTAGGATACTAAATCATAATAAATTTAACAGGTTCAAAGGATAATTACCCTTTGAACCTTTTTATATTGCTGACTTTATTTCTGCACGAAAACAGCATCCGTATCGGATGCTGTTTTCAGGTCATGTTTATTTATTGATTATTATTCTCTTCAGATGGCTCTTCATCCATATCTGGCTCTTCTTCATCCATACCGGAGCCTCCCTGTTCTTCAGAAGGTTCTTCATCTAAATCCGGTTCTTCTTCATCCATATTTTCTTCACTAGGCTCTTCTGTTACATCTGGTTCCTGGTTATCTTCCTGGTTTTCCATTTCCATGTTTTCCTCATCTTCAGGAGGCGGGTCCTGCTCAGAAGCACATCCTGCTAGCAATAATCCTGCTCCCAATGGAATCGATAGAAGTAGATTTTTATATTTCATGTGATGTCATCTCCTTTTGCAGTAATATGTTTCTATTCAGACTATTCCCCTGAGTCTGCAATATAAACATGAGTGGAAGGTTACATATATTGCGGATAGATTACATAAAAATTTTTCAGTTCTTATACGGCAAAACATGAAAAACCTCTGATCCTGATCCAGGAAGAACCTTCAAAAAACTGAACGCACATAAATTTTTCTTTCCGCACAGAAAAAATTTTAAATGCATATATTTTTCAGCTATCCGCACATAATATTTCCAGATAGAAAAAAACAATAGAGTTTGGTTTAGATTTGCAAAATACAGTCATTTTCTTCATTACTTTACTGATACCTTATCTTTTTTTGCTATCGGCGCAGGTTTTCCACACAAATACCCCTGAAACAGCTGATATCCTCTGTCCCGGAGCCACTCAAAGTCTTCCCGGGTTTCAATCCCTTCAGCAAGCGGGACGGACCCCATCTTAAATGCCTGCTGTAAAATAGCTTCCGCTGTTTTCTGTTTTTCTGGATCTGTTGACACGCCCTGAACATATTTCATATCCAGCTTCATATAATGGGGCTGAAGCTCGCTCAATAACTCGACCGTGCTGAACCCGGCGCCCACATCATCAAGTGCATAGCAGAATCCTTTTTCCCTATAATAAGCGAGAATTCTTTTCAAATGATCCGTATCCTCCACTTTATCTGTTTCCACTACCTCAAATACGAGCCGATTTGGATCCACACCTAAGCGGTTCGCAAGCTGTACCGTTGATTTCAAGCAGAACTCCGGTGAGTAAATGCTTGTAGGAATAAAATTGATAAACGCCTTTTTATCGATAAACGAAGCAAACCTGACCGCCGTCATCCTGCACAATCGATCGAGCGCATACAACCTCCCGCGCTTTCTGGCTGCACCAAATATTTCTCCCGGAAAAATCACCGACCCATCATCCCGGTAAAATCTCGCCAGCATTTCATAGGCGAACACTTCTTCCTCTCCATTGAGAATCGGCTGTGCATGACAGGTAACCAGCCCATTGGCAATCACTTCATCAATCCACTGGCTATCCAGGATCTCAGCAGCCTCCGCAATGGGGCGCCAGACTTCATCACCCGCCCTGAAGCTGATATATTCAGCTTCCATATGGTCCCTGCAAAAATCAAGAAAATCCCGCATGCCGTCTTCCTTCAGAATGAACCGGTCTGATTCAGCTTCCACCAAAACACCTTTTCGCTCCAAATGCTCAGCAACACTTGAAAACATTCGGCAATTCTGTTCACCATCTGCCTTTACCTCAAAGCGCAAATCCTCTACCATACAAGCATTACAGCTCATTCTAAGCACACCCTTATTATGCAATAGTTCTATTTTACTATATTACCGGATTGCTTATAGGTAAAACGCATTGAATCAGTTTTTAAAATAAAAAGAATGAATGATTAATGCAACAAGATAGTCGGGATTGTTATCCTCTACATTGATTTCCTGAACACCGCTAATGATATGACTCCGTTTTAATCTGCCAAGCACGGCTGTTTCTCTGGATAAAGTAATGGCAGACATAACCGATGACGCAGAGGATATATAAGAAACGTCATGAAGTCTGTATTCAATAGCTTCTTTTAATTTTGCTGCATTCTTTAAGGTGATGACTGTATGAGCTTCTCCTATTTGGATTCCGTTCTTATAGATCCTCCATTGATCCTGTTGGCTTATCCACTTTTTACGATACCAGCGTACATCATACAAATCCTGGTCAATGCGTACTTCAAAAGACAAATACCAAATTAAATCGAAGCTATCTCCTAAGACATACTGCCATCTCTGAGGAAAATACCGTTTTACGTATCCTCTCAGATTTTGTCCTTTAAAAAGCGGCTTTTCAATCATTAACGACTTTTGGATGTGATAAAATGACCAGCCATCCTTTGATTTCGGCTGATAAGCCCGCTCCCTGTCTGCAAGTCTCTTACTAATGAAAAAAATCACAATGGATGCAGCAGGAAACAAAAAGGCAGCCGCAAACATAGCGGGTTCGAATGCTCCATACACCAAATACCGCGCAAGTAAGGTTAATATAAACAATACAAAAATGCTATTTAATTGAATCATTGTGTTCACCTCAAACAAAAGACTACCTCCAGTCTCAGCCGAAGATAGCCTCTTTATTAATCACTCATACCGCAAAGATTCAATCGGACTCAGCCTAGAGGCTTTATTCGCCGGCAGCAGACCGAAGATGATGCCGATCGCCATTGAAAAGAATAGGGCTCCGGTGACGACCTGCCAGGAAATGAGCGATGGCCAGCCCGCAAAGAATGAAATGAGAGATGCTGAACCCCAGCCCAGCAGGATCCCCAGCACTCCGCCGATCAAGGTCAGGGTGACAGATTCAATTAAAAACTGCCCCATAATTTGTCCCCTGGTCGCTCCGAGTGCTTTACGGATACCGATTTCCCTCGTTCGTTCCGTTACAGATACGAGCATGATATTCATGACGCCAATTCCGCCGACAAACAGCGAGATGCCGGCGATACTGCCGATGATTAACGTCATGACCTTTGTAATCTGGCCGATTCCTTCTGCCATTTCTTCCATGTTGATGACCATATAAGAATCTTCTGTATTATGCATCTTGTTAAGTAAGCTGGCAGCCTTCTTTCCAGCCGTCTGAAGCTGATCAGCGGATTCTGCCTGAAGCGTCACCTGGGTAAAGTCACTCTTCCCATAAATAGTCTGCCATGTTTTCGTAGGCACATAGATCTCCAGAACACCGAATGAAAAGAGTCCTGTCGGCTTTTCCATGACGCCAATAATCTCAATCGGCTGGTTCCCAATCCGGATCACTTCGCCAACCGGCGACTTTCCGTCAAAGAGCTCCTCCTGAATGGAAAAGCTGACAAGTCCCACCCTGCGTCCGCCAAGGAAATCGGCAGCCGTGAAGGATCGCCCTTTTTCCAGATCCACATTGTTCAGCTCAAAATACGCAGGACCAACTCCTGTTGTTGAAGTCTCTGCAGTCTGTTCTCCATATGAAGCCTGTGAAAACTGTGAGCTTGATGCAACTACCCGTTTAATCTCGGGAATCTGCTCAAGTGCTTTAATATCTTCCCCGTCAAAAGGAGCTTCATTAAATATGTTCGGGTTTGCCTGAATTTCCTCCTCAGAAGGCTGATAAAATAATTCAACTGTATTGCCCGGGCCTGTCAGTTGCGTTTTCAGCATCGCTTCTCCGCCCTGGCCGATGGCAACCACAATGATGACCGCCCCAACACCAATAATGATTCCGATCATGGTTAAAATCGATCTCATTTTATGCGCCTTCAATGAGCTGAGCGCCATTTTGATATTTTCTAAAAAGCTCATACAGGCGCCCCCCTCCGGGAAGGTTCAGCGTTCACAATCAGCCCGTCCCTCACCATAATTGTGTGATGAGCATATTCTGCTATCTCAGGTTCATGTGTCACCATTACAATCGTTGACCCTTCATGGTTCAGCTCACTGAACAGCTCCATAATGGAGGCACTTGTTTTCGTATCAAGTGCACCTGTCGGTTCATCCGCCAAGATGATTTTCGGCTCGTTCACAATCGCCCGGGCGATGGCAACCCGCTGCTTCTGCCCTCCTGATAAGGCATTCGGCAGATGCTCCATCCGATCGCTCAGGCCCACTTTAACCAGCGCTGCTTCCGCCCGTTCCAATCGTTCCTTTTTGGCAAGGCCGCTATAAATCATCGGCAGCTCAACATTTTGAATAGCCGTCAGCCTCGGAAGCAGATGAAACTGCTGAAACACAAACCCGATCGACTGATTTCTGACCTTGGCCAGCTCTGCTTCCAAGTAATGGGATATATTCTCTCCATCCAGTTCATATATTCCTTCTGTCGGCAGATCTAGACATCCAATAATATTCATAAGTGTGGATTTGCCCGATCCGGATGGCCCCATAATGGCTACAGAATCACCTTGCTCAATGCTTAGGTTAATTCCTTTTAATACTTCAATGCTTTCTTTTCCCGCCTGATAGGACTTGGTTATGCCTCTTAAGTTGATCATTCCGCATCCACTTCCACGCCGTCTTTCAGCTGATCTGATGGATTCGTAATGATCAAATCCTTCTCTACAAGTCCACCTGTTATCTCGATTTTATTTCCGGAAGCAACACCAGTTTCCACTTCCTGTTTATAGCTTTTCTGATCCCTGACCACGAATACATATACACTGCTGTCACCCGTGACTACTGCGTTAGCAGGAACAGTGAGCGCCTTCTTTTTATCCGTTTCGATTTCCATTATGAGCTGAAAGCCCGGTTTCAGAGGCATCTCCTTCACCGAAATCTCCACCCGATACTGCGGCGCATTATTTTCCGCAGGGTTTATTCCCTGGTTCTCTTCAGGCATGTCAGCCACTTCACTGACTTCACCTTTCCATTCCTTGTCAGGAATCGCATCGGAACGGAGTGTCACTTTTTGCCCCTCACCGACCTTCAATGAATCGAATTCTGAAAGCAGGCCCGATGCTAAGGTCGCTTTCAGATCCCCTATATAAATGACTGGCTTTCCTGCTGATGATGGATCGGATGACGTTTCTTTGTTCACCTGAAGCACCACTCCATCCATCGTGCTCTTAATCTCTAATTCTTCCAGGCGTTTTTCAATATCCTTTTTCTGCAGTAGCACCTGGCTTAATTCCAGATTCGCCAACCGCTTTTCCAGCTTTAGCTGATCCCTTTCAGGCTGTATCTGTTTTTCAGCTTCTTTTTTTCCAGCCTGTTTGCGCAGCTCTTTTTCCTTATCACCAAGCTCATCTTCCTGTTTTTCAAGCTGATTGATTTTTAAATAACCTGATTCAGCCTGGAGTTTAACTTTTTCCAGTTCCAGGGCTAAAGCCTGCTCATCAAACCTGGCCAGAACCTCTCCTTTTTTGACTGAATCCCCTTCTTCCGCAAGGAACTCCTTTATTTCGCCTTTTTCGGGAGAAGCATATATCTTCTGTTCATTTACCAGCTTCACTGTTCCGGGAATCATTATTTGTTCTCTTATTTCCTCCTGCACCGGATGGGCGGTCTTTACTTCAGGCCCTTTCGCAAACGCCTGTCTGTAGATGCTCACGCCAGCCATCAGCAACACCACAGCCGTCACTCCGATGGCAATCCAAACTTTCTTTTTCATTTAAACACCAGTCATTCCTGAGACGGTATTGCTGAGTAACGCGAACAGAATGCCAATAATGAAGAACGCAATCGCAATGCCCCAAGCCCAGCCTTTTGATAATCCTGCCACCCTCTGCAAGCCTATCGCCGTGATAACCGACTGCCAAATACTGAATAATTCAATAGAACCTAAGATTCCCGGCTTCTCACTATTCATCAGCCCTGCTAAACTAGTAATAAAAATTTCAGGATTTCCGCCGATCGCGGCTCTCAGTGCCATGTTAAGGATAAGACCAAAACCGCCAATCACAATAATATGGACATTCATAGAGAAAAGCTGTTTAAACGTCGCATCAGATCCAGCAATCTTCGTGAAAATCATATAGATAGCACTTGAAATCAGCGCCACAAATACCGGAGTGAAAATACCTGTAATGGCAACTCCGCCTCTGGCAAACATCATCACCATTTCCGCTTCCGCATCACTCATTCCTTCGAGGCCCAGATAAGAAGCATCCATCGACATTGCCATCAAAAACATGCCGATCGAATAAATTATACTCACCAATATGAGCGGCACCCAAATCCTCGGATTCTGGCGGATCCTGTCAAACTGCTCCCCCGGACTCCATATCATCCCTAGCAAACTCGGTTTTGCACTGCTCGTTTTTACTTCCTGTTCCATATTGAACACTCCTATTCCAGTTAAAAATAATTCCACTATGCATTACGGAAATATATAGAAAAGGTTTCAAAAAATTACATTTTCACCCTAAAAACATCTTACCTACACAGCCTTCCGCTGAAAATAAAAATAGCCGCCCAGATAAAACAGTAAAAAGAATCCCCCAATCACAGTCAAAAGCTGCTCCCATGGAATAAAGAAAATGTCACCATTATCTGTCGCTGGGTACATCATGGCAAATGGCTGGGCCCACGGATAATAGGGACCCACTTTCTCGGAATTCATCGCCAGAATGGATGGCAGCGTAAAAACGACGTTGACCGCAAAAGGTGCAGCAAAGCTTTTGAACCAGACGGACATCCACAGCTGCAGCGCGACTAATGGAAACGCTGCGACCCAGCCTCCCAGTATGCTCTTCCAGACAATCGCCGCCGGAAAGGGATCAGCTATGCCTTTGTATAATCCTGCTCCTGCTATAGCGGCTAAATAAAATAACTGGATGAACAATACCAATAAAAGGATCAGAACATATTTAGCCGCAAACACTTTCCCCCTTGTGACTGGCAGCGCCAGCAGCTGCTTCCAGCCCCCGGCCTGATGCTCATACCTGCAGACAAGACTTGCCAGGACTCCTGTTACTAACGGCAAAAAGAGAACCGCATAAGGCAAATTCATATAAATCAGAAGCATATACCATTCATTAATCATCCCCGCTGCTTCTGTTGTATCTGCTCCAATCCCTGCACCTATCCCAATCAGCGGCCCTGCTAGAAGGATGCCGATCATGTTTGATTTGCGCAGTTTAAACCATTCCGATTTCAAAATAGTAAGCATCTATTTCACATCCCTTTTCACAAAATCAATCATTCCTGCTGCGTATAATAATAAGCCCGCTCCGGCACCAAGCAGGACGTTGATGAGAGGTTCCTCCCAGTCATTCAGCAGCAGCGGCCATTTCCAGATCAGCCAATCCGGTAAAGCATAGCCGGCATAGGTCAAAATAACACCCAGAATGCCCAGAGTGATTGGCACACCCTGGTTTACACTCACAGCCGCTACCCAAAGCTGCAGCGCCAAAACAGGCAATGCCGCAAAAAAAGGATAAAAACTATATTTCAGCAGTCCGGCATACGGAATCTCACCGCCCAAATCCAATGAGATTCCAAAAGCAAGCGTAAACAGCAGCAAAAGCACAGAAGAAATCAAAAGCAGAACTGACAGCACCGTGAATTTTGATAAATACACACTCATTTTCGAAACCGGCAGTGCCATCAGCTGTTTCCAGGCATTCGTTTCATTTTCAATGCTCGACATGAATGACGTCAGGATGACAATGCCCAGAACAATCGCCAGCGGTGTGAACGAATGGATATTGTCCAGATAATACCCCCAGCGGTCATCATTCTGGCGGAACAAATACTCCTTGCGCACCCCGTAATTGACCATCTGCATGGCTACTACCCCAATTGGACCTAGGACGGTCAGGAACCAGATTCCTTTCCGTTTGATTTTCATAAATTCGGCTGACAGCAATTTTCCCATCATCCGGCCTGCTCCTCTCTTGTCATTTGCAGGAATATGTCTTCCAATGACCGTCTTTCTTCTTCCACCCGATACACGGAAAACCCATCTGCCACAAGTCCGCGTACAGCTTCAGCCACATTTTCATTGGACTGCTGGGGCAGCGAAATGATGCCATTATCCAAACCAGCCTTCATTCCTCTTCCAAGCAGGGCACGCCAGGCTTTATCGCTCTCGCTTACCTTTAATAGAATAGATTGCTGCGCAAACATGCGCATCGCTTCAATAGAATCCTGAAATATCATTTTCCCTTTTGACACAATGCCTACTGTTGTCGCCATCTGGTCAATCTCCGATAATAGATGGCTGGAGATCAGCACGGTCATTCCGCATTCCGATGGCAGGCTTTTAATTAAATTGCGTATCTCAATAATTCCTGAAGGATCCAAACCGTTTGTCGGCTCATCCAAAATCAGCAGTTCCGGGTTATTTAACAGCGATGCAGCAATCCCAAGCCTCTGTTTCATCCCAAGCGAGAAGCCCTTTACTTTTTTATCTCCGGCAGCTGTCAGCCGGACAATTTCCAGCACTTCATCGATTCTCTGTTTCGGCACACCCACTATTTTTCTCATGGCTTCCAGATTTTCTTTTGCAGTTAAATGCGGATAATAGGATGGTGACTCTACAAGCGAGCCCACACGTCTCAATATATTTAACCTTTCTTTCTTTAAATCACTTTGAAAAATTTCAATTCTGCCTGAAGTGGGCTTCATCAACCCCAAAAGCATCCGGATCGTCGTTGTTTTCCCCGCGCCATTCGGACCCAGAAATCCGTATATTTCCCCTTTGGGTATTTTCATTTCCAGTCCTGATACAGCTTTCTCCTGACCAAAATGCTTTGATAAATTCTCTGTTCTTACGATATACTCCATTCCTCTCACCTCACTTTCCATCTTATCCGGCAAAGGTTAAAACAAAGGTGGAGGGAAGTTTAAAATTTGTTTAAAAATAACACTTTTTTCCTCCCCTATACGTCTAGTACAGGAGAGAGGAGGAAACATTATGACGTTTAAAAAACTGTTTAACATTGGGTACGCGGTATTCCTGCTTGCCTGCTTACTCGTATATTTCCTTATTTCGCACACTTATGGCTGGGTTGTCCTGGTGACACTGGCTGTTCTTTTTGGCATCTATCAATTGATTATCCTATGGAAAATGAAGCAAAAAAGGAGCACCTCATGAGGCTGCTCCTAATGTTTTCTAATGATTTTAAGCACTGTACCACTGTCACTTGACTCAATATCCCACTCCAGCTTCATACCCTTTACCATCATATCCACAATGGATAAGCCAATCCCCGCTCCTTTTTCATTGGAACTGTTTTTCAGCCCTTTTCCATGATCGATAAAAACAATAGCATCACACTCTTCGGTGGATACTGTCGCCACTTCAAGGTAAAGTCCTTCCTTCGCATGCCGCAGCACGTTTTGCAGAATGTTATCAAAAATACGGCCCAGCCACATTGGATCGGCCTGCCATTTCTTCTTAAACGGCTCTAACTCGATGTTCACTTCAAAGCCTTCCTTCTCAAAGACAGGATACCAGGACGCCATATTTTCACGAACAAACCGGACCGCATCCAGCTCGGTCAGCTCCTGCTTATGCTTGCTCGCCATTAAAAGCGTGTAGCTCATTAAATTTTCTATCAGTCTATCAATATTGACGATGGAGGTTTCCAGTGCTTTGACAGCCTGTTTCCCTTCAGGAGAAAGATCCTCCTTTCCGATTGAGTAGGTGTGCGCATTTATTTTCGTCAAAGGCGTACGCAGATCATGTGACAGATTAGCAATCAGCTCCCTCCTCAGCTGCTCTTCCTCCTGTTCGCGCCGCTTGCTTTCTTTAAGCTCCCCGACCATCTCATTAAAGGTCTTCTCCAGCTGGCCAATTTCATCATTCTTTTGCACATCAATACCGATCGGCAGGCTGTCCATATCCCGTCTTTCCATTGCCTCCTGGAGATGAAGCAGCCTTTTGCGAATGCCCCGGAAAAATAAAAAGGAGACAATGATAAACAGGGTAATGATCAAAAGCAGACCCGCTCCTAAGAAGATTCCGTATTTTTCTGCTACCTTCACCATCGGCGGAAGAAACAAATTCCGAGGTATTTCCAGAACGATAAAACCATTTTTTTCATCCCCGCCAATAAAGCTAATGACTGTAAAAGGGTCTCCGCCATACCTCTCCTTAATAAACCTCGCTGTATAGGCAGGCGTCCACTGAGCAGGCAGATTCGACTTCACATCCCGCTGCCCCATTAGATTTCCCATTTCATCCACCCAAAACATCGAAGCATCAGGATACGTCTTTTTCCATTCAGCAAATAGACTGCTTATGGATTCTCTTGAGCTATTATCCAGTGCTTTTACATCCGCATGCCATTTTTCTTCAATCTGCTTCGGATCCGTTTCATTTTGGTTCTGTTCCCCTGAAATGTCTTCCTGAAGACCCATAGCCAGCATAGCCACGAGTAAATAAGCAGCTTGAAACAGAAATAAGGCAACCAGAATAATTGCCATATACCTCGCCTGCAGCGATTGAAAAAATTTTTTCATATCTTCACCCTGTAGCCGATTCCGCGAATGGTCTCAATGATCTCAGGACGTGAAGGATTCTTCTCAAGCTTTTCACGAAGATAGCGGATATGAACCATCAGGGTTTTGTCGCCCTCCATGTATTGTTCACCCCAAACACCTTCATAAAGCTGCTCTTTTGTCAGAATCTGATTCAGATGGCGAATGAAGAACTGAAAGAGCTGATACTGCTTGCCTGTTAATTGAATTTCACCGTCTGCCTCCCGGTCGATAATCCGCATATCCTTTGTATGTACCTGCAGGTGGTGAAGCTTTAGCACCTGATCATTCTTTTGAAATCGCCTTAACAATACTTCAATCCTCGCAGCAAGCTCATCCGGCTGGAAAGGCTTTGTCAAATAATCATCCGCAAAGCTCAGGCCCTCCAGCTTATCCTCCACCGCCGTCCTTGCCGAAAGCATAAGTACCGGCATGTCATTCTTTACTTTCTTAATCCGCTTCCCTATCGAAAAACCATCAAGTCCGGGAAGCATCACATCCAAAATCGCCATATCCGCTTCAGAAAGAAACCCTTCCATCCCTTCCCCGGACTGCAGCCAGATCACCTCATGGCCTCTTTCCCCTAAATCATTTTTCAGCCAGCTGCCAATATCGCTTTCATCTTCTATGTATAAGATTCGCGCCATACTCTCCACCCTTAAACTTATCTTTTATTAATTTGCTATTTCAGGAGCTTTTGCTTGATTATGTGCAAGAAACAGAGGAACAGAAAATATGGCTATGGTTATTCGCCATAACGATGAGGACTGGGTCAGCACCAATATTAGAATGACTCCAGTACTGATCCAAACCATCTTCAAAAGGGAACCACCAAGATTATCTTTTATTTACTACATACGAAAGCTAATCCCAGAGGTTTCAATTTTATGGAAAAAACTATTTAATTTTCACTTCATCTGTCCGGCCCTTATACCAGCTATGGAAGGATGAAGCCCATTCCGCCGGTACATTCTCCACGCCGGCATGCTGAACAGGCTTTCCGCGGTTTACAGTCTGTATAGAGGCCAGACCAAACATTTTTTGCCAGCGTGTTGCCTTTACTTCTGCCTCAATGATTTTACTGCGTTTGGAGATAAAGACCCGTGTACCAATAATTCCAGTCTTAAATTGGATAAAAGAGCCATTGATTAAGTACCGTGCATTTGCATATCCAGCTGCCCTTGCAAACACAACCAGGATGAATAGAATAACAGAAGCCGCTATCCAGGTTTCCCCAAACCCCAGAAACTCAGGCTTAAAATAAGAAAGGGCTGCTGTCGAGATGATCCATAGCCAGCTTGGCGATAATAGGCTTGCCCATAAGGCGTTTTTCGGAAGCGGAACCATGGACTGTGAAACCTCATAAGCCGGCAAAATCTCCTCTGCTAACTTATAGGCCCGATCCACAGGCAGAAAAGGAAATAGTGAATTTACACCTTCCTTCTCCTCTCCCTCCATAACATCACCTGCCACCGCCAGCTTAACTTCCGCCACTCCAGCCAAACGTTTCATAGCATTTTGCTTAATTTCGATGGCCTGAACCCGGTCTTTTGAAATGGAGAAAGAAGTTTCTTCCAAAAAACCCTTGCGGATATAAATCCGTTTTTCATCAGATAAGATTTCATATTTTCCATACTTTATATACGTTCGCAGAAAACCTGCCAGTACGGATAAAAGCAGAAAAAAGATGAGTGCAGAAGCCTGCACCTGCCATGATGAAAAATGCACTTTTAAAAAGTCCAGTCCTCTTTCTTCCAAATCGATAAATTCTGCTGCTTTTGTATAAATGGAAGCGATCAGTGACAGCAGCACTAGGAAACTCAGCGAAGTATATGCTGCTTTTATAAGATCTTTTTTTTCAGGTGTGAAATGCAGTGTTCTTCCGCTCATATCCGGCATTTCTGCTTCTGTTTCCACTGAAACCTTTTCCTCCAGCCAGGCAGCTCCCTTTAAGGAAATCACCTTGAACTCAACTGCAGAATCAATACCCTCCATTCCTGTTTCAAGTGTAAGAGATGTAACACCAAATAACCGATGAAGAATGGACGTATGCCTATGGGTATTCTGAACTTTAGAAAATGGCACAGTCTGCTTAGAACGGACAAAAACTCCTTTAGATAAATGAATTTCAGCATCGTCAACCGTATACTTATTTGAAAGCCATTTTAAGAAAATTGATATTCCAGCCAAGGCAAGAAACGGAAGAAAAAGATTACGTCCCCATACAATTAATAAGAATTGTGAATCGGCTTTCATCACAAATAAAAACAGGGCGATAAATGCTGCATTTCTCAGTAATTGAATAACTCCAAATAACATATGAAGCGGATGATATCTTCTGGCTTGCTTCATTCGTCTTCTTCCTTTATTTTGGCATATTTGGCTATCTGATTTCTTAATGAGACCGCCTCACCTTCCGGCAAAGCCGGAATCGTGTGAGAGGAACCCATTGTCCCCATAGTCACTGAATATAGCCCGTATTTCCTCATAATGGGACCCTGTACGGTTTCAACCGATTGTACTTTTGTCATGGGAATCAGCAGATGCTTTTCCTGCCATACCCCTGACTTCATCTGTACATATTCTTCATCCACATCATAGCGCCAGCTTTTATACTTAATAAACGGTGATATAAAAGACCAAATTGCAGCTGGGATCGAGACAAATAATAAGATAATTAGAACCCAGCCGATCCATTCCTTCCATGAGAATAAATCATTCAGATAAAACAAAACTCCCAGAACAGCAAATCCGATGATATTCTGGATCACCTCAGAGATGATCCATACCCGGATGGCCCTTGAGGATATCCGGTTTTGAGGCTCCTTTATATTTACGAGCATATAAATCTCCTATTCATTTAAAAAGATTTCTTCTAGAGAAGGCTCTTCAACTTCCACCCTCAGAACATCCGCCTTGCATTGTGTGAATGCCCTTATCATTTCAGCAATCTTTTTCTCATCGCTGATCGTGATTACTGTATAAGCATCCCCGTGTTCAAGCAGAGTGCCAGCTGACTCAAGCCACTGCTTCAGCTTTGCTCGTTCCTGCATTGGCACATTGGAGTGTTTTATCTTGACCGTTATGGTTGAACGGTAAAATGCCTGCAGCTCTTCCATCGTTCCAATCTTATCAATGATTCCATCCCGCATGATGGCAATCCGCGAGCAAATCTTCTCCACTTCATCCAGGTTATGAGATGTCATGAAGATTGTCTTTTCCTGCTTTTGAAGCTCTCTAATGAGCCGGTGAATGAGAATCGCGGATTCTGCATCCATACCCGATGTAGGCTCGTCGAGAAATATCAGCTCAGGATCATGTATAATCGCTTGAGCAATCCCGAGTTTCTTTTTCATTCCAAAGGAGAATTTGCCTGCTTTCTTATTGGCATGAGATAAGAGATCCACACTTCTCAGAACCTCCATGCATTTTTCTTTCGTAGCCCTGGCGCCCGATAGCTCTGAGAAAAAACGCAAATGATCCAGAGCGGTCCATGACCCATAGAAAGATGAATAATCCGGCATAACCCCCACTCTTTTCATCATTTTGCTATCAGGACCTTCTATTCCGAGGAGTGAATACGTTCCGCTGCTCGGAGAAATGATGCCTGTCAGCATATTAATAAAGGTGGACTTTCCTGCACCGTTACGCCCCAGAAATCCAAATATCTCTCCTTTTCTTACGGTTAAATCTATCCCCATGACCAGCTGTTGGGCACCATAGGATTTTGAGAGCTGTTTCGCTTCGATGGCATTCATCAGCACTCCCTCCTTTTAAAAACAGCATTTGCAGCCAGCATCATCATACCAGCCAATCCCAATATGACTAGAAATGTAAAATCATCCCGCTCTAAATAGTAGAAAGGAACAAAATATTTCATCCAATTTACCCAGCCGTTTGGTGTAAAAGCAGCCCAAAAGCCAAACGCCGGCAGCAGAAGCCCAAGAATATTGCCGAGGAACATGGTATACCCCGGCCTTGGAATGAGAACGGACAACAGCAGAGCCAAAGCAGCCTGATACGTCACCAGACTCAGCGTCTGAGAAAAGATGAACAGATCGAACTTCCTGGAAAAAATACTGATAAGCAAAAAGGACACCGTAATGCAGACAAACCAGAACATCCAAATCCCGAGGAATTTCCCGAATAATATAGCAGATCGTGATACCCTGGTCACAAGAAACCTCATGGTGCGTTCATGGACCTCTCTATTTATTGTGTCGTGTGATAAACCGAATACAAATAATTGGCCAAAAAGCAAAATGACACTTAAAAGGCCAATTGTGTGGATATCCTCGGCCTCACCTGCAGTCAAATCCGCACCCGATGCTATGAAACTGGAAAATTTCGCGGCATAATACGAAACTGCAAATAGTATAGCGATTAAAATAATCGATTTAAAACTCTTAAAAAGGCTTATAAACTCTCTCTTGCACATCATAAACATGAACCTTGCTCCCTTCAGCCTGATATGACTTAAGAATAAATGCTGAAGCTTAACCTATCTGAAATACTACCTTAATTTTTCCTTAATTCCTATAATTTCGGAAGTTGAATGATAAGATAAGTGTTGAACATTTTAGATTAGGAGAATAGTGATGCAAAATTCAAAAATACTGCTTGTAGATGATGAGCAAGCCATTCTGCAGATGCTGGCTACGATTTTACAGCGTGAACAGTTTAAAAATATCGATACCGCCTCTACCGCTGCTGAAGCACTGAAGCTTTGCCGTGCCAAAGCCTACGATCTCATTCTATTGGATGTCATGCTGCCGGACCGAACCGGTTTTGAGGTCTGCCCATTAATCAGAGAAACTACGGATGCTCCCATCTTCTTTCTGACTGCACGATCCACCGACCTTGATAAACTTTCAGGATTTGCCCTTGGAGCGGATGATTATATAACGAAGCCGTTCAATCCGCTTGAAGTGGCAGCAAGGATCAAAGCACATTTGCGCCGCCATAAAGGCAGCCAGCCTGCCTCCGTGCAGACAAACTTCGATCTTGGCAGAATTAAGATTAATACATTAGCAGGTGAAGTTACTGTTTCAGGAAAGAAGATCGATCTGCCGGCACAAGTCTACCAGCTGCTTCTTTTCCTGAGTAAACATCCCAATCAGCTTTTCAGTAAAAGTCAGTTATACGAGCATGTGTGGGGAGAAGAAGGCTTCGGAGAGGACAACACAGTCATGGTGCACATTCGAAAGCTGCGGGAGAAGATCGAAATCAATCCGAGTAATCCCAGTCACATCATCACCATAAGGGGACTTGGCTATAAATTCGTTCCGGAAGGCAGTATTCATGAACATCCATAGACGATTCATTTTTCAATTTTTTGGTCAATTAATTACCGTTTTCGTGCTCTTTTTTATCATTTTGATTTCTTTTTGGGCTTTTCTTGGTTTTTCCATGATGGATTTTGAATCCAAACAGGATCTCTCCAATGCTGAAGATTATTTCGTATCTGACCATGTGACCTTTAAAGACGGGAAAGCTGTTTTTAAAGAGGAATTGAAAACTCTCGTAAAGGAACAGAAGGGATGGCTCCTCGCTATCAATAAGAACGGAGAAGTCCTGGGTGATTATAATGTGCCAGGAAATCCGCCTGTAACATTAAAGGAAAGTGAAATTGCTGCCATGATCTATGGAAGAGACAGTGGCTTATCCCAATATACATACTGGGAAATTGGCGATGAATCTCAATTTGTTCTTTTCGGAAGAATTCAGATGGCAGCTAAACTGCTGGAACAGATATCTCCAGCTGTTGACTGGGAGCTTAAGAAGCTAAACCTTCCTGAGAATGTACAGAATGAACTTGTCAAGAGAAACGGATGGGTCCAGTTTATCGGCGCAGATGGAAAAGTAGCGGATGATTTTGGAGTCCGAAATCAGCAGACCCATTATTCAGTCAAGGAGCTATTGGCAAAACAAGATACGGAAAGAAGTTCCACAGCGTTACACTTTGATCCAGACACAGCACAGGCAATCCTGGTGGGAGTTCCTGCTGATGAAAAAGGCTCAACCCTGGAAAAAAGCTTGTTTGAGTCTCTAAACAAGAGTCTCATAATCATTTTTATCATGGCATTCCTCTTGCTTCTTGGCGGAACACTCTGGTATGCACGTAAGTTCGGTGTGCCCCTGCTGACCCTAATGAAATGGATTCAAAATCTGGGGAATGGTGTTTATCAGGAGCCTGGCGATGTTCATGGCAGGCCGGCAACACGAACCAAAAAAGGGAAACTGAAAAGAAAATTCCGCCTGTATAAAGAACTGATTGCCACTTTAGCCCAGCTGACTGAAACGCTTAAGGAAACCGAGAAGCAGCAGCGTATTATGGCCCAGACCAGAGAAGAATGGATCAGCGGCCTTTCCCATGATTTAAAAACACCGCTATCCTCTATCTCGGGATATGCTCAAATGCTTGCATCCCCTGACTATTCCTGGTCTGAAAAGGAAACAAGGGAATTCTCAGGCATTATGTCTGAAAAGTCGGATTACATGATGGACCTCCTGGAGGACCTGACCTTAACCTACCGGCTCAGAAACCGTGCGCTGCCAATTGCCAAGGTGCCGACCAATATTAACGAATTTATTCGCCGGATCATCATTCAATACATTAATGATCCCGTTAACCAGGATAAAACATTCAATTTCATTCCGCATCCTGAATCCATTACAGCTCCCATTGATGCCAAATGGTTTCAGCGCATCCTGGATAATATCCTTGCCAACGCGGTCAAATATAACCCGGCAGGCACAGCCATTACGGTTACCCTCTCTTCTATAGAGGAACACTTACTTGTCGTGAAGATTGAAGATAATGGCATCGGCATGGACAGCATAACACTCGGAAAGCTCTTCAGCCGCTACTATAGAGGAACCCAAACTGGTGAAACCGGAAGCGGAACCGGATTGGGCATGGCCATCGCCAAGCAGCTGGTCCAGCTTCACGGCGGCAGCATCAATGTCCAAAGTGAGCCGCAAAACGGCACAATCATTCGCATCATACTTCCGGCCAGCTAACGTAATTGAAAGAGTGCGAAAGCGCACTCTTTTCCTGTATATTGCAATTCAATCAAACGTTTGATTGAATTTAATGGGTTCAAAAACTTAGGCATAGCCTCTTAAAAAGAATGCAAACTAAACACAGTGCTTAATGACTAAAGGGGGTGAAAATCGTGGCAAAGAATAAGAAAAGCAGATCAGATCATAAGAATAATGCACTTCCAAAAGATACAGAATTTGCGGGTGACAGAGAAAACGGCCTTGAAAGAATCGCTTTAAAAGCCCAAAGAGACAACACCAAGTAAGCCATATGGGACAGTTAAACTGTCCCTATTTATCCCTGTCGTTTCGTCCGAAATGCATGTGATATACCTTTCGTGCTTTCGTTTCTGTTTCTATATTGCTTATAAACCGCTCTTTAACCTCCTCCAGCAGCAGCCGCTCCAGCTTTTCAAGCCTTTTTGGACCGAATCCGGTCATTTTTCCGGTAAGCTGCACCTTGTACTGCCCACTTTCCTTATACTTTCGAATGGTTCCATTGCCCTTCCTTTTTGTTTTTCCTACTGTAAAATCAAATTCATATTTCTGCTCAACAAAGGAAGAAACTTCAGGAAGCCCCAGGTTCTCATATAACGGGGGAAATTGATGATGGACAGGAGGATCGGTGAACTTTATGGAGTCAATGTTCATATTTCTCTCCTCTCAATGTTTACAGTAATTATCTCCAATCTGAAGTAAATTAAAGCGAACTATCCCTTAGTTGAAATTGTTTTTACAGCTTTATACTGATAAAATCGCTAATATAAGATATGAATTAAAGGAGACCTTTTTCATGATCAATAAAATTGGAAAAATCACAGTATACGTTGAGGATCAGGAACAGGCAAAAGATTTTTGGCTAAATAAGATGGGGTTTGTCCTAAAATTCGAACAGCCTATGGGACCAAATGCATCCTGGATTGAAGTGGGTCCAAGCGATGATGAGTTCACGACTCTGGTTCTTTATTCAAAGGCAGCAATGGAACAGCAAAATCCATCTGCTGTTGCCCACCCTTCCATCCTTTTCAGCACCACTGATATTGAAGCTGCCTATGAACAAATGAAACAAAATGGCATAGAAGTTGAAGATATGTTAAAGATGCCTTTTGGAACTATGTTTACGTTTAAAGACCAAGATGGGAATAACTACTTATTAAGAGAAGATAAGTAATTAAAAAAGGCCTGCCCTTCAAATGAAGAATGGACAGGTCTTTTTTTATTTAGCCTTAAATGCTTAGCCGATAGACAAAACTCATTATCCAAGGAAACGATGATACAGGTTCTTTGCCTCTAGAATGTCTCTTACACCATGCACCAGCACTCTTCCATCCTTAAATACAACTACTCTGGCGTCATTGATCGAAAAAGAGAGCAAATAAGGATTGCTCTCTACATTGATTCCTTGAGAGACCAGGGATTTTTCGAGATAGGCAACATCCATATCCTGAAGAGCTGAAGGCCTGATTTGAACGGTATCCCTCCCGCAAAGCAGCGCTGTCTTTGTCTGATTTCTGTAGTCCAGGAAGGGATAAACTGGTTTAGTCCCGCACGATAAGCACTGCGGATTTCTTAAGGAAGAAACATTCACAGAACTAAATTGATTTTTCCATACATCAAAAGAAACAAGTGTCGCGCGTAAGGATTCCAAGTCTTCTGCCAATATCTTTAATGCCTCAGCAGACTGGTGAGCCGCAACCATTTGAATAGCTGGCTGAATAACACCAGCCGTATCGCAGGTAATTCCCCCCATTGGCAATTTGTCCATCAGGCAATTCAGGCACGGTGACATCCCAGGCAAAATAGTATAGCTTAAACCATAGCTCCCCACACAGCCTCCATATATCCAGGGAATCCGGTGCTTTTGAGAAATATCATTGATCAGAAAGCGAATGTCAAAATTATCCGTTGAATCGATGATTAAATCAACATCCTCAATCAGCTCTTCCATTTCCTGTACACCTACATCCATAATACGTGCGAAAATTTGCACCTCTGAATTGATGGCTTTTAGGCGTTTAGCCGCTGCTATCGCTTTTGGCACTTTTCGTACAGCATCTTCTTCACAATAAAGCTGCTGACGCTGCAGGTTGCTCCACTCCACATAATCCCGATCGGCAATGGTTAATTTGCCGACGCCTGCCCTTGTGAGAGTTTCCGCATTTGCAGCCCCTAATGCACCAGCCCCTATAATCAAAGCGTGTTTTCCCCTCAGCTTTTTCTGTCCTTCTTTGCCAATCGGAGGAAATAACATCTGGCGGGAGTATCGCTCACTCAACTAAAAACCATTCCTTCCGCCGGGCTGCTTGCTGATGCATAACGTTTTTTGGGTGTCCGGCCTGCTTCATAGCCGAGCCTCCCTGCTTCAATCGCGAGTTTCATTGCTTTTGCCATTTTAACAGGATCAGCGGCAGAGGAAACTGCCGTATTTAATAATACTCCATCTGCTCCCAGCTCCATTGCCAATGCCGCATCTGCCGGACTCCCAATTCCAGCATCAACAATAACCGGCACATCAGCCTGTTCTGTAATAAATTGAAGATTAATAGGATTAATGATTCCCTGTCCTGAACCAATCGGCGAAGCACATGGCATGACAGCATGGCAGCCTAGTTCTTCAAGTTTTCGAGCAAGCACGACATCATCAGAAGTATAGGGAAGAACAATAAATCCCTCGTCTAATAGGATTTCCGCTGCTTTTATTGTTTCTATTGGATCGGGAAGAAGCGTTTTGCTGCATCCAATAACCTCAACCTTAATCATGTCGCAGAGCCCGGAAGCTTTGGATAGCCTTGCTATTCGGACAGCCTCCTCAGCTGTACTCGCTCCTGCCGTATTAGGGAGTAATTTATATTTCTTTAAATCCAGCTTTTCCAAAAAGTTGGGCTGGTTCGCTTCAAAAATGTTCATACGGCGTACAGCAAAGGTAAGCACCTCTGATTCCGAAGCTTCTACAGCATCCCTTTGCACATCAAAGTTTGGATATTTTCCTGTTCCGAGCAGCAGCCGTGAGTTAAATTCATATGGTCCAATTTTCAACAAAATCATCCGCCTCCTACAAAGTGTACTATTTCGATTCGATCCCCATCTGTCAGCATGGTTTCAGCATGCATGGACTTATCCAAAATATGCTTGTTCAGTTCGACAATGACTACCTTTTGCTCCAAATGGAAATGCTCAAGCAGAAGTGAAACAGAATTAACTGTTTCAGGCAGCACCATAGCATCTCCGTTAATGACAACATTCATAAGAGCACCCCTTTAGACGATTGGACAAAGCAGTCCAGTCGGGACAGATTAAACGGATTAAACTGCTCTGTTTTGCCTTCGAGGATGTCTGCCATCAGCTCTCCTGTTGCCGGGGCAAGGAGGATCCCATTCCGAAAATGCCCAGCTGCAATGTATAACCCTTCATAGGCCGGATGTTGTCCCAAAAAAGGCTGCCCATCAGCTGATTGCGGACGAATACCTGTCCAGGCCCTTTCCCATTCTGTATTTGCAATATCCGGGACAAGGTTTTGAGCCTTTTCCATCAGCAGGGATATCCCTTCAAAGGTCACCTTTTCATCAAATGAGTTTACCTTAACCGTCGCGCCAACTACCAGCCTGCCAGATTGCTTTGGAACGATATAGCATCCGTGTGAAAAGATCGTCCCCTGTACAAGAGGTTTTTCAACCTTGACCGAGAAGCACTCGCCTTTTACCGGAATAATTGGCAGCGAAAGACCCGTTCTTTCAAGAATCTCCCTGCTCCAGGCCCCCGAAGCAACAATAACGGAATCTGCCAGAAATTCTCCCTGGCTGGTTCTGACCCCATAAACCTTTTCATCTTTTAAAATAAAATCTATTACATGTGTATACTCATAAATTTCTGCGCCGATGGCTATCGAAGCTTTTGCAAAGGCTAGGGACAATTCATATGCCTGTACCTGTCCGTCATTCGGTATATACATGGCCCCCCTCAATTTGTTTGATACGAAGGGTTCAAGTTTGATCAGGCTATCAATTGGTAACCATTCGGCCTGCTCACCTGCTTTTTGCTGGATTTCTATCAATCTTTTTAATGCCAGCTCCTCTTCTTTATTAGCCGCTACTTTATATACACCCTTATTTTGATAGCCAATATGAACTTGTGATAAATCTTCCAGTTCAGGAATCAGGCTCTGGTACATGGAGCGGCTTTTGCATGCCAGCTGGCATAGCGGGCCATCTTCTGTCAGTTCCGTTTGGGCTCCTAAAATTCCAGCTGCAGCTCCGGAAGCCTTGCCGGCTATTTTTCCCTTATCCAAAACGGCCACTTTATACCCTCTTTTAGCCAGTTGAAAAGCAATGGAGCTTCCATTAATGCCTCCACCTACTATAACGGCGTCAAATATTTTCCTCATCTTTCCCCTCCTCATTAAACTTATTTAAAAAGAGCTTTGCTGCCTCTGCAGGGTCCTTTGCCTGCAAAATCGCCGACATTACAGCAATGCCGTCTGCTCCAACCTCCAAAACCTCGGTGACATTTTCTGGTTTAATGCCTCCAATTGCCAATACAGGAATTTCTACTGCCTTTTTAAGAGCCTCCAGTGACCCAGTGCCCCTTGGCGGAACTCCCTTCTTGGAATCGGTTTCAAATATGTGCCCAAACAGGATATAATCAGCCCCTTGTTTTGCAGCCTCTTTTGCTTCTTCAAGAGAATGTACGGAACATCCGATGGGTATATCTGGAAAACGCATTTTGACAACATGGACTGGAAGGCTGTGAAAAGCAAGATGTACTCCTGTTTTATATGTCCAAGCAACATCCACCCGATCATTTATAACAATTTTATGAATGGGGACTCCCTCATTACAAAGCAGCTCAACCCCTTCATATAGCTCCCTTGAGGTTCGATGTTTTTCCCTCAAGTGGAACTTGTCTGCAAAGGGTTCTACTTCACCTGCTATTTCAGCAAAGGCCTCTAGAGAAAGCTTTCCATCTGATATAACATGCAGACACTTTTTCATAGAGGATGCTCCCATGCTATTTTTAATTTTGTGCAAATAAAAAACCACCTTCTAAATAGAAAGCGGGGTATGAGGCCCTGGAATATAGACCCGATACTCCACTTCCCTACGCTGGAATTCATGCCAGATCAGGTTCCAAGGGTCTTAAGCTTTTGCTTTAATCTCAGCCTGCAAACAGGCACCCCCAGCGGATATAATTTCTATTAAACTATAAAAAGACTACTGATAAATGTTTCCCCCGGCCTTATTAAATTCCTCAGCTTTCTCTTCCAGTCCCTTTTGTATCGCTTCGTCGGTTTCAAGCTGATGCTCTTTTGCATAATTCCGGATATCCTGAGAAATTCTCATACTGCAAAATTTTGGCCCGCACATGGAACAAAAATGAGCTGTTTTTGCCCCTTCAGCCGGCAGTGTTTCATCATGGAATTCCAAAGCGCGCTCAGGATCCAGGGAAAGATTGAATTGATCTCTCCAGCGGAATTCAAAACGGGCTTTTGACAGGGCATCATCCCTTTTTTGCGCTCCAGGATGTCCCTTAGCCAGATCTGCAGCATGAGCGGCAATTTTATACGTGATGACACCCTCGCGGACATCGTCTCTATTCGGCAAACCCAAATGTTCTTTAGGGGTAACATAGCAAAGCATTGCCGTCCCATACCAGCCTATCATGGCAGCCCCGATTGCAGAGGTAATATGGTCGTATCCCGGAGCTATATCAGTCGTAAGGGGTCCGAGTGTATAGAATGGTGCTTCTTTACAGATTTCCAATTGTTTATCCATATTCTCTTTGATTAAATGCATTGGAACATGGCCAGGTCCCTCGACCATTACCTGTACATCATGTTCCCAGGCAATTTTCGTCAACTCCCCAAGTGTTTCGAGCTCTGCAAATTGAGCCTCGTCATTTGCATCTGCAATCGATCCCGGCCGCAGTCCATCCCCCAGGGAGAAGGCCACATCATAAGCTTTCATGATCTCGCAGATTTCTTCAAAGTGTGTATATAAAAAGTTCTCTTTATGATGATGCAGGCACCATTGGGCCATAATGGATCCGCCTCTCGACACAATTCCGGTCAAGCGTTTTGCTGACAGCGGTACATACCTCAAAAGGACACCTGCATGAATGGTAAAATAGTCAACCCCCTGCTCTGCTTGTTCGATTAAGGTATCCCTGTATACTTCCCAAGTAAGATCCTCAGCAATGCCATTAACCTTTTCAAGTGCCTGATAAATGGGAACGGTACCGACCGGAACGGCAGAATTTCTGATAATCCATTCACGTGTTGTATGAATATTTTTTCCAGTTGAAAGATCCATAATCGTATCGGCGCCCCAGCGTGTGGCCCATGTCATTTTCTCTACCTCTTCTTCAATAGAGGATGAAACAGCCGAGTTTCCAATGTTCGCATTAATTTTCACATGAAAATTCCTTCCGATAATCATTGGCTCTGTCTCAGGATGATTGATATTGGAAGGAATAATCGCCCGCCCTCTTGCTACTTCAGACCGCACAAATTCCGGCTCCATATTTTCCCGAATGGCTATAAACTCCATCTCCGGGGTAATAATTCCCTTTTTGGCATAGTGAAGCTGGGTGACATTCTTCCCTTTTTTCGCTCTCAATGGCTTGCGGTTTAAGCCAGGAAAGACTTTATGATTGGCACGCGGATCATCTTCATTGAGGTAGCCATTGTCCTCGGGCTTTACTTTCCGCCCATCATATTCTTCTACATCCGCCCGTTCCTGAATCCACCGGCTTCTCAGAGCGGGAAGCCCTTTCTTTAGATCTGCCGTATATTGAGGATCCGTATATGGTCCGCTCGTATCATATACACGAACCGGCTCATTGACTTCTTCACCAAACGTTCCGGCAGTGGGGCTTAATACTATCTCCCGCACCGGAACCTTTATATCAGTCCTGGATCCCTTCACATATACTTTTTTGCTGCCAGTAAAGCTCGACATAATAGAAATACTCTCCTGATTTAAAGAACTTGCAGTCATTGATCATCTCTCCCTTATTAAAAAATATAAGGACGAGACCTGGAACCGAGGTAGTGCAAGATATGTAAAAAAGCCGGTCCACATAATGATGGACCGGCTTAACCGCAGATGTCTTTGCACAAAGAAACCTTTGCACATTCTAACTTCCCCACGCTGGTATAATCCAGATCAGGTCCAAAGAGTCAAGAAACTTTAGCGCGTTTCTTTCTCAGCCCAAGCTATTGGGCACCCCTAGTTATTGCTATTTAATTCTATTTTAGTATACATAATTCTGAAAACAAATAAAAGGGATTTCTATAATGTGTATGAAAAAGCTTCCGTTTTTCCCGCTAGATCACTTGTATTCCTGCAGCTGAATACTCCACGGCTTAGACATTCAAATTCTTGAAAAAACATACAAAAACGCCTGCCATTAGCAGACGTTTTTCTACATGTATTAGATGTGTATCATCAATTAGTTCTCTTCAGAACCCCCATCGTTCATATCCATATCACTTTCATCCATGTTTTCTTCATCGTGTGGAGATTCTTCATTCATGCCGGGTTCCTCCATATCCGACTCCTCTGATGTGCCTGGATCCTGCATTTCACTATCTTCATTATTGTTTTCTTCCATTTGATTATCTTCCAATTCCACATCTTCCGTTTCCGGCGGCGGCTCCTGTTCATCTGTCCCGCACCCTGCCAACAATAATCCTGCACCCAATGGGACTGAAAGCAAAAGCTTCTTATATTTCATATGTTGTCATCTCCTTTGGCAGTATTATGTTTCTTAATATGAACTTACCCTTTATCAAATTGGATAAACAAGTGCAGGTTAGCAGGATTTTTTCATTTACTTGCCACCCAAAAGCCCCCTTACGATTAAATCCCCAATATCTGCAAATACTATCCCTGCCACAATTACAGGAGGTTGATTGATGAAAGTACTTATCTCCCTTATATTATTTAGCTTCCTGGGAATGTCTCTGGGAGAAAAAAATCAATGGGATCGGCAAGGCCTCTCTGAGGATTATCATGGCCATATTGAAGATCGCTCAGAAGGACCATACAAGAGAGTCCAGCTGCTGGGAATCAATGATTTCCATGGCCAGCTGAATGTGACCCGGCAGATTAACGGCAGACCAGCAGGACGTGCAGATTATCTCGCTGCGTATTTGCGCCAGCGTGCCGCAGAAAATGAAAATACCATCCTGCTTCATACTGGAGACATGATAGGAGCAAGTCCTCCTGTATCCGCCCTCCTGAAGGATGAACCGACCATTGAATTTTTGAATAAGATGGGGTTTGACATTGGCACCATCGGCAACCATGAATTTGATCGGGGTTTGGATCAGCTTCTTCGCTTACTAAATGGCGGTAGCCCTTCAGCTGCAAAGAGCTACCCTGGCTCACGCTTTCCATGGATTGCAGCCAATGTTATCAGTCAGAATTCTGGCAAGCCCATCCTTCCTCCCTATAAGATTTTAAATGTCAGCGGGGTCCCAATAGGGTTTATCGGTGTGATCATGAAACAAACACCAAGCTTATCTGCACCAAATAGTGTGAAGGGTCTTACCTTCACTGATGAAGCGGAAGCAATCAATACGTATACCCGGGAACTTAAAAAGCAAGGAGTAAGAGCCATTGTGGTACTGGCCCATGTTCCCGGCAAATCAAAACCAAATGGAGAACTAGCCACGGGCCAGCTAATAGAATTGGCCCATCAAGCAGATGACGAAGTTGATATTATGTTCGGAGGCCACAGTCATGCTTATCTGAACAGTGTGGTGGATGGAAAGCTTCTCGTGCAGGCCTATTCATATGGCACTGCCTTTTCAGATGTGGATATCGAAATAGATCCCCGGACAAATGATATTGTCCGTAAGCACGCAGAAATTGTAAATGTTTTTCAAGAGAATACCCAGCCTGCCAGCGACATAACCAGGATGATCGAACACTACGAAATGAAAGTAGAACCCGCTGTGAACAGATATATTGGCACTGCTGCCTTTTCCATCACAGCTGCACGAAACAGAAGCGGCGAGTCCGCCCTGGGCAATCTTATTGCCGATTCCGAGCGGGCAGCGATGAACACAGATTTCGCTTTCATCAATCCTGGGGGCATCCGGGCAGACATTGACGCAGGCCGTGTTACATGGGGCAACTTATATGTCGTCCTTCCATTCAGCAATCAATTGGTTAAAATGAACCTGACAGGAAGCCAAATCCGTGAAATTCTCAATCAGCAATGGCAGCCTGATACTACCCGAATCCTTCAGATCTCGGGCTTCACTTATAGCTGGGATGACAGAAAGCCTGCCGGCAGTAAAATACAGGAAATCTATTTGCCCAACGGAACAATGCTTGATCCGGATAAGAAATATTCAGTTACCGTAAATACCTATCTCGCAGATGGCGGAGATAATTTTACTGTATTCAAAAGTGGTATAAGCAGAGTGACGGGACCAATGGATATTGATGCACTGGAGAAATATATACAGCAGCTCCCTCAGCCGTTTAGTTCTGCAATTGATGGACGCATAAAGAGAATAGACTAAAAAGGACAGCCATGACTGTCCTTTTTTTCTTGTCTATTTAATACTAATAAGGGGATCTGACTCATATCTTTCCAGTAGGATCAAATGAAAGGAATAGGATAATGAAAAAATATATTTATTTCCTCATGCTGTTCGGTATCTTTTTTCCATTTTTTCATAAGACAGCCATTGTTTATGAAAACTGGAGATTGTGCACCACTGCTTCTAAACTAATCGGGATCCGGCTCTATGGACTGGATTCCATGAGAAACCTCCTTATATCAGCATTGGCGGCCCTCGTTGCTTTCTATTTTACGCAGCTATTTATTAGATGGGACAGCAAATATAAAAGCTAGTATAACCGCTATTCATAAATCGTAAATTGCGGTTTAGTCGGATGGTCAATGACAAGAGCCTCATTAGGAAATTTTAATAGCTTTTGATACAAAACAAGATCCCCCATGCAGCCAACTGTCAATATTGCTCCCAGGACCGATAATCCAGGCATATTAAACACAACCCCCAGAATAAGCGGCAATAAGCCAGTCGGAATGAATGGCAGCATTAAAACCTTTTTCATTTGCTGAACTGTTACTGGCTGTTTGGCATGAGCATAAGCCACACCCATTTTCAAATTGACTCCCCAGGACATTTCCTTCCAGGGAACACCGCCAATATAGTGAAAACCCGCCAAATGAATGGCTTCATGCAAAATAACGATAGCGACCATGCCAGCTAAAAATAATAGCATACCTGTGAGGTCAAAAGACATTTCCCCACTGCCATAAAACACAGCATGTAAAAAGAGTACCCCAAATATAAGCACCATCGTTGTAAAGAATAAATAAATCTGCAGCTTGATCATTGAAACAGTAACAACTGTTGCTTTTTTATTTTCCACTTTTTTCACCTCATCAGAATTGGTCAATACCCATACCTACGAATCAAGCAACAGCGAAGTTTCAGATTTTTCCATTACCTGATTTTCCCCTTCTTTTGCCTCAGTCTCATTTTTTCATAATGTCCAGTTTCTGCCCAAATGGACCTAAAGTAGCGAAAAACACTGTTACCGTCACTGATAGACTTGTATAATCAAGGCAAGAAAAAATGAAAGGACTGTGATAAGGAAAGTGCTGTATATCTGGGATATTGAAAAAATCATTTTACATACATTGAACGAACAACGCCTCAATATAAATTATGAGTTCAGCAATTCACTCGCTTCGCCTATGAGCTACAATGTTTCAACGAATACAATAAAATTTAACTACCTGAAGGTGAACGGCTACATAGCCAAAATCAATTTTAAAATAAAAGAGACAAATGAGAACCTGGTAAAATTAATGCTTTACCATGAGATCGGCTATTATCTGGATTTCAAGAAAAACAAACATGACATCAGAACGCTTATGTACGGAGAAGATGATGAGAAAGAACAGCTCATGGCTGAAATAGAAAAAAACTCCTGGGATTATGGGAGGGGTATTGTACCTGAACATCTGGTCAATGCCTATGATCAGTTTAGGGAATTGGATAAAGAGTTCAGTTAAAAAAGATTTTTAAATCTTGATTTTATTAATAATAATGGGAACCTCTAATTCACTAGGTTCCCTAAAATTTTATACTTCTTTTTTTACTTTTCATTAGCATATCACATAAATTACAATTCCATTTGCGACCATAATTAGAAAAGAGTTTTGAAATCCAGCTTTTTTAATTACCGTTAAATCGATTTAACCAGACCTCCAAGACTGTTATATCTATTCACATTTTGAATATGATAAACCTCTCTAACACATTCCTTACCATCTGATTTATTTCTATAATGCTCATGTCCTTTTTCTTTTGCATAAGTAATAAATGCCCGAAAAGCATCGGTACACAGGAATTGGAACGAGCAGTTTAGAGACAAAAGTTTTTTCACAAAAAAGAACAGCTTCCGCTGTCCTTTCTATACGCTTCCTGATGCTGATCCGATGGCAACCAGTATCCAAAAGCCGAACTTGTATATAAATGTTCCAATTCCCAGTATAAGTCCTGTCCAGCACATCCCTTTGCTCTGACCCTTTTTCAGCCCCACTGCACCAAAAACAATGGCAAGGATCCAGGCGGGAAGAAGAAACCATCCAATAAACGGTATCAGTCCTAATACAATCCCGCATATGCCAAGAACCAGTGAAGCTACGGCCATTCCATTGCTCTCCATCTTTGCCTGCTGCATTTCCATCGCATCCACTCCTTCTTTCTATGGATACGCGTGATTTAGTAATAAAAGAACCGTATTCGTTTTAATCAGAGTTAATTTCTGGATATTTTCAATTGACAAGGTATATCTCGATAAAAATGGATCCTTTTATGAAAAGGGATGATAATCTGCTATCTATTATGGAAGAAAAGCCCGACCCTTCTTCTTGCCAATCGTTTTAAAATTGCAGGAGCTACTTCTGCAGCGAGTTTGAAGACCTGTTGTGTTTGCAGGATTTATCCATACAGAATAAACTCCCTCAGCGTCAGGTCCCTCATCATGAGACGCATTTCTTTTCAATTTGGTTCAACATGGACATGAACATCATAAACACCATGATCCTGCATCATCACTTTTTCCACATGTGTCGCAATATCATGGGCTTCCTTAATATCAAGCGTGGAATTAACCATAATGACCACATCAATCACTTCATTGTTGCCGTAGCTTCTTCCTTTAATATCTTTTATGCCTTTAACTCCGTTTACTTTTTTGATGACATCCTGATATTCTTTAATCTTTTCTTCATCAAATCCATCTGAAAGCTCATGGGAAGCTTGTACAAAAATATCCCAAGCCGTTTTGCATATTAAGAGCCCGACAATAATGGCTGTTAACGGATCAAGCCATGGCATGTTCAGCTGTGACCCAAATATCCCGATGGCTGTGCCGATACTCACCCATGCGTCTGAAATATTGTCCTTTGCAGCTGCCATTACGGCCTTGCTGTTAATTTTTATGGCTAATTTTTTGTTATAGCGGTACACAAAGTACATTGCCGCTCCAGAAAATACTCCCGTATATGCCGCAATGATATCAGGAGATTCATTAGCTCCTTCAAACATGGATGAAACAGCATTAAGCAGGACTTGAAGACCTACAGCAGCCATAATGAAGGAAGCTACCATAGATGCAATGGTTTCACTCTTCCAATGGCCATACCCATGATTTTTATCCGGCGGACGCTGGGAAATCCTAAGACCTATAAGCACTGCAATTGAAGCAATGATATCCGTTGTATTATTCAATCCATCCGCTTTCAAAGCAGCTGAATCACTCACATATCCAATTGTTAATTTTAGTACAGAAAGACATATATAAGCTGCAATACTAATAACCGCAGCACGCTCACCTAATTTAAGGTTTTGATACTTTTCCTTTTCCATGCCCCAGCCTCCTACATTACCCTTGCTTATATTACCAAGCGGCATTCGGGTGGGTCTAGAGCAATCTTTTTGTCTATTATTAAATAAATAAGTAAAGTGCAATTAAGTTGTACTAATGAAAATTTAAGCCAGCCCCGTAATAGGCTGGCTTAATTCGAAACGTTTTATATGACGAAGGTGAAGACAGAATCCGAACCGCCTGTGAGTAATAGCCCTTCATTCATGCAAATCTAAGATCTTTTGAGACTCGCCTCAAACAAATCGATAATTTCCAAAAATCTTTCTGCTTCTCTAAATGTATGGTCAGCCAGAAGAGGATGAATATTGCTTTTGATCCGGCATGCCTCTATTAATTCTCTGGCAGTTTTCTTAAAATCCCTTAATGAAGCAACTGATACTTTATTCTGGTTTAAGAATTGGCTCAGAATTGGTTTCGTTTCTGATTGCGGCTGCATAGATTCCAGGTCCACAGCCTGGAATAGCAATTGATCGAAATCATGGCTGAACTCTCTGGCCTGTTCAACCAGCTTTCTTTCGGAAGGGTCTAATAAATGGCCGATAAATTTAGCATGATCAGCCATAATCTTTAGGAAAAATACATTCTCCTCTATTATAGCTTCCGGCTTTGGAGCGAGTACCCCTGAGTTAAGTTCTTTTAATCGATTAGCAAAATAAGCAGCTTCTCTGCTGATATGGTCAATCAATAAAGGATAATTATTTGAACGGATTTCGCATCTTAAGGTCAAACCCAATACTTTTCTCTTATAGCTCCAGATAGCGGCAGCTGCCTGATAAACCTCGTTATTAAAAGCTTGCACTTGGCCAAGTTCGGAGTTTACATTAAACCTTGCCAGCTTCTCCTCAATTCGTTCAAATAAAGCAATAAACTGCTGGGCTTCGGTAATTAACTGTTTCTGTTCATATGTAAAACCCAAACTTAAGAATAAGGCATGTTCTTTCATGATCCTGGACCAAAATTTAATTTCATCCAGAGATCTAGCAACAATTGGATCCGCCATGTCTTCCCCTCCTTAATTACTCACTCCTTCTTATATATATTTATGATATTCTGTCATTATTCCATTTTAGTTCACTCACTAATCATTACCTTACAAGCAGATAAACCAGCTGAAAATGTAAAAACTGCTCCCAGGACGGAAGCAGTCATTCTTTTACTCATATTTTGAAAAATCCATAAAATAGCTATAAATCAAGTAAACAACCATTGCAAACGCGGTTGAGATGAAACCCCAGCCGAGCGTAATCTGCTCGATAACCAAATAGTTATTGCAAAGCTGCACAGGAGACCAGATATATAGCCATCCCAGAGCTAGAAAAAGAATAGTAAAAAAGATAATGAGAGCATGCTTCCAAAATGAACTTAGCTTTGGCCAGCTGTCCCGCAATGGCACCCCGGCCAAAAATGGCAGTGAGATAAATTTAAAGACTTCTACACTTGTAAGCGTCAAAGCTTCATCCATCGTTCTTGGCAGAGACCAATACACCATAATAATTGAAAACAGCAATAGACCCGGCACTCCGTTTTCATTCCATTTTGAGAAAAACTCAGGAAAACGATTCTGAAAGAACTGCGCCATAAACAATCCAGAGATCACCAGCAGGGGCATTTGCATATGCATATGGGTAATCATAATGGACTCCAGCAAATTAGCTGCAGGCGGGAGCATCAACGCAAGAAGCAGAAGCAATCCGTAAACTGGTGACTTCATCATTCTTCCCTCCCGCTGCGCATAATCTCCGTTACCCGATCAGCCGCTTCTTCAATCAAGGTGTAGTCCATGACTTCGATTAACTGTCCTTTTGGGTTCACCAGATAAAAAGCCGAGTTATGGGCAAAGTTGCCGTATTCATCCGGTATGACAATGACGCCAAACCGATCCAGCAAAGAGTCAAGCTCCTGCTGTTCCGGTATCCTCGCCATTCTCCACGTTTCTCCGTCACTGCCGAAAGCCTTACGGTAAGTATCCAATGTTTTCGGATCATCCCTCTCCGGATCAAAACTGATGCTAAGGAATTGAATGTCGTGGCCAATATACTCTTCCGGAATCCGTTTATATACTTCAGACATATTAACCTCAAGCTCGGGGCAAACCGTACCGCATGAAGTATATAAGAATGTAATAAAAACATACTTCCCTTCAAATTCCGAGAAAGAGTAGGTCCTTCCATTATTGTCTTCAAGCGTTACATCCGGGAACTGAGGCTTTTCATCCATTAACTGATTAACCCTGGCTGTTTCAGCAGTAAAAGCCTGAAACCCATCTGTGCCAATGTAAAAAAGGACTATGCCAAACATCAGTACTAGCAAGCTTGATAAAGCCGTTCTATTTTTTAGAAACATGATTCATCACTTCCTTTTAAAAGAAAGAGACAGCCCAGCAGCCGAGCTATCTCTCATACCTTACCAGGTTTTAAATGGAGGAGAACCTGGAGGCGCATTGACAATGAAATCGACCAATGGAATGACATATGCCATGCCGACAAGGGCAATCATACACACAACCCACAATCCCCAGCGTTCTGTCCATCTAGGTGTTGGCGCTTCATCCTCTTCCACTTCCGCAATAGGGAACTCTGTGTTTCCTTTTGGCGCAAAGAACATGAGGTAGAAAACTGCGTATACCTGCATAAGGACACCAATCATTAGAAGCGTGCCACCGATTGCCAGGAAGAATAGATAAGGATCCCAGCTTAAAGCAGTTGCATTATCAAAATATGTTGAATAGGAAGTTCTTCTCGGAGATCCCAGCAAACCCACCCAGTGCATCGCACCTGACATGATGATCATACCGAGCGTCCATATAATCGTTTGAATAACTCCAAGTTTATTGATCTGCGGTGTCAGAACTCTTTTAGATACATAAGGAATGAGCCAATAGCTTAGGCCAAAGAACGTCATAACTACTGACATGCCAAGTGTTAAGTGGAAATGGCCAACGACCCACATCGTGTTATGAACTACCTGATTCAATTGGTTTGTAGTTTGAGCAATGCCGCCTGCCCCAGCAGGGATAAAAGCAGCCATTGCGATAAATGGTGCAAGGAATCTAACGTCTCCCCAAGGAAGCTTTTTGTACCAGCCAACTATGCCTTTTCCGCCTTTCCTTCTCGCTGTGCGTTCAAAGACTGCAAACATTGCATAAGCAGTCATTAATGAAGGGAAGCCAATGGCCAAACTCATAAACACGTGCATGTATTTCACAGGTTCAGAAATACCCGGGTCAATAATTTGATGGTGGAAGCCGCCGGTAATATTCATAATTACTAGTGCAATAACCACAATCCTTGTTAAGAGGTCATTCCATCTTCGGCCGCCAATAACTTTCGGCACAATGACATACCAGGCGGATACAGCTGTTAAATACCAGATGTTAACCAGCGTATGGCCGAACGCCCAGAACAGCGTGCGTGCAACCATAACATTTATTGTCTCCACCCATCCAAAAGCCCAAGGAATTATAGTGAAAACCTCAATGGCTACAGGTATGCTACCGAAGAATAAGAGAACAAATACGCCTGTTGCAAAGAAAGATAGAATCGGGATGTGCTGGCCGGGATTTCTCTTTCTCCAGCTGGCTACATTGATAAAGGCACCGAAGGCGCACATCCATACACCCAATACGATAAATACTAAGCCGATATAGAAAATGGGTGAAGCAGCCATTGGCGGATAGAAAGTATACATAACAGATGCTTCATTCATTAAAATCGGAATCACCGCTAGGACAAATCCAAAAATCTTCATCCAGAAACCAATCCAGGCCATCTTTCTGACCTTAGGAAGCAGGCCGCCCAATGTATGGGATAACCCGGCATAGAAGTATCCTATTGTGAAGAACGCCGACAGTACGACTACCAGCAGAAGACCATGAGCTGTAAGAACCTGATAATAGTTCAGCCATGCTGGCAATTCGAGCATTCCAGCCCGGTTCAGGCCTTGCAGCAGTCCAAGTATTCCGCCTAGAAGGATGGCTAAGAAAGCAACAGATAAATATGATTTCGTTAATTTTCCATCCTCGAGGCTAATCCCCATAACTTTATTTGCTTTATCCTTAAAAACTTGTGTTTTTGCTGATTGCTTAATAACTGTTTCCACTGTCTATCCCCCCTTTATTTCACTGTAATGGTTGTGCTCATCATTTGATGACCCGCACCGCAGTACTCATTGCAAAGAACCAAATATTCGCCTGGCTTATCAAATTTCTGAGTGATTTTTTGTACATAACCAGGCACAACCATAGCATTTAAGTTAGTTTCGGCAACCTGGAACCCGTGAACGACATCTTTTGACGTCAATGTAAAATGAACTGTTGATCCTGCAGGCACTTCTATCTCACTCGGAGTAAAACTGAACACTTGTAGAGTCATAACTACTTCATACTCATTATCGCCAATTTTCTTAATTCCTGGCTTATCGAACGGTGCTGTTTCATCCACTTTCTGAGGATCAATTCGCTCTCCATAGCTTGGCGGCCCCATTTCAAAGGCGAATGCCTGGTAGCCAGCGATTAACATGAATCCAATAATCATTCCAAAGCTTAAAATAAGCCATACCTTTTCAGAACGATGCATCATTGTTTATCCCCCCTATATTCTGGCCATATACAGGCCGTACAAGATTAAATAAGTAACAAAGATCCCAAGCCCTACTACTGTAACTGAAAAGAACGTACCCTTTAGAGAGTTATGTTCTTTTGAACTGCTCTGGTCCACTTTTCGTGTTTCCACCTTCCATCAGCTCCTTAACTTTGTTACCTACATAATAGTTGAGAAGGGTTTTCATAAAAGTGAAATGAATCACACTTTCTTCATATTTCCTCAAAGGCAAAAGGGGGGCAATTTTAGCTAAAACACTGTAATATCAAGGGTTTTTTCCTCCTAATGGTGCTCTGGCAAGAATAACGGTTCACAAAGTATTCACAAAGTATCAACTTAGCTCCTCGCTTCCACATTCGGTATCTGCATTTACAGTAAAATAGCCTGTTCCTCTTGGAGACAGCCGTTAAAAAAGTTTCTAAAAACAAAAAAAACTAATCCCTATTGGAATTAGTTTGATAATGGTATGTATAATGGTGGGCCTAAATGGACTCGAACCATCGACCTCACGCTTATCAGGCGTGCGCTCTAACCAGCTGAGCTATAGGCCCATATGTGTTGGAGCGGGTGAAGGGAATCGAACCCTCATCATCAGCTTGGAAGGCTGAGGTTTTACCACTAAACTACACCCGCATTTAAATTATTTTATTATAACCATCTGTCTTTTATTTGGAGGCAACACCCGGATTTGAACCGGGGATGGAGGTTTTGCAGACCTCTGCCTTACCACTTGGCTATGCTGCCTTAAAAATGGCTGGGCTAGCAGGATTCGAACCTGCGAGTGACGGAGTCAAAGTCCGGTGCCTTACCGCTTGGCTATAGCCCAAAATTAATGCAAAAAAAGAATAATGGGGCGATTGATGGGAATCGAACCCACGAGTGTCGGAGCCACAATCCGATGCGTTAACCACTTCGCCACAACCGCCACTATCCTACTGGCAGGGGTAGTAGGAATCGAACCCACATCAAAGGTTTTGGAGACCTTCGTTTTACCATTAAACTATACCCCTATATAAATGGTGGAGGGGGGCAGATTCGAACTGCCGAACCCGAAGGAGCGGATTTACAGTCCGCCGCGTTTAGCCACTTCGCTACCCCTCCAAGTCTGTAAAGACTAAGAAAATGGTGGCTCAGGACGGAATCGAACCGCCGACACAAGGATTTTCAGTCCTTTGCTCTACCGACTGAGCTACTGAGCCATATTAAGTTATTTTGCCTAAATAAAATTTGGCTTCGTCCTTCGTCCCGATTAATCAATCGGTACGTTGAAGTATTTCAAGGCAGCTTATTCGGTCGTGCTCTACCGACTGAGCTACTGAGCCATAAATTTATTTATATTGTAAAAAAATGGCGGTCCGGACGGGACTCGAACCCGCGACCTCCTGCGTGACAGGCAGGCATTCTAACCAACTGAACTACCGGACCAAATTGCGGGGGCAGGATTTGAACCTGCGACCTTCGGGTTATGAGCCCGACGAGCTACCGGACTGCTCCACCCCGCGACAATATTATTTATGTGATTTTTCTATGCTCACATCAAGCATTACATCGCAGTTTAACCAATGAAGTACCGCCCCGATTTCAGAAAGATTATTCAAGCAGCAGCTCAATCGGTGCGCTGAAGTAATTCCTTCGCAGATTATTCGGTCGTGCTCCACCCCGCGACAATTTTATTAAAATAAAATATGGAGGAGGAAAGGGGATTCGAACCCCTGCGCGGTTTGACCCGCCTGTCGGTTTTCAAGACCGATCCCTTCAGCCGGACTTGGGTATTCCTCCGATTTAGTAAAAGGTAATCATATTGGTAGCGGCGGAGGGGATCGAACCCCCGACCTCACGGGTATGAACCGTACGCTCTAGCCAGCTGAGCTACACCGCCGAAATGATTATATATTTATGGTGGAGCCTAGCGGGATCGAACCGCTGACCTCCTGCGTGCAAAGCAGGCGCTCTCCCAGCTGAGCTAAGGCCCCATGAAAAAGAAGTGTCGCTGGTCGGGAAGACAGGATTCGAACCTGCGACCCCTTGGTCCCAAACCAAGTGCTCTACCAAGCTGAGCTACTCCCCGTAATATGGCGCGCCCGAGAGGAGTCGAACCCCTAACCTTTTGATCCGTAGTCAAACGCTCTATCCAATTGAGCTACGGGCGCAAAATAATGGAGCGGAAGACGGGATTCGAACCCGCGACCCCCACCTTGGCAAGGTGATGTTCTACCACTGAACTACTTCCGCTTAAAATGGTGCGGGTGAAGGGAGTCGAACCCCCACGCCTTGCGGCGCCAGATCCTAAGTCTGGTGCGTCTGCCAATTCCGCCACACCCGCAATATGAAATTAAAATGGTGAGCCATGAAGGACTCGAACCTTCGACCCTCTGATTAAAAGTCAGATGCTCTACCGACTGAGCTAATGGCTCGTACTAAAACTCTGCAGCCTAAAGCCTGAAACTGCTAGGTCAGATGTTCCAAAGCACTGCGTGCTTTGTCACAGATTGCTATTCGGGTGAAGAATCTCACTGATGCTGCAATCTGCTCTACCGACTGAGCTAATGGCTCGTACTAAAGTTATGGTGGAGGATGACGGGATCGAACCGCCGACCCTCTGCTTGTAAGGCAGATGCTCTCCCAGCTGAGCTAATCCTCCAAATGGTGACCCCTACGGGATTCGAACCCGTGTTACCGCCGTGAAAGGGCGGTGTCTTAACCGCTTGACCAAGGGGCCAAATAAAGTTACCCAATCAGGGTTGCCCGGCAGCGTCCTACTCTCACAGGGGGACAGCCCCCAACTACCATCGGCGCTGAGAAGCTTAACTTCCGTGTTCGGTATGGGAACGGGTGTGACCTTCTCGCTATCGCCACCGGACTATTTGGTTGAAGAAACTTCGTTCCCTCAAAACTAGATAATGCATGAAGAAGTATTTGCCGAGAATCTACCAATGACTTGGTTAAGTCCTCGATCGATTAGTATCAGTCAGCTCCACATGTCGCCACGCTTCCACCTCTGACCTATCAACCTGATCATCTTTCAGGGATCTTACTAGCTTGACGCTATGGGAAATCTCATCTCGAGGGGGGCTTCATGCTTAGATGCTTTCAGCACTTATCCCTTCCGCACATAGCTACCCAGCGATGCCTTTGGCAAGACAACTGGTACACCAGCGGTGCGTCCATCCCGGTCCTCTCGTACTAAGGACAGCTCCTCTCAAATTTCCTGCGCCCACGACGGATAGGGACCGAACTGTCTCACGACGTTCTGAACCCAGCTCGCGTACCGCTTTAATGGGCGAACAGCCCAACCCTTGGGACCGACTACAGCCCCAGGATGCGATGAGCCGACATCGAGGTGCCAAACCTCCCCGTCGATGTGGACTCTTGGGGGAGATAAGCCTGTTATCCCCGGGGTAGCTTTTATCCGTTGAGCGATGGCCCTTCCATGCGGAACCACCGGATCACTAAGCCCGACTTTCGTCCCTGCTCGACTTGTAGGTCTCGCAGTCAAGCTCCCTTGTGCCTTTACACTCTGCGAATGATTTCCAACCATTCTGAGGGAACCTTTGGGCGCCTCCGTTACTTTTTAGGAGGCGACCGCCCCAGTCAAACTGCCCACCTGACACTGTCTCCCGCCCCGATCAGGGGCGCGGGTTAGAATTTCAATACAGCCAGGGTAGTATCCCACCGACGCCTCCACCGAAGCTGGCGCTCCGGCTTCTCAGGCTCCTACCTATCCTGTACAAGCTGTACCAAAATTCAATATCAGGCTACAGTAAAGCTCCACGGGGTCTTTCCGTCCTGTCGCGGGTAACCTGCATCTTCACAGGTACTATAATTTCACCGAGTCTCTCGTTGAGACAGTGCCCAGATCGTTACGCCTTTCGTGCGGGTCGGAACTTACCCGACAAGGAATTTCGCTACCTTAGGACCGTTATAGTTACGGCCGCCGTTTACTGGGGCTTCGATTCAAAGCTTCGCTTGCGCTAACCTCTCCTCTTAACCTTCCAGCACCGGGCAGGCGTCAGCCCCTATACTTCGCCTTGCGGCTTCGCAGAGACCTGTGTTTTTGCTAAACAGTCGCCTGGGCCTATTCACTGCGGCTCATCAGGGCTATTCACCCTAATGAGCACCCCTTCTCCCGAAGTTACGGGGTCATTTTGCCGAGTTCCTTAACGAGAGTTCTCTCGCTCACCTTAGGATTCTCTCCTCGCCTACCTGTGTCGGTTTGCGGTACGGGCACCTTTTCCCTCGCTAGAGGCTTTTCTTGGCAGTGTGGAATCAGGAACTTCGGTACTAAATTTCCCTCGCCGTCACAGCTCAGCCTGTATGGTAACGGGATTTGCCTCGTTACCGGCCTAACTGCTTGGACGCGCTAATCCAGCAGCGCGCTTACCCTATCCTCCTGCGTCCCCCCATTGCTCAAACGGTAAAGAGGTGGTACAGGAATATCAACCTGTTGTCCATCGCCTACGCTTTTCAGCCTCGGCTTAGGTCCCGACTAACCCTGAGCGGACGAGCCTTCCTCAGGAAACCTTAGGCATTCGGTGGATGGGATTCTCACCCATCTTTCGCTACTCATACCGGCATTCTCACTTCTAAGCGCTCCACCAGTCCTTGCGGTCTGGCTTCAACGCCCTTAGAACGCTCTCCTACCACTGACATCGGAAGATGTCAATCCACAGCTTCGGTGATACGTTTAGCCCCGGTACATTTTCGGCGCGGAGTCACTCGACCAGTGAGCTATTACGCACTCTTTAAATGGTGGCTGCTTCTAAGCCAACATCCTGGTTGTCTAAGCAACTCCACATCCTTTTCCACTTAACGTATACTTTGGGACCTTAGCTGGTGGTCTGGGCTGTTTCCCTCTTGACTACGGATCTTATCACTCGCAGTCTGACTCCCATGGATAAGTCTTTGGCATTCGGAGTTTGTCTGAATTCGGTAACCCGATGGGGGCCCCTAGTCCAAACAGTGCTCTACCTCCAAGACTCTTACTACATGAGGCTAGCCCTAAAGCTATTTCGGAGAGAACCAGCTATCTCCAAGTTCGATTGGAATTTCTCCGCTACCCACACCTCATCCCCGCACTTTTCAACGTGCGTGGGTTCGGGCCTCCATCCAGTGTTACCTGGACTTCACCCTGGACATGGGTAGATCACCTGGTTTCGGGTCTACGACCACATACTCATTCGCCCTGTTCAGACTCGCTTTCGCTGCGGCTCCGTCTTATCAACTTAACCTCGCATGTAATCGTAACTCGCCGGTTCATTCTACAAAAGGCACGCTATCACCCATTAACGGGCTCTAACTACTTGTAGGCACACGGTTTCAGGATCTCTTTCACTCCCCTTCCGGGGTGCTTTTCACCTTTCCCTCACGGTACTGGTTCACTATCGGTCACTAGGGAGTATTTAGCCTTGGGAGATGGTCCTCCCTGCTTCCGACGGGATTTCTCGTGTCCCGCCGTACTCAGGATCCACTCTGGAGGGAACGAAGTTTCAACTACAGGGCTTTTACCTTCTCTGGCCGGCCTTTCCAGACCTGTTCATTTACCTCGTTCCTTTGTAACTCCGTATAGAGTGTCCTACAACCCCAGGAGGCAAGCCTCCTGGTTTGGGCTAATCCCGTTTCGCTCGCCGCTACTTAGGGAATCGCGTTTGCTTTCTCTTCCTCCGGGTACTTAGATGTTTCAGTTCCCCGGGTCTGCCTTCCATACCCTATGTATTCAGGTAAGGATCCTATCCCATTACGGATAGGGGGTTTCCCCATTCGGAAATCTCCGGATCAAAGCTTACTTACAGCTCCCCGAAGCATATCGGTGTTAGTACCGTCCTTCATCGGCTCCTAGTGCCAAGGCATTCACCGTGCGCCCTTTCTAACTTAACCGTATTTGACAGGTTCATCGAAGATGAACAGTATCAAAGGTTTTTAACTCTATTTAACATAGAGAATTTACTAAGATGGCGATTACTCGGTTATTGCTTCTTCATTAACATTATCTAGTTTTCAAAGAACGATAATTTTGAGAGATTAGTTCCCTCAAAACTAAACAAAAGCAGAAAGCGTCACGTTTCTTGTAAATATTCCTTAGAAAGGAGGTGATCCAGCCGCACCTTCCGATACGGCTACCTTGTTACGACTTCACCCCAATCATCTGTCCCACCTTAGGCGGCTGGCTCCAAAAGGTTACCCCACCGACTTCGGGTGTTACAAACTCTCGTGGTGTGACGGGCGGTGTGTACAAGGCCCGGGAACGTATTCACCGCGGCATGCTGATCCGCGATTACTAGCGATTCCGGCTTCATGCAGGCGAGTTGCAGCCTGCAATCCGAACTGAGAATGGTTTTATGGGATTCGCTTAACCTCGCGGTCTCGCAGCCCTTTGTACCATCCATTGTAGCACGTGTGTAGCCCAGGTCATAAGGGGCATGATGATTTGACGTCATCCCCACCTTCCTCCGGTTTGTCACCGGCAGTCACCTTAGAGTGCCCAACTGAATGCTGGCAACTAAGATCAAGGGTTGCGCTCGTTGCGGGACTTAACCCAACATCTCACGACACGAGCTGACGACAACCATGCACCACCTGTCATCCTGTCCCCCGAAGGGGAACGCCCTATCTCTAGGGTTGTCAGGAGATGTCAAGACCTGGTAAGGTTCTTCGCGTTGCTTCGAATTAAACCACATGCTCCACCGCTTGTGCGGGCCCCCGTCAATTCCTTTGAGTTTCAGCCTTGCGGCCGTACTCCCCAGGCGGAGTGCTTAATGCGTTTGCTGCAGCACTAAAGGGCGGAAACCCTCTAACACTTAGCACTCATCGTTTACGGCGTGGACTACCAGGGTATCTAATCCTGTTTGCTCCCCACGCTTTCGCGCCTCAGCGTCAGTTACAGACCAAAGAGTCGCCTTCGCCACTGGTGTTCCTCCACATCTCTACGCATTTCACCGCTACACGTGGAATTCCACTCTTCTCTTCTGCACTCAAGTTCCCCAGTTTCCAATGACCCTCCCCGGTTGAGCCGGGGGCTTTCACATCAGACTTAAGGAACCGCCTGCGCGCGCTTTACGCCCAATAATTCCGGACAACGCTTGCCACCTACGTATTACCGCGGCTGCTGGCACGTAGTTAGCCGTGGCTTTCTGGTCAGGTACCGTCAAGGTACCGGCAGTTACTCCGGTACTTGTTCTTCCCTGACAACAGAGTTTTACGATCCGAAAACCTTCATCACTCACGCGGCGTTGCTCCGTCAGACTTTCGTCCATTGCGGAAGATTCCCTACTGCTGCCTCCCGTAGGAGTCTGGGCCGTGTCTCAGTCCCAGTGTGGCCGATCACCCTCTCAGGTCGGCTACGCATCGTGGCCTTGGTGAGCCGTTACCTCACCAACTAGCTAATGCGCCGCGGGCCCATCTGTAAGTGATAGCCGAAACCATCTTTCAGCTTTTCCTCATGTGAGGAAAAGAGTTATCCGGTATTAGCCCCGGTTTCCCGGAGTTATCCCAGTCTTACAGGCAGGTTGCCCACGTGTTACTCACCCGTCCGCCGCTGACTTCAGGGAGCAAGCTCCCATCCGTCCGCTCGACTTGCATGTATTAGGCACGCCGCCAGCGTTCGTCCTGAGCCAGGATCAAACTCTCCATATAAGAGTTGATTAGCTCGTTTGTCTTTTCGAAAAAGACTAATGATTTAAACGTTGACGTTTCTGTTTTGTTTAGTTTTCAAAGAACTAATGTGCTAACTTCTTTCGAAGTGACAACGATATTCATCTTATCATCTTCATTTAAGTAAGTCAACAGCTTTTTTTACTTTTTTTCTATTCGATATTCAAACAGATTCAAAAGTTTTTTTGCCGCTGAGCGAATAACTCTTAGCGACAAAAACTATCTTACAATAATTTAAACCCCAAAGTCAATACTTTATATAAAAAAATTGCATACGCCATAATTTTTCTCAAAACCATGCGCATGCATCTTTACGTCTTTACGTCTTTAGAGAATATACTTCTTCGTCCATTCTTCAATTATGTCCAGCATTTCAGCGCTCAGCGGCTTTGAAAGACTTCTTTTATAAATCGACTTCAGCTTTAGCATAGAAGTTTGTTCTTCCTGATCTCTAAGAAGATGGTTCATATCCGAGACATTATAGCTCTCAGCTGGGCCATTCACTTTTTCAGCAAAAAGATGTACATGCTCAGGATCGACTTGAACATCTTTATTACCGGTAATAGCAAGAACGGGACATGTAATTGCAGCCAAATCTTCTTCCATCTTATATTGAAAATGCTCTCTTGCCCATTTTGCATTGATCTTTGTAAATCCTTTTTTCATTACTGCCTCTTCTGATTCCATCATTTCATCAAAAATTTTCTTTTGTTTGGAAGCGGCAGTTTTATGAACTTTTAAAGCACGAAGAATTATCCCATTCACTCCCTTCATTTCTTTAATTTCTTCTTCCAGCAGTTTTACTTGCAGCTCAGATGCATTCCTGACATTTTCCGCGTGACCGGCAAGAAAGATAATACCTGCAGCTTCCGCCTTCTTATTAATAGGAGGAATTAATGTACATCCTTCACTGTGACCCAGCAGAAATATTCTTTTAGGGTCAATTTCCGGCAGTTCGAGAGCCGTCTTTACAGCTGCTGCTCCGTCGTTAACTAAATCCCACATGCCTGTTTGATAAAAGTCACCCCCGCTCACACCGGCTCCCCGCTTGTCATATCTAAGAACCGCTACACCGGCTGATGCAAAAAACTCAGCAAGCATCTTATAAGCATTCATCTGCATAACCTTCGCATTGCCATCCCGGTCAACAGGGCCTGAACCATGAATTATAATAACAAGGGGAAGCCTTCCTTCGGACTCTTTCGGAAAACTCACTGTCCCCTTTATTTTTACATCTGTATTGAATTCGACCTCACGTTCTTTCATTATGAGTACCCCCAATAAATGACTTTACTTATGAGACGCTTATAAATAATTATCGTTCAGTTTTTTTATTATTTTTTTGAGGCAATACTAAGAGAAATTCTTATTCGTATTAGAAAGGGTATGATTTCATGCCAAGGAAAGCAGCATCAGCAGACAGCGGAGAAGAGAACAAGAAGGATAGTGAAGCACCATCAAATACCCCCCTCAAAAAAAGTGAGGATGAAATCAGTAAGCTAAATAGGATGTTAGCTTCTGTTTTAAATTATCTTTCGGATGATGAAGTAGAAGAAATCGATATTGAGTATCTGCTTGCAAATACAGAAGGACTGCGATATTGGTGGGAACAATACAGAGAAAGTAATAAGAAACAAATCGAGGAAGAAATTAAGAAGTCACTTGGCTCTTTATCGCTTGAGGAGCTCGAGAGTATCCGCGAACAAATAAAGAGTAAATAGCTTTGCCATTAAAAAGGACTCGTTTGCCTAAAGCATACGAGTCCTAAATTTTTTATTATTCCACAAGCTCTCCGCCTGTTAACTCAATATGCCCTTCTCCCCAGTTGCACATTGCATCCAGGATCGGGCGAAGTGACCATCCGTAATCTGTTAAAGAATATACAACCTTAGGGGGCACCTGATCAAAAACAGTGCGGTTTACAACCTCATCCGCTTCAAGTTCACGAAGCTGCTGAGTCAGCATTTTTTGCGTAATCCCAGGCATAAGGCGTTTAAACTCGCTAGTTCGCTTTTCACCTTTAATTAAATGACACATAATTACAACTTTCCACTTCCCGCCAATCACATCTAAAGTAGCTTCTACCGGTATATTGTAAGCCAACATCCTTCCCCCTCTGTTTTATAGGCACTTAAAAGTACCTACATTACTTCAAAGTGCGTACTGTTCATTTAGAATCATGCCCTCCATAATAGCATAAGGAAGCATAAAACAAAATGGTGAAATAGACCATAGGTTACTTTTTAGTACCTGTATTACTTTAAAGTACGTACTGTTCATCATGTTTGGCCTGCTCCATAATATTTTTCATCAAGACTGTATGGCCAAGGCGCCTGGCTGTGCTTTCTTAACTGCTATTACAATAAAAAGGAGGATTCATTGCTAATGAATTCAATTGCAATAAATAGACAAAAAGAAAAAGGCGGCACTCCCGCCCTGCTGGCACTCGCAATCAGTGCATTCGGAATTGGCACCACAGAGTTTGTGCCTGTAGGGCTTTTATCTGCCATATCAGGCGATTTGGGAATTTCCATTACATTGGCCGGTTTATTGATTTCCGGTTATGCCATAGGAGTTGCAATTGGTGCACCTATACTAACTGCTTTGACCAGTAAAATGAACAGAAAGTCATTGCTAATGTCATTAATGGTTTTATTTATCATTGGAAATTCTGTCGCAGCCATGTCTTCGTCTTTTACATTTTTGCTGGCTGCGCGTTTTATAACAGCTTTTTCACACGGCATCTTTTTCTCAATCGGATCGACCATTGCTGCTGATTTAGTTCCTGAAAATAAACGAGCCAGTGCGATTGCCTTTATGTTCACCGGTTTGACTGTCGCCACCGTGACAGGTGTGCCGCTCGGAACATTTATTGGCCAGATATTTGGCTGGAGAGCTACCTTCTGGGGAGTGGCTCTGTTAGGGATAATTGGAATTATCGCCAGCGCCCTTCTGATTCCTTCAGATCTTAAACAAGCACCAGCTTCCAAGTTTAGTGAACAGCTGAAAATTCTAAACAGCGGAAAACTGCTTTTAGCATTTAGTATTACTGCACTCGGATACGGAGGGACATTTGTATCTTTTACCTATCTGACACCGCTTCTTGAAGATGTAACAGGGTTTAGCGCAAAATGGGTCAGTATTATTCTTCTGGTTTACGGAGTGGCCGTGGCTATCGGCAATGTTTTTGGAGGCAAAGCATCTGACAAGGATCCATTAAAAGCGTTATTTTGGATGTTTACTCTTCAAGCCATTATTTTGGGCCTTCTCACTTTCGCAGCACCTTTTAAAACTTTTGGGCTTATCGCTATTTTTCTAATGGGATTATTTGCTTTCATGAATGTGCCAGGTCTTCAAATTCTGGTGGTAAACCTGGCTGAAAAGTATGTTCCTTCAGCTGTCAATGTGGCTTCCGCTTTAAATATTGCAGCTTTTAACATCGGAATTGCCATCGGCTCATTTGCTGGAGGACTGATCGTCGACTCTATCGGCTTAATTCACACACCTTGGCTTGGCGGAGTAATGGTGCTTGGTGCCGTATTTCTGACAGGATGGCTAAAAAAACTTGACAAACAAACTAACTAATTAAGGAGTGCCTTATATGAATAAACTATCTTTATCTGCCACTGCAGCACTTGTAAATGGAGTTAAAATGCCCAGGGTTGGCCTTGGGGTATTTAAAGTGGAAAAGGAAGAAGAACTAATAACAGCTGTTAAAGCAGCAATTGAGACCGGATATAGAAGCATCGACACAGCTTCCATCTACGGTAACGAGGAATGGGTCGGAGAAGCCATCCGCCAGTCTGGCTGTAATAGAGAGGAACTTTTTATCACCTCAAAAGTGTGGAATTCCGACCAGGGCTATGAAACAACTCTTAAGGCGTTTAACACCTCATTGGAAAAAATGGGACTTGAATATCTTGATCTTTATTTGATCCATTGGCCTGTTGAGGGGAAATACACAGAAACATGGAGAGCACTGGAGGATTTATACAAAGAAGGTAAAATCAAAGCGATTGGCGTCAGCAACTTTCAGATTAGCCATTTAGAAAATCTATTGAAAACAGCTGAAATCAAACCAATGATTAATCAAATTGAATTGCACCCGAAATTGGCTCAAACTGAACTTCGTGACTTTGCTGCCAAACATAATATGCACATTGAAGCGTGGGCCCCACTAATGCAAGGCGGATTATTCGAAAACGAGGTCCTGACTGAAATGGCTGAAAAACACGGAAAATCCATTGCACAAATTGTCCTGAGGTGGCACCTGCAAAACGGCATTATCGTCATCCCTAAGTCAACAAAACCTCATCGCATCAAAGAAAATGCAGATTTATTTGATTTTGAACTATCTCAGCAAGACATGGAATTGATTAATTCCTTAGATGAACATTTACGGGTAGGACCAGACCCTGACAATTTTGATTTCTAAATATATCGAGACGAGGAGCAGCAGGTTCCTCGTCTTTTCTTATTAATAAACATGATCAGGTTACTAAATAAAATAACCTCTAATGAACAAGATAAAAAGAAACAATCTAGGTCGTTTGAAAAAGATCCAGAGTGACAAAGGGGGTTCATGCACAATGATTTTTCTTATTTACCTGGTGATCAATGTGTGCGTATTGTTTCTTTTTATCAAACTAAAGAAACATCTGCATATTCTGGAAGTCCTCGTCTATTGGATGGTGAGTTCGTATCTTTTTCAAAATTTTTCAGCCCTGTGCTATATGAACTTCAAAACTCTCGTCATTCCGGAACAACTGAGCTATGAGTTCGCCCACTTCCTTAATCGTATTTTGCTTTTCCCTGCATTGATGGTCCTTTCCTTGAACTATTTTCTTACCCTGAAAACATACAAGAGCAGGATCCTCTTAATGACCTTTTTTATATTAATCTTAAGCGGGCTTGAATGGCTTGGGCATACAACAGGAGTGCTGATTCATGTCCATTGGAAAATATGGTGGTCATTTACTTTTTGGCTGGTGTCAATACTGGCGCTAATGGGCTTTATGAAGTTTTTCCGCAAAATCCTATATAGAGGGGATTAGACTTTATGAATGTAACATTTGATTGGAATGAATGGTTCTTTATTATATCTTCCGCAATTGCCATACTTTTATTTCTCCCGATCAGAAGGTACTTTCCACCTGTTATAGTTACGATTATATGGATTTATAACCTTACATTGGTTGCAACCATTGACTACTTTCTCCTGGCCACGCCTTTTCAGATGTATTTATTTGGTGACAACCCTACTTATGAACTATCAGGAGCCCTCTTTCATTTTTTCATGTACCCATGCGCCGCTTTGCTGTTTTTATTTGGCTATGACCGCTGGGAGCTATATGGCAAAAAGTCTATTTGGTACATACTGGGCTGGAGTGCATTTTCCCTATTCTTCGAATGGCTTACTGTTAAAAATCATGCACTCATCTATACGGGATGGAAGCTGGTCTATTCAATCCCGGTTTATCCGGCAGCGGCTGTCATGCTCATTATTGTGTTTCGCTTTGTGAAAAAGAGACATATGGATCCGGAGCTTGAATGTTCTTCCAAAATAAATTGAAAAAAGCAGGGACTCCCCCTGCTTTTTTCAATTTACTTAATTGTTTTTAAGCGGTAATGTAATCTCTATTAAAGTACCTTCACCAATCTTGCTTTTATATGCGATGCTGCCATGATGCTGTTTAATGATCTTATGGCAGATCATAAGTCCCAGGCCAGTCCCTTTTTCCTTTAATGTATAAAAAGGTTCACCCAGTCTTGGCAGAAAATCGTCAGGTATTCCGCACCCCTGATCCTGAAATGAGACAATACATTCCCCGTCATTTTTACACTTGAGGGAAATCTCAATATCCCCTCCATTATCCATAGCTTCCATGGCGTTTTTTAAGATATTCAAAAAAACCTGCTTGATTTGATTTTTTTCACATGATATTAAAAAACCATCATCAGCAAAATTCAACTTAAACTGAATACCGTCCATATTTGCCTGTGGGGATAATAACTCGACTGTATTCACTATAATATCAGTTAAATCTGCACTGTCCATTTGTATCGCCTGCGGTTTTCCAAGCGAAAGCATTTCAGTGGTGATATTTTCAATGCGCTCAAGTTCGCTTAGCAGCAATTCATTAATTTGGCTATTGCCGCTCTTATAGAGCTGTACAAACCCTTTGATGGTGGTAAGCGGGTTTCTGATTTCATGGGCGACCCCGGCTGCAAGCTCCCCTACAATCGATAATTTCTCAGACTGCAAAAGAAATTCCTCTGCTTTTTTCCGCTCAGAAATATCCCTGCTAATCATGACGACATGCTCGATAACACCATTTTCACCTTCAACCGGCATACAAAGTGATTCAAATTCTATCCAATGGCCTTCTCTATGTTTTAGGCGGAACTCCATAGCCATTCTCTCATTATTCTCGAATATCCTTTGCATGCCTGCCTGGAATTTTCCCGCTTCATCAGGATGAAGAACAATATCTACTTCCATCTTTTGCAATTCGGGCACTTCATAACCTAAAACGAACTCATGAGACGGAGATAAATAACTCAAACTGCGATCCCTGTCCATGACAGCGATAAGGTCTGATGTATTTTCAGCGATTAGCCGGTACTTAGACTCACTTTCTTCCAGCGTTTTTTCCATCCGTTTTTTTTCTGTGATGATTCGAATCAGCCTTTCATAGGATTCAATCAGCAAACTCCCAACAATGACACCTAGACCCACAAACAGAATATATTGCAGATGAAAAATAGGCTTGTCCCTAAAAACGTTAAAAATGATCGGCACCGTTATAATATAAATAACACAATATACACCATATAATAGGGCCGTTTTTCTAACTGCCTTATGGTGCTGGGTATATCTATGTATGACAGTGAAGGCAATCAAAATAAGCACTAATCCTATTACAGCAGGCAGCCAATTCTCACTGACTGCAAGCCTTGTGATAAGAGCGATAATTGCGGTAATAACCCCTGCTCCCGGCCCCAAATAGGAAAATACCAAAATTAGAATGGCATAGCGAATATCATAGGAATAACCCTGCTCATTAAAAGATAAACCTACAAGAATGACAGAAATAATTCCTGCATATATGCCGCCCAAAAGATGCAGGTCCCTAAGCGGTTTATGACTGATAAACGAGCGGAGAATTAAAGGCACACTGACCAGTAATGAAAAAATGGAGAGGTTGACAATGTAGTCTAATAGTATCAAGAAGGCTCCCACCCATACCGATAAATTCTTAATATTCTTTCTTTATCATAAACCAGAGATGGTGACCTTGCCAATACTATTTGAGAACCCGCAAAGGGATATATAAAAAAGGCCAATCCTTGGAAGGATAGGCCCTTTTTCGTTATACTTTCTTCACAAATTCCGACTTCAGCTTCATGGCGCCAAAACCGTCGATCTTACAGTCGATATCATGGTCGCCATCCACAAGACGAATATTTTTAACCTTGGTTCCAATCTTAATAACGGAAGAGGAGCCTTTCACTTTAAGATCTTTAATGACGGATACCGTATCTCCATCACTTAGTACATTTCCGTTAGAATCCTTAATCACCTTTTCGTCCTCAAGACTGTTGATTACGGATTCAGCTGCCCACTCATGTGCACACACAGGACATACTAAGAGCACCCCGTCTTCATACGTATACTCTGAACTGCATTTTGGGCAATTAGGCAAGCTAGACATTTCGTTTTCCTCCATTGTTCAACATTTTTTTCCGTTTAGCTATGAAAACAAATACCATTATAGCCGCTATAATAACGAATGCGATAACAGTATATAAAATATATGCTGGATCTTCATTCACATCCTTTGGAATAAATCGATTGGCAATAGGTCCCATAGATATAAACAGTGGAATTATAATCGTAAACCATGTTTTTGTATAAATAGCAGAAACAATAAATATAACCGCACAAACTGCCACAATTACATTATTCTGAAAGGGCGTTGCTGTAAAGACCGTTTCAAACTCCTGTTTCTGATTCCAAAGTAAAACCATAACCATTATGCCTGTCATAGCCACTCCAGCTCCTAAAAGCAGAACTGCACTCCACTTGGTATGAAGAAATTTAGGAAGCACTCTGAAAATCAGAACACCATAACCTGCGACTGCAATTACTCCTGCTATAATAGCGATCCAAAGTGTCCCTTTGGATAAAGAAAAGTTCCCTTCAATTGCAGGGCCTATGCTGACATAAGCACCCAGCATAAGAATCATCAGCGGCACCAGCCCCGCCACCTGACGATAATCGGTAGTCATTGATTGTCCGATGCTTTTCATATATTGCTTTGGGCTATCCCCGATAATATGAGAAACATCTTTCCCATCGGCTTCAGCCTCCATTAAATGCACTTCAAGCTCTTCTGTTATTTCATTTATTTCATCATCGTTTTTTCCTTTTGACATCAGGTAAAAACGAAGCTCTGTCAAAAACTGTTCAGACTCTTTTGAGACCATTTTTTATATCCCCCTTTTATTCAATACATTGTCAACAGATGAACTTACCTGTTCCCAGCGCACAATAAACAGTTCCAGCTCCTGTTCGCCTTTTTCAGTTAATGTGTAATATTTTCGTTTAGGTCCAGCCGTTGACTTTCGCAATGTAGCACTGATCAGCTCTTCCTTTTGCATACGCAGTAGCAGCGGATAAATTGTGCCCTCGCTCAATGAGCGAAATCCAAATGACTCCAATTTCGCCGCCAGCTCATACCCATATATCTCCCCTTCTTTAATGATAGCTAATAGACAACCGTCCAAAATCCCCTTTAACATTTGCGTGGTATCTGACATTCACCTTACTCCTTCCACTACCTTGTATTACAAGATAATCACCTGCAGTTAAATACCTTGCAATACAAGATACACTTTTAATATAACCTCCACTATATTGTAATGCAAGGTATTTTTATAAAAATAGGTAAATTTTTACTCTAACCAATCAAACGTTTGATTGAACTATTTTTACTGCCATATCGATTGTTTTTAGCCGAAGAGGGAATAATAAATTAATGTGGACCAGTGCCTGATCATTGGGCACCGTTTTATCCAAAGGGTTTATCTAAAAATTATGCTTAATCACATTCTCAATTATAAACTTAAATCTCATATTAGTTGAGATTGATACAGGCAAAAAAAGGGTAATTAATAAAAGAAAGAGTTATACTGTTATTAACGGGCTCAAGGCAACTTTGAAACTTCCATTTCGCACTGATTCCACCAAAGAAAAAGCGGATTTTACATTGGCTTCTTATCCGGGCATTTAAAGTTTCCGCCATCCAGCCGAAAAGGAACAAATTTTTACAGCTTATCCCTTGACAAAAAATATGTCGTATATGATAATTATTACCGAATTAGAATTATTATTAAATAGTTCGCTATTTAATTAATAATCATATCACTCAACCATTTTAAGGAGGAATTTAATCATGGCATTAATCGGTTCAGAAGTACTACCATTCGCAGCAAAAGCTTACCATAACGGTGATTTCATCGATGTTACTGAAGAAAACTTCAAAGGAAAGTGGAGCGTAGTATGCTTCTACCCTGCAGATTTCACATTCGTATGCCCTACTGAATTAGAAGACCTTCAAAATGAATATGCAACTTTAAAAGATATGGGAGCAGAAGTTTATTCTGTATCAACTGATACTCACTTCACTCATAAAGCATGGCACGATAACTCAGAAACAATCAACAAGATTGAATATGTTATGATTGGTGACCCTAACCAGCGAATTTCCCGCAACTTCGAAGTTCTGAACGAAGAAGATGGACTTGCAGAACGCGGAACATTCATCATCGATCCAGATGGCATCATCCAAACTGTTGAAATCAACGCTGGCGGAATCGGCCGTGACGCAAGCCAGGTTGTAAGCAAGCTTAAAGCAGCTCAATATGTACGCAACAACCCAGGTGAAGTTTGCCCGGCTAAGTGGAAAGAAGGATCTGAAACACTTAAGCCAAGCCTTGATCTAGTAGGTAAAATCTAAGGAGCACGATAAACATGTTACTTGATGCAGATATTAAAGCACAATTAGCTCAATATCTTCAGATGATGGAGGGCGACATCCTTCTAAAAGTCAGCGCAGGGTCAGACAAAGTATCCAGCGACATGCTGGCTTTAGTAGATGAGCTGTCCAATATGTCCTCTCACATTAAAGTTGAGCGTACTGAATTACAAAGGACGCCAAGCTTTAGTGTAAATCGTCCAGGTGAAGATACTGGCATTACCTTTGCAGGCATTCCTCTTGGACATGAATTTACTTCCTTAGTGCTTGCTCTGCTTCAAGTTAGCGGAAGAGCACCTAAGGTTGACCAGAAAGTCATCGACCAGGTGAAGAAGATTGAAGGCGAATATCGTTTTGAAACTTATGTCAGCTTAAGCTGCCACAACTGTCCTGATGTAGTACAGGCTCTTAACGTCATGAGTGTTCTTAATCCTAATATTTCACACACTATGATTGATGGTGCTGCTTACAAAGAAGAAGTAGATGCTAAAGAAATCATGGCAGTGCCGACAGTTCTTTTAAATGGCGAATCATTCGGCAGCGGCCGTATGTCCCTTGAAGAAATTCTGGCGAAAATGGGAACAGGCCCTGACGCATCAGAATTTGCAGATAAGGATCCTTATGATGTGCTTGTCATTGGCGGCGGCCCTGCTGGATCTAGTGCTGCCATCTATGCTGCACGTAAAGGTATTCGCACAGGCATCGTTGCTGAACGCTTTGGCGGCCAGGTCATGGATACTTTAGGCATCGAAAACTTCATTAGTGTGAAGCACACAGAGGGACCTAAGCTTGTTGCAAGCCTTGAAGAACACGTGAAAGATTATGGCATCGATGTCATGAATCTGCAGCGTGCCAAGAGACTTGAAAAGAAGGACCTTGTTGAAATCGAACTTGAAAACGGTGCTGTTTTGAAAAGCAAATCAGTCATCCTTTCCACTGGTGCACGCTGGAGAAACGTCAACGTGCCTGGCGAAGCAGAGTTCAAAAACAAAGGGGTCGCTTACTGCCCTCACTGTGATGGACCATTATTTGAAGGCAAAGATGTAGCTGTTATCGGCGGAGGCAACTCTGGTGTTGAAGCAGCGATTGACCTTGCAGGAATTGTTAACCATGTAACGGTTATCGAATTCAATCCTGAATTGAAAGCAGATGCCGTTCTGCAGGAACGTCTAAACAGCCTTCCAAACGTAACGGTTGTCACAAATGCCCAGACAACTGAAATTACCGGGACTGACAAAGTTAACGGTATTTCATACATGGATCGTGAAACAGAACAAACACATCATGTTGAACTGCAAGGTGTGTTCGTCCAAATCGGCTTGGTTCCTAACACAGATTGGTTAGGCGACCAGATCGAGCGTACCCGCTTCGGCGAAATCGTTGTGGACAAGCACGGTGCCACTAATATTCCTGGCGTATTTGCTGCTGGAGACTGTACAGACAGTGCCTACAAGCAAATCATTATCTCCATGGGATCCGGCGCAACTGCTGCACTTGGTGCGTTTGACTATTTGATCCGAAATTAATTTTCAACCTAAAACCGCTTACTGCATTTGGCAGGAGCGGTTTTTTCACACTCAAAAAAGTGCTTATTCCCGCACCTTTTATACAACGGAGAACAAGCACTTTAAAATTCAAATAAAAAACCACTATTTAGAAATTAATAAACTAGTTTACTGTCTAATAAACCACACATTAATAAACCATTTAATATACCATCTTCATCATGAGAATTAGTTACATATTTTGCCGCCTTTTTGACATTATCTATAGCATTCCCCATTGCAATAGGATGCTCAACCAGCTGGAACATTTCCAGGTCATTTAATCCATCGCCAAAGGCATATGTTGATTCTCTTGGTATGTTTTTTGACGTGAGCAGCCTCTCAATTCCGGTTGCTTTAGAAGTACCGGCAGGATAAATATCGCAGCCAAACGGAGAGTTCCTCACAAATTGGAAGTAAGGAAAACGCTCCTGATAATAGGTTTCTTCCCCTGCTTCACAGAATATCAGCATTTGATGAATGGTCTCATCTAAGTATAGACGATCATCTATTGGCGGATATACACTGCCAACCCGTTCGTAGTTCTTTGTAATTAAATCTGAACCCCCGGCAGTAACAGTTATGTTTTCCGCATTGTAAAAAGCCAGTTCATGTCCTTTCCGAGAAGATCCTTCATGCAATACTTTCACTTCATTAACATCTAGTGGATTCTCATATATAATTTCACCGTCATAAATCACATATTGGCCATTCATAGCCACACAAGACTGAATTCCTGTTTCTTCCATTACATATCCTATTTCCATGATTGTTCTTCCTGTAGCAATGACCGGCTCTGCACCTTGCTCCCGAATTCTATGAATCGCCTCAATAGAACTGCTTGCTACTTTTAAATCACTTGTTAAAAGTGTTCCGTCCAAATCAAAGAATACTACTTGTTTCTCCACCATTTTCCCCCTGCTTTCTTATTAAGAATGGATTAAATCGATTCCATAGGCTTTCTGCCATTCTTCTTTAAAAGCTTTGACGTCAGAAGCTGTAGCAGGAAAAGCAATGAATTTCTCAATGAGATCCGGGCTGGCCGTTATTGTTTCTGCGCCAGCCAGGCAAACATTATGAATTTGCTGGACATTCTTAAAGCTTGCTGCGAGAATTTCTGTTGACAGCTGGTAGTTTTCAAAAAATTGAGCAATTTCTGATACTACGTTTACACCGTTGCCTGTTAAATTATCAATTCTATTCACATATGGCGCCACATACTTAGCCCCCGCCAATGCAGCCATAAGTGCCTGAAAAGAAGTATAGATTGTTGTTGCTAATACTGGGATCTTTTCTTCAGACAATAATTTAATTGCCTTGAGGCCTTCCTCTGTTACAGGAATTTTCACTGCTAGTTTTCCAGTCAATTCACTCATAATGAAATTAGCTTCTTCTACCATTTCTTCAGCGGTATCACCGACTAACTGCACAAATAATTCTTTCTCCTCGCCAATTACTGCTCTAATTTCTTTCAGCAATTCCAGGAAAGGACGATCCTCTTTCACAAGAATAGATGGGTTCGTTGTAACCCCAGAAATCGGATAATATTCGTTTAGATGACGTATTTGCTCAATATTTGCGGAATCTATATACAGTCTCATTTTAGACCTCCTTAAAAAATAGAGACTTAACCTTTTTTAGATTAAGCCTCGTTGCTTGTACATCAGCAGAGGTTAATCATCTGCTTCATTATTCGCTAATAATCTTTAATTCTGTATTTAGATCAATAGGAGGAATATCTTTACTTTCTAAATACAAGGTTCCTGGAAGCTCAGCCTCTTTCATACCATCAAACCTTAAGGTTATATGGCCAAGTGTAGTAAGATTACGCTGTACAAGATTGCCAACAGCTGTAATTTCAAATGCTTCATTATCTATTAGCAGTTTTTGGCCTTCTTTTATTTCCCCGTCTGTATTTACAACATCGATGTTGTAGCAAAAGTCCTTTAGATCCTGGGGAGCCTCATTCCCGAATAAAATAAACATTTTTTCTTCCAGAAATGTGTTTGCAAATGAACCAACATTCTTGATTTTGTTTTCATAAATCTTTTTCATAGCATTAGCATCAACTAGGAGTTGTGCTTGAACGCCTCCTTCTGCTTCTAATTTGGTATAGTATTAGAACTTCTTTTTATTCGTATAATCCGAAGCTTGCCAGCCAGGCGACAAACACCCTTGGGACACCTATTAAGAATCGTGAATAAAGAACAGATGGAACACCCACTTCTACTGTTTCCGGCTCTGCATCTGCAAGCCCTAAACCTACTGGAATAAAGTCACAGGCATTTTGAGTGTTAATAGCAAACAAAGCAGGAAGAGCAAGGTTTGGCGGAATATTACCTTTGCCAATTTCCACTCCGATTAACGTACCAATAACCTGTGCGATAACCGCACCTGGTCCGAGTAATGGAGATAAGAATGGCAGCGAACAAATGAAGCCAATCAATAGCAGTCCCCAAATGTTTCCTGCTAAAGGAGCCATGACATCAGCAAACACATTACCAATTCCCGATCCCTGGATAATCCCAATTAATAAGGATACAAAGGCCATGAATGGTATGATGGTGTTGATCATTGTTTGAACAGCATCACGTGCAGCCTGATAGAAAGTATTGATAACTTTTCCGGCACCTAAGCCAAACTTGGTTATGATGCTCTTATTTTTATTGGCAGCCAGTGTTTGGGAAATCTTTTTATCTGTGCTGTACTTATATTCTTTTTCCGGCTCAGGGAGCTTTTCTGCCGCTGCAGCTACATGCACTTCTGCATCATCCGCGGGTTCAATTTGATCATTCCCAACAGAAGATACATAAATATCTTCAGTGATAAATTTAGCCAAAGGGCCTGTTTTGCCTGTCGGCATAATATTAATCGTAGGAATGCGTTTTTGCGGATAAATTCCGCAGCGCAGTGTACCGCCACAGTCAATAATGGCAACCATGATTTCCTCATCTGGTACAGAGGTTTGGAACCCATTCACAGGCTCAGCACCTGTTAACTCTGCAATTTTCTCAACAATATCAGGCTCTGAACCGCCGCCTGTAATATAGACAATTTTATTTCTTTTATCTGCAGGAGTAATCGTCAGCGGACCTCCGAATCCTCCACTGCCTTTTACAACTTTAATAGAACGATATTCAGCCATTTCCTTAACCCCCTCAAAATCCTAGTGATTTAACTTAACTTCCGTTTTCAATTTAATTCCCTGCTGTTTTTCAACCAATTTTGTTGTGAAGTCCGTAATCCATCCAGCAAAGAAATTCATGACAAGACCTACCAGGAGGTAACGGACAGCCAATTCTGCTGTACTGAAACCAAGTGTTTCAATTCCTGCTGCAATACCGAGGAAGATAAATAGTTCACCAGGGTTGATATGCGGGAATAAACCATTGCTTGTATGGCAGAAATAAGCTCCAGATGCATAGTAGCTTGGCTTATACTTTTCAGGTAAAAAACGTCCCAAAGACAAAGCCATCGGATTACCAAGCATAAAAGAACCAACAAACGGAAGAACCATATATCTTAATAGAGGGTTTTTCGATGATGCCTTTGCCAGCCTGTTAATTCGTTTTTCTCCAATAATTTGTATCAGGGTATTCATAGCCACAATTAAAAGTAATACAACTGGGACAATGCCGGTCATCCAAGAAATGAAAACATCAGCGCCAGTTTGAAATAATTTCATAAAGCCTTCAGCAAATTTGATGATAAAATCCATTATCTTTCACCTCTTATTATTTTTTTACAGTAACAGCACGTTCAGCCTTCAGCATCATGTTCTTAAAAAGACTACTCTTCTCAGGAATGACTCCTCCGCTTATGATTGTCTTATAATTGGATGCTGCATCAAGGATGGCTTGCTTCAAGAGCTTATTGCAATGGGCCAAATCCTCCTCTTTTAACGTTCTGATGTTTTTATCTTCAAAACCTGGCAAATCCTTAACCTTTGCCATGATGGTAACCCCTTGCATTTTTTGAGCCTTTAAGATCCTTCCGCTATTTGAAACGGCAAAAAGGACAATGGTTCCAGCTCGAAATTTCCCAGGTTTCTTGCCAATGGCAACTTTGCCTATTCTTCTCAGCTCCGCATAGGAATTTGAAAAATGCTTTATTTGCAGAAACCCAAGTCCCATTTGAACCAGAAATGCTCCTGCGATAAAAATCATGATCACTAAAATATTCATTGCTGTTCACTTCCTGCCATTTGATTGAATTACGACCTGCTTGCATACACCAGGCATTTGCCAAACTCCTCATAGCTGGATGATTGTGCCATCTGACCGATTAGCTGATCGTCAGCTGCAATCCTGATGATTTCGTCATAAATTTTAACTAAGAGGCTTGCATCATAATCTGTTTGCTTTGGAATCCCTAATAAAAAGACCAGTTTAATTTCTTTTCCGTCAGCCAGGACGTTTTGCGGAAAGACCCCCAGCGCCAATTCAATTTTGTCTGTTGCGGTATTACTGGTATGCGGCAAGGCTATGTACCGATCAAATACCATCGATCCTTTGGCTTCCCTATCTTTTAATCTTTCATTAAATCCCGCATCCAGGTATTCTTTATCCACTAAATGATTAACCATGTCCATCACATTTTCTTGATAGCTTTTGCGGCTGTCCAATAGAAAAAACTTATCTTTATTAATTAACAGCTTAACGAGTGAATTATGATGGCCCTCATCTTTAAGCTTAAATTTTTGCAGATAGGTCACTTTTTCAATTTGTTTTGAAACACTGTTTTCATTGAATATTTCGTCAATCATAATGATTGGAGCATCGGTTTCAAATCCAAGCTTTACCGTTGTAAAAACAATATTGTAATGATCCAATAACTCTTTCGTAGCTTCTGACTCAGCAAAAAGATCGATTTGAGTATTGGGATTTAGGACACGCTGGAGCTGTATCGCCACCAGATTGGCTGTTCCCCGGCCTGTGCCGCAGATGACAGCAACTTTCTGCAATCTTTTGGTTTTTACATCATTTTGAGTAATAAACACCCCAAAATAAAAGGCTATATATCCACGCTCATCCTCTGAAACGGTTACTCCATATTCTTTTTCAATTACTTGACCAGCAATCTCTGCCATTTTATATGCAACAGGATACTTCTCCTTCACATCTGCAAGCAGCGGATTATGGATTCGAATATTAAACATGAGGCGATTTAACATAAACGTTAAATGATATTGCAGATCTTTAAAAAACTCTTCATTTTCCAAAACTATGTCTTTTTCAAATCCCAGCCGTTCCATAATTAAGTTTAGAAGATTTTTTATTTCATCCGTAATGCTGATATCCGCCATGCTTCGAGTATTCGTCGGTGTCCTTCTTCCTGCAATTGGTATCGTAATGAACTGGATTTCCCGCTGCGCAATCCTGATTGGAAGCTGTTTTTCTATTGCCTCCGTTATCTCCTGGGCGAGCTGATAATCCTTTGTGTTCAATAATCGATTGTGCTTATCGCTCATTTTCTCAATAGAATGGCCTTTTAAAAATCGATCCAGCATGACAATAATTGATTTCATTAACCTGTCTTGTGTAGACGATTCCAAATCATGCTGCCGGGAGATCCTTACTACTTGTTCTTTAATATCCTCATCGAGAGGATAGTCGCTATATAGGTGGTCATATACGTTATCAAGAATAAAAAAGCGCAAATCCAGCTCACTGCCGGTTAAGTACATTCCGCTGTTTTGTTTCCCGCGGATGGAAAGATTATATGTTTCTAATGAAACTGCAGCTCTTTTTAATTCATTAACAAGCGTAGTCTTTCCTATATTCATTGCAAATGCTAATTCATCAAGGGTACTGGTTTCATCGCTGTTTATTAAATGATCAATGATAAAAGCAATCCGGCGCTGTGGTGAGTCCAGCATAGCTTTCTCTGATTTAAATTTTCCGATAAAGTCTTCAAACAACTGATCATCCTTAATATCCAGCCAGTAGCCTTTTCCTCTTTCATTCTCCATTACAGCAATGCCGTTTAAGTCACTATTAAGCTGCTTAATATAATTGCGGATGCTTCGGGTGCTAACTCCAATTTTCTCTGCCAGATAATCTAGTGGGCAAAATGTTTTTTTCCTGGCAAGCTCAATGATTTGGAAGACTCTTTCATCTATACTTACATCAGTCATGTGATCACCACCTCCTCCGTTAAAGTGAATGGCATAAATTATATCAGAATAATTTAAATAATGTTATATATTTTTAGAAGGTTTCCGATATTCCCCATCCATTTGATCCACCTTTATCGTCATTGGCGTTATCCCCTGGATTTGCCTCCAGAAATATTTACAGTTGTTCCGGTTACATAACTTGAACGGTCTGAAGCCAGGTAAGAGACTAAATCTCCAACTTCTTTAAGCTGACCCTCACGCCCCAATGGAATGGACTTGCTATAATCAGTATTCAATCCATCGACTGTAACACCCCTTGTGTAGGCTAAAGCTTCTTCATAAGCTGGCGTTCTTAAACCTGTTGTTTCCAAAATTCCAGGAGCAACAGCTACAACACGGACGTTAAACTTACCCAGTTCCTTTGCCCATGCACGTGTAAATGAAATGATGGCACCCTTTGTTGCAGAGTAGCAGCTTTGCCCAGCAGAACCTTCCTGGCCAGCTTCTGAAGCAATATTTATAATGACTCCCTTATTTTGTTTAACCATTTCTTTAGCAGCTGCTTGTGAACACAGGTATGGGCCTTTTTGATTAACAGCTACCATAAGATCAAAATCTTTCTCACTTAGTTCATACTCTGGTCTTTCTCCAACTGCATCCACTAATAAGCGAGGCAAGTTTATACCGGCATTATTTACAAGGATGTCCACAGAACCAAATAAATCAACAGTTTGTGCAACCATTTGGTCAACACTTTCTTTTTTTGTTACATCACATTTAATAAAATAGGAACCGTTTGCCTGCTGACCATTTTCCCCGTTTATATCAGAAACAACAACTTTAGCTCCGTTCTTAATCAGTTCTTCTGTAATTTGCAGGCCGATGCCAGAAGCACCACCCGTTACGATTGCTACTTTTCCTTCCAGTTCAAGCCAAGAACCACTCATATTTTTCTCCTCCTACAGCCCATTATGTAAAGCGGTTTCATTTATGGTTTAAGTATAGGTACATGGAAGGATTAGATTAATACACTCTTTTTCACACGAAAGTGAAAACGGTTGCTATAATTAAAAACACACGCTCACTGTCCCCATAATCCAAATCAATCTTTTAACCAAATAAAAAAGAGATGCCGCAGTTTAGGCAGCATCTCCTTTGCCTTTAATTCACCGCCATCCTCCCCAGCGGCCCATTTTCATCAACAATATCCTGCAGATCATAAACAGATATCGGAAACATAGGGAATCCATAGGCATATGGCGTGATTTCATATAGCTGGAAATAGACAACAAGCGCTTTGTCTGCAATGTAAAAATCCTGGTCTGGCTTGATTGCAGTAAAATCAACCAGAAGCGGAATGTCTCTCTCTTTGATTTGTACAGCAATCAAGTCTGAAATCCGTTGGACATAGTCGCTTCCCGGCTTGAATAAATCCTTTAAGGAAACCTGCTTCCCTTTTTGCAGATCAAACGTCAGAGATTTTATAACGGTCATTCCATGGGCAGCATGGTAATGATACACATAGTTGCTCAAAGACAAACTCAGCACATCCCGCTGATTATTTTTAACCTCATAATATCCATACAAATCCACAACGGTTGTATCCATATTGCCTGTCTGTTCGTTAATGAGCTGCTGGGTTTGCCTGAGAATGGTATTGTTTATAAATTCCTGCAGCTGCTTATTTTCCATGCCTGATACACGGGGATAATAAACGACTTTGGTGGGCCCGGTGCTGATTGTTATCGTTTTGATGCCTACTGGAAAGTTGATTGCCACGGCTATCCATCCTTTTTTGTTTTTAACACATCCTATTCACCGGATAGGCGTTAAGGTGCATAACAGGAAATGGAAGTTTCAATGTTATATAATATTAGGATATATAAGAGACAGGAGCACGCAAAATGAAGCAAAAGCATACCAGCCTAAAACCATTCATTTCACTCATTCTATCAGCAAAAATTCCAAAGACCGCGCTCATCATTGGTTTAACAGCGAGCATTTTAACCACCCTGACCGGGCTGGTGGTTCCGCTGCTGACCAAAAATCTGGTGGACGGTTTCTCAGTTGAATCTTTAAGCGTTCCGCTCATCATCGGAATCGGGACAGCCTTTATCCTCCAGGCGATTATCAGCGGGATCTCCATTTACCTGCTGAGCTATGTGGGCCAAAAAGTGGTGGCGCGGCTCCGGGATCGGATGTGGATGAAGCTTATAAGGCTGCCGGTCCGTTACTTTGATCAGCAATCCAGCGGCCAGACAGTCAGCCGCGTAGTGAATGATACCAGCATTGTCAGAGAGCTGATTACCAGCCACTTTCCACAGTTCATTACCGGGATTATCAGTATTATCGGTGCAATTATTATCCTGCTTGTGATGGACTGGAAAATGACACTGCTGATGCTCACATCTGTTCCTATTACACTGGCCATTATGATTCCGCTTGGCCGAAAAATGGCAAAAATATCCCGGGGCCTTCAAGATGAAACGGCCATCTTTACCGGAAATATAACCCAGACACTCGGAGAAATCCGCTTAATGAAGTCTTCTACTGCAGAGCAAAATGAAGAAGAAAAAGGGTTGGATGGCATCGACAAGCTGCTTGGCTACGGTTTGCGGGAAGCCCGCATTTTTGCCATGATCGGCCCGACGATGTACCTGATCATGATGGTGGTCATCGTCATGATCATCGCCTATGGAGGCATGCGTGTGGCAAGCGGATCGATGTCAACGGGTTCTCTTGTAGCCTTTTTGCTGTATTTGTTCCAGATTATTATGCCGATCACTTCATTTGCGATGTTTTTTACACAGCTGCAAAAAGCAAAAGGCGCAACAGAACGGATCATAGAAATCTTAGAAGAGTCATTGGAGGATGGACAGGACGGAATTGAGATGGATATCAGCAGCAAGCCGATTACAATCCAAAACGTTTCTTTCTCCTATAGTGCAGAAGAGAGTGTCCTGGAAAATATCTCTCTGGAAGCACAGCCAGGCCAGATGATTGCATTGGCAGGTCCAAGCGGAAGCGGAAAAACCACCCTGTTTGGATTGCTTGAACGATTTTACGAGCCAGATGCAGGTGAAATTAAAATTGGCCATACACCCATCCAGCAGATATCGCTTAAATCCTGGCGCAGTCAAATCGGCTATGTTTCACAGGAAAGCGCTATGATGGCAGGTACGATCCGTGAGAATTTATGCTACGGATTGGAGAATCCAGAAAGCATACCGGATGAAAAATTATGGGAAGTGGCAAAAATGGCATATGCCGATCAATTCATTGCCGATTTTCCGAAAGGACTTGATACAGAAGTTGGTGAGCGGGGTGTGAAGCTTTCCGGAGGACAAAGGCAGAGGATTGCCATTGCGCGGGCATTCCTTCGCGACCCTAAAATATTGATGATGGACGAAGCTACCGCTAGCCTCGACAGCCAATCGGAAGGCATCGTCCAGCAGGCGCTTACCCGCTTAATGGAAGGCCGGACAACTTTCGTCATCGCCCACCGACTTTCAACAATTGTCGATGCGGATCAAATTGTCTTTATTGAAAAAGGCAGGGTGACAGGCATTGGCACACATTATGAACTAACTCAATCACATGAGCTATACAGGGAATTTGCCGAGCAGCAGCTTGCATAAGAATTGGCCAGTCTATTGCAGACTGGCCTTTTTGCTGCAGATCTCAAAAGTCTAAATCTTGTGATAAAATGTGACAAATTATCCATATAAACAGGAGGTTAAATTCCTTATAATGGAATTAGGATCTTCATAGGATACACCAACCCAAGAAGGAGGTTGCGGACTATGCCATTAGGTCATACGAAAAACATGCTTGAAACGTTAAAGTACTACAGCAATACCCAAATCACCCAAACGTTTACAAAAGATCAATCACAGATTCTAGTGGTTCGTTATATAAAAGAGTCTCATTCATTTGAGGTTACTTATACGGGAACTTCACAGAAAAGGACGTATCCTTCCATTGATTCTGCCGCGGTTGCGATTGAACAGGCAATCGGCAGTCATTGATTCCTCACATGTCTCCCATATCAAAAAAACGCAGCCAGTACTCTCTATCCCGTACCAGTACTGCGCCCATTCCCTTTCAATCAAACGTTTGATTGATTTTTTTCTGTCCATTTACCTTGCTTCTTCAACCTGAAGAAGCTTCATAATCTCCCTGCTGTCTTTTGCCAGTATGCTTTTCACATTTGGACCGAACCATTCCAATGAAGCGTCCATTTCCATCATTTCAGAAGCTTCTCTTAGAAACAAACGGTAGTCCACCGCTCCTTCAAACAGTGAAACCATGCCTTCCCTGCTGCCGGCTGCTGCATACACATTATTAGGGGCAAAGACGCCAAGCTTGCTTCGTGATTCAATATTTTTGAAATGAAAATGCGAAACATAGGGCTGCAGCTGCTTAAGAGCAAATAGAGGGTCCACTCCTGATTCCCATATGTGCAGAACATCAAAATTAACCCTTAGTGCCGGATGATCCGTTTCCTCGAGAAGCTGAAGTGCAGAAGATGGATTATCTGTAAGAGTATTCGGATGGGTCTCGACCAACAGCTGCATTCCCTCGGCTTCAGCCATTTTACAGAGCATCTTCATGCGCGAAACAAGCTCAATCCGCTCTAATCTGCTGATATCTGCACTGCCTTTGTTCCCTGCAAATGTCCGTATTTTGCCCGTTCCCCAGCGATGCGCAAGTGAACATAGGGCGTTCATTTCAGCCATTAGTGCAGGAAGGGGTGCATCCAGGGGCAAATAGTCGCTCAGCATACTTGTCTCCAGATCATATGAGCTCAGCCACTCACTTCCATAATGGATATCTTCCGCCAGATTTTTTGCATGGACACCCCATAGTTCAATCCCCTGGAACCCATTATTCTGGGCCCAGTGGGCAATTTGGTCAATCGATTGGAGATGATGCCGGAATGAGATGGTGCAAAGAGAAAGTTTCATAGGATGACCTCCTTCATTTTTTGAGATTGCTGCAGTTCAGACCAGGCCTCAAAGCTCTCCTGCAGCCCTCTTTTTATTTTAAATTCCAGGATATTCTGTTCTTCCAGCTTTGCAGTAATTTCGTCCACTAACCGCCTGTTTCCAGTCATAGCGAGCTTCATGGCCCGGTATTGGATGGCTGTATACCCTTTCACAAGTTTTTCGATTTCATCACACCAGGCTTCAAATCCTTCTTCATCATAGCCAAGCGATTCCCAGAAAAACGCAAAAGCATGTTCATAGGCATACTTCCGTATAGCGAGAACAGGCAACTCCCTTAAAGCCAGTGTCAGCCCTGACAGAGGAAACTTTTCTTCTCCGGCAGCATGAAGCTCGATAATCTTTGCAACAGCATCTGTCATTGGATTGCAGTCATGCTTGATGCATGTGTTAAAATACGCTTCAACCGTTTCGGCAGTTGGCATAATAATGTCAGATGCATCAAAGAAATAGCCGCCTTCAGCTGAAGGATCCTCAATGGAAGCCAGGATCCGGTCTTTAGCTAGCACCCCTTCCCAGCGGAAGTCCGGATCAAACATAAACCATTCCTCTTCGTTTCCCGTCTTTTCCAGCATCACGTAATGGGGAAAAGGGCTTTGATGAAATTTATTTTCCCGCTCAGGAAGCTTCGACAAATCGAGCATCACCATGACATATTCATGGGGCTTCTTATTTTCCAGCAAACTCAGCATTACCTTCATATTTTCCTGCTTGCTTTGCTTTTCGTCGTACCATTTATGCAGCTTGATGCCATAAAGCATTTCATACCACTGATGAAAAAAATTATGGTCGATCCGTTTGGAATGATACGTTAACACTCCATTTTCCAGCACATCAAAATCTGCATCCCATACTCCGAAATAATAAGGGCGATGGTCAGCGCCTTCTGTCTTTTTGACCGCTTCGCACACACAGCTTACAAAACAATGCACTTTTATCATACGGATCCCTCCACTGCAGCCGGCTCCTGCTTTCGCTCCAGAAAATCAGCCAGGCTTCCTACTGTCCGGAAATCTTTTGGCACAAGCATTTCATCTGGAATATCAAATCCCATGTCTACTTCCAAATGAAGGATCAGCTGCAGAATCATAATGGAATCCATGTACAAATCTTCATTTAAGCGTGCATCTTCATGGAAAGCCTTCATGGAAGGAAGCTCTAATTGATCTTGTAAAATGTCATGGATTACCTGTACGATTTCTTGTCTTGTCATGCCAGCACTCCTTCCCCCAGCCTTTTCCGGCTGACCTTACCGTTTGGGAGCTTTTCGATTTCCTCCACTTTCTTAAATTCCAGCGGAACCTGGTATGGGGCAAGATAATCCCTGCACCATTCCCTCAGTTCCTGTTCCTCTATGGGTTCGGAGCAGACATACTGCGCACATACTCTTTCCCCTGAAAGCGGATGAACTTTTTTATAGACAACTGCCTCTATGATTCTCGGTTCTTCCATCAAAACATCTTCTACTTCTTGCGGATAAACGTTCAAGCCTGCCACATTAATGGTGTCATCCATTCTGGCCAGAAATGACAGAACACCATTTTCTATATAGCCAAGATCTTTTGTATATATTGTCTTTTCAGAATCATGAATGAGGATTTCACCAGGATTTTGGATGCTTCCGGCCTCCACTTTGACGTGCGGAAGCGGATAGCCCATTTCACGCGTGTCGCACACATCCGGATGAATGGCCACACATCCCGCTTCAGAACAGCCATATTGCTGAAGCACTCGATTTGAAGCCTTCTTTAATGCTTCCATCCAGCCGGCAGGCATGAGTGTGCCTGATGTCATGACAGCATCAAACCGCTGCCCATCCCTAATTAAGCGCGTTAAAGTATGCAGCAGTGCAGGAGCCCCATAAAGAATATGCTTAGGATGTTCTTTCAGCTTTTTCAGCACATATTTAGGGTTCATATTTGTCAGAATGACCGGTTCTGCCCCGCGCCTTATGCACGCCATTACACCGCAGATTAAACCATAGGAATGGGTTGTCGGGCAGGCAACGACTGAAGTTGTCTGATTATCAGCCGGCAAAACTGAGACATAGCTTTCAAGCTCCTTTTCAATGGATTCCCATGTGCGTTCAATGCACTTCGGATCCCCAGTCGTACCCGAACTCATTTGCACCAGAACGCCTTCCTTTTCATTTATCTGCTGTGACAAGTGGATCGGCAGGTGGATATTTTCATAAAGCAGGAAATGGCTTCCCGCCTTATTTGCCATCCTGATGGCCCCTTCTTTCGGGACAGTGGGATGGAGGGGGACAATGGATCCTCCTTTACTGCGTACAAATAAGCAGAGTGCCAGCCATTGAAAAGCATCCTGCATACAAACAGCCAATCTCCTATTTTGGCATTCTTTTAAATGAGGTATATTTTCAAATACTGTATATTGTTCCTCAAGATCATCCAGCGTATAGTACTGATCATTTACAAAAAACATCTCAATTCTCCTTTGAGTTCTATACTAAAGAGTTCGTGACAAGATGGCGGAATCCGCCAGCTTCTTCTTTTTGGACCTTCCTTTTCAGCAGCGATTCGGCATAAACCATGGGAGCTGTATGCTGCAGAAGGTAATTCCGGAAAATCAGTTCTGGATAGCAGCTCATGTGCCCGGCAAGCGTCTCGCCAGCCAGCCTCCAAAATTTTCTCTCACTGTAGCCGTACTGCTCTTCAAGCGCAAAAGACAGTTCTGTTAAATGAAAAACAAACAATGTATCCATGACAAGCTCTCTTAGTGCTTCAATGGAAGTCATCCAATAAAACTCATCTTCCCCGCCTTTTTTAAACTGCTTATGAATCTCTCCAAAGTCAGGAATCCGGCTGGGTTCTGCCAAAAAATCATGATGATACTCTGTGCTGTCATGGAAATCCCTCAAAACAACACGGGTTGGCCAGCCGTTTTTATGAAGGAGGATCATGTTCTGGGCATGTGCCTCCACAGCTATTCCATGAGCGGCGAGCAAGTGCCAGACCGGAACCACACTTACTTCCATTAGCCTTTTTAACCAATTTTCTATTCCATAGTGCACAAGCCAGTCATTTATAAATAGGGAACCGTCCCTCTCCATTAATGGAAGTGCTGTAAAAGGTACAGCCTCCTCATCCTCTTCCATGTGGAGACGAACGCTTTCCCGCCAAATAGCTCCCAGTTTTGCCTCTGTTTTTTCCTCAATAGGCTGATGGGCAATCCCTGCATACTCCTTCAAAACAATCAAGGAAGCTTCTTCCTTTAAAAATGGATCAGCTTCCACCGTGTCAGCTATCCATTTGGAAATATGGGGAGCAGCACAGATGGCGTGAGTGTCTAAGGTTCTTAGCGATGAGGTATTCACCATATTCATGGATAGTTTTATGTGAGCCTTCTTTGGATTCGTTACGTTCCAAAGCGTCCGGACCGACTGGGTTGCACGATAAGAATCCCCGCTGCTTTTTAGCAGAACGACATCCCCTTGCTCCAATTCATCTTTAATATGCTTTACCTGCCATGGATGTATTGGCAGAAAGGTGTATTCTTCAAAAGTTTTTCCCAGCTCATGCAGCTCGGTCAGAAGTTGTCCGAGCATGAGAGGACCCAGCTCCTTTTCCCAGAATTCCTTCTCACCCTCGGGGATAGCCATTCGGCTATGCTCGCGTCTCACTGCAGCCCATTGCAGTGCAAAAGATTGGCCTGCTTCCGGACCGAATGCAGCATGGTCTTCAAGAGAGAATCCAGTCCTTGCCTTAAAACAAGGATGATAGGGATGCCCTTCCCAAACTTCAGACTCCAGCTCCTCATAACTGAATGTTCTCCTTGAAAAAGACGGCATGAGATTTTTTTCATTCCATTCACTCAGCTGAATGGTTTGCTGCAGCTCGTGAATAAGCTTGTTTCTTTTTTCCAGGTCGGGTACAAGGTCCTCTGCCAGCTCTTCTATGCTTGTTGACGTACGGGAACCATCGCTTTGCACGGAACAGATGCTGTCCTCCTTTAGCCGCACGCGGTCAAACGCAGCAACCCTTCCCTCACAGCAGTAAGTCCGCTGATTTCCGAAAACGGTGAAGCTCAATAAAGGTTCTTCCGGCTGATTTGCTGTTTTTTCATAATCCATCAGCCCTTCAAAAAGAACCGCCTCCAGTAACTGTCGGATGACTCTTCTTTCAACTTTCTTAGATGGCAACGGATGCAGCTTCTGCATAGTTCTCCTCCTTCTTCACAATGGCAAAAGGATTTGGGATATAGGTGTAAACGGCTTGTTCGTTCTTCGCCAGCAGTTCATCCACATCATGGAAACGGGTTAGCAGGTTGGCTTTATAGGCAAGCTTCTCTGAGTGCAGGATATGGCCGAGGAATGCTTTCCCCTGTCCAGACAGCTCTTTTTCAAGTATGCAAAGCTGTTTCCGGCACCATTCGATCAAATGATCTTCACTGACGAGACCGTCCTGCCCAAATCGGCAAATCACTGAAAAGAGCTGATTCATGAACAGGTAATAGGTGAAGCGTTCCTGAATGAGGTCATCCTCATAAAATAGTTCCGGGCATTCTGTCAATTGCGGCAAAAGGCCGGATAAATTTTCCCTATAATCGTTTGATAGATAATATCCTTGATTATCACGGTAGTAGTAAGCTTCCGGGTATCCCGATGATAAATTCAGGACGCTGTTTTGCTGATGGGCCTCAAGTGCAAGCCCATGTTCATCATATAATCGGATCAGAGACTCAATTGAGCATCTCCAGTATTTTTCGAACCAGTCCATGCTGATTTCCTGCGGATCTCTTCTCTCTGTTTGTGCCAGCCTTTCAATTGTCCGCTGCAGTCTTGAGCGTTCATCCGGCAGTGGATCCTGAACCAATGCAGCGATGGAACTAATCCCCTTATCCGCTCCTTCTGGAAAAGGGTTGGACCGAATAATGACCTCGAACCCTGACTCTTTATGCCCCGGCAATTCAGCTGTTATATAAGCCGGATCATCAACCATCCGAAATGACGGATATTTTTCCGTAAAGCGAAGCTTATCCATTAGTTCCGTCATAGCGGTACCTGCCTTTAGTTCATGCAGGCGGTTCGTCCTTAATGAATTCGTAATTTTTACCGGAACAGAAAATTTGAACATCCATTCATTTTCCGGGCTGTAAACCGTTCTGATGGAAGAGGTAGCTGAATAATAGGCTCCCATTGGGCCAAGATCTTTTATTAGATTTTTTTCAACCGCCCCTCTGACATGATTCTGCTGAAGCAGCCATTGAGCCTGAAGAGGGTGCATCGGAATGAGGCAGTTGTTATGCGGGACAGTAAAATGCGGAATCGATTTCTTTAATGAATGGAGTATAATATCGCTTGCGCCATTCCGGTTAGCTGAAGCTTCCCTGACTAACTCCCGGTCTACTAGGAAATAGTGAAGCTGAAAACGGCCCTTTAACTCCGGTGCATACTGCGGATGCTGCCATCCAGCCATTCCCTGCCTGCTCTTCGGTGTAGGGTGAAGCCAGTGTCCAAACAAAAGTGACTGCTCGGCCTCAATGAAAGTGATCTCTTCGGAATACAGGCTATTTTCGTCATTCATTCTTTCTTCAATATACAAAGCCATTGTCTGATAGCTCTCAATCAGCCTGAGCACCAGCTCATCAAAATGGGATGCAAGCTCATGGCAGCCATTTGATTTAGCCATTAAATGCAGTTCGTGGATAAGAGCAATCATCATCGGAAGCCGGTCCTGCTGTATCCATTCCCGTCTTTGGCTGCAGTATTTAAAGGCACCGCCGATCAAGTGCCTTCCAGTTAGTGATTGGTAAATCACTTCCACTGCAAATGCTGCAGACTGACCTGGAAGTTCTATCTCCACTACTGATTTGCCTGATAGAGTCATAGATGGCCGCTGCTCCTGCACCCATTCCTCCCTATCCATCCAATGTCCGCCATTTACTTCTCTTAAGTAACTATTTATAAAAGCTTGAAACGTTGCATTTTCTGCAATTTGTTTGGCTGAATGATGCATAATTCCATCCTTTCACCGAGTCTTTAGACCTAGTAATTGATAACCATTCTCAATAATGGTTAAAAAATTTGATTCCTTCCCATGAAAGAAATCAATGTAATGGAAGAGACAGGGACATGCGTAAGTCCCAGTCTCTTATTAAGATGTTTTATTCACTTAGGAGCAAGGATTCAATCTCTTTCAATCCTTTTTGGCGCTCAATCGGATCCCAATATCCCCACGTGGTCTTAAGAGTATGTACGTTTCCGTTCTGAACAGCTTTCAGGCTTTTCCAAACCTCGCCCTGTGTGACAGAATCATAGAACTCTCCACTATTAAAATAAGAAACATCGAGGATATGATCAGGATTATACTTTGCTAATCCTTCAATCGAAATATTCTCACCGAAATCCTCAGGAAGGTTTTCTGCCGGTGTTAGTTTCAAATCATCAAATAATAACGAATTTGTTGCATGGTTTGTACGTCCATATACACGAATATCTTTTTTGTTAATTGCCACTGCCATAAATGTTTCATCGCCCATTTTTTCACTTACGCGGCTGCCGATATCTTCTGCTTCCTTCTCAAGATCCTCAATCACTTTCTTTCCTTCATCAAGCTTTCCTGCAGCTTCAGCAACCTTCAGATGGTCTTCCTTCCAATCACCGCCAACTTCAACAACGACAGTTGGAATAGTTTCAGACAGCTGATCATATAAAGGCTTATAGCGGTCACTGATAATTAACAGGTCCGGATCCAGCTTCAAAATTTCTTCCGAGTTAATTTCATCAGCATAAGGCAGAGCCTTCACACCTTCAAGCTCCTCTGTTAAATGCGGAGGAAACTCATTATCATACGCCATCACGGCATAAGGCTTTACACCAACAGATACAAGTGAACCTTCCCATGATACATGAGACAGCAGAACGATTTTCTTCGGTTCGGCAGGGACTTCTGCTTTTCCGTACAAATGCTCAACGGTTCTTGTTTCCTCTGTTTTCTCTTCTTTCTTCTTTTCAGACGCTTCTGTAGAAGCTTCCTCTTCTTTTCCACAGCCAGTTAAAATAAGTAAAAATAACATAAAAACAACGCTCAAAGGAGCAAAAAACTTTTTCATGGATCATTCCTCCAAAACAATAATGAATTTCATTCTCAATGATAATCATTATCATCATTGCTGAACATGGACAATTTTAACTTCCTCCATGAACAAAATGAATTTACGTTATAAAAAAAACAGCCGCAAGTCTGCAGCTGCACGTAAATTATTTTCTTCTAATTCCTTAAGCTTTTAGTTTGGCTTTAAGAATGCTTGAAGGAAACTCTTCCAGCATCCTCTTCCTCCCAATCGGGCCCCACGGATCCCACTCATGGCTTTCAGGGTAATAAACCTCTCCAGTCCGGACAGCCCGGATTTTATTCCAATCTGTAGTATGGGCAGTTCTCCAAACATCCTTTTCATGACTCCATAAAATGAGAAGCTTGTCAGGGTTCAATTCAGCAATCTCTTTCAGGCTTACATTTCGGTAACCCTCCGCATGCAGATCTGGATGCGGCTGGAATCCAAGACCTTGAAAAAGAAGTTCGAGAAGGGCATGATTTCCCTTCCCGTAAAGGCGTATTTCTTCCGGACGGATCCAAATGACAGCCCACCGGCCATTTTTGGTTAATGGACAAAGCTCATCCCGCACTTTGCATTCCATACCGTGAATGTCCTTTTCTATGCATTCGGCACGGCTTTCACAGCCGACCAGCGATGCTATTTCATAGAGATAATGACGCCAGTCCTGCTTCAAAGGCAAATGATGGACTTGCTCCTGTTTTGAAAGCAGCACGCTTTGAAGCTGAAATTGATGTAAGGGTGTTTTAATAATGCGGTCAGGATGGGTCAGCAAAATATCATCCGGCTGAAATGGTTTTTCTGCATTTAACAATTTAGTTCCTTCCAGCTCTTTTTGAAGATAGCTCGGAACCCCGCTGCTCGCAGAATAGACGGTTGGGTAGGACGGAGCTGCAACCGGCTGGATTCCGAGTGAAATAAGGTGGTCCTGCAAAAAAAGCTGACTTACGACAGCGATTCGTTCACTGGCCCTTTTCATGAAAACAGTTGGCGGCATCCCTTCTCTGCTTTTAAAAAGACGGCTGAAATAAAATTCATCCTGCAGCCCTATTTGCACGGCTACTTCTTTAGCTGTAATTCCTCTATTTTGGAGCAGCAATCTTTTGGCAGTCTTCATTCGTTCTGCATTTAAAAATTCTTTCGGGGTCATACCGGTCCTTTTGCGGAAAGCCCTTGAAAATGTAACAGGGGTCATATTTGCTTTAGCAGCTAATTCCGTAACGGTGAATGGACGGGACAGGCTGTTTCGGATCAGTTCCTCCGCTTCTTCCATTCTGTCTATGTCTGCCGCGTCTGTCAGGATGGATAGCATCTCCCAGAGAAGGGACAGAAATCTGCATTTGGCCGAAATTGATTTTTCCTGCCGGCTTTTCTTCATCTCTTCCCAGAGGGGGGCCATTTTTGCAGGGACCTGGTCAGCCAGCGGACGGGTTAACAAGTCTTTCAGCATATCGCCTTCTTTTGGCCAGGAAAGCAAATAAGCAGAAAGCAGAGATGAAGAAGACGATGTAAGGATTGCTGAATCCGTAAGGAAATAGCTTTTGCCCTCCTCAGCCTTCAATCTCTGGTTCCTGCTTACTAAAGTGCCCTTTCCCGATGATATGTAAAGGATTAAAAAATGACTGCGCTTTACATTTATTCCCTGAGATAAGCCCTCACGCAGGTTGGATGCTTCAATTTCAAACATATGGCTCTTCAGCAGCATATTTAGACACTCCCTTCTTTTTCCTGAAATATGAATTGACAAATGCTGTGGAAGGATAGTAGATTAATAACGATCTTACATGGCGATAACGATTCTCATTTTCATTTAAAAAATACATAGAAAAGGACTGATCATCATGGCCAGAACTGCTGCTGACATAAACGAATCCCTGCAGCCTGTTCACTTAAAATCTATTAAATGGGGCCTTATTGGCTTACTATTTGTTTTTCTTTGCCTGCTCGCTTCAATTGGACTTGGAGCCATATGGATCTCCCCTTCTGTTGTTTGGGACTCTTTTGTCTCTTTTCAAGCCGGCCAAATTGAACACCAGCTGATCAGGGAAGTGCGAATCCCGCGGGCATTGGCTGCTGCCCTAATTGGGGCAGCTCTTGCTGTTGCAGGCACTATTATGCAGGGCATCACACGCAATCCTCTTGCCGATCCTTCAATCATCGGCATTACCCATGGAGCCGGACTTGCCATCGCCATTTCGCTTGCATTTGTTTCAAGCGGATCCTACTGGATTCTTCTGATCTGGTCATTTGCAGGCTCTGCAGCCGGCGCCATGCTTGTCCTCTCTTTTTCCATGATTTCAAAAGAGCGGATATCTCCTGTGACCCTGACGCTTGCAGGTGCTGCGTTAAGTACTTTATTCAGCGCTCTTTCCACGGGTATCGCCCTATATTTCCAGGTGGCGCAGGACCTGAGCTTCTGGTTTGCCGGAGGACTATCCGGAACCAAATGGCAGCATGTTTTTATACTGCTTCCAGCTGTTATCATTGGGATTCTGCTGTCCCTCTGGATCAGCCGCTCTCTGACTATACTGGCTTTAGGGGAGGAAGTGGCTGCAGGTCTCGGCCAATCTCAGCAGAAAGTCAGGTGGATCGGGCTCATTGCTGTTATTCTGCTATCTGGCGCAGCCGTTTCCATTGCAGGCGCAATCGGCTTTATTGGCCTAGTCGTTCCCCATATAGTCCGGATGCTCATCGGATCTGATTACAGATGGCTCATTCCGTTAAGTGCCATTGCAGGGGCCCTTCTCCTCGTACTCGCCGATATAGGGGCACGGATGATCAATCCTCCATTCGAGACACCTGTCAGCGCAGTGACCGCCTTGATTGGCGTTCCGTTTTTCTTATATTTGTCCCGAAGGAAAAGGGGGTATATGTAATGGATTGGAAGCTTGCTTTAAGACAGTCCAAAACCTGGCTGGCAGCCTTTGTCTTTTTAATCATGGCCACCTTTATATTGAGCCTGTCCACTGGCGTGATGCCCATCCGTTTTTCTGAAATATTGAACACGTTAGCCGGCAGCGGCACCCCAAGGCAGGAGCTTGTTTTATTTCAGCTGAGATTGCCGAGAATGGTCATTGCCATGCTGATTGGTGCCGGGCTTTCTCTATCAGGCAGCATTCTTCAGGGACTTTCGAGGAACTCCCTCGCGGACCCGGGCATTCTCGGAATTAATGCTGGCGCTGGACTGGCTGTCGTTTTTTCGATCTATCTTTTCGGACAGGAGAAAGGAAGCCTGCTCTCTGAACCTTTTTTCCTGCCCGTTTTTGCTTTTATCGGCGCTCTTGCCATAGCAGCTCTGATTTACCGCTTCTCATGGAAAGGGGGAATAGACCCGGAACGGCTTCTCCTTGTCGGTCTCGGATTTAATGCTCTATGCGGTGCTCTTCTGATGATTCTGCAGCTGAAAATGGATCCAAAGGATTTTCAGCAGGCAGCCATTTGGCTGACAGGAAGCATCTGGGGAACCGGGTGGCCTTATGTATGGGCACTGCTTCCATGGATTTTGATTCTTATACCGGCTGCCTTTTATAAAGCAAGGACCATGAATCTTCTTCAGTTTAAGCAGGAAGTTCCGGTTGCTCTTGGCTTAAAAGTGGAGTCCGAACGGCGTTTGCTTCTTTGCCTTTCTGCTGTCCTTGCAGGAGCATGTGTGGCCGTCGGCGGCGGAATCGCCTTTATTGGCCTGCTCGCTCCCCATCTGGCACGGCGGCTGTGCGGACCCAATTACTTCAGCAGTCTGCCATTGTCTGCACTGATCGGAGCAGCTCTGGTGCTCATGGCAGACATGATCGGCAAAAATCTTCTGGCACCAACCGATATTCCCGTCGGTATAGTCATATCGGTTATCGGTGCACCATACCTGATCTTCATGCTGCTGACCCGGAGAGGTTCCGGGATGAGGGTCTAAATTCAATAGAAATGCCCATTCAACAATCCCTAATGAATGGGCATTTCAGCTTTATTTGATTTCAGCAGGCTCTCTGTATTGTTTTTGCCCCAGCACATGATATACATCCTGACGGCTTTCGATAATAAATTCAGGCTTTGGCTTCCCTCGGTTCGCACGATGGCCAGCAAGATGTACATCGCTTGTTTCCCAAGCCTTCCATGCCTCTTCAGATTCCCAGCGGATCATAACAATGATTTCTTCCTCTCCGCTGCGCTGTTTTTTCTTTAATACATTTAAATCTAGAAAACCGGGCTGCTCTTCGATGATTCCTTCTCCGGCAAAGCGCTCCACCATTTTTCCCCCATGGCCCTCTTTAACCATAATTGTCTTTAATTGAATAAACATGCCTATTTCCTCCTCAGTTCTTTTTTGTTATTATAATTGATAACGATTTTCATTTTCAACTGTTTTAAAAAAAATAGATTCATTATTTTGTAAGTTTATAGTATCTTTAGATTAACGAAATTTTACTGAAATTGTGAGGCCGTTATATGTGGAAAAATAAAAATGTGTGGATTCTTTTAACTGGTGAATTTATAGCAGGGGTGGGCCTTTGGCTTGGCATTATAGGAAACCTCGAGTTTATGCAGGAAAGGGTTCCTTCTGATTTCCTGAAATCACTTATTCTTGCATCCGGTCTGCTGGCAGGAATTGCAGTCGGCCCCTTTGCCGGCAGAATTACAGACCAGCTGAATAAAAAAACTGTAATGCTCGGAGCAGGTTTTGTCAGGGCCATCAGTGTTATTTTTATGCTGATTGCTATTCAAACGGGATCTGTGTGGTGGATGGTTCTGTTCCTGGTTATGATTCAATTGTCAGCGGCCTTTTACTTTCCTGCACTGCAGGCAGCCATCCCTCTTGTAGTTGCCGAGAAAGATTTGCTGCAGCTGAATGGTGTGCACATGAATGTGTCCACCCTTTCGAGGATATTGGGTACAGCATTGGCTGGTGTTCTGTTAGTCATTCTGCCATTATCCATGCTTTATATCGGGTCGCTGGTCGCTTACCTGGCTCTGTTCGGATTAACCTGGTTTATGGACTTCGAGGAAAAAAGGGAGCAGCCAGGCCCTGGAAAAGAGTCTGCGAAAAACAGCGGAGGATTCAAGGAGGTTTTCCCAATTATTAAAGGCCTCCCCATTGTATTCATGACACTGATTTTAACGCTGGTCCCACTGCTGTTTCTTGGCGGTTTCAACCTGATGGTCATCAATATCAGCGAGCTTCAGGACAGTTCGTCCATTAAAGGGTTAATTTATACTGCCGAAGGAATCGGCTTCATGCTCGGCGCATTTATCGTCAAGCAAATCAGCCAAAAGCGTTCGCCTTATGCTATCTTATTTTTCTTCTCATTTGTCATTGGCGTCTCACAGCTCCTTCTGTACTTTGCGGATGTGCCCGTTCTATCCATTGCGGCCTTCTTTGTATTCGGATTTGCCGTTGGCTGTTTCTTTCCAACTGCAGCCACCATATTTCAAACAAGGGTGCCAAAGGAATTCCACGGAAGATTCTTCTCCTTCCGAAACATGCTCGATCGTGTTATTTTCCAAATTGTGCTCCTGCTGACAGGATTCCTGCTGGATGCCGTTGGACTTCAGATAATGGTCGTGATCTTTGGCATTCTATCCTTAGTCATGACAGCTGCTTTCTTTGTTAAATTCAAGCAAATTCGGACAGAAGTACAAATAAAAGAAGAGATCAGTACGTAAAAAACCGGCTCACATCATGTGGGCCGGTTTTTTACTGCTATTTTGCCTTAATTTCAGGCGTTTTTTTCGGTTTATGTGCGGATAGCCTAATTTTATGTGCGGATAAGGTTTTTTCTGTGCGCATAACCCGGTTTTATGTGCGGATAAAAAAATTTATGTGCGCTTAAGTTTTTTGACCCTAGCGAACCAGCTGCTTCACCAATTCCCGGTTCCGCTTTTTAAAAACATCATTATGTGATGAAACCATCGCTGCCCCGGCTGCATCAGGTTCAATGTACTGCTTCGCTTTATTTACTGCATTCGCAGCATCCTGGAAGGCTCCCGCAATTAAATGAAGCTTGCCGTCATGCTTAAGAATATCGCCGGCAGCATATAGCCCTTCAACTGACGTCTCGCTGTTTGCGTTGCCTGCAATATAGAAATCTTCGAGCATTTTAATATTCAGATTGCTATTTTTCAAGAGTTCCGTATCCTGCTCATATCCATGATTAATCACCACTTCATCGATGGCAAGATATGAAACCTCTCCCGTTTCATTATTGGTCAATTCCACCTGTTCAATTTCCTCGTGATTTACGCCGGCAATTAATTTGGTGATGGACGTATGGTTAATGCAGATCACCGAACTATTCATCAGCTGTGAAACCTGAGCTTCATGGCCAGTTAACGCATCCCGTCTGCAAGTGATGTATACCTGCCTGGCAACAGGCTCCAATTCATTTGCCCAGTCTACTGCGGAATTGCCTCCTCCTGACACAATAACCGTTTTATCCTTGAAATGCGCAAGAGACTTGACTGTGTAATTTAAATTGGAGACCTCAAAACGCTCTGCGCCTTCAATTTTCAGCTTTTGCGGCTTTAGAATACCGCTGCCAACGGCCACAATCACTGTTTTTGAAAAATGCTCTTCCCCTGAAGACCCTTTCAAAACAAAAAATCCTTCTTCATTCTTACTGATGGATTCCACCTTTTCATTTAGCACAACCGTCGGATTAAAGGTCAGCCCCTGCTCGACCAGCTGTTCAATCAGCTTTGCTCCCGGAGTAGGAGTCAACCCGCCGACATCCCAAATCATTTTCTCGGGATACACATGGGTCTTTCCGCCCAGCTGCGGCTGAAATTCAATCAGTTTCGTTTTCATTTCTCTTAAACCGCTGTAAAAAGTGGAGTAAAGTCCAGCCGGACCTCCTCCAATAACCGTTACATCATAGATCTCCATCTGCTTCATTCCCGTTCACTCCTATAACCAATTATTATTGATTATCATTCTCACTTCAACTATACGTCCTTTCTTCTTCTTTTACAATGAAATTTTTTTCTTAGATGTTTTCCTTTATATTCTATTGACAGAAAAAACAGATAGACTTATAGTAAAATAGAACCGACACTGATAATCATTATCACTTATTTAAAATTTATTCTTACATAAACGGAGGTTACATAATGGTCCGTCTATATACAGATGGCTTGAACATTGGGTATAGCGAACGACTAATTGTAAAAGATCTCAGCGTCCAGATTCCCGATAAGAAAATCACAACAATTATTGGACCAAACGGCTGTGGGAAATCAACCCTTTTAAAAGCCATTACCAGGATCATTTCCCATCAATCAGGCACTGTCATTTTAGATGGGGAAAACATTTCAAAGGAAAATACGAAAATCCTTGCCAGGAAGATGGCAATCCTGCCTCAAACACCTGAAAGTGCAAGCGGTTTAACAGTAGGCGAGCTCGTCTCATACGGACGCTTCCCTTATCAAAAGGGATTCGGAAGATTGACGAAAAAGGATTATGAAGTCATCGACTGGGCTCTTGAAGTGACAGGCACCAAAGAATTTAAATTCCGCCCTGTTGACTCTCTGTCAGGCGGCCAGCGCCAGAGAGTGTGGATCGCCATGGCACTTGCACAGGAAACCGATATCATTTTCCTTGATGAACCAACCACCTATTTAGATATGGCACATCAGCTCGAAGTTCTCGAACTTCTTCAAAAGCTGAACGAGGAACAGGAGCGCACCATTGTAATGGTCCTCCATGATTTAAACCAGGCAGCCCGTTTTGCCGACCATATCGTCGCTCTAAAAGATGGTGAGATTGTTAAATCAGGAAGCTATGAAGAAGTCATTACACAGGATGTTTTAAGAAAGGTGTTCAATATTGATGCAGTCATTGGACGCGATCCCCGCACAAACAAACCAATGTGTATAACTTATAATTTACTAAAAGGAGAAAATCAACATGAAGAAACTTTTGATCCCATTTACGATCTTGCTGCTTCTGCTAATTAGCGCCTGCGGCAATACAGAAGAAAAAGATACAAGCTCGTCTGAACCAAAGGAAGATGAAAAATCCGGTACGATCACTTATGAATCTGAAACTGGACCGGTTGAGGTTCCAGCTGATCCTAAGAGAGTTGTCCTCCTTTCAGGCTTCACAGGAAATGTTATGCAATTAGGCGTAAATATCGTTGGAGTGGATACATGGTCTAAAAATAATCCTCGTTTTGAAGAACAATTGAAGGATGCTGAAGAAGTATCTGAAGATAACCTTGAAAAAATAATTGAACTGGAACCAGACTTGATTATTGCCTTATCTACTGTTAAAAACTACGATAAACTTAAGGAAATTGCACCAACTGTAACGTATACATGGGGTAAATTAGATTACCTTTCTCAGCATGAGGAAATCGGCAAGCTGCTTAATAAAGAAGAAGAAGCAAAGAAATGGGTAGCTGACTTCAAACAGCGCGCTGAAGCAGCCGGGGAAGACATTCGTGCAAAAATTGGCGAAGATGCAACCGTTTCTGTATTTGAAATCTTCGACAAACAGCTTTATGTTTTTGGCGATAACTGGGCTCGCGGAACTGAAATCCTCTATCAGGCAATGGACTTAAAAATGCCTGAAAAGGTTAAGGAAATGGCCTTAAAAGATGGCTACTATGCCATTTCAGCTGAAGTGCTTCCCGAATATGCAGGAGATTATATTGTTATAAGCAAATACTCTGATGCAGATCATTCATTCCAGGAAACCGATACGTACAAAAATATTCCTGCTGTGAAAAATAATCGTGTCTTTGAAATGGAAGGCAATGGCGCTTCCTTCAGTGATCCAATCACACTTGATGCGCAGCTGGAGTTCTTTAAAGAATCATTTTTAGGCAACTAATACGGCAGGAGGGATTCTTAATTTTTAGGAATTCCTCTTTCCTATTTAAAAAGCAGTTCCCCAATGGCAAAATAAACCCGAAGAAAGATGGAAGTACAATGACTAAAGAAGCTCAACCCTTCATTCCATTTATATATAAACTTGCAGCAAGCTTCATCCTTTTTGCCGGCATGTTTGTAGCTGCCTGTGTGTTTGGGGCAGCCGATGTTACGGTCAGAGATGTTTGGCTTGCACTAACCTCCAATACTTCCGGAGAAAAAATCTCCATCATTCGTGAAATACGTCTGCCCCGAGAAATTGCGGCCATTTTTGTCGGAGCAGCACTTAGCATCTCTGGCGCCATCATGCAGGGAATGACAAGAAACCCTCTTGCTGATCCAGGCCTGCTCGGATTGACGGCCGGAGCAAATGCTGCACTTGCCATAACGCTTGTTCTTATCCCTTCAGCAGACTACATTGGAATTCTGGTCGCCTGTTTCATCGGTGCGGCTATCGGTGCAGGGATGGTTTTCGGCATTGGCGCCATGAAAAAAGGAGGCTTTTCTCCGATTCGAATCGTTTTGGCCGGAGCCGCGGTTTCTGCCTTCCTTTTTGCAATAGCTGAAGGGACTGGCATCTATTTTAAGATTTCAAAAGACGTCAGCCTGTGGACAGCAGGCGGGCTCGTCGGCACATCCTGGACCCAGCTGCAAATAATTGTCCCGGTTATCTCAGCAGGCATACTTCTATCCCTTTTTCTTTCCAAGCAGCTTACGATACTAAGCTTAAATGAAGAAGTGGCTGTAGGCTTGGGACAAAATACAACTCAGATTAAAGTCATCCTGTTTATCTTAGTCACCCTGCTTGCAGGGGCAGCTGTTGCACTGGTCGGCAATATGGCATTTATCGGATTGATGGTGCCTCATATCGTCCGTGCTTTAGTCGGAACAGATTATCGTTTTATTCTTCCCATGTCAGCTCTCACAGGAGCGTCATTTATGCTTCTTGCCGATACACTCGGGAGAACTATCAATGCTCCTTACGAAACTCCTGTTGCGGCCATTATTGCCGTAATGGGGCTGCCTTTCTTCCTGTTCATTGTTCATAAAGGGGGTAAGGCGTTCTCATGATTCAGCCGGAATTAGTTAAAAAACAGCGAATTTTAATGGCAGTTTTATCCGTACTTATTATTGTTACCATTGTTATAGGAATGGGATTAGGCTATGCCTCCCTTTCATATGACCGGTTAATCCCGACTTTCCTGGGACAGGGAACTTTTAAAGAGGAGTTTGTGTTATTTTCCATACGGCTGCCGAGGGTATTTATCACAGTGTTAGCCGGCATGGCACTGGCATTATCGGGTGCGATTTTACAGGGAATTACACGCAATGACCTGGCGGACCCAGGCATCATCGGCATAAATTCAGGTGCAGGGGTTGCGATCGCCGTTTTCTTTCTGTTCGTCCCTATTGAAGCAGGCACTTTCATCTACATGCTGCCGTTATGCGCATTTTTCGGCGCTTTGCTTACCGCCATCCTCATCTATGCCTTTTCCTATAAAAGAGACGAGGGGCTTCAGCCAGTGAAAATGGTTCTTGTCGGAGTCGGGTTTTCCATGGCGCTATCAGGTGTAATGATTGTCCTGATTTCCTCAGCTGAAAGAGAGAAAGTTGATTTCATAGCAAAATGGCTATCAGGGAATATCTGGGGAACGGATTGGCCTTTCATCTGGGCACTACTCCCCTGGCTGCTAGTGCTTATTCCATTCACTTTATATAAGGCAAATCGTTTGAATCTATTAAGCTTAAGTGAGCCTGTCGCCATCGGCATAGGGGTATCCATTGAAAAAGAACGGATCATCCTTCTGCTTACAGCCGTTGCATTGGCAGCTTCTGCTGTTTCTGTAACCGGCGGGATTGCCTTTATCGGCTTAATTGCTCCGCACATGGCTAAAGCGCTTGTCGGACCTCGTAATCAGCTTTTCATTCCGATCGCTATTCTTTTAGGAGGCTGGCTTCTATTATTTGCCGACACGCTCGGCCGGAACCTGGCAGATCCGGACGGCCTGCCAGCCGGAATTATGGTTGCGATTATCGGAGCTCCATATTTTATGTATCTATTATTAAAGAAATGACGTGCCAGCAGGCACGTCATTTCTTATTATTTAGTTTTTTTTCTGGAATTCCTGGGCAAATATATATAGTCTCATAATTTAACAGTTTAATAGAATTGGAGGAATTTAGATGTTTTTTCATGTAAAGGAATTGCAATTTGAAGCGAAGCCGGAACGTCCGGATCCCGTTTTTGCGAAAAAGCTTCAGGAACTGATTGGCGGGCAATATGGTGAAATGACCGTTGCCATGCAATACATGTTTCAGGGCTGGGCCACTCGCGGAAATGAAAAATATCGTGATCTTCTCCTCGATATTGGAACTGAGGAAATTGGACATGTGGAAATGCTCGCGACAATGGTTGCCAGACTGATGGACGATGCCCCAATTAATCAGCAGGAAGAAGCAGCGAAGGATCCAGTCGTTGGCGCAATCATGGGAGGAATGAATCCCCAGCATGCCATTGTCTCCGGACTTGGTGCCCGTCCGACTGACAGTGTAGGGAACCCTTGGATGGGTACTTATATTACAGCCAGCGGAAACTTATTAGCAGATTTCCGTTCAAACTTAAATGCAGAGTCGCAGGGCCGGGTGCAGGCTGCACGCCTCTATGAAATGACAGATGATAAGGGCATTAAAGATCTGCTTTCCGTCCTGATTGCCAGAGACGCCTACCACCAAAACCAATGGGCTGCAGCAATAGCTGAGCTTGAGGAAAAAGAAGGCCTTCTTGTCCCGAGCACCTTCCCGCGGGAAAATGAACGCACAGATATCTCTTACACACTCTACAACCTGTCAGCAGGCGAAGAAAGCAGTACTGGCAGATGGGCACAGGGCCCTGCACTTGATGGCCAGGGAGAATACAAATATGGAAGCAATCCGAAGCCGGAAGGAGACAAGCCAATGCTTAAGCCTGCACCTCCAAATCTTCATAACACATTGCCAATGGATTAAAATACGTTCAAAACAGGCTGATGCATTCAGCCTGTTTTATTCTTTCAATCAAACGTTTGATTGAATTGTACCGGTTATCCTCTTTAATATTCATCATCTCCATTGACTTCCTTCAATTTTTTTATATGATAAAACCATCTCACCTTAAATCATGAATGGAATAATTTCCTTACATTCACACTGAACATTAAGGTTATCCTCACTATTAAAAGGGAATGAAAATAAGTGATTCACCCGCTGGAAAGGATCTTGTTTGCATGATTTATTTTATTACCGCCGCACTGATTATATTTATTAGTTACGCAGTTCTGCCCACTGTGCTCATACGATCTCTGAATTGGGGAATTGTAAAAGGTATAACGGAACCAAATTCCATTGCTTTAACCTTTGATGATGGCCCTGATCCCCAGTATACTGCGAGACTTCTGGATGTCTTAAAAAAGCATGAAGCAAAGGCAGCCTTTTTTGTTGTCGGAGAAAAAGCAGCCCAGCACCCATTGCTGCTTAAAAGAATGCAGGAGGAAGGGCATACAATTGGCATCCATCATTACCGGCATATCTCAAGCTGGATCCTTTCACCGGGATCATTAAAAAAACAGCTGGAGCAAACAAAACAAATTATTGAAGAAACAATTAATGAAGACGTCTATTTCTACCGTCCGCCATGGGGCCACTTCAATTTATTCACACTTTGGATCGCAAGGAATTATAAGATTATTATGTGGTCGGGGATTTTCAAAGATTGGAAGATCAAGCATATAAGGAACACGCTTTCCGAGTCGCTGGCAAAAGAAACCGTGCCTGGCCGTATTTTTCTTCTCCACGACAGCGGTGAAACTCTTGGCGCCGACTCCAGTGCACCTGAACATATGATTAGCCATCTGGACGAGTATTTGCAGCAGGCAGCACTAAAAGGAATACGGTTTATTTCTTTAAAAGAAGAATATCAGGGGCATCGGACATGAGTACTGAAACAATTATAGAATTTATTTCGTCATACGGGTATTGGATCATCTTTTTATTTTTATTTTTCGGGATTGTTGGCATTCCCGCTCCGGAAGAATCGCTACTATTCCTGATTGGCGTGCTAATTGGAAATCACAGATTAAGCTTTGCCGAATCTGCTGTGTGCGCTGAAGCAGGTGTGCTGCTCGGAATGCTTTCAGCCTATTGGATCGGTAAAAAAGCAGGTACTTCCTTTCTTAGAAAATATGGAAGATATATTGGCATCACGGAAAAAAGATGGAATACCGCACAGAAAAAATACATGGAAAACCACCGTTTTATGATATTTGCCGGTTTCTATATGCCGGGAATACGTCAGATTAACCCTTACCTTGCCGGCATTTCACAAGTTCCTTTTCATCAGTATCTTCTATATTCTGCGGCAGGCTCCTTAAGCTGGGTGCTCCCTATAATTGCTGCGGGATACTTTGCAGGAAGCTTTTTTGATATTAATCCTGAATACGTGCCATACCTCGGGGTTTTATTATTAGCTGTATTCGTAATCTACATGCTCTTTAAGTATGCCAAAAACAAACTCAAGTGACAGAAAGGAGGTTATTATGAAAGTTCTCCTGCTCCCATTATTTCAATTCCCCACGGGACACTCAAAAGTTGCAAAAACACTTCAGGACCATATTATAAGCCAATATCCTGATGCGGAAATCAAAATAATCGATTTTCTTTCCTATTGCAGTGATAAGCTCGAAAAGCTGGTCTCAGGCATATATTTAAAAGGATTCCTGGGGGCCCCTTTCCTTTACAGGGCCTTATATTACACCATTATGTATAAACAGCATCCCTTTAAATTGCAGCCTGATTTACAGGTTCTATCCTATTATTTTGAAAGAAAAATGCAGAAGTTCCTTGATGAAGAAAATCCTGATTTAATATTTTGCACTCATTCTTTTCCATCCGGGATCATCAGTTCACTAAAGCAAAAGGGACGATACCGGGACATTACTGCGGTGAATGTTTACACGGATTTTTTTATAAATGATATATGGGGAAAACGGGGAATTGACTTTCATTTCGTTCCTCATAATGAGGCAAAGGAAAAGCTTATTAAAAAACACCATATTCCGGATGATCATATTTTTGTTACGGGCATTCCGGTTCATTCTGCCTATCACCTCCCGGTTCCATTTAAGAAAGATGACCGGATACGCCATATCCTGGTTGCAGGAGGAAACAGCGGCTTGGTAAACTGTAACTTTATCGAATCTATACAAAAGGTTCGGCATATTCGGTTTCTGATCCTTTGCGGAAATAATGAGGAATTGTATAGCTCACTCAAAGCACTTGATTCAAAGCAAATCGAGCCCATTGGATATATTGATAACCCAAATGAAATGAACCAGCTGTATAATAAAGCGGATGCTATTTTGACCAAACCAGGCGGAGTTACAATTAGTGAAGCACTGCAAAAGAAACTTCCGATTCTGGTCCATACCTCACTTCCGGGACAAGAGGAAATCAATTTGGACTATTTGCTTGAAAAAAATTTGGTGACTGTCATTTACGACAGGCAAATTACTGAACAGCTTAAAAACGAAGAAGCTATACTTAGTCTAAGAAAACACATTGATTCTTATCTGGAAAAAATCACTTGCCCATTGGACTATGCCATCTTCATTTCAATTAAAAGCACTGGCAGAAGAACGCCGGACACTGTTCATTCCTTGAGAGCCGTTCCAACTATCAAGTAAACCTTCAGTTCATTAAAATATATAAACAGCCTGGAATCTCCAGGCTGTCTTACATTTTCAATCAAACGTTTGATTGATCAATCCTTCTTCATAAAGAATATCCTCAATACCTGGGCCATTGCCCTGATCAGCTATGTCTTCCTCACAGCCAATTGAAAAATAGGTATACGAATAGTCATATCCATCTCCCTGTACACCGCCTGCTCCGCCATGTGAAATACAGCTGTCCGGTATAGGTTCACGCTTTCCCTTGTCATCCACATAATAGTACAAGTCTTCAATATACCCTTCGCTCTGGGGTAAAGAGGTAATGGCATATCCCCTGTCATTCACCCGAAATACATCATACTCCCCTTCTGTCTCAGGCGCAGGAGCATTCTCTATTTCATGAACAATCCTCACCTGACCAGCATACCCTTTTGGAATCAAATAAAGGTCATGTGTTTTTTCTTCCAGATCTGCCTGCTGCAGCATCCAAAAGAACCCTGCCGGCAGCAGGCAAGCGATGAGAAAACCGGCTGTATTTAAGGTAATTCTCCTCCCTCCTGGCATCTCACGGTCCCACTTTCGCCACTCGTCAACTAAAAAGAAAAGAACCGCTGCAATTACTGCATAATAAGCAAACCCTTCCATAATAAAATAAGTCACAGCAGCTAAAAAGGTATGAAAAAATGCAGATGCCGGGAATCGCCATACTGCCAAATTTCTGGTTAGAAACTCAGAAAGCAATGAAACCGGAATGCCGTATATAACATTTCCGAATAAACAGTACAAAAAAACCACGATCAGGAAAAAAGAAAACAGTTCCCCTTCTGAAAAGAAAAAGAGAAGCCAAAATCCAAAGGTAAAAAGAATGGAAGCCTGCAGGGCCGTTTTTATTTTTGATCCCAGCATTGAAATAAACTCCCTCCCCTTATATTGTGATTATTTTCACATATATACTAGCATACAAACAAGGCAATTTCCCATACTCCCTATATAAATTTGCGCAGAAGGAATGTGGGGAGGCCTGCTCCCCTACCTGACAGACCCGGCCTCAATGACTTCTCTTGCCCATTGAATTCCTTCTTCTGCCATTTTTTCCGAAGGGTTCGTGTGTGGTGTATATTCCATGACAAAAAACACATCCTCACATTCCTTTGCCAGAAAATCCATCAGTTTCTTTATTTTATGATGACGGCCATCATTCTCATGAGATGGATGCACAGGGACCCAGATATATTTATCGTCCTGGTATTCAACATTATGTAAATGAACAACTCTCACAAACTCAGCCCATTTTCCTATATAATTTATGGCCTTGTCGTCCGTGGCTAATATATAATCCCCGATATCAATACAGAGGCTGAGGCCATATTTCTTCCATGTCTCTACTGGAAAACTGTCAAGATAATCGATTCCTGCCGGCGATTGCCTGAATCCTAATTTTGGTTCACACACGATCATAATCTCATATTTTTTCTGAAGAGCACTGAGTTTCTTGAGTCCCTCCTCAATAATCTCTGCCGGATTCCCACTTGCTTCCTTTTTAAAATAAGGAAAGTGCACCAATATGTATTCAGCACCAAGCCGGGACATCCTTTCCACTTCCGCCTCAAACTGGATCCAGGCTTCCTCTGGATTCATACTGACCTTTTCCAGAAGATCGTATTTGCTTTGTCCCCGGAAAAGAGGCGAATGAAGACCAAAGCTTTTGTTTGTTTTGCCCATCAATTTAATAAAGCATTGAAAGGATTCCTCATCTTGAAATTCCCCTATCTCAATATGCGGCAAATGACGTTTAAAAAGTTTATGAAACAGCTTGCTGTCTGACAAAATGACGCTTCCTGATACCCCTATTTTATGAACCATTATATCCCCTCTCTTATGAATGGTTATAACAATCTTATCATACCTTCATGTAACTTATTGGGAAATAATACCGTCTATTCAGTAAAATAGGTGAGGTGTACTTATGGTTAAAAAGGTATTTACTTCAATAATTGGAGTACTGTTATTTTTCATTCTTTTTTTTCGGGGTGGAATCATTCTGGATTCCATCGGCATTCATTTCGGAAATCCTTTTGCAAAGAAACTGGAGATGCCCTCTGATTACTCACAGGCCGATTCAAATCAAAACGGCATTGCTGATCCGCTTGATATGGTCCAGACAGCCAGAAAAGAAGTGGAACAGCGCACGCCATATAAAAGTGCCTACTATGCGGGAGGCTATCCGCCCGATGGCGAGGGTGTCTGTACAGACGTGATTTGGAGAGGTTTCCAGGGGGCTGATGTAACCATAAAGGATCTTATTGATCAGGATATCGCCGAAAATACGGACTTGTATTCAAGAGTCCATGGCAAGCCTGATCCGAACATTGATTTCAGAAGGGTACCAAACCAGAATATCTTTTTTAGCCGGTTCGCAAAGTCATTAACAACAGAACTGATTCCAGGAGATGTTAAGAACCTTCAGCAATGGCAGCCGGGTGATATTGTGGTTTTCCTTTCTCCTAAATTCGACCATGTGGCTTTCATATCTGACAAACGGACTAAAGATGGCATTCCATACGTAATACATAACTCCACCCCATTTGCAGCAGAAGTAAAACTATCTTCTTTTAAGACTCCCATTACCGCTCACTACAGATGGGATTTTGAAAAAACGCCTGCACTGCCATAAAGCAGATGCAGGCGTTTTTCTTATTAAATAAGAAAGTATAAAATTTTGAACTTCGATAACTCTCTAGCGCAAGCAGCCTGCACATCGAGGTGTCGAGGGTGAGCGAGTCGCTTACGCTTTTCTATCTGACTGCTGCCGGATTGCCCGCCGGCCACTCTTCGCAGGTATAAGCCATCTCCCAGAAACCAAGCTCCAGCTGGCAGCTTTTTCGGAAAGCATCCTTCATTCGCTGCCTTTCTTCCGGTGATGCCGCTTCAGCAAGTTCATCCAAACGGTTTCTCATATTCATGGTCACAGCTTCGACTCTAAGGTTTGCATAAAAAGAAATCCACGGATAAAACGGATGGTTCTCATCTGGCTCATATTGCTTCATGAGCTCAAGCCCAATTTCCCAATAAGTCCATGGGCAAGGCAATAATGCAGCGAGTATTTCACCCATGCCGCCTGTATGGGCATGATACATCATATGCTTTACATAATGATCGGCTGTCGGCGGAAGCGGATATCCCTGCAATGCTTCGTAATCCACCCCAATCTGCTGGCAAAAATTATGGTGGGGGTGTACTTCGCTGTTCAATACAAATTCTATTTGCTGGTTAAAGTATGCAATATCCTTACGTTCAGCTGACTTTGAAATCGCAATTCCGTAAATATGCATGAACGCATTCAAATACTCAAAGTCCGCTTTAATGTAATGAGCAAGCGCCTCTTTCGGCACATCCCCTCTCCCGATCCCCTGAACAAATGGATGTTCAAATATCAGCTGAAACAAATCTTCATTTTCCTTGCGCAGAATTTCTGAAAAAGTCATAAAAAATAGCCTCCTTAATTAAATACAGAAGCTGCCGGGGAAAAAGCATGAGGATATATAATGAGGTCCTCACTGCTTCCCTGCGCTGGCATTATCCAGATCAGGTTCCAAGGGACCAAGGAAAAGCTCCTTATCTCAGCCGTAGCGCCCCTAGCAGTTTTCTAACATTTTTAATTGTTTTTTTATCGATTGTCTAACTTGACGTTTTTCGCTCATACATTTTGGATCTCGCCCATAACTCTTGAAAATCGCTCATAAAGTCAGATTGCTATGCTGCTCTCCCTTACTCTGCTAACCAATCTTACTTCTCCAGCCCAAAATCATCACATATTCTGAACCAAATTCTTCTCTTTAACCTTCGCTAACACCAACCAGCCTATCGCCGCACCGGCAATGCTGCTGACCAGAAACGGCGGCACAAAGAAGAATGCACCAGCTTCACTGCCCATGAGAAATTTTGCATACGGAACAGCAAACAATGCTCCGATTATACCGGTGCCCAAAACCTCGCCAGCGGCAGCCCATATTTTCCGGCCGAATTTCAAATAAAGGACACCAGCCAAAAACGCACCGATCATGCCGCCTGGAAACGCAAGCAGCGTCCCGAATCCAAGCATATTACGCAGCAAAGCAATCATAAAAGCAATGGCTGCTGCCGGCAGTGGTCCAAGAGTCACCGCGGCCAATACATTTACCGCATGCTGAACCGGATAGGCCTTGGCTATACCTGCCGGAAACCAGAGCAAATGGGATCCCAGTGTCCCAATCGCCGTAAATAGTGCCATCGTAGTCAACAATCGGGTTCTGTTCATCTAAACCTCCTTTCTAAAAGGGCAGCCTGATTGCTTATCTGGATGAGAAGTATGTATACAAAAAAGCCAGATCCCCACAAAGGACCCGGCTTGGTTTAAGTATATGAATCGACATATTGTCAAATCCTACTTCCCTCCGCTGGCATTAACCAGATCAGGTCCATAAGAGTCGGAAAGCTATAAGCGCTTTCCTCTCAGCCCGCACATTCGGGGCACCCCTAGTAGTTACATAGATATTTAATTTGATAAGCTATTTCAAGCTTAACAAATTATTCCGGCACTGTCATCAAACTTTTAACTTATATACTTCTCTTGATGCACTGGATTAAGCGCTCTTCAATTTCTGCTGCGAAGCTTTGAACAGATTCGTCATTGATTAGCTCAATCATACTTGTCGGCTTAGGCATCCCAATTTTCGTTTTGCCCTTGTCTTCATAGACGACAATTTTACAAGGCAGGAAGTAGCCGGCCATTTTATTCTGTGTTAAAACGCGATGTGCTTCATTCGGATTACATACCTCTAACACATGGAATGCCTCGTTATATTCCAAGCCTTTTTCCTGCAGCTTCTCCTGAACATTAAACTGCCATAGAACTCCGAACTTTTCGTCCTTCAGACTTCCTTCCAGTGAGGATATCGCTTCTTCAATTGATTTTTCGGTTTCAGCTGTGTAATCGAACATAACTGCATCTCCTTTAGTAATGGCATATTAATAATGTACCCCTATAGGTATACTATTAAACACAGTCTCAACTGTCAACAACCCAGAATTTTTTTAAGAAGGTTTTATCGAATTAACCGCAGACCAGCAATATCCTTTAAATTCCCCACCCCCGCAAGAGACAGAGACACTTTTGTTTCTTCTATAAAGTTGGCAAGCACTTTTTCAACTCCTTCCTGCCCGCCAATGGCCAAGCCGTACACATACGGCCGCCCCAGACAAACGGCGTCAGCTCCCAGTGCCAGAGCTTTAACCACATCTGAGCCTCGGCGAATGCCGCTGTCAAACAATACTGGAATCCTTCCTTTAACTTCCTTCGCAATCGGTTCAAGCGCATCAATCGCCGCAATCACTCCATCAAGCTGTCTGCCGCCATGGTTGGAGACAATGATACCGTCTATCCCTCTTTCAACGGCCAGCCTGGCATCCTCAGGGTGGAGAATGCCCTTTAATAAAATGGGCAGGCTGGTTTTCTCTTTTAATCTGGCAATATGTTCCCAGCTTAATGTTGGATGATGAATATTATCAAGGATTCCCTGTACGACATCACCGTCCTGGAGAGAAGCCATAAAGAAGGGATCGCTTTCATAGTTTGCTTTACCATAGCCAAGCTTTAACGGGGAAAAATTGTTTCTTAAATCGGCTTCCCTCCATCCCATCATCACCGTATCAACCGTTAACACAATTGCCTCATACCCCGCTTCTTCCGCACGGCGAACCATACTGAAAGATGCTTCTTCATAATTGGACCAATATAATTGGAACCATTTTGGACTCGAGCCTGTTGCCTTTGCGATTTCTTCAATGGAATAACTGGATACTGTGCTCTGGATAAAAGGAACTCCAAACGAAGCTGCTGCCCGTGCAGACGCCAGCTCTCCCTCATTATGTTCAAGCCGCTGCATCCCAATTGGTGCCAGGAAAACCGGGTAAGGATATGTTTTTCCACATAATTTCACACTTATATCAGGCACTGAAACATCTCTCAGCATCCTCGGTACTATTGAGTATTTTGCCAAGGATTCGATATTCTTTTTCAGCGTTTCTTCCCCGCCGGCTCCTGATTGAACATAGCCAAATCCACCTGCTCCCATTACTTTCTCTGCTTCTTCTTCCAGTTCCTTAAATGAAATAGGAAAGTTTTCTGCGAAACTAATATTCTCTACTTTTGCCATCATCCAGCCCGCCTTTTTTTGAATTTATTGAAAATAATATCACTTTTTTAGATTTTAAGAAACTATGTAACAATTTTGGAGCCTTTTCTCTGCAAATTAGCAGGGATTTCACAAAAAATCGGGAATAACCATGTTAACTTAAGGCTCTTTTCGTAAAAATAGTTTTTTCGCCTATCAATGTTGTCCGTTGATTTTCGCTCCAGGATGCTCAGCGAACAGCGGGGCGGGCGGTGAGCCTCCTCAACACTGCGCGTCTGGGGGGTCTCACCTGTCACGCTACTCCCGCAAGTTTCCATTGAGTAAACACCGCACGAAGAAAATGCGAATGCATTTTCGAGGATCTCGCACCTTTCGCTCCAATCAACTCAGCAAATTAAATATATAAAGCAACAAACTTTGCGAAAACAGCCTAACTTAAAGAAATTGGAGTGTAGAAAATGCTAATCAAACAGCCTTTTGATGAATTTCTGAAATTCCATTACGAAAGAATCAGTGATAGCAAAATGAAAGTCACTTTGCCCATCCAGCCGCTCTTTATTAACAGCGCCGGACTGGTGCATGGAGGGATCATTTCCACTCTTGCGGATGTAGCAATGGGGAATATTTTCGAGCCGGATGAAAATCAGAAGCAGTCCGTGGTGACCGCTGACTTGAAGGTCAGTTTCTTAAAGGGGGCGACAGGGGAATATCTAGTTGCCGATGCTCACCTTGTTAAAAGAGGACGGACACTCAGCCACACAGATTGCCTGATTTTTAACGATCAGAATCAGGTGGTTGCCAAAGCATCGGGAATTTTCGCATCTATTTAGAGTGATTAATCCTATCGTTGCCTGAATAGTTTCGCTGACAGCGATAGGAGGAATCATTTAGAGCTTACGGAAAATCCTAATAGCTTCTTTTCTTCTTTTATAAAAGTGAAAAACACTGTAAAATACTCCCATCGCCATTGAAACAACAAATAAAAGCTGTAAGCCAGATAAAGATAGTGCATTGGCGAATGAAAGAGAGTAAGCCAGTAGCAAGGAAGTTGCTATTTTGGATATAGAAGCAATTCCCAGGAACTTTTTAAATGATACACCACCCATTCCTGCTCCAACACAAATGATCTCATCCGGCAATATCGGAATAACAAACAGCAGTACTAGTATGGAGTTTTCATTTCTCTCCATGTATTTTTGGTATTTGTCCAGGTGCCGCTCCTTTATAAACCTTGATACAAGCTTTAATCCCCCTATCCTTGCAGTCCAGAACATAATAATAATCCCCGAAAGTGTACCTGTGAATCCAAGAAAGGCAGCGGCAGCAGGACCGAAAACAGCACTTCCTGCAGGCAGTGTGACGGCTTCAGGAAGCGGCAAAAGGATGGGCTGTAAAAAGCAAATCAGGAAAAAGATGAGCTTTCCTTCCGCTTCATATTCCCTCAGTATACTCTCGAGCCCATAGGCATCAGTAAGAACGAGTATCTTGGTTAAATAAAAGGTAATAAAAACGATTAAAAGCAGACTGAACATATAAATCAGTGCCAGTCTGCTGTATTTCAACCGGGATAACCTGCCTGCAGAAATAAAGTAAACATCCATCACTAATATGGCAGCCATGCCTGTAATATTAACCCATTTATAAGCCGGCAAAAGTGTCGGCATAAAATTAAACAATATATACAATGATATTAAAATGATAAGCCCATGCAAACTAACTTCCAATTTTTCATTCATACATTTTCCCCTTCTTGCTTTTCTTACCTATAGTTTAAAAAGAAATACAAGAAGGATTAAGCTCCCTCAGCATTAAAATAATCTAAGGCCAGAGACTTAGTTAAGAAAAGCGCAAGCGCCTTGTTCATGAAGGAACGCAGACTAAGATCGCCACGTCCTGTGGCAACGTCTGCATGACCCGCATCCTCCCAAAAGCTATCCCTTTCGGTCGTGCGATGTTTATGCTGACGAGGCCTTCCTTGTCCTGCGGGCCTCAAGTACAAGACGAGCCTTACGGAAAGGCGTCCTTTGCCTTTTTGGGAGGATCGGCTTGTGACCTCGAGGGGGTAGGCGCTGGAGATAAGACAATTATCGACGTTCAAAATTTTATACTTTCTTACCTTAGAAAAAAAGCAGGGATTATCCTGCTTTTTCTAATACTCTATCTCATCATAATCCTTAGGCTGCGGAACCGGCTGATCCCCCTTATATTTTCCAAACTCATTGACAAGCTCCCTCTCCTCTTTTGGACCTTGTGTCTGTTTCTTTTTTTGCTCATCTTTTCTAGACAACTCATTCGCTCCTTCCTTATGGTTCTTTAAATTAATATGTACTCATTACTTTTATTTCACGCATAACTTAGAAGGATTTTTCCTGAACTCTGTAAAATAGATAAAAAAAGAACAATTAGATGATAAATATAAGGAGATTCCCATGGTAAAATTAGAACCTTTTACAGAAGAAGACTTCGATTTGCTCATCAGCTGGATCAGCACACCGGAATTAATGATTCAGTGGAGCGGTGCTCATTTCGAATTCCCGCTTGATCATGTGCAGCTTGCTAAGTATATAAGCTCTGCGAATCTGGATACCAGCTCGGATTATATATTCAAAGTTATGGCAAACGATGAAATCGTCGGTCATATTTCCCTAGGCAGAGTAGACCGTGTCAACGAAACTGCGAGGGTTGGAAAAGTTTTCATCCGCCCTGAAGCACGGGGGAAAGGGTATGCTTCAGAAATGATTCATCAAATCCTGAACTTAGCCTTCCAGAAGCTGAAATTAAATAGAATCAGTCTCGGAGTTTTCGATTTTAATTTGCCTGCTATTAAGATCTACAAGCAAGCAGGTTTCCAAAAAGAAGGGCTTCTCAGGCAGACCAATAAAGTTAAAAATGATTATTGGAGCTTAATAGAAATGGGCATCCTGAAAGAAGAATGGCAAGCTAGCTCCGGGCTCATGGGTATTCAATCAAACGTTTGATTGAAAGTGCTCATTAAAAAACAGGGCGGATAACCTCCGCCCTGCTTGATCAGCTTGCTTTTTCCTCTGCTGGCACTTCCTGTACTTCCTTGGAAAGAATCCATCCAGCTAATGCTATTCCAATTAAGACTACGTAGAAAGTAGCTTTCCATTCCGTCGACTTGGCAAATCCTTCAGGCAGGATCGCCAGCGCCGGATGGGACATTGTGTAGACAGCCAGTTTGACACCAACCCAGCCGACAATACCAAATGCTGCAACCTCAAGTCCAGGTCTCCTGTGAAGCAGATCCACAAATAGGTTAGCAGCAAAACGCATAATGATCAATCCGATCATACCGCCTGCAAAGATGACAAAGAACTTTCCGCCGTCAAGTCCGCCTACATGGCCAAGTCCTGAATCCGGAAGAGCCACAGCCAGGGCAACTGCTGCCAGAATAGAGTCTACAGCGAAAGCAATATCAGCAAGCTCTACTTTAAAAACCGTAAGCCAAAAGCCTGATTGCTTTTTTGATTTTGTAATCTCTGCTTCTTCCTCGCCTTTTTTCACAAGAAACTTTCTTAATATATGATTGGCCGCGATGAACAGAAGATACAGTGCTCCGATCGCTTGAACCTGCCATACGTCAACTAAATAAGAAATTGCAAATAACGATCCAAAGCGGAAAACAAACGCTCCAGCCAACCCGTAGAATAAAGCCTTCTTCCTCTGCTCCTCCTGAAGATGCTTTACCATAATCGCCAGCACCAGCGCGTTATCAGCAGCCAATAAACCCTCCAGCGCCACAAGCAGCAGCAGCACCCATCCATACTCAAGTATTAGTGATAATTCCATCTAAGCACCCTCCCTTATTTCACCTTTGTGTATTTTTCGTCTAAACGCTTTTCAATTTTCTCAAGCATTGCTTGATCTCTCAGCAGCTCTTCTTTGTTTTTCTTAATTAATTCAGCAAACGATATCTTAGCTTTTTTCATCTTGGTCTCCTTTCCTTTGTTTTTTAAGTATTGAAAGCTTCGCACTGTTTCCCTGCAGTTATGTCGATTGAGGATTTCCATTGCCAAGCTATATCAGGCAATAAAAAAACCTCTACCAGCAAGCGGTAAAGGTTTTAAAAAACAAAAAGACCTTTACCCGAAACAGGCAAAGGTCTTGCTAACAACGTTAAGGTTGCCAACAAAGCCGGGAGCTCTTAACTCCGAAATGACGACTCTGCTGTAAAAGCTACTCCCCTTTAGGAGAAACTATTCAACTATTTAAATAAATCATATTCTATTTTCATCAAAATGTCAATGCTTATGCAAATCGGTAATAAATTAAAATGAATGTCGCAAGGACGAAAATAAAGTTCAGGAATACAAACACAAATTGATCCGCCTTAGTTTTGTGCAGCTTGATCGGCGGGTTATAGAAAGACACCCCTTCAATGATGAAAATAATCAGCACAATATGAATCATAAAATGCCCGATCACTTCTGTCATGCCAAACAGCATTGTGGTAGTGATGAAAATAACTGTCACGACGAAGCCAACTACACGGTTAAGAATCCCTACTACAAGAAGGTAACCGACCACAAATTCAATGAATGCAGCCATAACAACGAATGCAGCAGGTGCAAATCCGAATGTAGGGACTCCATGATTGGCCACAATATCCAGTGACATGCTTGGATATACCCATTTTTCGACAGCCACCCAGCATAAAGATAAACCTGTGCCCAAATATAAGAATGGAAATCCAACCTTCTCGAGCTTCGTGCTGCCGACCATCAGGACTCCAATAATGGCAACATAATATCCATAATCAAGCATATGGAAAATGCCATTCTGCATGGTAACGTACACAAACAGCCCCAGTAAAATAACGGCCCCGGCCTTTGTTGAAATATGATGAGGAATTAGCAGAAAGCCAATCGCAGCCCACGTTAATATCATAGCAATCGTGCTGGTTAAATGAAATTCAGGCGCAAACAATGTTCCGTTCGTTACCTGGATTATTAACGCCGCAGCAGTTCCATACTTCAGGATATATCTGCTGTATTTGCGGAATCCTGAGAGCCAGTCATCAAGCTTTTTGACTTTAGCCCATTGTGAAGTCTTTGGGATAATCAATGTCAATAGCGCAAGGACAATCGCAGCCGCCAGGGCCAGTCCCATGAATAAAGGTGATAATATATTTTCAATGGTTTCCTTTTTAGGCGCCACATTCGTGAACCATTTCACATGAGCGCTTGTAAAAAAAGGCGTCATGACTAAGCCTATTATTAATAATAACTGAAATATTTTTTTCATGGTGAAGGTGCCTCCCTGTTGGATTTTTAGATAAACAATATAAGTACAGTATTAATATATTATACTGTTCATTCCAGTGGATTATTCAAAAATGAATATTATGTGAAACATTTCACAAATTAACACACAATAAAAAATACAGGCTAATTTGCGCCTGTATTTTTATTCCCTACTTTTCTCTTTTCAGAGCTGAAAGTGCCGGCTTTTTCTCTTCTTTCATTCCCTCATCTGACACTAAGTCTTTTGCCGCGCTTTTAAACTCAGTTAATGTCCGCCCAAACGCCCTCCCAATTTCGGGAAGCTTTGATGGCCCAAATATGATCAAGGCAATGACAAGAACAAGAATTAAGCCTGGAATGCCAATGTTAGAAATCATCTTCTCACCGTCCTATTAATGTAATACCTTTTCGCGCTTTTTCTTAAGCTGCTTTTCATGTGCCCGGTTATGGGCACGATGACGGTCTTCCTCAACCTCGGCAGATATTCGAACTCCCTGAGGGACAGCAGAAGCCGAAACCTGCTTCAATCCAGCCTGATCTTTTTCAAAAACAAATGATGCTCTTGTTGAAATATCCGCTCCTGGCTCTGTTACGAATGGAAGAACCCGATAATCCGCACGCCATTGCTCTGGTGTTACCCGGCAGCGGACATAGCCTCTATAATTATTAAAAAACTTAATATGCGGATTCTCTGCAAGCGTCTTTTCCGTATCTGCTCTCACATCTGATCCGTTCCCTCCTGATGTGATAGAGGTTCCGACAAATTCGGCCCCAATCAGCTTTGCATTTGGATCATCATAGTCTGTTAGAATATTGGAAGCCCAGCTTGCATGAACATCTCCAGTCAGGACGATCAGATTTTCGATATTGTTTGAAGCTGCGAAATCAGCCAGGCGCTCCCTGGCAGCAGGATATCCATCCCATGCATCCATGCTGAACTTCGGCGAAGCACTTGTCCCGAAGTTCCTCTGGACAAAAAACACCTGCTGTGCAAGCACATTCCAATGAGCATGGGAGGTACTAAGATTGCTTTCAACCCACTGTTCCTGTTCTTTTCCAAGGAGAGTCCGGGCTGGATCAAGCGACTCCGGTGTATGCGGCTTGCTGCCATCACCATTTGCCTGGTCATCCCGATATTGCCGGGAATCAAGCACAAGGAATGACGCCAGGCTGCCATAGCTGAACTCCCTATACAACTGCATACCATCACCATTTGGCATGGAAGATAACCGGAGTGGCATGTGCTCATAGTATGCCTGATAAGCTGCTGCCCTGCGTTTAATAAATGCTTCAGCTGACTGGCCTTTTTCCGGAATCCCTCCTGCATAGTTATTTTCCACTTCGTGGTCATCCCAAGTGACCACCCAAGGGAAAGCAGCATGAGCTTCTCTAAGATGCTGATCAGATTTATACTGAGCATGGCGATTCCGATAATCTTCTAGAGAGATAATTTCCGGCCCGCTATGATGGCGGACATTTCCTGTTGGTGAAATATATTCATTTGGTCCATATTCATATATGTAGTCGCCAAGGTGAATGACAAAATCCAAATTTTCCTTTGCCATATGCTGATAGGCTGTAAAAAGTCCATGTTCATACTGCTGACATGAAGCAAATGCAAATGATAGCCCTGATACTTTGGCACCCGCAGGCGGAAGTGTCTTTGTTTTGCCGATTGGACTAAGCTCATTGCCGCTTTTAAAACGATAATAATAAACAGTGTTTGGCATTAAGCCTTCTGCCTCCACATGCACAGAATGCGCCAATTCGGGCACTGCAATTTCAGTCCCGTGTTTAACAACTTTTCGGAAGTGTTCATCTGCAGCAAGTTCCCATTTGACCGGTACAGCATGATTTGGCATCCCGCCTCCATTAAGTGGATCGGGCGCTAGCCTTGTCCATAAAACCACACTGTCAGAAAGAGGATCTCCTGATGCGACACCGAGCGTAAAAGGGTATTTGCTGAACTTAGGAGCAGCATCAACCTTTAGATTACCCACCCCTAATGATTGCGCCATAGCCAGCGCCAGCGAAAAGCCGGCTATTTTCCCTGCACCAGATAGAAAGCTCCGGCGGTCAATGTCCCTCTTCAGATTTTCTTCATTAAACTTTCTGATTAAATCATCAATCGATCTCTCATTGTTCATTTTCTTCACCTCTTAATTCAATCTGGATTCACATTTGATTATAAGAGGCATTTTTTAAAGCAATATGAAGATGTGTAAAGGAGAATGACAATACCTCTGCCTATTTTATCAGGTCTTTTGTAAGGATTTGGTTATTCTTTCGCCTGTAATCTAGACTTGCAGCCAAAAAGCCTTTGTTCCCCTGTATCATTTGTCCCAGCTATTTTTACAATATATACATAGAATATTAACGAATCCTGTCAAAATCTTTTAGTTTACTAATCTATAAATAGTGGTTATGATGATAGTTATAATCTTGAAAAGGGGTGAGGGAATGAGGAAACGCCAGGTAATGCCACTTTTACTGCTGTCTGTGTTTTTATCCTTTCTCATTACCCAATATCCTGGTGTCCATTATAATGACATTCCGATGGACCAAAGCAAAGCGGTAACAGTTTCGGACTTTACCGAGAGCTTCCTATTAAAAGATGATCCCAAAAAGCATATCTTCACGTTGGATATCATCTCTTTATCCTTTACAACTCTGGCAGTTATCCTTTTTGTATATAGTGCCCTGCACATCGCCCGCAGGAAAAAGATATTTTATACTCCAATTTTCTACGAGGCGAATTATGTCATTCAAGCTCCTTAATTGTCCAACCAAACAATTAAAGGAGGAAGACATAATGTGGATTAGATTTTTAATGATTGGGTTATTTTCATTAACAGCTTCCAGCCTGTTCTTTTATCAGGGTATGGAAATGTATCATGCTTTCACAGATTTCTTTAGACAAAAATAAGAAGTTGGCGCCCAGGGATTCCCTCCCTGGGCGTTTTTATTTCATAAAAAACCCGGCCTGTTTTATTCCCAGGCCGGGTTTCCTTTCTTACTGTGCTTTTACATATTTATCGTCTATTTTTTTTTCAATCTTCTCAAGCTCACGGCGATCTTTTAAAAGTTCTTCTCTATTAACTTTAATCATTTCAAGCATTGATAATTTTTTCTTTTTCATTTCTGCTCACCTTCTTTCATGATGTTGGTAACTTCTTGATTCAAGATCTTTATTGAAGCTCTTTTCGTATAATTGTTGTTTTTTGCCTTTCAATGTTGTCCGTTCATTTCTGCTCCAGGCTGCTCGCTTTCCGCGGGGCGGGCGTGGTCTCGCACCTTCCGCTCCAATTAACTCAGTAAATAATATTTATTAAGCAACAAATCTTGTGAAAATTGAAAGTCCTCTTAAAAAACAATCGTCTTATTACCATGCACTATTACTTTGTCTTGCACATGCCATGCCACTGCCTGTGCGAGGACCTGCCTCTCCACATGCCTGCCGGCAATTTTGAGATCCTGTGCAGTGTGCCGGTGGTTAACCCGCTGGACATCCTGCTCAATGATCGGCCCTTCATCCAAATCATTTGTTACATAATGGGCAGTTGCCCCAATCAGCTTGACCCCGCGGTTAAACGCCCGTGCATAAGGATTGGCTCCCACGAAGGCCGGCAGAAAACTATGATGGATATTGATAATCCTATTTGGATATTTGGAAATAAAGCTCGGTGAAAGAATCTGCATATATCTCGCAAGCACAATGAAATCCGCTTTTCCATCCAGCAGCTCTACTGCCTTTTGCTCAGCTTCCGATTTAGTGTCGGGCGTAATCGGAATATGATGATATGGTATTCCAAACCCCTCCACCACTTCCCTCATGTCAGGATGATTGCTGATCACAAGGGGAATTTCCACTTCAAGCTCCTTCGATTTCCAGCGCCACAGCAGCTCGAGCAGACAGTGATCCATTTTAGAAACAAATATAGCCATCCGCTTGCGCTCGCCTTTGCCGCTCAGCTTCCACTCCATAGAGTATTCCTTGGCCATCTCAGGCAGATCCTCTTTCAGTTTTAAAAAGGACTCATCAAAATGATTCATATCGAATTCAATCCGCATGAAGAAGATGCCTGCCAGCGGATCGGTTGTGTGCTGGTCAAAATGCACAATGTTCGCGTTATGCTCCAGCAGAAAGTTAGAGACTGTGGAGATGATGCCCGGTCTCTCTGGACAGGATATCAGCAATGTCGCCCGGTTTGCGTTAATATTTGTATTCATATAGATTCCTCCAACTGCCTTGCCATCCATATAAAAAGGACAGAAAAAAGGCGGCTTCTTTATCCCCCTTCTCTGTCCTTTTACCTGAGAGTTTGACCCCTTTGGTGTCGCAAAGTCCATGCGCGCTCTCCAGAGATGCGTCCGACTGAGGTTCTGTCTACCTGAGAGATTGGCTTCAAGGGTATTTTTGAAGCTTGCTCCTTCGGTGGCTACTGTATGCTCTCTCCCGCAGCCGTCATTCGCTCAATATTTTTGTTATTTTCAGAATAATGTATTTTTTAACTTATGTCAATCGAACTAGGTTTCTTTCACAAAATTGCCACAATTTCAGCCTGGCTTTAAAGCTGATTTTTTATGTGAAAAAGAAAAGTAAAAAAGCTTGAAGACAACGTCTCCAAGCCTTTTTCTACACAGCTGCCTTTGGTTTTGGCTCCTTTTTCTGCCAGGCAATCGTGATAAACAATGTAACGATCAATAGGGCCAAACCAAGAACAAACGGATAGGTTATCCGCACATCGTAAAGTACGCCGGCAATCGTTGGCCCCAGAACGTTTCCAATGCTCATATAAGCATTGTTCATTCCCATCGCAAATCCCTGTTCATTACCGGCCATTTTAGAGATTAACGTTGTTAAAACCGGGCGAAGAATGGAAGTTGCAAGGAAAATGATCAGCGAAATAACGAAGAAAAGTGCATAGCTGCCTGCAAACAGTGAAACTAGGAACCCTGATGCTGCAACAGCCAAAAAGATATTCAATACCTTTCCTTCACCGAATTTATTAACCACACGATCGACTACAAATAATTGAACAATAACACTAATGACTCCTGTCGAAGTCACCATAATGGCAATTTCCTGCGGAGTAGCAGCAAATTCATTATCAAGGTAGAGCCCAAGAACTGACTCATACGCCATTAGTCCAAAGCTCATCACCAATGTAATGATAAGCGGAATAAAATAAGGCTTCTTAACGGACATGGCCAGTTTCTTGACCATCGGTTCCTCTTCAGGCATATCTCCCGGCACTGTCTGCAATGTGCTGCTTTCTTCGAGGAGCACAATGGAGAATAGAACAGCCACTAGAGATACAAGCGCTGAAATCAGAAATGGCATTTTTAAGCCGAAGTCTGCCAAAAACCCGCCTATCCCAGGTCCAACCACAATTCCAAGTGACATTGCAGCTGAGACAAGACCATTCCCTTTTGCACGCTGCTCCATTGTAGTAATATCAGCAATGTAAGCAAAAATAGCTGGAATCAGCAAGGCAGCTCCAATGCCTCCAATGACACGTGAAAAGTAAAGCAGCCAAATGGAATCTACTGCATAAAAGACAAGCATGGATAATGTCAAACCAGCTAACCCGTAAATAATCATCTTTCTGCGGCCGTACTGGTCAGCCCATTTTCCCGCGATAGGAGAAAAAATCAGCTGGGCACCCGCAAAAATGGCAATCATCAGGCCTGCTGCCGTTCCTCCCTGATTAATGGATTCCAAATAAGCCGGCAAAATCGGAATGATAATACCAAAGCTTCCGATTGCAATAAACATATTGATCATCAAAATGATCATCTTTTTCTTTTGATCTCCTGACAAACGGATACCCCTCCTTCTATATGTGAAAAATTTACATTATTTTTTTCGGCACGCTAAATAGCTTATAATGAGACATGCTGCTTTGTCAAAGGAAAAAAAAGAGAAGCCCCAGCAAAGCTGAAGCCTCTTGCAGTCACCCTTTAAATTTGTTCGGGAATTGCTTCACAACCGCATCAGAAATGGCATCTGCCATCATAATAATATGCGACACTCCCTCATCAATCGAAACAATTCTTGCTTCCCAATCCTTAACAAGGCTTGCTGTCAGATCATTTGTTACTAATTCCAAATGCTTATAAAGCAGTTTTTTCACATCTTCATTTTTCAGATTTGGATTGGCTCCGCTTAGAAAAGCAGCGATATCATCGGCATTGCGATACCATTTTTTGTTCAGCTGGTTCACCTTTGCACCCTGTCCGCTCTTTGCTGCCTCCACAATATCACCCGCAATGACAATATGCTCTTTAAGCAGTTCTGTCAGCTTAGCTCCTGCAGCTTCTCCGTAATATGGCTTAATGGAATTCCCTATGTCCTCCTGATTTTTAAGCAGGCGCGCCAATACCTGCTTCTGATCCTCCGCCCCTGCAGTTGTGGCACTTGTAATATAGTTGCTTGTCCATAATACATGGTCGATCCATAGTCTTCGGAATTCGTTTTCAAACTTAACCTCTGATTGAGTAAGACACGGTTTTTGTGCAGCTGCACTGCCCGGAGCTGCCAGCATATTCAGCGGCATGAGCAGCATTATTCCTATGATCAGTAATTTCTTCATATCCTTTTCTCCTTCCTAATTGAAAAAGTTTCCTTCTTATTTTGATTATCCTAAGATTTTTCATACAAAAAAAATAAAGCCCGAGGCTAATGCCCCAAGCTTTTTCAATCAAACGTTTGATTGATTGCATATAAAGCCTATTTACTTTGGCTCTTTTCGTATAAACATATTTACCTTCGCATAAATGATCACACTACTGCCACCGCAGCAAAAAACTCATTATAAAGCGCCTGTACCGCACGTACCTCATCCGCTGCCTGTACGCCAAACATCATGCTCACTTCAGATGAGCCCTGATTGATCATTTCCATATTGACTTTCGCTTTAGCGAGGGCTTTGGAGGCACGGGCCATTGTTCCGATGTTCTGGCGCATCCCTTCTCCAACCACCATAATAAGTGAAAGGCTGTGCTGGATTTTCACTTCATCTGCATGAAGTTCATGCTGTATGCGGTTCAGAATTTCTTCCTCCATCCCATCAGTAAATTGGTCTTCCCGCAGGATAATGGAAATGTCATCAATTCCTGAGGGTGTATGCTCATAGCTGAGGCCATTCTCTTCCAAAATGGTCAGCAGCCTCCTCCCAAAGCCGACTTCCCTGTTCATTAAGTATTTGCCGACATAGATGCTGCAGAATCCCTGATCACTGGCAATCCCGATCACAGGTCCGTTCGTGTTATCCCGCTCGTTCACAATCCTGGTGCCGGGAGCAGACGGATTATTCGTATTTTTTATTTGCACAGGAATTCCGGCCCGAAATGCCGGTACAAGCGCTTCATCATGCAGGACAGTAAAGCCTGCATAAGAAAGCTCCCGCATTTCCCGGTATGTCAGCTCTTTGATTTCTTTAGGGCTTTCTACAATAAAGGGATTTACCGAATAGACCGCATCCACATCTGTAAAGTTTTCATATAAATCCGCCTTGGCTGCACCGGCCAAGATGGAGCCTGTCACATCCGATCCGCTTCTTGAAAATGTGAAGACCTGGCCATCCCTGCTATATCCAAAGAAACCCGGAAAGATGATGATCCCGTCCTGCTCCCTTAATGCAAGCAGCTTGTCATATGCTTCAGGAAGCACCTGAGCGTTGCCGGGCTCCGGACTGACAAGCAATCCCGCTTCCTTCGGGCTCACATATCTTGCTTCTATTCCCTGCTGCTGAAAATAGGCTGCTACAAGCTTAGCGTTGTTATCTTCACCGCTCGCTTTGATCAAATCCATGAAAACTTCAGGATTATGCGTATCACTGGAAAGCCTCGTAAAAAGATCATCCCTGATGATATCTTTAATTTCCGGACCAAGCTCTAATTCATCAGCGATTTGGCCATACCGATCCAATACAGCTTCAGCCAAATCATCTGCTTCTTCCCCCTGAATCCGTTTCTCTGCACATGCGATTAATAAATCAGTAACCTTGTCATCCTCTGAGAATCGCTTTCCAGGAGCCGAGACAACAATGATCTTTCGCTCTGGATCAGCATTTACAATATTGAATACCTTCTCGATTTGCTTTCCGGATGCTAAAGAAGATCCTCCGAACTTCACCACTTTCATCCTGACATCTCCCAATCTCTGAAAATTTAATCTTTATTTTACTCTTATCCTCACAGAAATCAAGAGAAAATTCCACCATATAAATACAAGTGTTCATCATAAAAATACAGAAAAATATTCAGATATAATATTATTACTTGTTTTCTATGAACACACCGTTAAATAATATTATTTTAAGAAAATAAAAGAAAACGCTTACAATTAGTATTTATTTTTTGGATTAAATAAAGCCAAAAATGTTCAAATTAGTGGTTTTCACTCTCCCATAATAGGGTATATGTTAAGGATATTTATAGAAAGAATTAAATCGTAAAACACGGGAAGGGAAAAAGTCTATGGGAATCCTAGTTGTGGACGATAATCAAGCCAACTTATTTGTTATTCAACATATATTAAAACGCGCCGGGTATAAAGAACATTTAACGTTTTCTTCTGCAAAGGATATGTTTCAGCATCTCCAGGGATATTCACCTTTTTCAGCTGATATAAAAGCAGACGTGATCCTGATGGATATAATGATGCCGGAGATGGATGGAATTGAAGCATGCCGCCGGCTTCAGCAGATTCCACATTTGAAGGATATCCCGGTGATTTTTGTAACTGCATTGGAGGACTCAAATAAAGTTGCAGAAGCTCTTGATGCGGGCGGGACCGATTATGTAATGAAGCCCATTAATAAGACGGAACTGCTTGCCCGCATTCGTGCTGCCTTAAGGCTTAAATATGAGAAGGACTGGCATAAGGAGCAGGAAAATAAAATCAGGAATGAATTGGATTTATCCATGCAGGTACAAACCAGCATGCTGAGCGAACCGATTTATCACGAACATACACTGTTAAAGGCTTCCTACCTGCCAGCCAACAAACTTGCAGGAGATATGTATTACTGGCACCAGATAGATGAACATCGCTATGCTGCCATACAGCTGGATATGATGGGCCACGGAATTTCAGCTTCTCTTGTATGTATGTTTATCTCTTCTGTTCTCAGAGATGCCATCAGAACATGCAGTGATCCTGAATACGTCATGAACGAACTAAATCGGTGGATGAATTCCCTAAACCAGCGCAATCAGCGAATTCCATACTATTTTACAGCTATTTACCTCGTTCTAAATAAAAAAGACAAAACAATCGAGTATGTAAACGCCGGACATCCAGCCGGATATGCACTTGTAGACAAAGATGAAATGTTCAGCTTATCAAGCAATATGTGTGCAGTGGGTTTTTTCGAAGATATTACGATACAAAAAGAAACTATTCCCTATACAGAGTCCATTCAGCTGCTCTTGTTTACAGACGGGGTGGAAGAAGCGGTAGAGCAGAATAATCTCAATCCATGTGAGTATCTTCAGCGCTTCGCATCCTTTCACTGGAATGCAGCCAGAACAGCAGAGCCAATCGATATGATACTGACTAAGCAGCAGCAGGCAAGCGCTGATGATGATATGTGTATTGTTCTTATTCAGGCAGATTAGGATGAATACATAATATTTCTTACATAAAAACAGAGTGCAGTCCCTCCAAAATAGGGACCGCACTCTGTTTTTATTTTACATGAGAAACCTTCCTGAAAATCTTTTCCTGCAGGTTGATTTCTTCGAATACAGGGTATTCCATCCGCAGCGCTTCCTTGCTGCCAAGCCCCAGAAATCCTCCCATGCTGAGGCTTTCATTAAAAAGATTAAAAACGTGGCTTTGCAGGTCTGTATTAAAATAGATCATCACATTGCGGCACATAATCACATGAAACTCATTAAAGGAGCCATCAGTCACCAGATTATGCTGGGCAAAAACCATTCGATCAAGCAGGGATGCATTCAAATAAGCCGCTTCACAATCGGTTGTGTAGTATTCAGAAAAGGATTTTTTTCCGCCTGCCATAATGTAGTTCTTTGTATAGAGCTGCATTTTTTGCAGAGGGATTATTCCGCTCTCTGCCTTTTTAAGCACCTTTTCATTGATGTCTGTGGCGTAAATCTTCGTTCGTTCCCCCAGCCCCTCTTCTTCCATCAAAATAGACATGGAGTAGGCTTCTTCCCCAGTCGAACAGCCTGCATGCCAAATTCTGATCTCCGGCAATTCTCTGAGCATCGGGACAACCTCATTTCGAAAAGCCTTAAAAAATGAAGGGTCCCGGAACATTTCTGTCACATTGATTGAAAAATCGCTCAGTACCTTTTGCAGGTACCCCTCTTCATGTATAACCTTTTCTGTGAGGCTTGTTATGCTGGGCAGCCGATCCCTGCTAAGACGAGCTTGAATTCTCCTGGCAATAGACGAGCGCATATATTGCCGGAAATCATATCCGGATAAACTATAAATGGCCTTTAAAAGCAATTCTATTTCTAATTCTTCCTTTTTCAATTCCTTCATTCCTCAACTTTCGAGAACAAAATAATATTAGCGATGTCCGTATGTTGTCCGGACTGGTCCTCCCTGCCATCTATGAAAGCCATACTCTCATAACGGACAGCAGCTGGTCCAGTTTTAAAGGCTTGCTGATATAATCCGTAGCACCCGCGTCCATGCACTTTTCCCTATCGCCTTTCATCGCCTTGGCAGTAAGGGCAATGATTGGAACATCCTGGTGCCTGTCCAGCCCGCGAAGCCTCTTCATGGTTTCATAACCATCCATAACCGGCATCATAATATCCATCAGAACAATATCAATCTGTTCTGTACCCATTATCAAATCGAGGCACTGCATCCCGTTTTCTGCTGTAAGGACATTCATGCCTTCTTTTTTCAAAGCATTTTTCAGCGCATAAATATTTCTGTGGTCATCATCTACAACAATGACCGTTTTGTCTTTAAGCTCCGTACCTGTATGCTGATGCTCTATTTCAGCATCTCCTTCAGCAGCTTGCGTTTCAGCTGCCTCAGACACTTCCGGAACAGGTTCAGCGGTTACAGCAGCTTCTTCGAAAGCCAGCGAACCGGCCTCTATTTCAGGCATTCCGTTTGGAAGATTCGGGATAACGAGTGTAAACCGGCTTCCTTTTCCTTCTTCACTCTCCACTTTGCAGATACCGCCGAGCAGCTGGGCAAATTCCTTGGAGATGGACAATCCCAGGCCCGTTCCGCCATATTTCCTCATTGTGGCGCCATCAGCCTGCTGGAAGGCTTCAAAAATCAGCTCCTGCTTCTCGGACGGAATGCCAATACCTGTGTCGAGCACTGTTATTTTCAGCCAGTCATTTGTATAGCTGGATAACGGCAAGCCAAAGAAATCGCCTTTTGAAGCTTTTTCAAACGTGACTGCTACTGAACCTTCTTCCGTAAACTTAAATGCATTTGAAAGGAGGTTTTTCACAATTTGCTGCAGACGCTGCTCATCGGTATTGAATACAGAAAGAACTTCTTCCGAAGAGCTTACAGTAAATTCAAGATTTTTATGCCTTGCCACCTGTGTAAAATGCTGTTTCAGACGCTGAGACATTTCTCCCATATTGACTTCCTCAAAGCTGATTTCCAGTTTCCCTACCTCTACTTTTGAAAGGTCGAGAATATCGTTAATGAGGGCAAGTAAATCCTGTCCAGATGTATGTATAACCTTGGAAAACTCTTTCTGCTCCTCAGTAAGGATTTGATCCGGGTCTTCTGCCAGCATTTCTGATAAAAGCAGGATGCTGTTAAGAGGCGTGCGCAGCTCGTGGGACATATTTGCCAGGAACTCTGATTTGTATTTTGAGCTTAGACCCAGCTGTTTTGCTTTTTCCTCCAGTTCTTCCTTGGCAGCCTGAAGTTCTTCGGATTTCATTTCAGCATCTCTTGAGCGCTCTTCAAGCTGCTCATTAATCATACGCAGCTCTTCGGATTGACTCTGCATTTCTTCAGATTGCGCCTGCAGCTCCTCAGACTGGGATTGCAGCTCTTCAGCCTGTGCCTGCAGTTCCTCTGTCTGTGCCTGGGATTCGGCCAGTAAGCGTTCAATCTCCATTCTTCCGGAAATATTCGTAATGGCTATTCCTAATGTTTCTATTACTTTTTCCAATAGTTTGATCTGAGCTTCAGTGAACGGCCTCAAACTCGCCAGTTCCAATACTGCCACTACCTCGTCCTTTAGCATAACGGGAGCCATCATGATGCTTTTCGGCCTGACATCTCCCAAACCAGTTGATAAGACTTTGTAATCCTCAGGAACATCCTCGAGGAAGATTGTTTTCTTATCCCTGACAGTTTGCCCTGCTAAACCTTCCCCCTCATAGAAAAAGTCTCTTCCTGCATCATCCGCTCCATCTGCATACGCAGCCTGCTTCTTAAATACAGGTTTGCTTCCGTTGTCATCTTTCACATAAATGACTCCAAGATCAGCTCCGGCGGCAGGTGCCAGCCTTGATATAAAATCATCTGCCAAATTGGCTATAGTCACATGCTGGCTATAGATGCTTACTAATGCAGCAGACTGGCTTTGGATCCAGTTTTGCTCACTGATTTCAGCCGAATAGCGCTGTTCTTTCACGTAATAATTCTCAAGGGAATCAGCCATAGAATTAAAGGCTTTCGCAATATTGCCGATTTCGTCATTGGATTCGACATTCAGCCTTGAAATGGAAGAAAGATCCTGATAATCAATATCCTTAATCCCTTTTGTAATTAAACTGATGGTTCTGCCTGTGCTTTTGATCACCCAAACCGTCACTCCAACGATTAAAACAATTGCTATTGCAACCGCAGCAACCAAAGTAGATACTAACTGGCTGTACGTGTCATTTGCACCATTCAGCGATTCCGCCATAAGGGATTCCTGATACTCTTTAAATTCAGCCAGCTTGTTCAGCAGTGCGTTTCGGTTTTCTCTCTCACTTCTGTATAGCGCTTCCAAAGAGTCCATATCACCATTACTCATTAATCCAATGAAGCTGTTTTGCATCTGGGCATATGATTCATATGCCTGCTCCACTTCTTTTAAAAGCAATTTGGATTTTTGTCTATTTAATTCTTGTTCTAAATTAAATATTCGGGTTTGTATCCCCTCATGGTTGGCTTTCACCAATTCAGCCGTCATGGCTGAATCGCTTGAGACTTTATCGGTGAGCACACTTAGCAGCTGCTGGTCTGTCTGGTAAAATAGCTGTCTGATCTCTGTAGCCTGATTTACCTTATAGTATCGATCCTCCACAATTTCCAGCATGTTTGCTTTCATTCCGTTTACCATAGACAGAATGACAAACATTAGAATAAACAAAAAAAATACGGTTAAGCCCAATCCCATCATTTGCTTTCTTTTAAAGCTCACCTGTTCTCTCCTTCTTTCCCCCGATTTTTCTTCATCATTTTTCTTTGCATGTTCATGCTTTATGAGATTAAGGTTTTAATAGACCAGCTTCTTTACCCTTATATGTTAGAGGTCAAACCTGTATTTCGCCTTTTTTATAAAAATTTTTGTTTTTAGCCTAAGTATTCAGCCCGTTGATTTCCGCTGCAGGCACTCAGCAAACCCGCGGTGCGGGCGGTGAGCCTCCTCGATGCTGTGCGTCTGTGGGGTCTCACCTGTCCTGTCCCGCTACTCCCGCAGACTTTGAATAAGCTTCCTTTAATAAACAACGCACGAAGAAAATGAATAGTATTTTCGAGGATCTCGCACCTTCCGCTCCAATCAACTCAGTGAAAAAAATAAGTTTTAAACATAAAAAAGAGGAAGGATTACTCCTTCCCAATGTTCAACGATATTCCTTAACTCTGTCCCCTGCTGAAGTCATCCATTCAAACTGGCGGAGCTTCAGGTCAAATAGTGTAAGAGGATCCTGGTAAATCTCTGGATTTTTGCGCATATCGCTTAATGCTTCTTTATTTTCCGCAATGTTCGTATATGTCTCTTCAACTGTATGATTCAATACGTCAAACGGATTTCTGAAGAACATCTTAATATCCCGCTCAAGCGATTTCTCGAAGAGTTCAAATTGCTGCATGAATTTATCGGTGATGAATTCTGCGATTTCGCTATAGTCTTCATGCTCAATGAACTGTTTATATTTATTATGGAGCATGGTTTTATTCTGCTGAATCGCCCCAAGCAGTTTTCCTGCACTCTTGAGCAGGAACTGCGATGGTGAAAAGCGGTTTAGAATATTGGCCTTTTCTAGCTGAACACTCCCGCGCGTCATCCGGTCAGCGTCGCGTCGCCAGTCATCCAGGACTCTGAAATCGCAGTCCAGCGCGATTTTCTCCTCGCTGTATAGCTCATTGAAGCCTTGGCTGATTTCATCCAAATATGCCTGGCTGCTTCTGAACTCTCCTTCACTTTCCGCAATCCAATCTTGTATGGAAACATGAAACTCCGGCAAAACCGTATCTTCAATATATTGATGTACCCGATTATTCATTTCATCATTAAGTTCAGTATGGATTTTTCCAAAATCACTGTCTTCTGTCACCATTTCTGAACAATTCCGAAGCAGTTCCGGAATCTGCTTCTCAAGATCCGCTCTCATTTCATCTTTAATCTTGCTGTACGATCTTTTAATCGTCCGGACCTTCTCTTCCTCCATATCCATCAGCTGATTCTTGGCACCCTTCAGTTTTGTCACCATCTCTTCATTCCATTTAATCGTATCAATCAAGCTGTTTTCCATCTCAACACGTTTTTCAAGCAGGAATTTGATGGATTTTTTTATATAGTAAAGAACCTTTGCTGTACGCTCTTCTTTCCGGTTCTGTCCATCGATCATCGACTTGATAAAGACGGCTAAATCATTGAGCTGGCTTTCGCTTTCATAATAGGCGGAGAAAGCAAACACCTTTGCTTTCGGGAAATAGGTATGAACACGGGACTGAGTTTCGTCAAGAAGCTCAATGGCATCCTGACTGTCCGGAATCCGATCCATTTTACTGAGAAGGAAATGAATAGGCAGTTCCGGAGCCTGCTCTCGCATTTTTACAGCAAGATCCAGCTCTTTATCTGTCAAAGGGGAATCCGCATTCAGGACAAATAGCATGCTGTCAGCGAAATGGAGGTATTGGAACACACCATTTCTGAACTTGCTCTGCCCCGCAAGACCCGGCGTATCTATGACAGCGAGTCTATTATTCTGTAAAAAGCTGAATGGCATCTTGCAGCGTATGAGCGTCTGCTGGCTTTTCTCTGCACTTTGCCTAAAATCCTCAAGATCAGAAATGCTTCTGACCTCCTCGTCCGTAATAGCATGGATTTCCGCTTCATCACTATCCTTGAACAGCACTGAAGCAGAGGTTGAATCCCCCATCAGCTCTTCACCGAGAAGAGTGTTCACAAAAGATGATTTTCCATTTGATGCTGCACCGGCAATCAGCAAGTGGCCGGAATCCAAATCAAGGAGCTCACGGACCATCCATTCAAATCGCTCACCCATCAGGACGCCTTTTTCCTTTGCCCATTTCATGATATTTTCGAAAAGCTTAAAGCTTTCCTCCAGACCTTCCTGATAACGGACAGAACGGTTCACAAGGCTTTCTGCTTCACTGACAGCAGAAGAATCAATATTGGATGGAAATATTTCGCTCCATGCCAGCACTGCCGATGCCGAAACAAGATAATGAGAAGGAGCAGCTATTTTCACCCAATTCGTTATGTGATTTGGAATCAGATGGGATAAGTCCCGGATTAAATGCTTCCCGCTGATCATTTCAAGATAAGTATCTTTATAAAGCTCCGAAAGCACGCTCCATGTATGTGAGCGTCCCGGCTCCATATTCAGGAGAAGATGATTATATTCTTTCAGCCATGAGAAATACAGGTCAGATTTCTTGTAGCTGTCCCACAGAGCGGCTGATAAACCTTCAAAGTGAGCCTGATCTGCACGGTATAACACCGAAAGCGCCTCACTGAAATAGTTCGGCTCCATTTTTGCTGTCCGCCCCTGTTCCACATACGAATGAAGAACTTCAAACCAGGATAGTGATTCCGTCCTTATTGCTTCATTGACAGCCAGCTCCACTGCATTTCCCCAATCACTGTGTTCTTCAAAGAACCCTCGTGCCAGATCGGTCACATCCGGATAATCCGGATTTAGCCGGACCGCCTCTTTAATGGATTCAACAGCCAATTCAAGCTTGCCGCGCTGTATGTAAAGTGAAAACAGCTGGAGGAGCACTTCGGTCTTTAACACCTCTGAATCTGTTTCAATCGATTTATAAAAGTCCTCTGCATTTGAAAGCAGATCTAATTCAAAATAGGCATCAGCCATATTTTTCTGAGCCCACGGCCCCAATTCATTCGGAATGCTTTCCCATTTAAAAATGGCCGCTTCATAATCCTTGTTAAGGAAATAGACTTCACCCTGGGCGAAGCGGATATTAGTTAAATCAGGCACCTCGTTCTGCTGCTCAGCCACATACAGTTCACCCAAAACCCTGATCGGATGCACATTTTCATTAGATTCCATGAAGGTCTTATAAAAGGTTTTGCTGATTAGCTTCTTCTCTAAAGTCATCTTGATCCCCCGCAGTGCTATTTTTAAAAGTCCGCCTAAAGGCGGCGTCTTTTAAAAGAATTTTATTGATCCAGCCTGCTGATTTCCTAATTTCATAGGGCTTTATCAGCATACTTTATAAGAAAAGCGGAAGGCGCCCGCCTATCGGCGACAAGCATAAGACGAGCCGGCTGAAAGGTTGTTCTTTAACCTTTTGGACGGATTGAAATAAATTTTGAGGCGACTGCCCAGGGACGACTAGCATAAGACGATCCCTGTAAGAAGGTGTTTTTTCCTTCTGGAAGGGAGCGGCTTATGACCTCGAGTCCCTAGGAGCCGAAACAAGACAAGCTTATGACCTCGAGCCGATGGCGCCTGGAGCTAGACAGTAATCTAACTTCAGAATTTACCTTCTTATCTTTTAAAAAAACGCATAATACGCCAATTTTCATCCTTTATCCTTATATTGTAGCAAAAATTTTTCTGCAAAAAATTTCATTTCTCTATCATTTTTGAAACATTGCTGTATTCCTGTGTAATATTTTTAATAGTTAGAATCAGCTTCTCTCTATTAATACCACCTCAAATCAAAATAAAAACTGGCAGACAGAAATATATATTCCTGCCTGCCAGTTTTCATTCTTCATTATGAGGCCTGCTGCGGCCGGGCGGCCCGGCGCCGTTTCCCATAGATGACTGTAACAGCCATGCCCAGAATCAGGAACACACTTGATATTTGGAAGAGCGCCGCCGTTTCCACAAACTGTGCAAGCACCCCAAATACAAGCCCGCTTAGTCCAATGCCAAGGTCGATGGAGGAGAAGAACATTCCATTTGCCACACCGCGCCGGTTGGATGGTGTCATGGATAACGTCCAGGACTGCAGAGTAGGAATCAATGAGCCAAAGCCAATTCCAAACAAGATTCCGCTAATGATAATAAACAAATTCGAATGAGCGAAGGAAAGTACCCACATTCCTATGAAAGTCAGGAACGTGCACAGCAGCACGAGCTCCATCGGCCCCCGCTGGTCAAACCACTTTCCGGCAACCGGCCTTGATAGCGATGCCATAATCGCATTAAACAGGTAGAATAGGAATATCTGATCAATGCCCCGCTCTTCGCCAAAAATAACGATGAACGTTACGATGGAGCCATATCCAAAGGTCACAAGTATTGTGATGAACGCAGGAAACCAGCTGGATTTTTCAACTAAAGAGCCCAGATAAGAGAATTTAAGATCTTCTTTCCTTGTTTTCATAACAGCCTCAGGCGTTTCGTAGCGGACAATGGCCAGGAGCACAATGGCAATCACCCCTAGTACGCTTGAGATATAAATAAGATTTGTAAAGGAAGTAATCTGATATAGATAGATTCCAAGACTTGGAGCAATGATCATTCCAATCGTAACGCTCAGGCCATAGTAACCCATTCCCTCTCCGAGCCTGGAATTAGGCACTACATCTACAGCCGCTGTCCCATTCACAGTAGTTGACCAGCCCCATGCAAGGCCATGAATGAATCGGAACAACAGAAAAATCATCACCACGCTTGAAAGCGGATAAATAATGGTTATTGCCAAAAGCGCTGCTGCACCAATCAGTACCAGCTGCTTTCTTGCTTTATATTCCAGCATGAATCCGATGAAAGGCCTGCTCAAAACGGCTCCAATCGAAAACAGTGCCGTTACCAGCCCAATTTCAAGACCAGTCGCCCCAATGGACTTTATATATGGAGGCAATGTTGGAATCAGCATCTGAAACGACATAAAAACAAACAAATTCCCAACCATCAGCATAATGAAAGACTTTGACCATAAAGTCTCTTTTGCAGCCTTTTCCAAGTGCATCCCTCTTTCATCTATTAAAGAAAATGATAACGTGAAACTTCAATCAGTGGGGGTTTTCCTTATCCCCCACTGATTGTTAGTTGAGGCCCACAGGAAGTGGGTCACAAAGACGTTGCCACAGGACGTGGCGTTCTTAGTCTTTGTTCTTCTTTTCGGGCCTTTACGGGCAGTTTGACCCCCGCTTATCCTCCTTGGATTCCTCTGAGCCTTGAAGTGGGGGTCTTACTGCCCGTTAGACTGCGATTAATTATTTCGCATCACTAAATGCTACCATAACTGGCTGCAAAAAGGAACGGGAATTTGCATCAGATCAAGGCATACAAAAACTATTGGGACAATGAAAATATCCTTTTAAAGTCCAAAAAAAAGGAGCCTGGGTAAGCTCCCCTCATCACCCCTGAAGGCTGCTTGTTTCCAGTGCCCTCTGCAGAAAATGCAGTGTTCTATCTATAATGATATCCTGATCGTTATCCAGCGTTGCTACATGATAGCTGTTGTCCAGGGTGACTAATTCCTTGGCAGCTGATTTAATGCCGCTGTATATTTCCTGTGAATTGGAAGGAGGAACTACATGATCTTCTTTTGAGACAAAAATCAGCGCAGGACAAGTCACTTTCCCTAAATCGGCTTTCACCTTCTTCATTAGTTCCGTTATTTGACCAAGCGATTTTACCGGTGTCTTTTCATAGGCAAGCTCTTTTATATCAGGGTTTTTTATGTCTGAACCAATTGCATCAAGGAAACGGACATCCTCCAGGCTGGCTGCTGCCGCCATATCAGGAATCTCAACTGCTGCATTAATCGGGATAATCCCCTTAATCTCCGGATATTTCTCGGCCATATACAATGTCAGGGTGCCGCCCATTGACAGACCTGTAACGAATATCGTACTGCAGCGCTCTTTCAGCCACCGATAACCTTCTTCAACAGAATGAATCCAGTCCTGATAGGTCGTTGTTTCCATTTCTTCATAATGAGTGCCATGTCCCCTCAGGCGTGGACCGCAGACCGTATATCCAGCATTTGCATAAGCTTCCCCTATCGGACGCATACTTTGAGTTGAACCGGTAAAGCCATGAGAAACCAGAATCCCAATCTCATTACCTTCAAAATAAAAAGGTTCTGCTCCTTCTAAAACCGGATACTTTACAGACATGTTCCTTCCTCCATTCAATAGATTTTTTCTTATTAAGAGATATTCTTTTCACATCCCTCTATCCCTCCTCTTTTGAAAGTATTTAACATTTTTGTAAAACTTCGCATCCAGCATTGAGAAAAACTTTTTTTCCACCATCGCCTTGTTTATAATAGAAAGAATGAATAAAGAGTATTGCCTAATAAACGACAGCAACACAGCTAAGGGAAGTTTCGCTTTATTTTCCTTCCCGATATAATTAAAATAAGTACTAACTACATAAACAGAAAGGCTGATACCGGTTTGGAAAACAATTCAAATTTTATACGAACGATTATTAAAGAGGATCTGGAGTCGGGAAAGCGCAAAGATGTCATTACCCGTTTCCCGCCTGAGCCGAACGGTTATCTTCATATCGGACATGCCAAATCGATTGTCATCAACTTCGGCCTGGCAGACGACTTTAACGGCAAGACGAATCTTCGTTTTGATGACACGAACCCGCTTAAGGAAGATCAGGAATATGTGGATGCCATTAAAGAAGATGTTAAATGGCTTGGCTACGAGTGGGAGGAGCTTCATTTTGCTTCAAATTACTTCGAAGAAATGTATAACCGCGCTGTTCTTTTAATTAAGAAAGGAAAAGCTTATGTGGATGATTTAAGCCAGGAAGAGATCCGCCAATACCGCGGAACACTGACAGAGCCTGGAAAAGAAAGTCCATACCGCAGCCGTTCAGCAGAAGAGAATCTGGATTTATTTGAACGCATGCGCAAAGGCGAATTCGAAAACGGAGCAAAGGTTCTTAGAGCGAAGATTGACATGTCTTCACCGAACGTAAACTTGCGTGATCCGGTTATCTATCGTGTTTCACATGCAACTCACCATAATACAGGTGATACATGGTGCATCTACCCGATGTATGCTTTTGCCCACCCGCTTGAAGATGCAATTGAAGGGGTTACCCATTCCTTATGCACAACTGAATTTGAAGACCAGCGCCCGCTATATAACTGGGTTGTCTCAGAGTGTGAAATGGAAAGCACACCACAGCAAATCGAGTTTGGCCGCCTGAATATTACTAATACAGTAATGAGTAAAAGAAAATTAAAGCAGCTTGTAGAAGAAAATTATGTTGATGGCTGGGATGACCCGCGGATGCCGACGATTTCCGGTTTAAGACGCAAGGGCTACACTCCGGAAGCAATCCGCGAGTTCGTAAAAGAAACGGGTGTTTCAAAAGGCTCAGGTGTAGTGGATGAAGCGATGCTTGAGCATTTTGTGCGCGAAGACCTGAAAATGAAGGCTCCCCGCACAATGGGTGTACTTCGTCCGTTAAAGGTTGTAATTACGAACTACCCGGAAGATCAGACTGAAATGCTTGATGCAGAAATCAATCCGGAGAACCCGGAAATGGGCATGCGCCAAATTCCATTCTCAAGGGAGATTTATGTAGAGCAGGACGACTTCATGGAAGATCCGCCGAAAAAATATTTCCGCCTCTTCCCTGGCAATGAAGTCCGCTTAAAGCATGCTTATTTCATCAAGTGCAACGATGTCATTAAGGATGAGAATGGCAATGTTGTGGAACTTCATTGCACATATGACCCTGAAACAAAGAGCGGATCAGGCTTTACCGGCCGAAAGGTAAAGGGGACTCTTCACTGGGTGGATGCCAAGAGTGCCATTCCGGCTGAATTCCGTTTGTACGAGCCATTGATTCTTGACGAAGATGCCGATCGGAATGCTGAGGCAGATACGGATGAGGCTCTTGAAAACGAAGCAGAAGGCAAAACGTTCCTTGACTACGTGAATCCGAATTCGCTTGAAATTGTTCATGGTTTCATCGAGCCAAATATGAATGATGTAAAAGCCCAGGATAAGTTCCAATTCTTCCGCCATGGCTATTTCAATGCAGACCCAAAATATACGACAGCAGAAAAACCTGTCTTTAACAGGATTGTTTCACTGAAGAGTTCATTTAAATTGAAATAGGCATTAAGCTTGAGGGATTCTTTCCCCAGGCTTTTTTACCCGTAAAACATTTCATAAACTGCCTTTCCGCAGGAAAGTATGGTAAGGTACTAAAAGTAAGCATTTACATAAGGAGGAATAGATTATGTCAAATCAGCATGACCCAAATACATTACCGCCGAAAACATGTTCAGTAGACCGCATGGTTACCGTTAAAGAGGACGTTGAAAAGGTTCTTGCAGGAAAGAAAACAGCTACACGCCGCAACGGCCGCTATGCTGATGTGGGAGAAATCATGACACTTGAGGGACAGGACTTTGTTGTAGATAAAGTTTATTCACAATCCCTTGGTGAGTTAACAGACGAGCATGCCCGCCAGGAAGGCTTCGAAAATTTGGAAGACTACAAGCAATCCATCCTTTCCATGCATCCGGGAATGCCTTGGCTTCCGCAAATGCGTGTATGGGTTCATGAATTCAGCGCAGTGACGAAGTAATCTGCCGGAATGGACATATTGTACCGAATACTGCTGTATATCCATGTCAGCAGTGCCATTCTTTCTGTTGGACCATTTTTTATTCTGATCCCAATCGTCAATAAATTGGGAACGGCTCATCCCGGGGTCCAGCAGGCATATATCGGCATCTTCAGGACGTCCGTGCGCCTTGTCAAGCATGCAGGACATGTACTTGTAGGCTCGGGTATCCTTTTAATCGTGAACAGCCACTGGGCCTGGACGACATCTTGGATCGTCGCTACCCTGGCAGTCATGGGAGGCTCAGTCTTTTTTCTCGCCCGGGCCTTCACTCCCGTCCTGAGGAAATTTGATGAGCCAGGAGCAGATCAGCATTTCCTAATCAGAAAGCTTACACGCTCCGTCTGGATCTATCTTTTTCTGTTAATGCTCATGCTCTGGTTCATGGTAGCCAAGCCGGTGCTTTGGCAGGTATAAAAAACAAGCGCTCATGATGTGCGCTTGTTTTTTTATGAATGGATAAATTCATTTTGCCGCGGTTTGATGCAGTTTATTTTACTTTTGCTGGAGAAGCGGTGTCTTATGTGGATGCGTGGATAATCAGAATTTCCACATCCAACAAAATCATTATTTCAAAAACCTTTCCGGAAAATCAGTCATAATCACTTCTACTCCGGCATTAGTTAAAAATTCGCTGCGGGTTTCATCATTTACGGTATATACCCGCAGCGGAAACCCTGCTTCCATTGCTCTCCTTCCAAGCTCGGATAGGGCAAACCTCTCTTGACAATGAATACTGTCTGCACCGATAGTTTTCGCCATTTCAAGTGCATTTTCAGGAATGCCTTCAATCAAATAACCCGTCTGTATCGTTAAATGGCAGTCCCGGACTCTCCTCAGGCTCTCCGCATTGAAGGATGAGATAATGACGCGCTGTTCCAACCCATACTTAAAGATAAGGTCAATCACCTTTTTTTCCATCCCTGGATAGTCAATCAAATCATTTTTCAATTCAATATTGATCAGCAGTTCGTTGCCCTCCATCACTGCCCATTTTAAGAATTTCTCCAAATCGGGGATTGTTTCTCCGGCGTTAACTTCCGCAAACCAGCTCCCGGCATCAAGCTGCAGGATTTCTTCAAAGGTCATGTCCTTAATATAACCGGTTCCGCCTGTCGTTCTGTCCACTTTTTCGTCATGAATGATTACAAGCATACCATCCTTCGCCATCTGCACATCCAATTCAATGCCATCTGCTCCTGCCTCCAAAGCAGCCTGGAATGCGGCCATCGTGTTTTCCGGAAAATGCCCGCTGACACCGCGATGCGCAAATACTTTCGCTCTTTTATTCAATTTATCTCCTCCTATGACAAAAACATCATCATTAATATTCTATTCTACGGCCGGCATCAAAATCATTTTTTCAACCTTAGAATAGCTAAGTTTCACTTCGCATTAGATTCCATTATAATGAAAACTATGAAACTTCTTTCTTTCCAGTACGTATAACAAATTATCCATACATAAAAACGAATTTAGGAGTGAAATCTGTGGGAGTTCGATTGAGCAAGGGACAAAAAGTAGATTTGACCAAAACCAATCCTGGTTTGCAGGTTGTGATGGCAGGATTGGGCTGGGATGTCAGCCACAATCAATCTCAATATGACCTGGATGCTTCAGCATTTTTAACAGGCGCATCCGGCAAAGTGCAAAGTGACAGTGACTTTGTGTTTTATAATAATCCATCCGGCGGAAACGGATCGATTCTCTACAGCAGTGATAACAGAACGGGAGCTGGCACCGGGGATGATGAGCAAATCCGCATCGAGTTGAATAAGGTGCCGCAGCATATCCATCGAATTGCGTTTACTATCACCATTCATGATGCCCAGATGAAGGGACAGAACTTCGGACAAGTTTCAAATGCCTATGTAAGAATTTTTAATGCCATGACGAACGAGGAGCTGCTCCGCTTCGACCTTGGCCGTGACTTTACTGTTGAAACAGCCATCGTCGCTGCAGAGCTTTACCGCCACAATGGCGAGTGGAAATTCAATGCCATTGCAAGCGGATTTCAGGGAGGATTAGCTGCCCTCTGCCGCAATTTCGGTGTTTCCGTAGATGATGAACCTGCTCCAAGTCAACAGCCGTCATTCGGGCATGGCCAATTTCAGCAGCAGGCAAATTACGGACAGCAGTCTCATGGATTCAGTCCACAGCAAATCCAGCATTCTCAATCAGGCCACAGCCCGTCTTCTTTTGGCCAGCCTGCCTACAATCAGACTGCATATAGCACGCCTCCTTCCCAGCCTTCTGCGATGGGCGGCCAAACAGGTTTTGGACAGCCGGTACAGGCTCAATCCTATACAGATGGGAATATTGCCTGCACCCGGTGCGGATCCACTAACATCCGCACCGGCCAAAAGGGATTTGGCCTTGGAAAAGCAGCAATCGGAGGACTCATCCTTGGCCCTGTAGGACTTCTTGGCGGCTTTATTGGTAAAAATCAGCTGAAGCTCACCTGTAATGCCTGCGGTAATTCATGGTCACCTAACCAGACAGATTACGCTCAGTGGGCCAATGACCAAAAGCGCCGCGCACAGGAGCTGTTCACCCGATTCAAGAGCCAGGATGTCATGGACGCCGTTGTAGCTTCATGCGCTCTTGTCGGCATGGCAGATGGCAGGCTTGATCCATCTGAACGCCAAAAGATGATCGAATTTGTAAACAGCAGCCAGGAATTAAAAGTGTTTGATACCCAAAAGGTGATACAGCAATTCAATATGTTCGTCCAGCGGATTGAGATGGACCCGATCATCGGCCGGGCTGAAGCCTTCAAAGCAGTTGGCCGGGTAAGAAATAAGCCTGAGATCGCCCGCCTCGTAGCCCGTTATTGCATCGCGATCGGTTATGCTGATGGGAACTTTGATCAAAATGAAAAACAGGCTGTTACAGAAATCTGCATGGAACTCGGATTAAACCCTCATGAATTTCTATCTTAATTTTCCAAAGCTCTGCCATTATGCGGCAGAGCTTTTTTTGCATATATTCCCTCCTCCTCCTGAATATGCCGCATACAAAAGTCACATGCGGGTATACTCAAAAAGATAAGGGGTCTGTTATTTTTAAAGGAGGTAATATTTTTGAAGGAAAGTTCATCAACTGAACGCTATATGCCCATGACTTCCTCCACGAGCGGAATGATTGTAAACGAAGCGGATGGAGTTTACTGCCTGACAGTTCAGATTGTCAATGTTTGTTTTGTGCGAATATCAGAAAAGCCCGGCGACTGGGTTCTGGTTGACGCAGGCATGCCAAAATCTGCAGAGAAAATCATGGATGCCGCCGAAGAACTTTTTGGAGAGAACGCCAGACCGAAAGCCATTATTCTTACACATGGCCACTTTGACCATGTTGGTGCAATTATTAATTTGGTTGAGCGCTGGCAGGTTCCTGTATACGCACACACACTGGAAATGCCATTTTTAACAGGTCAGCAGGATTACCCAAAACCTGACGCGAGTGTTGAAGGCGGACTTGTCGCAAAGATGTCCCCCACTTTTCCGCATGAAGGCATCGATCTCGGAACCCATGTTCAGTCCTATCCTGAAGACGGAAATGTTCCCCATATGGAAGGATGGAAATGGATCCACACACCAGGTCATACCCCTGGCCATGTTTCCTTGTTCAGGGAGTCGGATCGTGTGCTGATTGCAGGTGATGCTTTCGTAACTGTGAAACAGGAATCCTTATACAGTGTCCTCACCCAGGAACAGGAAATCAGCGGCCCGCCCCGCTATCTGACGACAGATTGGGATGCGGCCAGGATATCCGTACAGAAACTTGAAGCCCTTCAGCCGGATGTTGCCATCACAGGACACGGCATTCCCATGGCTGCCGCTGTATTAAGGGAAAGCCTCACCAGACTTGTAAATGATTTTGATGAAATTGCCGTTCCAGACCACGGAAAATATGTAGACGGGGAACGCTAGAAAAAAAGCAAGGTCCAGCATAATGACTGGATCTTGCTTTTTTGATGTTTAAAACACTCAAATAAAGGAAGAGTATAAAAAACGAATTTTAATAGTTCAGGAGGTTCATATATGCATCTTGAAAACTTTACAGGTCAAAAGATCCAAATAAAATTCAAGAACTTTCCAAATGATCTCGTCGGCTCCATTACAGGCATTTTTCAGCCCGATGAGTGGTATCTTGTTAAACTGATCAAAACAGAAAGCATGGGAATTTGGGTTGAGAACCCTTGCTTCAAGCGAACAATGGTACAAAAAGAAGACGGTACCAACATCCCGGAAGAACAGCAAAAGGAAGAAGATTGTGTCACCCATTTTCTGATCCGCTGGGATTACATCAGCTCTGTCATTACCTTCCCGGATAAGACGACGCTTGGTGTCGATAAGAAAGCCAAATTAATAGGTTTTCAGCCCTCTTAATAGATAGATCATCCCCCGGTGCCTTACACCCGGGGGATATTTTATTAGAAAAGTTCTCCTTTATAGACTATGATATATTTACCGACTTTTCAAAAAAATAAAATGGAGGCACACACATGACAAAAAGAACCTGTATCATTACCCATGATCTGGAACCCTCACAGCTAAAAAAAATAAAAGAAATCATTCCCGATTGGGAGCTCATTTCCGGCAAGGATTCCGCAAACTGGCAAAATGAAATGAAAAAAGCCGAAGTCATCGCCGGCTGGAAAAAGGAACTTAAAGAGATGGTCCTTGACGGAGACAGCAAACTCCGCTGGTTCCAGTCCTGGAGTGCAGGTGTCGATTCCCTCCCCCTGGCAGAAATGGAATTACAGGACATCCAGATTACGAGCGCTAATGGCGTACATGCCAACCCTATTTCTGAAACCATTTTCGCTCTCATGCTCGGGCTTACCCGCAAAATCCATACATATGTGAAAAATCAGCAAGCTAAAGTATGGCACCATTCCGGACTAAAGCTCGAAATACATAATAAAACCATCGGCCTGATTGGCACAGGAGCCATCGGAAAAGAAACGGCCAGGATTGCCAAAGCATTCGGCATGAAGGTGATTGGAGTCCGTCACTCCGGAAAACCTGAAGAGTATTTTGATGAAATGTATACGTCCGGACAGCTGAACGATGTGCTTCCGCAATGTGACTATGTTGTGGTCACCCTTCCGCTTACACAGGAAACCCAACAGCTATTCGGATCCGAACAGTTTGCTCTCATGAAGGATTCTTCCTTCTTTATCAATATCGGCCGGGGTGAAATTGTAAAGGAAAGAGATTTGATCGACGCACTGCAGAACGGCGTGATTGCCGGTGCAGGGCTTGATGTATTTGAAAAAGAACCGCTTTCTGAAGACAGCACGCTGTGGGAGCTTGATAATGTCATCGTTACTCCGCACACAGCCGGATCAACGGAATACTATACCAGACGTGTAATTGAAGATATATTTATTCCCAATTTAAAAGAATATATAAACAGAGGTATACCAGGCATTAATCTTGTTGATTATAAAAAGGGATATTAATAGAGAGAGCCTTGCAGATGCAAGGCTCATTTTTTATAAGCTACAATATAAAACCCTTCTTCTTCCGACCATTCCGCACAGAATATTTCTTTGATATTATGATAGCCTTCGGTTTTAATGGATTCCCTCAGCCACTTTCCATCTTTACCCAATAATGTCAAGCCGTCTTCCACTACTTCTCCTTCATCAATCAGTAAAATGGAAGGATTCTTTTCCTTTACCTCAAGTTTCATCATTTCAGGAGTGACAGGCTCTCCTTTTTGATATTTCATTACGCTTAAGCCCCCATTGGTTTCAAGATAAGCATATTTGACTTCGTTCATGCTGAATACTCCTTTCTGGCGCAGCATCGTCCTAAGCTGTTCCATCTCAAGATGATTTTTCTCCATCTCTTTTACATCCAGCTTGCCTTCCTTGACCAGGATCGACTCTCTGCCTTTTAAAATCCTTCTGAATATATTTTTCTTTTTTGCCAGAATTTCAATGATATAAATAAATGCTCCCCATAATAGAGCCGAATAGATAACTTGAAGCGCCGTTACTTTCTCATCATAAATCGTTTCCTCAATGATCCCTCCAAGAACAACCGCATAGACAAAGTCAAAGGGGGTTACCTGTGAAAGCTCCTTCTTTCCAAGAATACGGGTTACCGCTAACAGCATTACCAGCCCCACAGCCATCTTTACTGTTATAGATAAATACATCCATGCTCCTCCTCTCTCTATAGCCCCTCTATTCCCTTTAGCGGCCTTTGAATACACCTTTTCCCCAATTCCACTTTTTGCAAAAAAAAGAGATCTCTATGTCGAGAGATCACTTTACATATACTGGCTATTCTCTTTTCTCCGCTTTCTGAAAACTAAATCCTCCAATGCTCCAGATCCTGAAAGAACACCTCCCACAATAAGAACCAGTCCAAGCAAGTGGTTGATGGTAATGACTTCACCAAGGATCAGCGCCGAGCCTGCCAATGAGAAAAAGGTATTCAGGTTCAAAAAAATACTGGCTTCTGCCGGCCCGATATTGCGGATGGCAGTGTTATAAACCATATGGCCGACAGCTGTTGCCAACACGGCAGATGCGGCAAATGCAGCCCAAACATAGGCTGGGGCTTCTGATATGCCCTTAAGTCCCCCAGGTTCCATCACGCTCGCCATAACAAACAGGATCACTCCTCCAAAAACCAGCATATAGCCTGTCAGCAATCGCGGATCCAGCGTTTTCGAGGCCTTGCTAATCACAATGAAACTAAGAGCCTGTGCAAGAATGGACAAAAACACAAAGAAATCGCCCGGAGTTAAGCTCGATATCCCTTTACTACCTGAAAGAACAATAAAAGTCACGCCTGCACCGCCAAGCAGAAAACCAAGCACCTGAATGCCTGTAGGCTTGTGGCGCAGCAGAATGGAAGACAATATAGCTGTCAAGAGAGGACCCGCACCTAATATAAGCCCTCCATTCACTGCACTTGTCCCCGTTAGTCCTATAGCCAGAAGAAAATGGTGGCTGACAACACTCAGAAAACCGCCAAAAACAATGTACGAGATTTCCCTTACGCTCGGCTTCCTCACTTTTCCCATTATGCCTAATATTAAAAACACCGTTATGCCTGCAGTTAATATTCGCAGAGAAGTAATCGAAACCGGAGGAAAATAACTGACAAGAATTTTTATTATGCTGACATTCAATCCCCACAAAGCCATGATGGAAGTGAGGAGAATGTATGTTTTTATGTTCTTCACACCGATCCTTCTTTCCAAAAAATCCAAATTATTAATTTGTATCATTTTATCATATTTCATATAGGAATATGTCTATTTAAAGCTTTAAAAAGGGAAAGTGAACGGGCATGAAAAACACTCTTCTGGACAAAATAACCATCAGCAGAATGAAGGGAGAGATCTGTTTGTCACCCGCTCAAGATAAATTCTTCCACAAACTCGTTGCTATTCAAGGTGATCTGACCCGGCAGGGGATTGAATACTGGCAGCAATACTCCCACCTCGGCACATGGCAGTTTTGGACTGTCACATGTCTGCTCATCCTGCCCCTGATGCTTGTATACTTTAAAATTGACCGAAAGCTCATTTTTCACATCGGCTTTTTCGGATTTGCTGTTCATGTCCTTTTTTCATATGTGGATGCAGCGGGAATCCGCTTCGGTTTGTGGGCCTACCCTTATCAGCTGATCCCGTTCATACCCAGCTTGTCATTAGATGCAGCCATTATCCCTGTCACTATTATGCTCGTATATCAATGGACTTTAAAAAACAATAAAAATTACTACCTTTATGCTCTTTTAACTGCATTGGCTTTCGGATTTGGCTTTAAGCCCTTGCTTGTCGCACACGGTTTATTCCAAAAGTATAAATGGGTTAATTATATTTATATATTTCTTATTTACATTACCTTATTCCTGCTGGCATACTGGCTTACCAGAGTTTTTCGATGGATGAACAAAAAGGGTGCATGATAAAGTAATCGCATCACTTCATTTGGTATAATATAACCACTAATATGTGGGGTGAATACTTGGATGAATTTTAAAGATTTGCAGAAGAAAGCAGCCGGGGAAAAAGCGGCCGACTTTGTAGAAGACGGTATGATTATTGGATTAGGTTCAGGCTCTACAGTGTATTGGTTTTTAAAAAGGCTCGGTGAGTTAGTTAATGCTGGTCTAACAGTTAAAGGAGTTCCCTCTTCTCTTAGAACGGAGGGGTGGGCAAGGGAATTTAATATCCCGCTGGCAGACTTTTCCGAAACCCAAATCCTTGATTTGGCCATTGATGGAGCAGATGAGGTTGACCCTGAATTTAATTTAACAAAAGGGGGTGGGGGATCGCTTTTGAGGGAAAAAATTGTAGACGCCAACGCAAAAAAACTTATCATCATCGTAGATGAATCCAAATTAGTGCAACAACTAGGCAAATTCCCCCTTCCTGTAGAAATTGTACCTTTCGGCTGGGAACTAACCACTAAGAGAATTACAGAATTAGGAGCGATACCACAGCTAAGGGTAAACGACGGAGAAGTCTTTGTATCGAATAACGGAAATTACATATTAGATTGCCAATTCGAGCGGATACCAAATCCAAAAGAGCTTCATAAACAATTAAAACAAATCACAGGTGTTGTCGAGACCGGGCTTTTTATTGAAATGACAGATTTAGTGCTAGTCGGCAGGACCGATAAAGTAGAAGCTCTCAATCGGATGGAATAATACAGAAAAGGAGAGGGTTAATCCTCTCCTTTCTGTTCTAACTTGATATCAAGTCTTTTCTTATTGGAGTAAAAATATCCAGGATAATACATTCTTCTATCACCTTTACCTTATGCTCAACATTAGATGGAATGTATTGAATATCTCCTTTAGAAAGGATTCTTTTTACTCCCCTTACTTCGAATTCCACTTTTCCTTTTTCAATATAACTAATCTGTTCTTCAGGGTGCTGGTCAATATCACCTGTAAATCCTTCTGCTAGTTCTACTTTTACAGCCATCAGTGAACCGTCACTGTTTAAAACTTCTCGTTTTACCATGATGTCTTCCTTTCTATACAAAATTTCCCTAAAATAATCCTGGGTTAATTAACTTAGGCACAAAGAATGCGATATCCGGGAAAAAGGCCACAAATATCAGTACAGCTAATACAATTAAAATATATGGAATTACAGCTGTTAAGGATCTTTCGATGCTAAGATTACCAATTTTCGCAGCCAATAATAAGCATAATCCGTATGGTGGCGTTACAAGTCCAATTGCCAAAGTCATAACCACTATAAGGCCCAAATGGACAGGGTCCATGCCAAACTGAGTGGCAGTCGGCAGGATGACCGGAACGAATAGGATCATGGCTGGAATGGCATCCATAAATGTCCCCACAAATAGGAAGAATGCAATGATAATTAAGATGAATACCCATTTCGCCCCGACATTATTAACGAAGAAGTCTTGAGCCATTGTTGATAATTGATAATAACTCATAAGTTCTCCGAGCGCACTTGCAGCAGCAAGGGCAAATAAAGAAAGGGAACTTAACGCTAAAGTATCCATAAGTATTTTGGGCAAGTCTGACAGCTTTAAAGTTTTATAGAAAAACATGCTGATTAATAACGTATAAAGAGACGCCACAGCCGCAGCTTCAGTTGCTGTGAAGAACCCTGATATAATTCCTCCGATGATAATAATCGGGGTAATTAAGGCAGGAACTGTCTCATACACCAGCTTTAAAAATTGCTGGACAGTTGCTCTATCAGACCTCGGATAACCCTTTTTCAAAGCCATAATATACACGAAAAGCATCATGCCTAACCCTACTAAAATTCCTGGGACAATTCCACCTAAGAATAGAGCTCCAACAGAGGCATTCGTTAAACCCGCAAAGATAATCATCGGAATACTTGGAGGAATGATTACACCAATCGTGGATGATGCAGCAGTAACACCTACTGCCGTTTCCGTGTCATATCCTTGCTTTTTCATATTAGGAATAAGGATCTTCCCTACTCCTGCTGTATCTGCCTGAGCGGCACCTGACACACCCGCAAAGATCATGGACACCAGAATGTTGGCATGTGCAAGCCCGCCTCGGATATGCCCAACAACGGCAAGGGAAAGGTCGATTAGCTTCTGTGAAATTTTACCGCTATTCATTAAGTTTGCTGCCAGGATAAACAAAGGAACGGCAAGCAAAACAAATGAATCGATTCCATTTAGCATTTTCATCGGAACGGTTACTTCGGGTATATATGGAACACTAAATATTCCAAGAAGGGCTACAATCCCTATGACAAAAGCAATTGGAACCCCTATAAGCATAAGGATCAAGAATAATCCTACTAGAATAACGCCAATCATATGTTAGCCTCCCTTCCCTTAAGCTGTTTAAAGTTATTGATCAGGTGGTTAATGGAGTAAATGGACATTGTTAGTCCCATGATCGGTATAGAAATCCAAACATAGCCCATTTTCATAGCCGGAAGGGATGCCCAGTTATAATTCCAGAAATTCTTTACAGCTTCAATTCCGTAATAGAAAAGAGCTAAAGCAAACAACAATACAATAACATCAATAACAATCAAAAGTCCTGCCTTGGATTTGCCCTGAAGCTTTTGTTCTAAAAAGTCAAAGCTAAAATGTTCCTTTTTATTCACCATGACAGAAGCACCCATAAAGACTGACCATATAAATGAATAATTGGCTACTTCCTCTGTCCATATAATCGGTATTCCCAAGTGCCTTGTGACGATTTGAATCATAATCGCAATAAAAAATATCGATAAGCTTATCACGCCGATGGCCATTTGTATCTTCTCAAGAATCTTAATCATGCTTATCGTCTTCCCTCCTATTAAGGATTAAAGGGAAGACCGCATTTCACACTCTTCCCTTTAACGCATTCGTTTCGGATTATTTAAGATCTTTAATTTTCTTCAGCAGTTCTTCAGCACCCATGTCTTTAGCCGCTTTTTCTTGCATTGGCTCAGCCAGTTCAACAAATGGAGTACGGTCAATTTCATTTACGACAGCACCTTCAGCAATCGCCTTTTCTTTATACTCTTCTTCTTGGGCATAAACTGCTTCTCTTTCGGCTTGAACAGATGCTTCAGCTGCTTCTAAAAGAATATCCTGCTGTTCTTTTGTATAAGAGTCGAACTTTTTGCCGTTTACTAATAAGAATCTAGTTGTATAGTCATGGCCTGTTTCAGTAATATATTTTCCATTGTCTGTTTTGTGATGATTTTGCTGAATAAAATATGGATATGAGTTTTCAGATGAATCTACAACGTTTTGCTGTAATGCCTGGTATAATTCTCCCCATGCAATAGAAGTAGGGATGGCACCTGTTTCCTTCCAATAGTCAGCAATTACACCTGAAGTTTGCGTTCTGAATGTCAAGCCTTTTAAATCTTCCATCTTTTCAATTGGCTTTTTGCCATAGTAATGTCTAACACCAGCAGACCAATAACCAACTAATTTAAAGTCATTATTTGACTTTTCCTTAACAAGCTTCTTCATTTCTTCTCCCACTTCGCCATCAACAACTTTTTCCCAATGCTCATAGCTGTCAAAAAGGTATGGAAGGGCTAATAAATCAATTTCCTTAATGCCTGTTTGAGTCATAAAGCCTGGTGATACTAAAACAACATCTGCTGCACCTAGCTTAAGCTTTTCGACTAATTCCGATTCTTCTGTACCGATCGTTCCTGCATGTACTTCAACTTCGATGTCACCGTTTGACTTGCTTTCTGCCACTTCTTTAAACTTTAATAAGCCTGTTTGGTAAGGATTATCTGGAGATGTCTGATTATGTGCCGCTACAATTTTAATCTTTTTGGAACCTGTTTCTCCGCCTGCCTCTTCTTTGCTGCTGCAGCCAGCTAATAGTGCTGATAATGCTAAAAGTAAAACAAAAGAAACTGACAATAACTTTCTCATTTTTATTTCCCCCTTGTTTAATTGGAATGGTAAATTATTTATTAAGCAATGCCGTATATTCAAGCGCTTTCTTCGTTAGCGTCAGGTAATCCTCATCACTGTTTAAGTTTTTAGGATTTACCAGGTTGCCTCCAACCCCAATCGCCAAAGCACCACCTTCAATATATTCCTGCATATTGCTCTCATTAATTCCGCCTGTTACCATCAGCGGGATATGCGGGAATGGACCATGAATATTTTTAATGTATCCCGGACCAAAGGCATTGGCAGGAAAAACTTTTATCATGTCTGCACCATTCTCATACGCTGTTAAAATTTCAGTTGGTGTTAGTGCTCCCGGTATACTTGCTATGCCATAGCGCTTTGTCATTTTAATTGTTTCAGTGTTAAGCGAAGGAGAAACGATGAATTGGCTGCCTGCCATTATGGCGGCTCTGGCTGTTTCAGGATCTAAAACTGTTCCTGCCCCCACCAGCACTTTATCGCCAAGCTCCACTCTTACTTTTTCAATCATCGCCATGACTCCGGGAGTTTCAGCGGTAACTTCCAATACTTTTACTCCGCCGTCATACAGAGCACTAGCGATCGGCACTATATTCTCTGCAGTTGCTTCACGTATAACAGCAACAATGACTTGCGCTTTAATAAAATCCACGGCTTCCATTTGTTTTACCTTCCCTTCGCTTGCATCTATTCCAAATTGGTATGTCTCTTGGTCATTTCTTCATAAGCTGAATCCTGATTATCTGTTTGCAATGTTCCAATGATAATTGCATCGAGAACAAGATGGACTGATTGGTCAAATTGATTGCCGAGCGGCTGAATAGTGCCTGGTTCACCCGGTCTGCGGTACTTTGTGGCAGCCGGAATGACGAGAACCCCATCACATATGGAAGCAATTTTGGACTCTTTATTTGTGGTTATCAGAAAAACCTTTGCTCCTATTTCTTTTGATTTGGCAGCAAATTGCAGAATGGCACCCGTTGAGCCTGAACCAGAGATGGCCACTAGCAAATCATCCGATTCAATACTTGGCGTGACCGTCTCCCCAATCACATAAACCGGAAACCCACCATGCATCAGGCGCATCGCAAATGCTTTTCCCATTAACCCAGAACGCCCTTCTCCATAAACAAAAATCCGTTTGGCTTCCCTGAGATGTTTGGATAGATGAATCGCTTCTTCTTCATTAATACTAGCCAGAACGGCTGAGATTTCATCAGCCACGGTTTTTATAATAGATTTCATTGATTTAACAATCCTTTCATGGCTAAAGCAGCTTCATAGGGACTTCCAGCTTTCGTGATAGCGCTGCCAACTATGACCGTATTAGGCCTTCTCTCTAAAATTCCCGGCAGTGTGTTTAGATTGATTCCGCCAGCAACAGCAACCTCCAGTCCGGTAAGCCCATGTGTAAGAGAGAATAGATCTGTTCCCATCTCTCCTTCGGCCTGCATATCTTTCCCAAAATGCAAGCTAACGAGTTCTACTCCCATATTCTGCAATTCTATAACTTTGCTGCGTTCCGATATGCCCAGCAAGTCGATCATAATGCGTTTCCCATACTGCTCTGCTGTTTTAAGGGTATCTGCAATTGTTTTATCTGCAGAAAATGCCATCACCGTGGTGATATCAGCGCCTGCCTCAAACGCTTGTGCAGCTTCATATTTGCCGGCATCACATGTTTTCATATCAGCCACGATTGTTTTGTGAGGATATACTTGCTTAATCTCACGAACAATTGACATGCCATACTCCTTAATTACACCAGTGCCAAGTTCAATCCAATCTACAAAAAGCTCGGTTTCTCTTAAAATCTTTAAGCACTCTTCCCTCGTAAGGCGGTCAAGGGCTATTTGAAGATTCATACTCTCACCCTATCTTTCTATGAATTCTCTTTCTCCCAATTGAACGAGAACGTCCTCCAAGTAAGGAAGGCCTTCATTATCTCCTGAAACACTCACGACCATAGAACCTATGACATTTGCAAATTGTAAAGTCTTTTGAAGCGGCCATTGGTTTAATAGCCCGTAAATAAATCCGGAGTCAAATCCATCCCCAGCCCCTACTGTATCCACAACTTTTTTCGCTTTAAAAGCTGGAGCTTCAATGTACTCACCGTTCTGATAACCCACAGAACCTTTTTCCCCTTGCTTAATAGCAATATGGCTGATGCCGAAAGCTTTGCCAAGTTCAATGACTTCTCTTGGGTCACTGGTTCCCAGCAATAATTCAGCTTCCTCCTCGCCCGTCAGAAAAATATCAACATACGGGAGAAACTCTCTTAAAACAGTCCTCGCCTCTTCCTTAGTCCATAGTTTCAATCTGATGTTTGGATCAAATGAGACTAGAACGCCGTGCTTCTTAGCGAGAGAAATTGCATATTTAATAAGGTCAATATTTTTCTCCTTATCCACTGCAGGGAAAATTCCGGTGATATGGAGGACCTTTGAATTTTTAATATATTCTTCACTTAATGTTTCAATTGTTAAAGCTGTAGTTGGAGAATTAGTTCGGTAGTAAAAAGTTCTTACACTTCCATCCCCCATAATCTCTTTAAAATTAAGAGATGTCGGATATCCGTCAACAAGCTTTAATTGTGAGACATCAATTCCTTCTCCGCGCACTGTATTAAAGATGTGCCTTCCAAATTCATCATTTCCCAGACGACTAATCCAGCCGGTTTTTAATCCTAACCGGGAGCAGCCAATCGCTACATTCAGCTCTGCCCCGCCAATTTTACGTTCAAAGGTTGGTACAAACCTCATTGGACCGGTTGCCGAAGGGTTGAATGTTATCATGGCATCCCCAATGGTAACTACATCTTTCATGGCAAAACACCCTTTTCATTTCTATTAGCACGATTCTCTTATGATTAATTTTGGCTCAAACCGATAAACAAGCTTCTCTTCTGCAGCAGTTTTTTTCTGAATCTGGTTCAATAAGAGTTCTGCTGCTTTCTTGCCTATTTCAAAAGCCGGCTGTGCAACGATCGTTAATCCCGGTTCATAGAAGCTTGCAAAAGAGACATCGTCAATCCCTATAATGGCCAAGTCTTCCGGTACTTTTAAATTATTTTCTTTCACATATTTAAGGATCTCGATTAAAGTAAGATCGTTTCCGGCAAGAATCGCTTTCGGAGGATCTTCCAGTTCAAGCATCTCCTTAAGCCCTTCTTTTATTTTGCTGACTTCCAAACTTTTAATATATTCTTTCCTTAACGGAAATCCATTTAATTCAAGCGTTTTTTTGTATCCGTTTAACCTTTCCATCCTTGGGGTAACATTTCGAATTACATTTGTGATGATTCCGATTTTTCTGTACCCATTGTCAATAAAGTGCTGAACTCCTAACCCTGCTGCCTTTTCATTATCCAGGAGCATAGATGGAATCGGCACATCAGGCACTGTTCGGTCTACAAAAACAATCGGGTATTTTTCTTTGAGCATTTCATTATAGAGATCTGCATTATCACCGGTGGGAAGAAGGATGATGCCATCAACCTGTTTTGCCCGAAGCATTTCAATATACTTTTTTTCCTTAATAGGGTCATCATCGGCATTACAGACAATCGTATGAAAGTCAGAATCATGACACATATCCTCAATTGCCCTGATAACTTGGGTGGAAAAAGAGTGAAGGATATTTGCCACAATAACCCCAATCGTTGTTGTTGATTTCTGCTTTAAGCTTCTTGCCACAATATTAGGCCTGTAACCAAGTTCATTAATGGCAGCTTCAATTCTTTTCTTGGTGTCTTCTCCCATGTAATCAAACCTTTTATTCAAATACTGGGAGACGGTGCTTTTTGAAACTTTTGCATGCTGAGCTACATCAGCCATAGTAACCGTTTTCATCATGTCTTCTCCGAATCATCTCTTTTATCTAAATCGATTTACTAAACCGGTTTACTAAATCGATTTATCACAATTATAGAAAAACTGAAAGCGCTTTACAAGTCTTTTTTTAAAAAGACATCAGACACTTCATAAAAAAAAGCCTCCCATCTCAGGAGGCTGCTTTTCTTTTCTGCTTTATTTTACATCCTGCTCATAAACCATCTCAGGTGCTGCTTTCATTTTATGCTTCTTTTTCGGTTTAGGGCCCATGTTGTCAAAACGCGCTTTATCATAAATGGCAGTGCCCACAATTTCCGCTGTATCCTGAAGCTTTTCCTTGCTTATTTTATCAATTGTATCTTCTGGAGAATGGTACCACGGCTCAGTAGGGCTGTGAATGAATAATGCGGCCGGGATGCCCGCTTCCGCGAATGGAACATGATCACTTCTGCCGCCCTGATATACTGGTGTCGGCTCACCGTTCAGCCTTTCACTTGATGCTTGTGATAGCTCTGTTACCAGATTTTCTTTTCCATCCAATGTCATCATCACTAAATCGCCTGCATCCCTGCTTCCAACCATATCAAGATTAAAGTTCGCAATCGTCCTGCTAATTTCATCATCAGAAAGGCTGTCAACATAATGATAGGACCCAATTAATCCCAATTCTTCTGCCCCAAACGTCACAAAGCGGATTTCTGTATCAGTCGGAATGTTCTTGAATACTCGTGCAAGCTCTAATGTCATCGCTGTGCCGGAAGCATCGTCATTCGCCCCAGGTGCACCCGCTACAGAATCATGGTGTGAGCCGACTACAATAATGTCATCGTTCGCTTTCTTTTTGCTGGTCGGTTTCTTTGTGGCAATCACGTTATGTGAAACTTTTTCTCCTGCCTCCGCACCTTCAATGGTCAGGGAAGCTGTTAAGGTTTCACCTCTCTCCAGCAAAGCAAGAATGGCCTCACCTTCTGCTTTTGACAGAGCTAACGCCGGAACATATTCTTCACTATGAGCTCCAAGTGTTCCGCTTAATGGACCCTCTGCATTATTAAAAATAATCACACCGGCAGCACCTTTTTCTGCTGCGTTAAGAACTTTCTCTGCAAAAGAAATGGATCCTCGCTGAATTAGTGCAATTTTTCCAGTGAGATCAACACCTTCCAGTTCTTCCACTGTGCCCAGACCTGCAAATACCAGCTCCCCGCTCACATTCCCGTTGACTGAATAGGTAAAGGATCTTGGCTGCAGTTCTCCTTCATAGCCGTCAATGGTCACTTCCATACTGCTTGGAGGAGTATATCCATAAAACGTGAATGGCTGAATCTCTGTTTCATAGCCAAAGGTTTCGAATTGGCTTTTAATATACTGAACAGCGTTATACTCCGATTCCGTACCGGCTACACGCGGGGTTTGTGAAAGATAATCAATATTATTATAGATATTTTCTGCATTAATTTTATTGACTACCTTTTTATCGAATACATTTACCGGCTGGTTCTGTTTTACGCTGGCTGGCTGTGCAAAAGCTGCTTGTGCTCCCACTGCCCCAAAAACAAGAGTTGAAGCTAATGCCACTTTTAAAATTGGTTTTCTCATCTAGTACCTCCAATAGAATAATAGATTCCGCTCACTAAATTTTATAATGTTTCGAAAACTCTTATAAGGGTACAAGATACTAGAATATAATAGGCACAAAAATCTATATATTGGTTATTTTGTAAATTTTAGGTATTAATTAATAGGAAGATAGATAAAAAAAGAAGGCTGCTCCATGCAAGCCTTCTTCCAATCTATTTCATTAAATCATGGTCCACATAACGCTCGCCGTTCAATTCACTGATTACGTTAATCGCCACTTTCGCACCGTCTCCAGCTGTTATGATTGTATGGACGCTGACTCCTGCAATAGTTCCGGCTGCCCAAATGCCATCAACATTTGTCTTTCCGTCAGCATCAGCATCCAGAACCGTTTTAATGCGTGGCTCAGTCCCTGCTTTAGTCTTCAAACCGGCTTTTTCGGCTAAATCAGTTGAAAGCCCTGCTGCCACAATCACATGCTTCGCTGAATATGATTTTTCTCCCGCTGTTACAGTAAAACCACTTTCAGCTTTTTCAATGTTTTCTACAGTTCCTTCTGTGATCTCTGCCCCAAACTTAACAGCTTGCTTTTTGCCTGTTTCAATTAATTCCGGGCCAGTGATTTCCATAACGCCATAATGATTTTCAACCCATGCCCGTTTAGTCATGCTTTTATCATTATCCACAACCACTACCTTCTTGCCCGCTTTGGCGGCAAATAGCGCAGCACTTGCACCGGCAGGACCTGCACCCACAATTAAAATATCAAACATCCATACTTCCTCCTTTAACACATTATTTACTTATAGTTTATCCAAGCTAATAATAATTGTAAAATAATGTGATTTCAGGAAATTTAATCTTCATCTTTGATATCCCGGTCCTCCGGTATCGGCTCATTTAAAATTTCCTCCACCAGCTCCTTGTATTTTTCCACCTGCTTTAGATGGGCATTAAACTGTTCCTTGTATACTAAATACTGTTCCCCGTCATAAATAGCGCGTATTTTCTTTTGCTGTATCAGGCTTTCTACATATGACTCAGAGTAAGATAAATATTCTGCGGTTTCTTTAATGGTCAAGTACATGCTTGTCCTTCCCTTTCTTATTCCTTATAATATGATTTTACTAATTTCCAGACACTAGAAGACTCTGCTAAAATCATATAGAATAGAAGCTATAAATAATCTGTATAGGCAACCAGTATATTCTATTATTATACGCGAAAAATACTAATTTGACTGAATTCCAGCATATTTTCAGCCAAATAGAGAACAGGAGAAATATAAGCTAATGAATAAAAAAAAGGTATTGGGCTTATATGTGATCATCAGCCTTATTTGGGTATTCGGAACGAATTACCTTTTGCATATGCTTGAGCCTTCTTCTCTTGTCAATTTTCTATTCAGAGCAAAAGAATTTCTGTATATCATTGCTACAGGATGGCTGCTCTATTATTTTATAGGCAAAAGAGATGAGCTCAGTGCCTCAAGAGAAGAAGAAAAGCGCCTTTCCACTTTAATCAATTCCATGGTGGATTTCGTTAATTTCAAAGACGGTCACGGCCGCTGGATTGAGTCTAATGAATTTGGACTTAAGCTATTTAATCTAGAAAATGTCGATTACAAAGGCAAGAAGGACTCAGAACTTGCCGAGCACACTGATTTTTATGCAGACGCACTTCGCTACTGTGAAACATCAGATGAAGAAACCTGGGTAAACGGTAAAATTACCCGCATCGAGGAAGTAATTCCCTTGCCTGACGGAACAGAGAAAACGTTCGATACAATTAAAGTACCGCTCTTCCATACAGACGGCAGCCGAAAGGGACTAGTCATTATCGGCCGGGACATAACAGAAAGAAAGCATGTGGAGAAGCTCCTTGCCGAAAGCCAGCAGCAATATAAATCCCTGTTTGAATATAATACCGAGATCGTCTTTATGACAGACCTTCATGGCACGATTACGAAAGTAAATCCCCAATTTAAAGCCGTGACAGGATACAGCCCTGATGAAACATTGGGTAAAAACATCAATGAAATTATACCGGCTCCTTATAAAACGAAGGCAATCGAAGACTTTACAGGCATCCTTGAGGATAAAAAGCCAAAAACCTGTGAGTTTGATTTTAATCATAAAAATGGCAGCAAACTGACTATTCAATGCACTGCCCTTCCGCTTATAGTGAACGGTCAAATTGCCGGAGTTATCGGATATGGAAAAGATGTTACAAAGCTCCGTCAGGCTGAAGAAAGACTCCGCCGAACCGAAAAGCTTTCTGTGGTAGGAGAGCTTTCTGCAAGTGTTGCACATGAAATCAGAAATCCTCTCACATCTTTAAAAGGCTTTGTGCAGCTGATGCAGCTGGAAGATGAAAAGCATCAGTTCTATTATCAGATCATGCAGGAAGAACTCGACCGGATCAACCATATTGTCGGCGAGCTTCTGCTCCTTGCCAAGCCTCAGGATATTTGTTTCACAAAAGCAGATGTTCAAAAAATCCTGTTTAATGTCATTTCGCTTTTAAAAACTGAAGCCAGCATGCACAATGTCCAGATTGAATTTCTGTTAAAATCGGATGTGTATATGATTGAATGTGAACCGAATCAGCTTAAGCAGCTTTTTATTAATATCATAAAAAATGCCATCGAAGCATCTAATGAAGGCGGCAAAGTAACCGTTACACTGCTGGCAGAAGACCACCAGCTGACTATCCTGGTTAAGGATACCGGCTGCGGCATGTCGGAAGATCGCCTGAATAGGATCGGTGAACCTTTTTATTCGTCAAAGGAGAAGGGAACAGGCCTCGGGCTCACAGTCAGCTTCAAGATTGTTCAATCCCATAATGGTTCCATTCATTTCAATAGCAAGAAAGGGAGAGGTACAGAAGCTGTCATAAAGCTCCCTGTAAAAAAACAAACACCTGCCCCTGAAGCTGGAATAACCGTTTAAACAGCAAAAGAGCGATGTTCAATCAAACGTTTGATTGAATATCGCTCTTCTTTTAATTTCCCTTAATCTCCAGCAGCTTCATCCTTAAGTCATTCTCCATATTGGCCAGGTCATGTTCTGCCTGCCGGCGCTTATTCCTGCCTTCTTCCTGGATCCTCAAGGTTTCTTCAAGAGTAGAGATCAGATTCTCCTGTGTTTTCTTTAGCGTTTCGATATCAACAAGGCCCCGCTCATTTTCACGTGCCGTTTCAATTGTATTCACTTTTAGCATCTCCGCATTTTTCAAAAGAAGATCATTGGTGGTTTTTGATACCTTCTTCTGGGCTTCGACGGCATGGCGCTGGCGAAGCAGTGTCAGGGCAATAGCCACCTGATTTTTCCAAAGCGGGATGGCAGTCATGATAGAAGACTGGATTTTTTCAACTAATGCCTGATTGGTATTCTGTATCAGGCGGATCTGCGGCGCACTTTGAATCGTTATTTCACGGCTCAGCTTCAAGTCATAAAGACGTTTATCCAGGCGGTCGGCAAACTGGATCATATCGTTTACTTCCTGGAACTTCATTTGGTCATTTGACTCTTCTGCCCTCTTTTTCAGCTCGGGAATGGTCTTTTCATGAAGCTCCTCAAGCTTTAGTTCTCCTGCTGCAATATAAACATTTAACGCATGAAAATACTCTTTATTATTATCGTAAAGCTTATCTAACATGACAATGTCGGAAAGAAGCGCGTTTTTGCTTCTTTCCAATTTCACGCTGATGCGGTCGATTTGAGCTCCTGTTTTCTGGTATTTGGACAATACTTCCTGAACAGAACCGGAAATCCTTCCGAACATACGCGCAAAAAAGGATGATTTCTCAGGCTTCAGCTCATCCGGATTCACATCGCTGAATTTTTTCATCAGATCATTAATGATTGTTCCCACTTCACCAACGTCTTTTTTCTGAACATGCTCGAGCATGGTATGGGAGAACGATAACAGCTTTGATTGAGCTGGTGTTCCGTATGAGATCATCGCCTGGTGATTGGCCGGATCAATTTGCTTTGCAAGCTGATAAGCTTTTTCGCGATTTTCTTCCGGAATCACATCTATAAGCCTTGTCCGCTTTTCCGAATGCAGCGGCGAGGAAGCAGGCTGCTGATTTTCCCCAAAAGGATCTGCCAGCAAATCATCTATTAAATCAGTGTTTTTTAACAGGGACGGTTTTTCTTCGGTCATTTTAATCTCCTGCTTTCATCATGAATTCTTGATTCTTTTATCTTCTCAATCGAATTCCTGGCAACATCAATTTCAAGATGAAGCTGATCAATATCTTCTGCGATAACCCTGTGAAGATCTTCCTCTACATGATGGGTAAGTGCATCAAGAGTACGTCTAGTCTCCTGGAGGGACTGATCCAGTTCACGCGATTTTCGCGGCTGGGAAGATAGAAAGACATACTTTTCCGCCAGCTCCACAGCAGAATCCAAATGGGAAAAATAAAACTGCTCCGCCTGATAAAACCGTTTCGGCTCACTTCTGGTCAGTCTGTAAATTCTCCTCGTCACCCTCATGAACTCCATGCGCTGCTTCAGCGTCGGGAAGTGCCGAATTGAGAACATTGCTTTATGCAGACGGGCTATTTTGCGGCGTGCCTCATCAAGATTTCGCTTTATATATTGGTATTCCCTTTTCGTCAATCCATGCTTTTTCAAAAAGCGGCGGCGCTGAATCAACCCTCCGGCCCAATAAGTGAGCAATCCGGCTCCAGCTCCATAAACCCCTGATAAAAAAAATGTTTGCCCGAAAGCAAAGTAACTGGCCAGCCAGACACTGACAGACAATGGAACAGCCGTCAGCAGGCGAAAAGCAAATGCTAAAAAGGAATTCATATTTATCGACTCCTACTCATAGTCCTACTTAGTTATACGTAATTGATAAACCTAAAGTTTCATCCACAGACATCTTTCAGCAAAAAAGGCATATATCCTTAAATCTATTAAAACACTTTTAAAAAACTTCTCAAGTTATACGATACAAAATAACACGATAGCCCGCCATAGACCATAAAAGTAATCCATGCTAAGACCTGAGACGTATATTATGTAAAAAAAAGCACCTGCGGAAATTTTTCCGCAGGTGCTTTATGGCTATTTAACCGCCAATGCACGCTTGCCCATGGCATTGTAAATCTTAATGAACTTTTCTTTTGGCATCTTAACATCTTTTTTAACAGCTTCACTGTCATTAAAATAAACATAATCGGCATCCACACCGGTTACGACAATACAGTGCAGAGGTGTCGGTGCGCTGATCGTTTTGCCGGCAGGCGTTTTCCAGGTTCTTTTATTCGGCATTTCATGGCTGATAGTAAACCACGCCAGAACAGGGTTACCCTCTGAAACAGCCTTTTCTATTTCCGAGAAATCTTTTCCGGTCAGATTTACACCGCCAGGACGATATTGATCAAGCAGCTTTTTCAGCGGCCCCGGATTTATCGTGTGTCCGTTGCCAAAAGGTGTTCCAACGAACCCGACATCAGGGTCGCCCCAGGTTTTAATCGATCCGTCTGCATTTCTTACCAGCTTGGTTGAGTCATATGGCATTTTTTTTGCCAGTGTGGTTTTGCTGACATTCACTCCATAAAACTTCAACGCCATCGCAAGGGAAGTGACTTCACATCCGCTAGGCAGCTCCGGCCGCTGGGCAATGAGCGGCACATTAATTTTGGACAGGCGGGCATCACTGGCTTTCACATAATCACCGCTTACATAACCCGTTCCGCCATTGTAGGATATTTTATACCAGCCATTGCTTTCCTTATGTATAACATTCAATACAGATCCGTTCTTCAAGGACCCTATTTTCCCGTAATTTGTACCCGGACCTTTCCGGACATTTAATGACGTAGCATCCACCCGGTAAAGCTTTTCATTTGTTTTGACATACTGGCCGCTGACATAGCCTGTTTTGCCGTTGTAGTTTATTTTGTACCAGCCGTTTGCAAGTCGTTCAATCGCCTGAATACTGCTTCCTTGAGCCAGGCCCCCAATCCGGCTGTAATTTGTTCCCGGACCGGAACGGACGTTCAGACTGGTTGCATCCACTGTGTAAGTAGCGGAAGCCGCTTCTGCCACTGCCACGTTTGAAAAGCTCGGAATTGACGGCGACAAGACTCCTCCTGCCAAAATAGCTGCAGCAACAGTGCCTTTTAATATAGCTCTGTTTCCATATGAACCTTTTAAAATTGCCATACACTTTCCTCCATATCCCTGATTTTATTTCTGTCGAATTTTGCGGACTACTCTAAAAATAAAGATTAGCAAACTTCAAGTCTACCTCTTTGGGACTGGAAAAATTTTATTGATTCTATTGAATCAGTTTGAATTTGCTTATTTGGCAGAGTCAGTATATTTGGCATCTGTATATCTTCCCTTTTGAAAAAGTTTAATTATAAGGGCTGCAGGGAATAAACTCTTGTACCAATTCACTTACATCTTGGAGGAAACATAATGAACAAGCACTATTTTCATATAGTAATTTTATTAATAGGGTCGATTATATTCCCTTCCTCTGGATATGCAGAGGGTACGATTGGGAAGGAAAACAAGGTTGTGCTGATCTCCTTTGATGGAATGAGGAACGACCTGGCAAAAGAGTTTATACAGGACGGCAAGCTTCCTCATTTTAAATCACTTATGAAGAACGGAGTGGCTGCCAAGGATTCCAAAACCGTAACCCCCTCACTGACCGCACCATCCCATGCGGCCATTGCCTCAGGTGCAGCTCCATCGGAAACCGGTATGGTCAGCAATAAATGGCAGGACCCCAACAAGGAATTGGCCAATGGAGAAAGCGCTTTTCATCAGCCGCTTGATAAAAGCCCGCTTTGGGCAGAAGCCAAAAAGAATGGCAAAACAACGGCAACCGTGCTGTTTCCCGGATCAAACCCTGATGCAGGCGGACAGGCTGATTATGCAGTTTATTATGGTGAAACCTGGGCAGAGAGCTCACTCGATAAGCTTCAGTTCAAAAAAACAGAGAGCTGGAAGCACACCGAAAACACCTTCAGCCCTGCAAAGGAAGCTATAGTTAAGCTTCCTTTGAAAAAAGCACAGAATAAAGAGATCTATATATTAGCTTTAGACACTTCGGATGATGGAAAAACCAGTTATAACCGCTTCATTTTTTCGGAAAACCGTAGTGCAGACTCCGAAGATGTTATCGTCAATGCCAATGAATGGGGATCAATTCCTGTTGAAGCTGACGGTGAATCTGCAGGATTTTGGTTTAAGCTGAAGACTGATACCAGCCTTGAGAAAGCGAGCATTTACCGGACTGCTGTTACATCAGCCCTCATTGAAGGTCCAGAAGGATTTGAAGAGGAGCTGCTATCGGAATTCGGCTTTTTCCCCGTCCAGGATGATACAAAGGCTTTTGAAAAAAAGTGGATTACTCGAGAAGAGTACGAGGAAATTGGTTCGCGTTTTGTCCACTGGGCAACTGATGTGTCTCTTTATATTAAAGAAAAATACCAGCCCGATCTGCTGATGTTTTACACACCTCAGATTGATTATGAATCACATCATTTTCTGCTGACAGATCCGCGGCAGCCCGGGTATTCAGAGGGAAATTCCCAAAGACATTCGAAATACATTGAATGGGCCTACAAGCTTGCAGATGATGTAGTAGGACAGACGATGGACAGCCTTAGCGAAGAAGACCACCTTCTTGTGGTATCTGATCACGGCATGGAGCCAGTCCACACCATTCTGGCTCCAAACACTCTTCTGAAAGAAGCAGGTCTCTTAAAAACAGATAAAAAAGGCAAAGTGGATGAGGAGAACTCCAAAGCAATGGCTGTAGCCAGCGGATCAGCTGCCCAAATATATCTGAATGAAAACCTCACCAAAAGAGAAAAGGAAAAGGCTGCAGACCAAGTGGTGAAGCTCTTTAGCGAATATAAAATCAAACCCGAATTTAAGACAAAAATCCTTAAGGGCTATTTAGGTGAAGCCGGTGATTTTCTCGCCGAAGGAAAGTTCAGCCAATTTAATCAAACGGCAAAGCAATTTTCCAATTACCTTTTCAGGAAACAAGAAAAGCCTTATCAGATTGCCTATGATAACAATAAAGAGAATAAGCACCCTAACCAGGGAGACATATTGCTGCTTGGTGCAAGTGGCTATATGATGGGCAGCAGCTTAACAGACCCCCAAATGCCGGCAATAGAACTTGGCAGCCATGGCGGCAATCCTGACCGGAAAGAACTCAAGGCGGTATTCTTTGCACAGGGTCCTTCTTTTAAAGGTAACAGCGGAATTGGTTCGATTACCACACTGGATATCGCCCCGACAGTTTATAAACTGCTGGAGATACCGGCTCCTGACTTTTTGGAGGGTGAAGTTCTGAAAGATGCATTTTAATTAAAAACACGGACTTGCTAGATGCTGCAAGGCCGTGTTTCATTTTTGAAAAAAACCCACCCCTAAAGAGATGGGCAGAACAAACTATATACAATCCAATTCTACAGTTACTGTAGTTCCTTCACCTATAAAACTATCGATAGTCATCAGCCCTTGGTGTTCCTGTATAATTTTGTTGCTGACCGTGAGCCCCAGACCGATTCCTTTATCTTTTGTTGTATAAAAAGGTGTCCCAAGATGCTTCAGCATTTCATCATCAATGCCTGCTCCTTCATCTGCAAAAGCAATCCTTACACGCCCGCGCTCTATTTGCTGCATGCTGATATATACATTTCCGCCATTCGGCATAGCTTCAATCGCATTTTTTAAAAAGTTCACAAACACTTGCTTCAGCTGAGGAGGTGAACATAATAGCATGATATCATTCTCACTATGTTTGAGATGAATCTGGACATTATGAAGCAGAGCCTGCGGATGAAGCACCTTAATCGTGCTTTCCAGAATGGACATTAAGTTCCCTTTCTCAAACTCGATTGCCTGAGGCTTTGCCAAAGACATGAACTCATTGACAATGATATCAATTCGATCCAGCTCTTCCATAATTATGGATAGATAATTATCCTGCTTTTCCTGATTAATGCTTGATTGGAGCAGTTTTGAAAAACCTTTTAGAGAAGTCAGCGGGTTCCTGATTTCGTGGGCAACCCCTGCTGCAAGCTGTCCGATAATGGAAAGGCGATCCAAATTCCGCAAAACAGCATCATTATTCACTCTGTCTGTTATGTTTCTGCCTACTGCCACAAATAATTCAATTTCGCCCCGGTCGTTGAAAATAGGGGAAATGCTAGTCTCTACGAAAACGACATCACCATTGGCCGTATTCATTTTTGTCTCAAGGAGCTGTGGCTCTCCTGTTTCAAGCAGGTTTTGAGAGACTTTGTTAAACTTTTCTCTCTCTTCCTCTGAATATATGATAGTGGTGCAGGACTTCCCCACAAGATGCACCGGCGAATACCCCAATACTTTTTCATGAGATGGGGATGCATAAATCACCGTTTTTTCCCTTGTGAAGACCTTGATCATATCTGTCGTATTCTTCGTAATCAAGTCATACAGTTCCCTGGTTTTTCTTAATTCCCTTTCCATGCTTTTAAACTCTGTCATATCCCGGAATATAGCCAGAACAGCTATGATTTTCCCCTTAGAGTTTCTGAAAGGTGAATAGGAAACCGATATATCCAGAATCGAACCATCCTGATGATAGCGCTGTGTGATCACATTGCTGTAAACCTTCCCCAGCTTGACCAGTTTTATAATCTTCTTTACTTCTTCCAGATTCTGAAAATCGGTAAACTTCCGGCCGATAACCTGCGCTTCGGTATAACCAAAAATCACCGTATACATATGATTAACCCTTATAAAACGGTTTTCCATATCTATGATGGCTACACCATCTGCGGTACAATTCAGGAACAAATCAAGCAATTCATCAGGATTGGAATAAATCGATTCACCATCATTACCTAGGATCGGGAAATCATTGACCATTAACCTCACCCCATTAAATAACTCTATAAACTATATTTTACAGAATTATATGAAAAAAAGCATGAGGATTCTTTAGAACTCAAAAAAAAAGCAGCTTTCCCTTAGGTCAGCTGCCCTCTTTCCATTCTAATCCCGCGACTGCTTCACAATGCATAGTCTGCGGGAACATGTCCACAGGCTGCACTTCGATGGTTTTATATCCGCCATCTTCTAAAATACGCAGATCCCTTGCCAATGTTCCCGGATTGCAGGATACATAGACGACTTTCTTTGGCTTCATGCTTAAAATGGTTTTCAAAAGAGCCTCATCACAGCCTTTGCGCGGCGGGTCAACGACCAGCACATCTGCCGTGTTCCCTTTTTTATACCATTCAGGAATTACTTCTTCTGCTTTCCCGACTGCGAATGTAGCATTTGTCATCCGGTTCAATTCCGCATTCCTCTTCGCATCCTCAATGGCTTCCGGCACGATTTCAACTCCGAACACTGCTTTTGCTTTCTGTGCCAGGAAAAGAGAAATGGTGCCAATTCCGCAGTACGCATCGATAACCTTTTCTTCTCCGCTTAAATTCGCATATTCCAGTGCCTTATCATATAAAACCTTCGTTTGCTCCGGATTCACCTGATAAAAGGAGCGGGCGGAAATCGCAAATTGGATATCGCCAATAAAATCATAGATCACTTCTTCACCCCAGAGAACTCGTGTAACATCTCCCATGATCACATTTGTCTTCCGCGAATTCACATTCTGGACGATGGATTTAACACCTTCGATACTTGCTGCAATCTCTTCCACAATCTTTTGCTTATTCGGGAGCTCGTTCGTCCTTGTAACAAGGACAATCATCACTTCGCCTGTCACAAGACCATAGCGCGCCATCACGTGGCGGAGCTCACCTTTATGCCTGCCTTCATCATAAGCTCGGACACCATAGCGGCCGCAAATTTCCTTTACCTTTTGAACAACCTCATCATTTTTTTCCTGCTGAATGAGACATTCCTTCATATCGATGATCTGGTGGGTGCGCTGCTGGTAAAATCCGCCGATCAGACCGCCTTCCTGCTCGCCAATCGGAACCTGCGCTTTATTTCTGTAGCGCCACGGATTCTTCATGCCGAGAACCGGATGCACCTTGACGCCCTCTAGTTTCCCGATTCTTTCCAGTACATCTCTGACCTGTTTTTCCTTGGCGATTAGCTGGCCTTCATAGCTCAGGTGCTGCAGCTGACATCCTCCGCACTCCTTATAAATCGGGCAGGGTGCTTCCACCCGGTATGGGCTGCTTTCATAGGTCTCAATCAAGCGCCCAAACCCATATCCCTTATTCACCTTTATTACTTTGACTTTTGCTCTCTCACCCGGAAGTCCATCCGGCACAAATAACGGGTAGCCGTCAACCTTTGCCACTCCTGCCCCTTCATGGGTCAAATCCTCAAATGTCACATCTATATAATCATTTTTTTGCACAGGTAAAGTTCTGCTCATCATTTTCTTCCTTTTCAGCTTAATTCCGTGACCTATTTTGACTAGACAGATTGTATCACAAAATAGGGTTAAATACGAAATGGATATCTTTCAGATCCTTTGGACCTGCATACCCCGCAGCATGTCTATTTGCAGAAACGAATCCTGTATTTGCATTTTTCCCAGTCCATTTGCAGGATTCTCCTGTCTATGTGCTCTTTCACACTTCTATTTGCAGTAATACTTTTCTATTTGCATCGTTCACAACTTCTTGTGTTACTGCAAAATAAAAGCCCGCTCTGTAATAGAGCGGACCTCCTATTATTCATGGGAGCTTTCCCAATCTGTCGGGCGGTCTTCCTCACGAATCTGATCGATAGGAACAAATACTTCCAAATGCCTGTACAGGTTTACGAATTCGGCAGGAAGAAGCCCGCCAAATTCACCGTCAAGATTGAGCTGTACCTTCTCCTTGGATCGCACTTTAATGCGGTTTGCCTGCGTGTAGATGACATTCGGATCCTTTACATGCTCACCCCGGACTGCCATTGTCGCGATCCGGATAAAATCGGCGAGATTGGTTTTCTTTAAGATCAGCAGGGAGAAGAGTCCGTCATTAATACAGGAATCCGGCGCAAGTTTTTCAAAACCGCCGACTGAATTTGTCAGACCGACAAGGAAAAGCATGGCTTCACCCTCAAAGATTTTCCCGTCAAACTCAATGCTGACTTCAGTTGAACGGATAGAAGGCAGCATTTCAATTCCCTTAAGGTAATAGGCAAGCTGGCCAATCATGGTTTTAAGCTTGCTTGGCACCTCGTAAGTCAGCTCTGTCAGCCTTCCTCCGCCAGCGATATTAATAAAATATTTATCATTAATGCGGCCAATATCAACAGGAATGGTATCTCCTTTTACAATAATATCCGCTGCCGCTTCCACATCTCTTGGAATATGGAGTGCACGGGCAAAATCATTAGTTGTGCCCATTGGGATAATGCCGAGGCGCGGACGGTAATCCTGTTCAGCGAGTCCATTTACAACCTCGTTAATCGTGCCGTCACCGCCTGCTGCAACGACCAGGTCGAATCTGCGTTCAACAGCTGTCCGGGCAGCTTTAATGGCATCCCCTTCACCTGTGGTAGCATGGCATGACGTTTCATAGCCAGCTGTCTCCAATTTCTGCAAAACCTCTGCTAAATGTCTTTTAAAAATTTCCCGGCCTGAAGTCGGGTTATAAATAATTCTTGCTCTTTTCATAGCCCATCATCCTATTATTGAAATATCTAAACTTAATACTTTTCATTCCATCTTTTTACATCATAGCGAATAGTCCGCGGCTTAGCAATTTTCACAGCTAACCGTTTCTATTCTATTCACTTCCTGGTGTTTTCACAAGTGGACAGATGCACAAATGAATTATACCCTCATTAAGCAAAAAAGTATCGTAATTAAGTTATATTTCTTGGCCAGGTGCTTCAAATCAGCATTATCCAGGATGAGGTTAAGCATTACTCCTGTTTGAGGTCCTGCAAAACAAGGCTCTTAACGTAGTCAATAATGGTTCTATATGGATATTCTTCATTAATTACTCTATGAAGCATTGCCCCGTCCATAAAAGTCCAAAACAATCCTGCTACATGGTTTGGATCTGCATCGGAACGGAATTCCCCGGTGTTCTGTCCTTCCTCCATAATATCTGTTATCAGCTTTAAAAAGAACTTCTTTCCACGCTCATTCAGGATTCGATTCAGATTCTCATCTCTTGAGGAATGCAGCGTAAATTCCAGCTGCACAGTTATTCTATCTTTCCGTTCCTGGCTGAATGGGCTCATATCCCTGTACAAGTCAAACAGGTATTCAAGTTTCTCTTCTGCGGAGGAGAACATCGATATTTTCTCTGCAAGTCTTGCATTAGCTGATTCTGTCTGCTCATTCAACAGCTCCAGATAGATTTCTTCCTTGCTTTTAAAATAATTATAGATAGCTCCCTTGCTGATTCCTGAATAAGCGACAATATCATCTATGGTCGCTGCCTGAAATCCTTTTTTGGCAAAGCAGGCCAAGGCGCCCGACAGGATCTCTTTCTTTTTTTTCCGTTTATATTCCTCTGATACGATTGGCGGCAATTCTGTCCCTCCAAGGCATTTGATTTATTCTCTTTTAGTTATTAATTTATCAGCAGCACTTCCGGCTGATTTCACTGCTTTTCAGAATTTCTTCTGAATACAGGCTGGCATGTTCACTCGTGATTTCCGTATTTTCCTCAGCCAATCCCGCTTTTATCAAGTCTTCTTTCATTTTAGCGAGAAATAAATCTCTGATAGCTGCTGAACGGCACGGCTGCATTTGCGCTGCCAAATCCCAAATCCATTGCTCAAGATGTACACTCTTGCTCTTTTTTTGCATTTCCTGCGGAACCTGCCTTCTTCCCATATCTCCCACTCCCCAGGTTTGTAATTAAAAATAAACTGATCGGTCTTTTTATTGTAAATATTTTTATATGAATTTTCAAATTTTTTTCATATAGTTCTATTAAATTGGCCTGTTGACTTCCGCTTTAGGCACTCCCTTTCCGCGGGCGGTCCGGGAGCCTCCTCGTCGCTTTGCTCCTGCTGGGTCTCCCTTTGATCCGCACTCCTTCAGGACTTTGAATAAGCTTCCTTGAGTAAACACCGCACGAAGAACATGCGAATGCATTTTCGAGGATCTCGTGCCTTCCGCTCCAATCAACAGGATGCTAAAAAAACTACAATAATCTATAACAGAGCCAATATAAAAAACTCCTAACTTCCGTTAAGAGTTACTCCTGATCTATTTGATTTTTCTCCCGGTACATGGTTACTAATCCCCCAATGAGCATAAAGCCGGCAAAGGCAAGAGGAAACCAGCGCTCAAACAAAGAGCCTTTAGTTGGCAGCCCACTCTGTTCCTTAGAAGCTTCTTCGGGAATTTCGCCTGTAATCTGAGCCATGACAAGAGTTGTAAAGTCCTCTTCCCCCGGCATTGCCGGCAAAGAGTCCTCCTCCTCGTCCATTGCTTCAAGGTATACTTCCAGACATTGATCACATATATATAGATGATCTTCATAGAGTTCACGCTCAGGTTCAGAAAGCTCATTTTTTGCATATTTCCGCCATTCCTCCAATGAAAAATGCTCCATGAAAATCATCTCCTTCCAAAGTTCCTTACAGGTCGTGCTTTGAAACACAAATAATATCCTGCAGGGTATTATTTTTATCAAACATATCCTTATAACTATTCGAATTACATGTTATCTTTTTGAGTGCCGAAACAATCATAATTTAGAGAATGGAATAATTCAATACCTTACTTATAATAATCTCTCACTAAAAAAGTTACAGAATTTTCTATTCTGGATAATGATTAATTCTCCCTCTTCACTAAACCATTATATGGTAAACTGTAAGCGATGACTACATGCAGAGGAGGCTAGTAAAAAATTTTCAAATAATGGACAACTCTAATTAACAATTGAATATATTGATGAAAAAGGATGAATACGATGACTTTTCTTATTTACCTGGCAGCATACTTAATAGGATCAATTCCTACTGCCTTATTATTTGGCAGATTTGCCTTTGGAATTGACATTCGTGATCATGGCAGCAATAATCCTGGTGCCACTAATACATTAAGGGTTCTTGGCAAAAAAGCGGCTATCGTGGTACTGCTGGTGGATGTGGGCAAGGGCGCCGCCGCTGCGGCAATTCCTGTCATTCTGAGTGCTGAAGCTGATCCGCTAATAGTCGGGATGGTCGCAGTTGCCGGCCACTGCTTTCCGATCTTTGCAGGATTCCGCGGAGGAAAAGCCATTGCAACCACAGCTGGCGTATTGATTGCTGCAAATATCTGGATGTTTTTAATCGCCTATATTTCTTTTGTGGCTGTCATTTTCCTGACCAAGTATGTTTTTTTCGGCTCTTTATCGGTGGGTGCATCCTTGCTTGTCTATTCCTTATTTACTGAAGGCACTGAACATGAACTTATCTTTTCTATTTTCTTATTATTTCTGATTTTCCTGCATCGCTCAAACATTAAGAACTTTATTGATAATAATGAGCCTAAAATCAATGATAAGCGCTTAAAAGATGACCGCATCCCTCCAAGAGATGATAAAAAGCGAGCCTGATTGAAACCCGTATCTGCATTCGGGTTTTTTTTATTTTTCACATGAAAGCAGCTCTTTAAGCAAAACCTTTGAATAAAGTGCGTTCAAAGGAGCTTACATATGTTCTTGATCTTAAAAATAGCGAGTCTTTACTTAATCACTATCATGATTATGAGACTGATGGGGAAATCTACGATTATCCAGATGACACCTTATGACCTTGTCGCCATTATTATCGTTGGCACAGTTGCTTCTGAGCCTCTCATTAGCACAGAATACTTGCCGACATTAATAGCATTGGCCATTCTTGTGGGCCTCCACATTCTTTTCTCGTATTTGACTTTAAACCAGATTGGCAACCGTTTTTTTCTTGGTGAGCCGACGATGCTGATTAAAAATGGGGAAATCCTTGAAGACAATCTGGAGAAGTCCCATCTTTCCATGTCTCAGCTGCTGTCCATCTTAAGAAGCAAAGGCTACCCCAAGATTGCGGATGTTGATTACGCTATTCTCGAGCCAATCGGTGAAGTGAGCATCATACCGAAAGTGGCCAATACGCCTGTAACAGTTGAGCATTTAAAGATCCCTATTCAGGATGAGGGGCTCCCGATTGCAGTGATTGTGGATGGCAGGATTCAAGCGCGTAATCTCGAGCTGCTCGGACAGACTAAGGATTGGCTATTAGACCAGCTTCGACAAAACCATTTGAATGAGAAAGAGATTATGTACGCTTATGTGAATGAAAAGTCAAAGAAATTGAATATAAACAGACGAAGATAATTTTTTAAAACAGGTTTATTGATTGAAATATAGGGTATTTAATATGAGTTGCATACCAGAAAATTAAAAGTAAATTAAATATACATATCAATATCAGGGGGTAATGGTATGAAAGAGGCAGGCCTTGTGCTTGAAACAAAAATTGATGGTTTTAATTTTAACTGGGACCTGGAAAAAGGTCTGTTTAATTTTGAAGGTGAAGACTCTGTCCTTTTTTGGATAAGTTCCGCCATGAAAAGCTTTTTTGATACGATTGAGGAGATTTCAGGAAAAGAAACTTCCAGCCTTGTACTTGAGACAGCCGGCTTCAGGCAGGGACTAGTTGTAGGAAAGTTTTTTAAAGACATGAATCTGCCTGTAGCCGAAGTAGCTAACATCATCCCCAGAATATACGCTTCAGCCGGCTGGGGGAAATTCATCATCACTAATGTAGATCCCGCTGCCAAAACTGCCAGGGTCAGAACTGTTGACAGCTGGGAATATAAGATTAACAGGAAACAGGGTAAAAATGAATCCGGAACCTTTCTGCCTGGACATTTTGCGGGAATCTTTTCATCTGTGTTTGGGACAAGCATATGGTATAAAAAAATATCTGACCAGTTAGCCGGCCAGGATTATTCAGAGCTGGATTTCTTCCCTTCAAGCGTTACGGTTGAGGAAAATATCCACGCTTTAGCCAGACGCGAAGAATCCAAAAAAATCAGTGAGCTTGAGAAATTGGTGGAGGTACGCACGTTAGAACTTAAACAGCTTGTTAAAGAAATCTCTTCACCGGTTATTCCTGTCCTTGATGGAATTGTTGTTGTTCCTCTTTTGGGAAGATATGATGAATTCCGCTCTGAAGAACTCGTCGATAAAACTCTTCATAGCCTTCCGAAGCACCAGGCAGATTGCCTAATCCTGGACTTGACCGGGTTAAATCAGTCCATCAGTGCCTATACGGTGGAATTCTTAAGCAAACTGGCTGCTGCAGCTAATCTGATCGGCACCGAAACGATCCTGGTTGGCATTTCTCCGGAACTTGGCACTAAAATTACGGAAACGAATTTTAACCTCTCTAAATTTAACTGCTTCACAAACCTGCAGCACGGCATTTATTACGCTCTTTCCAAAAAAGGCAGGAAAATCTTTTAATCATACAAAAAGCTGACTGCGCATTGGACGTAAGTCAGCTTTTTTGGTTGTTTTTATGGCTGCATTCGTAAATTCAGTGAGGATTTAATTTTTTATGTTCGCTCAGCGTTTTTTATGTGCCTTCAGGACCAGTGGCTCCTATTTCTCTGCCTGCACTTTCTTCGGCGCCCCCCTATATTTCGCTTCGCGCAGCTCCAGCGCGTAGGCCTCAAGATTCGGCATTCCCATATCTTTGGCCATACTGATTTCTTTCTCAATATCATATGGAACCCTGACAATCTCGATGGAAAAAGGTGCAGCCTCTTTTGATAAGTATTCCCCATTCAAAATTGCATAGGTAGCCTGAGGGATATCAAGGGAGTTTCCGACGCTTCCCGCATTGAATAGTGTCTTTTGCGGATGAATCGGTTCAACCAGGGCTGCGTGAATATCCCCATACCCGATAACATCCGGAATCCTGCCATCCTCTCCGGCAGTAATTTTCTCTGTATTCTCGAACATAGCCAGTTTTTCTTCATACGAATCCCTCATCGGCACAACCCGGTGATAGATGCTTTTGGCTGAAGCATGGTAGAGTCTGATGTATTTTCCGCTCATATAAAAATCGTGATGGAACGGAAGTGTGCCTAAGTAGGACAGGGCCTCTTCACCCAGCTGTCTCTGATGCCACTGCCCCTCTTCAAAATCCAGCGGCTTCTGCATAAAGTCATCCCAGTTCCCAAGGAGGACCACTTCACAGGTCTCTTTAATCCATTCAACAGCTTTAAGAGAATTGGGTCCTTTTCCTATTAAGTCACCAAGGCAAAAAATATTCTCTATTCCGCGTTCACGGATATTGTCCAGAACAGCCTCCAGAGCTGTGATATTTCCATGAATATCAGATATTACGGCTACTTTTCCCATGTTTGTCTCCTCCTTACTTTTTTTATATTTCTCCAAAACACCCAAGCTTCCTCCAACAATTGAAAAAAACAAAATTTGATTTTTCCCCGTACCGCCATTACATTAGAAATATGGTAAAATAACAGCATGCAAAAACCAACATTACATATAGAAGGAGTAGGAATTATGTCAAAAGTATTTGTATTCGGACACAAAAACCCTGACACTGACTCAATCTGTTCAGCACTTGCTTATGCAGAATTAAAAAACAAATTAGGCGTTGATGCAGAGCCAATCCGCCTGGGCAAGGTAAATGAGGAAACACAATACGCCCTGGATTATTTTAAGACTGAAGCTCCCGGGCTTGTTGAAGCAGTATCCAAGGAAGCGGGCGAAGTAATTCTTGTAGACCACAACGAGTTCCAGCAAAGCGCTGATGATATCAGAGATGTGAAAATCCTGGAGGTTATTGACCACCACCGCATTGCGAATTTTGAAACAAGCGATCCGCTTTACTACCGTGCAGAGCCTGTTGGCTGTACAGCAACCATTCTGAACAAAATGTACAAAGAAAACGGAGTGGAAATCAGCAAGGAAACTGCTGGCCTTATGCTTTCTGCCATCATTTCCGATTCCCTGCTGTTCAAATCTCCAACATGCACAGACCAGGACGTTGCAGCAGCACGCGAACTTGCTGAAATTGCGGGAGTAAACGCTGAAGAATATGGTCTGGAAATGCTGAAAGCAGGAGCAGACTTAAGCAAGAAGAGTGTGAAAGAGCTAATCTCCCTTGACGCAAAGGAATTCCAAATGGGAAGCTATAAAACAGAAATCGCTCAGGTTAATGCTGTGGACCTGAATGACGTACTAAGCCGCCAGGAAGAATTGGAAGCTGTAATTACTGAAAACATTAACAACAAAGAGCTGGATCTTTTTGTTTTTGTTTTAACTGATATCCTTAACAACGACTCAGTTGCCATTTCTCTTGGCAAAGAAGCTGCAGCAGTTGAAAAAGCTTATGATGTAACACTTGAAAACAACAGTGCCGTATTGAAGGGCGTTGTTTCACGCAAAAAGCAAATTGTACCGCCTCTTACAAACGTATTGGCCGGCAAATAAAGTGAAACTTCAATCAGTGGGGGTTTTCCTTATCCCCCACTGATTGTTAGTCGCGTTCTAGTGTCGCTAAGATCTCCGCTAGCGCTTCGATCAATCGACACTACGAACCCGATTGGTTCAACTAAGCCTCTGCCTGCGCCTCGGCAAGTTTCACTGTATCTCACCAATCGGGCCTTTACGGGCAGTTTGACCCCCACTTATCCTCCGGTGATTCCTCTGAATCTTGAAGTGGGGGTCTTACTGCTCGTTAGACTGCGATAAGATAAAAGCAGTGCCACACTTGGCACTGCTTTTTACTTATCCAATAATAATTCTGTCCCCTTAACAAGCCTGGTCATCAGTTCCTTCACTGTCACCTCTTCAGCCATTCCTACTCCCTGTCCGGCCCATAAGGACATAAACTCCGTCCGCTCCAGCTTTGCTGCATGCTTCCGGATAGGAGCTGTCATATCATTCTGCAATGGATAAGGCAACACCTGCCTGCCTTTCATTTCTTCCATGAACCTGTTGCGAATCCCTCTTGCAGGCTTTCCTGAGAATGCTTTCGTCACAGCTGTCTGGTCATTCCCTGCATTTAATAGAGCTCGCTTATACAACCGGTGAGCCCCGCTTTCCCTGCATGCAAGAAAGGCCGTTCCAAGCTGGACTCCTTCTGCCCCAAGGATCATGGCCGCAGCTATACCCCGGGCATCCATGATTCCCCCTGCTGCAGCCACAGGACAGCTTACTGCATCTGCCGCCTGCGGTATGAGAACCATGGAACCGATCATCCCGCTTTCTTCCTTGTGAAAAGTTCCGCGGTGCCCCCCTGCTTCTGACCCCTGAACAACAATGATATCTGCACCCGCCTCTTCCCATTCCACTGCCTCATTGACATTCGTTGCAGTTCCAAAAATCAGCGTACCCTGTTTCTTCAATTCAAAAAGGATGGCCGAATCGGGTATGCCAAACGTAAAGCTGCAAGCAGGCACACGTTCTTCCATCAAAACATCAAGCTGTTTTTTGTATAAAGCAGCATAATCCTTATCCGGAAGAGCTGGTTTTCCCGCCATGCCAAGCTCACTGCTGTATCGTTCAAGCACATCCCCCATGCTGCTGATGTCCTCTGTATCCGCCGAAGCCTCACTATCCGGAACAAAGAGATTGACGCCAAACGGCCGATCAGTCAATTTCCGAATCTGTTTTATATTCTCTCTTATTTCATCCGGACTCATATAGCCAGCACCCATATTTCCAAGCCCGCCGCAATTTGATACCTCGCTGATTAATTGCGGTGTTGTCATCCCTCCAGCCATGGGAGCCTGGAAAACAGGGTATTTTATATCCAGTTTCGCAGTGATGGAATTTCGGTTCCAGCCCATTTAAAACACCCTTCCCCCTTTATTTTCCCGAAACAAGAACATCTATTATACTATCAGCAACTGTATGCCAAATCTTCGAATCCTCCTGATAGGAAGAGGTTAGTTTCCTGTACATGCTCATTTGTTTTTCCTTAAAGTCCTCAGCTTCCTGTGCAGGAAGCTTGCTTCTTTCACTATCCACCAGTTCCTGAATTTGTTTGGCACGCGGTCCCCAAACAGCAAATTCATCCCCTTCTTTATCAATAAAGATATAAATCGGTATCGCTCTGGATGTTCCGTTAGTCAAATACTGGTCCATAAGCTCAAGGTTCTGATCCCTCAAAACAAAACGGACTTCCATGCCGGTTTCCTCTGAGATTTTTAATAGAATCGGATTATTCAGCATCGCATCACCGCACCAATCCTCAGTGAGGGCAATTACTTTCATGCCAGCATCCTTAAGCTCTGCCAATCTTGTTTTTTCGTCATCGGATAATGAAAAAAGATTATAGATTTTATTCATCTCTTCTTTGTTAACTTGCATCGCTTCTATATAATTCTGCGTACTTAGACCCTTTGCAAACCAATCCATTAATTCCATAAACCCACTCCCTTTTTTCGATATCTTTAGTGTTTATTCTTTATTATCCGCTTTCATTCCTGCATTTGCTGCAGCACTTTGTAAAACCAAATCTTTTCCTGGGAAATAGAGATTATTTTTGTCGAATACAGGAAAAGCGCAAGCGCCTTGCTCACCCCCGACAAGCACAAGACGAGCCTTCCGGAAAGGCGTTCTTTGCCTTTTTGGAAGGCTTGGCTTGTGACCTCGAGGGGGTAGGCGCTGGAGCTAGACAGTTATCGATATTCAAAAATTTATACATTCTTACAAGAAAAGCTGATGGATTCCCATCAGCTCACCTTTTATCTTTTCTGTATTTCCTGCTGCAATAATTTGTTAACAAGCGGCGGGTTGGCCTGTCCTTTTGTGGCTTTCATAATTTGGCCGACTAGGAAGCCGATTGCTTTTTGCTTTCCATTTTTGAAATCCTCGATGGATTGCGGATTCGCATCAAGTGTTTCACCGATAATCTTAAGAAGTGCGCCTTCGTCCGAAATTTGGACAAGGCCCTTTTCTTTTACGATTGTTTTCGGATCTCCGCCATTTTCAACCAGCTCTTTAAAGACTGTTTTGGCAATTTTGGAAGAGATGGTGCCGTTTTCGATCAGCTTAATCATGCCGGCAAGTCCTTCAGGTGTCAAAGCTATATCTGTCAGTTCCTTCTGTTCAGCATTCAAGTGAGCTGACAATTCACCCATTACCCAGTTGGAAGCCTGTTTGGCGTCAGCTCCTTGATTCACAGCCGCTTCAAAGAAATCAGAAGTTTCTTTTGTGACTGTCAGGACAGCTGCATCATAAGCCGGCAGCCCAAGTTCTTCAATATAGCGGTTCTTTCTCTGGTCCGGAAGCTCAGGGATTTCTGCACGAATACGCTCTTTCCACTCTTCATCAATATGGATATCAAGTAAATCAGGCTCAGGGAAATAACGATAATCATCCGAACCTTCTTTTACCCTCATTAGGATCGTTTTATTAGTTGCTTCATCATAACGCAATGTTTCCTGCTGGATTGTTCCCCCAGAACTTAGAATCTCTTCCTGCCGCTTCTCCTCGTACTCTAGCCCTTTGCGGACAAAGTTAAACGAGTTCAGGTTCTTCAGCTCTGTCTTTGTGCCAAATTCCTCCTGGCCGACAGGACGAAGGGAGATATTCGCATCACAGCGAAGTGAACCCTCCTCCATTTTACAGTCAGAAACGCCAGTATACTGGATGATGGACTTTAGCTTTTCCAAATATGCGTATGCTTCATTTGGCGTGCGGATATCCGGCTCAGAAACAATCTCGATCAGAGGAGTACCCTGGCGGTTATAGTCTACAAGAGAATAACCTTTAGCATGAGACAGCTTGCCTGCATCCTCTTCAAGGTGAATACGCGTAATGCCGATTTTTTTCTTATAGCCATCGACTTCGATCTCAATCCAGCCATGTTCTCCAATGGGCTTATCGAATTGCGAAATCTGGTAGGCTTTAGGGTTATCCGGGTAAAAATAATTCTTCCGGTCAAATTTTGTAACTGGTGCGATTTCACAGTTCAGCGCCATCGCAGCTTTCATTCCGAATTCAACTGCTTTTTTATTAATGACAGGCAGCACTCCAGGGTAGCCGAGATCGACTACTGTTGTGTTGGAGTTTGGATCTGCCCCAAAATGGTTAGGGCTTGCCGAGAATATTTTTGAATCTGTTTTAAGCTCAACATGTACTTCTAGTCCGATAACCGTTTCGTATTTCATGAATTTCCCCCCTTACAGTCCCGGTTTTTGCTTATGAAATTCTGTAGCCTGCTCAAATGCATGTGCTACGCGGTAAACAGTGCCTTCATCAAAATGCTTACCGATAATCTGAAGGCCAAGCGGCATTCCATCCGAAAATCCGCAAGGTACACTGATTCCAGGCACCCCGGCAAGGTTAACTGGGATTGTCAGAATATCATTTGCATACATTGTCAGAGGATCAGACATATTTTCACCAATCTTAAAGGCAGGAGTTGGCGCTGTTGGCCCAATAATAACATCATACTTTTCAAAAACATTTTCAAAGTCCTGTTTAATCAGTGTGCGCACCTTTTGTGCCTTTTTGTAGTAAGCATCATAGTAGCCAGAGCTTAAAGCAAATGTTCCAAGCATAATACGGCGTTTTACTTCATCCCCGAAGCCTTCTGCACGGGTCTTTTTGTATAAATCGATTAAACTTTCAGGATCTGCTGTTCTATAGCCATAGCGTACGCCATCAAAGCGAGCCAGGTTTGCCGATGCCTCTGAGGAGGACAGCAGATAATACGTTGCCAGTGCATATTTGGAGTGCGGCAGGGAAACTTCCTCCCATGATGCCCCGAGTTTTTCTAACACCTTCAGGGATTCCAGCACTGACTGGCGTACATCTTCATCTACACCTTCAGCCAAATATTCTTTTGGTACGGCGATTCTCAACCCTTTAACATCGCCAGTTAAGCTTTCAGCATAGCTTGGGACATCTACATTTGCTGAAGTAGAATCCATTGGGTCCACACCTGAAATAGCCTGAAGCAGATAGGCGTTATCTTCAACTGTGCGGGTAATTGGTCCAATCTGGTCCAAAGATGAGGCAAATGCAATCAGTCCGAAACGGGATACTCTTCCATATGTTGGCTTTAACCCAACAACTCCGCAGTATGAAGCTGGCTGTCTGATTGAACCTCCTGTGTCCGATCCAAGAGAAAATAAAACTTCTCCTGCAGCAACAGAAGCAGCAGATCCGCCAGAAGATCCCCCGGGAACTCTTTCAAGATTCCAGGGATTGCGGGTTACCTGAAAGCCTGAGTTTTCATTGGAGGATCCCATTGCAAATTCATCCATATTCAGCTTGCCGATTGTAATGGTCTCAGCATTATGTAATTTGGATGCAGCCGTTGCATCATAAATCGGGTCAAAGTTCTCAAGTATTTTACTCGCACTTGTGGTCCGCAGTCCCTTCGTTACGATGTTATCCTTAACTCCGACCGGCATTCCGAACAAAAGGCCTTTTGCTTCGTCCGTTCCGATTTTGTCATCCATTTTTTTTGCTGCTTCTCGGGCTCTTTCCTCATCAAGCGTCAAGAAAGCCTGTACTTTGTCCTCTACTTCACCGATTCGCTTGTACGATTCACTGACAAGATCAGTAACCGTTATTTCTTTTTTATGTAAAAGCTGATGAAGCTCAGATACCTTATGATCAAATAAACTCACCATTTTCCCCTCCCTACTCAATGATAGACGGCACTTTTATATAGCCATCCTGATGTTCCGGCGCATTTTTCAAAACTTCTTCCTGTGGAAGCCCTTTATTCGCCTTATCTTCCCTCAATACATTTTTCATATCAAGAACATGGGATGTTGGTTCAACATGATCTGTATCAAGCTCATTCAAAAGTTCTGCAAATGAAATCATTTTGTCCAGCTGTTCCGTATAAGCTACAGCTTCCTCTTCAGTCATGGCAAGTCGCGCCAAGTGCGCAACATGCTTAACCTGATCTATTGAAATTCTCGACATTAATGCCACCTCCAAAAATGAATACTGTCTATGCACAATTATTATGATCATACCAAACTTTCACGCGTTAAAGCAACACGCGAGAGCGGGCTGTTTCAGCAATCTTCTGCTTATTTTACCATGAGTTGAGGGAGAAATGTGTGTTTGTGTCTTTCTCTAGAGGATATATGAAAAGTAAAACCGAATTAATGGGGATGCGACTATAAGTACAGGAGGTAAGATTATGGAATTTTTCCGATTTGATTTGGATGTCAGCAGGGAAATTAGTCAATTCAGCAGCCACAATGCCAGCATCAGCCCGATTATCAGAAACAAAACAGCTACAGTTGGGTGTATCCATCTTAAGGATAATAGTGTTTTAGGCATGCATCCGGCAGCATGTCCCCAGCTATTTCTCATCGTTGAAGGCGACGGATGGGTTAAAACAGATGGCGGTGAGCAGGTTGCAGTCCAAAAAGGAACCGCTGTTTACTGGTCTGAAGGCGAGGAACATGAATCAGGTTCTTACCTTGGCATGACTGCAATTGTGATTGAAGGTCCTGATTTGGACCCGCATAAGTATCTGAAGCCTTTGGAATAGAAAGCGGAACAATTGGCATTGGCCGGTAAAAGCAGAAGTTTGGCCGGTATTTTATTATATTTAGCCGGTAAATCCTGTATTTCAGCCGGTATTTTTTAAATTTGGCCCGTAAACTCCACATTTCGGCCGGTATTGTGATGCTTTACCCCCAAAAATAGAGCAGCGCGCCAGACGCTGCTCATTTCCGCTTAAATAGTTTGGCAAATAGGCCGCCTTTTTTCGCCTTTTTCGCTTCTGCTTTGACCGTTTTCCTATCCACAAATATTTCCGGTTTATCAATTGCATAGTCATAGGCTAGAACCAGCCCGATCTCAGAATTATGTTCTTTGTTGGTAACGATTGTATATTCGACCTTATAGCCTGAAGCCAATTTAATATATTTTGATAAATAGGAGTAGCTCATATTTCCATTCAGATAAAGATGAGCTTTGCTGTTGGCTTTAAGGGCCTCTTCCACCTGCGGATAGATTCCATCCTCCCTCATCTGCGGCTGCTTCAAGGCAATGATAACCCTCTCCCGAAGCGAGCCAAGAAATTTGCGGCGCTCATCAGGCTTGGTCTGTTTCTGTCCATGAATCCCCTGTTGAAGATAATCATCTATATTTTCAGCCAATTGTACATCCTCCGTCCTTATTTGACCTCAGTGCTTTCATTGTATTCAGTATTATGCCCTATTTCAAATTTAGCCTATTTAATATGTATGTTTTCGAAAGAGGTACTGTGCTTGCCTGATAAGCAAAAAATACCTCCCTTCCAAGGAAGAGAGGTGTAAATTAGGAGAATATACAAGATAAAAAATCAAGTTACATAGGGTAGAAACTAAGCTTCCTGCTTTTCAGTGAACTGGTCTTCCTCGGTTGATCCCTTTAAAGCGGTTGTCGAGGAAGTCCCGCCAGTGATGACCATGGAAACCTGGTCGAAATAGCCGGTGCCTACTTCTCGCTGATGTCTTGTCGCCGTGTAGCCATGTGTTTCGCTGGCAAATTCGGCCTGCTGCAGTTCAGAATACGCAGCCATGCCACGGTCTTTATAGCCTCGTGCCAATTCAAACATGCTGTGGTTCAGCGCATGGAATCCAGCTAAAGTAACGAACTGGAACTTGTAGCCCATTTTGCCGAGCTCTACCTGGAATTTTGCAATCGTTTCGTCATCGAGCTTTTTCTTCCAGTTAAATGATGGAGAGCAGTTATACGCTAACAGCTTGCCAGGGAATTTTCCATGAATGGCTTCAGCAAAGCGCCTGGCCTCATCAAGATCAGGTTCAGATGTTTCACACCATACCAGATCTGCATAAGGAGCATACGCCAATCCCCGAGCGATCGCTTGGTCGAGTCCTGGTTTTGTCCGGAAGAATCCTTCAGGAGTGCGTTCCCCTGTAATAAAAGGTGCATCATATGGATCTACATCGCTGGTAATCAAGTCAGCTGCGTTAGCATCAGTCCGGGCGACAATAACAGTCGGCACTCCCATAACATCTGCTGCCAGCCTTGCAGAAATTAAATTCTTAACAGCCGTCTGCGTTGGAAGCAATACCTTTCCGCCAAGATGGCCGCATTTCTTCTCAGAAGAAAGCTGGTCCTCGAAGTGTACTCCGCCGGCACCCGATTCAATCATGCCTTTCATAAGTTCAAATACATTAAGCTGGCCGCCGAACCCTGCTTCAGCATCTGCTACAATTGGAGCGAACCAATCAATGGAATGATCCCCTTCCATATGATGAATCTGATCAGCACGCTGAAGGGCCTGATTAATTCTTTTTACAACACTCGGAACACTGTTGGCTGGATACAGGCTTTGGTCCGGGTACATATTTCCGGACAGGTTCGCATCGGCAGCAACCTGCCAGCCGCTTAAGTAAATGGCCTTCAGCCCAGCCTTAACCTGCTGTACAGCCTGGTTTCCCGTTAACGCCCCTAATGCATTGACGAAATCTTCTTCATTCACAAGCTTCCATAGCTTCTCTGCACCACGGCGAGCTAATGTATGTTCGATATCAATTGATCCTCTTAACTTAATGACTTCCTCAGCGGTGTACGGTCTTTCTACTCCATTCCAGCGTTCATCCATTTCCCAGCTTTCCTGCAACTGACGCACTCTTTCATCTGCCATTTGATTAAATCCTCCTTTTAATTTAGAAAAATCATCATTTCAGCAAGATCCCGGCTGCAAAACACTCTGTAACATAACAGCACTAAAAATATAACCCTGTTATATTTTTACTCTATGTTGTTATAAGACAATTAAATATCTATGTTTTGTATTATATAACAGTTAATCCGGAATGGGAACCCCTTAATTAAAAAATTTAAAATTTACTGAATATAACATCCCGCTCCTTTTCACCTTCACCCTCTGTGTTATGATATAGAGATTAGTTGTTTTTTTGATCATTCTGATGGATGAAGGAGAATTTATGGAAGATAAAAATCGATCTTTATATAATTATCTAGTTGAAAAAGCCCCTGATATGACGAAGGATTGGAGAAGTTTTCAGGTCGTAAAGGCTGGTTCCGACTATTCCGCCGATGCCCCGCTGGAAAGGGCAAGGAAAGTTGAGGAGCAAAATACAAAGTATTTCAGGACTGTAGCAAAATCGCTGCTTCAGACAGAAGAAGAAATGAAGGAAACGATAGCCAACTGGACAAAGCAGACGTCCGCTGATCGGGTTAAATCCAGAACCTCCCTTGTCGATGTTCAGAGAAATCTTTCCATATTCCGAAAGGTTTATTGGATGCATATAAAACGTTTTGCTGAAACTGCCGACTTGGATATTAAAGCAGGAGATATATTTCATTGGCAGGAAGTTATTGATTATACGCTGGATTATGTAATGGAAACCTTCACCGAAAACTTTATGGATATATTGCTGAGCCGATTAAGCGCGCAATCTATATTAATAAAAGAACTAAGCACGCCGGTTATCCCGCTATCCTCAGAAGTTGGGCTGCTGCCGCTCATTGGGGATATTGATACAGAACGGGCCAAGTTTATTATGGAATCTACTTTGCAGCAGAGTGTAAAGCTGGGGATTACTCATTTAATCATTGACCTCTCGGGTGTCATCATGGTCGACACAATGGTTGCGCACCAAATTTTCCAGGTTATCAGCTCATTAAAACTTATCGGTGTTCAGTCAACCTTGCTCGGCATCCGTCCTGAAGTCGCACAGACAGCCATCCAGCTCGGAATTGACTTTAAGGATATAACAACGGAAAATTCTTTAGAGAAAGTGTTCAGAAAATTAGATCTGTAATTTTACTGGGGCCTATGACAATTAGGTCTTTTTTTATAAACCCTTCAGGTCACCAACTTAATTTTATTAATTTTGATGTATAGTTATGTTGTTATATGAGATATAACAGCAAATTAATGCGAAATATCGAATTTTTATACATTTGTATCTTTATAGTTTTTTAGATTTTTTGTCCTCCAACCTTTATTATGTTATGATAATAAACGTCTTTTCGAATTGGACCTTTCCCCAAACAATTTTTTTAACAAACACAAAACTGTATGTTACTGTATAAAAGGTGATTTTCCTACGAATTATTTTATGGGGATACTAAGAGAAAAATGGAGGTGAACAAATGGATCTCACTATGGCGACGTGGCTTTGGCTTCTTATTCCAATGCCATTATTAATCGTACTATCAGGCATCTCATATTTTGCTGAAAGGAGAGAATAAGTAAGTATGGATATAAATATACCAACGTTAATTGCGATTATTGTGTATCTGGTCGGCATGCTGCTGATTGGCGTGCTTGCAGCCAGAATGACTAAAGATTTATCTGATTATGTATTAGGCGGCCGAGGGCTGGGACCTGGCGTTGCAGCCTTGAGTGCAGGGGCATCCGATATGAGCGGATGGCTGATGCTCGGCTTACCTGGTGCCGTATATCTCGGAGGTATGGGAGAGATTTGGCTTCCAATCGGCTTGGCTGTCGGCGCATATTTAAATTGGCAGTTTGTGGCCAAACCACTGCGTGTATACACGGAAGTAGCCAACGATTCTATAACGGTACCCGGATATTTTGAAAACCGATTCCATGATACTTCAAAAATATTGCGTGTTGTTTCGGCAATTGTTACATTAATCTTTTTTACTTTCTATACTTCTTCAAGTCTAGTGGGTGGTGCTATTCTTTTAGAGAATTCATTTGGAATGGATTATACACTCGCGCTTTGGGTCGGAGCTGCAGTCATTTTGTCCTACACATTATTTGGCGGGTTCCTGGCAGCCAGCTGGACTGACTTTATCCAAGGTATACTAATGTTCTTAGCTTTAATTATTATTCCAATTGCCGCGATTCAGGAACTTGGCGGATGGAATGAAACATTAAATCAGATCAGTTCAATAGATCCAACTCATTTGGATGTTGCTTCAGGAGCCACGTTTGTGGGCGTTGTTTCCCTGCTGGCATGGGGGCTGGGCTACTTTGGACAGCCACATATTCTTGTCCGCTTTATGGGATTAAAATCAACAAATGATGTTCCTAAAGCCCGGTTGATCGGTATGACCTGGATGGTACTGTCACTGTTCGGAGCTCTGTTTGTAGGTTTTGCCGGAATAGCGTACTTTGCAGATGCACCGCTTGCCAATTCTGAAACAGTGTTCATTATGTTTTCCCAAGTACTCTTTAATCCATGGGTAGCCGGATTCCTATTAGCAGCCATTCTCTCAGCAATCATGAGCACAGTTGACTCACAATTGCTCGTTTCTTCAAGTGCGCTGGCACAGGATTTCTATAAATCCATCTTTAGAAGAAATGCTTCCCAAAAGGAAGAAATGATTGTTGGCAGAATTGCTGTATTGGGCATTGCCATTATCGCTATCTTCTTAGGGTATAACCCCGAAAGCAAGGTATTGGAACTTGTCAGTTATGCATGGGCCGGATTTGGTGCAGCCTTTGGACCTGTCATCATCCTGAGCCTGTTCTGGAAGCGCATGACTCGTAATGGCGCCCTAGCCGGTATTATTGTTGGTGCTGTAACAGTAATTGTTTGGGCACAGCTTACCGGCGGACTATTTGATCTTTATGAGTTAGCGCCTGGCTTCCTATTTGCAGCTCTGGCGATTATCGTTGTCAGTCTTCTGGATAAGGCACCATCAGCAGAAGTTCAGGAACAGTACGATCGATATAAATCAGTCCTTAAAAAATAATTGCAGAAACCCTCTTCCTATGTGGAGAGGGTTTTTTGTATTTTCCCATAATTATAAAGAAAGCATATTTAAATTACTTCCGCTCCAAGGGTCTTTGCAAAATGCCTTAAGGCCCACTCGTGGCCATCCTGGTCAAATGATGCAACAGCATCTTTATGGATCACTATTTTAAACCCTTTATTATAAGCATCGACTGCTGTATGAAGGACGCAAATGTCGGTGCATACACCGACGAGGTGTACTTCCTCTATACTGCGCTCCCTCAGTTTTATCTCCAGGTCGGTTCCTGCAAATGCAGAATACCTGGTTTTGTTCATGAAATAAACATTTTCAGCTTCCTTGTTCGTTTCATAAACCTCCTGCAATGAGCCGTAAAGATTCCTTCCTTCCGTGTTTCTGATATTATGTGGCGGGAATAAATTTGTTTCCGGGTGATGGATGTCTCCTTTATCATGAACATCAATGGCAAAAACAGTGTAATGCCCGCTAGCGATATACTCTTGTGTGAGCTCTGAGATTTTCTTTTCCAATAGCTGTCCAGGCCTGCCGCATGTCAGGGCACCGTCTTCAGCAACAAAATCATTTGTGTAATCAATATTGATCAGGGCTTTAATTGGCATTTTTTCATCACTCCAATCTGCAGTTCTTCTTTCATCATATACCTCAGCGGGCTGAATATCCAACTAAAAAAGGAACAGCAACCAAGTTGCTGTTCCCGCCTCCGAATGGAGATCTATTAGTACATTTCAGAAGTAGTCTTCGCCTGCATGTGCAGAAGAATGTAGTCAGGGCCGCCCGCTTTGGAGTCAGTTCCTGACATGTTGAATCCGCCGAATGGCTGGTATCCAACAATCGCACCTGTACAACCGCGGTTGAAGTATAGGTTTCCAACATGGAAATCTTCACGCGCTTTTTGGATGTGCTCACGGTTCTGTGTGATCACTGCTCCTGTTAAGCCGTACTCCGTGTTGTTGGCAATTTCAAGCGCATGGTCGAAATCTTTTGCCTTTGTGAAACCAACGACAGGCCCAAAAATTTCTTCCTGCATTAAGCGCGCGTCTGGTGCAAGGTCAGCGAATACAGTCGGTTTGATAAAGAAACCCTTAGAATTGTCCCCTTCTCCGCCTGTCATCAGCTTGCCTTCTTCTTTGCCGATTTCAATGTAGCTCATGATCTTGTCAAATGCACCCTGGTCGATGACTGGACCCATGTAATTGCTTTGGTCTTCAGGGTTGCCCTGCGTTAATTCGTTAGTCAGTTCAACCACACGGTCTAGAACCTGATCGTATACATCTTCTACGATAACCGCACGTGAACATGCTGAACACTTCTGGCCGGAGAATCCGAATGCAGAAGCCACGATGGAAGTCGCCGCCAATTCAAGGTCTGCTTCTTTGTCGACAACGATTGTGTCCTTACCGCCCATTTCAGCGATGACACGCTTCAGCCAGATTTGGCCTTCGTTTAATTTAGATGCACGCTCGTTGATGCGAAGACCAACATCACGTGAACCTGTGAAGGAAATAAAGCGGGTGTCTTTATGGTCAACCAGGTAGTCGCCCACTTCTGCACCGCTTCCCGGCACGAAGTTTAGAACGCCCTTTGGAAGGCCTGCTTCTTCCATCACTTCTACGAATTTAGCTGCCACAACCGGTGTTGTAGAAGCTGGTTTTAACAGAACTGTGTTTCCTGCTACGATCGCAGCAACAGTTGTGCCGGCCATGATCGCCAGCGGGAAGTTCCAAGGAGAGATGATGATGCCCACTCCCAATGGAATGTAGTCATAACGGTTATATTCATTCGGACGGCTGTTGACTGGAACTCCGTCTTTGATTTCTAAGATTTGGCGTGCATAGTACTCAAGGAAGTCAATCGCTTCCGCAGTATCAGCATCTGCCTCGTTCCAAGGCTTTCCTGCTTCTTTTGTTAAAAGAGCAGAGAACTCATGCTTGCGGCGGCGGATAATCGCAGCAGCTTTGAATAAAACATCTGCGCGTGTTTCCGGCTTTACTTTTCTCCATGTTTTGAATGCTTCCACAGCAGCCTGCATCGCTTTTTCCGCATGATCGCGGTTTGCCTTTGAAACACGGCCAACGACTTCTTCTTTATTAGAAGGATTGATTGATACAATTTTATCTTCAGTAGAAATGCGCTCTCCGCCAATTAATAGATCATAATCCTGGCCCAAATAGCTTTCTACAGTTTGTAAACCCTTTAAATATGCTTCACGATGTTCTTCTTCTTTAAAGTTCGTGAATGGCTCATGCTTATAAGGTTGTACCATTTTTACCGCCTCCTGAGTGTACAAATATCAAACGTCAGATACTAGCGCCCCGCTCTTTACATGCTGGAACAAGGTCCGCTATTCTCTTAAAACGTTTTCATCCAAAGACTATATTAACACGAAAATAACATTATCTTCAAACATTCTCCGTAGATGTTATATATTAACATCTAAAGGGCAGAGTTGCGGTTTCACTTAGAAGGATAAGGAGTTGAAGCCCTATTGGGCAGGGTTGGATAAAACTGTTATATATAACTTTTTAATGCTGTATTGGGAGTGATTTTTATTTTTCAGGCGGGGAAGACCACTTTCCTTGTACTTTTTCCTTTTTGGGCGGCATGTTGGCTCTACGGCACCATTTTCCTCGAGACTCTTCCTTTTTGGGCGCCATGAAGAATCTTTCGCGACCATCCCCCCTTTCCTTTTTCGCCATCACAACAAGCCATCGCTCTCAAAACAAAAAAACCCAGAAGGTGCTTCTCATGCACTTCTGGGTACCTGGTTCTAATGATAAATATGGACAAAAGGCTCGCTTTGGTCTGCTTTCCGGACTACAATCGCTTCCGGGCCGTTGACTGATGAGATGTTTACCTGGACTGAGATGTATTCAGGGAAGTGTTTGACAACAAGACCTGTTACATATTGGGTAAATCCAATACCTTCTGCTTTCCCATAAAATTGGATTGGGATATCAATGTTGATTTCCTGCAATTGATCTTGGGCATAGAAAGCTTTCCCGATAACTCCATTAAAGTTAGGGAAGTATGTTTCCACATCCTGTTTAAAGTTAAGAAAAGCGGTTAAATCATCACGATGATTTTTTTCAGCTGCGCTTGAAGGGAACAGGACATATTTCTCGCTGATCCCTTCCCATCCGCCCAGCTTATTGCTTCCTTTGTCTGCCTTAGCATATGCAAAAAAGCTTCCCGGCACAACCGAAGTTCTTGCCTGCTGTTCAAACAAAGCAATGGTTACCGGCACATCCTTCAGACCCTTGATTTGCCGTATTCTCTGAAGGACTTCTTCAGCCATCTTTTTGCCTTCCCGTTCAAGAACATCCCGTTTAATATCGGTTTCAAAAGTCGCGCCATATTGTTCTTTCTGATAATAATGAACAGAGTTCATGGCAAGACCTATCACAACTCCGCCAAGACCCACTTTTCCATCATCGTTTTTCAGCAGATAGTTGTGCTCAAGTATATGTGCCAGGTATATCGGGCTTTTTTCATTATTTTTATCAATATCTCCGCCATCTGCAATCATTGGATTTAAGCCAATGTTGTCTTCGGCTTTCAGCTCGCGTTCCTTCAGCTGATCGTCAGTAAATTTGCGGTTAAGCCAGGCCTGGACAGTTCCTCTTTTTAAATACTGGCCTTCCTGGAATAAGTATTTATCCGGATCAAATGAGTTTTGTGCCACACGCATTAATCCGGTCTCAAATTCATTAATGTCATATTTAGTGCTTATATTATTGACCACAAGACCTCTGGACTCACTTGGTTCAAACGGCAGCAGCGTTCGATAATACTTGTCTGAAATTTTATAGTTCGGAATGATTGCCTTATCCTTTTCGTTCTTATCTTCCTGAACGACTTCCTCCTGCTTATTAAAATTAGGCGCACAGCCTGCAAGCAGAAGGGTTAGGGATAAAGCAAGCATTAAGAGTTTTTTCACGGAGCTTACACCCTCTTACTTATTTAATTCTTCAACCAGTCTCTCCTCGTTCCAAACTTCTACACCCAGCTCCTGGGCCTTCGTCAGTTTAGATCCGGCTTCTTCTCCGGCGATTACAACATCCGTTTTCTTGCTGACGCTTCCGGATACTTTGCCGCCAAGCGCCTCTATTTTATCTTTTGCTTCATTTCGGCTCATGATTTCAAGCTTTCCTGTCAGAACGACCGTTTTCCCTGCAAAAAAGCTATCTGAGCTTTCGGCAGAAACTGGCTTTGGCCCATTATAAGCCATGTTGACTCCGGCTGCTTTCAGCTCGGCAATCAGTTCATGGGCTTCCTCCTGTTCAAAGAAGGAAACAATGGAGTCCGCCATTTTTTCACCAATTTCATTTATTGCTGTTAAATCGTCCCGGGATGTTTTTTCAAGTGCCTCCATATGGCTAAACTCCTGGGCAAGCGTTTTGGCTGCCTTCGCTCCCACATGGCGGATTCCCAGGCCAAATAACAACTTTTCAAGAGAATTCCCTTTGGAGTTTTGAATCGCCTGAAGAAGATTGTTTACAGATTTTTCACCCATCCGTTCGAGCTGGATAAGCTGTTCATACGTTAATTTGTAGATATCTGCCACATCTTTAATCAGATTTTCGGCAAATAATTGGCTGATCACCTTTTCACCAAGGCCATCAATGTTCATGGCGTTGCGGGAAACAAAATGAATAAGGCCTTCCCTGATTTGTGCCGGGCACTTTGGATTGATGCAGCGCAAAGCCACTTCACCATCAAGACGGACCAGTTCGCTCTCACATTCCGGACAATGTGTCGGCATATTAAAATCCTGTTCCTCACCCGTTCTCCTGTCTGCCAGTACATTCACAACTTCGGGGATAATATCTCCCGCTTTTTTCACAACCACCTGATCGCCAATCTTAATATCTTTTTCGCGGATCAAATCTTCGTTATGAAGTGAAGCCCTCTGGACAGTCGTCCCGGCAACACGGACAGGCTCCAGAAGCGCAGTTGGCGTAACTACGCCCGTTCGCCCAACGCTCAATTCTATATCCCTAAGTGTAGTAACAACCTCTTCTGCAGGGAATTTATAAGCTATGGCCCAGCGTGGGCTTTTCGCCGTAGCGCCCAGTTGCTCCTGCTCCTCCAGTGAATCGACTTTGATTACAATACCATCAATGTCATAGGACAGATCCGGACGTTTGTGGGTCCATCCCTGTACATATTCAATTACTTCCTCAATGCTTTCACATCTTTTGCGTTCTTTATTTGTTTTAAATCCGAGGCTATCCAGAAAATCCAGACCTTCACTGTGGGATACAATCCCTGTATTCCCCGCATTCGCTATGCCATAGACAAAAATATCGAGATTGCGCTTTGCTGCAAGGCGCGGATCCAGCTGCCTTAAGGAACCTGCTGCGGCATTCCTTGGATTAGCAAACGGCTCCTCCCCATTCTCTTCTTTTGCTTTATTCAATTTCTCAAAAGAGCGTCGGGGCATGAAGGCCTCACCGCGGACTTCCATCGTGACGTTCTCTTTCAGCCGGAGAGGTATCGAACGGATAGTCTTTAGGTTAGCGGTAATATTCTCGCCAATGGAGCCGTCACCGCGTGTGGCACCAAGAATAAATAATCCATCCTCATAGCGGAGGGAAACAGCCAGCCCATCAATTTTCAATTCACATACATAAGAAACATTTTCTCCGGCACCCTGGCGGACACGGCGGTCAAAGTCTCTTAAATCCTGTTCGTTGAAGGCATTTCCCAAACTGAGCATCTGCGACTGATGCTCCACTTTTTCAAACATATCGAGGATTTCCCCTCCAACCCTCTGTGTGGGAGAATCCTCTGTTTTCAGTTCAGGGAATTGTTCTTCAAGCTCAATCAGTTCCCTCATCAGCCTATCGTATTCAGCATCTGGAACAGACGGCTGATCAAGAACATGATACTCATAATTATACTGATTCAAAAGGTTGTGCAGATCTTTCACCTTTTTTTCTGCCAATTGAAGGTCCATACATTCAACCCTTTCTATAATCCATTGAAAATGCAGCGGAATTATGCCTTTGTAATCGGTGCAAATTTGGCCAGCAGACGCTTAATGCCAACTGGTTTTGGGAACGCAATATCCAGCTCTGTTCCCTCGCCGGATCCTTTCACACTAACAACAGTGCCTGTTCCCCATTTTCCGTGCTGGGCTTTGTCGCCGACCTTCCAGGCAATATCGTCTCCTCCTGTGTTCGATGCAGATGGACGAATCACCGCTTTCCGCTGAGGCTGTACTCCTCTTGAAGCAGACGGAGAACCAAATGGTGATGATCCAAATGGAGACGGTTTTTTAGCAGGTTCAAGGCCGTCCAGCAAATCAGCAGGTATTTCTTTAATAAACCTGGATGGCGGATTCATATTCGTGCGTCCGAATAAAGTACGCATTTGAGCATTCGTAATGAAAAGCTCCTCTTCTGCCCTCGTGATTCCCACATAAGCAAGGCGCCGCTCCTCTTCCATTTCAGACTCTTCCATTAAAGAACGGCTGTGCGGGAATACACCTTCCTCAAGACCCAGTAAAAAGACAACAGGGAATTCAAGGCCCTTTGCTGAGTGAAGTGTCATAAGAACAACAGATTCGGCTTTTTCTCCATCATCATCCAATTTATCAATGTCAGCTACAAGAGCCAAATCAGTCAAAAATGCGATAAGCGTTTTGTCTTCGCTTGCTTCTTCAAAGTTTTTGGTAACGGACAGGAATTCATCAATGTTTTCCAGACGGCTCTGTGCTTCAATGGATTTCTCGGCAATCAGCATATCACGGTAGCCTGATTTCTCCAATAGCTCTTCCACAAGTTCTGTTACAGAAAGGTATTCCTGCATTTGTGTATAGTTTTTAACCAGGTCCCTGAATTCAATGGCCCCTTTTGTAATTTTCGGGCTCAAGCCAATCAGTTCAATGGATTCAAGTGCTTCAAACATACTCATTTCATGAAGCTGTGCAAAGTTGGCGATTTTATCAACCGAACCGGAGCCGATTCCTCGCTTTGGCACATTAATTACACGCTGAAGACTGATATCATCATCCGGATTGGCAATCAGGCGCAGATAAGCAAGGATGTCCTTGATTTCTTTGCGGTCGTAGAACTTGATGCCGCCGACAATGGAATATTCTATGTTCGACTTTAACAGCACTTCCTCCATTACACGGGATTGTGCATTGGTGCGGTATAAGATCGCGATATCCGAAGCGCTTCGCTTGCCGGTGCTGATGTATTCCTTGATTTTACCTGCAACAAACTGAGCTTCTCCCTGTTCGCTATCGGCACGATAGTAAAAAATCTTATTGCCTTCTGCGTTTTCGGTCCAGAGATTTTTCGGCTTTCTGTTCAGGTTCTTGCTGATGACTTCATTCGCAGCCAGCAGGATCCTTTTTGTTGAGCGGTAATTTTGTTCAAGCATGATGGTTTGCGCATTAGGATAATCCTTTTCAAAGGAAAGAATGTTGGCAATGTCCGCACCGCGCCATTTATAAATAGACTGGTCCGAGTCACCGACTACACAAAGATTCTTAAATCGGCTTGCCATTAGCTTTACAAGCATATACTGGGCTCTGTTTGTGTCCTGATATTCATCCACATGAATATATTGGAATTTTCTCTGATAATATTCCAGCACTTCCGGAACCCGCTGGAACAGCTGAATCGTGATCATAATAAGATCATCGAAATCGAGCGCCTGATTGCGTCTCAATCTCTTTTGGTATTCTGTATATACATCACTGGCAACCTGCTGAATATAATCTCCAGCTGTTTTCGCATACTCTTCAGGAGTGATCAATTCATTTTTTGCCGAGCTGATTGAACCCAAAATTGCACGTGGGTCAAATTTCTTGGGATCCAGATTTTTATCCTTTAGGATCGATTTAATAACTGATTGCTGGTCCGTTGCATCCAGAATCGTAAAATTGCGGTTATAGCCAATCCGGTCAATATCTCTTCTTAAGATCCGCACACACATCGAGTGGAACGTAGAAATCCAGATATCATCTGCTGCTCCGCCCATCATGTTATGGATACGGTCACGCATTTCACGGGCAGCTTTGTTTGTAAAAGTGATTGCCAGAATATTGTAGGGGTTCACACCCTTTTCTACCATTAAGTAAGCAATTCTGTGCGTAAGAACTCTTGTCTTTCCGCTTCCCGCTCCTGCCATTATAAGAAGTGGTCCGTCAGTTGCCTTTACCGCATTTTGCTGCTGCGGGTTTAGTCCGTTCAATAATTTATCTGTTAAAAATTGCATTCCTTCTCTTCACCACCATAGAAACGTATGTTCTTATATTCTATCTTATCTTGTTTTCTAGCCATCAGCAACCTGAATTAAGCACGAGCAGCTTCGACTGTGGCCAATGCAGCCTGCAGATCATCATAAATAACATTTCCGACCACAATGACGTCCGCATGCTCAGCCATTTCTTTTGCCTGATCTGCACTCAGGATGCCGCCTCCGTAAAATAATACGGTATCTTCAAGCGTATTTTTCACCTCTGCAACCACTTCTGGATCTCCGTACTTTCCGCTGTATTCGAGATAGAAGATTGGCAGGCGGAACATTTTCTCGGCCATCATTGCATATGCCCTAACCTCATCAAGAGATAGATCTGTGCGTGAATTGGTGACTTGCGCGGCTTTACATTCTTCATTCAAAATGCAATAGCCCTGAACAAGGATTTCTTCCCAATTCATAATATCCCCATATTCCTTTACAGCTTCCTGATGAAGGCCTGTAACCCACTTTACATCCCGGCTGTTAAGGACTGTCGGGATAAAATACAGGTCAAAGCCCGGTGTAACTGAGTCAATGGACGAAACCTCCAGCACACAGGGAACCGTGTATCTGCGGATGCGGGCCATTAAATCCAGCACTTTCTCCAATGTGACCCCGTCTGTTCCGCCCACAATAATCGCATCGGTCCCTGACTCGCAAATTTTCTCCAGGTCTTCATCTGATATATTTTTATCCGGATCGAGCTTGAATACATGGCTCCATTCGCGAACATCATACATGCAAAATTGCCTCCATTCTATCATTCCATTTCATCATTATATCATTTAAGATTGGGAATAAAAAATAAAAGCTGAAGCGCCTTTTGAAGGGATGAACGTCAACTAAAAGCCGTCACGTCCTGTGGCGAACGTTGACGCCAGCACGTCCTGTGCAAGTCCGACAAACGCTGGCCGACTAAAAACGCCACGTCCTGTGGCAACGTCGGCACTAGTACATACTGTACGTCGAAAGGCCAGTGAATGGAGTCGTTTTTTGACTTAATCCACTGGCCTGAAAGGATGTTGCATTGGGTGGTAAAAATTAATAGAAGACAAAGAAAAAAACCGCGGGATCCTGCCCCATCGGTTTAAGCAAAACGAATATTTACGCTTTTTCAGCTTCTTCTTCTTTGATTCTTTCCAATGCCATTTCATAGGCATCATTTCCATAGTTGAGGCAGCGTTTTACACGTGAAATGGTTGCCGTGCTGGCGCCTGTATCTGTTTCGATTTTATGATAGGTTTTTCCTTCACGAAGCATGCGTGCCACTTCCAGGCGCTGTGCCAGGGATTGTATTTCATTCACTGTACATAAGTCGTCAAAGAATCGGTAGCACTCTTCCAGGTCATTTAAAGATAAAACAGACTTAAATAACTGATCCAGTTCTTTGCCTCTTAGCTTATCAATTTGCATATATTTGCATACCCCTTTGTTTAAATAGTATTTTCAATCATTATTGTTTAGCTTCAAAGGAAACCGTTTGCTCCAGGCCCGGGTTTGATGGAACGATGTTGATCCATGTTTTCCCCGGAACCAGGCCAGCCTGCTGGCCATTCAAGACAGGAAGAATTCGCCCGTCAATATTTTCCCACTGCAACTCTGTCACTTTTCCTTTTTGAAGGAGATATCCTTTTCCTCCAGTAGTTAAGTTAATATCACGGCGGCCTGCGCTGTCAACCACTTGATGGTCTGCTTCTGCAATGAAAATGTTATCGAGTAATACAGGTTCCCCGGATTTGTAGTCAGCTGTAAGCTCGCCATTGGAATATCTTTTGTATTTCTCAAGTCCTGCATCATATTCATAGATGACATTGAATAATTCATTGTCCAGGTAGGAGATCATGGCAGAGTCTGCTTTCTCTCCCTGAATTGCCTTTACCTCTTCTTTCGAAAGGAATTCAAGAGATTTCGGCTCATCCTCCATCGCATAATTTTTTTCTTTTGCCCCTTTCAGCACATTGTCAAAAGAAATATAGGAATTATGCGGAGCCTGTCTGAAGCTTTCCCTTTTAAACAATGTACCGTCATACTGCATTCCGTTCAGGTTATCAACATACCCCTGATCCAGCAATTCTTTGGCCTCCGGACTGTAGCCGTGAGCAATGTAGAGGCTGTCATAGCCTTTGGCCAGCTCAATATAATAATCCCTGGAACTTCTGACAGGCCCTATCATTTCGGGCCGCTCACTTTGAAAAATAGCAAGAAAACGAGTCACGTCCCCTTCTGCCAGCATTTCATAGACGACATCAGCCTGGTTAAGCCCTGATTGCGGACGGGCTTTCGGATGATTATTGATCATCACCGCTACAGCTCTTCCATTTACTTCGGTTTCCGATCCGGAGCCTGTGAGCGGATATTGAAATGGAAGTTCTTTTTCAGAGCTGACACCTTTTGTGGCTTCTTCCGCTTTTTCCGTCTCCTGCTTTGCCGGCTCCTCTGCTTTTTCTTTACTGCATCCAGAAACGAGAAGCATTGCCGCTGCTGATACAGCTATCCATCTTTTTAACATTTTCCACCCCGTGTGATTTTTGCTTTTGATGCGGATTCTATGTTAGCTCCCTTGAGCAGTTTTAATCTCTATCTATTATACCTCTTTCATATTTTAACGCATTATCGTTGGAAAGAGTACCGTTTTATTCATGACATCATACATTCCCTGCTGGGTAATCCTGATATAAGGCAGATGGGTTGAAGAGAAAAAGAGCAGCGTGTACATTGGATCTTCATGTCTGTATCCCTGATCACGCAAATAATGCACAAGCTGTTTCTCTTCCTGCATTAATTCCTCCACATTTTTATGGGACATTACACCTTTTAAGCGGAGCTCCATCTGTTGGACAATCCTTCCCCCCTCAGATATGACAATGCCTCCGCCAATTTCTTTCAGCCGGTTAAAAGCATTCAGCATTTCCTGTTTGCTTTTGCCGATTAAGATGATGTCACCGGTATTGGAAAATGAACTTGCCATTCCATCCAGGCTTTGCGAGAAGCCTTTAAGAATGGTATTTATTCGCCATTTTCCATTCCGGTCAACAAGCATGAAGAAACATTCATCATGATCTTTCTCCAGCTCTTCGGATGATACGTCAATCGTGATGGAGTATGGCTTGGTAATAACAGCATTCTCGAGCTTTATCCCGAAAGGCATGGAGAATTGCATATCATCTGCCGTCAGCTCCCAATCAATCTCCAGCGGTTCAAAGCCGTAATCTTCCCATGCTACAGGCTTATAGGCATGCTGGTTTTCACCATCTCTCTTCACCCATTCCCCTTTGGCAATAACGGATATAGGAGTTGGTTCGTTTTCATCTGAGAGGAAATTGATATTGGCAACCCTTCCTGTCGCAATGGAGCCATGTAAATAATCGATTCCATAATGACGGGCCGCATTAATGGTTGCCATATTATACGCATCTATTACCGGCACTCCTTTATCTATGGCAATGCGGATCATATGGTCAATAATTCCATGCTCATAAAAGGAAGAAAAGGAACCGTCTGTTGTGAAGACCATCCGATCATATTGATCAATGCCCATTTCATGCATTTCCTCCAATAAAACTGGCAGATCCGGACGTATGGAAGAATATCTGAGAGATACAGTATATCCCTGTAAAAGGCGATTATAGACATCTTTTCCTGTCATTGACTCATGGTCACAATCAGCACCAAGCAGCATAAGCTTTGCCAGCGTTTTTTCGGATGCACCCGGAAAATGGCCTTCAATCTTTTTCCTCATCCGCTTTGTTTCCTGAATCCAATGAAGCATCATATCATCGCCATCCAATAGCTTCGGCCAGCCTGTCAGCTCACCTCCCTGAAGCACCGCATCATGTTCCAGCCACGATTTAACGTTTCCATGGGAAAAAACAGATTCTTCGTGCTGGATCTCTGTTTGAGCATCAAATCGGCACCACCAATAGGTTGTTGCAGGCATGTTTCTCATTTCCTTCAAAAAAGAAAACGCTTTCTTTTTATCCTGCTGTAAAGCAAGCACCATATTGTCATTAATCAGAGTTGTTGTCCCAAACTGCGATGCATAGCTCGCCAGGGAATGGGGATTATATAATTGAAATGGATGGGCATGCGGCTCAATATATCCGGGTACGAGCGTAAGTCCTGTACAATCAATGACCTCACACTGATCTGTTTTTTCCGGCAGCTTTTCGCCCACATAAACAATACGGTCGCCATAAATCCATATATTTGCTGTTATCCATTTGCGAAGCGCCTGATTCAGATAACGCGCGTTCTTAAGTAATATCGTCGGTGAAAGTTTCCCGTCCAATACGGAAACATGTTCACGCAAGTGCCTGTTTTTCCAACGGTAACGCTGTTCCAGCACTATACTCCCTCCCTTGTTGATATCTATATCTATATATAAAGACTCTGTTTTTAGTATGAATACAATGAGTTAAATGGCTTTATATCAATAAAGAAAGCCCTTTCATTATCTCTTGTTTTACTATAGTAACATATTTCACTGTTTAACGCATTAAAGAATCAGTAAAAGATTGTAAAAATTTCGTGAAAGTGGTGGGACCTATGCATGTAAAATCAAATATCGGCATTGTAAATGCCTTAATACGCATAACAGTCGGATTAACTGTACTGGCCTGGAGCACTTCAAAGCTTGTAAAGAGACCTTGGCGGGACTCATATCTTGTGATGGCCATGCTTGGAGGCATGAAAGTGGCTGAGGGGATTGTCCGCTTTTGCCCATTGACAGCTCTTTTTGAAAGAGGCCAGGACATGGTTCAGGAAAAGAGAGACAATCACAGTAATAATGATGAGGCTGTTGAGGAGATTCTGCCTTATAACCCGTCTTAAGAAAAGCGGAAGCGCCTTGCCCACCCCCGACAAGCACAAGACGATCCTCCCGGAAAGGCGTCCTTTGCCTTTTTGGGAGGAGTGGCTTGTGACCTCGAGGGGGTAGGCGCTGGAGCTAGACAGTTCTCGAAGTGCAAAGATATAAATTCAATGTTATAAAAAATACAGCCCCCTATTTGGGGGCTGTACTATAGAAAGGAGCTGACAATATGTTCTGGGAATACGTAATGGATATGACATTTGTGCTGACAGCCATAATCGGAAGCATTGTAGCACTTCTGTTTGTGTATATCCGGAAGACTAAGAAAGGACGTGCGCGATAGCTTTATCGCCAATATCCTTGCGGTAGAAGACACCTTCGCATTGAAGGTTTTCCAGTTCGGAATATACTTTTTGCTGCGCTTCTTTCAGTGTAGACGCTCTGGCGCCTGCCAGCAGCACGCGGCCTCCATTTGTCACATACTCACCTGAGCTGTTTCGATCAGTGCCGGCATGGAAGACAAGAACATCTTTAAGCGAATGCAGTCCATGCAGAACAGCTCCTTTTTCGTATGCCTCAGGGTAGCCCTTGGAAGCAGCAACCACTCCGACGATTGCTTCCTCACTCCACTTGATTTCAGGCTGCTCCCCATTTAGGACTGCCAGCATTACCTCCGCCAGATCCGAATTCATCCGCGGTAAAATCACCTGTGTTTCAGGATCTCCAAAGCGGGCATTAAATTCGATTACCTTCGGGCCTGCTGCTGTTTTAATCAGACCTGCATATAAAATTCCGGTAAAACTTCGGCCTTCCTGAACCATTGCTTTCGCTGCCGGCTTCAAAACTTGTTCAACAGCCTTTGCAATTGTTTCATCACCAATATGCGGTACGGGTGAATAAGCACCCATTCCGCCTGTATTCGGGCCCTGATCTCCATCAAAAGCGCGCTTGTGATCCTGGGCAATTTCCAGCGGAACAACCGTTTCTCCGTTCACAAAGGCCATTAAAGAGAATTCTTCCCCTTCAAGGAATTCTTCAATTACAACTGTAGAAGAAGCCTGGCCAAACTTTTCATTTAATAATAGTTCCTCAATCCCGGACAATGCTTCCTGCATAGTCATGGCCACTATTACGCCTTTTCCGGCTGCTAGCCCATCTGCTTTCAGAACAATGGGAGCGCCCTTTGCTTCTATATAGGCTTTCGCTTCTTCATAGTTGCTGAATACTCCATATTCGGCAGTAGGGATAGCATATTTCTTCATAAGCTCTTTGGCAAAAGACTTACTGCCTTCAATTTCAGCTGCAGCTTTTTTTGGTCCAAATGCCTTTAACCCGGCTTTTTCAAATCGGTCTGCCAGCCCCTCTAGCAGCGGCACTTCCGGACCGATTACAGTCAAGTCAATTTCATTTTCCTGAGCAAATTGCACAAGCTTTTCCTGATCGTTTTCCTGGATGGCAGCCAGCTGTGCTGAATCTTCCATTCCCGGATTTCCCGGAGCCGCAAAAACCTGTTCAACTGAAGGGCTTTGATTCATCTTCCAGCAAATTGCATGTTCACGTCCGCCTCTTCCAATAACCAATACCTTCATTACGCCCACCTCCGTAAAATGTCGGCTTCCACTTTTCGTATTATTTAGCTCAGCGCCTTCCTGATCGAGGCGCTTCCGCTTTTCGTTTGTCCAGCTACAGCGCCTAGGGGCTCGAGGTCATAAGCCAATCTGTCAAAAGGTAAAGAGCCACCTTTCCGACAGCTCGTCTTATGCTTGAGGCTCCCAGGATGGGAGTCATGCAGACGTTGCCACAGGACGTGGCGCTCTTAGTCTGCGTTCCTCCTATCGAGGCGCTTCCGCTTTTCGTTTAATGTTTAAAATGCCGTACGCCTGTAAAGACCATGGCAATTCCGTACTCGTCGGCCTTTTTGATGGAGTCTTCATCACGGATGGAGCCCCCCGGCTGAATGATGGCTGTAATGCCTGCTTTGGCTGCGACTTCAACGGTATCGTTCATTGGGAAAAAGGCATCCGATGCCATTACAGCTCCGTTCGCTTTTTCTCCTGCCTGTTCAAGCGCAATTTCGGCAGAGCCTACACGGTTCATCTGCCCGGCACCAACTCCAAGTGTCATGTTTGAATCATTGACGACTATCGCATTGGATTTCACATGCTTGACGACTTTCCAGCCCAGCTTTAGTGCTTTCCACTCTTCTTCTGTCGGCTCCCTCTTTGTTGCTACTTTTACTTCGGCATCTTTAAGAGTGAATAGATCATACTCCTGCGTCAGTAAGCCGCCTTCAATAGCGGACAATCTCATCTCCGCTTTCTTTTTGCCTTCAAAAGGAATGGTCAGCAGGCGCAGATTCTTTTTCCCTTTTAAAATTTCAAGCGCTTCCTCTGAGAAGGATGGCGCAATAATGATCTCAAGGAAGATCTCATAAAGCTTTTTAGCTGTTTCTGCATCCACTTCTCTGTTTAAGGCAATGATTCCGCCGAAAATGGAAACAGGGTCAGCTGCGAAAGCTTTTGAAAAAGCATCAAAAACATTTTCTCCGGTTCCCACTCCACAAGGATTCATATGCTTAACAGCAACTGCTGCCGGCTCTGAGAATTCCTTTACGATTTGGAGAGCTGCATCTGCATCGTTGATATTGTTGTAAGACAACTCCTTGCCGTGAAGCTGTTCAGCGTTCGCAATCGAAAATTCAGAACCAAGCGGTTTACGGTAAAAAGCAGCCTTTTGATGCGGATTCTCCCCATATCTCAAGGTTTGCTTTAGTTCATACGTAACCGTTAATTTTTCAGGCGTTTCTTCATTTGCCAAATCTGTCATATATTCAGCGATCATCGCATCATAGGCAGCTGTGTGGCGGAATACCTTTGCAGCAAGTCTGCGGCGGATTTCCTTTTGAACCTCTCCGGTTTCTTTCAGCTGTGAAAGAACTGTTTCATAATCGACTGGATCCACCACAACCGTTACATATTCATGATTCTTGGCGGAAGCACGCAGCATGGCCGGGCCGCCGATATCAATATTCTCTATCGCATCCTCCACTGTCACATCCGGTTTAGCGATGGTTTGCTGGAACGGATACAAATTCACGCACACAACCTGGATAGGCTGGATCCCATGTTCCTCAAGCTGCTGCTTGTGGCCTGTTTCGCCATGCTTAGCCAGCAGCCCGCCATGAATCATTGGATTTAATGTTTTTACACGCCCTTCCAAAATTTCCGGAAAGCCTGTCACATCACTTACGCCGATAACAGGGACTCCACTCTCTTCAAGTGCTTTTTTTGTACCGCCAGTTGAGATAATTTCAAAACCCAGTTCACTTAACTGCTGAGCAAATTCTGTTATGCCATTTTTGTCGGAAACACTGATTAATGCACGTTTCTTCATGTTCGCTCCCCCTGACTCTGTTGAGTGATATACTTTAACTCTCTACCATTTTAGCATAGAAAAGATTTTGCAAAACCTGCGGATATAGTTTGTGCTCGACTTCATGTATCTTCTTTTGAAGGCTTTCCAGCGATTCACCCGCATTTATTTCAACTGGCGCCTGAGCAATAATCGGCCCAGTATCCATCCCTTCATCGACAAAATGAACCGTCACACCGCTTACCTTCACATTGGCAGATAACGCCTGGCCAATTGCATCCTTACCTGGAAAAGCGGGAAGAAGAGAAGGATGGATATTAATAATCCTGCCTTCAAACTGTTTCAAAAGCGTCGGGCCAATCAGCCTCATATAACCTGCGAGAATAATATACTCGGCACCGCTCTCCTGCAGCCTTTGCAAAATCGCTCTTTCGTACTCTGCTTTGCCAGCATAGTCTTTTGCTGAAAAAACAAACTGCGGAACTTGCTCGTTTTTTGCACGCTGGATGCTGTATGCACCTGGCCGATCACAGACAAACAAGACGATCTCAGCCTGCAAATCACCTTTGTTTACAGCATCGGCAATGGCCTGAAAGTTCGTTCCGCTTCCGGAAGCAAACACTGCGATTTTTTTCATGACTTCCTCCAAGTTACAGAATTTCAATTCCTTCCTGATCCGTTACTGTCCCCATCAGATAGGCTGTTTCACCAATTTCATTAAAATAGGCGATCAGTTCATCAGCATTATCTTTGTCCGCTGCAATCACCATGCCTGTTCCCATATTAAAAATGTTGTACATTTCCTTGCGCTCAAGTCCACCGATCTTCTCCATCACCGTAAATACCGGCGGCACTTCCCAATTGCTTTCAGTAAGCTGGGCGCCAAGACCTTCAGGCAGCATGCGCGGGATATTTTCAATAAATCCGCCGCCTGTAATATGTGCCATGCCTTTCAGCTTGAATTGCTTCATAGCTGATAAAAGCGGCTTTACATAAATTTTTGTAGGTCGAAGCAGTTCTTCCCCCAAAGTGCAGCCTAATTCTTCTACATGATCTGTTAAGGACAAATTCGCTTTCTCGAAAAACAGCTTTCGGACAAGTGAGTAGCCATTGCTGTGGATTCCGCTGGATGCAAGACCGATCAGCACATCTCCTGCCTTGATGTCCGCACCATTAATCAGATTGGATTTTTCACAGGCACCGACCGCAAATCCGGCAAGATCATATTCTTCTTCACTGTACATGCCAGGCATTTCGGCTGTTTCACCGCCTACGAGTGCACATCCAGCCTGTTCGCATCCATCCGCAATACCTTTAACAATCGCCTCAATCCGTTCTGGCGCCGCTTTTCCGCAGGCGATATAATCCAAGAAATAAAGAGGTTCCGCTCCCTGTACGACAATATCATTAACACACATTGCGACCGCATCAATCCCAATCGTGTCATGCTTATCCATCATAAAAGCGAGCATCAGCTTCGTGCCGACACCATCTGTACCTGATACTAAAACCGGTTCCTTCAGGTTCAGTTCAGATAGATCGAACATGCCGCCAAATCCGCCCAAACCTCCAAGCACACCAGGACGAATCGTCTTCTGTACGTGCTTTTTCATGCGGGAAACTGCTTCATAGCCAGCTTCAATATCTACTCCGGCCTGTTTATATGCATTTGCCATTCCTTTTCACCTCTTGGTTGGAAAAATAAAGGCCGATTTTGTATTTTATCGGCCAACATTGTGCTTTTACCGGTCAAAAATGATGATTTACCGGCCAATTCTTTATATTTACCGGCCAAAAAGAGCAAAATACCGGCCAAGTTTCATATTTATACCTTTTCGTAAGGGTGCAGTGTACTCGGATAAATCTCCGTCGGATACTGTCCTGTAAAGCATGCCAGGCATTGTCCGTCTTTTCGTCCAATTGCTTTGACCATTCCCTCTGTACTTAAGAAGGTAAGGGTATCTGCACCAATGATTTCTCTAATTTCCTCAATAGAATGATTGCCGGCGATCAATTCTTCCTTTGTCGATGTATCGATCCCATAGAAGCATGGATTCTTAATCGGCGGTGAGCTGATCAGCACATGCACCTCAGTCGCACCAGCTTCCTTCAGCATGGTAACGATCCGTCTGCTTGTTGTTCCGCGGACGATCGAGTCATCCACCATGATGACTCTCTTTCCTTCTACCACTCCGCGTACCGGAGACAGCTTCATTTTCACACCCTGCTCACGCAGCGACTGGGATGGCTGGATAAATGTGCGCCCCACATAGCGGTTTTTAATCAGACCCATCTCGTATGGAATGCCAGACGCTTCAGCATATCCAATCGCAACTGAAATGCTGGAATCCGGCACACCAGTAACAACATCACCTTCAATCGGCACTTCAAGAGCCAGCTGCTTCCCAAGATTTTTCCGGGCTGTATGCACATTGATCCCGTTGATATTGCTGTCCGGACGGGAGAAATAAACATATTCCATCGTGCACATGGCAATATTAGAAGCCATGGCAAACATCTCGGATCGGAATCCATTATCATCAATAATCAGCAGCTCTCCCGGCAGAATGTCGCGGATAAACTCTGCCCCGACCACATCAAAAGCACAGGTTTCAGATGCAACCGCATAAGCATCGCCGATCTTGCCAAGTGAGAGCGGCCTCATGCCGTTCGGGTCAAGCGCAACCATCAGTTCTGTCTCGGTCATAATCAGAAAAGCATAAGCTCCTTTAATCATGGATAACGCATTTTTGACACGGTCCTTTAGGGATGAAAACCCTGCACGCTTAATCAAGTGAGCCAGCACCTCTGTGTCCGAGCTCGTTTGAAAAATGCTGCCCTGCCCTTCAAGCTGATGCTTCAATGCAGTCGCATTCACCAGGTTTCCGTTATGGCAAAGAGCAAGACTGCCGCTTTGTGAGTTGAACAAGAGAGGCTGGACATTTTCATATCCGCCCCCTCCGGCAGTCGCATAGCGTACATGTCCGATTGCCGCCTTCCCGTCCATCTCCTTCATGGCATCTGATGTGAAAATTTCCGTAACAAGGCCTTCACCTTTCATGCCTTTCAGCTTCTTTCCATCCGTAACAACCATCCCGGTGCCTTCCTGGCCGCGGTGCTGCAGACTGTGAAGCCCGTAATACGTGATCTGGGAGGCATCCTGATGCCCCCAGATTCCAAAAACACCGCACTCTTCGTTCAGTCCTCTTATTTCAGCAAGCATGGAATAGCTCCTTTCCAGGCCTGCTTCAGAACATCAACCTGTTCGGCAAGCAATAGGCCCTCTTCGTTGGAGAGATATAGTACAGGTGCATCTGTTACTTCACCAATTAGTGTCGCATCTACTAAACTTTCAAAAGCTTCCTGATTTTCTTTCTTAACAGATAGCAAGAAACGGGATTGTGATTCACTGAATAAAGCTGAAGTCGCATTTCCTGATACCTTGATATCCGCTCCCAGACCTGTTGAACCGATCAGGCTTTCCGCAGCAGCTACAGCCAGCCCGCCTTCTGCCACATCATGGGCAGATGCTACAAGTCCCGAACGAATGGCTTTTAAAATTTGCTCCTGTGCCTTTTCTTCTTTTTCGAGATCCAGTTCAGGCGCTTTTCCGAAAATCCTGCCGTATGTCATCTTCTGCAGCTCACTGCCGCCGAATTCATCCTTTGTTTCGCCAACCAGATAAATTAAGTCCCCAGCTGCTTTAAAAGATTGTGTTGTCACATGGTCAATGTCTTCTACAAGCCCGACCATTCCAATGACAGGCGTTGGGTAAATAGCTGTTCCATTTGTTTCGTTATATAGCGAGACGTTTCCGCCGATAACTGGCGTATTCAATGTGCGGCATGCTTCACTGATTCCGTCTGCTGCTTTTTCGATCTGCCAGAAGATTTCAGGCTTCTCCGGGTTTCCGAAGTTCAGATTATCTGTTATCGCCAATGGCTGGCCGCCGGAGCAAATGATATTTCTTGCCGCTTCAGCCACAGCAATTTTTCCGCCTGTTTCAGGATCAAGATACATATAACGTGAATTACAGTCTGTCGTCATGGCCAACCCTTTGCGGGTGCCGCGGATGCGGATGACTGCGGCATCTGATCCAGGTGCCACTACTGTATTCGTGCGGACCATATAGTCGTACTGGTCGTAAACCCATTCCTTGCTTGCAATCGTCGGCTGCTGAAGAAGCTTTACCAATGTTTCTTTATATTCCTCAACCGCAGGAATTTCATTTTCCATTGCCTGAAATTCACGGTAATACTGCGGCTCGCTTGATGGCTTATGATAAACCGGCGCATCCTCTGCAAGTGCATCTACCGGCAGCTCTGCCACCACTTCTCCCTGATGAGTCAGGCGGAGCATTTTATCATCCGTTACCTTGCCAATCGAAACGGCCTCCAGATCATATTTGGAAAATAAATCAACGATCTCCTGCTCACGTCCTTTTTTCACGACTATCAGCATTCTCTCCTGAGACTCGGAAAGCATCATTTCATATGCAGTCATGCCTGTTTCCCTTTGAGGAACAAGGTCCAGATTCATTTCAATTCCCGATCCCGCTTTGCTTGCCATTTCAGCAGAAGAGCTTGTCAGACCGGCAGCTCCCATATCCTGAATGCCGACAAGTGCGTCAGACTGGACCAGTTCAAGACATGCTTCAAGCAGAAGCTTTTCCATGAATGGATCGCCAACCTGGACAGCCGGGCGTTTTGATTCTGATTGGTCTGTTAATTCTTCAGATGCAAAAGTAGCACCATGGATACCGTCACGGCCCGTTTTTGCACCAACATACATGACTGTGTTGCCTACTCCGTGGGCCTGGCCTTTTTTGATATCCTTATGGTCGATTAAGCCGACGCACATCGCGTTTACAAGCGGATTTCCTTCATAGGAAGGATCAAACTGCACTTCTCCCCCAACTGTTGGAATGCCGATGCAGTTTCCGTAGCCCGCAATGCCTGCGACTACTTCTTTAAAAAGGTACCGTACACGAGGAGAATCCAATTCTCCAAAGCGTAAAGAGTTGAGGAGCGCGACCGGTCTTGCGCCCATTGAAAATACATCGCGGATAATCCCGCCGACACCTGTTGCTGCCCCCTGGTAAGGCTCGATTGCAGACGGATGGTTATGGCTTTCGATTTTAAAAACAACTGCTTGCCCATCGCCAATATCAACAATTCCAGCTCCTTCCCCTGGTCCTTGAAGTACTTTCTCTCCTGTTGTCGGGAACTTGCTTAAAACGGGCTTTGAGTTTTTGTAGCTGCAATGCTCTGACCACATAACCGAAAACAAACCGATTTCTGTGTAATTTGGCAAACGCCCGATAATCTTTTCAATCATCGCAAATTCGTCATCAGACAATCCCATCTCTTTGTATACCTTCTGTGCCTTTAACTGTTCCGGACTTGGCTCAAGCATTAACGACATGTGCTTCCCTCCATTGTTTTACGATTGATTGAAAAAGTTTCAGGCCATCTGCTCCCCCTAAAAGCTCATCAACTGCTCTTTCAGGGTGCGGCATCATGCCGAGTACATTTCCCTTTTCATTGACAATGCCTGCGATGTTTTCCAGGCTGCCATTTGGGTTTGTTTCGTTATAAGTAAAGACAATCTGATTATTTGCCTTTAAAGCCTCTAAAGTTGCTTCGTCACAATAATAGTTACCTTCGCCATGGGCGATTGGGATATTGATTACCTCGCCTTTTTCGTATGAGGATGAAAACATCGTTTCATTGTTTTCAACCTTCAATTCGACCGTGCGGCAAATGAATTTCAGGCTGTCGTTTCTTCTCATTGCCCCAGGCAAAAGGCCAGCTTCAAGCAGGATTTGAAATCCATTGCAGACGCCCAATACCGGCTTGCCTGCTTCTGCGGCCTTCACTACTTCTCTCATGACATTGCTGAAGCGTGCAACAGCACCCGAACGGAGATAATCTCCGTAAGAGAAACCGCCGGGAAGAAGAATTCCGTCATATTCGTCTAAGCTCTCCGCGTCGTGCCAGACATATTCGGCTTCCGCTCCAAGCTCATCCTTTACTGCATGATACATATCAATGTCACAATTCGACCCTGGAAATACGATCACAGCAAACTTCACTGAGCAACAGCCTCCTCAATTTCAAAGCGATAATCTTCAATCACAACATTAGCCAATAAGCGCTCACACATTTCCTTCACAGCTTCTTCAACAGGACGGTCGCTTTTTTCCACTGTCAGCTCCATGTATTTTCCAATGCGCACATCAGACACTTCGCTGTAGTTCAAGGAATGCAGAGAGTTTTTTACAACTGTTCCCTGAGGATCTAGAACACTTTCTCTTAATGTGACGAAAACTTTTACTTTGTACATACTGTTTGGCCTCCCAGTCTCGCTAAAATATTTTCATATGCATCTGTTAAATTTCCAAGGTCCCTGCGGAAAACATCTTTATCCAGTTTTTCATTTGTTTCAATATCCCAAAGCCTGCAGGTATCTGGCGAAATCTCATCAGCCAGCAAAATTTTGCCAGATTCATCTTTACCAAACTCCAGCTTGAAATCTACTAGTTTAATGCCCAGGTCTTTGAAAAAGTCTTTTAAAACGGCATTAACTTGTAGTGCTTTTTCTTGTAAAAGGGTAACTTCCTGCTTATCAGCCAGTTGAAGAACTTCAATATGATCTTCTGTCAGCAGCGGATCACCAAGCTCATCATCTTTGTAGTAGAACTCAACAATCGGTCTTGATAATTCTTTCCCTTCTTCAACTCCCAATCTCTTAGAAAAGCTCCCCGCCGCAACATTACGGACCACTGTTTCAAGCGGAATGATATCCACTTTTTTCACAAGCTGTTCTGTCTCCGAAAGCTTTTTAATAAAATGAGAATCAATCCCCAGCTCCTGAAGCTTTGAAAATAGCAAACTGGTAATCTCATTATTCAGCCGGCCCTTGCCGCTGATGCTCGCTTTTTTCTCCCCATTAAAGGCTGTTGCAGAATCTTTATATTCAATCCAGACAATATTTTCATCGTTTGTCTGATATACCTTTTTGGCTTTGCCTTCGTATAACAATGCTCCTTTTTCCATTGCGGAGAGCCTCCCTTATTTAGATACCGGACTTAATTTAAGAAGATTGGGAATTTTCCCGTTAATAAAGAGGTAAAGACTGCTCTTTACCTCTTTATTTTTTTATAAACCCAGACGGTCAAAAATGGTATCCACATGCTTGATGTGGTAGTTATAGTCGAAGCAGTCATCTATTTCTGCTTCGGATAGCTTTGATGTAATGGTCTCGTCCTGCTCGATCAGGCTGCGGAACTGTACCTGCTTTTCCCATGCCTCCATGGCCCGCGGCTGAACAGTGTCATATGCCTCTTCACGTGTCATACCCTTGTCAATCAAGGCAAGAAGAACACGCTGAGAGTAAATCAGCCCCAGTGTACGGTCCATATTGCGTTTCATGTTTTCAGGGAAAACGGTTAAGTTCTTAACAATATTCCCAAAACGATTCAGCATATAGTTCAGCGCAATCGTTGCATCAGGCAGGATGATTCTTTCAGCTGATGAGTGAGAAATATCGCGCTCATGCCATAATGCTACATTTTCATACGCAGTCATCATGTAGCCGCGGATCACTCTTGCCATACCCGTCATATTTTCTGAACCAATTGGATTGCGTTTATGTGGCATTGCTGAAGATCCCTTTTGGCCTTTGGCGAAAAACTCTTCCACTTCACGCGTTTCGCTTTTTTGCAGGCCGCGGATCTCCGTCGCAAATTTTTCAATTGAAGTGGCCACAAGCGCAAGCGCACCCATATAATGTGCATGACGGTCACGCTGAAGTGTTTGGGTAGAAATTGGCGCTGGCTGGATGCCCAGCTTTTCACACACATATTTTTCAACGAACGGATCGATGTTTGCATATGTTCCGACGGCACCAGAGATTTTACCGAATTCCACACCAGCGGCTGCTTCTTTAAAGCGGTCAAGATTACGCTTCATTTCTTCATACCATAGTGCAAGCTTTAAACCGAATGTAGTCGGTTCTGCATGAACACCATGCGTACGGCCCATCATCACTGTATGCTTGTGTTCCTGTGCTTTGTTTTTCAGGATTTCCACAAAGCGTTCAATATCTTTTAGCAGAATATCATTCGCCTGCTTGATTAAGTAGGAAAGCGCCGTATCAACCACATCTGTGGAAGTAAGCCCGTAATGAACCCATTTGCGCTCCTCGCCAAGGGATTCAGATACCGCGCGAGTAAAAGCGACAACATCATGTCGTGTTTCCTCTTCGATTTCTTTAATGCGGTCAATATTAAAAGAAGCATTCTCACGGATTTTCTGAACATCTTCTTTTGGAATATCTCCTAATTCCGCCCAAGCTTCACAGGCAAGAATTTCCACCTCAAGCCAAGCCTGAAAGCGGTTCTCTTCTGTCCAGATGGCTCCCATTTCCGGTCTCGTATAACGTTCAATCATGTTTTATCCTCCGATCTTTTCCTTCACAGGGGTCCAAATGCCGCTTTTTTCTGCTTCTTCAATTGCCTCTTCGGCTGAGTTCCGCAAAAGCGTGACATGGCCCATCTTGCGTTTATATTTGGCATCCTTTTTTCCGTACAAGTGTATCTTCCAGTCATCCAATTCAGGAATTTTCTTAATTAAAGGCTCCTGGTGCTCTCCTAGTATGTTTACCATAACAGCCGGTTTTAATAGCTCCGTACTGCCAAGCGGCCAATTGCAAACCGCACGGATGTGCTGTTCAAACTGGGAGGTTTCGCAAGCTTCAATGGAATAATGGCCTGAGTTATGCGGACGAGGCGCAAGCTCGTTAATGTAAATCTGACCGTCTTTTGTCAGAAACATTTCGACTGCCAATGTACCGACAAGGCTTAAAGCTTCTGCCAGCCGGTTTGCTGCCTTTACTGCCCGTTCCTCAGCATCAGCTGTGATCATGGCCGGCACAATGGTCTGGTGCAGAATGTTTTCTTTATGGACATTTTCCCCGACAGGGAATACCGCTTTTTCTCCCGAAATATTCCGGCAGATAATAACCGATATTTCCTTTTCGAAAGCGATCCATTTTTCAAGAACACACACGCCATTATCAAGAAGCTCTGCAGCTTTCTTAATATCCTGCCCGCTCTTTATCACAACTTGCCCTTTTCCGTCATATCCGCCTCTGGATGTCTTTAAGACTGCTGGATAGCCAAGCTTTTCTATATTATCATAAATGTCTTTTTCAGTCGTAATGACCGCATATGGCGCTACCACGCAGCCAGCTTTTTGGATGGCTGCTTTTTCTTTTGTCCGGTCCTGGGTGATCTCCAGCACCTCGCTCCCCTGCGGGACATGCGCATTTGCACATAGCCACTCAAGAGCTTCCGCACTGATATTTTCAAACTCATATGTCACCACATCACTGACGTCAGCTAACTTTTTTATAGAATCTAAATGACCGTATTCGCCAATGATTTTAATATCGGCAACCTGGCCGCAAGGAGAATCTTCTGCCGGATCCAAAACGGCAATCCTGAAGCCATTTGCCTTAGCTGCCAGGGCCATCATTCTGCCAAGCTGCCCCCCGCCAATAATTCCAATTGTTTGTCCTGGTAAAATGGTTGTATTAGACAAGTTCATCACTGCTTTCCAGTACTTCCTGTTTTGTTTTATCTCTTTTTGACTGAAGACGTTCTGCAATGGCTATATCAAAAGCGCCAAGTATTTGTGCTGCCAGCAAGCCGGCGTTAGTAGCTCCGGCTTTTCCAATCGCAACCGTTGCAACCGGGACACCGCCAGGCATCTGAACAATGGACAGCAATGAATCCAGTCCGTTTAGAGCTTTTGATTGCACTGGTACTCCAATGACAGGAAGTGTCGTCTTCGCTGCTACCATTCCAGGCAAGTGTGCCGCTCCGCCTGCACCCGCAATAATTACCTTGACTCCTTTGTCTCTTGCCTGCTCAGCATATTCAAACATAAGATCTGGAGTCCGATGGGCTGAAACAACCTTTTTTTCATAGGGGATTTCAAGCTCTTCCAGAATTCCGCAAGCGTGCTTCATTGTCTCCCAATCTGATTTGCTTCCCATAATGACTGCTGCTTGTACGCTCATTCTTTCTCCTCCAAATCTTCCAATATAAAAAACCCGCACAGACCCTTCTCTTAATACGAGAGAAAGTAATCTGTCCGGGCTAAAAAGAACCGTAAGGAAGACACCTGCAAACGGCAGGAACCATTCCTTCTACATGCCGGGCATATCAGCTTTCCCTCATAGTCCAGCAATTTACGGTTGCCGGGTAGAAACTTATGGGCCCTATTCCCATTATTATACGAGGGGTTTATTCACGTTTTATTAACTACCACCATATTAACAACATACCTGATACTCTGTCAATTGAAAAATCGAACAATACTAAAAGTCAGACAATTAATGTTCGTGTTTTAATCTTCTACTCGTTTTGCCTCAAAAACAATCTGCCGGCCAGCCGGCTCATAATCGACCTTTCCGCCTGTCTTAACTTCTTTAAAAATAGGCTTCTCAGTCCTTCTAACAGGTATATATCCTGCCTTTTTAATTCTTTCCAGGCACTGGTCAATCGTTTCATTTTCCTGAACTTCGAATGACATTTTGTTCTTGCCTTTGCTCATTGAGATAACTTTCCTCTCTTAACAGATTTCACCCAGAAGCCGCCATGAATTGTTTTTGGCTCATAAGCGATGATGAAGGCCTTAGGATCCAGTTCTTTAATCGTCTGATAAAGCTTCAATTCATATTTTCTCGGTGTCAGGATCTGCAGGGCCATCCGATCGCCTTCAAGTCCATTGGCAGCCCAGTTGGTTACGCCATACCCTTTCTCTCTTAAAGCTTTTGGCAGGTCTCTGTCATATTCCTTTGTAATTACATTTACGGTAATATAGCCAAGAGCCAGTTTCTCTTCAATTTTCATGCCGACAATAACGCCGATTCCATAACCGACTGCATAAGCAATCAGATTTTGTATTTCATTCAGGTTATCCAGAACCAGCCCCAGTCCAATGACATAGATAACAACTTCGATGGTGCTTATAAAAGCTGCTAGGTAACGCTGCCCCTTAAGCGTCAGAATCATCCTGATGGTAAAAAATGATACATATACGATATTAATGATCAGAATAATAGCGACCATAATAAAACTGTTTTCCAGCAATGCAAGTCCTCCTTCATAGGGAATTAAGAGGCAAATGAGTGTCCTCTCCCCATTAAGTCACTATTGTACAAAAGAAATTGGCTTTTGATAACCTTTTTTCAAAAATTGATTCTTTGTGTATAGGTTATCCTTTTTCGAGTGGAATGAAACGGCTTATCTGTTTATGGATCTTATTGAGGCTATATGAAGGAGAGAGGTTCGTAACAGGTTTATCTAGCAGGTTTTGGAGATTATCTAGCATGTATGGACTTTTATCTAACAAGTTTGTAAGTATATCTAACAAGTTTCATTTTTATCTAACATATTATGAAGTTTATCTTACATTTGGGGCAATTTGTCTTTGAAGAGAACAGATTTAACTTTTAAAACAGTCGGCGGAATAAGGAGTGGCGCATATAATTTGAGCCTGACGCAAATATGCATTTTTCAATAAAATGGAGGGTCTAACTGATTCAGATACCTATAATTACACAAAAAAAAGAGCACCCATCAGGTGCTCTTTCATTTGCCCGGCAGCGTCCTACTCTCACAGGGGGACAGCCCCCAACTACCATCGGCGCTGAGAAGCTTAACTTCCGTGTTCGGTATGGGAACGGGTGTGACCTTCTCGCTATCGCCACCGGACTATTTGATTGAAGAAACTTCGTTCCCTCAAAACTAGATAATGTATGAAGAAGCATTTGCCGAGAATCTACCAATGACTTGGTTAAGTCCTCGATCGATTAGTATCAGTCAGCTCCACATGTCGCCACGCTTCCACCTCTGACCTATCAACCTGATCATCTTTCAGGGATCTTACTAGCTTGACGCTATGGGAAATCTCATCTCGAGGGGGGCTTCATGCTTAGATGCTTTCAGCACTTATCCCTTCCGCACATAGCTACCCAGCGATGCCTTTGGCAAGACAACTGGTACACCAGCGGTGCGTCCATCCCGGTCCTCTCGTACTAAGGACAGCTCCTCTCAAATTTCCTGCGCCCACGACGGATAGGGACCGAACTGTCTCACGACGTTCTGAACCCAGCTCGCGTACCGCTTTAATGGGCGAACAGCCCAACCCTTGGGACCGACTACAGCCCCAGGATGCGATGAGCCGACATCGAGGTGCCAAACCTCCCCGTCGATGTGGACTCTTGGGGGAGATAAGCCTGTTATCCCCGGGGTAGCTTTTATCCGTTGAGCGATGGCCCTTCCATGCGGAACCACCGGATCACTAAGCCCGACTTTCGTCCCTGCTCGACTTGTAGGTCTCGCAGTCAAGCTCCCTTGTGCCTTTACACTCTGCGAATGATTTCCAACCATTCTGAGGGAACCTTTGGGCGCCTCCGTTACTTTTTAGGAGGCGACCGCCCCAGTCAAACTGCCCACCTGACACTGTCTCCCGCCCCGATCAGGGGCGCGGGTTAGAATTTCAATACAGCCAGGGTAGTATCCCACCGACGCCTCCACCGAAGCTGGCGCTCCGGCTTCTCAGGCTCCTACCTATCCTGTACAAGCTGTACCAAAATTCAATATCAGGCTACAGTAAAGCTCCACGGGGTCTTTCCGTCCTGTCGCGGGTAACCTGCATCTTCACAGGTACTATAATTTCACCGAGTCTCTCGTTGAGACAGTGCCCAGATCGTTACGCCTTTCGTGCGGGTCGGAACTTACCCGACAAGGAATTTCGCTACCTTAGGACCGTTATAGTTACGGCCGCCGTTTACTGGGGCTTCGATTCAAAGCTTCGCTTGCGCTAACCTCTCCTCTTAACCTTCCAGCACCGGGCAGGCGTCAGCCCCTATACTTCGCCTTGCGGCTTCGCAGAGACCTGTGTTTTTGCTAAACAGTCGCCTGGGCCTATTCACTGCGGCTCATCAGGGCTATTCACCCTAATGAGCACCCCTTCTCCCGAAGTTACGGGGTCATTTTGCCGAGTTCCTTAACGAGAGTTCTCTCGCTCACCTTAGGATTCTCTCCTCGCCTACCTGTGTCGGTTTGCGGTACGGGCACCTTTTCCCTCGCTAGAGGCTTTTCTTGGCAGTGTGGAATCAGGAACTTCGGTACTAAATTTCCCTCGCCGTCACAGCTCAGCCTGTATGGTAACGGGATTTGCCTCGTTACCGGCCTAACTGCTTGGACGCGCTAATCCAGCAGCGCGCTTACCCTATCCTCCTGCGTCCCCCCATTGCTCAAACGGTAAAGAGGTGGTACAGGAATATCAACCTGTTGTCCATCGCCTACGCTTTTCAGCCTCGGCTTAGGTCCCGACTAACCCTGAGCGGACGAGCCTTCCTCAGGAAACCTTAGGCATTCGGTGGATGGGATTCTCACCCATCTTTCGCTACTCATACCGGCATTCTCACTTCTAAGCGCTCCACCAGTCCTTGCGGTCTGGCTTCAACGCCCTTAGAACGCTCTCCTACCACTGACATCGAAAGATGTCAATCCACAGCTTCGGTGATACGTTTAGCCCCGGTACATTTTCGGCGCGGAGTCACTCGACCAGTGAGCTATTACGCACTCTTTAAATGGTGGCTGCTTCTAAGCCAACATCCTGGTTGTCTAAGCAACTCCACATCCTTTTCCACTTAACGTATACTTTGGGACCTTAGCTGGTGGTCTGGGCTGTTTCCCTCTTGACTACGGATCTTATCACTCGCAGTCTGACTCCCATGGATAAGTCTTTGGCATTCGGAGTTTGTCTGAATTCGGTAACCCGATGGGGGCCCCTAGTCCAAACAGTGCTCTACCTCCAAGACTCTTACTACATGAGGCTAGCCCTAAAGCTATTTCGGAGAGAACCAGCTATCTCCAAGTTCGATTGGAATTTCTCCGCTACCCACACCTCATCCCCGCACTTTTCAACGTGCGTGGGTTCGGGCCTCCATCCAGTGTTACCTGGACTTCACCCTGGACATGGGTAGATCACCTGGTTTCGGGTCTACGACCACATACTCATTCGCCCTATTCAGACTCGCTTTCGCTGCGGCTCCGTCTTATCAACTTAACCTCGCATGTAATCGTAACTCGCCGGTTCATTCTACAAAAGGCACGCTATCACCCATTAACGGGCTCTAACTACTTGTAGGCACACGGTTTCAGGATCTCTTTCACTCCCCTTCCGGGGTGCTTTTCACCTTTCCCTCACGGTACTGGTTCACTATCGGTCACTAGGGAGTATTTAGCCTTGGGAGATGGTCCTCCCTGCTTCCGACGGGATTTCTCGTGTCCCGCCGTACTCAGGATCCACTCTGGAGGGAACGAAGTTTCAACTACAGGGCTTTTACCTTCTCTGGCCGGCCTTTCCAGACCTGTTCATTTACCTCGTTCCTTTGTAACTCCGTATAGAGTGTCCTACAACCCCAGGAGGCAAGCCTCCTGGTTTGGGCTAATCCCGTTTCGCTCGCCGCTACTCAGGGAATCGCGTTTGCTTTCTCTTCCTCCGGGTACTTAGATGTTTCAGTTCCCCGGGTCTGCCTTCCATACCCTATGTATTCAGGTAAGGATCCTATCCCATTACGGATAGGGGGTTTCCCCATTCGGAAATCTCCGGATCAAAGCTTACTTACAGCTCCCCGAAGCATATCGGTGTTAGTACCGTCCTTCATCGGCTCCTAGTGCCAAGGCATTCACCGTGCGCCCTTTCTAACTTAACCGTATTTGACTGGTTCATCGAAGATGAACAGTATCAAAGGTTTTTAACTCTATTTAACATAGAGAGAATTCACTAAAATGGCGATTACTCGGTTATTGCTTCTTCATAATCATTATCTAGTTTTCAAAGAACGAATCTTTCATTGAGAGATTGAACTCTCAAAACTGAACGAACAAAGAACGTCACGTTTCTTGTAAATATTCCTTAGAAAGGAGGTGATCCAGCCGCACCTTCCGATACGGCTACCTTGTTACGACTTCACCCCAATCATCTGTCCCACCTTAGGCGGCTGGCTCCAAAAGGTTACCCCACCGACTTCGGGTGTTACAAACTCTCGTGGTGTGACGGGCGGTGTGTACAAGGCCCGGGAACGTATTCACCGCGGCATGCTGATCCGCGATTACTAGCGATTCCGGCTTCATGCAGGCGAGTTGCAGCCTGCAATCCGAACTGAGAATGGTTTTATGGGATTCGCTTAACCTCGCGGTCTTGCAGCCCTTTGTACCATCCATTGTAGCACGTGTGTAGCCCAGGTCATAAGGGGCATGATGATTTGACGTCATCCCCACCTTCCTCCGGTTTGTCACCGGCAGTCACCTTAGAGTGCCCAACTGAATGCTGGCAACTAAGATCAAGGGTTGCGCTCGTTGCGGGACTTAACCCAACATCTCACGACACGAGCTGACGACAACCATGCACCACCTGTCATCCTGTCCCCCGAAGGGGAACGCCCTATCTCTAGGGTTGTCAGGAGATGTCAAGACCTGGTAAGGTTCTTCGCGTTGCTTCGAATTAAACCACATGCTCCACCGCTTGTGCGGGCCCCCGTCAATTCCTTTGAGTTTCAGCCTTGCGGCCGTACTCCCCAGGCGGAGTGCTTAATGCGTTTGCTGCAGCACTAAAGGGCGGAAACCCTCTAACACTTAGCACTCATCGTTTACGGCGTGGACTACCAGGGTATCTAATCCTGTTTGCTCCCCACGCTTTCGCGCCTCAGCGTCAGTTACAGACCAAAGAGTCGCCTTCGCCACTGGTGTTCCTCCACATCTCTACGCATTTCACCGCTACACGTGGAATTCCACTCTTCTCTTCTGCACTCAAGTTCCCCAGTTTCCAATGACCCTCCCCGGTTGAGCCGGGGGCTTTCACATCAGACTTAAGGAACCGCCTGCGCGCGCTTTACGCCCAATAATTCCGGACAACGCTTGCCACCTACGTATTACCGCGGCTGCTGGCACGTAGTTAGCCGTGGCTTTCTGGTCAGGTACCGTCAAGGTACCGGCAGTTACTCCGGTACTTGTTCTTCCCTGACAACAGAGTTTTACGATCCGAAAACCTTCATCACTCACGCGGCGTTGCTCCGTCAGACTTTCGTCCATTGCGGAAGATTCCCTACTGCTGCCTCCCGTAGGAGTCTGGGCCGTGTCTCAGTCCCAGTGTGGCCGATCACCCTCTCAGGTCGGCTACGCATCGTGGCCTTGGTGAGCCGTTACCTCACCAACTAGCTAATGCGCCGCGGGCCCATCTGTAAGTGATAGCCGAAACCATCTTTCAGCTTTTCCTCATGTGAGGAAAAGAGTTATCCGGTATTAGCCCCGGTTTCCCGGAGTTATCCCAGTCTTACAGGCAGGTTGCCCACGTGTTACTCACCCGTCCGCCGCTGACTTCAGGGAGCAAGCTCCCATCTGTCCGCTCGACTTGCATGTATTAGGCACGCCGCCAGCGTTCGTCCTGAGCCAGGATCAAACTCTCCATATAAGAGTTGATTAAGCTCGAGTTGTCTTTTCGAAAAAGACTAATTGATTTAAACGTTGACGTTTTGTTCGTTCAGTTTTCAAAGATCAATCCGCCGCTCAGAAGCGACTTTATTAATATATCATTTCTCAATCGCTTCGTCAACAACTTTTTTTAAAACTTTCAAATGCTGTTAGCGTCTCAAGCGACTGTTTTTCTATAATAACACCTGTTGCCCAAAGGGTCAACAAGTTATTCAAAAAAAAACACAAAAAGTTTATTATCCTATCAAATAAAAAGAAACCAGCTGTTTGAACCGCAGCTGGTTTCTTCTATATTATCTATCATTGTTTTGAGATGACGATGATATCTTTTTCTTTAAGATCAACAGCGCCAGGCTTATTAATTTTAATTGCCTCGCCCTGCTGAAGGTTCGTGAAGACGATCGGTGTAATAATAGAAGTGGCGTTTTCCCCGATATAATCAAGGTCCACTTTCAATAGCGGCTGTCCCGCTTCTACACGGTCATTCTCAGCAATTAACGCTTCAAATCCCTGACCTTTCAGATTAACCGTATCAATACCCACATGAATCAGGATTTCGCGGCCTGAATCAGAAAGGATGCCGATTGCATGCTTTGTCGGGAACATGTTAACAATTTTCCCGTCTACCGGTGAAACTACAGTTCCTTCTGAAGGCACAATCGCAAAACCATCACCCATCATTTTACCTGAGAATACAGCGTCAGGCACTTCTGTAATTGGTTTGATTTCACCTTTTAATGGTGCAATGAATGCATCTTCTTTATGTTCAGTCTGAAGAGCCTCAGGATTTACTTCTTCAATCTGCTGCTCCACTCCGCCTTCTGGAGCTTTTTCAACTGCGCGCGGTCTTTTGCCGCTCATGATATCTTTCATTTGGCCTTTGATTGTTTCAGATCTTGGGCCAAAGATAGCCTGAATGTTGTTTCCAACTTCCAGTACTCCAGATGCGCCAAGTTTTTTCAAGCGTTCTTTGTCTACATTTTTAATATCGTTTACTGATACACGAAGTCGAGTAATACACGCATCAAGATGAGCGATGTTTTCTTGTCCACCCATAGCATCAAGAACTTCATATGGAAGATCTCCACCTTTGCCTGAAGCAGCTGATTCTTCATCTTCTACTTCTTCACGACCCGGAGTCATTAAATTAAATTTGCGGATGGCAAATCTAAAGCCAAAGTAATAGATCACAGCAAATACCAATCCAACCGGAATAACAATCCAGGCATTTGTCTGAGGGTTGATTAATCCGAATAGGATATAGTCAATCAAACCGCCTGAAAAAGTCATGCCGATTTTTACATCCAAGAGATGCATGGTCATAAACGAAAGACCTGCAAACACAGCGTGTACAGCAAACAGGATCGGAGCTACAAACAAGAATGAGAATTCAAGCGGCTCCGTGATACCTGTTAAGAAAGAAGTTAATGCCGCAGACGCCATAAGACCTCCGACTACCACTTTCTTTTCAGGACGTGCTTCATGATAAATGGCTAATGCAGCTGCAGGCAGACCGAACATCATGAACGGGAATTTACCAGTCATAAATGTACCCGCAGTAAGGTTTTGTACATTGTCACTGATTTGCGCCATGAAAATCCGCTGGTCACCGCGGACTGTTTCACCTGCATTCGTTACATACTGTCCAAATTCATACCAGAACGGAGAGTAGAAAATATGATGCAGACCAAAAGGAATCAGCGACCGTTCAATTAAGCCAAAAATGAACGCTGATAAAGTCAGGTTCGCATGAACCATGTTTTGTGAGAAGGCATTTAATCCTTCCTGGATTGGCGGCCAAATAACCAGCATCAGCAAACCAAGGACTACTGATGTTGCCGCCGTAATAATGGGAACGAAACGTTTCCCGGCAAAGAATCCTAAGTATGAAGGAAGTTCGATTTCATAGAATTTGTTGTATAATGCAGCAGCGATAATCCCAACTATAATACCGCCGAATACACCTGTCTGCAGAGTTGGAATACCTAAGATATTCGCATAATTAAGCCCATTTACATCCTCTGCCGTTATTCCGGCAGCCGTACCCATTGTCACGTTCATAATCAAATAACCGATAATGGCAGCAAGTGCAGCTACACCTTCACCGCCTGCTAAACCAACAGCTACACCAACCGCAAATAGCACCGGCAAGTTAGCAAAGACGATATCCCCTGCTTTTTGCATAACCTGGGCAACGATCTCGACCCCGCTGTTATCCAGGAACGGAGCCAGCTCAAGAAGCGCCGGATTCTGCAGAGCCGCACCAAGAGCAAGCAGGATCCCCGCTGCAGGCAGCAATGCTACAGGAAGCATCAAGGCTTTCCCGACTTTTTGCAGGACGCCAAATACTTTTTTAAACATATGTTAACCCCCTAAAATTTTTACTCATTAAGCGTTTTCATTTAATAGCGGCAACCATTAAAAAAATAAAAAAGGCATGAGGAAAAAAGGATAGAATTCAGGTGCATACAAGGGTATCATACCCTATTTACCTAAATTCAATTACCTTTCTTCACTCATGCCTGATCGAATCAGTAACACGTAAAGACTTGCCATTACTGGACAAGATAATCGTAATTAATTTATTTTCTTTTGAAGCCTTTGCAGATGCATAGTCAGATACACAGCTTCTGCGTTATAGACTGGTTTTTTTAATGTTTGCTGCATTACTTTAATGAGCTTCCAAGAGAGATTGTAGCACACCGGATATTCTTCTTTCAAGAGTGAAGTTATTTTTTCCGGTTCTTCTACGACCTCCCCTATGTTAACCCTTTCAATGGTGAAGCGGATGTGGCGGACAAGCCTCATATAATCAATGCTGTCTTTATCAATTTGAATATCCAGCTGTTCTTCAATCATGTTAACGAGATGGGTCACCAGCTGAGAATGCTGATTCACTTCGGATAAATCTCGATTCATTACCGCACTATGCACGTGCAGGGCAATAAATCCAATCTCTCCTTCCGGCAAATAAATACCTGTACGATGCCCTATAAGGTTTACAACTTCCTGGGCAATTTCGAATTCAAATGGGTAAAGTGTCTTCGTTTCGACCAGAAAAGGATTCCTCATTTCCATCCCATTCTTCATGCGTGTTATCGCAAACATCAAGTGATCAGTTAACGCAACGTGGATATGTTCATTAAGCATGGAATTTGCCCTTTGTTTTATCAATTGGATGGAGGAGATAATTGCTTCAAGCAATTGATTATCCACATAGGGCATGAGCTTCAGATAATTCTCCTGCTCTTTTTCATTTTTAAGCACAAAGAGCTTTTCAACCAAACTAGAATCAATTGGCTGGCCCGATTTCCGGTTGAAGCCAATCCCTTTCCCAATCAGGACGACTTCTCCCAATGACTCATGGCTGCCAATAAGGACGTTATTATTCAGTACTTTTTTTACCTTATACTCACCCATTCTCTTCTCCCCGCTCATTAAACAAATGTACTCTCATGGTATAAAAGCATGTCCGGGAAGTCAACGGATCGACTTGAATTAAGAAAAGAGAAAGGTGCTTTAACTTTTTAGACGGATTGAAAGAAATGTTAAGGCGATCCCCCAGGGACGACTATCATAAGACGGTCCCTGTAAAAAGGTGTTTTTTACTTTCGGAAAGGGACGACTTAGACCCGAGAGTCCCTAGGAGCTGAAACTAGACAAGCTTAGGCTTGAGAGCCGATGGCGCTTTGAGCTAGTCAGTTACCGACGTTATACTTTCACTTTATAAAAAGAGACCCGCATCCCAGCGGGTCCCACACATCCTGTTACTTCAAGAAAATGAAATACATAACAAATATGACAAACAGCACATACATAATTGGGTGAATCTCTTTGATTCTTCCTTTTACAATCATGGTGATTGGGTAGAAAATAAATCCGATTGCAATTCCTGTTGCGATGCTGTAAGTCAACGGCATTGCAATAATTGTCAGGAATGCCGGGACAGCAATTTCAAACTTTGTCCAATCAATGTTGCCTAATGATGCAACCATCAATACACCGACAATGATCAGTGCTGGAGCCGTCACCGCAGAAGTAATAACTTCTAATAACGGGAAGAAGAATAATGATAGCAAGAAAAATCCTGCAGTGACAATCGATGCAAACCCTGTTCTTGCACCCGCCGCAACCCCTGATGAAGACTCAATAAAGGAAGTTGTAGTGGATGTTCCAAATATCGCACCAACGACTGTTGCTGTTGAGTCTGCCAGAAGTGCTTTACCTGCGCGAGGCAATTTATTTTCCTTCATTAAACCCGCCTGGTTGGCAACACCCACTAACGTTCCTGCTGTATCAAAGAAGTCGACGAACAGGAATGTCAGGACAACGACCAGCATGCTGGTTGAGAAGAATGAAGGGTCGCTGTATGCCCCGAACGCCGCTCCGAACGTTGGAGCCACACTTGGCACGGAATCAACAACCTTTCCCGGAACATCAATTAAGCCGGCAATCATCCCAGCAACTGTGGTGATTACCATACCTATAAAAATTCCGCCCTTAATTCCTTTTGTCATCAGAATAACCGTTATCACAATGCCGAAAATGGCCAGTAGCACATTTCCATCAGTAAAATCCCCTAATCCAACAAGGACAGCATCATTGTTGACAATCAGCCCTGCACTTTGAGCGCCGACAAATGTAATAAACAAACCGATTCCGGCACTGACCGCATACTTTAATTCAGCAGGAATGGAGTTAATAATTTTTTCACGCAGACCTGAAAGGGATAAAAAGATAAAGATAATCCCTGAAATCAAAACCCCGCCTAATGCATGCTGCCAAGGGATTCCCATCGTTAAAACAACAGTATAAGCAAAAAACGCATTCAATCCCATACCCGGAGCAAGTGCAATCGGATATCTGGCCAGCACCCCCATCAATAGGGATCCAATTGCCGCAGCCACTGCTGTTGCCACAAATACTGCCCCATAGTCCATTCTCATGGCATCCGGCAAATCCGGTATATCCATTAACGATAAAGTAATCGGGTTAACGACTAAAATATAAGCCATTGCTAAAAACGTTGTGAGTCCGCCGATGAATTCACGGCGATAGTTAGTACCAAGTTCTTCAAACTGGAAGTACTTCTTCATTTCTTTTCCCCCTATTGTCTATCCTTATTTTCACAATAAAAAAACTCCGGTATTGAGTACCGGAGCATTGACAACTGGCTCGTGCTTGCCATAGGGAAAAACAAAAAAGAATAAAGGCAAAAACATCCCTATTTGCACTTACCTCGTAGTCAAGCTATTTACGGCAGCTCGGTAGAAACTTTTGGGCCATATCCCCAAGATTATACGACGTAAAACGACATATTTAATTCTTCTTTATCATAGCACCTCAAAAAGTCCTAGTCAATAGAAAAAACGAACATTTTCATGTCCGCTTTTTATTAATGTTCGTATTTTATTCCCACTCAATCGTAGCAGGCGGCTTGCTCGTAATATCGTACACAACCCGGTTGACATGTGATACTTCATTCACGATTCTTGTTGAAATAATCTCCAGTACATCCCAAGGGATACGGGCCCAGTCAGATGTCATGCCATCAATTGAAGTAACGGCACGAATTCCAATAGTATAATCATATGTCCGGGCATCACCCATTACCCCCACACTGCGGATGTCAGGCAGGACAGTGAAATATTGCCAAATATCACGATCCAGACCTGCCTTTTTAATTTCCTCACGCAAAATGGCATCAGACTCGCGTACAATTTCCAGCTTGTCTTCTGAAATCTCCCCCAGAACGCGGATACCTAATCCTGGACCAGGGAATGGCTGTCTCCACACGATTTCATCTGGAATGCCAAGCTCAGTTCCCAATGCACGCACTTCATCTTTAAACAGCGTGTTAAGCGGCTCAATAAGCTTAAATTGCATATCTTCAGGAAGCCCGCCTACATTGTGATGAGATTTAATCGTCTGGGCAGTAGCTGTTCCACTTTCAATAATATCGGTATAAAGTGTTCCTTGCGCAAGGAAATCAATGCCTTGAAGCTTAGCAGCTTCATCATCGAATACATAGATGAATTCATTGCCGATGATTTTACGTTTTTGTTCAGGATCGCTCACACCTCTAAGCTTATTCATAAAGCGCTCCTGGGCATCCACTTTAATGACATTCATATTAAAGCCATCAGCAAATGTCTTCATGACGCCTTCTGCTTCATCTTTTCTCAGCAGGCCGTGATCGACGAAAATACAAGTCAGCTGGTCGCCGATTGCTTTATGAATAAGAACGGCAACAACAGATGAATCAACACCGCCGCTCAATGCGCAAAGAACTTTCTTATCTCCAACTTCCTGGCGGATCTTTTCCATTTCAATTTCAATGAAATTCTCCATTGACCAATCGCCAGTACAGCCGCAAACGCCGAACACAAAGTTTTTCAGCATATCATTTCCATGAACAGAGTGGCGCACCTCAGGGTGGAATTGAACAGCGTATAAACCGCGCTCTTCATTGCTCATAGCCGCAATCGGGCATGACGGATTGGTTCCATCCACTGTAAAACCTGCCGGAGCCTCTACGACAAGATCGCCATGGCTCATCCAGACAGTCTGTTCTCGAGGAAGATCTGTAAACAATTTAGATTCATTTTCAATTTTCATAATTGCCTTCCCGTATTCACGGTGCTTGGCAGGCTCTACTTTTCCATCAAAATGCATGGTCATCAGCTGCATGCCATAGCAGATACCAAAAATCGGCAATCCCAGTTCAAATATTTCTTCATCGCATCTGAAAGCATTTTCGCCATACACGCTGTTAGGTCCGCCAGAGAAAATAATTCCTTTCGGATTCATTTCCTTGATTTCTGCAGCTGTAATCGTATGCGGATGCAGCTCGCTGTACACACCAAACTCACGAATTCTGCGTGTGATTAACTGATTGTACTGGCTTCCAAAGTCCAGCACTACGATCATTTCCTGATTTTGAAGTTCTGTTTTCCCCGTCACACTGTTCACCCCATTAATTTTGTTATATTGCCTTTAGTCTTCTCTCCTGCAGATAAAATATCTAGTAAAAATATAATTTCTCAAGCATTTCATATATTTCAGCGGGAAGCTGGACAATAAAAAAACCGGAACTCTTTCTCCACAAAAAAAGTGAAGGCAGAATTCCGGTTTTCACGTATAGCAAAAAACTTCTTCTGCCTTCATAGTCAGATCATTTACGGCGATCTGGTAGAGACTTTCGAACCATATTATCGAGGATATATGAAGGTGCATGATTTAATTGTGTAAAACGGCAAAACCCGAACAATATGCCGCTGTCTTATTTGCCTATTGTAACAACAGCCACAAATCCCGGTCAAGCTATTGTCCTTTTAATTAAATTTTCCCACAATTCCTTCGTATCATTCCAGCTTCCTTCTTTCAGGACCCCCCTGTAGACAAGCTCTTCGTAGTGTGCTGTCAGCCTGCTCATTTCCCTTGTTGAGAAAAAGCTGTCAACATACTTGGCATAATCCCTTAAGGTTTGTCCGCTTTTCCGTTTTAACCCGTATCGGTCTAATTCTTTTAAAAGAATCAGGTAAGCCTTGGAGAAGTGCTCATCATTTCTTGTTCTTTTAAATCTCCAGATGAAATAATGAGGAAGCCATTTACCCCGTTTTTGAAAAATCACGATAACAAGCAAAGCAGCTGCCGCTGCGGCTGCTCCGATGACTTTCCAATGTTCTTTAAAGAAAGACTCTATATTGCCCCAAAGCTTTTCTAAAGTAAACGCCGATTCTTTCGATGATGTTACTTCAGGCTTGTCCGGCTTGACAGGAGTCTCAGTCTCTTTTGGCTCTTCTGCCTCCGGCTGGCTCGTATTTTGGCCTGCAGCGTCAAAGTTGAACTGAACGTTATTATTGAAACCCTGAGTTGGTTCAAATGGAACCCAGCCCATTTCAGGAAAATAAATTTCTACCCATGAATGGGCATTATTATTGGTTATTTCAAATAAACGGAGACCAGACCCGAGCGATTGCTTTAATTCTCCTTCTGTATAGCCCTTCACCCATCTTGCCGGCAATCCGATTGACCTCGCCATAACCACCATGGAAGAAGAGAAATTGTCGCAATACCCCTGCTTGGTATCAAATAAAAATTGGTCCACATAATCCTCATTCTCAACCGGAACAGCTACGTCTGTCTGGCTGTAGGTATATTCTGCCCTTCGGAAATACCTCTCCAGCTCCCTCGCTTTTTCAAACCAATCCGGCTTATCCTGAGTGATTTCCTGCGCCAGCTCCCTGACTCTTTTTGGTAATTCTTCAGGCAGCTGTGTATATCGGGACAAAAATTCCTCAGGAAGTGATTCCGCTTGTGCTCCCGATGCCTTCATGGCAGTTACACTGTATTCAGGCACCGCAAAACCCAATTTGTAATCTTCCAATGCAAATGGCCTTCCACTATCCAATGTCCGGATCTTTTCTGTGGCCGTTTCCAGCTCATAGGTAATGAAAGGCGAAGCTTTAATACTTTTTAACCCTAATGGATACACCACATGAGGGTAATTCATAAATGTATAAACGGAGCTTACTTCTTCAGTGGTTTCAATTGCATCGTTGTCGATGAACGATGTAACCGGGATTTCCTCTCCCAATCCGAACGGAAGATATTCCCCTTCAGGCTGGGAGGTTACCCATCCCTTGCCTGTATACGTATCTTTCGTTTCCACCTTCCAGTAATGGCGGGACTCCACTTCCGCCCTGAAAACAACAGCGTTATCTCCTATAAAAGGGCCGCCAAGGCGGGAATCGTCTTCACCATAGCCGATTTTCTGAATGCCCGGTCCATCACCCCCGCTGTTTTGCCCATAGGATTTAATAAACGGAACAGGATCAGGCCAAATCGGTTCTGCCTTAGGAGCAGCAAATCCCAATCCGGTGCTTAGCGCGATCAGGGCAGTCAGCGGAATCATCCATTTTCGCGATAGAGAGGCTTCTTTCTTCAGCCCTTCCTGCTCCAGAAGATGGTTAAACGTTAAGATGCCCATAACCGCAAAGCCCGCAATAACTGTCCTGACAATCGCTGCGTCTGCCGTGTAAGGCGTAAAGGTGTCCAGAACTGTTATATAAATGAGTGTCATGAAAAAGAAAATGAAAATCTGCCTGCGATTAATCAGCCAGTACTGAATCAAATAGGTCATCAGCCACAGCAGTATGAAAAACAGCAGGCTTCTGAAAAGATTGGTTATGGCGGGCCAGTCTCTCTCAGCAAGCAAACCAAAGTTGTGCCATATATCCGATGCAAATGCTTCTATCCATGAAAACTGAAAAAAGGAGCCTTCAAAATATAAATAATGCAGCTCATATAAAATATAAAGCACCTTAATAATACTGCTCATTACTGGACTTACACCAAAGAAAGCCAGCAGGAGTGACAATACAAGGAACACAAGGAAAACGATAATATTCGACGTATCTGTCAGCTCTTCAACCGGGCGCAGCCATTCCCATAATAAGAAAAAGCCAAGAACATAAAGAAGAAAGGTGGCAAAATCCTTTTGAACCCGCTGATATCCCATTACATGCCCACCCCCGAAAACACATCTGCAAAATGTCCGTTGTGAACTAATATGACACGTATTCCCCTGGCATTCGCAGAGGCTTTAAGCAGCAGTTCATCACCGGAAGGAGATTCATGCTCATTTTTGATTAAAAATATAGTCATGGCCCCATTTTTGGACTTAAAAAATCCGGCTTTCTCTATAAGTGCTTTTGTTAATTGGGCTGTAACAATCATCAGCTGACTGTTCTGCTGCAGAAGAAAATGCTCTGCTTCAAGAACCCGGTCCACTGATGCTGCCGAATCATCTTTTATTTTTGCCAAATGGTGAAACAGCTGAAGCTGGTGTGCTTCTCCGCCTCTGATCGGAAAAGCTGTCCGGGCAGCTGCAGAGGTCAAAAACCCGACCTGTGCTCCTTTACGGAGAATCGCCCTTACAATGGAGGCAGTAAACGAAACGATGGCCTCAAATCGGCTATCCGCTGAACAGTCCATCATGATATAGACATCATGGGATTGCCTTTGTTCAAATTCCTTGGTCATAATATCATTTCGCTTTGCGGTAGCTTTCCAGTTAATCCAGGAAAATCTGTCTCCCGGCTGATAATCCCTGATGCCGATTGCCATGGAAGTATCCCTTTGCACCCGCTCTTTTGAAGCAGTCATTCCCTGGTCGTAATGATGGGCCATGGGCTTATAGATGATTTCCTCATACGCCGGGTAGACAATCATCCTGTTCTCAGCGGGAGCTTGCCTTTCTTTCTCTACTAAACCAAGCAGATCACCTGTTTTAAAACGGACAGAGGCAAAAAAATGCTCTCCCCTGGGCAGACTGTTAATCTTGTATTGAATGGACATTTCCTTCTGGAACCCCGGAAATAAGAATCTCTTTGCCTCGTTTGACTTCCTGGCATGCAGGAGCTGTTCACTCATTTCATCCTCAATGACGAGGTATAATAAAGGAAAAGCTGATTCCCTGCTTATCTTCAAAGTAATCACAGCCTGCTCACCCGCATTGTATTCTGTTTTCGGCAGGATCCGCTCCACTTTAACGCTGTTTAATGAATAAAACGACAGACCCAGTGCATATAAAGCAAACGGCACAAAGCTGTAAAACAAAAACCAGCTGACAAAGCCGCCCTGGAACATGGCATACGAAAAGGTGAACAAAACAAGCAGAAATAGCACAATCAGCTTCCAGACACCTTTCAGTGTATTTAACAGCTGTTTCATTTTACTTCACTAGCCTTTGTACAGGGACAGACACCCTGGCAATGACGCGTCCCACCACTTCTTCAGCGGTAATGCCCTCAAATTTCGACTCGGACCTTAAGATAATTCTGTGCACAAAAACAGCTGGCGCCAAATACTGAATGTCATCCGGAAGAACATAATCGCGTCCATACATGAATGCATAAGCCTGGGCTGCTTTCATTAAAGCAATCGAACCGCGCGGACTGGCCCCTAAATACACACTGCTGTGGTTACGGGTTCCATTGGCAATCTCAACAATATAGCGTTTAATCGTTTGATCTACATGCACTTCTTTAATTTCTGTCTGCAGTGAGCGCAATTCAGCAAGATCCATTACCGTTTCCAGATCTTCTATCGGCGGAATGCGCTGCGCCCGGTTCAAGACCTCCATCTCATCCGCGATATCCGGATAGCCCATTTTCATTTTTAAAAGGAATCTGTCCAGCTGCGCTTCCGGAAGGGGATAGGTTCCCTCATACTCGATGGGATTTTGCGTTGCCATAACGAAGAAGGGTCTTTCTAGTCGATGCGTCACTCCGTCGATGGTCACACTGCTTTCTTCCATCCCTTCAAGAAGAGCGGATTGGGTCTTGGGAGAGGTTCGGTTGATTTCGTCTGCTAAAATAATATTGCCCATAATGGGACCAGGCCTGAACTGAAACTCCATTTCCTTCGGATTATAGATGGATACACCTGTCACATCCGAAGGCAGCAAATCAGGTGTGAATTGGATGCGTTTAAATGCAGCTCCAACTGACTTAGCCAGCGCACGAACCATCATCGTTTTCCCGACACCCGGAACATCTTCGAGCAGAACATGTCCTTCTGCTAAAAGCGCCACTAGGCTTAACTCTGCGACATCCCGTTTGCCGATCATGACTTTTTCAATATTTCCTAATACCCTCTCAATTGCAGGGTGCATCTGATTTCGATCCATGTGAAATCTCTCCCCTTTATCTATATCTCTAATTCCACTAATTTACAATTTCCTAAATTTAATTCTAACCTATTATATATTCGCTGTCGCGCTGGAAACTCCTGTGTTTTTCTTAGAATGACGCTATCTTCTAAATGGCTTTAGAACATAAACAAAGGCTGCTTGTCAGCAGCCGGAGACCAGTTAGTTATGTCGTTTTCCATTCTGATCTATATAAAAAGATTCGATAAGTGTTCTTTCATATGGCTTTCCATTTTCGGTAAGGCCTTTTATTTCCGTTGTCACATTGTATACACCTTCCTGTGAAAAATCCCTATCGGTCATGAGGCCAGGCTTTTCTCCTTTCGCTTTTTGCTGCAGCTTTTTCCCTGAAGAATCAAACCCGAAGCGGATCCATTTTGTTTTAAAGGCTTTATGACTTTTCGCAGACTTGCCCTGAATTTCATCGTTTAACGGGCTGTTTAGTGTAACGGTGTATAGATACGATGCATTTGCCGGAGCCTTTAACAGCCAGCTTCCTGCTTCAGGATGCTCGATTTCAAACTGGTGAACCCAAGCTCCTTTGAAGAAATCGGATTCTTCTTTATACGATTTTCCCGTTTTATATTCTTTTCCATCCGGACTGATTAATTTTAAAGCAGACAAATTCTTTTCGCTTAAAAAAGAAACGGTTATGGAGTTTACATTATCCTCCACCGAAAACTGCTCACTTATTGCACTGACAGCTTTCCCGCCTTTTACAATGGAATGAATGCGCGGCTTGCCGGCAGCGGCTTCTGAGCCTGAAGCTGAGAGAACTGCAGCAGGCTGAGTAATAGTGGTATAGGGTTTGAACACCTGGAATGTATAGGATCCTTCCCGAATGGTTGTATGATTCCAGCCTCCTTCCTGAACAATGGAAGCTCCAGGCAGCCGGGAATTAACTGCTGTCACAACACCATCGTTTTTTCCGTACGTGCTCAGATATAAACCTCCCCAGTAGGAAGCACTGCCAAATGAACCCCATTTGGTGCCGCCAAGTGTATAATAACGATTTTTTCCAGCATTCTGATGGGAATCTGTAAGGCTTCGAAAGTATTGCATATTGCCTGTCTGCAGGGATTCGGTTGCCTCATTATTGTTTCCGAGAAGAGCAGCAAGCCACCAGGCTGCGCTGCTGTGTGCAAGATCTGCAAGCTGGGTGCCATGATGAGGAGAGGATAGAGAGATGACGTTTGATACATAGGGGTGGGCATTGTAATGCACAAGGGCTGTCTGAATATCCACACCGCCTTTGCTATAGCCAATGACCACCAGCTTTTTTCCGCCGAAATGATGGTACATTTCCTGGAGCTTTTCAGCCAGAATGGCACCATTCGTCCACATATCCCGGTCATGATGAAGATCAATGAAGGCTGTTTCATATCCATTTGCCAAAGCCACTTCATACATATCATTTCCTTCATGCCAGACAGCTGACGAATTATTATAGCCGTGCACAAATACAAGAGGTGATTTGGAAGGGTCAATAGCTTCAGGTGTTTCTCCGGCATACCAATAACCCGGAGTCCCGCTGTCATCACCGCCAAAGCCGCCAGCCTTCACCATACCAGGGAAAATCAGCATCATACAAAAGATCACTCCTGCCATTTTTTTTATCAAGCTATTCCCTCCTTAACGGAGATCCGGACGGAAGTCCAGTCAATTTCACTTTATAATTTTCAGAATATTTGTTAAAGGGTATTTCGAATTAATTTCCATTCCCCTGGCAAATAAAAAAAGCCACAGGACAATGCCCCATGACTTATTAGCAGTTTAGTATGATACACCTGTACGGTTATGAGTTTTTTCAAACTCTGCTTGATTCGGATCAAAGTATTTTTCATTGAAAGCTGCCACGAATTTATCATCCTTAATGTAACCCGCTCCCCATGTAGGATCCATCGTGAGCCAGCTTCCATCCACTTTCACTTCCACCCATGCATGCTTCTGCGGCCAGAATCCGCCGAAAGCAGTTCCTTCAATAAAGCGGGATTCCATGTTGCTGGCCCGAAGCAGCGCAATGGCCAGATACGAATAATCCTGGCAGACGCCCGTTTGGGAATCAAGTGTCTTGAGCGCACTATCATCCCAGCTGAAGTCATCTGTTTCGAGCTTATTTACATCATATGAAACGGTTTTAGCGACATAGTCATAGATGGCCTTCGCCTTTTCCCTTTCACTGCTAATGCCCTCTGTCAGCTCTTGCGCCAGTTCAGTAATCTGCGGCGCATCGGACTGAACGCCTCTTGATGGAAGCAGGTCCCGCTTATCTTCACCGGTGGACTCCACCTCAAATTTGGCAAACCCATAAAAGCGGAAATAATCACTGTTCTCTTCCTTAATTTCCGGCACACTTAGTGTGACTTCATATGTGCCAGGACCAAACCTTAAATAAAAAGAATCATCAAACGTGAAATCTTTTACAGGGATAACATCCAGTGCTTCGTCTTCACCTTTTTTAGTGGTAATGTAAATATGATCTGTTTCAGGACCGAATTCTGCCTGCGGATCAATTTTTCCTTTTACAGAAAAGACACCATCAGACTTCTCACCGCCATACTGCGGGTATTCAAGCGCCACTCCCCGCTCCTCATATGTTTTAGAAAATTCAATTGGGCTCATCGTCCTATCAGACTCGTTGTCTATTAAAATGGTTGTGGCTGTCTGATAGTAATTTTCCCTCTCCTTGTCAGGAACGAGCACCTCAAGCTTGTGCAGACCTTTTCCATAGAATAACGGCACATCATAAGAGAACTTGCCATCTTTAAGCGAAATGACATGCTTCCACATTTCCGATTCCTTATTCAGCTTCAACATGATTGTATCGCCGTCTGTCAGACTTCCTGCTTCCCCTTTTAAATTGAATACTTCATTGCCTTTTATATAGCTCGATTCAATATCCAGCTCCATATCTGCCTCCTGGCCAAACGGAGTAAACGTTACATCGCGCTCTGTATCCTGATTCACATTGTGCACAGTGAACGAGGCAAGATCATAATAATAATTCTCACTATCCGTGCTTGGAAGCTGAACAGTTACCTTATACTCGCCTTCCCCATTAAATAAACGGATATTCTGTTTGAACTTCCCTTCTTTGATGGGTGCGTAGTATTCCAGATCATTCCCTGCCGGTCCCTCCTCTGCGGAACGAACCTTGATCCAGACATAATCTGATTTGAGATCAGAGTACTTCTCAACCTCTCCCTGCACAGCCATCTTGCCATTTGCAGCAAACTCCTTATACTCCGGATTCTTCAGAGCTGCCCCGACTTCCTCACTGTAAGAAGTCAGCTCAAGGGGTTCGAGCTCGAGTTCCTTGTTTTTCTCCTTAACCAGTTTTTCATATTTATCTTCTTCCTTTTTCTCCGCTTTGGCTTCTGAATTGCTTTCAGAGCTGCTGCAGGCTGAGAGGAAGAGGAAGCTGGTTAATAATACGATTAATATGGCGATGGGGCTTTTCTTTGGCATGGGGTCCTCCTTTTTAATCTTTCTTGATTTTATTACGTGCGCAATGCCTTTCGGTTTCAGAAATTACGAAACTCAAAACAAAAGCTCTTTATAGGGTTAGACCTTTAAAGAGCTTCTCTGTAGTACTGTTTAAAAAAATACAATATCGATAGATATAAAGTATTTCTATTAATTTTATTCAATCCTATGGTCCTGCCTGACATAGTTATCTTTTTCTCTTAACTTATCGAGGTCGATTTTCCGATCCCATACTTTCCTGGCATTGTCATTCATATAAGGAAAAATGTATTGATCTGCAATCACCTGAAAATCACCATCATCCAAGAGATTATAGGTGCGAATCTTTATTTTTTGATCATCTAAGGTTTCAATAACAATGTCGTTAATAAGGTTTAATGGATTTCTTATCAAATCAATATTTCGGATGTTCTTTATTAGAACAGGGCTTTTCGGGGCAATAACTGTACCTTTATCCCCCGGGACTATTTTCAGCAAAACCTTTCCTGGCATTAATCCAGGCATGCTCCAAATAGTTAAATAAAGATAGAAGGGAGTTAATACGATTCCTCCGCCAAGATAGAGGAAAGAGTATTTAGAATTAAATTTCAGTCCATGTATAATCAAGAAGATACATGCAAGTAAAAATCCTACTGTAGCTAAAAACACCCATACATACATGAACTTAGAACCTTTTATGATTACCGTGTCACCTTTGTTCTGAATCATTGACAAACTATACTCACCCCTTGGACCCGGCAGAGAAAGAGAGGTTCACACATAAACGTTATTCAGCCTTTGGTTCTTGCCTCTCATAATTAGCCTGCTGCCGAAGATTCTCCAGGTTTATTTTTCGATCCCAAACTTTTTTTGCATTTTCAGTCATATGAGGATATATATATTGGTCAACTATTATCTGATAGCGAAAATCACCAATCAGGTTATACGTGCGAATTTTAAACTTTTTATCATTGAAGGTTTCAATAACAATATCATTAATTAAATTTAATGGATTCCTTACAAGATCAATGTTTCGAATATCCTTAATTGGAATTGTGCCTTTTTTTGATTTAATCACACCATTTTCTCCGGGGATAATGGACAGCAAGGTTTTACCCGGGATTAGACCTGGTAAATTCCAAAGGGTGATATAGAGATAAAAAGGAGTGAAAAGTATTCCACCGCCAAGATAAAATAAAGAATATTTAGAGTCAAACTTCAATCCGTGAACAATTAGAAAGATACAGGCTATTAAAAAACCTGCAGTAGCAAGAGACACCAAAACATACATGATGTTTGAACCCTTTACGATGATTGCATCACTTTTCTTCTGAACAAGTGACAATTAGAATCCCACTCTCCTTAGATTAAGAGACTCTTTCTGTTAAAAAGCAGATTGTCTTTATCTATGTTTTATATCTTCTTCTCGTTATTCATAAGATACGCTGGCATGGACCTCCTTATGAAGCCGACCTAGCCCCTTTTACAGGAAAGGACTCCTCCCTCTCTTTTAAGCACGCAAAAATAGATAATATGATAATCATAGCTTCCCATAAAAGAGCAAATAGCAGAACAACAGGGCCGCCCTCTTCACTCCAGCTGGACTTATTGATATAGAAGAATAAAATGGTTATTAACAGCACCAGATTGCTTTTCCAAAAGAATGAAAATCCTCTTTTAAAAGAAAATTTCTCTCCTTCTTGGTTTGGTTTGCTGGAAGTTTTCTTCGTATGAGAGCTTCCATCTTGTAAGAAATCATCCAAAACTTTCTGTAATACATCAAAATAATGGCTGACACTGTTGCTCATTAAAAAGATTTGGTTATTATCAGCTTCCTCATATTTTATATGCCAAATATAACCTTCACCTGGAACAAAAAACATCGCAAAATCTTCTTGCATGTAATTCTTTTCGTTTTTTCTTTTTTTGAAAACAAGTTTGCAAACCTGCTGATTATTTCTATTAAAATCAAGCAGAAACTGCCGGATTTTCACATCGAATTTTTCGTCGTCGATCATTTTATTCAATTCGGCAGAGTCTATGTTATGGATTTGATCGTATAAACTATTGGATAACTCTATGTTAATCTTCATCGGATCCTCTTGAAGTCTAAAGTCAAGACCGTAAAAATCACAAATAAGCTCATTTAACCCCTGGTGAGAATTATACTTTATTAACTCATAGCGGCCATTATGTATATATTCCAGGATTCCTCCTGTCCTGTGAGCAGGATAAATCAGCAGACACTGAGTTCCATTTTCGATTCTGATCATTTTGCTGGCATCTAAAACTGTGCTTACCATATCTTTTAGTGCATTCGATATGTTTGAATCTGGCTGCGTTTCACTGATCTGGCCGATCTCTTTTTTTGAAAAATTATTTTCCTTGGCAAATTCTCTCGCTCTTTTTACTGATCCTGAGTGAGCAAGAACTGCTATAAGGTCTTGTGCAGAAACACTTATCTTCTGATCTTGTTCCATATCCGTTCTTCCTCCAACTAGCTTAGTAGAATATTAAGTGGCATTAATTAAAAATACTCATCATACTGAATCCTGCCACTATAAGAAAAACAAAAAAAAGTACACTCGCTAACTTATTCACAATAAAAGGGAGACGATTTAACACATTCTGAACATAATAATTTACACCAGAAGTAATGATGGCAATATACTTAAAGAAAAATCCCGGTATGCTCTTAGCTTCTTCAAATACATTTACCTCATACAGAGTGACGACCAGGCGCTGAACAAATATGGAGAAGAAAGCAAAAATCGCATTAGTCGTAATGATCAAAGCAATATAAGAGCTTGGAATTGGAATATCAATTCCTTTCAGAAATAACGCAATAATTGTCCATACTCCCATGGCCAATGCTAAGCCAATAATTTTCATCATAATTTTACCTTTCATAGTAGATTATAATTCCTCAAAGAACAGAGCTATGGCATCGCTTAATCTTTTGCTGTACTCTTCTGCACTGGATGGAACTACAAAAACCTCTTTTTCTTGAATCCTATCATAGTCAAGATGCCAAACAAAATTCACGCTGGGCAGCAGAAAGATGACTTGTTTCATCTCCATATAATCTTTAGCATAATCCATCTCCATCAGCGATACATTAGCAAATTCCTGTTCATTATTCTTGAAATCAGATAAGAACTGCTTTAGAAGGCCCTCTATTTTTTCATCGTTAATCATGGTTTCTAAAACATCGGGCTCCATTTGATGGAGCTGATCATAAATAGCCTCTGAAAGTTGCAATGCCGGCAAATTGTTTACAGCTTGTTCTGATTTTCCCGCTAACTCATAATGGTTCAATAAAATGGGCTCGAATCCCTTTTCCATTGAATAAATCGAGAAAAAATGAGTATTATTTCTTATTTCCTGCAGAAGGGTCCTGGTGTCACCTTTTATAAAATGAATAAATAGAACCCTGTCTTTTTTTATGCATCTGGCTTTCCTCTTTGACTGAACAAGTACATTCAAAAGATCTTCCAGACCTGCGGCAAGGGTTGAACTTCTGCTTTCGTCCAATAGCCCTTTAGATTTTAGAGAGAGCCCGGTATCCTCTATAAAACGGTCAAGCTCTCCTGTTCCTCCATTAAAATCTAAGCTGTTAAGGATTTGACTTGCCATGCTTTCATAACCGCATAATGCAAGCACAGATGCCAACTCGTTAGTAGTTAAAGATATCCCCGTCGCTTCCATTGTTTAACCTCTCCCCATATTGGTATTATTTAAACAAACCTGCCACAAAACTTCCGGCATCCGATATTGCCTCACCAACATTGTCAGCTGCCTCTTTAAGATCTTTGGATTTTTCCTCGGCCCATTTCCCAGCTTTCTCTCCGATATCTTTAATACTGTCTTCAAATTTGATCGATCCTACTATCCCGATTGTTGCCCCTATAGCTCCTCCAATGAGTGTCCCAGGCCCAGGACAAATCATGGTCCCTATAGCAGCTCCGCCAGTAGTAAGCCCCGCAACCCCAATATCCATTCCTATTCCGGCAGCCGCTCTCCCTGTTTTTTCCCAGTTGGATTTATATTTATTTTTATCACTGACAAATTCCCCCGCATTTGTTCCTACAGAAAACAGAATTCCTGCATAAGGAATTTTCTTTGCAATAGCCGTCAAAGCGCGTTTATCTGTCAGCTGCCCCAGTGTAGCCCTAACATCAATCGAAGCTCTTTTATATAATTCAGCCTGTGCTGCATCAAATTTCAAATAAGGATGCTGATGCTCCAATAATTTAAGGTAGCTCTTCACATTTGAACCAGGATTAAGGCCAACAAGGCTTCTTAATAGTCTGCTAGGTGAGTTCTGATATTTAGAAAAGTAATTCTTAATACCATTATAGCTGCTTGCACTTCCTTTTTTTAATATCTTATGGATTGAATCAGCCAGCTTCGAACCATAAACCCCATTCTTTTTTAGCCAATCAGGATGGGCTCTAACCTTGAAATTTCCCGATCCATCTTTCACCAGTACTAATCTTTTGCTTAATAGAATGGTTGCAGCTAAGGTACCTTTTACAGCTTCCATTCCCCCATTAAGTTTACCTATTTTGTCAAGCCAGTCTGCCACATTCCCCATTAAGGTGGAATCGCCTTCTTTTATAGCCAGCTCCATGGCAGAATCGATGAGCTTGCCAATCGTATCATTCTCTGCAAAATACTTTTCAATCTCTCTAATTGTACTTTCACTTAATGCTGCACCATTCGCTGCCCAGGATTCAATTTTATTGATAAAGTCAGAAATCCCCGCAAGATCTTCTGTTGACTCTTTTAAGACTTTTAAACTATTCTCATCCAAATCCTCTAAACCATCTGTGGTTTTCTTAATATGGCGCCTTGCTTTATCAAAATTCTGACTTAAATGCGCTAAGGAAATGGTTGAACCTCCAACAATATCACTAACCTTCAAGAATTCCTGATTAATATCATTAATAGTGTCCTCTGATATTTGTTCGATGTTCTCAATTCCGGACTTCGCCTCATGCTCTACGAAGTCCTGTCTGACTAGCCCACTTTTAATTTCATACTCATTTATTAAATTTTTCACTTGCTTTAGCCTATTAACATATTCACTTATAAATTGATTCAACAACAAGACTGCCGGAATATGCAGAACAGTAAGATGTTCCTTGATTGCTTCTGCTCCTTTTCCTTTTAATGCATCATCCAAATTGATCAAGTTATTGATTGAAGCTCGCACATCCTGCAACTGGTCCTTTTCAGCTTCTTTCTTTTTTATGGATTCATCCAATTCAGGAATGATTTCGGAAACTTTAATCACCTTCATCTGTATCACTCCACTATTTCATTTTTTGAGATAGCTCTTTATCTTTTTGAGCAAGCTGATCTATTAGGGTTCTCATATCTTGTTCTGTTTTAATCAGCAAATTTTGATATTGTTTAAGGGTCGTATAATACTTTTGCTCAATTTTAGTGATTTCAGACAGCAGATCCAAACTGCTTTCTGGGAATGTAATGGAAGGATTAATGACATCAACCCCTTCTGCCTTGCTTTTGAGTTCACTAAGGGCATTTTCCACTTCACTTTGAATTAATTTAATTTCGGTCATTTTTTCACCTCAATAGTCATGCCGTATTAATCGCTTAATTGTGAGATACGATAACGTTTAGAAGAAATTGTGCTTGAAAGAGACTTATTTAATCCTTCGTAATGGGTTATCTTCATTTCAATATTGTTTAACATTCCTTCAATTTCAATGTTTCCAATCCTCATATAGGTATCTTCAATTTCTCCACGTATATCATCAAAATCATTCGCATGTGTTCCAGCCCAAACCGACTGATTTAAATTGGGCTGATGAATATAACGCTTATTAAGCATAAATTCTTCCTGGCCTGATGAGATTTCCTGCTGTGCCCTTCTCAATCGTGCAAGTATCTCATTGTTCTTACTAATTTCACTATTCAAAAAGGAAATATCTCTATACAGCTGGCTTATTAAAATGGAATTATCATCCACAGTGGTCACCCCGCGTTAAATTTAAAATTTGGAAGGCTTCTAAGTTGGAGTATGAATCGGAAGATATTAATTGCATTACGGTTGATAGAAGTTGAAATTAACAGTTTTATATAGTTGCATGCTCAAGTAAACGAACATGCAACTTCTAAATTTTTCAATTATCAGGCTGCTTCGCCATCCTCGGAATGAGGAATCCCATAATCACACCTATGGAAATGACAAGCAGAATAATATAAAGAATCATTAATTTATTATCTTGTTCTGCGGGTACCTGATCCTCCGCTTTGAAAAAGCTTTCCTGTTTCGAATCGGAAAATAGCTGAAGCTGGTCTGCTTTTGCGGTGATGGTATTAGTAGTGGTTTCACCGCCGTCGAAAAGCTTCTCCTTCACTTCCTTCAAAGGATTCAGGTTCTTTTTTGTAAAAGTAAGATCCTTTTGTTCTTCGGGGATCTCTTTCTTATTTTCATAAAGCGATTTTTCATGCAAGTAATCGGTATTCTCTTTGAATTCCTTTTTTTCATAGGTATTCGGCGTTACGTTATTAAAGTCAGGGGTCGCCCCGGCGGATTGGCCAGCCAGCAGCCAAAGTGCCGGGAGCAGAACTATTACTTTAAGGAATCTATTAAGCTTCATATGCCTGGTCCTCATCCCTCTTTGTGCGCAGGTCCTTTATAGACCGGACTGCAAATGGAATGATGGCAAGGAAGGCAATAATGCCAAGCAGTATGAGGATAGCTGGAATAAACAGGGTTTGTGAGTCATACTGAATGGACATATATACCTTGGACATTGGATCTTCATAGTTAATATTCGGTGCTGTAAGAGCTAGGAACGGACTGATGAAGAAGGCGATGAGCCCAACGCTCAGTATCCATCCTGCCAGATTGCCGATCTTGAACCCTGCCAGCACAATGGCTGAGGCTGCCGTTAGCAGCAATATGGTGAAAATCGTCCACTCAATCGCCCGATCCTGTTCCATTGAGTAAATATTAAGGCCAAATATGCTGATTATGAGACCAACAATAAGATTCAGCAGCACAAACATGGAAGCATGGACAAGCATCGGCGCATTTTTGAAATAATGGCTGAAGTATCCAATCATTAAGCTGCTGAGCAGAACAATAGCCAATACGACAACCGGCGGCAGCTTGCTTTCCTCTTTCTTGGCAGCTGTTTCTCCGCTGATTTGAAGCGGGCTGGATAATTGCTCGTATACCGGACCATTCTTTTGGCCATTCACATAGGTGTTTCCAAGAAGATTGTAAATATCATCCCGGAACATCTGAGTTGTCTCTACGTTCGAGCCCCACTTTGAATTCAGTGTATCCGCATCCTGCTGGACACTTTGCACCTTTTGCTCCAGCTCGCTTGTATAGGATACGATATTGCTTTGATTTTCTCCGATGGATCCAACAAGATCATTAATCATCAGCATTCTTTGGCTGATTCCCTCTTGTTTGACCATAACAGAAGTTCCGTCAATGCTATCCACAGGAACTGGAGTATTCGTTGATGATGTTTGAATTTGCTCCCTAACCGAATTTGCATTTTCCTGCAGAGCGGACAAATCTGTCTCGATGGCTGCTTGCTGTTCTTCAATATTCTTATTGTATTCTGTGAAGAATGCCGTAAACTGGTTTTCGAATTCTGTTAGCTGATTCTGAGATGATAACAACGCTGTGTTTAGGTCATCCTTAGCTTTTTGTTCTTCCTCATTTACAGCTACAATAGTGTTTAATTTCTGTACAAGCTCTTCCACTTTTTCAGGGTTTTGACTGTATGAATTTTTTATTAAATCTTCATATTGAATGAGTGAGGCATAATACTCCATCATTTTTACAGGTTTAGTATTAGAAATTTCATCATTAAAAGCAGCTAAGTTAAACCCAAGCTCTATGATTCGCTGTTCTTTCTCCTCTATAAGGTTAATCATAGAAGAGAAACTCATTGAAGCCCCAAGTTGATCTAAGAGGTTATTCTTTTCTTCCTCTAAACTTTTGTAAGCTGCATCCAGGCTGGTAAGGTCTTCAATTAATTTGGCATTTGCGGCTTGAAGTTCCTCAACTACTTTTTGCAGCGGGTTTTCTCCTGAATCCTTCGCTGCCAGTTTTTGCTCAACTGCTATTAAGCGTTGTGATAAAACTGGTAAGACAGTCAAAGCAGAAACAACTTGTTCCGGCTTGGTACCTTCTATAGTCTCTAAAGATGATTTCAAACTCGCAATCTCTTCTTCAACACTTAAAATCTCATTTCTTTCCTCTTCCATACCAGGTAAAGATGGAGCCTCTAAGCTGGCTGCTGTAATGGAATTTGGTTTGGCTCCACCGTTATTCTTGTTAGATGCCGCTCCTGTCCCTGCACCTGGACTCCCCGGTTGTTGTCCGTTTGATAGCTCTCCTTTTAACAAACCGATAGTTTCAGCTGCTTTATTGAAGGAAGCTGCTTCTTGTTCTTGAAAATATGTTTTTAAGGAATTCATTTGCCGGCTTACCTGATCGTTCCGGATAGCCGATAAATCACCAAAAGTTTCACTATTCTCTTCCAGCTGCTTCTCCACACTCGCAATTCCACTATCCAAGTCCTGTTTTCCCTCAGTCAAGTCACCACTAAGAGCATCCATATGAGCTGGCATCTTCTGTCCCGCAACAGCTTGAATATCGACTACATTTTCATCCTGCATTTTTTGAAGGATACCTTGCTGATTATCCTGGTATTCTTTGTACTGATCTACAAACTGCACAAATGAGCCAAGGTTTTCTTCAAATTGGCTGAGGTTATTTTCACCATCAGCAGTGCTCTCCGCAGTAGTCTTCACTGTCGACTGAATGCTCTCCAGCATATTGCGCTGCTGTTCGATTTCCGCTGCCAAGTTCTTTGAGCTGGGCTTATAGAAAGCGAGCATGGCATTCTGGAAGTCTATTTCTTTTTGCAAAATGGTATCAAACTGGGATTTCACATTTTCAAGGTCCTGTGATACATAGGTCCAGTACAAGGTTGAAATCTTTCCATTCACACGGTTGGTGGCTGTCTGGATCTCGCGCAGAACCTTTTCCCGGTTCAGTGAGTTCAGCTGGTTCTGAACGGTATATTCAAAATTTGCTTTTTCAGGCTGCTGGCTTTCATAGGACATGATATTCTTTGAAAAATTGGAAGGAATATAAACAACTGCATCATACTTGGTATTTCTCAAGCCATTTTCTGCAGCACTTCTGCCGATGACAGTCCACTCATATTGTGAGCCGTCTTCGAGGATCGATGTAATTTCCTCTCCAAAATCAAGTGACTTTTCTTCCTTGTCAGCGCCTGTATCTTCATTTACAACAGCTATGGTTCTTGTGGCATTCTCCCTGACCAGCAGAGGATTATCGCCAATGGAGCCAAAAAAGATGGCTGGCGCGGCGATAATCAGAAGCATCACCAAAACCATTTTCACGATATATTTTGTTTTGGCTGTCATGCTAAGACCTTCCTTTCAGTGGCACATAAAGGAATTTGAATTTTTAATTCCTTTCCGTTTATAACGTAATAACCATATCCCGGCTGAATCTCCGCCTCTTTCCGGTCGTATGGAAGGGTAAAGAGCGTCTGCTCTGATTTTTTCATCAGAACGACTGCCTGGCGGATCTGTTTGATTTCTGCCGTTAAGGAATCGTATCCTTTCGTCAGTTCATTATTGCTGCCTGTAACGATGACACTAAAGCCAAGATGGCTTCCATTTTTCATCAGCCTTGCCATTCTTTCCTGCAGGCTGTTATCCAATGTCTGTGCAAAACGGGAGTATCCATCCACAGCCAGCACAATCGGCGAAAACTCTATATCTGTATTTCCATGCTGGATTGCATTAAGATATTCTTTTTCCCTAAGGGATAACTGTTCTTCCGCCTTTGCTGCCCAATCGCTGATCTGTTCCTTTGTCTCGATATAGACTGACTTTTCCTCACTGGCATAGGATGATAATCCTCTGTCAAAGGAATCGAAAATACCGATGGATTCAGCACCCTGAGCCAGCATTTGATTGATCATGAGCTTAAGGACATTTGTCTTTCCTTTTTGGGCCTGCCCAAGGATAATGCAATGCTTCGTTTTATTGAAGTTTGCATACACAGGTTTGACGGATTCTTCATCAAGGCCAATTGGTACAAGTCCTGGCTGGGTCTCTCCCGCAGTGTAACGGGTAAAGTTAATCGTATTAAGCTCCGCCGGAAGCATCGGCACCTCTTCAGGCTGACTGCAGTCCCTGTATTTCTCCTTCAGTTCCTGAATGTCGGCCCGGATCGATTCCATGATCTCGAAATCATCCTTGCCCTCTGCCGGCAGGAATACCTGTGAAAAATAAGCCTCTTCCATTTTAATAATGGCTCTTCCCGGTATAGGCTCAGGTGCGAACGGAACTCTTCCAAGAACGGAGTAGGCCTCGCTGCTGTCCATCAGATAATGGACGACTTTTGTTTTGAGGTTATTCATGAGCGACTGCCGGATTGAATTGATCCGGGTCGCAGCGAAAATCATATAGATGCCGAGTGACTGTCCATCCCTGGCAATCTGATTAATTTGCGTTTCAAGCTCCTGCATTTCCTCTTTTACTAAATCGAAGTTATCAAATGTAATATAGACGAGTGGCAATTTTTCGTTGCTCATCGAATTGTACATCTTAATTCCGCTGACTTCCTGCTGCTGGAATAATAGCTTCCTGCGGGCAATTTCATCCTTGATCAGATTCATGAATTTTTCAATTTTTCGTTCTTCATCCATCAGGAAGAAATCGGCCGTATGCGGCAGCTGCCTTAACGGAAGGAGTGAACCATTGCCAAAATCGAAAATATAATAATGTGCTTCTTCAGGAGACCGCTTTTCGGCAATGCTGAGCAGCAGTGTCATAATCGTATGGGATTTTCCATAACCGGATGAGCCGAACACCCCTACATTTCCATCCTCTATGATTTGATAACTTAATGGATACTGGCTCTGCTTCTCAGGCTCATCCACCATTCCTAAATGAATTTCATTATTCTCCTCAGCGCGATAAAGTTTTCTGCTTAAGCGCCCTTCAAGAGGAGGAAGCCATGGACTTCTAAGTTTCTTAATGCCCATCGAGGACTGTGCTGCTTCAATTTCTTCCACAACTGCTTCAATTTCTGTTTTTCCGCCTTTTTTCTTCCCTTGGCGTGAATTCACATCCGATAATGGCACAAGCCCAAGGTCGGTTACAATGGCAATCTCATCCTCTGTCTCAGAAGAGTCCTCCAAATAAGGGGCCCCGCTCCATGCAGATTGGAACAGTTCATAGACTTCATTATTGCCGACCTGCAGATAGCCGCGGCCTGTTATGGTAATAGCAGCGGCATCGCCGTTTTTAATGATCTCCCGGCTGTCATCTGTGTCCTGAACTTTTAAAGCCACACGGAAACGGGCATTACTCCAGATCTGTTCGTCAATGACACCGCCTGGCTTTTGGGTGGCCAGAATTAAGTGAACTCCCAGGCTTCGGCCGATTCGCGCAGCACTGACAAGCTCTCTGATGAATTCCGGCTCTTCACTCTTAAGTTCCGCAAACTCATCGGAAATTAAAAACAGATGAGGCAGAGGCTCCTTTGCCATATTGTTTTTATAAAGGTCAGTGTAATCGTTGATATGATTTACCTGATATTGATCAAAAAGCCTTTGCCGCCTTTTCAATTCGCTTTTTATAGAGGCAAGCGCTCTTGAACTGAAGTTTTTGCTGCCTTCAATATTCGTAATCGTACCCAAAAGATGCGGCATGTTCTTAAACGGCTGGGCCATGCCTCCGCCTTTGTAGTCAATCAGCAGGAAAGCGACCTCGTGGGGATGGAAGTGAACAGCAAGCGAAAGAATATACGTCTGCAGAAACTCACTCTTACCCGATCCCGTTGTCCCAGCCAGCAAACCGTGCGGGCCATGCGCCTTTTCATGAAGATTCAAAAGCGACAGGTCTTCTTTTCCTTTTAAACCGATTGGAACTGCCAGAGATTTGGAAGACTCTTTCGCAAGCCAGTTCTCTTTAATCGGAAGTTTCCCTACTTCTTTTACTTTCATCATTTCCAGGAAGGAAACGCTATTTGGAATGGAATTGGTCATTCCAACCTGATGATCAAGCGTTCTTAAAAGACGGGAAAATTCCTCATTTCCCTTCTTCTGATGAGCATCAAGCTTAAATGGGACGCTCACGGCTTTTTTGTCCTGAATCAGAATGTCCCCTTCTTCCTGATTGACATATCTGACAAGGGTTTGAATATTATCATGAAGACTTTCCTTTGAGTCTGCTGCAAAGATCACGGAGATTCCCATATTGGAGTGGTCTCCCTCCAAATATTCCAGAATCACATGATCTGCAATCAGCTGCTGATTGGTTATGATGAACACAAGATGAGGTGAATACACCTGCTTCTCTTTATTTTCATCCAAATCCCTTTCACGCAGGATTTCATAAAGGGAAGATAGCAGCTGATCCCTCGTTTGTTCGTTATAAATCAGCCCTTTTGCATGTGCATGCGGCATCTGGAAATGCGGAAGCCATTTGAGCCATTCCCATTTTTTATATTCTTTTTCATTAAAAATAAATACGAACCGCACATCATGATAGCTGTGAAAAAAGGCCAGCTGCCCAATGATCTGGTGTATCTCATTTTTAACAACCTGCTCTTTTCCGATCAGCCCGATTGGCCCCTTTGCCAGATCAGCCACCACAGGCACATTTCTAACTTCCTTATACACTTTCTCCATTTGCTGTGACTGTTCAAGCAGATCATCGATTTCACGGTTTGCCATATCCCCTGAGCTCACCTTAACTTCATAGCTCGCAGGCACATTTCCGGTACCCAGTCTGAATTGAAGGAAGTCAAAGCTCTGCAGAGGCCGCTCCCAAATCCGGTCGGATATATGGCCCGTAAAATATTTCATTTTCTCAAAAGACGGAAAATGGAATTCCAGAACATGCTTCTGCTGATCAGATAATGCCTGCAGCTCTTTTCGCTTCTCTTCCAAATAGGCAGTATAGACCCGATGCCTGCGTTCTTTCCGCTTTTTTTGATTGCTTTTATCCTTAAAGTACTGGACTGTTGATGTCACTAAAGTGGTCATGAACATGACCATGGAAATGATAATAAAAATCCCTCTTGGCTGAATTAAAGCCACGATGCCCATTACAACCAGCATAATCAGCGGCGGCATGATAATCAGCCATAATCCCCTGCCTGAATCATCCGGCTCCTGCGATGGAAAGGACAGGGAGACCTTCTCATCCGGCATCTCATAAATCATCCTTGGCGTTCTCCGGTAGAGCGGATATTTCTTTGCCATCTCTGATTGCGGCCTGATGGTAATCGGGAGCTTTGATTCATAGCTTTCAAAGCTATCAATCTGGAAAAGATCCTCTTCTATTATTCGAATAGACATGAATGGGAAGAACAGCACATCTCCCATTTCAAGGAAGGTCCTCTCTTCAACTCTTTTTCCGTTTATATAAAGCTGTCCTGAACCCGGCTCTGCCATCCAGCCCTTATTTGTTTTTATCAGGTCAAAAGAATGACTCGCATCCATTAAAATGCCGTGCTTTTTATAAATGGATGCTTCCGGGTTATCAGAGGATATCTCTATTTCCCTTTTATAGCCGGAATAGTAGGTCTGACTTTTAATAGCTTCAGAGGTTCCTATTATCGTCAGGGTTTTCCCTTCATCATTTATCTGAAAGGGTTCTCCATCGTTCAGCTTTCCGAGAACCAACTCATTTTGCTTAACTTCATAGAAGCTGTCGTGCTTTTCTATTGACACAATTCCTTTTGTAAAAGGAAACTCCCTTATTGTCACCAGCTGTTCCAGGTCAGGGCCAATAGTGATCCTGCCGCTTTTTTCAATTGGCATAGACAGCTTCTGGCAGTAATCGCTGTAAAACAACCATAACTGTTCCATCTCCCCACCTCCTGTCTATCTTAATTAGGTTTTGTCTTTTCTGCCTCTTCCTTCTTCTCGGCAGATTTTTCAGCAGAGGTTTCAGCTGCCTTTGCATCTGCAGGCTTTTGCTCTTCAGCAGCTTTTTGTTCTGACTCCTGTTTTACTGTCTGTTCATTATCTCCGCTGCTGCTTTGCTCTTCCTGAAGACGCTGCTCCTCTTCCTCCTGAGCTTTCTGTTCCTCTATATACTCATCAATCTCTGCTTGAATTTCGTCGATTTTCTGCTGTTTTTCATCGGATTCAAAACTATCATCTGCTTTGACAACTTCACGGTATTTAAGCAATGCGAACAGAATTAAGTCCCGATCCTCAAGATCCCGGGAGATATCGAGAGCCTCCTTGGCATCTCCCCTCCCAATATGAATCCAGTAATGATAGTATAGGGGATCCGTCTGCAGGGTGATCGTATTTTGGACATTCTCTTTTTGGTCTTCTGTCAATGCTTCATTTATTATGTAAGACTGTGCCAGTTCGTACTGTACGACTCTTGGCATCTGATCAATATCATAATTGGATAACTCGGAAACGACATCGCTATACTGGCTTTTCAGAAAATGCTCCTGACTGTTAATAAAAGCTGCCTGTTTTGGCTGAGTAAAGATAAGGGAATATAGGCTGAAAGCAACGAAAGGCACTAAAGCAATCAGCAGACCCCACGCCGAATACCTGGTTGCTTTCCACTTTTTCTGCGGAACCTTAGCATATTCCTTATCTTTCTTTTCAAGCATTTCTATGTTAGTCCGGATGATGTCTGACAATTCATTTTCATCCTTGGCCTTGATGACACTTGCCGCTGCAGGCGACAGTTCAATGGTTTCATGAAGTTTGAGGTAATCCCGGAAGGAGCGATTTCCATCTACAGCAGCTGCGATGGTCGCTTTCAATTCCATCCAGAGTTTTTCCTGATTGGTTTCATAAGGCGGAAGGCTTTCACTCACACCATAATGAAGCAAATGCGGTGACAGGCTTTCATCCGCCACAATGTTTTCAGGACAAATAACGAGATGCAGCCTGGAATACGGATGACTTTTCACAAGTTTTAGAAGCTGCGAAGAAAAAATCCATCTGCTTCTCTGGTCTTTCTTTTTTAATTTGGAAAAGGTTAAGTAATTTGAGGGAATTTGCAGGACGAGGCGCAGTTCATCCTCTGTTAAATGGATATCCCTTTTTATAGCTGATTCCATTGCCTGGAGCAATTCCAATTCCGCAGCAGCATCAGCTTTAATTTTTTCTCTTTGAAAAAGAATGGTAAGGGATTGATGATCTGTTTCGACAACCGCTTCAAGCTGCTCTTCAAGGTAGGTTTGACTCTTTTCTGACATTTTTAAATGCTCCTTTATAAAATTTCGAAACGGTCCCCAGTGGTAATCCCCTTTTCCGCCAGCTTATCGTTTCCTGACAGAATCATTTGCTTGTTGGGAATTCTGACCCAATAACCTTCCCGGGGCGGCTGAGAAATAGACTTAGCTTGCCAAACAATATCAACTACTTTTTTAACAGAATGATAGTTAGATAGACGGAGATCAAAAGGTTCAGCTTCATAATGTTTTAAATCAATTGTTAATTCTATGTACATATTCAACACCTCATAAAAAAAGAGCGCTTTTCATCCTGTGAATGCAGCGCTCCTTCTCCACTTATTGATTCAGATAAAATTAACCGCGGATTTGGCCAGCGATCTGGTTATCAGCATCTTCAAGAGCTCTTGCAGTATTATTAAGCTGAACAGAAATATCCTCTAATAATTGCTGCATTTGAACAAATGAAGGTCTTAAAGATTGGTATTGTTCAGCAAATGCTCTGCTTGCTTCCCCTTCCCATGCACCTTCCAGTTCACGAATCATATTATCCAAACGGACAATCTGATCCCCAACCTGGCTGCTTTCTCCATTATAACGGTTAGACATGCCTACTAATTCTGCTGGTGTAACGCGAATAACTCCTGACATTCAAATCTCTCCTTTTCAATAGGTTACTATTATTGTAAAAATACACAATGCAAAGGTCAATTACTTACTTGCAAAAAATAACAAAACAGTTATTTATACCCACTAATACCCAATTTGAAGACACTTAAACATTAAATGGTATTTTTTTCATAAACTTTTTCTATTTATTGTTATTCATCAAATCTAGAAATATAAATTTTACACCTATTTATTACTATCATGGCAGTCAAAACTCGTCAAATCGCTTATGCGGACATGTCGAATTATGTCTGTGGTTTTATTCCTATTAATCCACAAACCCCCGATTGTATTTTGTAGGTAAAATTACCCTTTCACATAGATTTTAATTAAGCTTTATTGAGCCCTTAATTTCCCTAAAATCCTCCTTCCACATTATGTAGTTCTTTGGAATCATTTTCCGGAATAAATTTCGGGTCCATTAAGTAAAAAAAAGATACAGCTGAATCGCTGTATCTTTTAACAACCTATTTATTCCCCAACCACCTTAGCATCCTTCAGCATGTCCTCTGTCAAAGCAACTCCCTGTTCCTCAGCTGCTTTCTTGTTAATCACAAGCTCAAGGCTCTCCGGGTAGCCGACAGGAATTTCACTCGGCTTTTTGCCTTCAAGAATATCAACAGCCATTTGGCCTGTAGAGTATCCAAGATCATGATACTCAAAGCCGTAGGAAGCAAATCCGCCCCGTTTAACCGAATCGCTTTCCCCAACAAAAGCTGGAATGTCTTTTTCATTGGCTACGTTAAGCACTGATTCAAGGGCAGATACGACTGTATTGTCCTTAGGGATGTAAAATACATCAGCACGTCCCACTAAGGATTCAGCAGCCTGCTTCACCTCGGAGCTAGTTGAGATAGTCGTTTCAACTGCTTCCAGGCCTGCTGCCTCGATAGCTTCTTTTGCATGCTTAACATTTACTACTGAGTTTGGTTCCCCATCATTGTAGATAATGCCCACCTTTTTGGCATCAGGTACAAATGTTTTGATAGAGTCAATTGTATTTTTGATGGCATCAGGATGTGTATCAGAGGTACCCGTGGCATTCCCGCCCGGCTTTTCCATGCTTTCCACAAGCTCAGCTCCCACAGGATCGGTGATAGCTGTAAAAAGGATAGGAATATCTTTCGTTGATTGCACAACCGATTGGGCACTCGCAGTAGCAATTGCCAGAATTAAATCATTTTTGTCCGCGACCAGGTTCTGGGCGATGGACATATTATTGTTCATATCCCCCTGGGCGTTCTGGAAGTCGATTTTAAGATTTTTTCCTTCTTCATATCCAGCATCTTTCAGTGCGGCAATAAATCCCTCTCTCGCAGAATCTAATGATGGATGCTCAACAATTTGCGTGATCCCGATTTTTACGGTTTTCTTTTCTGACACTTCCCCGCTGGTTTCCTCATTTCCTGATCCGCAGGCAGCCAGCATTAATAATGTGCTGCTTGCTAGGATGGCTAACATCTTCTTCATCACAAATATCCCCCCGACAGTCATGCATTTTTTAAAATTTTTATAATATTTTGATATTAACACGTTTAATAAGTATGTAACAATAGCTAATCCCACTTTTTTGTTAGATAAATTGACATTAACAGTTTTAGAAGGCTCTATTTGCGAAAGACTATAATAGTATATAGGGAGGGATACGAGTGGAATTCGATTGGATTTGGAACTCAATCCTTGTCGTCATCGGGGGCACATTGTTATTAAGGATCGCTGGAAGAAAGTCTATTTCACAGATGACATTAGCTCAGGTAGTAATCATGATTGGCATTGGTTCTCTATTAATTGAACCGGTTTCAGGGGAAAGCATTTGGACTACTCTTGCAGTAGGACTCATCCTTGTCCTTACCTTAGTTATTATGGAATATGCACAAATGAAATCAGACAAATTCGAGAAGTTTATCACTGGTCAATCCAAAATTATCATAGAAGATGGAAAATTGAATGAACAGAATCTGAGGAAACTCCGGTTTACTGTGGACCAGCTTGAAATGAAACTGCGTCAGCATAATGTTGCAGTTATCAGCGATGTAAGATGGGCAACCCTGGAGCCAAACGGACAAGTGGGCTATGAATTAAAAGAAGAAGCCCAGCCTGTAACGAAAAAGGAATTCCTTCAGCTTCAGGCTGATGTCCAGCAGCTGATTCATCTACTGGAACCTGCCTTTGCCAAGGGCTTCTCTGTCCATATGGTTCCCGAAAATGAAGAGGATATTTTTACAGAAGTTGCAGAAGAAACGACTGATAGTGTACCAGATCACCTGCAGTAAGAATGAGGCTGATTCCAAATGGAACCAGCCTCAGCTGCACTATTAACGGATTGACACCCTATTAGGAATTTCATTATATTCTTCAGGATTCAAATCATAAACACTGCCATCTGCAACACCATCAATGATTCCCATAACCCCAGTTTCCACAGTCTTAACCAGCTGACCTTTCATCTTTTGGCCATAGTTCTGTGTCTGCCCCTTTACCTCAAACAGGACTACCCCGCTTCCGTTCAAGGCAAAGGAACCCAATGCAGTCCCAGGCAAGTCTAAATCCTGGTCATATAAAGAAATATTGGTGAACACTGAATTGCCTTTTTCCTGAAGTGCATCATAAAGTGCTACATTTAACTGCCGGGAGAAATCAAATCGGTAATTCTCCGCATATTGATTATATTTTGATCCCTCTGGAGAATTTGGATCCGGAATAAAATCTGCTGAGATGGACATTGTAACGTCTTCATCCGTTCCTTCGATTTTATAGAAATTTTGGTGATGAAGGTCTAAAAAGACTTCTACATTCCCAAACTCCTCTTGCAGACCTTTATATACATCCCGGACTGTCTGGGATTCAGGTGTGATATACCAGCCTGGAGTACTCGAATTGCCCGGAAAGTCCTCCACTTTCGGAACATAGTTCAAGTCGGGGTTAAAGTCACGGTTTACATCAAAGCCCGGAGCAGCTGCATAGTTATCCCCCTGCAAGGTGCGTGTGTAATAATTCCAGGTTGGCAGTGCACTATGTAATTGAGGGAACTTCTCCTGAACTTCTTCCCAGGTCATCACATTACCACGCCTGTCCAATTCGGAACCATCGGCATTCATCATCGGGATCGCTACAATCGTCAGTTCTTCCCTAATTCTTTTCGCAGCTTCTGATTGACTTGAACCTAATTGCTGAAGAATATTTAACAATGCGACAGTACCAGTCTTCTCATTGCCATGAATTTCACTCTGTACCAGTACTACTTTATCCCCATGGCCCACTCGTGCTGTAAAGATATCTCTCCCCTGATTTGTTTTTCCCGCGGACTCAACCTGAACCAGGCCATTCGATGACTTTTCAAGCTGGCTCAGCTTTTTCTTCATTTCTTCATAATCTACAAAGCCACTAATTGATATACTTTCCTCCGTCACAGGCTTTGCCCCTTCAGCAAAGCTAACTTGAGGTACTAGAATCGATGCCGCCAGCGCTGCTGAACTTAGTACTTTCCATAATGATTTTTTCTTCATTTTTAAGCCTCCCCTGATTTTTTAATTCGGTATCCGAATTATTTCTATCATGCCTTTTCAGCAGGAGGATGTAAATCTGCTAAAAGAATTAATATTCTGAATAATAAATATCCTACATTTTCCTTATTTGATAAGACTTTCATCATATACAAATGGGCACGTACATTCATTCTTTATCACATTATCGATCTGATTCCTCTTCGTTTTTCTCAAGAATCGAATGGCCCGATTGGAAAAAAGATCAGCATTAAAAAAGGGAAGCATTTCTTAAAGAGCTCCCCCTGACAGCTATTAATAAGGATATCCAAATCCTGGTCCACAGCAAGGCCGCGGGTAATAATAAGGCGGCGGTGGCGGATACCCATAATATGGACGCGGGTAGAATAAGGCCGTGCCCAATAAACCTCCTGCTAACCCGCCTAAAAAAGGCAGACCAAAGAATCCAAAAAAACGCTGATCCTGCGGCTGATAAGGGCCTCTGTAAGGGTACATTCATACATACCTCCATTTCCTCTGTATATGCCTACATTATTGTATATGCATGTAAATGGGTTTGGCTTGGGCAAATTCACTACATTGGGAGGGGGAATGTTGGTGATATATTAAACGAAGAACCTTGGAAGGCATAGCCAATCCAAGGTCAATTATTTTTTTATACCAATTAAGTCTAATCCTCAATTAAATCTATAAAATATTCATTATTATTGAGAAACTTTTTAAAAAAATCCTCTAACGATTCAGCTATTTGAGTATCGAAATAAAATATTGGATTATTAGCTAATTGCAAATCTATCGAAATATAAACACCCTCGTTTACTTCAAAAAAAATAAGTTTATCTTCATCATCAAAAAGTTCATCTAAATCTGGATCAAATTCAAAAACACCTTCCCTTAATCTAATATCTGCTACAGCCCCTGGTCCCAATATTCTATTAATTGAATTAGCACTTAGACCTTCAATAAAACCATAACCAACTTCTAAATATAACTGTTTTAAATCATTTGGAAGGCTGATGTCCATTCTTTGTTCAGCTTTTAATATATCATCATTAGTTACCTTATAAAGTTTATTTTCTAGTTCATTTATAAATTCAAAATCAGCCATATGCTATTTTACCTCCTTGGAAATAGTTTACCCGATGGAGCTCCCTTTCCATGTATCCCTGCTTGGTGTTCATTAGGATATTTTGCGGGATGAATATTCCACCACTCATGAGGGCCGCCAAAATTGTTCTCTATGATATGATGGGCATCATACGGTTGACCAATACTCCGAGCAACCTCTCCATTCTTATCAAGCACTTCTTCTGTATATCTTGGCCACTTTTGATTAGTTTTTTCTTCCCATTCTGCAATCAATTTATCTTTCAAGCTCGATGTAAATTTGCTTCTATGCTTAGCTGTCTCTCTTGGTGTCAATTTTTCATAGTTTTTGTTTCTCAAGTCTTCTTTTATTAGATCAATTTGCTCTTTATTAACCTTTCGTCCAGTTTTAGCCTCTATATCCCTCAAATAAGCTTTTGCTAAATCCTTATTAAGTTCACCCGTACTCTTACCAGCCTTCTTCCCCGGCAAGACCACATGGCCCTTTTCCTCTTTCAATATCCTGACAAGCGCATCAAAGTCGGCCTTTTTGATACTTTTCCGAATGACCTTGGTTCCTTGCTTTCTGACAACAGCCGCGAGCGACAGGTATTCGAGAATTTCAAGCGGGGTTCCGTCAGCTATGGAGTCCAGTTCCCGCACTCCGCCCACTCGGTCTTCTGGAATGGAGTCGACGAATTCGTAGGCTATTCCTTTTTCTCCATAGAATTCCCGCACAATCCGGCCGTCTTCATATAGGAGAAACTTTCCGCCCTGATTCTCGCTGCCGATGCCATACTCGTCTATGACATCAACAGTCAGGATCTCCCGGCCGCTCAGGGAGGTGAATTCCTCCGGGCTGATTTCGTTGCTGTTTAGCTCGGCTAAAGCTTTCAAAGCTCTTAACTGATAGTGGATGGTCTTTCTTTCATATGTGCTCTGCCAGACAGCCCAAATGGAATAAGCGCCGGGCGGCAGAATCTGACCTAGAGCAGTTACGCCCAGCTCTTTAAAGAATTCCGGAGAACGCATGGAATTTCCTGCTTTATGCCTGATGCCTTGTAAAAGCTCTCCATAGATGGGGCTGGAGTGAAGCTGCTTGACGGAATAGCCGGAAATGCTGAGATTTCCACTTTGAAAGAGGCTGGAAATTTCATCGATGTATGTCTGCATCAGATGAAGATCCTGCTCAATTGGATCAAGTGCCAGTGTTTGCTGGCTGTCAAAGGTCATAAGATCATCTACCGTATTTCTCCGGTGAAGTTCTGCTCTCCTTACATGTGCCGAAAACTCCCCATCCTGCAGGTGAGGGAGACTGACAATATCAGAAACTTTCTGCATCACCGCATTGGTCTCATCTGTTAGGCTATTGGTGATAGATTCTGTTTTTACCAGGCCCTGTGCTGCTTCTCCAACCAAAAAGCTCTGACGGATGAATCCATTGCTTGCCGGCTCGAGCATCTGAAGGGAAGAAGCTATTCCTTTTAAAGTATTTTGATAGTCTGCAAGAAAACCTTCAAAAAATAAGAGAAAAGGAGAATGACATTCCTGGAAGAAAGCCTGAATAGCGGCTGCTCCCTCCCCCCGGAAGGAGTCCTCAAGCGAGGTAATTCCTTCTACATCACGTGCAATGTTTCTTATCTGCTCTTCTAAGGAGTCGAGATTGGAGTGAAGATCCTTCAATCCGCTGTGCAACTCCCTTGCATCTAATACCTTCAGTATAAATCGCCTCCTGCCAATCGACAACTGGAATAGAGGCGCTTCAGAGAGCCCCTCACTAAATTTTCCATAATTTATACTTTACACTAAAAATTAGAGTAATTTTATTACGAATAGGATTATTTTTACACTTTTGTATAAAACAGTAATAATTACCCATCGACAGAATGTCTAAAATAAGAAAAATGTATCATTATTACATTATTTCCCTGTGATATAGTAAAATAGATTCTTTTTACCCGGTTTAATAATATGAAATTGGCAGTATATAGAGGTGAATATTCATGTCTTTAGGATATTACTACAGTTTATTGGCGAAGAAACAAAGTGATCTGCAGAGACTGCTGGCCTGTGAGGGGGAGCTCCAAGGAAAGCAGCAGGAGTTTAACCACTATCGGCATACCGTCACAAAGCCTGATCTTTCCCCTTTTACCTGGCAGGGAAAGCTGGCAGATGAATTTGAGGATATCCGGTTTGAACAAATGCTTACGAGTTACACTGACATTGAGTCAAATCAGTTTCAAGATGTGTTTTCAGCCATAAGCCGGAAGCTGCAGCAGATCCAGCAGGAAATCGATTCTATCAAACAAACAATCGCTTCCCTGGAAGCACAGCTTGCAGAAGAGAGGTCGAAGAAAAAATGAGGAGGTACTGAGAATGGATACTGAGATCAAGCTAAGGATAAGTGAAATAGAACACGCACTCTCAAAACTTCAATCCTCCGCTAACGTGCTCCAGCCATCCCTTCCATCCACTATTGGGGAGAATAATGTCCTTGATTTCATCAATAAATTGAACGCTGTAAATAGACAGCTTCAACAGGTGACAGAAGCCTATAAATCTGTATTGCTCCAAAATGAAGAAACAACGCGGCAATCCGTACAATTCTTAGATGAATCGGATCGGCTGCTTTCAAGGGGGATACATGCGATGCCGAAAAAATAATCCCCTTAGCAAACAACCCTTTTTCATAAAATAAAAGAGGCTTCCGACAATTTTTGGCCAGCTTACGGGAAGCCTCTTTTTATACCCTCAATGCTGGCCGAATACCAGGATTTCGCAGTCACCTCCCCTCTTCCAAATCTCCATTAATGAATCCTTATAATAAAACGAAAATAAATAATAATTTATAGAGCTGATGTATTTTGTTATTCTAGTAGATATGCATATTGGGCAGTTTAGGAGTGGATTTTAACCGTGAACAAAAAAGACATTGCACAGATTCGGAAACAATTTAAATTAAATAATGACCTATTAAAGATCTCGGATATTTTTAATGTTTATATTATGAAGGAATCAAGCGAGATTTATCATTATGAAAGCCAGCCTTTTGAAATGCTGGATCAGGATCAGCAGGAGCTGTTTATGGACAACTTCAAAAAGCTGCTTGGCGGCCAATTGGATGAAAAGCTCTTTGAATTAAAGTTTCAGAGGGATGCGGAAAACAGCAGTCAGCTCATCCTTCATCAAGGGCTGCTGACCAATGATGCTGAAGGATGGACGGAACAAATGCTTCAGATTGTCGGTAAAATGCTGGGAATCCGGCAATATGAAAAGGATATCGTCGTTACGTTCATTCGCGGAGAGTATCTTAAGCCCATGAAGCGACGCAATGCAGAAGCCGAGGAAAGTGAACGGGATGCCGTTTATTCTCATCCCTTTATTCTCTGCAGCATCAATAACACGCAGGAACCGAAGAAAGAACTGCTTTTTGACTATGTCGAACGGGAATTTAAATATCATTTTACCGTTGATCCAATTATCAACCTCAAGTCTCCCATTTCAGGGTTTCTATTTCCTTGCTTCACCGATCACGCGGCTGATGTCAATCATGTCCTGTATTCTGCAGGCAAGGTCCATGAGCCCGACCACCAGTTCATTGAGGACGTTTTAAACGGGGAAGAAACAATGACGGCGCAGGATGATAAAATCGTTTTTGAAGAAATTATTAAAGACGTAACAGGAGATCAGCTTAGCACATCAACACTTTCCAACGTATATGAAGAGATAAACCGGATGATCGTGGAAAACGAAGAGGATGAACCGCCTAAGCTGGATTCAAAAGACGTAGAACATGTTTTAAAGGTGAGCGGTATCGAAGACATTGATTCTGAAAAGGTCCAATCCGCTTATCAAAAAATCATTGATGATGACAAATATGAAATAAAGGCAAGCAGCGTCCTGCCTAAATACAATTCAAAATCAATCAAAATCAGCACAAAAGCAGCCAACATATCCATTTGTCCGCAGGATCTTAGATATGTAAGACAAATTAATTTTGACGGCAAGCGTTACCTGATGATCGAGGTGGAAGAGGATACCGTGATTGAAGGCTTTACGATGATTCCGGAAGCTTTTGGCGGAGGTTCTGATAAAGAATAAAGTAGCGGCGCTGCATTTCTAAAGAAGCAAAAGTTCCGCTTCCTATATTATTTAAAAAAGGAATTCCCAGATAGGAATTCCTTTTTTGACGTATAAGCAGTATAGGGGCCGTTGGGACAAGATGCCTGTCCCTATGTCTCTTGTTTTTTAAATTCGCTATTTCTCCCATAGCTCGACCAGTCGACCTTCAGGATCTTCAACCCAAATAAACTTTCCAAACTCACTAACCTCTCTTTCCTTAACTAGAGGTACACCAATTTGTTCAAGATGCATAATCATCTCATCTAAATTATGCACTTGAAAATTTAACATCACTTGTTGTTCTGCTGGAAAATAACTGTCATTCTCGGTAAAGAAAGAAAAGATCGTCTCATTTCCTAATTGGGGAGTAATCACAGTTCCATTCCAATTATCTATTTCAATCTTCAGCACTTCACTGTACCATTTTTTCACAACATCAAGGTTCTTGGTTCTCCAAAATATCCCGCCGATACCTTTAATCATTGTAATCAGCACCTGTCTTTCTTTTAGTTTTTCAAGTACATTAGATATTCGAGATGTAATGTTTAGTTCCTTCTTCAACTTGAAGAGAGGAATTATGGCGAGAAAACAAAAAACGTCTATCATCACATAACAAACGAAATAAAAAACGAGGCTTCCCACAAGTTTACACAACTAATGAGAAACCTCTAATTTTAGGAGAGAAATGCTAGCATACCATTCCCATCTAACATAAAACCCTTCTATAACAAGGGGTTTGGGCAATGATTACATCATGCCGCCCATTTATCAAGATATATAATAGAAATAAATAGATTTATAGAATCATTGATATTATAAGTTTTTCATCTTTGACTTAATATATTTTAAAACAGAAGAAAAAAAGGCTATGAGCAAAATTATGAGCATGCTCAAAGGGGTAAGGAACTTTTCCTTACCCCTTTGAGCAATTCTTCAACCATATTTATTATGTTCTTTTATTTAAATATTTTATACAAAGATACTAAATCTCTTTATTTAAGATGTTCGTCTCATTTTGTTTTTATGTAGGAACTGATAATTAATTTCACTCCATTTATTACGATATAGATGTTTACATAAAAAAATCCAAAAAGGGGATTTTAAAGATGGTATGAATAAATAAACAAGGAGGGATAATTCCATATGAAATTGAAGAAACCATTGACGATATTAAAGAAGTTCCTGAAGGAGTTAAAATGATTAAAGCCCCTGAAGTTTGGAATGATAGTCGAAAAGGCCAAGGGTTAAAACGATCATTCCGACCTCTAAGGTAGAATTATGGTGGAAAGAATTTCTCAGATGATGGTACTTCTGATGACTTTTCTGATAATAATGGACATGGCACTCATGTAGCGGGAACTATTGCTGCTATCATCAATCAAGATGGGGTGGTCGGAGTAACTCCTGAAGCTAGTCTCCTCATTTTAAAAGTCTTTGATAAAGATGGTTTTGCACGTAATGAAAGTGTGGTCAAAGCTATTGATTATGCCATTTCATATAGGGGCCCGAATGAAGAACGAGTTCGAGTTATAAACATGTCGTTAGGGTCTACCTATGATGATCATCACCTTCATATGGCAGTTCAACGAGCAGTTAATGCAGATATTGTAGTTGTTTGTGCCGCTGATGGAAATGAAGGGGATAATAGAGGAGAAACAATAGAGGTTGGTTACCCTGCTGCCTATCCAGAGAGTGTATGCGTAGGAGCAGTTGACTTGAATAAAAAATTGCTGATTTTACTAATACGAATGATCAAGTAGACTAGGTTGCTCCGGGCGTAGGAATTAAATCAACATGGCCTGGTGAAAACGGTGTTAAATATGCAACACTTAATGGAACCTCTATGGCTACACTACATGTCTCGGGTGCTCTAGCACTCCTTATTAACCAATGTGAGCAAGAGTTGAACGCCCTCTCAATGAAGATGAAATTTATGCTCAACTAATCAAGCGTACCGTATCATTGGGTAATAAAAAGAAAGAGGAAGGTAACGGGTTATTAGTGTTAACAGAAGAATAACTAGCTGAAAGGTGAATACGTTTGATGAGTAGGTAATTGGCTGTTATTAAGAAAGAGGGTATTCAATGTAGAATAGGACAAGTGATACAGCTAAATAACCTGATATTTATTTTAATCACCTCTCTTCTCATGGCTTTACAAAAGTAATTAAATCTATGAAATACCTTCCTCCAAATAAAATTTGCACTTAATTCTTTTTACCTTGATCGATCCTTCTTAGGTGACTTTTTGATACATATGTAAATGATTATAAAGGAGATTTTATATGTCCCGAGAATTGATTGTAATAGCTAAACCAAATGTCAGTTTAACAAATTTAAATGCGAGAACAATTTCTTTCAACAATAGAGAATCAGATTCCTCATTAAGTATATTAGCATCTGAACAAGTTCAGATTCAGCCGCTTTTTGAGGTAGAACAAATACAACCAACTAGCTCTTTAGCTGTCGAAAACTATGTAGAACTACCTGATCTTTCTAAATACTATAAAGTGAATGCTCCTGATGGAAATTTAGAAGAGCTCGTAGAACAAATTCGTAATCATGAATTAGTTGAAGATGCTTATATTAAACCCGCAGCGGAACTTGCCAGATTAGCTGTAGAACCTGTGGCAGATGTTGCCCCTCCAGCTACTCCAGATTTTAGTATTAGACAGGGATATTTAGAGGCTGCTCCAGTTGGAATCGACGCACGATACGCCTGGAATTTTCCTGGTGGAAAAGGCAATGGAATAAATGTAATAGATATTGAAGGAGCGTGGAGATTCTCACATGAGGATTTGCAAGTAAATCAAGGTGGAGTCATTGATGGGATTCCATCTTCAGATATAGGGTGGAGAAATCATGGGACGGCAGTAGTTGGTGTCATTAGTGGAGATGAGAATTCTTTAGGTATCACAGGAATTAGCCCAGATGCAAAAATACATGCAATTTCTATTTTTGGAGAAAATCAAACCACCTCTACAGCAATTTTAAAAGCTGCTAATACTTTAGATCCTGGAGATATTATTCTTATCGAGCTACACAGACCTGGCCCCCGATTTAATTTTCAAGAAAGAGTCGATCAAAAGGGATATATTGCAATTGAATGGTGGCAAGATGATTTTGATGCAATTCGCTTTGCAACTGCCAAGGGAGTTATCGTGGTAGAAGCTGCGGGGAATGGAGCAGAAAATTTAGATGAAGAGATATATGAAAATAAGTTCAATCGTAGCCAAAGAGATTCAGGAGCTATTATAGTTGGAGCTGGAGCACCCCCTCCTGGTACACATGGTAGAGATCATGGTCCTGATCGATCTAGACTCGAGTTTTCTAATTACGGAGCTATTGTTGATGCTCAAGGGTGGGGAAGGGAAGTAACCACCACTGGTTATATTGATTTACAAGGTGGAGTGAACGAAGAAGTTTGGTATACAGACCAATTCAGCGGAACATCTAGTGCTTCACCTATTGTGGTTGGCACACTCACCTGCCTTCAAGGAATTATAAAATCTCGTGGACAAGTACCACTAAAACCTGTGCGTGCAAGGGATTTACTTAGAAATTCTGGTTCTCCACAGCAAGATGCACCAACAAGGCCTAGAACACAACGTATTGGGAATCGGCCAGACTTAAAACAATTAACTGATATGATTCTCAAAGAAGTGTCGATAAACAATGACTGGGAAAGCCTTGGAGGGAACCTTGACTCCGCACCGACTGTCGTAGCCTGGGAGTCAAACCGATTAGACTGTTTCGCCAAAGGCCCTGACAACCATATGTATCATAAATGGTGGGATGGCCATGCCTGGCATGATTGGGAAGATCTTTGGGGGGACCTTGACTCCGCACCGACTGTCGTAGCCTGGGGACCAAACCGATTAGACTGCTTCGCCAAAAGCCCTGACAACCATATGTATCATAAATGGTGGGATAGCCATGCCTGGCATGATTGGGAAGACCTTGGGGGAAACCTTGTCTCTGACCCCACTGTCGTAGCCTGGGAGTCAAACCGATTAGACTGTTTCGCCAAAGGCTCTGACAACCATATGTATCATAAATGGTGGGATGGCCATGCCTGGCATGATTGGGAAGACCTTGGGGGGGACCTTGACTCCGCACCGACTGTCGTAGCCTGGGGACCAAACCGATTAGACTGTTTCGCCAAAGGCCCTGACAACCATATGTATCATAAATGGTGGGATGGCCATGCCTGGCATGATTGGGAAGACCTTGGGGGAAACCTTGTCTCTGACCCCACTGTCATAGCCTGGGAGTCAAACCGATTAGACTGTTTCGCCAAAGGCCCTGACAACCATATGTATCATAAATGGTGGGATGGCCATGCCTGGCATGATTGGGAAGACCTTGGGGGAAACCTTGTCTCCGCACCGACTGTCGCAGCCTGGGGACCAAACAGATTAGACTGTTTCGCCAAAGGCCCTGACAACCATATGTACCATAAATGGTGGGATGGCCATGCCTGGCATGATTGGGAAGACCTTGGGGGACACCTTGTCTCCGCACCGACTGTCGTAGCCTGGGGACCAAACAGATTAGACTGTTTCGCCAAAGGCCCTGACAACCATATGTATCATAAATGGTGGAATGGGTTACGTTGGAGTGGAATGGATTAAATTTAATCGGATCGTGGAAACGGGTATTCTCCCAATTGAAGGCTTCCATTAGCTAACAATGAAGCAGAGCTTTATCATAAAAATATAAGAAAATTACGTTCTTACATGGTAGTTGAACAACAAAATTAACAATAGCATTTAACAGAACTCGGTACAAGAAAGGCTCTCAACAAAATGGTTGAGAGCCTTAAACATATAAAATTAATGTTTTAAGAACTAGGGTGCTCAGTGTTCACCTTTAAGACTATATATTTTACGTTCTTTTATTAAGGCTAATAATATGATGAAACATGAAAAAAAATTTTTGAAACTACGTCTAGCCAACTTTTTATCAAACTAAAAGGAACAGGATAAAAAATTAATAAATATGTTTTGTAGTCAAATAGATTTATTCACCTATAACAACTCATAAATAAATTCAATTAAAAAGTTAAATTTATGGTTTTTATTTATAATTTTATCCTATAAAACCTAAGTTAGGTCCTTCTAGATACGTATAATAGAAAAAACGAAATTTATTTTTTGTCAAATTGCTTTGTTACAATATAGTCAACTGTTATTCGTATCAATTTCTTTTATTAAATCAATTAGTATTCTTAGTCCACCTTCTATTAACCAGTCGGATTCCTTATATAATTGTTCATATTCTTCATTTGAACAACCATGAAATGCCTTATTTCTCGCATCTCTAATTGAATCTAAAAGATTGTAGTATCTTTTATTTAAAAGTGGCCTCTTTAACTTATATGTAAGTGTATCTTTTTTAATCGGTTGTTGATTTAATAGCTTTAGTCGATCATCTTGCTTACTATTCTTCCCGCAAAATATCTCTCTAATTTTCTTAATACTTTTATTACCAGTGTTTAGTTCAAAAGACGATTTTGTTTTTATTAGGGTTTCAAAATATTCCTTTGTACATAATTCTAAAGCCCTTCCTAAGGTTCCTACAGCGGTAACCTTATACTCAATATCTAGAATATCAAGACATTCTCGAACGTCACGGTAATATTTAGTCCCAACTGATTCCTCTAGGGTTTTTCCTTCCATAACCGAATTTAAATTGGAAAGAATCTTTGAGGAATCATATCGATCCTGCGCTTGTTCCTTATTTTCAGTTTGTAAATTACTCGTCATAAGAATAATCCTCGCTTACTAACTCGTATGTTCTAGGCTTGGTTGAAAGTATTCTAATTTTATTATCCTTTTTAAGTTGATTTAACTTGGATACTGGCGGGGATTTAGGATAAATTCCTCTAAGTTTATCACTTCGTTCCAAAATCTCACTCCAAGTAAGTGGATATAAAGAGTTTGAGAGTATTTCAAGAATTATTTCCTCAGGATCATCCTCTTTTACCAGATCTTCTGAAGAGTTCTTACCATTTCTAAGGTTACTTATTACATCTGCCCAAGTTCGCAAACTAGTTTCATCTAAACTATCAATTAAATTTTTAATTATTTCTTGATCATTACTATTTGGTCGATAATTAATCTCTTGAAGTCTTTTAATTATGAAATCAAAGCAATCTTGTTTTGTTTTTGGTACTTTTAAATATGCGTTACGACCAACAAAGCGTCTTTCAAATGCCTTTTGATTGGACAATACATCCCACGCTTCAGGGGTAGCACCCACACAAATTAAACCATTTAAATTTCTAGAATTTAGATGGTCAAACAGAACTCTATATGCTGATAATACTTTTAATCCAACACTTGTATTCAATACGGATTTTGTTTCAGCTGAATATACCTTATCAACTTCGTCAATTAATAAGAGTAAACTTTTTCCGGTAACAACTTGTAGAAATTCTAGTGCATCTCCACAAAATTTCGCAAAATCATTTTCATTGGTTATAAAATTCTTTTTTGCACCAAATTTATTTCTAAGAAATTTAAGTTGATCTGGAAATAATTCGACATTAGAAAAATAATCTAATACAAGATTTGCTTCGTCTTCATTATCACATCTTAATAGATATCTAAAAATCTCATTTCTGTAATATTTATCCTGTATTTCTCTTTCATTTTGTTCTTTATATTTTTGCCATTCTTCATAGAACTTCCTAAGAGGATAATTTCCAGGTCCAGTAAATAAAGATTCATATATAGCATTTAAAGAATTAACTAGTGGACCTCCAATAAACATATTCGGCACATAAATACCAATCATTTTGGAGAGAAAATGACGTCTTATATACCTTAGGAAATGAGTCTTACCATTACCTATTTGTCCTAATATAACTCCACCAAGAAATCCTGATGTTCCAGTAATACTATTTTCAACCCAACTATTAAATTCTGTAAAAGAATCTTCTTCTCCAATAATATATTCTGGATCAGATATTGGAACTGTTCTATCTAACGCTTTCTTTAGGTAATCAAATATTTCTGAACTCATTTTACATTCTCCTTTTAATTATCACGGTCATAATATAATCGCCAACTATGTTTTTAATTTCTCCACTATTTTTAAATAGACTGCTTTTTGACCAAATATAATTACTTGTTTCATAGGTTGAAATACATGATAGTAATTTAGATACAATTTCTGTATCAAAAAATTCCCCTAGATAATGTGTTAAACGGTTTACATTAATTATATTCTCATTAAACTTATTTTCAATTGATTGTATATTTAAAAGATCAAATTCATTAATTAGTTTTGGTTTATTTTTTAAATGAATTGCATTTGTATCCCTTGAAATTAACCCCATCATAATCATTATTGAAAAAATAGCTCTTATATTCCTCCCCACAGATGCTTCAGCACTCTTATCCAGTCTATCTTTTCCAATATATGAGAATATAGTATAAATCGTTTTAACTCTTAAAGTCCCACTAAATAATCTCAGTAATAATAAAATTATTTTTACGTTATTAAATAATTGTTTGTTTATTTTCAAAAGTTGTAAAAAGTACTCATCTACATCAAACTTTTGAATTAGTAACGAATGCGATACATCAGAGAGAAAATACTTTCTATTGTTATAATTAAGTATACCAATCATTGTACTATGATTTATCATTTTTCTAAATGTACTATTACTAATATCAAGTTTTATATTTAAATTTAATTTTGATATTTCACTCCAGGTAAATTCTGATTCACCGAAAGTCTCTAATAAACGTAATAACTTACCTTTATTACTAGGGATATTTGAAATATTTAACGTTTCGAAATCGGTTTTATTTAATCTCCGGTTCACCACCATCACTCCTTAGGATCCAGTGCAGATCTATTTTTATTATACCATCTGGATCCTCAATTTATAACACTTCTTAATTATATAATTATGCCCATTTAAATTATTTCATAAAATTAAAAATATTTAAAATAAATTAATGATTATCTTAGTTATAGTTCATAATAGTCCCCCATTATTCACCATTTTATTTTATGCAACTGCTAAATGGAAGTGATTACTAAATAAGAAGCAGTCTTTGATCATAATCTGGTTGGACCAACTGCCTTAATTGATGTTAGGTATGCCTTAGCTAAAATATAATAGGTTATATAAAAAATCACTCCTTACAATGTAAAGAGTGGTTTTTTAGAGATTATTTGAATTATTTGGCTTATATGACATCCAACTTGTAATTATACACAGTAGAGTCACTTGCAGATTCCCTACAATAACTCATCTTGAAGTATAATGTTCATGGAGAGCTAAAATGGGTCTTGTTTTGGTATTTAAGGTTTCCATGTTACGATGCTGTTAGCTATTATTAAGTCCTCTAACGGGTCTCCTTCGCCTTTAAACTTAATTTCAATTTGCTCATATGATAGCCAATATGGAAGAAAAGGCCTCCCACCAGTTCAGTAAACTGATGAAAGACCTTCTCTGATAAGATGGTTTTTGTGAAAAAAGTGAGCATTTTTTGCTTACTATGAGCAAAAGTATGAGCATTTATCCTTATTCCACTTAAAAACCCCTATATATTAAGGCTTTATGATGTTGATTACATCATGCCGCCCATTCCACCCATGCCGCCCATGTCAGGCATTGCAGGGCCAGCATTTTCTTCCGGCTTGTCAGCAACAACTGCTTCAGTTGTTAAGAACATAGCCGCAACAGATCCAGCGTTTTGAAGAGCTGAACGAGTTACTTTAGTTGGGTCAACGATACCAGCCTCGATCATGTTTACCCACTCGCCAGTAGCAGCGTTGAAGCCTGTTCCAACTGCTTCGCGCTTTAAGCGGTCAACAATAACTGAACCTTCAAGGCCAGCATTGTGAGCAATTGTGCGTACAGGCTCTTCCATTGCACGAAGTACGATGTTGATGCCTGTTGCTTCATCGCCTTCAGCCTGGATAGAAGCCACTTTGTTGTATACGTTTAGAAGGGCAACACCACCACCGGAAACAATTCCTTCTTCTACAGCTGCACGTGTAGAGTTAAGGGCGTCTTCGATGCGAAGCTTGCGCTCTTTCAATTCAGTTTCAGTAGCAGCACCAACTTTAACCACTGCCACACCGCCAGCTAGCTTAGCAAGGCGCTCTTGTAATTTTTCGCGGTCAAATTCAGAAGTAGTTTCTTCCATTTGAGTGCGGATCTGGTTCACACGGCCGCCGATTTGCGCGCTGTCTCCAGCACCTTCAACGATTGTCGTGTTTTCTTTTGAAACAACCACTTTAGAAGCGCGTCCTAAAGAATCGATTGTAGCAGATTTAAGGTCACGGCCTAGCTCTTCAGTGATTACTTCACCGCCAGTCAGGATCGCGATATCTTCAAGCATTGCTTTACGGCGGTCACCGAAGCCAGGAGCTTTAACCGCTACTGCATTGAATGTTCCGCGAAGCTTATTAACTACTAGTGTAGCAAGTGCTTCACCTTCAACATCTTCAGCTACAAGCAATAATGGCTTGCCTTGCTGTACAACCTGCTCAAGTACAGGAAGGATTTCCTGGATGCTTGTGATCTTCTTATCAGTGATTAAGATATAAGGGTTTTCAAGAACCGCTTCCATCTTATCAGAATCTGTAACCATGTATGGAGAAGCATATCCGCGGTCGAATTGCATACCTTCTACCACATCAAGCTCAGTTGTGAATCCTTTAGATTCTTCGATTGTGATAACACCGTCGTTGCCAACGCGCTCCATTGCTTCAGCGATCAGCTGGCCAACTTCATTGTCAGCAGCAGAAATCGCAGCAACTTGTGCGATAGACTCTTTGTTTTCGATAGGTTTTGAAATAGCTTTTAACTCTTCAACAGCAGTAGAAACCGCTTTTTCAATTCCTTTGCGGATGCCCATTGGGTTAGCACCTGCAGTTACGTTCTTAAGGCCTTCACGGATCATTGCCTGAGCAAGAACAGTTGCAGTTGTTGTACCGTCACCGGCAACATCATTTGTTTTGCTTGCTACTTCAGCAACAAGCTTCGCACCCATGTTTTCGAAAGCATCTTCAAGTTCGATTTCCTTCGCAATTGTCACACCATCATTAGTGATTAATGGAGAACCGAATTTCTTCTCAAGAACCACGTTGCGTCCTTTAGGTCCAAGAGTTACTTTTACCGCATTTGCAAGGGAATCTACACCGCGAAGCATCGCGCGGCGGGCTTCTTCACTAAATTTAATCTCTTTAGCCATTGATAAAAACCTCCTCAAAAATTTTAACTTTATCTTTTAATAATCTGTCTGGAACGGCGATTAGCCAATTACAGCAAGAATGTCATTTTCACGTAAAATTAAATATTCTTTGCCTTCGTACTTTACTTCAGTACCAGCGTATTTTGAGAAGATGATACGGTCGCCGTCAGCAACTTCAAGGGCAACACGCTCACCATTTTCAAGAACGCGGCCAGTTCCCACAGCTACAACTTTGCCTTCTTGAGGCTTCTCTTTAGCAGTGTCCGGCAGTACGATGCCGCTTGCAGTTTTTTCTTCAGTTTCAACAAGCTCGATAATGATTCGATCACCTAGTGGCTTTAACAAGTGAAACAACCTCCTCAAATAATATGTAAATATTTTTATTTATTAGCACTCTCTCTGTATGAGTGCTAACACAATTATTATATTAATGAATCTCTTTTCTATTTGCAAGGGTGAAGCTTAAATTTTTTATAAAAAAATTCATTCGCGCCTGCACGCTATTTTTCGACACGGACAACCTCTTAAGTATGCTGCAGAAACACATGTTTTAACCAAAACAGGTCTCTCCTTGGTGCTGATATTTGAAACCCGCTCCATATAAAGAGTACAATGTCTTTAGGACTTGTTTCCAACACTCAGATTAAGGAGTAAACCATTTTGAAGAAGGAATACTGGATTATATTAATCGCCTATATTGCCATGCAGCTTTCAAGCTTATTTGGCGTTCCGCTCGTTTTATTAGCCGCCGATGCCCTGGGACAGAATCCGGAGAATATGCAGATTCTTGCAGTGGCCTACTGGCTCGTAATCAGTTTCACAATCACGCTGATCATTACGCTTCTATTACTAAGGAAAGAAATGAAACGGGGACTGGATAGGGATGCCTCTTCTGTTGCAGGCTCTGTGGGCTGGGCTATTGGAGGCATATTCTTGGCCCTGATTGCTCAAGCTACTGCTGCAAGTATTGAAAACCTGATTGGCATTGAAATGGGATCTGAAAATACACAGCAGATTATCAGGATTATTGAAGCATCGCCAATCGTCATTTTAATCAGTTCGGTCATCGGGCCAATCCTTGAGGAAATCGTCTTTAGAAAGATTATTTTTGGCTCTCTTCACAAGCGCTTCAACTTCTTCCTTTCAGCCCTGATCAGCTCGATCATTTTTGCTCTGGCCCATTTTGAGCCTGAACATGTACTGTTATACTCAGCAATGGGATTCACCTTTGCCTTTTTATATGTCAAGACGAAGCGGATCATCGTGCCGATTTTTGCCCATGTAGCGATGAACACCTTCGTTGCGGTTGTTCAGCTGAATCAGGATAATATACAAAAGTGGTTAAAGGAAATGGAAAACATGCAGAGCTTTATCAGCTTTTTCTAGCTGGAGAAATGTTTCGGAGTTTTAAACGTACTGGGGGATTATCATGAGAAGCACACCTTTGTTTTCAGGCTTTATTTACATCCTTCTCGGATGTCTTTTCACCTTTATAGCCATCCAGAATACCCAGCGGGAAGAAACCTGGGGATTCTTTACGTATTTTCTAATCTTAATTGCCACATTTGATTTTGCCACCGGTCTCCGGATGGTTGGCCAGCATTTTAAAATGAAAAAATGAGCCCGCAAAAGGCTCATTTTTTTTTACACTTCTTCAGGATAATTTTTCAGAAAATAAACCAATGACTGCAATTCCACTGCCAGATCGATATGGTGAATCCGAATCGAGGACGGCACAGTAAGCCTCGCAGGTGTAAAGTTAAGGATTCCTTTTATTTTCGCATTCACCATCCGATCGGTAATTGTCTGGGCAGGCGGTGCAGGCACCGTTAGAATCGCCACCTGAATATTATTTTTAACAATCACTTCTTCAAGGTCATCCATATGATGGACCGCCACTTCGCCGATTTTCGTGCCAACCTTGCTCTTATCCACATCAAATGCCACTTCTATTTTCGTATTATTATTTTTAAGAAAATTATAGTTAAGAAAAGCCGTTCCTAAATTTCCTACCCCGACCAAAGCGACTTTGGTAAGCTCGTCCTGGTCAAGAGTCTTCCGAAAGAAGCCCAGCAGGTAATTCACATTATATCCATAGCCTTTTTTCCCTAACGCACCGAAGTACGAAAAGTCACGGCGAATCGTTGCAGAATCCACTTTAACCGCCTCACTCAATTCTGCTGATGAGACTCTTTGTTTGCCGGAGGAATGAAGGTTTTTTAGGAAGCGGTAATATAAAGGCAGCCGTTTAGCTGTTGCCTGCGGTATCTTAATTGGTTCATTGGCCATTCGTCCATCCCCATTTCTTATGATGAATTAATTTCGTTTAAAATCTCCGTTTTTGCCGCCTGTTTTCTCTATTAAAAAGGTTGGCCCAATTACCATTCCTTTATCTACAGCCTTGCACATATCATAAACGGTCAGCGCACAGACAGAAGCAGCTGTTAACGCTTCCATTTCCACACCCGTATTTCCTTTTGTTTTAACAGAAGCCGTAATGATGAGGTCGTACTCTTCCTCTTCTGCTTTCCATGAAAATGAAATGTCCACACCTTTAAGCGGCAGCGGATGGCACATCGGAATAATGTCCCATGTTTTCTTGCTCGCCATAATGCCTGCCGTTTGTGCAACAGCAAGTACATCCCCTTTTTTCATGGAGTTGGATGTGATCTTCTCGTATATCTCCTGATTCACCGTAATACTTGACTGAGCGATGGCCGTCCTTGCCGTCTCAGGCTTATCGCTGACATCTACCATTTTTGCCCTGCCCTCTTGATTAAAATGAGTAAAATCCGCCATTTAAAAACACCTCTCTTCAAAATCATACACTATTTTTCCGTTACTTTGTATGTGCTTTGTAAGGTTCTTCACATATTTATTTACCTTTTTTTATGATTCAATGCCCTTCAGGTGAGCTTATAGTCCTGTCTCCTTTATTGCCGAACATATATGAATGAGTTACACTTACTCTATACCCGAGGTGAAAGAACATGATACTATTACAAGTCAATCAGCTGGCAAAAAGTTTTGGCGCTGATCCCATTTTAACGAATATAAAGCTTGAAGTACAAACCAGGGACCGGATTGCCCTTGTAGGGCGCAATGGTGCAGGAAAATCCACCCTTCTAAAAATAATTGCCGGACACATGGCTTGTGATTCCGGTGAGATTATAAAGCCAAAGGAAGTAACCATTGGCTACCTTGCACAAAATACCGGCCTGGAATCGGAATTATCCATTTGGGGTGAAATGCTGACTGTTTTCAGTCATTTGCAGAAGCAGGAAAAACAGCTCCGCAGCCTTGAAGAACAAATGGCAGATCCCGATATCCTCAGTAATTCTGATGCCTATGAACGCGTATTGAAAGATTACGACAAACTTCAGGTTGATTTCAAAGAAAATGGCGGCTATCAATATGAAGCAGATATCCGTTCCATTCTCCATGGACTCAATTTCAGCTCATTGGGCTATGATACTAAAATTTCGTCATTGAGCGGCGGACAGCGAACAAGGTTGGCCCTTGGTAAACTTCTGCTCACAAAGCCTGATATTTTAATTCTGGATGAGCCTACCAACCACCTTGATATTGAAACATTATCGTGGCTTGAACAATACCTGCAGGGATACAGCGGTGCTATTCTAATCGTATCACATGACCGGTATTTCCTTGATAAGGTCGTTTCCCAGGTTTACGAGATTTCCCGCCACCAAATAAGAAAGTATCCAGGAAACTACAGTTCCTATTTGGATCAAAAAGCCGCTAATTTTGAAAAAGAAATGAAGCAATTCGAGAAACAGCAGGAAGAAATCGCTAAGCTGCAGGACTTCATTCAGCGAAACCTCGCCCGTGCCTCCACAACCAAAAGGGCACAAAGCCGCAGAAAGCAGCTGGCCAGAATGGACGTGATGGACAGGCCGCTTGGAGACGAGAAATCAGCTTCCTTTGGGTTTGACATCGACCGTCAGTCGGGCAATGAGGTTTTAAATATCCATTCTTTAGCTATAGGCTATGAAGAGAAAGTCAGCGAGAATATTTCAATGCGGCTGGCAAGAGGCGACAGCATTGCACTAGTAGGACCAAATGGAATCGGCAAGTCCACATTGCTTAAAACCATCATCAAAAAAACCCCTTCGTTTTCAGGGGAGATTCAGTACGGTTCCAATGTGACAATTGGCTACTATGACCAGGAACAGGCAGAGCTCACAAGCAACAAAAGAGTCCTGAACGAATTATGGGATGAATACCCGCTGAAACCGGAAAAAGAAATCAGGACCATACTTGGGAACTTTCTCTTCTCCGGTGATGATGTTCTTAAAACCGTTTCAACACTGAGTGGCGGTGAAAAGGCCCGGCTCGCACTTGCAAAGCTTATGATGCAGAAATCCAATTTCTTAATCCTGGACGAGCCTACAAACCACTTGGACCTGGACAGCAAGGAAATTCTTGAAAATGCATTGATCGATTATCCCGGTACCATTCTCTTCGTCTCTCATGACCGCTATTTTATCAACAGAATTACAACAAAAGTAGTTGAACTTTCTGGAAGCGGGGCAACTGAATATCTTGGCGATTATGATTATTATGTAGAAAAAAAGCAGGAGCAGGAGGAATTGCTTGCACTTAATGAGCAAGTTGACACCACCGCATCGCTGCCTGTTAAGCAGGACAAAAATAATTATCAGCTGGATAAAGAAGCTAAAAAGCTCGAACGCCAGCGAAAAAGAAGAATGGAAGAAATTGAAGAACAAATAGAAGCCTTAGAAACAGTAATAGATGCTAATGATCAGCTTCTCTGTGATCCGAATGTTTATCAGAACCATGAAAAGGTGATGGAAATTACGAATGAAACGGATGGAGCAAAAGCAAAGCTGGAAGAATTGATGGAAGAATGGACGCTTTTAGCTGAAGAGGATTAAAATAATATTCATAACTTTTAGACTGGTAGAATAGTCACTGCCAGTCTTTTTTATTATCCACAGAGATAATCACAAGAAAAACGCAGTTATACGTACTCTCCACAGACTTTTCCACATTACCCACAATTCAAGCTGATTTTATCCACATTATCAACATAAATTTCTGAAATTAATGATTTTATCCACAGAAAAAGTCCCCTATGCTGTCGGGGACTTTTACCTAATTATTTATCATTGTGGATAGTAATATCCAAACCGGGATTAGCATTTAAATCTAGGCCGGCGAATTGTCCTTTTTCAAACAGAACACTTCCTGCAGCTGCTATCATTGCTGCATTATCTGTGCATAAAGATAAGGGTGGAATAATGAGCTTTATATCGGCTCTATTTCCAAACTTCTTTTCCAAAGAAGCCCGAAGTCCTTTATTCGCCGCAACCCCGCCTGCGAGCAGCAGCTGCTTCACCTGATACTCTTCAACTGCTCTTTCTGTTTTCGTTACCAGAACGTCAATAACACTATCCTGGAAGCTTGCCGCCAAATCCTCCGGTACTATCTTTTCGCCACGCTGTTCAGCGTTGTGGACAGTGTTGATAACTGCTGATTTTAAGCCGCTGAAGCTAAAATCGTATGAACCTTCTTCCAGCCAGGCTCTTGGGAGCTGAATAGTTGGGTTTCCTCCATGTGCGAGTTTGTCAATGTGAGGACCTCCCGGATATGGCAGATTTAAGGTCCGGGCAACTTTATCATATGCCTCTCCTGCAGCGTCATCCCTTGTCTCGCCAATTACTTCGAAATGTCCATGTTCCTTCATATAGACCAGTTCGGTATGTCCGCCAGAGACTACCAGGGAAAGTAACGGGAATTCCATTTCCTCCACCAGTCTGTTTGCATAAATATGGCCAGCAATATGATGCACGCCTACCAGCGGGATGCCGTGAGCAAACGCTACTGCTTTTGCGGCATTAACCCCAATCAGAAGCGCACCTACAAGGCCAGGTCCTTCGGTCACAGCAATTGCTGAAAGATCAGAATATGTGATGCCTGCCTTATATAATGCTTCTTCCAGTACGATTGTTATCTGTTCAACATGATGACGGGAAGCTATTTCGGGAACTACTCCGCCAAAACGTTTATGGCTTTCAATTTGGGATGCAACGATATTGGCTGCAATTTCGCGCCCATTCTTAATGATGGCTACAGCCGTTTCGTCACAGCTGGTTTCAATCCCCATGATCCATTGATCTTTTTTCATTATAAATTCACCCACATTACTAAAGCATCTTCTTGATTATCAGTGTAGTAGTTCTTCCTGATGGCTCCGTTTTGAAAACCAAGCTTTCGGTATAAGGACTGAGCTGTGAAGTTGGATACTCTTACTTCCAGAGTCATTGTGATGGCTCCCATTTCAGACGCAAGTTCCATTAGCTGCCGCATCAAAGCTTCTCCAAGTTTTCTCCCGCGGTATTCAGGGAGCAGCGCAACATTTGTGATATGAGCCTCATCTGCGACTATCCATGCTCCACAGTATCCTATTACTTTATTTTCTTCTTCTAAAACAACATACAAAGCAAACTGGTTATGTGTTAATTCGTTAAAAAAGGCCTCCCTGCTCCAGGGGGTTGCAAAAGATTTGTGTTCGATCTCCAAAACATCATCAATATCCTCTTCATTCATCAAACGGAAAGTTAAGGATTTATTCATACGTCCGCTTCCTCATCTATAACTTTTTTTCCTTGTTTGCTTTTATCCAATTAGCTTCAGCTTCCGCAATCCTAATGTAATTAGGTACAAAAGAATGGACATCCTCAGCTTCGCGGTCCCTTCCTAATAAAGCAAGTTCGGCCGGCCTGGGATTATGCTCTGCAGGTGAAGCGAACACTGCCCGCTCTTTAAGGAATTCTGCAAATACATCTTGATGTAAGGGCAAATCATTCCCGATGAAAAGAACGTTTTCCTGCTGTTCTGAAATCATGGCTGCCCAATCTTTTGAAAGCAAGAGCTGGTCTTTGATCAGCGAAACTAACTGTCCTTCCCTATATTGATACAGGCCGGTATATATTTGCCCCCTCCTGGCATCAAACAAAGGTGATATGACGCCATTAAAGTATCTGCCCGCCGAGGCCGCATATACTTCAAGGCTTGATACCCCAACCAGCGGTTTATTTAAAGTCCATGCCAATGTTTTTGCAATCGTTACCCCGATACGCACTCCTGTATACGACCCAGGCCCTTTCGCAACAACAATTTTATCTAATTCAGCTGGCTTAATACCGCAATCTTTCATTAAAATATCAATAGCCGGCATAACCCGGACAGAATGATTCTTTTTTACATTTGTAATATACTCACCTATAACCTGATCACCATCCAGAAGAGCTACTCCCAGAGGGTAATTGGATGTATCAATGGCTAAAACCTTCATAGCATTATCTCCTTACACAATTCCTCATATCTTCTGCCCTGGGGTTCCAGCACAAGCCTTCTTGAGTCATGATCATCAAGAAATAAATAAATCGTCAATAACTCTTCGGGCAGCTGTTCTTTAACAAGATGGGCCCATTCTACAACTGTGACCCCATTGCCATCAAAATATTCATCAAACCCCAAATCCTCAAAGGAATCTTCAACTCTATATACATCCATATGATAAAGGGGTAATCTTCCGTGGTATTCTTTAATAATCGTAAAAGTAGGGCTATTTACATTCCGGGTTATATTAAGCCCTTTGGCCAGTCCCTTGGTGAATGTCGTTTTCCCTGCACCCAAATCTCCTTCCAGAGCAAGGACATCCCCCGGCTGAAGCAGGCTGCCAAGCTTTTCCGAAAACCCCATCGTATCCTCTGGCTTCTTTGAGATAAACTCAAACTGACTCATATGTTTCAACACCTTTTATGGTCTAATCTATAAACGAAAAGAAAAAGCACAAACGCTTACCACCCGCGCCGCCTCGAGGCAGCTGGCGATAGGGCAGGACAGTTCTCGAAATTCAACGATCTGAATTCCGAGATTACAAAAAAACCTTAGGATAAATCCTAAGGAGAATAGTCTATATGTAGTTTACCTTATTTTACAGCAATGGGCAAAGTAAGCTATTTTCAATATTAATATCCTATACACTTAGGTTAAAAAGGCATAAAAAAAGACGAAACTAAGTTTCGTTTTACTTTTTAGAACTATAAAATGGCGGTCCGGACGGGACTCGAACCCGCGACCTCCTGCGTGACAGGCAGGCATTCTAACCAACTGAACTACCGGACCAGATTGCGGGGGCAGGATTTGAACCTGCGACCTTCGGGTTATGAGCCCGACGAGCTACCGAACTGCTCCACCCCGCGATAATATTATTCTTGTGATTTTGTATCACAAATTTGTTTCGCCCGGCAGCGTCCTACTCTCACAGGGGGACAGCCCCCAACTACCATCGGCGCTGAGAAGCTTAACTTCCGTGTTCGGTATGGGAACGGGTGTGACCTTCTCGCTATCGCCACCGGACTATTTGGTTGAAGAAACTTCGTTCCCTCAAAACTAGATAATGTATGAAGAAGTGTTTGCCGAGTATTCACCAATGACTTGGTTAAGTCCTCGATCGATTAGTATCAGTCAGCTCCACATGTCGCCACGCTTCCACCTCTGACCTATCAACCTGATCATCTTTCAGGGATCTTACTAGCTTGACGCTATGGGAAATCTCATCTCGAGGGGGGCTTCATGCTTAGATGCTTTCAGCACTTATCCCTTCCGCACATAGCTACCCAGCGATGCCTTTGGCAAGACAACTGGTACACCAGCGGTGCGTCCATCCCGGTCCTCTCGTACTAAGGACAGCTCCTCTCAAATTTCCTGCGCCCACGACGGATAGGGACCGAACTGTCTCACGACGTTCTGAACCCAGCTCGCGTACCGCTTTAATGGGCGAACAGCCCAACCCTTGGGACCGACTACAGCCCCAGGATGCGATGAGCCGACATCGAGGTGCCAAACCTCCCCGTCGATGTGGACTCTTGGGGGAGATAAGCCTGTTATCCCCGGGGTAGCTTTTATCCGTTGAGCGATGGCCCTTCCATGCGGAACCACCGGATCACTAAGCCCGACTTTCGTCCCTGCTCGACTTGTAGGTCTCGCAGTCAAGCTCCCTTGTGCCTTTACACTCTGCGAATGATTTCCAACCATTCTGAGGGAACCTTTGGGCGCCTCCGTTACTTTTTAGGAGGCGACCGCCCCAGTCAAACTGCCCACCTGACACTGTCTCCCGCCCCGATCAGGGGCGCGGGTTAGAATTTCAATACAGCCAGGGTAGTATCCCACCGACGCCTCCACCGAAGCTGGCGCTCCGGCTTCTCAGGCTCCTACCTATCCTGTACAAGCTGTACCAAAATTCAATATCAGGCTACAGTAAAGCTCCACGGGGTCTTTCCGTCCTGTCGCGGGTAACCTGCATCTTCACAGGTACTATAATTTCACCGAGTCTCTCGTTGAGACAGTGCCCAGATCGTTACGCCTTTCGTGCGGGTCGGAACTTACCCGACAAGGAATTTCGCTACCTTAGGACCGTTATAGTTACGGCCGCCGTTTACTGGGGCTTCGATTCAAAGCTTCGCTTGCGCTAACCTCTCCTCTTAACCTTCCAGCACCGGGCAGGCGTCAGCCCCTATACTTCGCCTTGCGGCTTCGCAGAGACCTGTGTTTTTGCTAAACAGTCGCCTGGGCCTATTCACTGCGGCTCATCAGGGCTATTCACCCTAATGAGCACCCCTTCTCCCGAAGTTACGGGGTCATTTTGCCGAGTTCCTTAACGAGAGTTCTCTCGCTCACCTTAGGATTCTCTCCTCGCCTACCTGTGTCGGTTTGCGGTACGGGCACCTTTTCCCTCGCTAGAGGCTTTTCTTGGCAGTGTGGAATCAGGAACTTCGGTACTAAATTTCCCTCGCCGTCACAGCTCAGCCTGTGTGGTAACGGGATTTGCCTCGTTACCGGCCTAACTGCTTGGACGCGCTAATCCAGCAGCGCGCTTACCCTATCCTCCTGCGTCCCCCCATTGCTCAAACGGTAAAGAGGTGGTACAGGAATATCAACCTGTTGTCCATCGCCTACGCTTTTCAGCCTCGGCTTAGGCCCCGACTAACCCTGAGCGGACGAGCCTTCCTCAGGAAACCTTAGGCATTCGGTGGATGGGATTCTCACCCATCTTTCGCTACTCATACCGGCATTCTCACTTCTAAGCGCTCCACCAGTCCTTGCGGTCTGGCTTCAACGCCCTTAGAACGCTCTCCTACCACTGACATCGGAAGATGTCAATCCACAGCTTCGGTGATACGTTTAGCCCCGGTACATTTTCGGCGCGGAGTCACTCGACCAGTGAGCTATTACGCACTCTTTAAATGGTGGCTGCTTCTAAGCCAACATCCTGGTTGTCTAAGCAACTCCACATCCTTTTCCACTTAACGTATACTTTGGGACCTTAGCTGGTGGTCTGGGCTGTTTCCCTCTTGACTACGGATCTTATCACTCGCAGTCTGACTCCCATGGATAAGTCTTTGGCATTCGGAGTTTGTCTGAATTCGGTAACCCGATGGGGGCCCCTAGTCCAAACAGTGCTCTACCTCCAAGACTCTTACTACATGAGGCTAGCCCTAAAGCTATTTCGGAGAGAACCAGCTATCTCCAAGTTCGATTGGAATTTCTCCGCTACCCACACCTCATCCCCGCACTTTTCAACGTGCGTGGGTTCGGGCCTCCATCCAGTGTTACCTGGACTTCACCCTGGACATGGGTAGATCACCTGGTTTCGGGTCTACGACCACATACTCATTCGCCCTATTCAGACTCGCTTTCGCTGCGGCTCCGTCTTATCAACTTAACCTCGCATGTAATCGTAACTCGCCGGTTCATTCTACAAAAGGCACGCTATCACCCATTAACGGGCTCTAACTACTTGTAGGCACACGGTTTCAGGATCTATTTCACTCCCCTTCCGGGGTGCTTTTCACCTTTCCCTCACGGTACTGGTTCACTATCGGTCACTAGGGAGTATTTAGCCTTGGGAGATGGTCCTCCCTGCTTCCGACGGGATTTCTCGTGTCCCGCCGTACTCAGGATCCACTCTGGAGGGAACGAAGTTTCAACTACAGGGCTTTTACCTTCTCTGGCCGGCCTTTCCAGACCTGTTCATTTACCTCGTTCCTTTGTAACTCCGTATAGAGTGTCCTACAACCCCAGGAGGCAAGCCTCCTGGTTTGGGCTAATCCCGTTTCGCTCGCCGCTACTCAGGGAATCGCGTTTGCTTTCTCTTCCTCCGGGTACTTAGATGTTTCAGTTCCCCGGGTCTGCCTTCCATACCCTATGTATTCAGATAAGGATCCTATCCCATTACGGATAGGGGGTTTCCCCATTCGGAAATCTCCGGATCAAAGCTTACTTACAGCTCCCCGAAGCATATCGGTGTTAGTACCGTCCTTCATCGGCTCCTAGTGCCAAGGCATTCACCGTGCGCCCTTTCTAACTTAACCGTATTTGACAGGTTCATCGAAGATGAACAGTATCAAAGGTTTTTAACTCTATTTAACATAGAGAGAATTCACTAAAATGGCGATTACTCGGTTATTGCTTCTTCATAATCATTATCTAGTTTTCAAAGAACGAATCTTTCATTGAGAGATTGAACTCTCAAAACTGAACGAACAAAGAACGTCACGTTTCTTGTAAATATTCCTTAGAAAGGAGGTGATCCAGCCGCACCTTCCGATACGGCTACCTTGTTACGACTTCACCCCAATCATCTGTCCCACCTTAGGCGGCTGGCTCCAAAAGGTTACCCCACCGACTTCGGGTGTTACAAACTCTCGTGGTGTGACGGGCGGTGTGTACAAGGCCCGGGAACGTATTCACCGCGGCATGCTGATCCGCGATTACTAGCGATTCCGGCTTCATGCAGGCGAGTTGCAGCCTGCAATCCGAACTGAGAATGGTTTTATGGGATTCGCTTAACCTCGCGGTCTCGCAGCCCTTTGTACCATCCATTGTAGCACGTGTGTAGCCCAGGTCATAAGGGGCATGATGATTTGACGTCATCCCCACCTTCCTCCGGTTTGTCACCGGCAGTCACCTTAGAGTGCCCAACTGAATGCTGGCAACTAAGATCAAGGGTTGCGCTCGTTGCGGGACTTAACCCAACATCTCACGACACGAGCTGACGACAACCATGCACCACCTGTCATCCTGTCCCCCGAAGGGGAACGCCCTATCTCTAGGGTTGTCAGGAGATGTCAAGACCTGGTAAGGTTCTTCGCGTTGCTTCGAATTAAACCACATGCTCCACCGCTTGTGCGGGCCCCCGTCAATTCCTTTGAGTTTCAGCCTTGCGGCCGTACTCCCCAGGCGGAGTGCTTAATGCGTTTGCTGCAGCACTAAAGGGCGGAAACCCTCTAACACTTAGCACTCATCGTTTACGGCGTGGACTACCAGGGTATCTAATCCTGTTTGCTCCCCACGCTTTCGCGCCTCAGCGTCAGTTACAGACCAAAGAGTCGCCTTCGCCACTGGTGTTCCTCCACATCTCTACGCATTTCACCGCTACACGTGGAATTCCACTCTTCTCTTCTGCACTCAAGTTCCCCAGTTTCCAATGACCCTCCCCGGTTGAGCCGGGGGCTTTCACATCAGACTTAAGGAACCGCCTGCGCGCGCTTTACGCCCAATAATTCCGGACAACGCTTGCCACCTACGTATTACCGCGGCTGCTGGCACGTAGTTAGCCGTGGCTTTCTGGTCAGGTACCGTCAAGGTACCGGCAGTTACTCCGGTACTTGTTCTTCCCTGACAACAGAGTTTTACGATCCGAAAACCTTCATCACTCACGCGGCGTTGCTCCGTCAGACTTTCGTCCATTGCGGAAGATTCCCTACTGCTGCCTCCCGTAGGAGTCTGGGCCGTGTCTCAGTCCCAGTGTGGCCGATCACCCTCTCAGGTCGGCTACGCATCGTGGCCTTGGTGAGCCGTTACCTCACCAACTAGCTAATGCGCCGCGGGCCCATCTGTAAGTGATAGCCGAAACCATCTTTCAGCTTTTCCTCATGTGAGGAAAAGAGTTATCCGGTATTAGCCCCGGTTTCCCGGAGTTATCCCAGTCTTACAGGCAGGTTGCCCACGTGTTACTCACCCGTCCGCCGCTGACTTCAGGGAGCAAGCTCCCATCTGTCCGCTCGACTTGCATGTATTAGGCACGCCGCCAGCGTTCGTCCTGAGCCAGGATCAAACTCTCCATATAAGAGTTGATTAAGCTCGAGTTGTCTTTTCGAAAAAGACTAATGATTTAAACGTTGACGTTTTGTTCGTTCAGTTTTCAAAGATCAATCAAGCAACTATATTAGAATAACATCTTATAAATAATTCGTCAACACTTTTTTAAGGTTTATTGAGAAATTATTTACTGCATGTCTTTCGAATATAAAATTGTACTGGCGTTAAATTATTCCAGTATATGAGGATTAAAAAAGACAAAGAGAAAAACTCTCTGTCTTCGCCCGGCAGCGTCCTACTCTCACAGGGGGACAGCCCCCAACTACCATCGGCGCTGAGAAGCTTAACTTCCGTGTTCGGTATGGGAACGGGTGTGACCTTCTCGCTATCGCCACCGGACTATTTGGTTGAAGAAACTTCGTTCCCTCAAAACTAGATAATGTATGAAGAAGTGTTTGCCGAGTATTCACCAATGACTTGGTTAAGTCCTCGATCGATTAGTATCAGTCAGCTCCACATGTCGCCACGCTTCCACCTCTGACCTATCAACCTGATCATCTTTCAGGGATCTTACTAGCTTGACGCTATGGGAAATCTCATCTCGAGGGGGGCTTCATGCTTAGATGCTTTCAGCACTTATCCCTTCCGCACATAGCTACCCAGCAATGCCTTTGGCAAGACAACTGGTACACCAGCGGTGCGTCCATCCCGGTCCTCTCGTACTAAGGACAGCTCCTCTCAAATTTCCTGCGCCCACGACGGATAGGGACCGAACTGTCTCACGACGTTCTGAACCCAGCTCGCGTACCGCTTTAATGGGCGAACAGCCCAACCCTTGGGACCGACTACAGCCCCAGGATGCGATGAGCCGACATCGAGGTGCCAAACCTCCCCGTCGATGTGGACTCTTGGGGGAGATAAGCCTGTTATCCCCGGGGTAGCTTTTATCCGTTGAGCGATGGCCCTTCCATGCGGAACCACCGGATCACTAAGCCCGACTTTCGTCCCTGCTCGACTTGTAGGTCTCGCAGTCAAGCTCCCTTGTGCCTTTACACTCTGCGAATGATTTCCAACCATTCTGAGGGAACCTTTGGGCGCCTCCGTTACTTTTTAGGAGGCGACCGCCCCAGTCAAACTGCCCACCTGACACTGTCTCCCGCCCCGATCAGGGGCGCGGGTTAGAATTTCAATACAGCCAGGGTAGTATCCCACCGACGCCTCCACCGAAGCTGGCGCTCCGGCTTCTCAGGCTCCTACCTATCCTGTACAAGCTGTACCAAAATTCAATATCAGGCTACAGTAAAGCTCCACGGGGTCTTTCCGTCCTGTCGCGGGTAACCTGCATCTTCACAGGTACTATAATTTCACCGAGTCTCTCGTTGAGACAGTGCCCAGATCGTTACGCCTTTCGTGCGGGTCGGAACTTACCCGACAAGGAATTTCGCTACCTTAGGACCGTTATAGTTACGGCCGCCGTTTACTGGGGCTTCGATTCAAAGCTTCGCTTGCGCTAACCTCTCCTCTTAACCTTCCAGCACCGGGCAGGCGTCAGCCCCTATACTTCGCCTTGCGGCTTCGCAGAGACCTGTGTTTTTGCTAAACAGTCGCCTGGGCCTATTCACTGCGGCTCATCAGGGCTATTCACCCTAATGAGCACCCCTTCTCCCGAAGTTACGGGGTCATTTTGCCGAGTTCCTTAACGAGAGTTCTCTCGCTCACCTTAGGATTCTCTCCTCGCCTACCTGTGTCGGTTTGCGGTACGGGCACCTTTTCCCTCGCTAGAGGCTTTTCTTGGCAGTGTGGAATCAGGAACTTCGGTACTAAATTTCCCTCGCCGTCACAGCTCAGCCTGTGTGGTAACGGGATTTGCCTCGTTACCGGCCTAACTGCTTGGACGCGCTAATCCATCAGCGCGCTTACCCTATCCTCCTGCGTCCCCCCATTGCTCAAACGGTAAAGAGGTGGTACAGGAATATCAACCTGTTGTCCATCGCCTACGCTTTTCAGCCTCGGCTTAGGTCCCGACTAACCCTGAGCGGACGAGCCTTCCTCAGGAAACCTTAGGCATTCGGTGGATGGGATTCTCACCCATCTTTCGCTACTCATACCGGCATTCTCACTTCTAAGCGCTCCACCAGTCCTTGCGGTCTGGCTTCAACGCCCTTAGAACGCTCTCCTACCACTGACATCGGAAGATGTCAATCCACAGCTTCGGTGATACGTTTAGCCCCGGTACATTTTCGGCGCGGAGTCACTCGACCAGTGAGCTATTACGCACTCTTTAAATGGTGGCTGCTTCTAAGCCAACATCCTGGTTGTCTAAGCAACTCCACATCCTTTTCCACTTAACGTATACTTTGGGACCTTAGCTGGTGGTCTGGGCTGTTTCCCTCTTGACTACGGATCTTATCACTCGCAGTCTGACTCCCATGGATAAGTCTTTGGCATTCGGAGTTTGTCTGAATTCGGTAACCCGATGGGGGCCCCTAGTCCAAACAGTGCTCTACCTCCAAGACTCTTACTACATGAGGCTAGCCCTAAAGCTATTTCGGAGAGAACCAGCTATCTCCAAGTTCGATTGGAATTTCTCCGCTACCCACACCTCATCCCCGCACTTTTCAACGTGCGTGGGTTCGGGCCTCCATCCAGTGTTACCTGGACTTCACCCTGGACATGGGTAGATCACCTGGTTTCGGGTCTACGACCACATACTCATTCGCCCTATTCAGACTCGCTTTCGCTGCGGCTCCGTCTTATCAACTTAACCTCGCATGTAATCGTAACTCGCCGGTTCATTCTACAAAAGGCACGCTATCACCCATTAACGGGCTCTAACTACTTGTAGGCACACGGTTTCAGGATCTATTTCACTCCCCTTCCGGGGTGCTTTTCACCTTTCCCTCACGGTACTGGTTCACTATCGGTCACTAGGGAGTATTTAGCCTTGGGAGATGGTCCTCCCTGCTTCCGACGGGATTTCTCGTGTCCCGCCGTACTCAGGATCCACTCTGGAGGGAACGAAGTTTCAACTACAGGGCTTTTACCTTCTCTGGCCGGCCTTTCCAGACCTGTTCATTTACCTCGTTCCTTTGTAACTCCGTATAGAGTGTCCTACAACCCCAGGAGGCAAGCCTCCTGGTTTGGGCTAATCCCGTTTCGCTCGCCGCTACTCAGGGAATCGCGTTTGCTTTCTCTTCCTCCGGGTACTTAGATGTTTCAGTTCCCCGGGTCTGCCTTCCATACCCTATGTATTCAGATAAGGATCCTATCCCATTACGGATAGGGGGTTTCCCCATTCGGAAATCTCCGGATCAAAGCTTACTTACAGCTCCCCGAAGCATATCGGTGTTAGTACCGTCCTTCATCGGCTCCTAGTGCCAAGGCATTCACCGTGCGCCCTTTCTAACTTAACCGTATTTGACAGGTTCATCGAAGATGAACAGTATCAAAGGTTTTTAACTCTATTTAACATAGAGAGAATTCACTAAAATGGCGATTACTCGGTTATTGCTTCTTCATAATCATTATCTAGTTTTCAAAGAACGAATCTTTCATTGAGAGATTGAACTCTCAAAACTGAACGAACAAAGAACGTCACGTTTCTTGTAAATATTCCTTAGAAAGGAGGTGATCCAGCCGCACCTTCCGATACGGCTACCTTGTTACGACTTCACCCCAATCATCTGTCCCACCTTAGGCGGCTGGCTCCAAAAGGTTACCCCACCGACTTCGGGTGTTACAAACTCTCGTGGTGTGACGGGCGGTGTGTACAAGGCCCGGGAACGTATTCACCGCGGCATGCTGATCCGCGATTACTAGCGATTCCGGCTTCATGCAGGCGAGTTGCAGCCTGCAATCCGAACTGAGAATGGTTTTATGGGATTCGCTTAACCTCGCGGTCTCGCAGCCCTTTGTACCATCCATTGTAGCACGTGTGTAGCCCAGGTCATAAGGGGCATGATGATTTGACGTCATCCCCACCTTCCTCCGGTTTGTCACCGGCAGTCACCTTAGAGTGCCCAACTGAATGCTGGCAACTAAGATCAAGGGTTGCGCTCGTTGCGGGACTTAACCCAACATCTCACGACACGAGCTGACGACAACCATGCACCACCTGTCATCCTGTCCCCCGAAGGGGAACGCCCTATCTCTAGGGTTGTCAGGAGATGTCAAGACCTGGTAAGGTTCTTCGCGTTGCTTCGAATTAAACCACATGCTCCACCGCTTGTGCGGGCCCCCGTCAATTCCTTTGAGTTTCAGCCTTGCGGCCGTACTCCCCAGGCGGAGTGCTTAATGCGTTTGCTGCAGCACTAAAGGGCGGAAACCCTCTAACACTTAGCACTCATCGTTTACGGCGTGGACTACCAGGGTATCTAATCCTGTTTGCTCCCCACGCTTTCGCGCCTCAGCGTCAGTTACAGACCAAAGAGTCGCCTTCGCCACTGGTGTTCCTCCACATCTCTACGCATTTCACCGCTACACGTGGAATTCCACTCTTCTCTTCTGCACTCAAGTTCCCCAGTTTCCAATGACCCTCCCCGGTTGAGCCGGGGGCTTTCACATCAGACTTAAGGAACCGCCTGCGCGCGCTTTACGCCCAATAATTCCGGACAACGCTTGCCACCTACGTATTACCGCGGCTGCTGGCACGTAGTTAGCCGTGGCTTTCTGGTCAGGTACCGTCAAGGTACCGGCAGTTACTCCGGTACTTGTTCTTCCCTGACAACAGAGTTTTACGATCCGAAAACCTTCATCACTCACGCGGCGTTGCTCCGTCAGACTTTCGTCCATTGCGGAAGATTCCCTACTGCTGCCTCCCGTAGGAGTCTGGGCCGTGTCTCAGTCCCAGTGTGGCCGATCACCCTCTCAGGTCGGCTACGCATCGTGGCCTTGGTGAGCCGTTACCTCACCAACTAGCTAATGCGCCGCGGGCCCATCTGTAAGTGATAGCCGAAACCATCTTTCAGCTTTTCCTCATGTGAGGAAAAGAGTTATCCGGTATTAGCCCCGGTTTCCCGGAGTTATCCCAGTCTTACAGGCAGGTTGCCCACGTGTTACTCACCCGTCCGCCGCTGACTTCAGGGAGCAAGCTCCCATCTGTCCGCTCGACTTGCATGTATTAGGCACGCCGCCAGCGTTCGTCCTGAGCCAGGATCAAACTCTCCATATAAGAGTTGATTAAGCTCGAGTTGTCTTTTCGAAAAAGACTAATGATTTAAACGTTGACGTTTTGTTCGTTCAGTTTTCAAAGATCAATCAGTAAGTTTGGAGCGGGTGAAGGGAATCGAACCCTCATCATCAGCTTGGAAGGCTGAGGTTTTACCACTAAACTACACCCGCATATAGAATTGTTATTTCCCGAATGGTCGGGAAGACAGGATTCGAACCTGCGACCCCTTGGTCCCAAACCAAGTGCTCTACCAAGCTGAGCTACTCCCCGTATAATGGCGCGCCCGAGAGGAGTCGAACCCCTAACCTTTTGATCCGTAGTCAAACGCTCTATCCAATTGAGCTACGGGCGCATCTTTTAAAGCAACTCTTATATTATAACGATCTTAAATTCAAATGTCAATAACTTTTTTGGTGCGGCCGAGAGGACTTGAACCTCCACGGGGTTGCCCCCACTAGGCCCTCAACCTAGCGCGTCTGCCATTCCGCCACGACCGCTTAATAAAGCGACAAGTAACATCATACCAAAACGAGATACTTAATTCAATGGTAATTAATGGTGCGGGTGAAGGGAGTCGAACCCCCACGCCTTGCGGCGCCAGATCCTAAGTCTGGTGCGTCTGCCAATTCCGCCACACCCGCATATAAAATTTAATATGGTGAGCCATGAAGGACTCGAACCTTCGACCCTCTGATTAAAAGTCAGATGCTCTACCGACTGAGCTAATGGCTCATTAAAAATGGCTGGGCTAGCAGGATTCGAACCTGCGAGTGACGGAGTCAAAGTCCGGTGCCTTACCGCTTGGCTATAGCCCAATAACAAATGGCGGTCCCGACGGGAATCGAACCCGCGATCTCCTGCGTGACAGGCAGGCATGTTAACCGCTACACCACGGGACCATCCATAAAAACCGTCGGAAATAAAAAAAGTGACCCGTACGGGATTCGAACCCGTGTTACCGCCGTGAAAGGGCGGTGTCTTAACCGCTTGACCAACGGGCCATTGTTAGAATTTTCTGGCGGAGAAGGAGGGATTTGAACCCTCGCGCCGCTTACGCGACCTACACCCTTAGCAGGGGCGCCTCTTCAGCCACTTGAGTACTTCCCCAAATATGGCTCCGCAGGCAGGATTCGAACCTGCGACCGTTCGGTTAACAGCCGAATGCTCTACCACTGAGCTACTGCGGAATAATAATAAACTGATCAATAAAACAGCTAACATCTTATCGACTCTTCATATTATAAGGACGCGGACTATAAAAGTCAAGCATCTTTTTAGAAGAATTTATTAGCCGCTTGTCCTGTATTGACCTGCGACAATTATTAAATATAAAGCGTACTTAATCTAATGTCAATTCTTTTTTGAACACTAATTTTCCTTTGCATTTACCGCAGACATATTTCTTCGTATCAACTTTTCTTTTTCTCTGATAAATTTGGCCGCATTCTTTGCACACATAAACAAGAATCTTAACGGATTTTTTTGTTTTAGGGCGATCAGGCAAAGCTGAACAAAATCGGGGTGCTCCCACTTTCTTCATTAAAAGTCTGAAATCCTGATCACGATGTTTATATCCTTTTCCCTCTAAGTGCAAATGATAATGACAGAGCTCGTGCTTAATAATTCCCACTAATTCTTCAGGTCCAAGCTGCTCATAATACTTTTTGTTAATTTCAACATGATGTGAATTCAGCATATATCTTCCGCCAGTCGATTTTAGGCGTGAATTAAAATATGCCTGGTGGCAAAAGGGCTTGCCGAAGCTTTCTAATGATATCTTTTCAACAAGTTTCTGAAGCTCCTGGTCATTCATCTCAATGTTTTCCTCTCTTATCGTAAACATGACAACCTATTATAGCATACATTATATATACCTTTTACAGCTCTGAACTCCTTGCAGAAAGAGGGAGCCATTATCAGATTCCAATTAACGGGAGGTAAATCGTATGCCTGTATGGTTTCAAAATCAAATCCAGCGTGCTTTTTATGAAAAAGACCGCTATCAGATCAAACTGCTGAATCAGTGCTGGTTTTTCTATAGAAAGAAGCATTGCTCATAAAGGCACTAATGCCCGCCGAACAATCCAGTCCCAATGCTGAAAATCCTTAGTCAAGCGAACTCATCATTAGTTATAAAAAGCATAAGCCAAATCACGCCAGAAATAGTGATTTCCGGTGTGATTTAGCTTATGACGACTCGAAAACTGTGAAATTATTAGCTTCTATTAATTAGAATGGCCCAGCATTGTTAAAGCGACTCTTCCCTTGTGTTTATCAACAGAGTCCACCCAGACTGTTACCACATCACCAACGGAAACGACGTCCAGCGGGTGTTTGACAAATTGGCGGCTGAGCTTGGATATATGAACAAGGCCATCCTGTTTGACTCCAATATCGACAAAGGCTCCGAAATCTACAACATTCCGCACTGTCCCTTGCAATTCCATTCCTTCCTGCAGGTCTTCAAGCTTTAGAACTTCTTTTTTCAAAAGAGGCTTCGGCAGCTCATCACGCGGATCTCTTTCAGGTCTCATTAAAGCGTCAATGATATCCTTCAATGTCAGCTCACCGATTTCAAGCTCCCGGGCTGTCCGGCTGATATCTATGCCTTTGAGCGCCTCTCTTAGCGATGGTGAGCCAAGGTCATTTGATTTAAAGTCGAGATTAGCCAGCAATTTATTTACTTCTGCATATGTTTCCGGATGAATTCCCGTCCGGTCCAGAGGCTCTTTTCCATCAATAATCCGCAGGAAGCCTATTGCCTGTTCATAGGTTTTGGCACCAAGTCGGGGGATTTTTTTCAATTGCTTGCGGTCCGTGAACTTCCCTTCGTCTTCCCGTTTTTTAATTATATTTACGGCAACTGTTTTTGACAGGCCGGCTACATGCTGCAGCAATGAAGATGAAGCGGTGTTCACATTTACGCCTACCTGGTTTACTGCTGTCTCTACAACAAAGGAAAGGGATTCGGACAGCTTTTTCTGGGATACGTCATGCTGATATTGACCAACCCCAACTGACTTTGGATCAATCTTAACCAATTCTGCAAGAGGATCCTGGAGGCGTCGGGCGATTGATACAGCACTTCTTTCTTCTACCTGAAAATCAGGAAACTCTTCTCTGGCAAGATCCGAGGCAGAGTAGACGCTCGCCCCCGCTTCATTGACAATCAGGTAGAATATTTCCTCTTTCATGTCCTTTAATATATCTGCGATGAACTGTTCGGTTTCCCTTGAAGCAGTCCCATTTCCGATGGCAACCATTTTTACTTTATAGGTTTTTAGAATTTGAATTACTTTCTCCCGTGCCTGATTCGTTTTGGAAACAGGCGGGTGCGGATATATGACTCCGATATCAAGTACTTTTCCAGTTTCATCTACAACAGCCAGCTTGCAGCCTGTTCTGTAGGCAGGGTCTACCCCAAGTACGATCTTTCCTTTCAACGGGGGCTGAAGCAGCAGTTTTCTTAGATTTTCAGAAAAAATCATAATAGCCTGTTCTTCTGCTTTTTCAGTCAGTTCATTGCGTATTTCGCGTTCAATCGATGGCATGATCAGACGCTTGTAGCCATCATCAATGGCTTCCCTTACAATCGTGCCTGCAGGAGAACGTTCATCCTTTACCCACTTTTTATATAAGTACTTTAAAATAAATTCGGTATTTGGCTTAATGTTAATCTTTAATACTTCCTCTTTTTCACCGCGGTTCAATGCAAGTGTGCGGTGTGGAACAATCTTGCTCACCGGTTCCTCATACTCGTAATACATTTCATAAACGCCTTTTTCGTCATTCTCTTTATTTCTCACAGTGGACTCAATAGTCCCCTTTTTGGCTGTTTCCATACGGATCCATTTTCTGCTCTCCGCTTCATCTGATACCCACTCTGCGATAATATCTTTTGCACCAGCGATTGCTTCTTCCGTTGTGGTTACTTCCTTTTCATCAGATAAGAATTCTTTGGCTTTTGCAGCAGGGGTTTCATTTAGCGAAAAAGTGAGAAGCCACTCAGCAAAGGGCTCAAGCCCTTTTTCTTTTGCCGCAGTTGCTTTTGTCCGGCGCTTTTGCTTATATGGCCGGTATAAGTCTTCTACTTCCTGCAGCTTCACCGCTTTGTTAATTTTGGTTTTTAGCTCTTCGGTCAATTTGCCTTGTTCTTCAATTAAGCGGATTACCTCTTCTTTACGGTGATTAAGGTTTTGTATGTATTGCCAGCGCTCCATAATATCGCGGATTTGAACTTCATCCAGCGCGCCTGTCTGTTCTTTTCTGTATCGGGCAATAAACGGGACTGTGTTTCCTTCTTCCAGTAAGCTGATTGTGTTTTTTACTTGTTTGATGGCTATCGATAGTTCCCCAGCGATTAAATTTAGTGTTTGATCTTGTCTATCCAATGTTTTTTCCAAGTTCATTCCTCCATCATAGAGTCTCAATATTCATTTTATCAAAAGAACAAACAAAAAGCTTACCCTGTCTAGAGTAAGCTTCCAAGTATGAAAGTAGCATCATCTGAAGTAGATGGATATTGCTTCTTTATATCTTCCGAGATAAGTTCAATAGGGAGAAATGCTTTCAGCAAAGATTTAACCCCATGGATATTAAAGCCATCTGAGTATATCAAAAATTTAGACTCCGCTTCATACGTAAACCGCTGGGTATGAAACACCTGCGGCCTTCCTGACAGATATCCTGTTACAGGCAGGGGATAAGTGAGTTTTCCTGCAGATGAATAAAGGAAAAACCGGATATTCCCTACACAGCTGTATACAAATTCCCTGGAAGCAAAGTGTACTTTAAACAGCGCGACTGCTGCTCCTCTTTTTTGCAAAAGAATTTCGTTGCAGAGCTTCATAAGCGTATCTACATCTTTCTCATGATGGTGCTCTACAACGGAAACAACAGCAGAAGAAGCCTCATACGCATATTCCCCGCTTCCAAGGCCATCTGCCAGCACACATACAAAGTATTCATCCGTTGCGGTAAAATAATAGCCATCACCGCAGAATGATTTGCCTTCTTTAGCTGTCTGGTGTGCAATCACTTCGATGTTATCTCTAACCAATTTGGTCATGAAAGGCACTCCGAGTTATTTGTTTCAGAGTGGATTGCTTCCTGAAGCTTTTTGATCGCACGGCGCTGAAGTCTTGATACATGCATCTGGGAAATCCCCAGTTTATCTCCAGCTTCCTTTTGGCTCAAATTCTCAAGATATGTGTATTGAATAATTAATTTCTCTCTCTCTGACAGAACATGCAGGACTTTTTCAAGCACCAGCATTTGGTTTACTTTTTCAAAGCCCTCGTCCACATTTCCAACGATATCCAAAAGGGTGACCGTTCCGCCATCAGAATCAGCTTCGATTGAATGGTCAACAGAAAGAGCCTGATAACTTTTCCCCATTTCCATCGCTTCCAGCACTTCTTCTTCAGAAACCCCAAGCATATCGGCTATTTCGTCTACTCTTGGCGACCTATGAAGCTCTGTTGTAAGCTCTTCAACGGTAGCTTTAATTTTCGGACCCAATTCCTTTATGCGGCGCGGAACATGAACACTCCAGGTTTTATCCCTTAAGAAGCGCTTAATTTCCCCGATAATAGTAGGAACAGCAAAGGCCTCAAATGTTTTGCCGAAAGACTCATCATAGCGGCGGATTGCACCCAATAAGCCGATAATGCCTACCTGGACAATATCCTCATGATAGGATCTCCCTTTTGAGTACTTGCGGGCAATGGCTTCTACTAAATTCTGATATTGAAGGACCAGGGTATTTTGAGCATCTTCATCCTGGTGAAGCTGGTAGGCTTTGATTAAAGCATTTGTTTCTTCTTTGGATTTTTGGTTAGGTTGAGATTGTTTTTGCATCCCTCTCCACCTGCTCTCCTTCTAGGTATTTGGTCATAAAGACCGTAACACCCTCTTTATGATGAATTCTTACTTCATCCATCAATGTTTCAATCAGGTATAGACCCAAGCCTCCTTCACGCAAAAATTCCACAGAATCAGTCTGGTCATATGGCCCAATGCCTTGTCTCGCAGATTGGAAATCAAAGCTTTTTCCGCTGTCTGCGACCATTACCTCAAGGCGGTCCGTGTATAAACCGAACCCGATGACTACTTCCCCTTGCTCATTCTGTTTGTATGCGTGTTGAACTGCATTAGTGCAAGCTTCACTTGTAGCAATCTTAAGATCTTCAATTTCTTCATATGCAAATCCCATTCTGCTGGCAATCCCTGATAATGTCAGGCGGATTACCCCGACAAACTCCGGCTTGGCCGGAATTTTCACCTCTATATAATCAAATGGCTCGTTCATTGTACTCCACCTTCAATCCCGCTGTTAATATCGATAATATCCGCCAGGCCTGTAATTTCGAAAAGTCTCTTTAAACGGTCCGACAAGCCAACAATCTGGAATTTTCCGTTATTGGCACGGACATTTTTAAACACACCAACAAATACGCCTAAGCCGGTACTATCCATATAAGAGACTTCTGATAGGTTGACCACCATTTCTACGCCTTCCTTTTCTGTTAAAGGAAAAAGCTCTTCGCGAAGTTTAGGTGCTGTATACGCATCAATTTCTCCACTTATCATTGCTTCAATCAGCATATCATTTTCTTTTACATCTATAGTAATATTCATAACTGACCCACCTCTTTACATGTCAACTGCTTTTTACTAGTTACCCGCTTTTAAAACCCATTAAACATTTCTTTTTAAAATAATTAAGGTAAAATCATCCCGCAATTGAAAATGCTGAAGTTTTTCAAGTTCTTTATATACGCTATTAACTATTTCCTGTGCATTTAAATGAATGTATTTCTTGATTAATTCCAGCAATGATTCCTTTTCTATAAACCCTTCTTCTGTACGGCATTCAGTAACCCCGTCTGACATTAATATAATCATATCTCCGGGATTTACTCCTTTTTCGTACTGGCGGTATTTAGTTTTTTTATCAATACCAAGAAGCAGGCCCTTCGCAGTCAGCTCAGTAAATTGCCCATTTCCGGCATTATAGAACAGGCCCGGTTCATGTCCTGCAGAACCATAAGAGAACATGTGGCTGTTTGTATCATATATTCCATAAAACATGGTAATGAACATGGTTAAATCTACGTTCTGTTCCACTACCCGATTAAGATTTTCAAGGACCGTTTTAGGGTCATTGCGGTTTTCAGGCACACTGTCCATGGCATATTTAATCATGGACATACAAAGGGCTGCAGGAAGACCTTTACCGATTACATCAGCAATGGCGATGCTGATTGTGCTGTTCTCATCCTGAACAAAATGGAAATAATCACCGTTCATATGTTTGGCAGGAACACTTATTGCGCCGATATCCAGTCCTTCAACAGAAGGAACCTGCGTTCCCAGCAAGGTTTGCTGAACGTTCGCAGCTATTTCCATCTCTGTCCTGAGTTCCTGCTGAATATGTTTTAAGCTCTGATGTTCTCTATAGGCAAAACCATAGCCTATCATGACTTCCAGAAGGATATCAAAAGAATGGTGAACATATTCAGGCAAGTCCGGATAAAGTTCACCCATCAGACTTTTATGAACACTGATAATCTCTTCAGGTGAGATTTTGTGCTCGATCGACTTCCTGCTGAACTTCTGGCCCTGATACAAAGCCTGTTCAGATTGTTCCTTAATATAATTCTCAAGAATATCCCGATACTTTGATTCCATCATTTCTCGGAAATCCATAACGCTTCCCCCTAACGAAGCCACTTAGTTGCTTTTATATCTGTACCGGTCCCGGGATTGGAGTCAATTAAGAACTCATCCATTAACCGCTTCACACCTGGCAGGCCGGCTCCTAATCCTCCTGATGTCGAGTATCCATCTTCCATTACTTGGCGTAAATCACTGATTCCAGGGCCGCTGTCTACCGCAACTATACGCAATCCCGCTTTTCCGCCGTCATATATTTTCTCAATACAGATTTGCCCTTGTCCGGCGTATAAATAAATATTCCGGGCAAGCTCACTAATGGCTGTAGTGATTCTAGCCTGGTCAACTGTACCAAAACCAAGCTCTTTAGCAACATTCCGCCCAAGCTGGCGGGCTGCAACGATGTCCCATTCGTTTATGATTTTAACGCAGGATTGGTTTTCCATACAGTTACTCCCCCAATTCCTGTTGTAATTTCTCCAAACCTTTTTCTAAATCTAATGCAGTAAGGACATCATCTAACCCAATACCTAACTCAATAAGCGTAATTGCTACGGCAGGCTGTATCCCGGTTATGACTACTTTTGCACCCATCAGTTTGGACATATTTATTACGTCGCCTAGAACTTTAGCGATGAATGAATCAATAAAGTCAATGGATGTTAAATCGATCACCACTCCATTTGCGCTCGTCTCATGGATTTTATGGAGCAGATCCTCCTGAAACTGCAGAGCAGTCTGATCATCTAATTCCCACTGGATGGAGACTAATAGGCAATCGTTCAGCTTTAAAATCGGGATTCTCACTCTCATTCCTCTCCCTCCACCTTCACAATTTTGCGGCTGGTTAACTCAAGAGCCGCTTCTACACCCTTTTTTAAGGTGTTTTTTGTGGTGAACTGATTTAAATCAATTCCCAGGTTTACAATCGTCTGAGCAATCTCAGGGCGTATGCCAACAAGCATGCATTTTGCACCGACAAGTCTTACAGCATCTGCTGCCTGTATAATATGATGGGCTACCATTGTATCAACAACCGGCACTCCTGTTATATCTATAAGGACCACTTCTGAACGGTGTTTAACCACTCCATTTAAGAGGTTCTCCATGATCTGCTTTGCACGCTCGGTATCAATTGTACCTACAAGCGGCATGACCGTAATTCCTTCGAAAACAGGGATCAGCGGCGCAGATAGTTCCTGAAGGGCAATTTTTTGCAGGGACACAGTTCTTTCCCAGGTGGCCGAATACATATTTACCACTTCATTAACCATGGGAGTCATCCAGCCATCGAACTCGTAAATGACTTTCATTTGGTTTTCCTGGTTGACAATTCCGGCTTCCTGCATGCCCTCGAACACAATTTTCCCGAATGTTTGAAGCCCTTTTGTCACGAAACTGAGCGGCCAGCCCAATCGAACAATTTTCTCAGAGAAATCACTCAATTTTGAAGTGAATTCTTCATTTGAACTTTTTATATTTGAAATAATCAGGTCAATGAATTCCCGGCTTGTCCCGATAAATACCTGATCGGAAACTACCTTTGTAACCCTTTCATCCGCGTTTTCTTTTGTAGCCTCCAGCCAATGATTGAAAATAGAATCTTTATTATTTTGTATATAATTCAATATTGTCGAATTCATTTGTTCCTCCCTATTTTATCATATAGCTATTATTAGCCTTCCAATTCCCCTTTATTGTAAAGAAGCAAAAAAATCTTCCTGTTTCGTATATACCAATTAAATGATAACAATGAATTCGAGTCAAATGATACCTATAGGGTCTGAAATTAATAATTCCCATCTTTAGGTTAATTCGACAATTTCTTAAGAAAACCCTTTTTCCAGTGCGCTGATTTCCCATCGAACAGGAGGTTACTTCCAGCTGGAAACGGGTATATCTACAAAACCGGACAATTTTATATATTAAATGACTCTCTTTTTTACCCTATCGAAAAGAAACTAAACCTTTTTTGGCTGCAAAAAAAAATAAAAAACGCCCTTCAAAAGAGCGTTTGCTAAAATTCGATGAGGCCTAAGCTGATTTGCACGGCTTCATCCACTTTTTCCATCATTTCGTCATCGAGATGGGTTATTTTATCGGTTAAGCGTTGTTTATCAATTGTACGAATCTGTTCTAATAAGATGACCGAATCCCTTTCAAAACCATAACGCTTCGCATCAATTTCAACGTGAGTAGGCAGCTTTGCTTTTTGAATCTGAGCTGTGATTGCTGCAACAATTACTGTGGGACTAAACCGATTCCCGATGTCGTTTTGGATGACAAGCACTGGACGGACGCCGCCTTGTTCTGAACCAACAACTGGGGATAGGTCTGCAAAATAAACGTCACCACGTTTGACAATCAAAGGATTATCCTCCGCTAACTAGACGTTCAACTGTGTGTTCTGCCTCGTATTCCGCTTGAAATGCTTCAGATGCAATCGTCAAATTTATTTTCGCCATCTCCATGTAACCACGTCTCATGGACTCGCGAATTTGTCTCTTTTTGCGTTCACGCAAATACATTTTGGTTGCTTGATAAATGAATTCGCTCCGGTTAACGTTTTCCTGTTTAGCAAATCCGTCTAACTCGGTTAAAAGATGCTGCGGTAATTTCACCATTATCTCTGTTGTTGTGCTGGACTCAGACACAAACATACACCTCCACCATCACTACACACCATTTTTATATCTACCATTTTCAATATTACCATTAATAAAGCCCAATGCAAAGGGGATTCTTTAATTCTTTTGTATTATCGGCCAAAAAAATAGTATTTTATGCATGATATCAGAAAAGCGGAATTGCCTTGCCCACCCCCGACAAGCACAAGACGAGCCTCCCGGAAAGGCGTTCTTTGCCTTTTTGGGAGGATTGGCTTGTGACCTCGAGGGGGTAGGCGCTGGAGCTAGACAGTTAACTAACTTCAAAATTTATCATTGTTATCTTTTTAGAAAAGCGGAAGCGCTTCTTAACAACAATTAATTTCTTTCGATTATAACAGATAATTAATTCCCCCGATTATTTTACCATCTCTTTTATATATGCGCGGAACCCGGGAAGATACCATGCAGGTAACTTCATAGTTGATGGTTTCAAGCTTTTCCGCGATTTCGTCCACCGAAATTTTTTCTTTCCCCTGCTCGCCGATCAGGGTTACCTTTGTTCCTACGGGCATTTGATGAGGTATCTTAATCATGCATTGATCCATGCATACCCTTCCAACAATTGGAACTCTCGATCCTTCCGCAAGTACCTCCTGTCCCTGAAGCTTTCGGATCCAGCCATCCGCATAGCCAATCGGCAATGTCGCAATCCATTCATCTTCTTGTGCTTCATAAGTCGCCCCATAACTGACTTTCTCGCCTTTATAAAGTTTTTTCACATGAACAATAGTGGTGTGAAGAGAAAAAGCCTCTTTCAGCTCGAATGGAAGTACATGCTTAATTTCCATGGATGGAGCCAGTCCGTACATGCTGACCCCCATTCTGACAGCATTCAAATGCGCTTTTGGAAACCTGAGGCCTGCCGCACTGTTGCTGGTATGGACATACTTCGGCAATACCTCCAGCCAGCCGATCATTTCTTCAAACCTGTTCAGTTGCGTTTCGAAGTAGGCATTGTCTAATGAATCCGCTGTGGCAAAATGCGTAAATACCCCTTCAAGCAGAAAACGCTTGTCCTTTTTGATAACGCTCTCAATTCCCGCAAGCTCATCCCGGCTCCGAATCCCCAGGCGTCCCATCCCGGTATCAAGCTTTAAATGAATATTTAGTGTTCCATCTTCTACATATTCAGCTGCTTTTACCAGCCATTCCTGCTGAAAAACAGTGAGGGAGATATTATTTGATGCTGCCTCGCCTGCGTGCTCCGGACGGCTCGCTCCCATTACTAAAATTGGCGCTTCAATTTTTTTCATTCTCAATGCGATTGCCTCATCCAGGGTCGCAACCGCCAGGGAGGATGCGCCGGCTTCAAGTGCTGCCTTTGCTACAGCTGCATCTCCATGCCCATACCCATTTGCCTTTACAACCGCAATGATTTTTGCCCCTTCTTTTACATGTTTTTTCATAGACTCTACATTATATGAAATATGGTCCAGATTTATTTCTGCCCAAGTGTCCCGATACATTTTTGTCTGTTCATTCATCGATGTATTCACGTCCTTTAGCCATTGCTTTATACAAGTCGATTATCAAACTCGGCAGATGGTTTGTCAAATGGATATTTTTTAGTTTGGGTTTACTTACTTCGCTGTCGGGTCCGAGAGCCTGGGCTTTCTTCGGACTCAGATTGCGGAAAACCATGGTACTGGGTCCGAATCTGGATCTACTTCGGACTTGAATTTCGGAAATTCCGGGAGTTGAGTCCGAACATAGACCTTCTTCGGACTCAGATTGCGGAAATCCCAGGCGTTGAGTCCGAACATAAACCTTCTTCGGACTCAAATTGCAAAAATCCAAGAGGTTGAGTCCGAACCTTGGCCTACTTCGGACTCAGAATTCGTAAACCTGTGGAGCTGAGTCCGAACCCTGATGTACTTCGGACTCAACTTGCGAAAATCCCTCTCCTAGTGTCCGAACCCGAATCCTGCTTCAAACTCACGATGCTTTAAACCCGAGATTGTGAGCCCGAACTTCCAAACACAAAAAACAGGCCCCATATGAGACCTGCTTTAGTCAATAATTTATTTCACCATTTCTCCTTGAACAGAACGGGCAATATCGGACATTTCTTCAGGTGATAAATCGTTGGAGGCGATCATATAATCCACGCCTTGGTAGGTCCAGGAGATAGTGTTGTCAGAAAGTGCACCAATGGTGAAGCCAAGGTCCACCGGCTCGCCTTTAACAGATGTAACAACGGATGATGTCGGCATGACAGCAGCCTTTTCCTGTACAAGCGTGAATGACTTTTCTCCATCATATGTTAATACAACGCGCTTGCCGTCTTCTGTTTTCATGTCCTGTTCATCAACCAGCTTTACATCCGCCATATCCATCTGCGGATATTTAACTGTGAATTCCTGATCCTCCACCTCGGCCATGACCGGCACTTCGAGCTGGGCGCCTGTCATGTTCTTCTGCATGTCAAAGTCTTTCTTATCGAAACTTGCATTGAACTTTACATTTGAAAATTCTACTGTTACAAGTGCATTTTTATCAGGGTCCATAACTTTCACACTGACTGGGGATAAATCGGATTTCTTCAGCTTGATTTCCTGTACAGGAAGCATCTGATTATTTTGATAGCGTGTTTTTGTTTCAAACACATAATGCTCTTTTGTAGCGGAGAACTTAGCTTCTTTATCCTCCATAATGTCCTTGACTAATGATTCATATAAATAAGCCTGGCTGCTGTTCTGCGGCCAATCACTCTGGAAACGGAAGCTTTTGTTCAGTGCAGGAGTGAGGACAAATACACCGTCATTGTTTCGCAGAATCATCTGGCTTTGTTCCTTTTGGGCGTTTTTCAGGTTTACCCGGTAAAAATCCGGATCTTTATGCCACACTTCTATTTCATATGTCTGCGGGTCTGTTCCCATCTGCAGAGTCATTTTTGCCTCTGCCTTGTATCCCTTAACGTCTTCGAGCTTTTTATCAAGATCCTTCACAACATCCTCCTGTGTTTTAGAACCACAGGCAGACAATGCAAGAACAACCAAAAGCCCGGCAAGCAGCATGAACCACTTTTTCTTCATTCCTTCAGCCCCTTTGTCTCATTTCAGTGAGATTGGCCGAACTTCCGGCCTGTCTCTCCTATCGCATTATGAATATATGAGACAACCTTAAGGAATATGCTAGGAGGAATGACAAGCTTTTGAAATTCTTCCCGCAGTAAAAAGTCATTCTTTTTCTATAACTACCTGAGCCACAGCATACTCCCTGCTATGGGAAATCGACAAGTGAACCCCATCTTTAAATGGTTTCGAAATAAACGGCTTACCCTTTTCATCCTTTTCAATTTCAATATCCTGAAAGGAAAGTTCTTCCCCAATTCCGGTTCCCAATGCTTTTGAAAAAGCTTCTTTGGCCGCAAATCTTCCTGCAAGAAACTCTGCGCGCCTTTTTTCCGGCAATTGCTGATAGCCATTCAGCTCTTTTGGGGTCAGAATCCGATCAGGAAACCGCTCCTGCCTGGCAATAATTTTTCCTATCCGCTCCAGGTCTGCAATATCAATCCCAATACCGGAAATCATCTCTCATCTTCCTTCTATTTATATTATTCGCTGCATAAAGAATACAGTAGAAGCAGGATTATGTACACATGATCCGCCAAATAAGTGTTATGGCATGCTGAAAACCCGCTTTTCAGGCTATGATGTAGATAACTATTAAAGCACGGAGGAGAGCCATGTTTACGAGAACGGAAAGCTTTAAGGAATTTATCCGCTATTACCCTGTTGTTACTGCTATCATTTGTATCCATATTATCATCTATCTATTAACCGTCATTCCCCTTTTCCCAAATTCACTTATTTTTGAAAAGCTGGCTGGTGTCAATTTATATATTGTGGAGGGTGAATACTGGCGGCTGCTGAGCCCTATCATCCTGCACAGCGGCTTCTCCCATGTTTTATTTAACAGCTTTTCACTCGTTCTATTCGGTCCTGTCCTGGAAAGGCTCCTCGGTAAAACCAGATTCATTCTGCTTTATATCACCGCGGGGGCAGCCGCCAATATTGCTACCCTCATCCTTGAGCCATTAACGTATATTCACGCCGGAGCCAGCGGTGCGATCTTTGGTCTGTTCGGCTACTTTGCAGCAATTCTGGTCTTTCGAAAAGAACTTTTATCCAGGGAAAACTCACAAATCATCCTGACCATCACGATCATCGGGGTCATTATGACCTTCCTGCAGCCAAACATCAATGTGACGGCACATATATTCGGCCTGTTTGCAGGCTTCCTGATTGGCGCAGCCACTCTGGCCAAAGGCCGCACATCATCTTCATCCGGCAACATAAGGTCAGGCGGACTTTCCGGCATCAGGCCTTCTTTAAAAGGAGTACCTGCATCAAGGCTTGCTGTTTGGGGAGTTATCGTTATTTTAGCCATAGTGGGGTTTTTAGCCAGATAATGGCCCATAGCTGAACAGTTAAACAAAAAAAGCGCTCACGGGCGCTTTTCATTTTGCTTCAGTCCGGTATAAGAATACCATTTATAAATTGCATATACTTCTTTCCTGTCGAGATCACGAACGGTTCCGCCTGTCCCGCCTGCCCCGGACATAGCCGCAGCTTCTATGGTAGCCAAACTGCGTTTTTTCTGAAAATAGCTTTCTTTCATAGATAGGGACTGGATTCGATTTCTTCTCATAAAAACAGTTGTCCTCACTATACCGCGATATCTGAGGGCAAGCTGCTGTGAGCTGATATCCCAGCCTGCATCCCTGTATTTGAGATGCGACCATCCCAGCGCAAGAATCAGCAGCACCAAAGAAAAGTATCCCCACGGCCTGAAAAAGAGGAGCGGCACAGCCACAAAAGGCAGGATCCACAGAAACCCTCTCCACAAATAGCGATTGAGCGCTCTTTTCGGAGCTTTAAAGAAACCCGGCTGCAGTTCATACTGTGGCAGGTGCGGCTTTAACAAACCGGCAATCCTTGTTTTTTTCACGATCGGCAGGATCATTAAGCGGGCGCTTTCATTGTCTTCAATGGAACCTCCCGCACTTTCGATATAGACAGTCGCCAGTCCAAATGGCTGCCTAAGTAGGTTTTCCCTTATCTGAATAGCTTGTATGCGGTTTAGCGGAATCGTCATCTGCCGCTTTTCGAGCAAGCCTCTGGTAACAATCAATTCCTTCTCACTTTTTATTAATGTAAAACCGGCATATTTCAGCATGCTCCCAATAAGAGCAATCAGCCATGCCATTAGAAAAACGATGAATATCAGAATACTTACAAAGATCATTCCATTGGCAATAAATCCTTCGAGCCCGGTAAACACCTTTTCATAGGGAATGATTTCTTCAAATTGAAATACAAAAGCAAAGACAGCTGAAATAACGACGCCTGCCCCGCCTGAAGTTGATGCCAGCAGGAACAATTCGCCAGGCGTAATTTTATAAATCACTTCCCGGTTCTGCTCAGCTGTTTCCGGTTCTGAAGGATTATTTTTGGCAGCTGAAAATGCCTGCTGAATGAAATCTGCATCTTCTTTGGAAATAGCCGTCAATACCGCTTCTGCCTCACCCGCACCGCTTGAGCCCGCTGTCTCCACCTTCATTTTCACAAGTCCAAAGGGTCTTTGAAGCAAGCCTTCCGATAAGTCGAGACTTTGGATTCTTTCAAGCGGAATATATCTTTTCTTCCTTACAAGAACACCATACTCGATTCGAAGCTCGCCTTCCTCCAGTCTATAGGTATATCTCCACCAGGTAAGAATCCCGATTATAAAAACCGCGATTATGACCCCTATAGACAGGACAAGCTGAACAATTTCCCCATTTCCTCCTCTGCTTCCAAAGACGACAAAAATAAGAAAAGGCACCAGCATTTCCTTAAGGTGTTTCAGGAAATTGACTGCCGCGGATATTGGGTGCAGCCGTTTCGGATTAGACATCATTTTCTGCAGCCCTTGCCAGCTGAGAAATGAAAAAGCGCAGTTCCTCAGCTTCATCCACATCCAATGCCGGTATTTCATGAACGGTAGCAGCTGTCGAGATAGTGACAGTAGCCAGGCGATATTTACGCAATATCGGCCCTTGCCTCGTATCCACATGCTGCACCCGAATCATGGGAACAAGCGTCCTTTTTATCACAAACAGTCCATTTTTAAGCTCTATTTCATTTTCCCGGACCTCATACCTCCATCTTTTCCACCTTAAAGCTGGGAAAGTCATAATGACCAGGTAGGCATAGGCGGAAAAAAACATTAAAGAAGCTCCAATAACCCAAATAGGCCAATTAAACAGGATGGCAGCAGCAATAGCGCCACCTGACAACACAAAAGGAAAAACAGAATGGAGCGTGCCGGAGATTCTCCAGGCAAGCAGTCCCCTTGCCGGAATCCTTTTATGCGGCTCTGTAATCATGCAGTACCCCCCGCAATTCCATAAAATTGATAGCTTTAAATCCGCTCTTTCACTTCTATAAGTATACATGACAGAAAAAAGAAGTGTCTCCCTTTTATGAAAAAAATGGGGGGTACCAGTTATATTTCAAAGCTGGATGAATCAATAAAAGTCAGATTAGGGTTCATTTTCAAATCTTCAGCAAGCTTAAACAGGGCGCTGTCCTTCATTTTCGCTTCAATCATGCAATGAATCTCAGGCACTGAACCTTTAATGTTCTGCAGAAACTCCATAAACATATCCGCATCAATATAATCCGCATGCGCTCTGAAGTCTTTGTCTGATTTGGGACTGGAAATATGCATTTTCACAGGCAGTTCAGAATGGTCCCATGTTGCTGCTGCCCTTTCCCATTGCCCTATCCAGTCATCATTCTTGAAATTGGCAAGGTGGTGGTGGTAATCAAAAACCAGCGGAATCCCAAGCTTTTCACAAAGGTAGAGCGTATCCTCAAGTGTAAAAGTGGTATCGTCATTCTCGAGAATAATCATCTGCTGGATTCCGGAAGGCGTAAAGCCCCAATTATGGATAAATTGTTCAAGAGCTTTTTCTTTATCATCATATCCCCCGCCCACATGCAGAACACAGCGGTGAGCAGGATCCAGACGCATGCCTTTCAGCAGGGCCTCATGCATAGCCAGCGTTTTGATGGACATATTCAATGTGTCAACTTTCGGTGTATTAAGAAGCACAAAATGGTCAGGGTGAAAATCCACACGCATGGGATGTTCCTCCAGAAAGTCGCCGATGCCCGACAGAATTTCTTTGAGTGGACGCATATACTTCCAATCAGAAAGTTCCTCATGATTAGCAAGGGGAATCAGCCGTGAGCTGAAGCGGAAAAAATGGATATCATGGGCTGCATTGTGCTTTAGCAGCCTCAGGCAATTCTCCAAATTGGAAACAGCAATTCGCTCCAGTCTTCCAATAGCCGCCTCACGGTCTTTAAGACTTGAGAATTGTTTGAACGTCATCGTTTGTGATGGCGATGCGTTTTTCAGATTCATACTCATCGCAACATACCCAAGGCGTACAATCGTCATGTCGATTCCTCCCGTACAGCTTTTCCCTTAGTATGTACGGCAGCTGCTGAGAAATTGCATGTGTGGACGCACCCTGCATACAGACAAAATAAAGTGAAACTTCAATCAGTGGGGCTTTTCCTTATCCCCCACTGATTGTTAGTCGCGTTCTAGTGTCGCTAAGATCTCCGCTAACGCTTCGATCAATCGACACTACGAACCCGATTGGTTCAACTAAGCCTCTGCCTGCGCGTCGGCAAGTTTCACTGTATCTCACCAATCGGGCCTTTACGGGCAGTTTGACCTCCGCTTATCCTCCTTTGATTCCTCTGAGTCTTGAAGCGGGGGTCTTACCGCCAGTTAGACTGCGATAAAAAGAGAGCAGAATATCTGCTCTCCGAATTTCTTATCTATAGCTGTTGCTGTTTGAACGGTTGTTATTTTGGCTTGGGCGTTTTCCAGTGTGGCCTTGGCGGGATTTGTATGATCCTTTTTGGCCGCCCTGTCTGCCTCTTCCATTGTATCCTCCGCGGCTGCGGTCATTTGGCTTTCTGTCGCGCTTAGATGGCAGCGGCTTTTCCTCTGTTAATTTAACAGGCGTAGTATCCGGTTCCTTTGTCAGCATCTTCAGCACTGCCTGAACAACTGTTGAAGCGTCCTTTTGTGCCAGAAGCTCATCTGCCGCTTCTTTATAGCTTCCAAGATTGTTTTCCTCGATGGTTTGCATGATCTTTTCCATTACAGCTTTTTGCTGGCCTTCAAGCGCCTCATCCAGTGTTGGAGCATCCATGCGTTCCATTTTTTTCTTAGTTGTACGTTCCACCACATGCAAGTACGATTTCTCGCGCGGATTGATGAATGTCATCGCAACACCCGTTTTTCCAGCACGTCCGGTCCGGCCGATGCGGTGAACATAGCTTTCAGGATCCTGAGGGATGTCAAAATTGTAGACATGTGTTACGCCGGAAATATCTAATCCGCGCGCTGCCACATCTGTTGCCACAAGGACGTCGATGCTCCCCTCTTTGAACTTCCTTAGAACAGAAATCCGTTTAGCCTGGCTTAGGTCACCATGGATTCCTTCAGCCATGTATCCGCGAAGATTCAAGGCTTCAGCCAATTCATCAACACGGCGCTTTGTGCGTCCGAAAACGATCGCCAATTCCGGTGATTGAATATCCAGAAGTCTTGTCAGCACATCAAATTTATTTTTTTCATGCACTTCAACATAGAATTGTTCAATAGATGAAACAGTCATTTCCTTAGCTTTTACGCGGACAATCTGAGGGTCCTTCATAAAGCGTTCTGCCATTCTGCGGATTGGCGCAGGCATTGTAGCAGAGAAAAGCAGTGTTTGGCGCTCTTCAGGAATTTGTGCAAGAATCGCTTCGATATCGTCAATGAATCCCATATTAAGCATTTCATCCGCTTCGTCAAGGATGGCCGTATGGACATGGTCCAGACGCAAAGTTTTGCGGTTGATATGGTCCAGAATACGTCCTGGCGTTCCAACGATGATATGCGGTTTGTTCTTTAAAGCGCGGATTTGGCGGTTAATATCCTGGCCGCCGTAAATGGAAAGGACTTTCGTTCTTTTTCCGTACCCGATTTTATACAGTTCTTCCGATACTTGAATCGCCAGCTCACGTGTTGGGGCAATAACAATTCCCTGAATAAACTCTTTCGTGTTATCGATTTTATCGATCATCGGGATTCCGAATGCTGCCGTTTTTCCTGTTCCTGTCTGCGCCTGCCCGATCAGGTCTTTATTCTCCAAACTTAACGGAATGGTCTGTGTCTGAATAGGAGTTGCTTCTTCAAATCCCATTCGTTTCAGTGATTTCATTGTCTCCGGGCTGATGCCCAAGTCTTGAAACTTTGTCAATGTATTCATTCTCCTTCTAATCATAGAAAAATTTTGTAGGCAGGAGTTCTCCTGAAAAATTGGCCTATGAGTCACTCTTCCGGACGATTATAAGAAATGTTATGGCACCCTGTAAGGAGCCTTTTTACCGGCGTACCCGGTATCTAGATGCTGTAACTTCTCATTTTTATAAAAAGTGCGGTTATGTTTCGTTAAGAAGAGTCCCACTCACTATGAAACCCGCTTGAGGAAAGGATGAGGTAAGTTCTATCCAAATTGTTCAAGGACAATCAGGTCTCTTAAGATAAGTGCATTTAAGCACCCATCTATTTATGGCCTTACTGAAGTATGCTTTTTCAGCAATACTTCTGTATTTAATGAAAAAAGACATTCTCCTGCTGGAGTATGTCCGGGTTCTCAAAAGAAGTTCCTGTTGGCACTTTGGTGTTTATATTACCATTTTCAAGTAAGCATTGCAAACGTGAAGGCTGGCTGAAAACCTTATCATTCTGGCTTTTTTTGCAGAAAGCCAAGGATCTCCTGAAAGAGGCGGTCCCCTTCCCCGCAATGGCAGATAAGATGCTTAGAGTCTTTTATAAATATTAACTTTTTGGCTGATGAACCAATATTATTATATAAATATCGGGCGCTTCTCGGAGGCACAACTCCATCACTTTCACCCTGCGCAATTAATGTCGGCACGGTGATCTGATTTAAAATGGGCCTGATAGAAGCCACAAGCCTGCGGAATTGTAGTGTTGCCGTAATCGGTGTCGCACTGATTTTCCGCTTATATCTGACGAACATTTCATTGTCAGCCAGGTTGCCCCTGAAAGCATCTCTTACCATCTCTTTAATATCAAAGAATAGCTGCTTCGGGTTCACGTAATAGGCAGCAGCACTGAGCAGAACCAATTTATCTACAGGGTAATGTACAGTTAAATAGCTGGCAATCAAGCCGCCCATTGAAAAACCGATGACATATACTTTCTCACAGCGGCTGATCAGCCTCTTCAGTTCTTCCTCTGCATGCTCAATCCACTTATTGTAGGCGATTCCTTTCAGCTTTAACTCATCACCATGACCCGGCAATGTCGGCACGGAAATCTCCCAGTCTGTATGCTCTTTTAAATACTCTGCCAAAGGTTCTACTTCAAATGGAGCTCCTGTAAAACCATGTATGCACATGCAGCCAATCATTCACGAGTCACCGCCATTTTTTAAAATTTAAGTTCATTTTATTTTACACTTTTTCCTTTTTGCCATACTAATCAAACCTGTTGGAAGATAAAATTTACAACGAAGGAACTATAAATAGTGAAACTACAATCAGTGGGGGGCTTTTTCCCACTGATTGTTAGTTGAAGCCCACAGGACAAGGAAGGCTTCGTCAGCATGAGCATCGCACGACCAAATGCGACAGCTTTTGGGAGGATGTGGCGTTTTTAGTCTTTGTTCTTCTTTTTGGGCCTTTACATTATAAAAGCGAGGCGACTTGCCCAGAGGTGCCAAGGGACGAGCAGATGACGGGAAGTACTTTCCAATCAGCTGATCGGCTTATGAACTCGAGCCCCTAGGAGCCGCAGCTAGATTGGGCAGTTTGACCCTCGCTTATCCTACTTTGATTCCTCTGAGTCTTGAAGTGGGGGTCCTGCTGCCCGTTAGACTGCGATAAGAATAGTAAAACCCCTGTTCCACGTGAAACAGGGGTTTATTTCCTATAATAACAGTTATATACAGTTATTTATTTTTCAAAATGTTCTTGCTGAAAATCTTTTTGCTGTATTAGTCCTGCACCCCTTCTATTAAAGCTAAAAGGCTGTCAAAGAAACTATTGAAGAGCTGATACAACTTCTTCAAGCTTCATGCCACGGGATGCCTTAACCAGCACAATGGTTTCCTGGTCGACATGTTTCTTCAGTTCTTGAATGAGATTCTGTTTGTCAGTAAAGGCTGCCACCCGTCCATTAGGCAGGACTTCCTTCGCCCCCTTGGCGATAAATTCGCCAAGCTTGCCGAAAGTAAACACATAATCAACCTTTTTTGCATCCACAGATTTTCCAGTGGAGTAATGGAAATCCTCCTCCTGCGGACCAAGCTCCAGCATATCGCCAAGAACGAGAACTTTCTTTTTATAGCCAGGCAGATTGGCGACCAGTTCAATGGCTGCATTCATAGATGTCGGACTGGCATTATAGGCATCATTAATAATTTTTTCACCCATTTTGCCCTCGAGCAGCTCCATTCTCATATTCGTCAGCTTTAAGCTTGCAAAGCCTTCGTTCATCTTTTCGTACGGAACGCCGAAATGGGATGCTGCAATCATCGCTGCCAGGGCATTCAGAACATTATGGGTGCCCAGTACAGGCAGATAAAATTTCTCGCTGGATCCATTGATCCCAAATGTGCTGCCCTTGTCATTCTGCTTGATATCCACCGGATACACATCGTTTTCCCCGGTTCTTCCAAAGGTTCTTAATGCAGCCGAACCATTGTAGGTTTTCAGCTTTTCATCAAGAAGAGGCTCATCACCGTAATAAATAACCAGGCCATTTTCCTGAAGGCCATTTATGATCTCCAGCTTCGCTTCTGCAATTCCTTCTCTGGAACCTAAATCCTGCAGATGGGATTCGCCTATATTGGTAATGATCACGGCGTCCGGACGGGCGATCTTCGTAAGAAAATCGATTTCTCCCCTTCCGCTCATTCCCATTTCCAGTACAGCGATTTCCGTATCTTCCTCAAGTGCCAGAATGGTTAGTGGAAGACCGATATGGTTGTTATAATTGCCTTCCGTTTTTTGAACCTTATAGTTTAGTGACAGAAGGTTTGCGGTCATATCCTTGGTCGTTGTTTTGCCGTTGCTTCCTGTGATTCCTGCGACCTTTACCTTTAATTCATTACGATAGCTTCTCGCCAATTCCTGAAGAGCCGTCAGTGTATCTTCAACAATCAGGATGGGAAGATGCAGTGGAGGATTGGGAACATCCTTTTGCCAAAAGGCTGCAGCTGCCCCCTTTTCAATGGCATCTTCTACAAATCGGTGGCCATCCGAATTTTCCCCTTTGAAAGGAACAAATAAATTGCCCTTCCCGATTTTTCTGGAGTCAATGCTGACGCCCTGTATGGATGTGTCATTAAAAGAAGATACGTCATTATCTACTTTAATCATCTGTGTAATTTCCTGAAGTGTTTTTTTAATCATATGGCGCCTCCTATTGGGCAAAATCAGAAAACTGCAGATAATCCTGATTTTGCCAATTATGTATGAACAAAAGGAACACGACAAAAATGCCGTGTTTCCTTCAACAGTTATGCCCTTTTACATGGTGTGTCTGATGCTTTGTTTCTCAGCATGGCGTTCGATGGCCAAATTGACAAGCTTCTCAATCAGCTGAGGATATTCTACTCCCGTATGCTTCCACAGAAGCGGGAACATGCTGAAAGGTGTAAAGCCCGGCATGGTGTTGACTTCATTAATGTATAGCTTACCCTCTCTTGTTAAGAAGAAATCAGCCCGGACAAGACCTGAACAGTCAAGGGCTTTAAATGCCTTAATGGCCATGTCGCTCAGTTCGCTGTACTCACTCTCGGAGATTTCAGCAGGAATGATTAATGCTGTGTCTCCATCCTCATATTTCGCTTTATAGTCATAGAATTCAACCTTCGGCACAATCTCACCGGCAACAGAGCATTCCGGATTATCATTGCCCAGCACGCCAGCTTCAATTTCTCTTGCAGTGACGCCTTCTTCAATAATGATTTTACGGTCAAATTGGAAAGCTTCTTTAAATGCTCCTTCAAGCTCTGAGCGGTTCATGCATTTGCTGATGCCCACACTGGAACCCAGGTTGGCCGGTTTTACGAAACACGGGTAGCCGAGTTCTTTTTCCACTTTTTCATACGCTGCCTCAGTTCCATTTTCCCACTCACTGCGGATAAACCAGACATACTTCACCTGCGGCAGGCCTGCCTGTGCAAATATATTTTTCATGATGACCTTATCCATACCCGCTGATGAAGCCAATACTCCATTCCCCACATATGGCAGGTTTAAGAGCTCAAGCAGCCCCTGAACTGTGCCGTCTTCTCCGTTCGGACCGTGAAGCAGCGGGAAGATGACATCAAATGGGCCTTTCTCCTGAGCATCCTGGAAAAGGGTCGGTGCCAATGCTGTTGGAGGAAGTGCTTCCCCCTGGGAGAATTCCAGCTCCTTTACATTGGAAACAGGACCTTGCAATTGAGGGCCCTTCACCCATCGGCCTTCTTCAGATATATAAATAGGATGAATTTCAAATTTCTCTAAATCCAATGCTTTAATGACAGCCATTGCAGTCTGCATAGAAACTTTATGCTCTGCAGATTTCCCGCCGTATAAAAGGCCAACCTTTGTTTTCATAAAAAGAACCTCCAATATTCAATCATGGACTAACCGGCTTCTAATGCCGCTTTATTTTTCTTAAGCTGATTTATAAGTTCATTCAAGCTACTCTATATTGTAACACTTTCACATTTAAGATAGGGAGTGATTACATAGTCAATTCTTCAGGAATTTTTTTCTGCACATACGCCCATATTTCTATATGTATGACAGAGCGCTTAAAAAGGAAACTTCAACAAAATAATTTCCTTTTCTGGGATTAATTATTTCAGGAAAACGTTTACCCGCCTTCCATAGAGCATTACCCTTAATCTACTAGTAATAATCAGAGTTTTTTTATTATTAAAACAAAAGTTTTAGCTATTAACTTTTACAGCAAAACAGGATATAATCCTCCTATCAAAAACAATTGTATTCTTTAGGAGGACAAAAAACATGAAGTTCGGTTTGCTTCCCAGAATTATTGCAGCTATTGCATTGGGTATTTTAATAGGTTCTTTTTCCCCCCAATGGCTTATTCAGCTATTTGCTACTTTTAATGGACTGTTCGGAAACTTTCTTGGTTTCGCAATTCCGCTAATTATTATCGGCTTCATCGCGCCGGGAATCGGCAGCATGGGGAAAGGCGCAGGGAAACTGCTTGGGATTACAACCGGTTTTGCTTATGCTTCTACAATTACTGCCGGTTTAATTGCCTATTTTTCTGCGACAGTGTTATATCCTATCCTATTAAAAAACCAAAGCTTCAAAGAGTTTGAGAATCCTGAGGATGCATTACTTTCACCCTTTTTCCAGGTGGACATGCCTCCGGTAATGGGTGTCATGACGGCACTGCTGATTTCATTCACTTTAGGCCTGGGATTGGCCGCAATTAAAGGAAACACTCTGCAAAATGCGATGAATGATTTCCGTGATATTATTGAAAAACTGATTGAAAAGGTCATTATTCCTTTACTTCCTGTCCATATTTTCGGGATCTTTGCCAATATGACGCAAGGCGGACAGGTTGGCGCCATTATTTCTGTATTTGCCAAAGTATTTGTCATGATTATTGCTCTTCATCTTTTATTTTTACTGCTTCAATATTCAGCGGCCGGCAGCCTGATGAAAGCCAATCCGCTTAGACTCATGAAAAATATGATGCCTGCTTACTTTACGGCGCTTGGAACCCAGTCATCCGCCTCCACGATTCCTGTTACGCTTAAACAGGTTAAAAAGCTTGGTGCACGTGAAAAAGTTGCGGATTTCTCTGTACCATTACTGGCAACCATCCATCTTTCCGGAAGCACAATCACCATTGTGAGCTGTGCCATCGCCGTGATGATGCTGCAGGGTCAAACGGCATCATTTGCAGAAATCCTGCCTTTCATTTTAATGCTTGGAATCACAATGATTGCAGCTCCCGGTGTCCCTGGAGGAGCTGTCATGGCCGCATTGGGTCTGCTTGAAAGCATGCTCGGATTCAATGAAACTATGCTTGCGCTAATGATTGCCCTCTACCTTGCCCAGGACAGCTTTGGAACTGCGTGCAATGTAACAGGGGACGGTGCTCTGACGTTGCTGTCTGATAAGGCAAGCGGCAAAGATAAGAAGCTTCAGCCTCAATCTGCTGTGAAAGCCGGCTGATTGAAAAAAAGATGTCCCTGCTGGGGCATCTTTTTTTGCAGTTAGGCGCTGTACCAGCTTTACGCGACCCAGATAGTGAAAAAGTGTACCTTTTCACTTTACTTAACAATCATAACAGGCGCTTTCACACGCTTAGCTATTTTATGGCTGACACTTCCGAGCACCATTTCCTGGAGAGTATTCAAACCCCGGCTGCCAACTACAGCAACATCAAAATCCATCTTGTTGGCAAACTCCACAATGGCTGGTCCAGGCTCTCCCTGCAGTATTTTTATTTCATATGAAATGCCCTTCTCTTTTAATAAGCTTTCTATTGGCTCTAAACGTTTTTTCCTCACCTGGTCCACTATACTCTTATCAAAATGGTGAAGGATATCTTCCTTTGAGGTCTGGCCATCAACGGCATACACTACAGTTATCTCAGAATCACGATTCTGTTCAGCCAGTTGAATGGCTTTAGCGGCTGCCCGAATGGAATGATCAGATCCATCTGCAGCCATCAATATTTTTTTAAACACAGAGCCTCACCCCTAAAATATTCTTATAAAGAAAATACCACAGTCAGAGCTGACTGTGGTATTTATTAAAATATTATTAATGGCCGGATAATTTCGCACCAGGTTTGCGGTGAACGGCCAAACGTTCAATCAAATTTGAGCTTGGCGCGTTTAACCCTGATAGGCGGACCAGCACACCATTGTCCCGAAGCTTTAATACAACCTTATCGATAGCAGCTACACCTGAGTCATCCCAGACATGCGCCTGTTTAAAATCAATTTCAACTTCTTTTAATTCTTCGTTAAAGTCGAATGCTGCTACAAGTTCATCTACAGAAGCAAAGAAAACCTGGCCTGTTACAGCGTATATTTTCTTATCTCCTTCAATTCGTGAAGTAACATGCACTTTCGAAATTTTAGCGACAAAGAAGATCGCACTTAGGATAATCCCCGCGAAAACTCCTTTTGATAAGTCATGAGTGAACACAGTTGTAACAGTCGTTGTCACCATAACAATCGAATCAGTGACAGGCGTCTTAGCAAGTCCTTTAATGGAAGACCAGTCAAAAGTGCCGATCGAAACCATGATCATAACTCCGACTAATGCAGCCATCGGTATTTGAACGACAATATTTCCTAATACTAAAATCAGAAACATAAGGAATGTGCCGGCTACCAAAGCAGATAGTCTGCCTCTTCCGCCTGATTTCACATTTATGACGGACTGTCCAATCATGGCACAGCCTGCCATTCCGCCGAATAAACCGGACACGATATTCGCAATTCCCTGTCCGCGGCTTTCCATATTCTTATCACTGGCCGTATCGGTCATGTCATCAACAATGGATGCAGTCAGCAAAGATTCAAGCAAGCCCACGATCGCAAGGGCAATAGAGTACGGGAAAATAATCTTCAGAGTCTCAAGGTTAAATGGAACATCCGGTATAAAGAATGCCGGAAGGGCTGATGTGATGGCCCCCATATCGCCAACAGTGCGCACATCACTCTTTGTCATGATGGCAATGATCGTAATAACAATAATAGCCACCAGAGGAGATGGCACTGCTTTCGTAAATCTCGGGAAAAGATAAATAATCGCCAGTGCACCGGCAACCATTGCATACATCACCCAAGTAGCATCTACGAATTGCTCCAGCTGAGCCATAAAAATTAAAATCGCCAATGCGTTAACAAACCCAATCATCACCGCCCGCGGAATGAACTTCATAAAACGGGCCAGCTTAAGCACACCGAATAAAATCTGCAGAACTCCCGTCAAAATAGTCGCAGCAAATAAATACTGCAGTCCGTGATCAGCTACTAAAGTAACCATCAATAACGCCATCGCACCGGTTGCAGCAGAAATCATCCCAGGCCTTCCGCCCACTATAGCAATGGTCACAGCTATACAGAATGAAGCATACAATCCAATCATCGGATCGACACCCGCAATAATGGAGAATGCAATTGCCTCAGGAATAAGCGCCAATGCCACTACGATCCCTGCAAGGATATCTCCCTTCACATTACCAAACCATTGTTCTTTTTTTGATAAAACTTTCAAATAAGCACCTCTTTATTAATAGATTTATAGTAATGACTTTGAACTCTCATCAAAGTCGAGCCGACAAAAACATATAGTATCATAACACATTTACTTATATTTACAAGCCCGCATGTAAGCGCAAATAACCCTTATAATCTCAGTTTTTCTTTTGAAATCTCACGATTACTATGTATCCAACAAAAAAATGACCCTGAAACAGAGTCATTTTTAACCGATAGGTGAACAAATTTCAATATAATGCCCATCCGGATCTTCCACATATGCCACTTTCTGTCCCCAGGGCTTTTCAACAGGCTCGAGCAGGATTGGCACACCTGAGGTCTTGAGCTTTTCAACAACGGCTTCCACTTCTTCCGTCACAAAACCAAGCTCGAATGTCTGCTCCTTCCTCACTCCATCCGGTATCGGCAGCCCGGTGACTTCCCGTCCGCCTTCTCTCGTATTGAAGGAAAGAATGGTGCTGCCTGTATCATACTCGATGTAAGTTCCAAATTCATTCCTCAGCTTCAGGCCCAGCAATTCACCATAAAAATGCTTCGTTCTCTCCAGGCTTTCCGCATATAAAATGACATAACCCATCTTCAAGTCCAATTATGTTCACCTCTTCAGAATTTCTATTCATGATATGATTTCAATATAGGAGGTATTTTCTCCTTTTAAAAGAATGTATAAACTTTGAATTATGATTAATAGAGGTGCAGCAATGAACTGGAAAGAAATCGAACATCAAATGTACACGATGTGCATGGTAGCAGATGAAGATCAGGTTCTTCTCATTAAAAGGCCAGACCACAAAGGCTTCCCTGGATATCTTGCTCCGGGCGGAAAGGTTGATTTTCCCGAGAGCATAACGGACGCTGCAAAACGCGAAGTGCTTGAGGAGACGGGTTTGCACGTCAGGAATATTATTTTTAAGGGTTGGGATGAGTACGTCAACCCGCAGACGAATGTCCGCTACATGGTATTTAATTATCTGGCGGACTCTTTTGAAGGCTGCCTGCTTGAAGATCCTCCTGAAGGAGAACTGCATTGGGTTCCAAGAAATGAGGCACTTGCACTTCCTATGCAGTCTTGGTTTAAACGAAAATTTCCGCTGTTTTTTGAAGAAGGGACTTTTGAGATCCATTCAGTTTGGGATGAAGAGCACGACACAGAAGGAGCAAGCAAGACAAGAATATTTACCAAGGAGAAATAATGGAGGGTTAAGTATAATGGCAGAGGATACAGCTCAGGCTCGTTTTTAAACGAGCCTTCTTCATGACTTTCTATTCAATATATGATAATAACGTCCTGCCAGCTTCATGATTTCACCCAACTTTGCTTCGGGACAAACGGCTATAAAGCAAGTGGATGGACCTGCTGATTTTACCAGATCCACTTCTGATTCAAGATCCTTAATCTCAAACCTCCTATTGGAGAATAACCCGTTCAGCTCGGTCAAAACGCCTTTTGAACCTACAGGAAGGGTCATAATATCTTCAATGGAGTTAATTGTTTTAAATAGGTTTAGGGGTGCTGCCTCCTGCTCCCTTTCAATCAGCTCCTGGCCAACCAAAGGAGAACCGATAACAGCTATCCTTGTATCCTCTGTATAGATTAGGGTATCAGCAGGAAGCTCTCCCTTCCTTTTGCCAAGTACAGATAATCCTACCGCAGATTGAAGCAGGTTAAAGTTGCTCTCTGTACTGCCGGTGATTTGCAGTTCCGTAAGTCCTAATTCATCAGAACCCTTTTTAATGCCCCCTATAAGCTGATCCCAGGCATCATCTCCGCAGAAATTCTGAATGGCAGCAGCAAATGGCTGAGCACCAGCAGACATACATTCCATGACAGCGACGCGGAAGGAATAATACGAAACGGTCTCATACGGAACCTGGACAGCATCCTGCTCTTTTTCGCCGATTCCTCCGCTGTTATCACTGGCTACAACAATCATTTCTTCAGAATTAAAAGGGAAGCTTAAGACATCCCTCACTGCTCAGCACCCGCTTTGGAAAGAGCTGGGCCCACAAGCTTCACAAGCCTTGGAATCGCTATATAAGCAATAACAGCATTAATAACGGAACCTATAAAAAGGGAAGGCACAATCGCCAGGTAAAAGGCCTGGCCCATTAAAAAGATAAATGGAAGCGGGGCTGCAAAGGCATTGCCGAGCACAAAAAGAATCCCTGCAAGAAAGCGCCTGCCTCTCTGGTACAATGAGCTGAAAACAAAGACTAGAAATGCCATTTCAATAGCAATCAGGAGATGAAGGGGCCCTAAAGGCAAGCCGCCCAATAATGCTGACAGCAGATGCCCGATGGCAGCAACGGCTGCTCCGCCATAGCCGCCAAGCAGCACGGCTGCGAGCAAGGCAGGAAACGCATCCAGTGCCACGCTTCCGATAACGGCAGGAACTTTTATCGCTGCACCGATTGCTGTCAGTGCAATCAGCATGGCGGCCATGCCCAATCGCATGCTTTTCATCACTTATCCTCCTTGCGCTTTCCTTCACGGAATACATTCGCACTGCGCACATATTCCACATCGTTCTGGTTCAGACGGAAATTAATCACCCTTGCCAGGGCAAAGAAGTAATCCGATAAGCGATTCAGGAATTTCAGTGCCACTGCAGAGGTGTCTGGATCCGCTTTTTTTAGTGAGACCACAAGACGCTCCGCTCTCCGGGTTACTGTCCTGGCAATATGAATGGATGCAGATGCAGGTGCTCCCCCAGGCAGAATAAACCTTTCCAGCTTGGGCGCTTCTTCGATCAATCTATCAATCTTAGTCTCCAAATAATCAACAGAATCCTTCGTCAATTTAAGCTCCCGCTTTTTCGTAACATTTGCAAGGTCGCCGCCACAGTCAAAAAGCTCATGCTGAATCTTCTCCAGATCCTCCAGGACATCCTGAAAAATGGCCGGATCCAGCTGTGTCATGGCCTGCCCGACAAAACAGTTGACTTCATCCACTGTTCCGTATGCTTCAACCCTTACATCATCCTTCTCCACTCTGCCCCCGATAATACTTGTTTTTCCCTCATCACCAGTTCGTGTATAAAGTTTCATCAGCAATTCCCCATTTCACTTTATTTTTTGATTGATGCCATACCAAATCAAATCGACTCTATCTGCAGCAGCAGCGGCATCCTGGAAGGCCCATCCTGAAGCATCCCGCCACTTTCGGTCAAGCGCCTCCATCGGAACAATCCCTTTTGAAATATCAGATCCGATTAAAACAACTTTCCGGTTAACCTCTGCTTTTTCCCATTGGAGCCACTTTTCCAGCATCTCCTGCCACTTTTCCCGAATCTCTTCAAACTCCAGTGCTTGTGACCACTCCCGAATCATTAGCTCAATTCCCTCAAAGACAATCAGGTTTCGATCCAGATCGCCAGCCGACTCACCATGATAAGCTGAAATCCATTTATGGGGAGTATCATCCAATTGATAAAATCCCTTCACCCATTCGGATTTACCGTTAAACCTGCCTCCTGTAATGAAGTGCATCGCACTCCCCTCCTAAACGCTTCCCGTGTCCATCTAAGCTCATAGCCTCTTCCAAACGGAACCTGCCATTCCCAGAATTCTTTTTCCTCCGGTGCATACTTTCCAAGAAGGTACCTTATGACTCCGCCATGTGTAATAACAGCAGCATCACTGTTATTTCCCTGAAGCAATTGATCGGTTAAATTCTGCCATCCTTTATCCACTCTTGCTGTGAAAGCTGCAAAGGATTCTCCTCCAGGAGCCGCTTGTGCAAATGGTTCTTCAAGCCACTTTAGATAATCCGGATTATCTTTCAGCTCTTGATATGTCTTGCCTTCCCACTCGCCAAAATGCATTTCTCTCCATTCGGGACAAGGTTCAATAGAATGATCCGGGAAAAGAATAGCCGCCGTCTTCATGCATCTGCCTAAATCACTTGCAAAAAGTCTTCTGTAGCCTTGAGGGGCCGGGGCAAGCTTATTCTTATGTTCCGGACACAGAGGAGAATCTGTCCACCCCAGATAAGCATGGGACTTATTGGCTTCTGTCAGCCCATGACGAAATAATGCAACAGCCACAGTATCATCCATAAAAGCACCTCCGTCCCTTCCACACTGGCCCCAAGGACATCCCCTGTCATTCCGCCAAACCAGGCAATGACTTTTCTTGATAATAATACGAAAAACAATATTGAAAAAAGAACCATGAAAAGAAATCCAACAATAGCCGGGTAACCAGCCAGCCAGGCAGCTGCCGTTGCGGCCAGAAGGAAAACAGGGTAAATAGACAGGGTGGTTTTAGCAGCAGCCTGCTGAAATAATGAGCCCAGCCCCTCTTTTTTGGCCCCCTTAACTTTTATCAGCAATGTCCCCATTACCATCTTGCTTAAAAATGGAATCATGGCTATTAAAAAATAGGAAGTTGGATTTGATAAAAGCACAATTTCATAGATAAATAGAAATCGGGCACCCAGCAGGACAATAACAGACAGCACCCCGAACGCTCCCACCCGGGGATCACTCATGATTTCAAGCCGCCTCTCCTGATCACGATAGGAGAAGAACGCATCGCTCGCATCCATCCACCCATCGAGATGAATCCCGCCGGTCAGCAAAATGCCGGCCAGCCAGACGGCAAAGGCCGCTGACAATAGAGAAAAAGGAGTCCATTCAAGAAAAGCATAGAGTATAAATGCATATATCCCACCCTGGATGAGGCCGGCTATAGGGAAGGTTCTGATTGCCTTCTCCAGATGAGGCTTATCCATAGGCAGGGATATCGGAATGGGAATGCTTGTGAAAAATTGAAGATTGATCAATAATCCTTTAAGCCATTTCATTTTGTTTTCTCCAGCTAAAGACAATTTCCTTTAATTTTTCCCAATCAAGATGCTGCATCATATTTTCCGCCAGTTCGCTGTATTTCCTATCCTTCAGGGCTTTTATTCGGACAGGCTCCTTACTTGGAATGCCTTTTTGTTTGCGCAGGGAATTAAGCCACGCACCCCTCCATTCATCATTATGGAAGATGTGGTGCATATAAGTCCCTACCAGACGGCCATCATTCCCATAAAATCCATCTTCTTCGCCATTTTGAAGCAGCAGAAGGCGATTGCCATCAAAATCATTTTCAAGAACTGTTTCACCTAAATGGATTTCATATCCATCCAAGATCTCTTTTACGGGAAGGTTCGTGCTTGAATGCAGACTTCCCTTCACTTGCACGGTCTTCTTGCGTTTATGAAAAATGGTGTCTGCCGGTATCAAATTCAAGCCTTTTTCCTTTTCATAAGGAATTCCGGTATCAGAACCTGCCATATCGATTAATCTCCTGCCGAGCATCTGGTATCCTCCACAAATGCCGGCGATAGAACCTCCAGCGGCAGCATAGCGCACAATCCAGTCCGCCAGACCTTTTTCCTTGAAATAGCGCAAGTCTCGAATCGTGCTCTTTGTGCCGGGAATGATCACCGCATCAGGTGAGCCAGCCTCCGATAGATGTGTTACCCACCTAATGTTCACGTCATCTTCATAGTAAAACGGATCGATGTCACTGAAGTTTGAAATAAATGGCGGCCGCAGCACTGCAATATCCAGAATACCCTCTCCAGCTCTTGGAACAGCAGTCTGAATGGATAGGGAATCCTCTGCATCGATCATATGGTCTTCCAAGTAAGGCAGAACGCCAAGGACAGGGACGCCCGTCTTTTCTTCGATCCAGCGGATGCCATCCTCAAACAGCGAGATATCTCCGCGGAATTTATTAATGATAATGCCCGCAACCCGCTGTCTTTCCTGTTTGGTGAAAAGCTCCAGAGTTCCAACAATACTGGCAAAAACACCGCCCCTGTCAATATCGGCAACCAGGATGACTGGCACATCCGCCATTTCGGCGACTTTCATATTCACTAGCTCTTTATCTTTTAAATTAATTTCAACAGGGCTGCCAGCTCCTTCTATTACAAGCAGCTCATATTGAGCAGCAAGCAGACTCAGTGCCTCTTTGATGGTTTCAAGCCCTTTTTCATAAAAAGATTCCCGATAGCTTCTTCCTGATAGGGAGTTGACTGCTTTTCCAAGGAGAATGACCTCGGCATTCTGAGCGGATTGAGGCTTAAGGAGGATGGGATTCATCCAGACAGCAGCTTCAGTTCTTGCCGCTTCAGCCTGAATGCCCTGTGCCCTGCCAATTTCATTCCCATCCTTTGTCACGTATGAATTATTGGACATATTCTGGGATTTAAAAGGAGCCGTGCGGAAACCTTCATTGGAGAATGCCCGGCAAAGAGCCGTAGCAATCAGGCTTTTACCGGCATCGGATGAAGTCCCCTGAATCATGATCCCTTTCATGCCGGTTCTCCTTTCATTTGTATGGGGATGCCTGCTTCAACAAGATAGGCTTCATCAGCCATATCTACTATATTCCTATGAAGCGTCCCAAGTATTTTTGAATAGGTAATCACCAGTTCATTTTTGTAAATTGGCTCATTCAAGACCTCGTTGCTGACAACGATCAAGGTCCTGCAATTTTTGCGTATTTCAGTGATGTCCATGAGAATATCAGATGACAGATTTTCCTGATATTCTCTATTCCGCCAAAGGTCTTCCGCTCTAAAAAGTTCATTATTCAAGAGAGTGGTCAAGCAATCGAATAGAATAATATCCTGATGGTTAAAGTTTCCCGAGATCTCTTCAAGTGCGAAAGGCTTCTCCCAGGTTGTCCAGTCCAAGCCGCTCTTATCCCGGTCATCCTGGTGCCTCTGAATCCGTGCTTCCATCTCGGGATCGTATGCTTTTCCTGCAGCAATATAATGAAGCTTTCCTTCCGTTCTCATTGCCAGCATGGCAGCAGTTCTCTCCGCAAAGGAGCTTTTTCCGCTCCGCACTCCACCGGAGATAAAAATCAGCGATCCTTCCGCCATTGCCGCATCGCCTCCATCAGCACATCGTTGTCTTTCGGCCCTTTAATCGCAAAGCGCAGCCATTTCCCTTCCAGGCCAGGGAAATTCATTGTATGTCTCGGAATAATTCCTTTCTCAAGCAAAAATCGAAAAAGAGGCAGCTGCACATCAATGCTTGGATCTCTTAACAAATAGAAATTAACTGAAGAAGGGGAAACCTCAAAATTCAATTGCTGATAAAACTGAACAAGCCTAGCCCTCTCCTGCCGGATCAAATTCTTTGTCAGCCTGACATGCTCTTTACTGTCCAGACACCATTCACCTGCTTTTAACGCAAGAACATTCACGCTCCAGTGCGGTTTCAGCGCCTTTGCTCTTTCAATTAACCCCTCACTTGCCATCATGTATCCAAGGCGCAGGCCTGGTATCGAAAACATCTTTGTCATGGAGCGCAGCACCACAACATTTGAATCCGTTCCTATGATAGGAACGATAGATTGATAGTCGCAGGCAAAGTCATAAAAAGCTTCATCCATAATAAGGAGGCAGCTATGGATATGACACTTCTTAATCAATTCCTCTACAATGGCAGATGGGTAATAAATACCTGTCGGGTTATTTGGGTTGCAGAAGAAAACAACATCAGCGGCTTTTAGTTTTTCAGATAGCGCTTCCAAATTAAGATCCCAGTCGCCGGGCACCAGCTGATGATAGGAGACAGTACAATGATTAACGCGGCAGGCCTCTTCATATTCCGAAAAAGCCGGCTGAATAATCAGCACACTTTTCCCGGCTATCATCCGGCCAATCAGTGTGATTAGCTCGGCGCCTCCATTTCCCACCAGAATCTGTGTTTCTTTTATTCCCTCTGTTGCCGCCAGTTTGCTTTTTAAAAGAGCAGCATGGGGATCCGGATAATCGCTAATATATTGGAATAGGCTTTCCCACCTGTCTTTTAATTCACGGGGAGGGCCAAGGGGATTGATATTGGCACTGAAATCAATCCGCTCCTCAGGCATTTGCTTATCCATCGCTTCATATAAATATTGCGGATTAGATCCGTGTGAAGGCCAAATCAAGGAACATCCCTCCTGTCCATAATAAAAGCAAGAATAAGAAAACCGTCTTGTTCATGATTGAAATACTTTTTATAATATGTTCTTTTTCAAGCTGCACCAGGGGCTTCCCCATCGTGGCACGGTTTGAGATTATTCCCTTATAAAAATTGATTCCTCCCAGCTGAACCCCCAGAAGGGCTGCAACAGCCGCTTCGCCCCAGCCGCTATTCGGGCTCGGATGCTTAGGTGCATCTCTTAAAAGGATTCCCCATGCTTCCTCATATGGAGAATGCTCCGGCTTTTGCGTGAGCATGATGCAAAGTGATGTCAGCCGGCTCGGGATCCAGTTCGCGATATCATCCACTTTGGCAGAAGCCCATCCAAAATCCATATATCGTTCATTCATGTGGCCAACCATCGAATCACATGTATTAATGGCCCGGTAGATAAGGGCCAGCGGTGCACCGCCGATCAGGGCCCAAAATAATGGAGCAGTAATGCCATCACTGGTGTTTTCAGCCACTGTCTCCACGGCAGCCCGGACAATGCCTGGTTCATCCAGCCGATCTGTATCCCTGCCGACAATGTAAGAAAGCTTTACTCTTGCTGCTTCCATATCACCTTTTGCCAGAGGCTCATATACCTCCAGCGCTGCCTCTTTTAAACTCTTTTGAGCAATGGCTGTGAATATAAGAATTCCTTCTGCCAAGATGCCAGCGATCGGATGAATTTCATAGAAGAGCCGGGTAATGAAAAAGGTGATGCCGCCTGCTGCCAGCAGTACGATCAATAGCATGAGGCTCCCTTTTAATTTTCTAAAGCGGCCTTTATTCAGAGCTTGTTCAAGTTTATGTATCAGGGCACCCATCCACCTGACCGGATGCGGCCAGTTTGGCGGATCCCCTATCAGCTTATCCAGTAACCAGGCAAAGGTTAGCGCGAACAGGTGATATAAAATCATCTTTTTATCCTGCTTTGCGATTTTTTTATCGCCTCAACGGTACATTCGTAGACACCCTTGCCAATCACTTTGCCAAGCGGTGTAATGGTACCCGCATACTCCAGGTTTTCTCCCTGCTGTGCGGCGGCAATCAAAATACTGTCAGTTGATGTTCCGGTCGCTAACGTCCCTGTGACGGCATCTATAACTTCCTGATCATATAGTGCTCTGGTCTTGGCCTCGGTTGCGGTCATAATGGATTGGATAAAGGCTTCCTCTGTCAGATGGCCATTAACGAAAATCCAAGTATTGATTGTACCTGGAGTCAGATGATAAGAATGCTCTTCACTTTTCGAAGCATCAACCGCATTGCCGACACCAGCTGTCACGACCACAAACACAGAGAATGTATCTTCTTCATAAAATTGGCTGCTGTAATCCTCAATATATACAGCGGTCATCATCCCCACAGTTTCCCCGGGTTCAAAGCCGATTTCCCGGACAAATTCCGCCATCTCTGCCCGATGATCACTGCAGTCATAATTCTTGCTCACATGCCGGTTAAGAAAAATCCGATTCCAGCCAGTCCCCGATCCGGTTACACCTGAAGACATGGTTTTAAGCGGAAATGGCGAGCGCAGGACCAGCAAGTCTTCCTTTACCTCCAGGCTGGCTGGAACAATTCGCTTCTCTAATTGGCTTTCTGCCTGTGAGCGCTCAGGCACCAGCACCATCTGAGGGGCCGCCACTCTTGGATGCGGCAGCTTCTCGATCTTCGTTCTGTAAACCTCCCGTATCCGCCCTTCTTTTAAAACTTCGTTAGGAACATGGTTAATATTCACTTCGCCATTTTCCAGCAGCAATAGGCGGTCACAGTACAGGCCGGCCAGATTTAAATCATGGAAGATAGAAATAACCGTCAGCCCGCAGTCCTTTGACCATACAGAAAGGAGATCAAGCAGCTCTTTTTGATAGGATAAATCAAGATGGTTCGTCGGCTCATCCAGCAATAATATTTCCGGCTCCTGGGCAAGGGCCTGAGCTAAAAACACCCTTTGTCTTTCACCACCGGATAATTGCTGAATATCATCATCCTGAAATCGGGAGATGCCCGTCTGCTCCATGACCCGATTGACCGCTTCTTCATCTTTGCCGGACCAGCTCTGGAACCAGCCCTTTTGATGAGCATACCGGCCAAGGGAAACGGTTTCCTTTACAGTATATGAAAAGGCCTGAGAGGAATGCTGAGGCAGAACAGCAATGATTTTCGCCAGCTCTTTCGGTGTATATTCTGAAAGGTTCTTACCTTTGATCACTATATCACCTGATGTATGGGGCAAAATGCCGCTCAACATCTTCAGAATAGTCGTCTTCCCGCTTCCATTCGGCCCCAGTATCCCGAAAAGCTCCCCTTTTTCCACTTCAAAGCTGATATTTTTTACAACCGGCGCACCGGCATACCCGCCAGTGACTTGCTGGACTCTTAGCATGATTAATCACTTCTTTCTGACCAGAAAAGTGCAAGCGCCTTTATGCGCTTAAAGTTTATTCTTTCTTTTCATTAAAATAACCCCAAAAGCAGGTGCACCGATTAAAGCTGTAATCACACCGATTGGAAGCTCGGCAGGGGCAATGATCGTCCGTGAAACCAGATCGGCAATAATAAGAAAACCTGAACCCATAAGAATCGATAGCGGCAATAGGTGCCTATGATCCGGCCCCCATAACATCCTGGTCAGATGTGGGATCACAAGCCCGACAAATCCTATCGTTCCAGACACAGCTACAGCTGCACCCGTTAAGATGGAGCCAGCTACCAGGACCATCATTTTTCTCTTCTGAACGTCCACCCCGATATGCTGGGCCTTTTCTTCTCCGAAGCTCATAGCATTCAGCTCTTTACTGTTCACTAACAGAAGGATGGCACCTATTATAAAAAATGGAAGGATAATGTTAATATACGCCCAGCCTCTCATGGATACACTGCCAAGAAGCCAGCCAATAATCTGTCTAAGTTCCTCTCCAGTCAGGGCAATCATCAGAGAAATTAGAGCGCCAAGAAAAGAACTGAAGATAATGCCCGTTAAAATAATCGTTTCCACTTTCATGGATCTTTCAATATTTCTCGCAAATAGCAGAACGGCAAAAATGGTTAAAAAGGAAAATAAGATGCTGAATAAAGGCAGTGTAAACATTCCTGCAAAGGGAATGGATAAGCCAAAGAACAAGGTTAAAACTGCACCGAGTGAAGCCCCGGAAGAAACTCCAATGGTATATGGATCTGCCAGCGGGTTTCTTAATAAACCTTGAAAGGCGGCTCCCGCGATTGCAAGAGACGCCCCTACCAAGCCAGCCAGCAAAACGCGCGGCAGGCGTATGTTCATAATGATATTTGCATGCATAGCATCCGTGTTTCCCAATGAAATAAAAGGAAAAATCTCAGCGCTTATTACTCTGATGATCGTCATGGGATGAATGGACACTGTTCCAATTGAAATCCCCATCAGCATGGCACAAAACAGAAAAGCTGCTGCTGTTACATAAGCAAGTAATTTATTATTTAAATACGTCCGGATATACTGCTTTTGCAAGTTCCTCGACTCCTTCAATAATACGAGGGCCAGAGCGGGTTACCATATCGGAATCAACATCGTTAACCTGCTTATTTTTCACTGCGGTAATATCCTGCCAGCCATCCCGGCTTAAGACATTGCCGACAGCATCTTCAGTGTAATAGCCATGTGTTGTGATGATTACATCCGGATTCCGTTCGATAATCGCTTCCGGATCCATCTTCGGCCATCCTTCTTCCGTGATGATATTTTCTGCGCTGATGGCACTTAGCATTTCGTCCATAAATGTCTCAGTGCCTGCTGCATAGATTTCCGGAGCAGGTGAAACTTCAACCATTACCGATTTGCGGTCCTCTTCTTTTATCCCCTTAGCTTTTGTTTTGATTTCCTCAAGCTGGCTCTTCATGTCTGAAACGAGCTGTTCTGCTTTTTCTTTCGCTCCCGCTGCAGTCCCAACCATTTCAATGGATTCAAATACCTGATCAAAGCTCTTCGCGTCATTGACAACAAGTACGGTCACTCCCGCATCCTTTAATTGCTGAAGACCTGCTTCCGAACTTTGTGCGCTTGAAGCGTGGGCAAGGACAAGGTCGGGATTTAAAGAGATCACTTTTTCTACATTAAATTCCAAGCCGCCAATCTTTTCCTTTTCTGCGGCTTCTTGCGGGTAGTTATCAAAATCGGAAACCCCGACCACTTCTTCTCCAAGCCCCAATTCGAATGCTATTTCGGTGTTGCTTGGAATCACGGAAACGATTCTTTCAGGCTTGGTTTCAATGACCACTTCATTATCCAGCGCGTCTTTTATCGTTACAGGAAAAGCAGCATTCTGCCCTTCCTCAACCTTTTTCTCTTCTTTTGGCTGTTCAGCACTCTCGCCGCAGCCTGCAAGCACTCCTGCAGCAAGCAGCATAGTTAATAAAAATGCATAAAACTTCTTCATACTCAGCAATCCTCCATTATTTTCGACAAAATTCGAGTGGTGCCTGTCACCACCGTTTAAAATAAAAAAACATCCCCTCGAACGGCAAGGAGATGTTGGTATGGTCATTTACAAAAAATGCAGAATAGATGGCCGGACCAGACACCTCCCTATCCTCGTAGGTTTATGGGTGCTTAAGAATCAGGCAGGTCTCCTGGCTCATGGTCAATGCGTTCTGCTCCTTCCCATACTTGTGTGTACAGTGGATTTGCAGACAGCTACCATTTACAGTGGCGGGACCGCGCTGGAATTTCACCAGCTTCCCTATTAAGTCTTCAAAAGAGCTTGCTTTAAAGCCCTTTTGAAAAGACACCTGTTCTATTGCGGATATAAAATTTTCTATTTCCGATTATACACCATCCCGCAGAAAAAGTAATAGAAAATTGCTGAATGTTGTAAAAAAGTTCAGAATTCTAACGCGAGTATATTTTCCATTCCCTTGTCTTCTTATCGAACACAATCTTCGCCTCACATGGCTCTTTCACTATGGCTTCATACTCATCATACATATCATCCATATTCGCAAAATCGCCAATAATCCAAATTGGAATCTCGATCCTGACCCGATTCTGTTCAATATCCTTAATGGAAAGGACCGCTCCTTCTTTCATAAGGGGCTTTAATGAAAGCAGGACATCTCTGGTGATTGGAGGGTACGTCTTTTTCTTTTTAATGCCAAGGAGCGTTTTTTCTACCTTCATCTGTCCCATTTTCCCGGGGATCACTTCCCCAAGCATCCGGTAAAAATCGTTCAGATCGCGGTAATATGTGCGGTTAAACCAGCCATCATCATGGGCAAGGTATACATACCGGTTGCTCAGATAATTGTAAAAAGGCAGCTTAAGATGCTCTTTAATATGACCGAGATAAAGAAGCTCCGCAATTGTCTGGCCGGGAAGCTCATTCACTGCTTCCTCTTCCTCGAAGTCGATCCAGCAAAAATCGCCATAGCCATATACATCATCCTTAACCAGCCTGCCCAGCTTGTCCCTTGACACATAATCGAACATCGTGTGGCTATTAAAGTCCCCATGTTCATAACGGTGCTTTAAGAGCAGCAAATTATTAATAGAATCTGAAAGAGTCTGGGCAAACTCTGCAAACTCAATTCCATAAGTCATCACATATTGATCCTGCTCATTAAGATGGATGTAGATGAGATCACGAATAGTTTGATTCCTTCTTTTCAATGACGAAACCTCCGAACCGTAGCCAAATTGATAAAAAGACAGCTTCTTATGAAACTGCCTGCCAAACTTCCAGTATTTTATCCTCTTATTGTAGCAAAAATATCTGAAAATATCTTTCCAGATGAGAAAAAATTTAAAATCCGTTTTTTTTGAAAATACAGGAAACCATCATTGTAATTTATTCGTCTAACTAATGAAATCTCTTTCTCCATTGTAAGGTTAATTTTTCTCTGATAGGATAAAAATGTAAAAAGGTAAAGAAACCAGGTGTATATAATGAAACAGAATAATAGATTCTCAGACCGATTCGATTGGACATTATGCTTTCTTCTGCTGCTGTTTTTTCTCATCAGCTGCATTGCGATTTACAGCGGACAATCCTCCAATCAATATGAAGGGAATTTTGTCATCTCACAAATTAAAAATTATATTGTTGGAGCCGTCATTGTTGGGATTGTCATGTATTTTGACAGCGAGCAAATCCGGAGACTCACATGGCTTCTGTACGGTTTAGGCATTCTATTGCTTGTCGGGCTATTCATTGCACCGGAAAGCATCGCACCAGAGCGCAAAGGGGCTACATTGTGGTATATCATTCCCGGACTCGGTTCGGTGCAGCCTTCAGAATTCGTAAAGGTGTTCCTTATTATCGCCCTCAGCAAAATCATCGCTGACCACCATCTGAAATATCAGGCTAAGACAGCCGGCACGGACTTTTTTCTCCTAATCAAACTAGGGGCTGCCACATTGCCTCCATTAGGATTGATTATTATCGAAGACCTGGGTACCGCTCTTGTCATCATCGCGATATTAGCAGGAGTCATCCTGGTATCCGGAATCACCTGGAAAATCCTTGTACCGATTTATGGAACCCTCGGTGCTTTAGCAGGAACAGTTCTATACCTGGTGATCATAGCACCGGAGATTTTAGAGAAATACCTTGGGATCGATCCCTATCAGTTCAGCAGAATTTATTCCTGGCTTGATCCGGTCAATCATAAGCAGGGGGCCGGTATGCAGCTGTATAATTCCATGCTCGCTATCGGCTCGGGATTAATTTCAGGTAAAGGCTTTACCGACAGGCAGGTATATGTGCCAGATGCCCACACTGATTTTATCTTTAGCGTCATTGGCGAGGAATATGGCTTCTTCGGAGCCAGTGTAGTAATCAGCCTTTTCTTTCTGCTTATCTATCACTTAACGAAGACCGGCCTTGAGACGACTGATCCTTTTAATACCTATATTTGCGTCGGGGTCATCAGCATGATCACCTTCCATGTATTCCAAAATATTGGAATGACGATTCAGGTCCTGCCAATCACCGGCATTCCGCTTCCGTTTATCAGCTATGGCGGAAGCTCACTTATGGGAAACATGATGGCAATGGGACTGATATTCAGCATTCGCTACCATCACAAAAACTATATGTTTTCAACCGACTCAAATTATGTTGCAAAATAATTCCAACCGCGTATAATAACAGTAATATATTTAGTGTCTATGATGAAGAGAGTAGCAAAGGGCTCTTTCCTAAAAGCGAGACAGGGCCGGTGCAAGCCTGTCGGAAACCCTATTTGTGAATCGCACTTCGGAGATGCATAGCTGAAAGAAAAGTAGGCTGTGCCGGGTTGGGAATCCCGTTACCAAACCCCTAAAGGAATGTGTTCAAATAAAATGAAACGTCCTTTCGCAAGAGGTCCTTTGGACAATCAGAGTGGTACCGCGGGCAGATTCAGCTCGTCTCTATATTTATATAGAGGCGGGCTTTTTTATTTTTCAGGAGGTGTGTGTTTAAAATGATCGATTTCAAAGCAATATTCACAGCTCAGCTGGCATCTGTGCTGAATGGGCAGCTTTCTGAGGAAGCCATTTCAGACTTAATTGAGACACCAAAGAATCCGGCACATGGTGATCTTGCTTTTCCATGTTTTACACTGGCAAAAGCATTCAGAAAATCACCTGCCTCTATTGCTGAAGAGGCTGCTTTCCTGATAAAAGGACCGTACATTGAAAAAGCGAAAGCTGCCGGGCCCTATATTAATATCTTTTTTTCCAAAGGAGCTGCTGGTGCTGACATACTGGAAGTAATTTTGAAAAAAGGAAAAGAATATGGGCTGCTGAAGGATGGTGCAGGAAAAACAGCCGTGCTTGATTTCTCTTCGCCCAATATCGCAAAGCCTTTTTCCATGGGTCATCTGCGATCAACCGTCATTGGAAATGCCCTTGGAAACCTCGCCGAAAAATGCGGTTATACAGCGGTCAGAATCAACCACTTAGGCGATTGGGGCACTCAATTCGGCAAACTGATCACCGCTTATAAAAAGTGGGGCAATCCGGATAAAGTGAAGGAACATCCGATCAGGGAGCTGCTCAGCCTTTATATACGGTTCCATGTAGAAGCAGAGGCAGATCCATCCCTTGAAGATGAGGCACGTTCCTGGTTCAAAGAGCTTGAAAACGGAAATAAAGAAGCACAAGCCCTCTGGAATTGGTTTAGAGATGAATCATTGAAGGAATTTCAGCAGGTTTATGATAGGCTTGGCATCCATTTCAACTCATACAATGGGGAAGCTTTTTATAACGATAAAATGAAACCCGTCATAAAGGAGCTGATGGCAAAAGATCTGCTGGCTGAGTCTGATGGTGCAGAGGTCGTTCAGCTGCCCGACGAAGACCTGCCTCCATGTCTGATCAAAAAATCCGACGGAGCAACTCTTTATGCAACACGGGATCTGGCTGCAGCTTTTTATAGAAGGGAAAACTATCAATTTGATCACTCCTTATATATTGTCGGCCAGGAACAAAGCATCCATTTCAGGCAGGTCAAAAGCGTGATCAAAAAGATGGGGTATGAGTGGGCAGACAGTATGAAACATGTCCCGTTCGGCCTCTACTTAAAAGATGGAAAAAAGATGTCTACCAGAAAAGGCAGAGTCATCCTTCTGGAGGAGGTTCTGGATGAAGCAGTTCTTCTCGCAAAGAACAGCATTGAGGCTAAAAATCCCGGCCTCGAAAATAAAGATGAAGTCGCTGAAGCAGTCGGCATCGGAGCCATTTTGTTCCATGACCTGAAAAATGACCGCATGAACAATATTGAATTTTCCCTTGAAGATATGCTGACATTTGAAGGAGAAACAGGTCCCTATCTGCAATATACCAATGCCCGAGCCTATTCCCTGCTCCGCAAGGCAGACGATTTACCATCTGCTGCAAATGGGCTATCCGAGCCTTACAGCTGGGAAATTATTAAGCTGCTCTATCAATATCCTGAGAAACTCAGACAATCTTATAGGCAGCTTTCCCCTTCCGTTCTCGCTAAATTTCTGATTGATGTGGCCCAGAACTTCAATAAATATTACGGGCAGGTAAGAATACTGGAGAAGGATGCCGGCATCCAGGCAAGACTTGCCCTCGTCAAAGCAGTCACCATTGTTCTTACAGATGGAATGCAGACACTCGGCATGAAGGTGCCCCGCCAAATGTAAAAGGAGAAGCCATTATGGCCTCTCCCTTTTTGCCTTTATTCGGGCTTTTGCTTTCTGCATTTTCACAAGACTTCTTACTAGAAATCCGCCTACAAAAATGGCCATCAGCACTAAACCGGCATAATTCAAATGTATTAATTTCAGAATCACACTAGCGACTGTCGCCATATATAAGGCTCCGAGCATATAGGTGATCTCTTCGTTCTCAAAATAGGAGGTAAGTTTTGCACCAAACTGTGAGCCAATGAGCCCTCCTCCTACGAGTGAAAGGCCAATCCAATAATCAATGCTGACAGTGGAAACGTAGGACAGGAAACCTGCGGATACGATTAACATGACAGCAAACAAGCTGGTTCCTACCGCATTTTTCGGCATCAATCCTAAATAGGCGACCGATAAAGGCACCATAATAAAACCGCCGCCCACCCCTAATGTCGTAGAAACAAATCCTGCAAAAAAACCAATCAGCACCATCTTTAAAATGGAAGGCGAATGTTCAGAAGAGTGAACAGCATTGGCTGACTTTTCCCTTCTTTTCAGCATGCTCAAAGCAAAATATGACAGCAATATGATATAAAAAACAGGCACGGCCCATGTGTCCCAGCCTTTATTCTCAAGAAACAGAACAAATGGGTGGGCGGCCTGAGTAGCTGCCATTCCGCTTAATCCGAGTATCAGCCCCTGCTTAAGCTTTATATTCTTCAGCCTGATATGAGCGAAGATGCCTGAAAGAGCCGTTCCAATCGAAAACAGCAAACTCGTGGTGATCGCTTCTACTGGAGAAAAACCAAAAAGCATAAGCGTTGGAGTAAGAATGAATCCTCCGCCTACCCCAAAAAAACCCGAGAGCACACTGATAAGCGCTCCGAGAATAATAAAAAAAACATATTCCATTTATATTCCTCACTAACTGTCTCTGCTATTAATCCGTACTATATCACTTTACCATAATTGGCAACGGTTATACTGACGTTTATTATTTATAATAATTATAAATAAGTATTGATTATAATTTAATATTTGTTATAATGAGTATATAAATCACTTAGGAGGAATTATGATGGAAAAATTACATGAGGCATTAAACGTACAAATTGCTAACTGGAGTGTCCTATATACGAAATTGCACCGCTACCACTGGTTTGTAAAAGGCCCTCTTTTCTTTACCCTTCATGAAAAGTTCGAAGAATTATATAACGAAGCAGCAGAAGTTGTCGATGAGGCAGCGGAACGCCTGCTTGCAATCGGCGGTTCACCTGGAGCAAGCTTAAAGGAATTCCTAAGCATTACGACTCTTGAAGAATCTAATGGGGAAAAGAAAGCAGAAGACATGGTTGCTGCTCTTGCTTCGGATTATAAACATATTAAGGAACAATTAATCTCTTTAGCCCAGCTTGCCGAGGAACAGGAAGATCAAGTGACAGCCGACTTCGCCATCGGGTTAATGGAAAAATTGGATACGCATATTTGGATGCTGCAAGCCTACTTAGGAGAATAATCGATTTTGGCAAGAGAGTCAGTGAGAATGATCACTGGCTCTTATTTTTGTGCCGAAAAAATTTTTGCCCTTTGGACACTCTAAGGTGTTATGATTGACCTGATTGCTTCATTTCTATTTTCGGAAAGGAGTCTCCATAATGGCAAACTTAAAATATTCATTCTTTATTTTTCTGGGCGCATGCAGTTACGGCATTCTGGCATCCATTGTTAAACTGGGACTTCATGCCGGCCACAATGTTCCCGAACTGACCGGAAGCCAATATTTAATTGGGCTCCTTTTGTTATTGCTTTCTTTCCCATTTATCAAAAGAACGAAAATCACCCTTAAACAAGCGGCAGCTTTGTTATTGACCGGTGCCTCCTTAAGCTTAACGGGCATTCTGTATGGAATGAGCCTTGATCGGAACCCTGCCTCCATTGCTGTTGTTCTTTTATTTCAGTTCACCTGGATTGGAATTCTTTTTGAAGCATTATATGAAAGAAAGATGCCCAGCAAAGCAAAAATCATTTCTTCGATCCTGCTTATTATAGGAACAGTATTTGCTAGCAACCTGATTAATTCCGGGTCACATGCTATTCAAGCGGATGGCCTGATTTATGGCTTATTATCTGCGGTTACATTTGCCGTGTTCATTTTTGCAAGCGGCAAGGCAGGCAAAGGAATTCCAACCATCCAGAGGAGCATCTTCATCACATTTGGCGGACTTCTTCTGGTTGCAGCTGTTTCAGGTCCCGTCTTAATAAGCGGCGGCATTCAGCTTGGTGGCCTATGGAAATTCGGACTGCTGATGGCATTGTTCGGCGCAATTTTCCCTATTGTCTTCTTTGCAATCGGATCACCCCACTTAGATTCAGGGCTTGCCACGATTGTAGGCTCTGCCGAACTTCCGGCAGCTGTTGCTGCCGCTATGCTGATCCTTGGGGAAAGGATAACAGAAGCACAGACTTTCGGGATTGTGCTGATCCTGATTGGTATCAGCATACCGCAGTTTTCATTTAAAAAAGCGGCAAAAAAGCGATTAAGCACATAGGATTTTTTATGGCGGGATTCGCTGGGTACCGCCTGGGCCGGCGATCCGCTTGACGAAAGGAGGCTTTGGATGTCATTCCAGGGCCTTTTTTCTTTGTCTGCTGGTGTTTTGCGTGGCGTTTATTGCAAGTGCAGCTGGGTTCGGACTTTGGATCGGTCTTTTCGGCTTTCTGTGTCTGAAGTTGGCGCGGGTTCTGACTCTGGCCTGCTCTTTTCTCCTTTCTGTGTCTGAAGTTGGCCCGGGGTCTGACTCTAACTGGCTCTTTTCTCCACTCTGTGTCCGAAGTTGGACCAGGTTCCGACTCTGTCGCCCCTTTTTCTCCTTTCTGTGTCCGAAGTTGGCCAGGGTTCCGACTCTAACTGGCTCTCTTCTCCTTTCTGTGTCCGAAGTTGACCCTAGTTCCGACTCTAACTGGCTCTTTTCTCCTTTCTGTGTCCGAAGTTGACCCTAGTTCTGACTCTGGCCTGTTCTTTTCTCCTTTCTGTGTCCGAAGTTGGCGCGGGTTCTGACTCTGATGCTCCTCTTTCTGCTTTCTGTGTCCGAAGTTGGACCAGGTTCCGACTCTAACTGGCTCTTTTCTCCTTTCTGTGTCCGAAGTTAACCCGAGTTCCGACTCTGTCCTGCTCTTTTCTCCTTTCTGTGTCCGAAGTTGGCCAGGGTTCCGACTCTAACTGGCTCTCTTCTCCTTTCTGTGTCCGAAGTTGGCCAGGGTTCTGACTCTGATGCTCCTCTTTCTGCTTTCTGTGTCTGAAGTTGGACCAGGTTCCGACTCTAACTGGCTCTTTTCTCCTTTCTGTGTCCGAAGTTAACCCGAGTTCCGACTCTGTCCTGCTCTTTTCTCCTTTCTGTGTCCGAAGTTGGCCAGGGTTCCGACTCTAACTGGCTCTTTTCTCCTTTCTGTGTCCGAAGTTAACCCGAGTTCCGACTCTGTCCTGCTCTTTTCTCCTTTCTGTGTCCGAAGTTGGCCAGGGTTCCGACTCTAACTGGCTCTCTTCTCCTTTCTGTGTCCGAAGTTGGCCAGGGTTCTGACTCTGATGCTCCTCTTTCTCCTTTCTGTGTCCGAAGTTGAATCGTACTTCTTATTTTCCAGGCTTTTTCTCTTCACAAAATCAAACAACTTCAGTAAACTATTAATACCAATAAAACCAATGAGAAAGGTCGGAAAATAAATGGCAAATACACCAGTTTCGATTCCCCGTCCGCTCGTAAGAACCAATCAATGGTCAATCGTATTAAGTGTTTTAGCTTCGTGGTTTACCGGAGAAGCCTGGATTCTCGCCATTCCCCTGCTCGCAGGTGCAATGGGCCTATTATTCGGCTACAATCCGATTATGCGTACAGCAAGGCATTTTCTAAAAAAGAGTCCTTCTGAGTATATTCCCGAAGACTGGGAGCAGCAGCAATTTAATCAGGTGATTGCCGTTGCCTGCCTGGCGCTTGGGCTGCTCAGCTTTCTGCTGGGCTGGACAGCTGCAGGATATGTTTTTACAGCTATGGTCGCTCTTTCAGCATTTATTGCCATTTTGGGATTTTGCATCGGCTGTTTTATCCGCTTTCAGCTTAACCAGTATAAATACCGAAAATCGTAAGGCAGCCATCTCGGCTGTCTTTTTCGTTTCCTTTTTCACCCAGCTAGTTTCAAAGGACTTTTTAAGGGGTACATATTTCATAAGTAAATCATTCTGAGGTGAAAAAATGAAAACTGCCAGTAAGTTTCTTTTAACAAAAGAAGATATGACTAACCCCGATATTGTGCCTGAGTGGGTTATTCAAGAATATAAAACATTTCATGATACAGTTACAGATAAAACCTTCCCGTGCTATTTTGGAATGACTGCCGAAATGCGCGGTGAATTGAGATATGCCTATATTACAAAGGAAGACTGGTCTAATCTTCCGGAAGCTCTTGAATCTTTCATAGAGCTCTTTGACGCACCAAAACTTATTCGCCATGGCCTGTTTGTATTTGTGGAGCCGGAAAAAGATGAAAAGCCGCTTGAACATTACAGAGAAAATTTCTGGAATATCCTTCAGTATTTGCATAAGGTTGATACAAAGCCTTGGCCGAAGGACTATCCGACAGATCCGGACCATCATTTATGGGCGTTTTCTTTTGCTGAGGAGCCATTCTTTGTGTTTGGCAATGCGCCTGCATACAAGCAGAGAAAGACGAGGGATCTAGGTAATAGTCTTGTGCTTGGATTCCAGCCGCGCCGCATTTTTGAAGGTCTCGAAGGCACCACGAAAGGCGGCGTTATGTCCAGGGAAAAAGTAAGAGAACGTGTTGAGAAATGGGATGGCCTCCCTACCCATCCAAACATCAGCCACTATGGCGATCCCGAACACCGTGAGTGGAAACAATACTTTATCGGTGATGACGTTAAGCCAATTGAAGGGAAATGCCCTTTTCATCATAAATAATCTGGCAGTCTCGGTGCAAAAACTGCACAAATAAACAAGGAACCGTTCTAAGTGAGCGGTTCCTTACTTGTGTGTAATATATTGATTAATACGGCTGCCGATTGCGGACAGTACTTCTTTGCCGGCTGCCTGAAGTTGGAGCCCATCCACTAGTACTGCAGCGCAGACTGTTTTTCCTTTATGGGTAAATATGGCGCAATCATGCTCTATGCCGGGAAGTTCGCCTGTTTTATTGGCAACCATGACTTTTTCCTCGTCTATCGTGTTGGCAAGTTTATTTTTAAACTGCTGGTTTTCCAATATATACAGTGCTTTTTCAGTATACTTCCCTGATAAAAGCTTTTGCTCTGCCAATGCCTTTATGCCATACACCATATCCCGGGCAGTCGTGGTGTTGTCAATGCCGTTTTTCAGTGCTTCAAAATCCATCATCTTTCTGTTCAATGATGTATTATTAAACCCCAAATCTTTGAAAAGCTGATTGATTTTCTCTATACCAAGCAGCTCAATGATAAGATTAGTCGCTGTATTATCAGACACAATGATCATTAGTGTCATTATGTCTGTCACCTTGATCTTCAAATCTCTGGCCATAGCTTGCAATACACCCGATCCGCCAACCCGGGCTGAAGCAGCAACTTCCACTTCCTCCTCAAGCTGAAGCAGCCCTTTCTCCGCCTGTAAAAGTCCCGCAAGTAAAATCGGCACCTTTATTAAGCTGGCTGAAGAGAAAATGGCATCGGCATCTTTTTCGATGAAACCATCCTCGGTATGGATATATACAGCAACGCGGCCTTCGCAGCAGCTGGCCAATGTAAGAATTTCCGCTTTAAGAGTATGAAAGTCCATTTTATTTCGCAGCCGCTACTTGAGGCCGGTTATGGTCGCCCGTTACTTTTTCATTATATAAATGGCAGGCCACAAAGTGATCCTTCTCAATCTCCTGCCACTCAGGCTTAATGGAAGCACAAGCCTCCATCGCATAAGGGCAGCGCGTGCGGAATACACAGCCGCTTGGCGGATTCATTGGACTTGGAAGCTCCCCTTCCAAAATGATTCTTTCCCGGTTATCCTCGACATCAGGGTCAGGGATGGGAATCGCCGACAGCAGGGCCTGTGTATAAGGGTGAAGCGGATTTTTATATAAGTTTTCGCTTGTGGTCAATTCCACTAGATGCCCTAAGTACATAACGCCGATTCTGTCGCTGATATGCTTAACCATTGAGAGATCATGGGCGATAAATAAGTAGGTCAGCCCTTTTTTCTTCTGGAGCCCCTTAAGCAGGTTCACCACCTGGGCTTGTACCGATACATCGAGTGCTGAGATTGGCTCGTCAGCAATAATGAATTCCGGATCCAGAGCCAAAGCACGGGCAATTCCAATTCTTTGCCTCTGTCCGCCGCTGAATTCATGCGGATAACGGTTGGCATGATCGCGGTTAAGACCTACATCTTCCAGGAGCTGATAGACCCGCTCGAGGCGCTCCCTCTTATTCGGATATAACCCATGAACCTCCATGGGCTCGGAAATAATCTCCTGTACGGTAGAACGCGGATTCAAGGAAGCATACGGATCCTGAAAAATCATCTGCATCTTCCTGTGAAAAGCAAACCTCTCTTTTTCAGTCATATTATGGACATTTTTCCCGTCATAAAGGACTTCACCTTCTGTACGGTTATATAAACCAATGATGGTACGCCCTGCAGTTGATTTCCCGCATCCGGATTCACCGACAATCCCGAATGTTTCTCCCTGTTTGATATGGAAGGAGACATCATCAACAGCCTTCAGGGTTTGTCCTTTTCCCATTGAAAAATGCTTTTTGAGATTGTTGACCTGTAAAAGTGCTTCTTTTGCCATGTTTATTCCCCCGTCTCTTGCCAGTAACGTCTAGCTGCACATAGTTCCTTTTCATAGATGGTATCTTTCAAGTCGATAACTTCGATGCTTTTACCGGTATTTGGAGAATGAAGCAGCTTTCCATCACCATAATAAATACCTACATGATGGAGTTTGCCTTTCCCTTCTTCATAAGCAAAGAATAATAGGTCCCCTGGTTCAATGGAATCCAGTTCGACCGGCTTCCCTGCTTCCGCCTGATCATGGGCATCACGGGGAATGATCACTCCATTTGCTTTGCACATGGAATAGCTGAACCCTGAACAGTCATATCCATAGCTGCTCATGCCGCCCCATAGATAGGGAAGGCCTATAAATTGTTCTCCCGCAGCAATGATGTCTCTGCCGCTGCCTTTCCGTATAGCCTCAATTGATTCAAAGACCTTTACGTCAGCAGATTTTAAGAATCCTTCTCCTCCAGGTGTCTGAACCTGGATCCACTCGGCTCCTTCTGTTAAGACCGGAAGTACAGTTTGATAACTTAGAATTAATTCCGGCTCTCTGTCAGTCGAATAGAGAGTTGCTTTTTTGTTCTGGATGACAGCGGCCTTTTCACTATCAAGCTTCCAATCTTCATTCTGAGTCAGCTGGGCCTTCGGCAACCAGCCGGGATACCCTTTCCCGTCCTTTGAAGAAGGCTGGCTCGGGACAACAACATGTACCCATCCATCTCTCTCCTCCAATACAATCACTTCTTCTCCGTACAGAACTTGTGATTGCACAAGATTCCCGTCGCAAAGCTCCAGCCGGGGCTCATAGGTGAGCTTTTCAAGCCAGGCATCCAAATTAACTGGGTTAGTGATGGCTTCAAAGTCAATTTCTCTTGATGAATCGCTCGCTGTCCACAAGGTAGCAGCAGGAACCGAAACCAGCCATTTCTGCTTAATTGTCAAACCGAATTCCTCCTTTTTAAAATTGTCAGGATGTCAATTCCTGCTTGTTCACTGCCAATGATACATTCCTGATGCCCAGGCCAGGTTCAGATGGCAGGGTAATTTTGCGGCCGGAATAGCGGATTCCGCCTTCCACAATTTCTTTTGCCATCATCAATGGGGCATCAAAATCAAAGCGGGTTATATTCTTTTTGCTGGCTGCAAAATGGGCTGCGGCCGTAATGCCAATCTTGGTTTCAATCATGCTGCCTACCATGCATTCCATCCCGCATACTTCAGCGAGCTGATTAATGATCTGCGCCTGATAAATGCCGCCTGACTTCATCAGCTTGATATTAATCAAGTCAGCACTTCGCGTTTTAATGACTTCAAATGCCTGCTTCGGGGTAAAGACACTCTCATCTGCCATAATCGGTGTATCAACCGCATCTGTAACCTGCTTAAGCCCCTCTATATCCCAAGCCTTTACCGGCTGTTCGACAAGCTCAATGTTCAAGTCCAGTGCTTCCATTTTCCGGATGGCATAAATAGCATCCTTTGGTTTCCAGCCCTGATTGGCATCCAGGCGGATTTTAATTTTCGATCCTACCCGGGTGCGGATTTCCCGTATTCTCTCTATATCTGTTAAAATATCATCCTTGCCGACCTTTACCTTAAGGACATCGAAGCCTTGCTGAACATAGGAAACCGCATCTTCTCCCATTTCTTCCGGACCATTGACGCTTACTGTATAATCCGTTTCCACTTCATTTTTATGTCCTCCTAAAAATTGGTAAAGAGGCAGTTTGCATTGCTGTGCAAGACAATCGTATAAGGCCATATCCACCGCTGCCTTTGCACTCGAATTTCCTATTAAAGCGGACTGAATCCCCTGGAATATCTCCTCATAGTTTAGAAGACTCTTATTGATCAGCATTGGCTTCAATACATGATGAATGGCTGACTCTATGCTTGAAAGACTGTCTCCAGTAATCACCACAGTGGGAGGTGCTTCTCCCCACCCGGCTATCCCGTTATCGCAAGTTACTTTTACAACAAGCGTTTCAGCTGTCTCAACTGTTCTCAAAGCTGTTTTAAATGGTTTTTTCAGTGGTACCGCAGCTCTAAATGTTTCGATCGTGTTTATTTTCATCTATACCACCCTTTTACTTAACTCCGCTTTCGATTGTCAGCTTTTTACCGGCTGCATCCAATTCTGCCCTTACACCTAATGGCACAGAAATATGCGGAGAGCAATGGCCGATATGAAAGCCTTTAACTGCAGGCTTATTCACCCTTTTGATATACGTATCCAGAACTTCATCCAGTTCCAGGGAAAGTTCTCTTTCCGGAACACAATTATTAAAGTCCCCAATGATAAAGCCGGCCGCATCCGAAAGCTTCCCTGCCATATGCAGCTGGTTTAGCATGCGGTCGACCGCACGAGGCTCTTCGTTAATGTCTTCAATAAGCACAAGTTTATCTTTTGTATCAATTTCAAATGGTGTTCCGACTGTACTGGCCATAAGAGACAGATTCCCCCCCGTTAAGACACCCGCGGCACTTCCGTTCACCATCGTCTCCAATTCTGAAATTCCTTCTGGATAGTCAAGCGTGACCGGTTCAAATAACTGGTTAAAATATTGCTTGGATAGCGGATCCGCATCCTCTTTGCCAATATCAGAGGCGAGCATCGGCCCATGGAAGGTGACCATTCCTGTCTCCTGGCGGATGGCTGTGTGCAGGAATGTTATATCACTGTATCCCCAGAAAATTTTTGGGTTTTCTTTTATCAGACTGTAGTCGATTTGGGACGCAATTCTCCCGGTTCCATATCCCCCGCCTGCACAAATGATGGCTTTGACTTCCTTATCCGCAAACATGTTATGTAAATCAGCCAGACGGTCTTCATCCTTCCCGGCCAGGTAACCATATTGATCTGTCACATGTTCGCCCATCTTTACCTTTACACCAAGCTCTTCCAAAAAAGACAGGGATCGTTTCAGGTTCTCCTGATTGGGCGGGCTTGCCGGTGCTATAATTCCAATCGCATCACCTTTTTTCAGGCGCTGAGGTTTGATTGCCATGCTGTCACATCCTTTTCGTTTTATAGCATTATATGCTCCTGCAGCAAAAGCATTATTTGGGAAATGAAATAATTGTCGAGGATATAAGCTAAATTTCGGGAAAATGTATTATTTTTCGGGAAATAAACTAGAAAAGCGCAGAGCGCCCGCTTATCGGCGACAAGCTTAAGACAAGCGCTGGCAGAAGGCGTTTTTTGCCTTCAGAAGTGATTGGCTTAAGACCTCGAGCCGATGGCGCTCGGAGCTAGACAGTTATCAAAGTTCAAAGATCCTAATTCTTCAAAAAAAATATACTTCTGAAAAAAAGGGATGTTCACACGAACACCCCTTTTCCTGTCACTTTCACATTAAGCCGAAGAAGTATTACTTCTTATCTGCCCATTTAAGCTCCAGGTATCCAACCGGATGGCGGACAATTCCTGAAACAGCATCATTATAGAGATATACCTGGTTGTAGAAATGGATAGGGATAATCGGCATTTCTTCGAATAAGATTTTTTCCGCTTCATACATCAGCTCAAAGCGCTTTGCTTCGTCTGCTTCATTCTTCGCATCCTTGATCAGCTGATCGTACTTCTCATTGCTCCAGCCAGTGCGGTTCATGGAATGTCCTGTCTGGAAGTTTTCAAGGAAGTTAATTGGGTCAGCATAGTCAGCAAGGAATGAGCTTCGGGATAATTGGAATTTAAGCGCTTTTTGTTCTTCAGCGAATACATTCCATTCCATGTTGGCAAGCTTCACTTCAACGCCCAGGTTTTCCTTGAACATTTGCTGAAGAGCTTCTGCGATCTTTTTGTGAGAATCACTTGTGCTGTACGTTAATGTAACTTCAGGAAGTGTCTCATAGCCTTCCTCTTCCATTCCTTTTTTAAGAAGGGATTTCGCTTCTTCCAGATTCGTTTGAATAAGATCTCCTGCTGTTTCACGGAAGTCCTTTCCATCAGCATCCTTAAACCCATAGGATACAAATCCGTATGCAGGCTTTTCTCCATTCTTTGTTACAAAGTCAACGATTTGCTTCTGGTCCACTGCCATTGCGAAAGCTTTACGGATATTTTCATTCTGGAATGGCTCCATATTTACGTTAAAACGGTAGAAATAATCACCAGCCTGGTCTTCAACCTTTGCTTCACCTAATAGCTTTTCACTCAGCTCAGATGGAACAGCCGATACATCAAGCTCTCCGGTTTGGTACATTTGGTATTCAGTATTGGTATCATCAATGATCGCCCAATTAATTTTTTCCAGTTTTACATTATCAGCATCCCAGTATTGATCGTTTTTCTCCATTACAAAGTGGCTGTCATGCTCCCACTCTGTCAGGTTGAAAGGACCATTGCCCACAAAAGATTCTGCTTCAGCAAACCACTGAGGATTCTCTGTTGCCACTTTTTCATTGATCGGGAAAAATGCAGGGTTGGTGATTACACTTAAGAAATAAGCCTGCGGACTGACTAAAGTCACTTCAAATGTTTTGTCATCAACTGCTTTTACTTTTACATCATCAGCTGATCCTTCACCGTTGTTATAAGCCTCTCCGCCTTCAATGAAGTAGCCGAGGAAAGCGGCTGAAGAACCTGTATCAGGATTTAATAGACGCTTCCAGGCAAATTCAAAATCACCGGCTGTTACAGGATCGCCATTTGACCATTTTGCACCTTCGCGGATATGGAATGTATAAGTCTTTCCATCTTCAGATACATCCCACTTTTCGGCAATGGCTGCTTCTGGCTCATGATTTTGTCCCAGACGTGTCAAACCTTCCATTAAGTTGTTCAGCGCACTCCAGGAAACAGAGTCAAAGCCGATTGGAGGGTCAAACGAAGTCGGCTCCTGGCCATTGTTCAAATAAAGCACTTTTTCAGCACTTTCTTCTTCTTTCTTGCCATCATCCTTGCTGTCTGTTTCTTTGCCTGCATCTTCATTTGCCGTACAGGCTGCCATAACAAATAGCAACACACCTGCAAGCAGCAGCGATAAAAACTTTTTCATTCCTTTTCCCCCTCTTAAAATATATTTCTTTATCTACCAGATGCCTGTCTGACAGCTGATAGAATCATAACTTTCGCCGTACCGGGCCGGCACTGCGAAAGGAAGTACCTACTTTACCCCTGCAAGCATTTTCTGTGCCCGCTCATCCTGGAGCCAGCAGTCCACATGATGATCCCGGCTTAAATGCGTTTTATAAGGATAGACCCGGTCACATACCTCCATTGCGTATTCGCAGCGGGCAGCAAATGGGCAGCCAGCCGGCGGAGCAAATAAATCCGGCGGGGATCCGCCTATAGGAATAAGATCAGCTCCATCCAGGTCAAGGCGCGGAACAGAATTCAGCAGGCCCTTTGTATAGGGATGCTGGGGATTATAGAAGATTTCCCTTCGTTCTCCGGCCTCCACTATTTTTCCTGCATACATGACAGCGATGCGGTCTGCTACTTGAGCGACAACCCCCAGGTCATGGGTAATGATTATGATGGATACTCCAGTTTTCTTCTGGATATCTTTAAATAAATCCAATATTTGCGCTTGGATCGTTACATCCAGTGCTGTAGTGGGTTCATCGGCAATCAGCACTTCCGGCTCACAGACAAGGGCCATGGCAATCACAATCCGCTGCCTCATCCCGCCGCTGAATTGGTGCGGATAATGCTTTAATCTTTCGGATGGATTTGGTATTCCAACTAAATTCAGCATTTCCAGCGCCTTTTTACGGGCATCCGGCCGTGAAATGGTTTCATGCTGCATAATTCCTTCTATAATTTGCTCTCCAATGGTAATCGTAGGGTTTAAAGCCGTCATAGGATCCTGAAAGATCATCGAAATGTCTGCGCCGCGGATATCCCGCATTTCGGATTCCTTTAGCTTTGTCAGGTCCTTCCCTTTAAAGAGGACAGTGCCATCTGCTATTCTCCCTGGAGGGGATGGAATCAGCCGCATGATGCTCTGGGACGTTACACTCTTTCCGCAGCCGGATTCACCGACAATCGCCAGGGTTTCCCCCTTGAAGAGATCAAATGATACACCCCTTACAGCCTGGACTTCCCCGCCATAAGTGGTAAATGTGACATGCAGGTCTTTTACTTCCAGTACTTTCTCCATGCTGCTACCTCCTTAACTTCGGATCGAGGGCATCCTGCAATCCGTCTCCAAGCACATTAAATGAAAACATGGTCAGGGAGATGAAAAAAGCAGGGAAGAACAGGCGCCACCAGTGACCTGATAGAATCGTAGACAGCCCATCATTAGCCATGGAGCCCCAGCTGGCAAAAGGCGGCTGAATGCCTAATCCCAGAAAGCTCAGGAACGCCTCTGCAAAGATGGCCGATGGCACTGTTAATGTCATCTGTACAATGATAGGGCCCATCGTGTTCGGCAGCAGGTTCTTCTTTATAATCCTCGATGTTTTTGTTCCGAAAGTCTTTGATGCCAGTACAAATTCATAGTTCTTGATCTGCAGAACCTGTCCGCGGACAATCCGGGCCATCCCGACCCACCCCGTTACGGAAAGGGCGAATATAATGGTGAACAAACCAGGTCCCATTACAACACTGATTAAAATAACAACGAGCAAATATGGGAGTCCATACAGAATTTCCACTACCCTCATCATGGCATTATCTGTTCTGCCGCCTTTATAGCCGGCAATACCGCCGTAAATGACTCCGATTGCAAAATCAATCATGGCTGCCACGATTCCAACGAATAAGGAGATCCTTGCTCCGTACCATGTTCTTGCGAAAACATCCCGGCCTAATTCATCTGTTCCGAACCAATATTTTGAAGACGGCGGAAGGTTCTGATTAGCCAATGACTGCTGGGATACATCATGCGGGGAAATCATCGGGCCGAATATGGCCATAAAGGCTAAAGCAATAAGAAAGAATAGCCCTGCCATTGCCAATTTGTTTTTCAAAAGCCGGCGCCATGCATCCTGCCAATAAGAAAGGCTTGGCCTTACAACTGCTTCCGCTGCATCCTCGTCTTTGGCCTTTGGGACAAACCAATCATCCGGAATATCAGGTGCCAGGTTGCGGTTATCATGCTGTTTGCGCAGTTCCATTAGCTCGCCTCCTTTTTGTGAAGCTTAATTCTCGGGTCAAGAACTCCGTATGCAATGTCCACCAGGAACAGCATCATAATCAAAATGGAGCTGTAAAAAACGGTGGTTCCCATTATGACGGGATAATCACGTGTATTGATGCTTTCTACGAAATACTTTCCCATTCCGGGAATGGCAAATATTTTTTCAATTACAAAGGTTCCTGTCAAAATGCTTGCAGCAAGCGACCCCAATACGGTTACAACAGGCAGAAGGGCATTTCTCAATGCATGTTTAAAAACAATTTTCACCGGTGACAGGCCTTTAGCCTTGGCCGTCTTGATGTAATCCTGTGTCAGAACTTCCAGCATGCTTGAACGTGTCAGACGGGCGATGATCGCCATGGGTCCTGTCGCAAGCGCCAGAGTCGGCAGAATCATATGCTTTGGGCTTGACCAGGTAGCCACCGGGAGGATTGCCAGATTGACAGCAAGCTGCTGAATTAATAGTGTGGCAAGCACAAAGTTCGGCACTGATATTCCCAGAACTGCAATGGTCATCGCTAAATAATCAATAAAGCCATTGTGCCGGAGAGCTGCTATGATTCCGAGGGCAATCCCTGAGAAAACAGCCACAATCAAAGTGACGATTCCCAGTTCAAACGACACCGGGAACCCCCGTCCCAGCATTTCATTAACCGTCTGGGAGGACTTTTTAATAGACGGTCCAAAGTCAAATGTTGCAACTGATTTCAAGTACATCCCATATTGGACATACAGCGGTTCGTCCAAATGATAGAATTTCTCCATATTCCGCTGGACCGCTTCGCTGGTGTTTCTTTCTTCATTAAAAGGCGACCCGGGTATGGAGTGCATTAAGAAAAACGTCAGAGTGATAATGAACCAAAGTGTGACGACCATTGCGATGAGGCGTTTTATTATGTATCCAGTCATTCATTAACACTTCCTAACAGAATGTAGTTCTCATGGCCAGCTCAGTCATCACGAGCATAGCCTGGTATGCTTCAAGAATATCCTTAGCCTGATAGCGGACAATGGTTGTATTTTCTTCTATCTCTGCACCAGGCATCAAAGCAGCCCACTCAGCCTGGCCATAGTTGGCAAATTCAATTTTCAATACAGGATTTTCCGGCGGCACAAGCGGCTTGACAAGCTCCTTTTTGCTAAGCGCCTCTGCCGCTTTTTCTCTTAAAAGCTGGCCGGCTTTCGCGGGAGTAAGCGATTTCACAGCAGATCGTGATATCGTCTCTTTTACAACAGCTGTTGTCACATTCGGGATTAATTTCTCTGCTTCCAATGCAGCCTGGTCATCTCCGGCCACCATTAGAATCGGCACGCCATGATAGCCAGCCACATAAGCATTGAATCCCATTTCTCCAATGGCATGATCATTGATGTACATATGTCTTACACCGAAAATCATAGAGTGGGACATAACACCTTTCATGGAAGCACGTGCATGATATCCAACAAAAATGGCACCGCTAAAGCTTGAATCCAGGCCCTGAACCATTGAATATGGCTTAACATCCCCCGTAATCAGCTGTGTCTCAGGGTGCATTCTTTCAATAAGCAGGTTGTTCATTTTGGAGTGGCTATCATTGACAATCACCTCACTGCATCCTTCTTCAAAGGCAGCTGTCACCACATGGTTTGCCTCATCAGTCATAATCACCCTGCTTCGTTCATAATTGTGCTTAGATGATCCAACATGAGTATGATCAGCCAGACCCGTAATTCCCTCCATATCAACTGATAAATAAAGCTTCATTTAAAATCCCCCAAAATATTATATTATTATAGTTTTCTATATTGTATATTATTTTGATATTTTCTGTAAATTCAATCAGCAATTTATTTTCCTTTAAAATTGTTATTAGCCTTTCAATGTTGCCCGTTGATTTCCGCTCCAGGATGCTCAGCGAACCGCGGGACTTTGAATAAGCTTCCTTGAGTAAACACCGCACGAAGACAATGCGAATGCATTTTCGAGGAACTCGCACCTTCCGTTGCAATCAACTCAGTATTTAAATGCTAAATGCAAAAAATCCAGCTATCGGAGATGTTCTCTGATAGCTGGATTTCATCTGCGGAAAACAGAAAAAGCAGCTTTATTTATTCATAATTTGTGTATATTTTATATGGGCGTTTTTAAAGGCAACGATCAGGGCCTTTTGCGAGGAGCCGAAATAGCGGCTTTCGATTTCTTCCATTACCTTGTCTGCTTCCAGTATGGATTTGCCGACAAATATCGATTTAATAAATAATGAGGTTAAATTAATGGTAGATGAACATTCGGCATCTACAATTTCATCTGTTTCCCTGTCGATCACAAGACCGATGAAGAAGCCATTATATTTTTGCATAATCGGATTGTTCAGTGATGTTTTGCTGTCTCCGATGATATAGACGGTATTTTGTCTGTACATGAACTTGCCTCCTGCAGACCGGATATTATATGAGGCGTTTATGAGGTTATCATAAACATTCATTATAATGCATGGCCCGTACCAAAATTGTAATACAACAGAAGCTGTATTACAATCATTTTTCAATACTTTTCTAAATATTTTATCAATTGAATCTGTCCATTACATACGGATTCAATTACTTGTGGCCTGCAAGTCTCATTGCATATTCCAGCAGGTCCTCCCCGCTCATGAGCTTGTCTCCCCCACCCTGTGCAAATTGAGGATTCCCGCCGCCTTTGCCGTTAATCTTCTGCAGAAGTTCTGCTGAAAGGCTCTTCATATCAGATTCAGAATCTGTTCCCCTGGCACAGACAAATTGAAGTTTATCGGCTGTTTCATTGATTAGGATAACATCGGCATTTCCAGTTTGGGAGGCGATTAAGCGTGCCAGTTTCTGCAGCTCCTGGATGGATCGACCCTCAAAGACCTTGCTGATGCACTTCTCCTTTCCGGCTGTGAACATTTCTTTAGCTTCATAAGCTAACAGGGCTTCCTTTGCTGCTTCCAGCTGCTTCTCCAGGTCCTTTCCATTTTCAATCAGGCGGCTGGCCGCTGAAGGGAGGTCCTGCTCTGGTGCATTTAGAAGCTGACTCAGATTCCCGGTAATTTCATGTTTCGTCTGAAGCTGCGTGAGAATCCGGCTGCCACAGATAAATTGTACGCGGATTTTCTTTTTTTGGCGCTCCCAGTCCAATATTTTTACACCGGCAACCTGGCCGGTTGATGTTGGGTGTGTTCCGCCGCATCCGTTATAATCAAACTTCGGAATGATCACAAGCCGGATATCTTCGCTGACAGACAGCGGCTTACGGAGCGGGAATTGGGAAGCTTCCTCTGCACTCACCCACCTGGCTTCAATCGGACGATTTTCAAGAATGATGGCATTAGCCAGCCTCTCCGCTTCCTCTGCATGCCCGACAGGCAGTTCACTAATTTCCAAGTCAATAGTTAATATTTCTTTGCCTAAATGAAAGCTGACTGTTTTATAGCCGTAAAGCTCTTCAAATGCAGCCGATAATATATGCTGGCCTGCATGCTGCTGCATATGGTCAAACCGTCTGTTCCAATCGATTTTTCCTGATATTCCGGTATTAGAAGGCTCCAAGTCTCTTTCTAAATAATGACGGATTTCACCTTCCGCTTCTTCGACATCCACCACTTTTATGCCATTGAGTGTCCCCTCATCATGAGGCTGTCCTCCGCCAGTCGGATAAAAGGCCGTTTCTTTCAGGACGGCATATACCCTTTCCTTGTCGTCTGCCGCCTGATATACAAGTTCTGTTTCAAATGTTTTGATATATGGGTTTTCATAATAAAGTTTTTTCATAGAGATCAACCTTCCTTGTGCCTGTTCTATTTTAAAACTACCGATTATGCAGTTACAGGTCAAGCCAGCTATCAGTCAAGGGAAAATTATTAGTAATTTTATCCACTCGGTTTATGAGCTTAATGAAAAAGGTATGTACACCAATAGATAAACAAAAATTATTAAGGAGGATGATGAACATGGCAACAAACAAGCATGTTGTAGGTGCATACGATACAGAGCAGGAAGCTATTCAAGCGGTTGAAAAACTAAGAGCGGAAGGATACCGCCCTGAAGATATTTCCGTAATCAGCAAAAACAAAGACGATGTGGATGCCGTTACAGAAGAAACAGGCACAAAAACAGAAGAGGGATTAGCTGCCGGAGCGGCTACTGGCGGTGTTCTGGGAGGATTAACTGGTCTTCTGGCAGGTGTAGGTGCATTGGCGATTCCTGGAATCGGGCCAATTGTGGCAGCCGGACCAATTGCTGCTACATTAACAGGAGCCGCTGTTGGTGCTGGTGCGGGCGGTATTGCCGGAGCACTTATCGGCATGGGCATTCCAGAGGAAGAAGCACATCGCTATGAAGCAGATGTGAAATCAGGAAAAATCCTTGTGTTAGTCGATCCTGATACGAGGTCTGCAGACTTTACTGATGACTATACAAATACGGACCGTTCCGTTTTAGATGGAGATCGGACGACGTACACAAGCACTGATCCTTTAAACCCTGGCGAGCTTGATCGCGGAACGAATGCTTTTAAGGATAACACCAGAAACAGCAGCGGTGTTTGGACTGATGAGAATCTGGATGTAAACCGTCCGCTGAGCGGAAACCCTGAAGATCTGAGCACAAATGACCGCACGGTTTCGGCCTATAACGATGATGTCGACACCCGCAATCGAGATGCGTATGATTTTAACAATGTCAGGGAAAACCGTAATAACCCTTATAAAGGGTAATGGAAAAAAGAGCTATTCCCATGTGGGAGTAGCTCTTTTCAGTCAAATTAACTTGGCCACAATTTTCCCCTTAACAGCCCGCTCAGATAAGCGCTTCAGAGCAGAAGGAACTTCCTCGAGAGCAATTACTTCTTCAAGTAGCGGACTTATCTTCTTTTCTTGGATTAATTTCAGCATCTCATCCCCCGTCACCGAGAGATCTGTCTGTTCAGCCAGGTTATTGGATTGATGAGCACTCCCAAGAGCAACCATATGAAAAGATAATGGATGAGCAAAGGAAACGGCCTGTGAAAAATCAGGCTGTCCTGCTATAAAAGCCAGCTGGCCATTAAATGCTAAACCTTTCAATGACTTAGTGGCATTGTCTCTGCCTACCGTATCCAGGACGGAATGAACACCTATTCCTCCCGTGATTTCCAGGGTTTTTTCAACAAAGTCATCTTTTTTATAATCTATTGGATAATCAGCACCAAGACTCCTCACATATTCATGATTTTGGGATGATGCCGTTGTAATAACGGTTAAACCTGCAAGTTTGGCCAGCTGAACAGCAAATCCGCCTACACCGCCTGCACCGGCATGGATTAATATGGTTTGTCCTTTTTGAATGTGGAGCTTGCGAAAAAGCGATTGATAAGCTGTATATCCGGCACACGGCAAAGCGGCTGCCTCTTCAAAAGTTATGGAGTCAGGAATGCGCGAAACGGTATGTGCGGTCGTTACTGCATATTCTGCAAAGTTTCCCTTTTTGGTTAAATCGCTATGGTAAACAACTTTGTCTCCCGGCTTCCATCCTTGTACGCCTTCGCCGATTTCTTCGATAATACCTGCCGCGTCCAGCCCCAGAATATGAGGATATAGCCAATTTGGATTGCCGCCAGTCGCTGTTTTATAATCCACAGGATTCAAACCAGCCGCATGTACACTAACCAGAATTTCTCCTTTTTGAGGCTTTGGTTTTTCTGCTTCCCCGATTTTCATCTCTTCCCATAAGCCTTTTCCTTCTAATAATAAAGCTTTCACGTTGCTCCTCCTTTAATAAGCGCCCTGTGAATAGGTGAGCTCATAACTGTGCGAATAGATTTCCAGCAGGTTTCCAAACGGATCTTCACAGTACACCATTCGATACGGCTTTTCTCCAGGGTAGTATTCCCGAATTGGCATTCTCTGTTTTCCGCCATGCTCCACAATTTTCTCCACAAGCCCTTCGACATCCGGATCTTGCACACAAAAATGAAAAATGCCTGTCTTCCAGAACTCGAAGTTATTTTCAGGATCCTCATTATTCGGAAATTCAAATAGTTCAATTCCCACTTTATCAGAAGTAGACAGGTGGGCAATTTTAAAGCTTCCCCAGCCTGGACCAAACACGTCTGTGCACATCTGCCCGATTGGGCTGTTATCTTCAATTACCTCAGAAGGCTCCATGATGACATACCAGCCGAGCACCTCCTGATAAAATTGGACAGCTTTAGTGATATCCGGCACGGAAAGTCCTATATGCGAAAACGAACGAGGATATGGATTCTTCATTTTTTCATCTCCTTATAAAGAATAGTAATTAGTATAGTATCCCTGCTTATGGTTTGTTAAGCAGGCACTTTTAAGTAACCGCGTCTTACTTCCTATTCACCTTTCATAAATTCCATATTTTTCATCTTTTTCCTCCTGATTTTCAAAGTTATACTTAATTGTAATGGAATGGAAAAATAGTAATCTAGCGGGGGGAAATGATAGTGAGAAGAGTGTTGCCGGCACAAATTATTTCTCATAGTCAATTTGGTTATAGGAAGCTGCCATCAAGTGTCCAGTGCGAGTGCCCAAAATGCAGCAAACCGAGCCATTTTACGATTAAAGCAAATTATAATCATACAAGCAAGTCCAGCATTCTTTCCCATGGGAATTGTTCTGCCTGTAAAAAAGAATCGGTATTTATCATGATTCTTAATCAAGCTGACCAATCCAGTGACGAGACGATTCTCTACATCTATGATCCTAATTCAGCAAAGGAGCTCCTGACTCAGCTGGAGAAAATAAAGGAAGTGCCGGGAGACCTCACCCGAGCCTACAAATCAGCGTTAAATGTCAGCTATTCCAGAGATACGGTGGCAACAGCTGTGATGTCCAAGAGGGTTCTTGAAAGCATTTTAAAAAACTTTCTCGGTGAAGAGGTCAAGGGGCAAAACCTGTCAAAGCAGTTTGAACAGCTGCCCAAGCATGTTGATTTAGCAAAGCCTCTCCAGTCATTAAGCCAGCTGGCGCAGCCTGGCAGTCCCTTTTACGAGATGCTTGATCTTGAAAAGGATATTGATCAGGAAATGGCCGCTCTGCTGATGGAGCTCTTGGAGAGTTTAATAGAGTACTTATTTGTCCTGCCAAATAAAATAGAAATGCTTCAGCAAAAACTAAATCAAAAACTCCGCTGAACCCATAGTTAACCCCCTTATCTTTTCAGGTTAAGGGGGTTCATTTTCACTTAGTTATTCAGCTGTTTCCTGATCTGATCTTCTGCCTGCTTTATTATTTCCTCTTCGCCGGCTTCTTTATTGGTAATAATATTCGTTTGATATTTTAAGCCTTCATAGTCAACAGTTACTGTAATTTCTTTCATTTCTCTTAATCCTTTCCTGATGTTTTATTATATAAATACCAACAAAAGGACGTTTTAAAACTTCTCTATGTCGTTTTCGCCTTCTCTTCCAACACACGAACCAGCTTTTCCTTCATTTCCTGTTCCGTTACAACCAGACTATGGCTGGACATTTTTGTTTTAAGGATAAGTTCATAGCCCTCGTTTACTTCCGAAGAAAACCCATAGTATTTGTGATTTAGGTCTATTTTTTTGAAATGAAAGGATTTTAGGCTTTTCCATGGAACAAACCTGCTTCCGCTTATAAAGCCGTCATCATAGACTGCAAATACATTCAGGAGATCTTTGGCATTGATTAAAGGGATGAACAGAAGATAGAGATAGGTCCAGCTGAACTTCATATTATATTTACCGAATATAAACATAGCGATTAGAAATACAAGCATGACAGCATACATAGTCAGCCCCAGTTTGTTCTTGGAGATAATAGGGCTATCCGAAGCTTTTTGCGGGAATTTCCTTACTGCACTCAGATCAATCTTACCTGAAGGAATAAGGGCAGTTTTCTTCATTTTGGTTATGAGGATAATGTAGTGATAGCTGAAATAGATAACAATGAAAAGAAATACGGCCTCGAATATTAATTTCATCGCACCCGCCTCCTTTATCATCTTTACGAGTCGAAACAGGATAAAGTTTCATCATCGAAAAATTTATGATTGTGCAAACAAGCTAATTTGAATATAATCTAATTAGATGTATATCTAATCAATTACCTCTCCCGGCAAATTAGATAATTATCGAATCACTTTTCACTGAGGTGCGTTAACATGACAAATTGGACTGTATGGAAACAGGAGAAGAATTATCAAAAGCTCTTTTGGGCTGGTGTCATTAATGGAATTGGAAATCGGTTTACACAGGTTGCGCTGCTCGCACTGCTCTACCGCGTAACCGGCTCTGGTGTCGCAATCGGACTTTTATTCGCTATCCGCATGGCACCTTTTTTCTTCATTGCTCCAATAGGAGGCATGCTCGCAGACCGTTTTTCCAAGAAGGCCATTCTGGTGACAGTGGACTTATTGAGAGTGCCGGCGGTCCTCTGCCTTCTTTTCGTAAGAGAACCCGGGGATCTATGGATTGTATATACGAGTGCATTCCTGATCTCAATGGGCGACGCCATCTATTCACCAGCCAGAATGTCTGCAATACCTGCCCTTGTAAAATCAGATAGGCTTATATATGTGAATGCGATAGAACAAATTATGATTGGTGCCGTCCTCATTATTGGATCAAGCACCGGCGGGATCCTCGCCTACTTTCTCGGAAACCAGGCTGCTTTCATGATTAACGGCCTTACCTTTCTGTTATCAGCATATTTCATCTCCAGGATGGTTTTCCCCTCAGTTTCCGAGGAAACTAGAATGAAGTCGAGGACATCTGCAGCCATTTCACCAGGGAAACTCATTCTTGGCTCTTCTGTCATGATTGCCTTTTTTATCATGATGCTGACCATGCCGCTCGCCAATGGTATAGACAATATCCTTGTCAGCATATATGGACTGGAAGTTTTTGATATGGGTGAATTGGGTGTTGGTTTTATGTATGGCGCATTGGGGATTGGTCTTATTCTAAGCTCCTTTTTTTCTCATATGTTGAAGCGCGGCCTCCTGGCACTTGCGATCATCTTCATCGCTTTAGAAGGCACCGGTCATATTTTACTAAGTCTCGCGCCAAGCTTTTACGCAGCTCTTTTCACTGTCCTGCTGATCACCTTTGCGGGCGGAATCGGCAACATCTGCCTGGATACCGTTATGATGAAGTTCATCCCCCGGTCCAGGCAGGGAACTTTTTTTGGTTTAATGCAGATGGTTTCAAACCTTTCACTGGCTATCTCCATGGGCACAGCAGGATTCCTGCTGGCGATTTTTGCTCCGAGGACTCTTAGCCTGATTATTGGCTTATCGTATCTTATTTTTACTATTATGTATGCACTTCTGTTTGCAAGAGTGGATCTTGTGAAAGAAAAGAGGGAGTTCATTAGGGGTATTTAAGATTTTGTTAAGAGTCTGAGTAATGTTTGCACTATGATCTGGCTGGAAAGCTGATGTAGCGAAGTGACCGATATAGTAGGAATCTGACCGATAAATATAGTGAGGTGACCGATAAAATAAAAAACTGACCGATATCCGCGCACTGACTCTGAAAATATTAAATATTGGCCATGAAAGACACCGCAAATCCCATGAAAAATATAATTCTGACGAAAAAGCCCTGCAGACTATTATATCCTGCAGGGCTTCCTTTTAATTTTCTTCGATTTCTCTGCGGTTTTTCTTAAACATCTTCGATAATACTTCGTACACAATCGGCACAATGATCAGGGTCAATAGTGTCGAGCTTGCCAGACCGCCGATAACGGTAATCGCAAGGCCTTTGGAGATAAGCCCTCCACCGCCGCCGGATCCGATGGCCAGTGGAATTAATGCGCCAATTGTTGCAATGGCTGTCATCAGGATAGGGCGAAGGCGGGTTGCTCCCGCTTCCAGCACGGCTTCCCTCATGACCAGGCCGTCACGTTCCATATGGATGATCCGGTCCACCAGAACGATGGCATTGGTTACGACGATACCAATTAGCATTAGCATTCCCATCATGACCGATACCGAAATGGTTTCACCGGCAATTAATAAGCCAACAAACGAACCAATCACAGCAAATGGAAGGGAGAAGAGGATCGCAAATGGCGCCACTCCTTCACGGAATGTGACAACCAGAATAAAGTACACAATCGCGATCGCAGCAAGCATCGCAGCGCCCAGCTGTGTGAATGTCTCATTCATATCCGCCTGAACGCCGGCTACACCGACTGTTACACCTTTCGGCAGATCCAATTTATCAATCGCTTCATCTGCTGCAGAAGTAGCCTTTGAGATGTCATCGCCTTTTACCTTGCCTGATACGGTTGCGTAGTACTCGCCTTTACTGCGGGCAAGCGTGTTATGTGTTGTACCCTCTTCCACTGTGACCAGCTCGGAAAGAGGCATCGTTGTACCCATTGCTGTCGGCACTTGAGTCTCCAGGATATCATCAATGGATTTTGGCTGTTCCGCCTGCTCCTGCTGGACGATGACTTCAAGCGTCTCACCATCTTTTTCAATCGTTGTCAGAACATCCTTGGTGTTTGAAGGATTCAGCATCATGACAATTTGACCTGCTGTCAGACCGTACTGCAGCAGTTCATCCTGCTCCACATTGAAGGTATATTCAACAAAGGCATCTTCTGCACTTGATGAAACATCCTCCAACTCTTTATTTTCCTTCATCACGTCTTCGACCATTTTGACAGCGTCATTCAGTTTATCTAAATCTTCACTGTAGAATGTGTAGCTGACGTCATTGGTTGAACCGGACATAGATGTGAAGCTCTGGCTTTTCCACTCACCAGATTGTCCGATATTAAACACATAATCTTCTATTTCTTCCCGGACTTCAGGGAAGTTATCCATCTCAGGGTCAAAAATCAGGTACATTAAGGCACCGCCTGCACCTCCGCCCATCATGGCAGCCATTTGGTCCGCTTCTTCGGTTACAGATATTTGAACGATGTCAATATCATCGCGTTTAAGCATTTTTTCTTCTACTGCTTCAACGTTCTTTAATGTTTCTTCTTTCAGTTCTCCAGCTTCAGGTGTGTACGTTAAGTACATCACTTTTTCTTCTTCACTTCCCATAAAGCTGAATCCAATCATTGGTGTCAGTGCTAAGCTTCCTGCCAGCAGGACAACGGCAATGATGGAAGTAATAATCTTATGATTAAGAGACTTCTCAAGTATGCCTTTATACCATTTTGATAGCTTTCCAGCTTCTTTGTGGCTGCCTTCCGTTTTTTCACTATATAATTTCTTTTTGAACAAGAAATGAGATAGTGCCGGAACAATGGTAATCGCTACAAGAAGTGAAGCACCAAGCGCGAAAGTCATGGTCAAAGCGAATGGCGTAAACAGCTCGCCAACCATTCCTCCGACAAAAATGAGCGGCGCGAATACAGCAACGGTTACCAATGTCGAGGAGAGGATTGGCTTGAACATTTCAATCGTAGCTTCTCGAATAAGTGCGCGCCCTGTCAGTTTTTCTTCCTTCAGATGAAGGCGGCGGTAAATATTTTCAACGACTACAATTGAGTCATCAATAACACGGCCAATGGCAACCGTAACGGCTCCCAATGTCATGATGTTCAGCGTAATATCCATCCAGTGAAGCAATAGGAGCGCCATAAAAATCGAAACTGGAATCGATACGATCGAGATGATCGTTGATTTAAAATCACGCAGGAACAGCAAAATAATCAAGACTGCGATCAGCCCGCCGAACACAGCCTTTTCAATCATAGTTGAAACGGATTCTTCAATCGGCTTACCCTGGTCAAGTGAAAGATCTATGACAAGGCCATCAATCTTTTCCTTTTCTTCCTTGATTAATTCTTTGACATTGTTGACCACTTCAACAGTGTTAGCCTGCTGTTCTTTGACGATTTGAATGGCAATGGCATCATCACCATTGGTACGGGATACAGATTGCACTCTGCCGACCGTATCAATCTCGGCAATGTCACTCAGCTTTACAAAAGGTGACTGGTTTTGTGCGGTTGGTGTTACCGGGATGAGCATGTTCTTTAATTCATCCTCGGTCATGAACTTGCCGTCCACTGCGACAGCCTGTTCACCTTCTTCAAATTCGTAAAGTCCCAATGATACAGCCATGTTGCTTGCCTGAATCATTTCCTTTACTTTATCTTCGGTGAGCTCAAGCTCAGCCAATTTTTCTTCGTTGTATGTGAGCTGCACTTCTTCCACATGCTGGCCCGTGATGGTCGCTGATGCTACACCATCGATTTTTTCAAGTTTTGGCAGTATGATATCTTCTACCGTTGAAGTTAACTCAACGATATCCTCTGATTTGCTGCTTACACTCAGCGCAGCAACCGGCATCATGTTCATGCTGATGGCCGTAATGGTCGGTTCCTGTGCTCCTTCCGGCAGCTCCACTGCATCCAGAGCCGATTGAAGAGCACGCTTGGCTTCGTCCATATCAATACCATATTCATATTCCACTTGGATATTCGACATGTTAGAATATGAATTTGAGTAAACAGATTTAACGTCTTCAAGACCTTCGACGTCCTTTTCGATTGGGATGGACACATCATCCATCACTTTTTCAGGAGTTGCCCCCGGATATACGTCCATTACCATTAAGTAAGGAATTGAGACATCCGGAATAGTCTCCATATTCATCCGTGTACCTGAATAAATGCCAGATACCGTGATAATAATTGTTAACAGCCAGACCGCAAGTTTATTCTGCAGGACAAAATTCACTAACCCTTTCACTTGTGCACCTACCCTAAATTGACTTATTAGACTCAATTACATATAATAATGACCAGGTGGTCATTTGTCAATCATAAAGGAGTGACATTCTTACATGAGCAAGAAGCAATTAATTATGGAAAGCGCTTTAGAACTCTTTGCCAAGCAAGGGTTTGAAGCTACCTCTGTTCAGCAGATCACCGAGCACTCCGGTATTTCCAAAGGAGCTTTCTACTTATCATTTAAATCAAAAGATGAATTGATCATGGCTTTGATCGATCAGTTTATGGAGCAGTTTGTCTCAGATATTGACCGAATAGTCAAGGACCCGAATAACACAGGCGGAGAGCTTTTAAGGAAGTTTTTTTACACCACCTTCCACTCCTTTCAAAAGCATTCTGATTTCGCCAAGATTTTTATAAAGGAACAAGCGCATACGTTTAATGAAGAACTTATATCAAAAGGCCGCCACTTTGATCAATTAATCGATGATATCACCCTATCGATGATTGATCAGCTATATGGTGAGGCTGTCCAGCATACAAAATATGATTTAATTTATTGCATTAAAGGCTTCATGCATGTTTACTCTCATTTATTTTTATTTTTTAATGTACCTTTGGATTTGGACATTCTGTGCCGGTCACTTGCGGAAAAAACGGACCTGCTGGCAAAGCACTCGGAAATCCCGTTTATAACAGACGAGCTCTATGACACGTTCAGGAAGGCCGGACATGAAGAGATGACAGACGGGCAAATGATTGAAATCATGGCGCAGAAAATAGAGGAACTAGAAGATTCAATTGAAAAGGAATCACTCATCCTCCTAAAGAAGGATGTACAGGAGCGCAGCCTGAGTCCCGCTATCGTACAGGGGCTGATTACAAATATCAGAAACGGCCCTCAAAGCAAATGGATTGCTTCTCTGCTCTTAAATTACTACGAACTTTAGTAAATAAAAGGCAGAATGCTATAGCATCCTGCCTTTTGTGTATTGTAAAACATTTATTTTACTACTTTCGAGATCGTCAGCCCATCACCAATCGGAATAAGCACAGATTCCAATTGAGGATGGTCAGCCACTATTTTATTAAATTTTTTCATGAATTCAGTATGACGTCCAGGTTCAGCACTCCCATCTGCTACACTGCCTTTGGCCAATACATTATCACAAACAATTAAAGCCCCATTTTCCGCCAGTCTGATGCAATAATTCAGATAGTTTTCGTAATTTTCTTTATCTGCATCGATAAAGAAGAAATCAAATTGCCGATGATCGCTGACAAGCTGTTCGAGGCTTTGCAAAGCGGGTCCGGTCAAATAGGATACTTGATCTCCAAACCCGGCTTTTCCCAGATTATTGTGTGCTAATTCTGCGTAGCTCTCTACGAGCTCAAGGGATGTTAAATTTCCTGCCTGATTGAATCCCCTCGCTAAACAAATGCCGCTATATGCCCCAAGCGCCCCAATCTCAAGGACATTTTTTGCTCCTGACACAGATACCAGCATCGTAAGAAACTTACCAGTAGCAGGAGAAACGGATATGGGTCGCATACCATTCTCTTTTATAGAAGCAAGAACTTCCTCTAGAATATCATCTTGGCTATAAAAAACTGAATCTATATATCTGTTAATTTGCTTCATATTTTCCACCCCTTATTAAAATGGATTATTCTTATTAAAAGGATTTTTTTCAAAGATTGTTGTTTTTGTTTATGAATTCTGCCCGTTGATTTCCACTCCAGGCACGCAGCGAACCCGCGGGGAGGAATGCGAGCCTCCTCGGCTTCGCCTGCGGGGTCTCACACTTCCCTCTCCTCCCGCAGGACATTGAATAGGCTTCCTCGATTGAACACCGCACGAAGGAAATGCGTCAGCATTTTCGAGGATCAAGTGCCCACAGCGAAGATCAACTCAGAAAATTAAACTAAATTATGAAAAAGCACAAACTTTATGAAAACATCCTATTAAAAAGGGCCGCCAGAGAGTCAATTCAGATTCTCCAGACAGCCCCTAACACATAGATTATTTCAGCTCAGCTAAGACTTCTTCAATTTTAGCAAGCTCTGATTGTAAACCGCCTCCGCTCAGGTACCAAAGTGGTCCATCCAAGTAAACGATTTTTTTATTTTTATAAGCATCCGTTTTCTTAACGATTTCATTTTCCATATCAGCTTTAATATTAGAGTCGCCGCCAACCGCTGCTGTACGGTCAATTACGAATAACACTTGCGGATTAAATTCCAGGATCGCTTCAAAGCCGAAGTTAGAACCATGAGAAGAAGATTCGATATCTTCTGTTACCGGCTTGAATCCATATATGTCATAGATGTAGCCAAAGCGGGAATTAGTTGAGAAACCCGATAATTTGCCTTCATTGTACATAGTTACTAAAGTGCTTTCATAGTTTCCGGCTAAAGCTTTGATATCTTCTAAAGCTGCTTCATATTTCGCTGTGTATTCTTCAGCTTCTGCTTCTTTATCAAACATTTTCGCTGCCAGGTCTACAGAAGATTGGAAGGTGTTCCAGTAGTCAGCGTCAGAAGTACCAACAAATACGACAGGGGCAATTTCTTTTAATTCTTCATAGAATGCTGACTGGCGCCCCGAGATAAAGATTACATCCGGATCCATTTCAGCAATATCTTCAAGTAATGGTTCTTTTAATCCGCCAACACTTTCATACTCATCTGAAGCATACTTTTCAAGGTGTGCAGGCAGAGTAGAATCCTTCGCAACACCGACAATTCCTTTAACCCCAAGAGCATCTAATGTATCTAAGAAACCATAATCAAATACAGCAATTCTTTCAGGCATCTTTTCAAATTCTACATCTTCAAAATTAGTTGTACCGCCCTCATTGCCTTCTACTGAAGCAACTGTCGGGGAAACAGTCATGGGATATGCAGAGCTTCCTTCTTCAGTTCCAGATCCATTTGTTTCTGCTGCAGCTTTATCAGCTGATTCTTCTTTTGAAGCTTCTTCGGCAGATCCACATGCGGCAAGCAATAATACCATTGCTGCTAACAGTGCATAAAATATTTTTTTCATTTTTTTACTCTCCCTTTTTATATTTATTGATATTGATTATCATTATCAACTATGATGATAATTATTATTGATTAATCTTTATTAGTCAATAACTTTCCGTGAATTTTATTAAATTATTTTCCAGTAATACAAAAACTTGACACACAAGATAAGCTGATCCCTGGAGAAATATAATAGATTTCTCCAGGAATATGCTGCTTATGTATGCGAGTTAAAATAGACACAAATCCTGCATCCATCCTGTTCTTGAATGGGAATATCCATATCATAAATTTCACGAAGCACATCAGAATTAATGATTTCACTGGTCGGCCCATTTTTCATCAGCCGGCCATTCTTTAAGGCTACGATACGATCAGAATAAACAGATGCAAAATTTATGTCATGCAAAACAATGACAACTGTCTTTCCAAGTTCATCAACCAGCTTGCGCAAAATTTTCATAATCTGAACAGAATGCTTCATATCCAGATTATTTAAAGGCTCATCCAGCAGGATATAATCCGTATCCTGAGCAATGACCATGGCAATAAATGCCCTCTGCTTCTGACCGCCTGATAATTCATCTAAATACTTAGTTTCCATATCAGCTAAATTCATATATTCAATGGCTTGATCAACAAACTTTTCGTCTGCAGCGGACAAACGTCCTTTTGAATAGGGGTAGCGCCCAAAAGACACCAGCTCACGAACTGTTAATCTCACATTAAGGTAGTTGGCCTGTTTCAAAATGGATACTCTTTTTGCAAAATCCGAAGACTTCCACTTTTTCACATTATTTTGATCGAGCAATACCTCACCTGTATCTGCTTCTAATAAACGGCTTACCATAGAAAGAAGCGTTGATTTACCAGCGCCATTCGGTCCAATAAAAGAGGTGATGGTCCCTGGCTCGATTGTGACTGTAACATCCTCTACAACAGGCTTTTTACCAAATTGTTTTGTTAATCCTATGATTTCAATCATCCTGCTGCCCTGCTTTCCTTAAGTAATAGATAAATAAAGTAAATTCCGCAAACAAAATTAATAATGACACTTAATGTGGTGCGCAGTTCAAATATATGCTCAACAAGGAAATTACCGCCGACCAATGCAATGATACTGATTAAGCTTGCCCCTACAATATGGATGGAGTGTTTATATGTCACCAGATATTGATAGGAGAGATTGGCCACAATCAGTCCAAAAAAGGTAATGGGACCAACCAGCGCAGTTGATGTAGCGATTAAAACTGACGATAAGATTAAAATTCTCATCACCATACCGTCATAGTTAATGCCTAGATTCATCGCATTTTCACGGCCAAGCGACATCACGTCCAGTTTTCCCATAATAAGGTAGCCATAAAGAAATGCCAGAGCAAGGATGCCAATTGAAATAAATAATAACTCCGCTTTTACATTTGTAAAGGTCGCAAACAGCCGGCTTTGAAGACTTAAATATTCGACTGGATCTATCAATACCTGCAGGAATGTGACAAAGCTCCCCAGGAGTGTTCCTATAATCATCCCTATTAAGAGAAGAAAATAAATGGGATGCTTATCAGCCCTGAACAAAACCCGGTATAAAATCAGGGCAAAGATGACCATGGCTAAAATGGCTGCGCCAAAGTTCAAGTATTTATTTAACACCCACACTGACATCGACCCTGCAAAAAAGTAGATTAATGTCTGTACCACTTGATACATGGAATCAAGGCCCATAACAGATGGTGTTAAAATGCGGTTATGTGTAATGGTCTGGAACACAACTGTGGAATAAGCAATGGCGATTCCTGTAATGATCATCGCTGTGACCCGGAGCATACGCTTTGGAAAAGCATAATCAAAGCCGCCTTTAATATCATAAAAGCCATATAACAAAATAAACACAATGGCCATAGCTGCTAAAATCATCAATTTTGTACTATTTCGCATATGCTCTCCCCCTTAGCAGCATCGTTAAGAAGATAGCACTGCCTATCACTGCCACGGTTACATTAACCGGAATTTCATAAGGATGAATGATGATGCGCCCCAAAATGTCACATATTAATAGGAAGACAATTCCCAGCACCGCTGTATGCGGAATTGTTTTGCGCAGGTTGTCACCTAAATATAAGGAGACAATATTGGGAACGATTAGTCCTAAAAATGGAATAACTCCGACAGTAAGAACCACCGTTGTTGAGATAACCGCAACAAGGACCAGGCCAATATTCAGTACCAGCTTATAGCTTAAGCCAAGATTTCTTGCAAAATCCTCACCCATTCCGGCAACCGTAAATTTATTCGCATAAAGATACGCCAGAATAATAGCGGGAATACTAACATATAAAAGCTCATAACGGCCGGCAATAATCAAAGTAAAACTTCCCATAAGCCAGGAAGATAGATTTTGCAGCAGATCAGCTTCATATCCAAGAAACGTTGTAATCGAAGATAGTATATTTCCATACATAATTCCGATTAACGGAACGAAAATAACATCTTTAAATTTTATACGATCTAAAATCTGCATGAAGAGAAATGTACCTGCCAAAGCAAAGGCAAAGCTAAAAATAACCTGCTGTGTATAAGTGACATTCGTAAAAAACAGCATGGAAATTAAAATACCCAGTTTTGCTGCATCCAAAGTTCCGGCTGTTGTTGGTGATACAAACTTATTGCGGCTTAAAGACTGCATAATTAAACCGGCAATACTCATTCCTGCCCCCGCTAAAATAATCGCCAATAGACGTGGAATGCGGCTGATAAGGAAGATATGTGTTTCATCTGATTCCCAATTAAGCAGATCCTTAGGCGTTATATCTATTGCACCGATAAACAGCGAGATAAAAGACAGAACAATGGCTGCAATTCCTAACATCCATAATCTCATTAATAACCCTCATTACTTGTTTAATATCTATAAAACTACTTTAAAAGAATGATAATCATTATCATTAAATAGCAAAAAAAAGAACCTTTATATGTATAAAACACTATTGAAAATGATTATCAATCTCTAACACATTTAATGTATCACAAAAAATACTAAAAGAAAAGAGGCAGATAGCAAATTACGGAAATTGCCTCAAATTATTCTCATTTCAGTAAAGCATCTAAACGAAAAGGAGATCCAAACTCAAAAGTTGAATCTCCCATCTTTCCTCTATAGTGTTTTAATTAGACACCGAATAGCTTCAGATACGTCGATCTGATTCTCCTGGCAGTGATTCGTCAGCTGTCTATACGTTTCCTCATCTAGCCTGACGTGAACGGTATGTACGTATTTTTCAGAATCCAGTTTTTTTGGTCGTCCTCTTGTCACTTTTCTTTTGCCGCTGCCATCTTTCCAAACGTTTATGATGACATACCCGTGTTTTTCCAGCCAAAGATCACAATCATACTCTTTCCACATGGTTTTGGCTCTTTGCAGAAATTCAAGCTTGAACTTTACCAGTTCATCTCCTTGAAGTCCCTTCATGACCGCTTTTTCCATCGCTTTATGTTCATTAAATTGGAGAAATTGGTCGTAAGATTTGAATGTTAATTCTTTCATTATTCCGCTCCCATAATCAATTATCCATCTATAAAAATCATACCCTTAAAAAAAACGATTGTAAATCCTGACTGAATTTGTAACTCGCTGAGAATAGGTTCTCTTGCCTCTGCCTTCTCTTCTTAAAATGTAAAAGATTTAAGATCACTTCCGGCTAAAATATGGACCGCACCAGCCTGTTTCATGGGTCACTATATAAGTCCAACTAAACTCTTTATCTACTACGTAAATATCCTCTTCATTTACAAAGTCCATGGCTGTTAAAGATGAAGCATTTTCAAGGATAAGAGCATCATCAGAATGCTGATAAAAAACGTAACAAGACTCCTTCATTTCTTTATTAAACGCTATATCAGCATGTTCCTCCTTTAAGCACTTCCTTCTCTCATAACTAAATAAGTGCCATAAGTAGCCACAAAAGCCATCTTCATCGTCATAAAAATAAATGGACTTCTTTTCTTTATCACTGAGATGGTTAGCAAAACTTTCTTCCCTTTGCTTTCTCAGATATGCTCCCCATTTAGGTATTTCTTTTACTTTCACTTTTTTACTTGTTATCGATTCTGCCAAGTCTATTATATAATCCAATCTAACACCCACTTGTTATTATGATAACTTCATTTTATTTAACTAAACTCGCGGATTCCACTGGCGTTTATTAATTGGTTGTTCCCTAATTTGCTTCTTTATTCTCCTGTCTTTTGTCAGAATCCTGCTTCCCCGCTTTTGGACAAAAAAAACGAGGAAAACTGGAGGCAATCCTCCAATTTTCACTCGTTTCAGGGGGAATATTTTCTTACTCCACAGTAACTGACTTAGCCAGGTTACGCGGCTTATCTACGTCACACTCGCGATGCAGCGCAGCATAGTAAGAGATTAATTGTAATGGTATTACAGAGATAAGAGGTGTTAATAGCTCGTTCACTTCCGGAATGATAAAGCTGTCTTCTTCTGTTTCCAGCCCTTTCATGGAAATGATGCAAGGGTTTGCACCGCGGGCAACAACCTCTTTGACGTTGCCGCGAATGCCTAAGTTAACACTTTCTTGAGTTGCCAGGGCAATGATTGGCGTACCGTTCTCGATTAAAGCAATGGTTCCGTGCTTTAATTCTCCGCCTGCAAAGCCTTCAGCTTGAATATATGAGATTTCTTTCAATTTAAGTGCACCTTCAAGGCCGACATAGAAGTCGATTCCACGGCCAATGAAAAACGCATTGCGAGTAGTGGAAAGGAATTTGCGTGCAATGTCTTCGAACTCTTCCTTCGCATCACAAAGAACTTCCATGGCATTCGCAACGATGCCGAGCTCCTGTACAAGGTTGAAGTCCAGCTCCAATCCCCGGCTCTTCCCAGTGACTTCTGCAAGAATGGATAATACAGCAATCTGGGCTGTATATGCCTTTGTAGAAGCAACAGCAATTTCAGGGCCAGCATGAAGCAATAATGTGTAATCCGCTTCACGGGATAGAGTTGAACCTGGAACGTTTGTAATCGTTAACGCCTTATGGCCCATTTCCTTAATATTCACAAGCACGGCACGGCTGTCTGCTGTTTCACCGCTCTGAGAGATAAAGATAAATAACGGCTTCTCTGAAAGCAATGGCATATTGTAGCCAAACTCACTTGAAATGTGAACTTCAACTGGAATTTTTGCGATTTTTTCAATAAACTGCTTTCCAACAAGTCCTGCATGATAAGAAGTACCTGCAGCAATGATATAAATGCGGTCAGCATCGTTCATCGCGTCAACGATTTCCTGATCGATCGTCAGCTCGTCTTGATCATTTTGATACTTCTGGATGATTTTGCGCATCACTAAAGGCTGCTCATCGATTTCCTTCAGCATGTAGTGAGGGTATGTTCCCTTTTCAATGTCGCTTGCATCCAATTCAGCTGTATATGGATCGCGGCTGATTGCCTCACCATTCAGAGTCTGAATCTGAACAGCATCTTTTGTGACAATAACAATTTCTTTGTCCATCAGTTCAACATACTGATCAGTAACCTGCAGCATCGCCATTGCGTCAGAAGCGACTACATTGAAAGTTTCACCTAGTCCAACTAGAAGCGGGCTCTTGTTTTTTGCAACAAAAATCGTTTCATTGTTTTCAGCATCCAAAAGAGCAATTGCATAAGAGCCTTTTAAAAGTGTCAGCGTTTTACGGAACGCTTCTTCAGTGCTTAATCCCTCGCTCACGAATAAGTCAATCAGCTGAACGATGATTTCTGTATCTGTATCACTTTGAAGAGCTACTCCCTGCAAGTATTCGCGCTTTAAAATGTCATAGTTCTCAATAACGCCATTATGAACAAGCGTAAAACGGCTGGAATTGCTTTGATGAGGGTGGGCATTGACTGTGCTTGGAACACCGTGAGTCGCCCAGCGGGTGTGTCCAATTCCTGTGTTTGCCATCACATCTTCATCAACAATATTGCGAAGGTCCGCAATACGGCCTTTTTCCTTGAAAACCTGAACGCCATTATCGTTCATAACTGCGATTCCAGCAGAATCATATCCTCTATATTCAAGCTTTTCCAAGCCTTTTAATAAAATTTCCTTTGAATCTAAGCTTCCGATATATCCAACGATTCCACACATACTTCTTTTCCTCCTAATAATGAAGGGGCAAGAAGCCTTTTCGGGGCAGTCCTGCCCCTTATCTCTGTTTTTTTTATATACGCCGCTCTGGGGGCATTACAGCCTCTTAGAAGAGCGTTTCTTAATTTTAGCATTCCCTTCTCTTTGTCCATTCAGTTGCCTGAATGTTTTAAAGAAGAAATCATCGGTTGTGCTTTCAACCGGGAGGCATCCGCCGAACATTCGATAAACCTCCTCCTCGTCAACTAATCCTTACGTCCAGGATTAGTTCAGGCGCTTTAAATTACTATTCTCTCTCACTATCCACCTTTCTCTTCTTGAATAAAGATGTCCTGTATTCTTAAATACAAAAACAGGACTATCATACATCAAAGTCAGACTTCCGTCAACAAATATCCATATAGAAAAATGGAAGCTGCCATATATAAAAATATGCATAAGGGAGCTTAGGAGTTCCCTTATGCATATGAATTGTGCTTTTTACTCTTTTAATCCCATTTCACTCTCAACAACAGCAGCAATGCGCTCTACATATGAAGCACATAGTTCACCTGTTGGCGCTTCTGCCATGACGCGGACCAGCGGTTCTGTTCCGGAAGGACGGACAAGAATGCGGCCGTTTCCGTTCATTTCTTCTTCAACCTGTGCAATGACTTCTTTCACTTTTTCATTGTCTGTCACATGGTGCTTGTCTGTTACACGGATATTCACAAGCTTTTGCGGGAATTTCTTCATTTCGTTTGCAAGCTCAGATAATGGCTTTTTAGTTACCTTCATAATGTTCACAAGCTGAAGCCCTGTTAAAAGTCCATCTCCCGTTGTGATGTAGTCCAGGAAAATAATATGACCTGACTGTTCTCCGCCAAGGTTGTAGCCATTCTTCTTCATTTCTTCTACAACATAGCGGTCGCCTACAGCTGTCTGCACACTTTCGACTCCGTTGGCTTCCAGCCCTTTATAGAAGCCAAGATTGCTCATGACAGTAGAAACGACTGTGTTCTGCTTAAGTCTCCCCTGTTCTTTCATGTACTTTCCGCAAATATACATGATTTGGTCGCCATCCACAATATCGCCATTTTCATCAATGGCAATCAAACGGTCTCCGTCTCCATCAAATGCCAAACCGACATCTGCTTCTCTTTCCTTTACGAAGGCAGATAGGGCCTCAGGATGAGTTGATCCAACTCCTGCATTGATATTTAAACCATTAGGAGATGCTCCCATCATGGATAGATCTGCATCAAGGTCAGCGAATAAGTGCGTTGCAAGCGGCGAAGTAGCTCCATGTGCACAATCAAGTGCAATGTGAATGCCGGAGAAATCTTCATCAACTGTCTGCTTTAAGTATTGAAGATATTTCTGGCCGCCTTCAAAGTAATCATTTACCTGCCCCAGGCTTCCTCCGACCGGTCTTGGAAGCTGATCTTCTGCCATATCCATTAATCCCTCAATCTCCGCTTCCTGATCATCGGACAGCTTGAACCCATCCGGGCCAAAGAACTTGATTCCGTTATCTTCAACCGGATTATGAGAAGCAGAAATCATGACTCCAGCCTCTGCCCCCAATGCTTTTGTTAAATACGCAACACCAGGCGTTGAAATGACTCCAAGGCGCATAACTTCTGCTCCAATTGATAATAGCCCTGCTACAAGTGCGCCTTCCAGCATATGGCCTGAAATACGGGTATCCCGGCCGATTAATACTTTCGGACGATCATGGTCTTTCGTTAATACATAACCTCCAAAACGGCCCAGCTTAAAGGCCAGCTCCGGTGTCAATTCACTATTTGCAACTCCGCGTACTCCATCTGTACCGAAATATTTACCCATTTTATAATCGCTCCTTCTAACTTTAAAAACTGTATTAAGCTTCTTCTTTTTGTGTAATCGTTATCGTCGCTTTACCTGCAGCAGGCTTTATATCCACACCTGAAGGGCCGTCTACATTGATTGGCACCTCATGGTCACCTTCTCCAAGGTCTGCCAGGCTCAAATACAGATTAAAATCGTCCGCTTTGAGATCCTGAACTGTGCTGCTATTCCCGGTAACCGTAATACTTGTCCTTCCGGAAGCAGGATTTTTAAGGACCGCTTCATATTCTTCGGATAAGCCTTCTAAGTTAATGGCAAGGCTTGAAAAGGTCTTGGTTACCTCTTGATCCTGTGCCTGTGTTTCTTCGGCAGGCTCCTCTGTACTTTCCTCTTCTTCTTCTTTGCCTGCACTCTCTTCAGTGCTGACATCAACTGACGCCTTCACTGTTTTAGGATCTACTGCTGAAATGCCATCCGGGATAATAACCGGCAGGGTAAGCACAGTATCTTTCTCAATCTTGCTGACATCTACCTCTACCCTGACGCTTTCAGTCTCATTCAATATATCTTCCCGGCCCGTTATAGAAGCCTCATTAACATCAAGCTTAATCGAATTAATGGTTACCCCATCTTGCGGTTCCCCGTTCCGGACAATCGTAACAGGCACCGTCTTGCTTAACTGCTTAACGGGAACTGTTACCCGAATTACCTGAGGCTCCACAATGACATCAAGCTTATTCATCTCACGATCCAATACCCTGACTGTTGCATCATTAGCGATTGTCTCGGTTATAGGACCCTTGACATCAAGAGTTGCTTTAACAAAACTAATCCGCTCGATTACTTCTTTGGCTCCCGTGATTTTAACCGTCTTTGGTTCTGCAGATGCAGCTTCAGCCGTATAGCCCTCACCAAGAAGGCTATTATTAAATTCTGCATCCACTTTAAATTCCTGGGTGACTTTTTCATGGACGGTCACATCTGCATATTGAGGATTAATGGTCACATCCAGTTTATCTGAGATATCACGAATCTTAATTTCTACTCTTTGCGAGCCAATTTCTGCATTCGTCAAATCTATATATACTTCAAAGTTCTGCTGTTTTTTCGCTGACTCAAGATGGCTTTTTGGGCCCTCCAGACTCAAGTCAACTGTGTCCGGCGTACCGGTTACGACCAGGTTTTCCGTATCATAATAGCTTTTCACCGGGACATCTTCAATAATGGCTGAATCCTGCTGGCCAGGAACATTTATTTCCTTTAATTCCTTATCTGCATCATACACAGAGTCAAAAAGAAAAAGGGCAAGAATCAAGGCAACAATTTTCATAAACCAGCGGGTGTCTACCATTTTATCAATTAACTTATCCATTCTTTTTCCCCCTCCAGTTCCAAAGACCTGAAGAAGTCTGCTTTATTTTCTGCTGAGCAAGCAATTCAATTGAAAGCATATCTTTAAAAGCCTCAGCTTTTAAGTCACGGTGCAGCTCCCCGTTTTTGGTTAAGGAAACACTTCCTGTTTCCTCTGAAACGATAATGGTTATGCTGTCAGTTACTTCACTAATGCCTAAAGCTGCCCTATGTCTGGTGCCGAGTTCTTTTGAGATGAAAGGACTTTCTGACAGAGGCAGATAACAGGCAGCTGCCGCCACACAATTTTTTTGAATAATAACGGCTCCATCATGCAGCGGTGTATTTGGTATAAATATATTAATCAGGAGCTCAGATGAAATTTTGGAATCCAGCCCAATACCGGTTTCAATATAATCGTTCAAACCTGTTTCCCGCTCAACTGAAATAAGCGCGCCAATGCGCCGTTTAGCCATATAATCTACGGCCTTCGCAATAGATTCGACCAGTTTCTCCTGATTTTCTTCCTCCTGATTAGCCGTCCTTGAGAAGAATCTTCCTCTTCCCAATTGCTCCAGTGCTCTTCGCAGCTCCGGCTGGAAAATGATTATGATGGCCAGAAATCCCCATAAAAGCACTTGCTCCATCATCCACCCTAATGTTTGCAGATGGAACTTGTCGCTTGCTACTTTAACCAGGATAATGACAAAAATCCCCTTCAGCAATTGGACAGCCTTTGTTCCTTTAACAATCATTATGAGTTTATAGATGACGTACCAGACAAGGAGAATGTCTATTGTATTAGCCAACAATTTCAAAATTGAGAAATCCGCAAACGACATTATCCTTCCTCCAAATATATATTTCAAAAGCAAAAATGCCTAAAGTTCCTATATGTAACTTTCATATTATATCATATTCATCGCTAATTCCAATTTTGAAACAGCATATGCCATCTGGAAAATTCAGCATTGTCATTTGCATACTAAGAATCCCTGCTTTATAGCAGGGATTCTCTATACTATTGACTACTTTTCTTTATCTGTTTCTCCTGTTCCAAAGACATTTACAGCATCCTTAGCAGCCGTTTTGATGTGATACCACAGCCATTCGAATATGGCATCAACCTCTTCGATTTCTCCAGTGACCTTGCCTGCGGAAGCCATATACTGCTGGCCATTGATGACTGTAACATTCCCCTCGACCTCGCCCTTAATTTCCAAGTCGCCGTTCTTAACCACTACATCGCCTTTTACCACTTCACCTTCAGGTACAATCACCTTATCGTTTTGCACCACAAGGTTCGGCTGCTTAGAAACGGATAATTGGTGATCCTGACCCCACGAAGATGCGACGCTTCCCACCATCAGAACAAGAAAGAGTGACGCCGCAGTTAAAAGCGGATGATGCCTGAACCAGCGCTGAACCCCTACCTTCCGCTTTTCTTTTGGCAATTTCGCCATAACATTTGCCGTGAAATTTTCAGGTGCCTGTATATGTGAAGTGCTTTGGACCAAAGCGATCGTTTTCTTTAGTTCATGGAAATGAGTTTGACACTCCCCGCAGTTTTGCAGATGTGCCCTTAATTCCTTCTCATGTTCGGCTGAGATCTCTTCATCTAGGTACTCGTGCATATAAACAACCATTTCTGCTGGACATTTCAAAGTTCTCACCCTCTTTATTAAACATATCTTAATTGATTTCTAAGAGCTTCCCGACCCCGGTGAATCCGGGTCTTTACGGTTCCCAATGGAAGATCGAGCGTTTCACTGATCTCGTTCAGCGATAATTCTTCAATATATTTTAAAACAATAACCGAACGATATTTCTCAGGAAGCTTCGATATTTCTCTTTGGATTGTTTCCTGCAGTTCCAGGCTTTCTACATCTTCCTCCGGCAGTCTCGCATCTGAAGCGATTTGAGAATACATGTTCAGTCCATCCGTTCCGGCGACCTCTGCATCCAGATAATAATCAGGCTTCTTTTTTCTGATTCTGTCTATACAAAGGTTAGTGGCAATCCGATAGAGCCATGTGGAAAACTTCAAGTCAATATTAAAGCTGGCAATATTTACATAAGCTCTTAAGAAGGCCTCTTGAGCGATATCCTCCGCCTCATGCCTGTTTCCCAGCATTCTGTAGCAAATCTGAAAAACTTTATCTTTGTATATTTCAACAACTTCAGCATAAGCATCCTGGTCGCCTTTTAATACTTGCTTTATCCTCTTCTTTACGATTGTCTCCATTTTTTTACCTCCGCTCCAGTGCGGCTAATCGATAATACGAATCGATAGCGGAAAAGGTTTCGTTTTAATTAAAAAAACATTCAATTTCTATATTAACAAATTTTTACTTATTCTGGTTTAATTTTTTTCTTTTAGGGTATAAAAGTACTAAATTTATCGAAAAGGGTTGGTTACGGTGTGTGTTAAGGAATTATTGAGAGATATTGAGGATTGCCGGACAAGAATGATTCAATTAGCAGCTTCCGGATCTTTTACAGATCACATGGTAGTTGATACCAGCATAAAACTCGATGAACTTCTAAATAAATATTATACACTCACAGCAAAAAAATGAGCAGAACTTGTCTATGTTCTGCTCATTTTTATTTTCCTTTATTATAGAAGCTTTTCGCCAAATAGTGAACCCATAAGTGCGACTGCGACAGTAGCTGTTTTGTTCTTGTCATCCAAAATGGGATTAACCTCTACAAATTCAGCTGATGTAATGATTTGTGCTTCTGCAAGCATCTCCATGGCCAAGTGGCTTTCACGGTAGCTGATGCCGCCAATTACCGGAGTTCCGACACCCGGTGCATCATGCGGATCCAGCCCATCCAAATCAAGAGACAGATGAACACCATCTGTATTTCTTTCTTTTAAATATGTAATAGATTCTTCCATAACCTTTGTCATTCCAAGACGGTCAATTTCATGCATGGTATACACTTTAATGCCTTTTTCCTTAATAAGCTCCCGTTCTCCTTCATCCAATGACCTTGCCCCAATAATGACAATATTCTCCGGCTTTACCTTTGGACCATATCCCCCTACATTGGTTAAAAGCGGATGGCCCATACCCAGGCTTACAGCAAGCGGCATGCCATGTATGTTTCCTGAAGGTGATGTCTCAGCTGTATTTAAATCCCCATGGGCATCATACCAGATTACCCCAAGATTCGAATAGTGCTTCGATACCCCTGCCAAGGTTCCAATCGCGATGCTATGGTCGCCGCCGAGCACTAATGGAAAAGAACCGCCTTTTATTGCGTGATCAACTTTTTCTGCAAGCATTTCCGTTTTTTCAGCAATAAGGTGCAAGTTTCGAAGATTTGAATTTGGATCGATTTGGACCTCCGGGCGGCCGATAGCAATATCGCCCTGATCATGGATTTCTTCAAATAAACATTTTAAACGTTCATTCACTCCGGCATAACGAATCGCACTTGGCCCCATATCCACACCGCGTCTCATCTGGCCAAGATCCATCGGCATCCCAATTATCGATAATTTCTGTCTATTCATAATACAAGTCCTCCCTTTCCCTTCATATCTATATTTTAACCGCTTTCAAACACATGACTCAACTCGACAAAATCGTGTATATATATGCGGGTTTAGGGGAAGGAAGTCCTAATTTTTCAGATGCTGATCTGATATTTATGAAACAAAAAATCCTTAAACCAGTGCGGTTTAAGGATTGACGTATTATGTATATTGGTGGAGCCTAGCGGGATCGAACCGCTGACCTCCTGCGTGCAAAGCAGGCGCTCTCCCAGCTGAGCTAAGGCCCCATTTGGAGCGGAAGACGGGATTCGAACCCGCGACCCCCACCTTGGCAAGGTGATGTTCTACCACTGAACTACTTCCGCAGCATATTTGTATTTACAAGTAAGACCTTCAGGACTCGATTCCCAAGGTCTGCGTTTTTCTATAAAGTGAGCCATGAAGGACTCGAACCTTCGACCCTCTGATTAAAAGTCAGATGCTCTACCGACTGAGCTAATGGCTCGTAATGAGTTATGTTTCCTAAAGTTTGAATCTGCTGAGTCAGATGTTCCAAAACACTGCGTGTTTTGTCACAGATTGCTATTCGGGTGAAGTGACTCACTGATGCTGCAATCTGCTCTACCGACTGAGCTAATGGCTCGTAATATGATTCTGTTGCCTAAACTTCAATTGCAGATGTGCTTCAAAGCCCTTTGGTCTTTGTCGCAGATTTTAAAAGTTTGCCATTCAGGGATGTAATGCTTCGATGCTGCAATCTTTTAAAATCCTCTACCGACTGAGCTAATGGCTCATACTATAAAAGCAAAAATGGCTGGGCTAGCAGGATTCGAACCTGCGAGTGACGGAGTCAAAGTCCGGTGCCTTACCGCTTGGCTATAGCCCAATAATTACAAAATAAAAAGGACATTCATAGCTTGTCCAGTTTTTGTGTTTTTATTAAGTATAAGTGGTGGAGGGGGGCAGATTCGAACTGCCGAACCCGAAGGAGCGGATTTACAGTCCGCCGCGTTTAGCCACTTCGCTACCCCTCCATCTACGAAAAACAGATGGTGCCGGCGAGAGGACTTGAACCCCCAACCTACTGATTACAAGTCAGTTGCTCTACCAATTGAGCTACACCGGCAAATATGGTGGAGGATGACGGGATCGAACCGCCGACCCTCTGCTTGTAAGGCAGATGCTCTCCCAGCTGAGCTAATCCTCCATTATGGTGACCCCTACGGGATTCGAACCCGTGTTACCGCCGTGAAAGGGCGGTGTCTTAACCGCTTGACCAAGGGGCCTAGTATTCTAGTTGTCTACATTAAGAGAGCTTCCAACCGGGCTCGAACCGGTGACCTCTTCCTTACCATGGAAGTGCTCTACCTGCTGAGCTATGGAAGCAGCAGATCATAATTCCCATAAGGGGCTTTATGAAAATGGCTCCGCAGGCAGGATTCGAACCTGCGACCGTTCGGTTAACAGCCGAATGCTCTACCACTGAGCTACTGCGGAAAAGTGGTATTATAAAACAGCCTGGCAACGTCCTACTCTCACAAGGGGACAGCCCCTAACTACCATCGGCGCTGAGAAGCTTAACTTCCGTGTTCGGTATGGGAACGGGTGTGACCTTCTCGCTATCGCCACCAGACTATTTTCAAAAGACAAGTATGATTATACTTTCTTTTGAAGTTTTTTTCAAGAGGAAATTTCATTTTCGTTCCCTCAAAACTAGATAATGTATGAAGAAGAATTTGCCGAGTAATAACCATATTTGACTTGGTTAAGTCCTCGATCGATTAGTATCAGTCAGCTCCACATGTCGCCACGCTTCCACCTCTGACCTATCAACCTGATCATCTTTCAGGGATCTTACTAGCTTGACGCTATGGGAAATCTCATCTCGAGGGGGGCTTCATGCTTAGATGCTTTCAGCACTTATCCCTTCCGCACATAGCTACCCAGCGATGCCTTTGGCAAGACAACTGGTACACCAGCGGTGCGTCCATCCCGGTCCTCTCGTACTAAGGACAGCTCCTCTCAAATTTCCTGCGCCCACGACGGATAGGGACCGAACTGTCTCACGACGTTCTGAACCCAGCTCGCGTACCGCTTTAATGGGCGAACAGCCCAACCCTTGGGACCGACTACAGCCCCAGGATGCGATGAGCCGACATCGAGGTGCCAAACCTCCCCGTCGATGTGGACTCTTGGGGGAGATAAGCCTGTTATCCCCGGGGTAGCTTTTATCCGTTGAGCGATGGCCCTTCCATGCGGAACCACCGGATCACTAAGCCCGACTTTCGTCCCTGCTCGACTTGTAGGTCTCGCAGTCAAGCTCCCTTGTGCCTTTACACTCTGCGAATGATTTCCAACCATTCTGAGGGAACCTTTGGGCGCCTCCGTTACTTTTTAGGAGGCGACCGCCCCAGTCAAACTGCCCACCTGACACTGTCTCCCGCCCCGATCAGGGGCGCGGGTTAGAATTTCAATACAGCCAGGGTAGTATCCCACCGACGCCTCCACCGAAGCTGGCGCTCCGGCTTCTCAGGCTCCTACCTATCCTGTACAAGCTGTACCAAAATTCAATATCAGGCTACAGTAAAGCTCCACGGGGTCTTTCCGTCCTGTCGCGGGTAACCTGCATCTTCACAGGTACTATAATTTCACCGAGTCTCTCGTTGAGACAGTGCCCAGATCGTTACGCCTTTCGTGCGGGTCGGAACTTACCCGACAAGGAATTTCGCTACCTTAGGACCGTTATAGTTACGGCCGCCGTTTACTGGGGCTTCGATTCAAAGCTTCGCTTGCGCTAACCTCTCCTCTTAACCTTCCAGCACCGGGCAGGCGTCAGCCCCTATACTTCGCCTTGCGGCTTCGCAGAGACCTGTGTTTTTGCTAAACAGTCGCCTGGGCCTATTCACTGCGGCTCATCAGGGCTATTCACCCTAATGAGCACCCCTTCTCCCGAAGTTACGGGGTCATTTTGCCGAGTTCCTTAACGAGAGTTCTCTCGCTCACCTTAGGATTCTCTCCTCGCCTACCTGTGTCGGTTTGCGGTACGGGCACCTTTTCCCTCGCTAGAGGCTTTTCTTGGCAGTGTGGAATCAGGAACTTCGGTACTAAATTTCCCTCGCCGTCACAGCTCAGCCTGTATGGTAACGGGATTTGCCTCGTTACCGGCCTAACTGCTTGGACGCGCTAATCCAGCAGCGCGCTTACCCTATCCTCCTGCGTCCCCCCATTGCTCAAACGGTAAAGAGGTGGTACAGGAATATCAACCTGTTGTCCATCGCCTACGCTTTTCAGCCTCGGCTTAGGTCCCGACTAACCCTGAGCGGACGAGCCTTCCTCAGGAAACCTTAGGCATTCGGTGGATGGGATTCTCACCCATCTTTCGCTACTCATACCGGCATTCTCACTTCTAAGCGCTCCACCAGTCCTTGCGGTCTGGCTTCAACGCCCTTAGAACGCTCTCCTACCACTGACATCGGAAGATGTCAATCCACAGCTTCGGTGATACGTTTAGCCCCGGTACATTTTCGGCGCGGAGTCACTCGACCAGTGAGCTATTACGCACTCTTTAAATGGTGGCTGCTTCTAAGCCAACATCCTGGTTGTCTAAGCAACTCCACATCCTTTTCCACTTAACGTATACTTTGGGACCTTAGCTGGTGGTCTGGGCTGTTTCCCTCTTGACTACGGATCTTATCACTCGCAGTCTGACTCCCATGGATAAGTCTTTGGCATTCGGAGTTTGTCTGAATTCGGTAACCCGATGGGGGCCCCTAGTCCAAACAGTGCTCTACCTCCAAGACTCTTACTACATGAGGCTAGCCCTAAAGCTATTTCGGAGAGAACCAGCTATCTCCAAGTTCGATTGGAATTTCTCCGCTACCCACACCTCATCCCCGCACTTTTCAACGTGCGTGGGTTCGGGCCTCCATCCAGTGTTACCTGGACTTCACCCTGGACATGGGTAGATCACCTGGTTTCGGGTCTACGACCACATACTCATTCGCCCTGTTCAGACTCGCTTTCGCTGCGGCTCCGTCTTATCAACTTAACCTCGCATGTAATCGTAACTCGCCGGTTCATTCTACAAAAGGCACGCTATCACCCATTAACGGGCTCTAACTACTTGTAGGCACACGGTTTCAGGATCTCTTTCACTCCCCTTCCGGGGTGCTTTTCACCTTTCCCTCACGGTACTGGTTCACTATCGGTCACTAGGGAGTATTTAGCCTTGGGAGATGGTCCTCCCTGCTTCCGACGGGATTTCTCGTGTCCCGCCGTACTCAGGATCCACTCTGGAGGGAACGAAGTTTCAACTACAGGGCTTTTACCTTCTCTGGCCGGCCTTTCCAGACCTGTTCATTTACCTCGTTCCTTTGTAACTCCGTATAGAGTGTCCTACAACCCCAGGAGGCAAGCCTCCTGGTTTGGGCTAATCCCGTTTCGCTCGCCGCTACTCAGGGAATCGCGTTTGCTTTCTCTTCCTCCGGGTACTTAGATGTTTCAGTTCCCCGGGTCTGCCTTCCATATCCTATGTATTCAGATAAGGATCCTATCCCATTACGGATAGGGGGTTTCCCCATTCGGAAATCTCCGGATCAAAGCTTACTTACAGCTCCCCGAAGCATATCGGTGTTAGTACCGTCCTTCATCGGCTCCTAGTGCCAAGGCATTCACCGTGCGCCCTTTCTAACTTAACCGTATTTGACAGGTTCATCGAAGATGAACAAGATCAAAGGTTTTTAACTCTATTTAACATAGAGAGAATTCACTAAAATGGCGATTACTCGGTTATTGCTTCTTCATAATCATTATCTAGTTTTCAAAGAACGAATCTTTCATTGAGAGATTGAACTCTCAAAACTGAACGAACAAAGAACGTCACGTTTCTTGTAAATATTCCTTAGAAAGGAGGTGATCCAGCCGCACCTTCCGATACGGCTACCTTGTTACGACTTCACCCCAATCATCTGTCCCACCTTAGGCGGCTGGCTCCAAAAGGTTACCCCACCGACTTCGGGTGTTACAAACTCTCGTGGTGTGACGGGCGGTGTGTACAAGGCCCGGGAACGTATTCACCGCGGCATGCTGATCCGCGATTACTAGCGATTCCGGCTTCATGCAGGCGAGTTGCAGCCTGCAATCCGAACTGAGAATGGTTTTATGGGATTCGCTTAACCTCGCGGTCTTGCAGCCCTTTGTACCATCCATTGTAGCACGTGTGTAGCCCAGGTCATAAGGGGCATGATGATTTGACGTCATCCCCACCTTCCTCCGGTTTGTCACCGGCAGTCACCTTAGAGTGCCCAACTGAATGCTGGCAACTAAGATCAAGGGTTGCGCTCGTTGCGGGACTTAACCCAACATCTCACGACACGAGCTGACGACAACCATGCACCACCTGTCATCCTGTCCCCCGAAGGGGAACGCCCTATCTCTAGGGTTGTCAGGAGATGTCAAGACCTGGTAAGGTTCTTCGCGTTGCTTCGAATTAAACCACATGCTCCACCGCTTGTGCGGGCCCCCGTCAATTCCTTTGAGTTTCAGCCTTGCGGCCGTACTCCCCAGGCGGAGTGCTTAATGCGTTTGCTGCAGCACTAAAGGGCGGAAACCCTCTAACACTTAGCACTCATCGTTTACGGCGTGGACTACCAGGGTATCTAATCCTGTTTGCTCCCCACGCTTTCGCGCCTCAGCGTCAGTTACAGACCAAAGAGTCGCCTTCGCCACTGGTGTTCCTCCACATCTCTACGCATTTCACCGCTACACGTGGAATTCCACTCTTCTCTTCTGCACTCAAGTTCCCCAGTTTCCAATGACCCTCCCCGGTTGAGCCGGGGGCTTTCACATCAGACTTAAGGAACCGCCTGCGCGCGCTTTACGCCCAATAATTCCGGACAACGCTTGCCACCTACGTATTACCGCGGCTGCTGGCACGTAGTTAGCCGTGGCTTTCTGGTCAGGTACCGTCAAGGTACCGGCAGTTACTCCGGTACTTGTTCTTCCCTGACAACAGAGTTTTACGATCCGAAAACCTTCATCACTCACGCGGCGTTGCTCCGTCAGACTTTCGTCCATTGCGGAAGATTCCCTACTGCTGCCTCCCGTAGGAGTCTGGGCCGTGTCTCAGTCCCAGTGTGGCCGATCACCCTCTCAGGTCGGCTACGCATCGTGGCCTTGGTGAGCCGTTACCTCACCAACTAGCTAATGCGCCGCGGGCCCATCTGTAAGTGATAGCCGAAACCATCTTTCAGCTTTTCCTCATGTGAGGAAAAGAGTTATCCGGTATTAGCCCCGGTTTCCCGGAGTTATCCCAGTCTTACAGGCAGGTTGCCCACGTGTTACTCACCCGTCCGCCGCTGACTTCAGGGAGCAAGCTCCCATCCGTCCGCTCGACTTGCATGTATTAGGCACGCCGCCAGCGTTCGTCCTGAGCCAGGATCAAACTCTCCATATAAGAGTTGATTAGCTCGTTTGTCTTTTCGAAAAAGACTAATGATTTAAACGTTGACGTTTTGTTCGTTCAGTTTTCAAAGATCAATCCGCCGCTCAGAAGCGACTTTCTTAATATATCACATGCCAACTTCGACGTCAACAACTTTTTTTAAGTTGTTTTTATTGATGCTTTCCGTCATCAGCGACGTTTATTAATATACCAAGATACCAATAAGAAGTCAACAACCTTTCTGAGTTTTTTCTTCACACCCCAAAAAAAATCACCCCTTCTTTTCATGATGCTGGCGGGAACGCATGTATTTCAGGCAATCTGCTGGCGTAGCCATACGCTGAAATAAGGAAAATAAAATTTTGTATCGTTCCTCCATCGCTCTTTTGACAATGTGGTCGATTCTGTCATCTTTTAAATCAAATAATATTTCGTCCATTTCCCGCTTGATCAGATACTCCATTTCTTTTAGCTCTTTTTGGCTTAAAAGCATTCCCATCATTTTGATTGCCTCCAATACATTTTTCAATTTGTTTTTTTGTAGTATTTTTCCAATTAAGTTTTTTTATGAATAAATTTTTTTATACATGGAAGAGACAAGTTCAGCATAGGTATGAGACTAGGAAGGTATCGGACGAGGTGAACGATAATGAACTTTTTTTACGTATTGAATGGTAAGTCTTTAAAACAAATTTCACTGGTTGTCATTGCAGCATTTTTCACAGCATGGTTCCTCTTCATGCAGAGTTTTGTCCACTTGCCTGCTTTTTCAGCCAAAGACGGGCCTAAGGCGATATACAAAGGGGAAAAGGATATTGCCCTCACCTTTAATATAGGATGGGGGGATGTTAAAGCAGAGCCCATATTGGATATCCTTAAAAAAGAGAATGTTAAATCTGCGACCTTTTTCCTGGCCGGTTCCTGGGCGGAGCGCCATCCGGATTTAGTTTCAAGGATTGTGAAAGAAGGCTATGAAATCGGAATTCTGGGCTATGGCTATGAAGATTATACAGAGCTTGAAGAGGATAAAATCAGAAGGGACCTTGCAAAGGCGCAGGAGGCATTTAGAAAACTGAATGTTAAAGACATTAAGCTTGTACGCGCCCCAACAGGGCATTTTGATCAGAAAACCTTAAAGGTTGCTGACCGGATGGGTTATACCGTTGTCCATTGGAGCGTCGATTCAAAGGATTGGACGAATCCGGGTGTTGAAAGGATTGCAGAGAACGTATCAAAAGCCAAAAAAGGAGATATTGTACTATTGCATGCATCTGATTCTGCCAAGCAAACAGCCAAGGCTCTTCCGCTCATTTTAAATGATGTAGAGTCCAAGGGGCTCAGCTTTGTTTCCGTCTCAGAAATGATTGCGAATGCCGAGACAAAGACAAATGAAATTAAATAAAACAAAAGCCATCCGTTATTTGGATGGCTTTTTAGCTATATGGCTTCTTTGCTTTTGAGAATCTTCATTCAGCTTATGAAGAATAAGCAGCTGATAGGTGTTGCAGACTAATAACGGGATCAGCATTAGATATAGCCAGCTTTCTTCGTTTACCCTTAGTACCGGCACCCACTCGATGGCGGTTACGACCACCATGAAGAAGACTGCAGGAATAAAGGCATGCTGGTTGGTCTGTTTGGTTTTAATTGCTGCGACCACAAGAGCGACTATAAGAAGGACTGCTGCAACGCCAACATAAGGAAGCATGCTGTCTCCCGCACCGGCAAAAGCCTTATAGCGGAAATAAACCAAGTCAAATAAAGCAAATAAAATAAGGACAATTTGAATAGGATTCCATAATCCTTTGAAAATCCCCAATCCAAAGCGGTGTACTGTCAAATAAGCAAAAAAGCCCATTTGGCTAATAATACTGAAGATTAATCCTACACCGATAAGCCAGAACAATACTGACAGAATCTCCAGGAAATCGAAGTCAGTAAAAATAGGTGCAAATTCATCCCAGCGCACAATAAACCCGACAACTCCCGTCGTTATTCCTCCGACTAAAAGAGTTGTTATAAAAAGCTTTACCCAATTACGGCTAGTCAATTTATTTTTCCCCCATAATAAATAAATTCATTCTTATTGATTGTACCAACCAAAGTTTGAAAAATCTAGGCATTGTAATTCCAGCGCATAATATTTGCTGAAAATCTTCATTCTAAAGGTAAGGACACCTCTGAAAGGAGCTTCACCATGAAAAAAACATTCCGTTTGCTCCTTCCATTAGCGCTAGTGTTTTTCGTATCAGGCTGCGGCCAAGGGGAATCTGGCGCCGGCCAAATGGATTATGAGCAAACTAAAAAAATGGTTGTAGATATATTAAAGACAGATGAAGGAAAAAAAGCACTCGAAGAATTGATGGCTGATGAAAAAATGCAGCAAAAGATGGTCATGGACCAAAAGGTTGTAAGTGAGACCATTGAAAAGACCTTAACTTCCGATAAAGGCACAGAGTTTTGGAAGAAGTCCTTTGACGATCCAAAGTTTGCCGAAAGCATGGCAAAAAGTATGCAAAAGGAAAATGAGCAGCTTTTAAAAGACCTTATGAAAGACCCTGAATACCGGGGAATGATGATAGAAGTACTTAAAGATCCCGAGCTTGAAAAAGAAGTTACAGATGTCCTTAAAAGCAAGGAATATCGGGAGCACATTCAGAAAGTAATGACTGAGACATTTGAAAGCCCGCTCTTTAAAGCAAAAATTCAGGACATCCTTCTGAAAGCAGCAGCGGAAACGAAAAGCGGCGGTGAGCAGGGCGGACAAGAAAGCGGGGGTGAAGGCGGCGGCCAGGGTGAAGACCAAGGCGGCGGCGGTGGCGGCCAGGGCGGCGGAGCATAACCCCTATAAGAAGAAAACCTCTTCCATTTTGGAAGAGGCTTTTTTCATTATTTGCTTTCAATTGTTTGGATAACTTTACGGGCAATATCCGTATAGATTTGACCAAGCTTATGGTCTTCATCATAAATGGACGGAGCAAAATCTTCCTCATTCCAGTCAGGCTGCTGTAGAGGAAGCTGGCCCAGCACTTCTGTCCGCAGTTCATCAGCTAGCTTTTCACCGCCGCCTTGGCCAAATACGTGCTCTCTTTCTCCAGTCAATTGACTTTCGAAGTAGGCCATGTTCTCGATAACACCCAAGATTTCATGCTCTGTGCGAAGTGCCATTGCACCAGCTCTGGCAGCAACAAATGCGGCGGTAGGATGTGGAGTTGTCACAACAATTTCCTTGCAGGAAGGAAGCATAGTGTGCACATCCAGGGCAACATCTCCTGTTCCCGGAGGCAAATCAAGAAGAAGGTAGTCTAATTCACCCCACTCAACTTCATTGAAGAAGCTGTTCAGCATTTTGCCAAGCATTGGCCCTCTCCAGATAATCGGCGCATTATCTTCCACAAAGAATCCCATTGAAATCACTTTAACGCCAAAACGTTCAACCGGCAGAATTCGTTCTCCCCTGACCACAGGGCGCTTTGTAATGCCCATCATATCCGGAACGCTGAATCCATAAATGTCAGCATCGATCAGTCCAACTTTTTTGCCCAGCCTTGCCAGGGATACAGCCAGGTTGACCGAAACAGTGGATTTGCCGACTCCGCCTTTTCCGCTGGCAATGGCAATGAATTCCGTCTTATTACCAGGAGAAAGCAGGCCTTTGTCCTCTTCCGCCGCTGCCTCTCTATATTGTGAAAGCACTTCATCCGGAAGCTCGCTGAAGCGGATGCCGACGGTCGCCGCCCCTGCTTCTTTTAAAAGATTGACGACTTCCGTCTGAAGCTGAAGCTGTTCAGCTGTACCTGTCTTGGCAACTTGAATCTTAACGCTGACATGATTCTTTTCTTCCTTGATTTTAATTTCTTCAATGGCGTTAAGTTCGCCCAATGTTCTATGTATAAATGGTTCCTTCAAGCCGCTCAAAGCTTCTCTGACTTTCTGTTCAGTTAACATACATTGCACCCGCCTTTTGAATTCGTTTCCATTTCAGTATAACATATTGAAAATTCTTTACAGTTAATTGTATCACACCGGAAAAATATTCAAAAAAGAAAAGGCACTTTCTCAGCACCTTTTCATTCCCATGTTTCAGTCAATTCTTTTTCATTGGTATAGTAGCGCATAATTCCATTATAGATGGAGGCAGCGATTTTATCCTGATATTCATCCGTTTTCAGGTTTGCCCGTTCCCCCGGGTTTGATAAGAATCCCACTTCTACTAAGACACCCGGCTTTTTGGCGTATTTTAAGATGAATACATTGTTTAAAGGCTTGGAATTTCGCTTCGTATTTTCCAGGTTGCGGCGGAGTTCATCCTGTATGAATTTCGCAGCTTTGGCATTTTCCTTTATCCCGGGCGCATAGAAAGTCTGCGCACCGCTCCATCGGGGAGAGGGAATCGAATTTAAGTGGATGCTGACATAAAAATCAGAATTAGACGTATTTATCATTTCAAGCCGTTTCTTCAGGTCTTCTACTTTTCTCCGGCTGTATCCCCTCGTTCCCTCTGGTGCGAGGTCCCTGTCGTCCTCCCTCGTCATGAGCACAAGCGCTCCCTGCTCCTGGAGGTAATCCCTTACTTTTAAAGATACTTCCAGCGCAATATCTTTCTCGAGTGCCCCTTCGTCACCTGCCCCGCCATCCGGGCCGCCATGTCCGGGATCAAGCAAGATGATCTTACCTGTTAAAGGCAGATTCCACGATTCCCAGGAATCATCATCCGTAAAGTCATATTGCAAAATAAGAAAAAGGACGATAAGCCCGATCGCAAACCCGCCTATTTTTAATTTCTTCTTCATACGCCCTAATCAGTCCCCTCCTGCTTATCCTCATTTCAATATATGGGACAAGGCGGAGATCTAGAACTTCGATAAGGACAGCAGTCTGATCAAAATCACTTTTCAGTGGAGACGCAATTTATGCCTTCTCTCCCCTTTATTGAATCCTTCCGACCACCAGCTGTTTACGTATTGCTCGCACATATAATAAAGGGATTCACTCATAACAGCTTCCGAACCATGACCCCAATAAAGGAAAAAGTTATATAGTGTATCCACTAAATGCTTATACTCTTTTTCACATCTATAACGGACCTGATCCAGCGATTCGCCATATCGCCCAAAACGGCTGTAGTTTGCCCCCAGCAAATAGGCTTCAATCGCTACATCATAGCAGGCCTCCTCAATTCCGGCATTCATCATCAGACCGGAGACAAATCTGGAAGAACCAAAAAATTGCTGTACTTTTTCTTTTAATGCTTTTATCGAAATTTCCCGAAGGACTGATTTTTCATATTTGATCTGTTTTTCTCTTTTTTTCTCTTTGAACGTCGTTATGACAGTCACGTTTCTCACCCCTTGTAGATAGTCTTTATCTGCAGCGGGAGAGAAATGCAAAAAGCAGCCGCAATTGGGCTGCCAATTTTTTATCAGAAAAGCCGAAGGCGCCCGCTTATAAAGGAACACAGACTAATACCGCCACGTCCTCCCAAAAGCTGCCGCGTTTGGTCGTGCGATGTTTATACTAACGAAGCCTTCCTTGTCCTGCGGGCCTCAAGCATAAGACAAGCCGGCTGAAAGGTTGTTCTTTACCTTTTAGACGGATTGAACGAAATGTGGAGGCGACTGCCCAGGGACGACTAGCATAAGACGGTCCCTGTAAGATGGTGTTCTTTCCTTCTGGAAGGGAACGCCTTAGACCCGAGAGCCAATGGCGCCTGGAGCTAGACAGTTATCTAACTTCAGGATTAATTTATTTTTTAGAAAAGCACCAGCCGGAGCTGATGCTTTGTAAAAAAACTTATCGAATCTGCCCATTTCCGGACATGAGATATTTGCGTGTTGTTAATGCAGGCAGACCCATCGGTCCTCTCGCATGGAATTTTTGTGTGGAAATGCCGATTTCCGCTCCAAAGCCAAGAGCGCCTCCATCCGTGAATCTCGTGGACGCATTATGATACAGCGCCGCAGCATCTGTCAGCTGCATGAACTTTTTGGCTGTTACCCCATTTTCGGTAATAATAGCCTCAGAATGCTTGGTGCCGTATTGATCAATATGATCGATGGCCTGTTCAAGACTATTCACTATTTTCACAGCTAAGTCCAGGCTTAAATATTCATTCGCCCAATCACTCTCTCCGGCTGGCATAACATCAGGCAATACAGCTGCTGCAGCCTCATCACCATGTACAGTAATCCCGTGCTTCTTCAGAGCTTCTGCAAGCAATTCTTTATGCTGATCCAGCCATGCTTCATGAACAATCAGCGTTTCTGCTGCATTACAGACTGCGGGACGGTCAGTTTTGGCATTAATGAGGATATTGATCGCTCTTTCCGGATCTGCTTCTTTATCAACATAGATATGGCAGTTTCCAACTCCTGTTTCGAGTACAGGCACTGTCGCATTCTCAACTACAGCATTTATGAGGGATGCGCCGCCTCTCGGAATTAAGACATCAATATGCTCTTTCATGGTGAACAGCTGCTTTGTCGCTTCTCTGTCTGCAGTGGCAATGAATTGGACAGCATCTTTAGGTATCTTTGTTTTTTCAAGAGCTTCATGTATAATCTCGACGATAGTCTGATTCGAATTCAGTGCTGATGACCCGCCTTTTAAGACAATGGCATTTCCTGATTTCAGCGCAAGACCAGCCGCATCGGCAGTTACATTAGGTCTTGCTTCATAAATCATGCCGATGACACCAAGCGGAACACGGACCTCTTCCACCTTCAGCCCATTATCCAAAGTCCAGCCCGACATAACATCTCCAATCGGGTCGGGAAGTTCAGCTACCTGGCGAAGGCCGTCTGCAAATTCATAAACCCGCTCCTTCGATAATGACAGGCGATCCATATATGCCTCTTCGAATCCTTTCTCCCTGCCATTTTCAAGATCGGCCCTATTAGCTGCAAGTATCGATTCATATCCGGTTTCCAATGCCTCTGCAACTATATAGAGTGCTTCGTTCTTTTCTTCCGTTGTTAAAACACTTAACGTTTTGGCAGCCCTTTTTGCCTTTATTGCCTGTTCTTCTACATTATTTATCTTTACTGCTGATGCAGTAGTCATTGAATCCCTCCTAAAAAGTTTAAACAAGTGCCGGCAGCTTAAAGTCGCGTGAGCATACAAACGTTTCCTGAGCTATGGCCGGTTCAAGCTCTTCATCTGCTGTATGGGCGCTTAACTGATCGTTTGAATAGTTAATGCGGCCGAGGCCGATTTCTTTTCCCTCTTCATCCAAAATGCGGACGACCGCTCCATCCTTAAACCGCCCTTTGACTTCCTGAATATCAGAGCGGTAAAGATTTTCCTGATGATCCACAATGGCTTCTATCCCATGGGAATTAATGGTCACCTTTCCTTCAGGACCTGAGTGGAACGCAATCCACTGCTTTTCATTATCCAGATTAAATGCATCCGGCTCCGGCGTGAAGTAGGTGCCTCTCGCTCTGTTTTCCACAGCTTCCATTAAAATATTTTCCGTTCCTGCTTTTCCTAAAAAGGAGTCAATCCCTGCAGCCATTGCAATTTTTACTGCCTGGATTTTTGACTTCATGCCCCCTGTTCCTACAGCACTGCCAGATCCTCCTGCAGCCGCTTCGATTTCAGGTGTAATGCTGTGAACCCTCTCCAGATGAGTCGCATGAGGATTATCATTCGGGTTGCTGTCATAGAGGCCGTCAATGTCAGATAAAATAATCAGTAAATCTGCATCAATCAGACCAGCCACTTTTGCAGCCAGAGTATCATTGTCTCCGAAGCGCAGGCGATCGACTGTAACCGTGTCATTTTCATTTATGATCGGGATGATGCCTCGCTCCAGCAGCACATTCATGGTGTTATGCATATTGCCATAGCGATTTTCATCAGAGAAATCGCTTCTGGTAATCAAGATTTGTGAAGCTACGTAGCCATGAGATAAAAAGAGTTCTGAGTAAGATTCCATTAATAGCCCCTGGCCTATTGAAGCTGCAGCCTGTTTTTCCGGAAGGGAAGAAGGCCGGTCAAGACAGCCAAGCTTCCTATATCCTGCTGCAACAGCACCTGATGACACAACTGCTGTTTCATAGCCGGCATCCTTCAGCTCGACAATTTGCTCAGCAAATTTTTCAAGCTTTCTGCGGCTGATTTCCCCGTGCATGCTTGTTAATGAGCTGCTTCCAATCTTAATAACAACTCTTTTTATCTGCTTTCCTTTCATCAACATCCAATACCTCCTGTGAACTTGTAAATCCATTTCCCTTAGGAAGTGACAAGAGCACCTTCCAACTCTTCACTGATCTCCTTCGAACGTTTGGCGGCATGCTCAACTGCCTGTGTGATGGCTTCGCCCCCGTTGTATCTCCTTAATGCTTCCAGTCCTGAGGCGGTCGTGCCATTAGGAGAAGTCACTTTCTCTCTTAGAGAAGTTGGCGTTTCTTCCTTTTCAAGCACCATCTTAGCTGCTCCAAATATCGTCTGGGCAACAATTTTGCGGACAGTCTCTTCATCCATTCCTTTTTGCACCCCTACCCGCTCCATATTTTCCATCAGATAATAGAAGTAAGCAGGACCGCTTCCGGCTAATCCTGTAAAAACATCCATCTGGTCTTCATCGATGGTATACACTTCACCCATGCATTCCAGCAATTCCTTTACCATTTCCACATTGGCCATGCTCGTATTCTTTCCTGCCACGACAGCCGTCGCAGATTCCTGAATCATGCTAGAAGTATTCGGCATCACACGCACTACCTGCTGCCCCGGATTTAAATGCTCTTCCATGAACTCTGTTGTAATTCCTGCCAACACGGAAAGAATCACCTGGCCAGGATATAATTTGTCTTTAATGGAACGAAGAGCTTCTTCTGCTCCTTTTGGCTTCATGGCTAAAATAAATAAATCAATTTCCTCAAATGGAAGTTCGTTTTGCGGTATGGCACATACACCATACTGATCTTGAATCTCTTCCAGTCTGTCTGCATTGCTCCTGTTCGTTACAAAAACTCGATCAGGTGACATTTTTTCAGCTGTAATGACTCCTGAGATCATAGATTCCGCCATTGACCCTGCCCCTAAAAATGCGATTGTTTTATTGGCTAACATGGACATCCTCCTTTAGATGAAAAACTGTTCGTATATCCGTTCGTATTTTATCAACGTTATCTATCGTAACATGCTCAAATACAGATTCAAGGGTATTAGGGAAAGACGGGAGGATAAGGGCGAGATAGTGAATGAAAACGCTAACATATACGGTCTAAGCTCCGCTGAGGCTCTCTCATCGTAAATAATCCTCTCTCAGCCCGATATTTGCAATAATATAATTTCCAATTTTTCAACGCTGCCGAAATAAAGCCTCAGCTTGCTGGGTGGGCTGCAGGGAATAAAGGGAGCAGAGGTTAAACAAAATAAGAAAAAAGCTCCCAGCCAAAATGGCTGAGAGCTTTGGTAAGCAATAATTAACGCTTTGAGAACTGAGGAGCACGACGAGCACCTTTAAGACCGTATTTCTTACGCTCTTTCATACGTGCGTCACGAGTTAATAGTCCTGCGCGCTTTAATGTTGGACGGAATTCAGGATCAGCTTGAAGCAATGCACGAGCGATGCCGTGGCGGATTGCGCCAGCTTGACCAGTGTATCCACCGCCGTTTACATTTACAAGAATGTCGTAGCTGTTTACTGTTTCAGTAGCTACAAGCGGCTGTTTTACAACTTCACGTAAAGCTGCAAAAGGAATGTATTCTGTGATTTCACGACCATTGATGATGATTTTACCGTCGCCTGGAACTAAACGAACACGTGCAACGGAGCTCTTACGACGACCAGTACCAATATATTGAACCTGTGCCAAGTTAATAACCTCCCTAAAAATTATCCACGAAGTTCGTAAACTTCAGGTTGTTGTGCTTGGTGCTTATGTTCGCTACCAGCATATACGTGTAATTTCTTGAACATTTGACGGCCTAGAGAGTTCTTTGGAAGCATGCCTTTGATAGCAAGCTCAAGCATTCTCTCAGGGTAGTTTGTACGCATTTCAAGAGCAGTTCTTGTTTTTAAACCGCCTGGGTGCATGCTGTGACGGTAGTAGATCTTGTCAGTAAGCTTTTTCCCAGTAAGTTCGATTTTTGAAGCGTTGATAAGAATTACATGATCACCAGTATCAACATGTGGTGTATAAGTTGGTTTATGTTTACCACGTAGGATTGACGCTACTTCACTAGCAAGACGACCAAGAGTTTTGCCTTCAGCATCAATCACGTACCATTTACGTTCGATATTGTTTGCATTCGCCATAAACGTTGTACGCATCAGTTTCCCTCCTAATAATTCCATTCATAATCAATTTTTTGGTTTATCTATTCGACACAATAAGTTCCGGGGCTTATCGTGGTTTTAATAATAATACCATATGCTATAATATAACTTTGACAGTCTATTGTCAAGCGAATGTTACACCTGGTTTAGTTGTTTTAAAATCTTTTTTTTATTTGCGTTTGGCTTTACAACGCGCCCTCGCGGTTCCTCAGTTGTTTTTTCCAAAATTTTAATAAAAAACTTTCCACAAATATAAACCTTGGGCAGGCGCTGTTTTTCCTGCAGCTGATCTGTTTTTTTCCTTAAGGACTGCTGGCATGGATTCGGGGTCTCTTTCCCCTGAGCCGACTTCCAGAAGGGTGCCGGTCAGGATCCGGACCATATTATATAAAAATCCAGTTCCTCTAAAGCGGAAGATGAGCATATCCCCTTCTTCCTGCACATCTATCTCCTGAAGTTCCCTGACCTTATCCTCCACTTCCGTCTTGGCGGAGCAGAAGCTTGTGAAATCATGTGTCCCTATTAAACCCGCTGCCGCCTGTCTGATCGCATCCTTATTTATTGGGTACGGGTACTGATAGGCATATTGGCGTTTAAACGGGTCCCTCCTGGAGGATCGGTGCACGAAGTACCGATATTCCTTCCCTTTTGCATCAAAACGGACATGAAAGTCATCTGACACTGTCTCCGTCCCGATGATTGCCACATCATCCGGCAGCAGGGAATTAAGGGCGATTTCCCATTTTTCAATCGGAATATTCAAAGGGGAATCGAAATGAATCACCTGGCCCCTTGCATGGACACCTGCATCGGTTCTGCCTGAGGCAGTCACCCTGATGTCTTTTCCTTTATGAATCTTCTTTAAGGCCCGTTCCAGCTCTCCCTGCACAGTCCGCTTGCCAGGCTGCACCTGATAGCCTGCAAAAAGGGTGCCGTCATACGTCACAATACATTTAAATCTTTGCATAAGGTCACCCCATTACGTTCTCAGCAGGATTAACAACAGAGCCAGGGCTGCAAGCATGGCGAGCATTGCCGTATCCTTCAGGCCCCAGCTAAGCTGCCTGTATTTCGTTCTGCCTTCCCCGCCTCTATAGCCGCGTGACTCCATCGCCACAGCAAGCTCTTCAGCCCGCTTGAACGAGCTGACAAACAAAGGAATTAAAAGAGGTATAATGGCTTTAACACGTTCTTTTATCGGCCCGCTTGTAAAATCGGCTCCCCTGGCTGTCTGGGCCTTCATGATTTTATCGGTTTCCTGCATGAGTGTCGGAATGAAGCGGAGAGAAATCGACATCATCAAAGCCAGTTCGTGCACTGGAAACTTCACTTTATTTAATGGATTGAGCAGACTTTCCAGACCATCCGTAATTTCAATCGGAGTTGTGGTTAAAGTCAGAATAGAAGTCATCAGAATGAGCAGGAAGAAGCGCAATGAGATGAAAATCCCCTGTCTCAAACCTTCCTCATAGATTGTAATCCATCCAAACCGGAAGAGAACTTCACCCTCTTTTGTCAAAAACAAATGGAGGAATAAAGTGAAAATAACAAGCAGAAGGACCGGCTTCAATCCTGTATAGATAAACCGTATCGGCACCTTCGACAAAGCAATCATAAAAAAGGTATAAACCGTCAGAAGACCGTATGTCAGCAAATTATTTGCCAGAAAGACGATGCACACGAATAAGAAGATAAGGACAAGCTTTGAACGGGGATCCATCCTATGGATGACAGACTCGGCCGGAACATAGCGCCCAAAAATCATTTTGTCCATCATGTAGCTGTCCCCCTTTTCATCACTGCAGCAATCTCATCCGTCAGCTCATCCATTGTCAGACACGTCCTAGAAAGACGGACGTTAAGTGATTTTTCCATTTTCAGCTGAAAGCGGACAACCTCCGGAACATCGAGTCCAAGCTTAAGCAAGCCTTCCGGAGATGAAAAAATTTCTTCCGGTGTTCCCTTTTTGTATACTTCGCCGTTGTGCATGATGACAATCTGATCAGCATAGCGGGAAGCATCCTCCATGCTATGTGTCACAAGCACCGTCGAGAGCCCCCTTGTCCCATGCAGGCTGTAGAACATATCCATGATTTCCTTTCGGCCCCGCGGATCAAGTCCTGCAGTAGGCTCATCCAGGACAATGACATCAGGTTCCATTGCCAGCACTCCGGCTATGGCTACCCGTCTCATTTGGCCGCCTGACAGGTCAAATGGGGACTTACTTAAAATTTCTTCCGGCAGACCCACCTGGCCTATAGCTGCTCGCGCTCTTTTTTTGGCTTCCTCTTCTGTTACTCCGAAGTTCATTGGACCAAAGCAAATATCTTTCTCGACCGTTTCCTCAAACAGCTGATGCTCAGGAAATTGAAATACGATTCCGACCCTTTGCCGGATTTCTTTCAGGTTTTTTTGTTTCTTTTCCGGGTTGATCATCCGCTCTCCAATCACCACCTGGCCTTCTGTCGGCTTAAGCAGGGCATTTAAATGCTGGAGGACAGTCGACTTGCCTGATCCGGTATGACCGATGATCGCTAGAAACGTGCCAGATGGAATATCGATGGAGACATCCTTTATTGCAAGACGTTCAAATGGCGTATTAATCTGATAACGGTATTCTACATTTTGGAGTGAGATGTCCATAATTCTTCCACCAACTCTTCTTCAGATAGATAATGTCTAGATAACGGCAATCCTTTTTCTCTTAATACCTTGCTAAGCTTCACAGGAAAAGGAATATCTAACCCCAGCTTTACAAGCTCCTCATCCATTTGAAAAATTTCCTCAGGCGTGCCTTCCCGATATAGCTGGCCTTTGTTCATGACTATGATGCGGTCAGCCTTTGCTGCCTCCTCCAGGTCATGAGTGATGGAGATGACGGTCATCTGATAATCCCGCTTGAGCTCTCTGACAGTTTCAAGTACCTCTTCACGCCCTCTTGGGTCCAGCATGGATGTTGACTCATCGAGAATAATAATATCCGGCCTTAAGGCAATGACACCGGCAATGGCCACCCTTTGTTTCTGTCCTCCGGAAAGATGGTGCGGCTCTTGATTAAGAAATGATGTCATTTTGACCTTCTCCAGTGATTCTGTAACACGCTGAACCATGTCATTTCTTTCAATACCATGGTTTTCTAAACCAAAAGCCACATCATCCCGTACGGTCGTTCCAACAAACTGGTTATCCGGATTTTGAAAAACCATGCCAATCTTCTTTCTTACTTCCCATACCGTCTCTTCACTCAATGAAATTCCGCCTACTGTAATGCTGCCTTCCAGAGGAAAGTGCAGGCCATTAAGCAATTTGGCAAGTGTAGATTTTCCGGAACCATTATGCCCGACTATTGCGAGCCATTCTCCTTTATATATATTAAAAGAGACATTGTCCAGAGCATATGCAGCTTCTGCATCGTACTTAAACGAAACATTTTTTAATTCTACCAGCGGCTCGGTCATTTGAAGTCCTCCTCTCAGCTCTGCTTCTCTATTTCAGCTCTGCTCTAATAATGAAAAAACCCGCCATTGTTGGCGAGCTTTAAATAGTTCGATAATAGGTTATGTTACCGGATAGCAAGCGTTGAATGATACCATTCTCCCACACTTGTAATACACAAGAAATCTGGATTTCTGCTATCTAAGCTTATTGGATGCCTATTATGCCTCCCTATTAAAAGCTCATACTGACGCAGTATGGTGGTTGGTTCTTGCTATTGTATAAATGTTCAGAGACACTCGATTTCCTTATGGTTTATGAACATACTGAATTTAAAAAAGCCTGCACCTCTTTCCGTCAGGCAGTAAACTGCCGGGCGCATTTCTTCTTTCCGGAAGAGGTGCATGAGCTAGACGAGTCAATGTACCAGGCAATGGGGAATCTATTGTTCATCCATTCCTGTTTACTAGCTGTACATGCTCATCGTAACGCTCGTTTTTGGCCTGATTTCGGCGTTCCTTACAAATTAAGGAAACAGCCATTTTTATAGAAAAAGGGCAAAGAACAAGTTCTATGAAACCGTCCCGCGCCCTTTCCTTAAAAAATTATACTAACTCGATGATTACCATTGGCGCACCGTCTCCACGACGAGGTCCAAGTTTCATAATACGAGTGTATCCGCCTTGGCGCTCTTCATAACGAGTTGCGATGTCGCTGAATAATTTTTGAACTGCATCCTGGTCAGTTTCAGCGTTAGCTACCTCGTTGCGAACAAATGCAGCTGCTTGACGGCGTGCATGCAAGTCGCCGCGCTTTCCAAGAGTGATCATTTTCTCAACAACTGAACGAAGTTCTTTCGCACGAGCTTCAGTTGTTTCGATGCGCTCATTGATGATTAGATCTGTTGCTAAGTCACGCAGCATAGCTTTACGTTGTGAGCTAGTGCGTCCTAACTTTCTGTATCCCATGAAAGTTTCCCTCCTTTGTTGAAGTCATTCAATCTGCTGAAAGCAAACATGCAGATAATCAATTAATCTTCATTAATCAATCGTCTTTGCGTAAGCCCAGTCCAAGATCTTCTAATTTATGTTTTACTTCCTCAAGTGACTTTCTGCCAAGGTTACGGACCTTCATCATATCCTCTTCAGTCTTATTGGCTAATTCCTGAACAGTATTGATGCCAGCGCGCTTTAAGCAGTTGTAAGAACGGACAGACAAGTCGAGTTCTTCAATTGTCATCTCAAGTACTTTCTCTTTTTGGTCTTCTTCTTTTTCAACCATGATTTCGGCATTTTGAGCTTCGTCAGTTAAACCGACAAAGATATTCAAATGCTCAGTTAAGATCTTCGCTCCAAGTGCAACCGCATCTTGAGGACCTGTACTGCCGTCAGTCCAAACATCGAATGTTAACTTATCAAAGTTAGTCATTTGACCCACACGTGTATTCTCTACCTGGTAAGAAATACGAGATACTGGAGTGTAGATGGAATCAATCGGAATCACACCGATTGGCTGATCTTCTCTCTTGTTTTGGTCAGCTGGTGTATAGCCTCGTCCGCGTCTTGCAGTTAAACGCATGCGCAGGTGGGCATTCGAACCAAGAGTAGCAATATGAAGATCCGGATTTAGGATTTCAACATCGCTGTCATGTGTTACGTCAGCTGCCTTCACTACACCCTCACCCTGAACATCGATTTCCAATGTTTTTTCTTCATCAGAGTAGATTTTAAGTGCTAGTTTTTTAATGTTTAAAATGATAGATGTTACATCTTCTACGACGCCTTCAATTGTTGAGAACTCATGAAGTACCCCATCAATTTGGATCGATGTGACAGCGGCACCTGGGAGTGAGGATAAAAGGATACGACGTAAGGAGTTACCCAAAGTTGTACCATACCCACGCTCAAGTGGCTCGACGACGAACTTGCCGTACTTGGCATCATCGTTGATCTCAACCGTTTCGATTTTTGGTTTTTCTATTTCGATCATCAAAATATACCCTCCTTCAAAACGTCGAAACCCCGGCTAGCAATCTCTAACCGAAATTCCCCCATGTATACGTTCCCGTTTTGTGCACAACAACTGGAATAATTATTCTGTATAACTAAAAAATTAGTATCATATCCCATTATAGACAAGGATACAAATTCTATACAGAAAAATTATACACGGCGGCGTTTAGGCGGACGACATCCGTTATGAGGAACTGGAGTTACGTCTCTGATAGCAGTAACTTCTAGACCAGCAGCTTGAAGAGCACGGATTGCAGCTTCACGTCCTGCACCAGGTCCTTTAACAGTTACTTCAAGGGATTTCATACCGTGTTCCTGAGAAGTTTTAGCTGCAGTTTCAGCTGCCATTTGTGCTGCGAATGGAGTAGATTTACGAGAACCTTTGAATCCAAGAGCTCCAGCACTTGACCATGAAATAGCATTTCCATGAACATCAGTGATAGTTACGATTGTGTTGTTGAAAGTAGAACGGATATGTGCAATACCCTGTTCAATATTCTTTTTCACACGACGCTTACGTGTATTAGTTTTACGAGCCATTTAAAGTTACCTCCTTTACCGATTATTTCTTCTTGTTCGCTACAGTCTTACGAGGACCTTTGCGTGTACGAGCGTTGTTTTTAGTGTTTTGTCCGCGAACCGGTAAACCACGGCGATGACGTAGACCGCGATAGCTTCCGATCTCCATTAGACGTTTGATGTTTAGTGAAACCTCACGGCGAAGGTCACCTTCAACTTTCAATTTGTCGATGATGTCACGGATTTTGTTAAGTTCATCTTCTGTAAGATCACGAACACGAGTGTCTTCAGAAACACCAGCTTCAGCCAAAACCTTCTGAGCTGTAGATTTACCAATACCAAAGATATAAGTTAATGAGATTACTACACGTTTTTCACGTGGAACATCTACACCAGCAATACGTGCCATTGTATAAGCGCACCTCCTTCGAATTAACCTTGTTTTTGTTTATGTTTAGGGTTTTCACAGATAACCATTACTTTTCCACGTCTGCGGATAACTTTACACTTTTCGCAGATTGGTTTAACTGATGGTCTTACTTTCATTATCCTAACCTCCTTAATAGTACGGAGTGCAATGATTATTTAAAACGATATGTGATTCTACCGCGTGTTAAATCATATGGAGATAGCTCAACTGTTACTTTATCTCCAGGTAAAATGCGGATGAAGTGCATGCGGATCTTACCGGATACATGAGCTAGCACTGTATGACCATTTTCTAATTCTACCTTAAACATTGCATTTGGCAAAGTATCAACAACTGTGCCTTCTATTTCGATTACATCGTCTTTCGCCATTGAACTTTATTCTCCCTTCTTCATGTCATATACGAATTCATTTACATACTTTGCAAGCGCAAAGCGCAACTTTCCGTTTGTTACACGGCCGGTCTCCTGGAGACTGGTCTGAACTTCTGGAGAGATATAATTAAGCAATTGCAGATGCTGAACGTTCTTTTTCTTCGGGCGGTCGAATTTCTTCCTGCCGCCGTCAGCAAGCATAACATACCTTTCATCCAACAACCTTATAATTATAGCATATTGACCAGCATCGCTTCCACTTTTGATCAAAACAATTTGACCATGCTGCGGATTCGCATCAGAACCAACCAATGGAATCACCTGCACCTTAGGCTTTTGTCAGTATTTCATAACCGGATTCAGTGATCGCTATTGTATGCTCATAATGTGCACACCTTTTACCGTCAACCGTTACAACTGTCCAGTTATCGGTTAAGGTTTTAACATAACGACTTCCTGCATTCACCATAGGTTCAATAGCAAGTACCATTCCCGGCTTTAAGCGCGGCCCTCTGTTAGGGGGTCCATAATGAGGAATTTGAGGATCCTCATGTAAGTCTTGCCCTACACCATGGCCGACATACTCGCGTACAATGGAAAAGCCATTAGATTCCGCATACGTTTGGATAGCATGGGAGATGTTCGACAAGCGCTCACCCGGTTTTGCTTCTTCAAGGCCCTTATATAATGATTCCTCTGTCACATCCATCAGACGCCCGGATTCCTCATCAATTTGGCCAACAGCATAAGTCCAGGCTGAGTCACCATGATAACCGTTATATTTAGCACCGATATCAATGCTGATTATATCACCGTCATTTAAAACTCGACCACCAGGAATGCCATGAACAAGTTCATCGTTAACTGAAGCACAGATGCTGCCGCGGAAACCATTGTACCCTTTGAATGATGGAATTGCATCGTGTTTACGGATAAACCGGTCAGCAATAACATCCAGTTCGCGGGTTGTGATTCCGGGTGCAATATGTTTTTTCAGTTCCTGATGTGTAAGTGCTACGATTCTGCCGGCCTCACGCATTATTTCAAGCTCACGCGGGGTTTTGCAAATGATCATTGTAAGCCCCCGAGCAATGCATCAAGATCAGAAAATACTTTATTAATATCCTGCTGACCATCAATATTGCGCAGATAACCTTTCGTTTCGTAGAAATCAAGCAACGGTTTGGTTTGTTTAATATTAACGTCAAGTCTATTCTGAACAGTCGCTTCGTTATCATCAGCACGCTGATACAGCTCACCGCCGCAGCGATCACACACTCCGTCTTTCGCTGGCGGATTGAATACTAAATGATAAGTTGCTCCGCAGTCTTTACAGATGCGGCGTCCTGTAAGACGTTCCATTAGAATACTCTGATCAACATCAATATTAACAACATAATTAATTTTCTTGTTCAAATCAGAAAGGATGTTTTCAAGGGCATCTGCTTGGGCAACCGTTCTTGGGAAGCCATCCAGCAAAAAGCCTTTTTCGCAATCATCCTTGCTTAATCGTTCACGTACAATGCCGATTGTTACCTCATCAGGAACAAGCTCGCCTTTATCCATGAATGATTTTGCTTTAAGGCCTAGGTCCGTTTCGTCTTTAATAGCCGCACGGAACATATCTCCGGTAGAAATATGAGGGATGCCGTATTTTTGGACGATCTTCTCGGCTTGTGTACCTTTACCGGCACCAGGGAGCCCCATTAAAACTAAATTCACGTCAATTTCCCCCTAGTCACTAAATGGTATAAGGGAACATGCGTCCCCTACAACCAAATTATTTAATGAAACCTTTATAATGACGTTTAACAAGCTGTGCTTCAAGCTGCTTCATCGTTTCCAGTGCAACACCGACAACGATCAGCAGGCTTGTGCCTCCAATTTGCGCAGATTCAGGCAATCCGGCGATATTGATGAAGAATACCGGCAGGATTGAAATCACTGTCAGGAATAGCGCACCAACAAAAGTTAAACGGTATAAGACGCGAGTCAGATATTCCTGCGTGTTATTTCCTGGACGAATGCCCGGGATATAACCGCCCTGCTTCTTCAGGTTTTCCGCAACTTGTTCCGGGTTCACCTGAATGAAAGCATAGAAATAAGTAAAAGCAATGATTAATGCACTATAGATGACCATTCCGATTGGAGACGTATAGTCAAATATTCTTTGAATCCATAGAGTAACATCATTCTGCTCAAAGAAACCGGCAATGGTTCTTGGCGTGATGATGAAAGAAATTGCAAAGATTACTGGTATAACACCAGCTGCATTAACTTTTAACGGAAGATGAGTTGATTGTCCGCCAGCAGAATTTTGTCCTGCTGTTACACGCTTAGCATATTGAATAGGAATTTTTCTTAATGCCTGTTGGATGAAGATCGTTCCTACAACAATAGCAATGACTGCGATTAGGATAAGCACAACTGTCACAATGCGAAGGAATAGCTGCTCTCCAGCATTTTCAAACTGCTGAGCGTAAATCTGGTTAACCGTTGAAGGAATCCCAGCTGCGATACCAGCAAAGATAATGATGGAAATACCATTTCCTACACCTTTTGAAGTAATCTGCTCACCAAGCCACATTAAAAATGCAGTTCCGGCAGTCAATACCACAGCAATCAATAGATAAGAGGTAATTCCCGGATTCTCAATCAGCATTCCGCCTGCTAGGTTATTAAACCCATAAGACATACCGAGAGCCTGGATAAAACCAAGCACGATAGTAAAGTAACGGGTAAACTGAGCTAACTTACGGCGTCCAACATCTCCCTGCTTTGACCATTCCGTAAACTTAGGAACAACATCCATCTGCAGAAGCTGCACAATGATGGATGCCGTAATGTACGGCATGATACCCATTGCAAGGATGGAGAAGTTTAGGAGCGCCCCGCCGCCAAATGTATTCAGAACACCGAATACATTAAGTTCATCCTGGGCTTTTAATAGCTCTGCATTTACGCCCGGTACAGGGATAAATGTACCGATGCGAAATACAATCAGCATTAAAAGGGTGAAAATAATCTTTCGTCTTATATCACCCACACGCATAAAATTGGAGATTGTCTGAAACATTAAATCACCTCAGTTTGACCGCCGGCAGCTTCAATAGCTTCCTTTGCAGCAGAGGAGAATTTATGAGCTTTTACTGTAAGCTTTTTCTCAACTTTGCCTTTTGCAAGAATCTTGATTCCTGCTTTTTCGTTGCTTACTACACCAGTTTCGATAAGAAGCGCTGGAGTTACTTCAGCTCCATCTTCGAAACGGTTTAAAGCATCAAGGTTCACAATCGCGTACTCTTTACGGTTGATGTTAGTGAAACCGCGTTTAGGCAAGCGTTGGAATAAAGGTGTTTGACCACCCTCGAATCCAGGACGCACACCGCCGCCAGAACGAGCGTTTTGACCTTTATGACCCTTACCAGCAGTTTTACCATTACCGGAACCGATACCACGGCCTTTGCGTTTGCGTTCCCCACGAGAACCTTCTGCAGGCTTTAATTCATGAAGTTTCATGTTGGCACCTCCTTATTTGTAGAAGAATAGATTTATTTTTCTTTTACCACAACAAGGTGAGCAACTTTGTTGATCATTCCGCGGATAGCAGGATTATCTTGATGCTCAACTGTTTGGTGCATTTTGCGTAAGCCAAGAGCCTTAACTGTTTCGCGCTGGTCTTGCGGGCGACCAATCACGCTGCGAGTGAGGGTTACTTCTAGTTTATTCGCCATTTGATATCCCTCCTTATCCTAACAGTTCTTCTACTGATTTACCACGTAATTTCGCTACGTCCTCAGCACGTTTTAATTGAGTTAAACCGTTCAAAGTGGCGCGAACCATGTTGATTGGTGTGTTAGTACCTAAAGATTTAGATAAGATATCACCAACACCAGCTAATTCTAGAACCGCACGAACTGGACCTCCGGCGATTACTCCAGTACCTTCAGAAGCAGGCTTAAGAAGGATTTCTCCAGCACCGAAGTGACCGATTACCTGGTGAGGAATTGTAGTTCCAACCATAGGTACTTCGACTAAGTTTTTCTTAGCATCTTCAATAGCTTTGCGGATCGCTTCAGGTACTTCCTGTGCTTTACCTGTACCAAAGCCAACGTGACCGTTTTTGTCACCTACTACTACAAGAGCAGAGAAACGAAAACGACGTCCACCTTTAACAACCTTTGCTACACGATTAACCGTAACTACGCGTTCTTCAAGTTCAAGTTTGTTTGGATCAATACGACGCATCTTTTTGTGTCCCTCCTTTGTCTATTAAAATTCTAAACCATTTTCACGTGCTGCATCAGCTAAAGCCTGAACACGTCCATGATATAGATAGCCACCACGATCGAAAACGACAGCTTTAACGCCTTTTTCGACTGCGCGCTTTGCAACTAATTCTCCGACCTTAACTGCTGCATCAACGTTGCCAGTTGCATCAAGGTTCACTTCTTTATCTTGTGTAGAAGCACTTGCTACAGTAACTCCGTTTACATCATCAATAAGTTGAGCATAAATGTGCTTGTTTGAACGATACACATTTAAACGAGGACGAGCCGCAGTTCCAGAAAGTTTCGCACGCACACGAGCATGTCTTTTCTTACGAACTGCATTTTTATCAGCCTTCGTAATCATTTCGGTCACTCCTTTCGTTTACCTAAGCGGCATTACTTACCAGTTTTACCTTCTTTACGACGAACATATTCGCCTTCATAGCGGATACCTTTACCTTTGTAAGGCTCTGGAGGACGAACATCACGGATGTTGGCAGCCAATGCACCAACACGCTCTTTGTTAGTACCTTTAACAATGATCTTTGTGTTAGATGGTACTTCAACTTCAATACCTTCTTCAGGTTCGATTTCAACAGGATGAGAGTAACCAACGTTTAAAACAAGCTTTTTGCCTTGTTTTTGAGCACGGTAACCGACACCGATAAGCTCCAGTCCTCTTTCGAATCCTTTTGACACACCCTCAACCATGTTAGCTAGAAGTGCGCGAGTTGTTCCGTGCAATGCGCGGTGTTCTTTCGCATCAGATGGACGGGAAACGTTGATTACGTTGTCCTCCACCTTGATTTCGATATCCTGGTTGAATGAACGAGTTAGTTCACCTTTAGGACCCTTCACAGTAACAGTGTTATTGTCATTAGTAACAGTAACACCAGTTGGAATTTCGATTGGTTTTTTACCTATACGAGACATTTAATTGCACCTCCATTCATGAAAAACTCTATTACCAAACGTATGCTAATACTTCTCCGCCGACTTGTTTAGCGCGGGCTTCTTTATCAGTGATAACTCCTTGAGAAGTAGAAACTAGTGCGATTCCAAGACCGTTAAGTACGCGAGGTACTTCATCAGCCTTTGCGTATACACGAAGACCAGGCTTACTGATACGCTTAAGACCAGTGATAACGCGTTCGTTGTTTGAACCGTATTTTAGGAAAATGCGGATGATGCCTTGCTTGTTATCCTCGATAAGCTCAACATCACGTACAAAACCTTCACGCTTTAAGATCTCTGCAATTTCTTTCTTGATGTTAGAAGCAGGAACTTCTAATTTTTCGTGACGAACCATGTTCGCATTACGGATGCGAGTTAGCAAGTCTGCAATTGGATCTGTCATGACCATTGTTTTTACCTCCTTCCCATGCTTGGGGTTTACCAGCTAGCTTTTTTCACGCCAGGAATTTGTCCTTTATATGCTAATTCACGGAAACAAATACGACAAAGCTTAAATTTACGGTATACAGAATGTGGACGTCCGCAGCGTTCGCAGCGAGTGTACTCCTGTACCTTGTGTTTAGGCGTGCGTTTTTGTTTCGCAATCATTGACTTTTTAGCCACGTTTTCGCCTCCCTCTATTTAGCGATTACTTTTGGAATGGCATTCCAAATTGAGTTAAAAGTTCACGAGCTTCTTCATCAGTGTTAGCTGTAGTTACGATAACGATATCCATACCACGAACTTTGCTTACTTTATCGTAATCAATCTCAGGGAAGATCAACTGTTCTTTGACACCTAGAGTATAGTTACCACGGCCGTCAAATGACTTCTTAGAGATACCGCGGAAGTCACGTACACGTGGAAGAGATACAGATACTAACTTATCAAAGAACTCATACATGCGCTCTCCACGAAGAGTAACCTTCGCACCGATTGGCATACCTTCACGAAGACGGAAGCCAGCGATTGATTTCTTAGCGCGAGTGATAACCGGCTTTTGACCAGTGATCAAAGTTAATTCCTCAACAGCTTTATCTAGTGCTTTCGCGTTTTGAACAGCGTCACCAACACCCATGTTGATAACGATTTTTTCAAGCTTAGGTGCTTGCATAACTGATTTATAGTTAAACTTGCTCATTAGAGCAGGAGTAATTTCTTTTGAATGCTTTTCTTTTAGGCGGTTCATTCATTGTACCTCCCTTCTTCTTTAAACTATTTATCTAGAACTTCACCGGATTTTGTTGCAACACGTACTTTTTTGCCATCAACCGTTTTATAGCCTACACGAGTTGGTTCACCAGATTTAGGATCGACAGGCATAACGTTTGATACATGAACAGGTGCCTCTTGGCTGATGATTCCGCCTTGCGGGTTCATCTGAGAAGGCTTAGAGTGTTTCTTTACAATGTTAACTCCTTCAACAAGCACTCGGCTTTGTTTAGGGAACGCTGCAAGAATAACGCCCGTTTTGCCTTTATCCTTACCAGAGATGACCATAACTTTGTCACCTTTTTTCACATGCATCTGTGCGCACCTCCTTAAAGGCAATTTGATTTGTTATTTATAATACTTCTGGAGCTAAAGATACAATTTTCATGAAGTTGTTTTCACGTAGTTCACGGGCAACCGGTCCGAAGATACGAGTTCCGCGTGGTCCTTTGTCATCACGAATAATTACACATGCGTTTTCATCGAAACGAATGTAAGTACCGTCATTACGGCGTACACCGCTCTTAGTACGAACAACTACCGCTTTAACAACATCACCTTTTTTAACAACGCCACCTGGTGTTGCTTGTTTCACTGTACAAACGATAACATCACCGATGTTAGCAGTTTTGCGGCCAGAGCCACCAAGAACTTTGATTGTAAGTACTTCACGAGCACCAGAGTTGTCAGCAACTTTTAAACGTGATTCTTGTTGAATCATGTGTGTAACCTCCCTTCGGGATAAATCTCCCAACCGAACAATTAGATAATAACTGCTTTTTCAACTACTTCTACAAGACGGAAGCGTTTAGTCGCAGATAGTGGACGAGTTTCCATAATACGAACGATATCGCCAGTTTTTGCTTGGTTTTGCTCATCATGAGCCTTGAACTTTTTAGAGTACTTAACGCGTTTACCGTAAAGTGGATGCTTTTTGTAAGTTTCGACAAGAACCGTTACTGTCTTATCCATTTTGTCAGAAACGACGCGTCCAGTGTAAACTTTGCGTTGGTTGCGTTCACTCATTGTGCGAACCTCCTCTCAATATCACTTGCTAAAGCCGATTTCTCTTTCACGAATAACAGTTTTCATGCGGGCAATCGCTTTGCGTACTTCACGAATGCGAGCTGTGTTTTCAAGTTGTCCAGTCGCCAATTGAAAGCGAAGGTTGAAAAGCTCTTCTTTTAATGATTTTACTTTTTGTTCAATTTCGGCAGTGGTAAGGTCACGAATTTCATTAGCTTTCATTTGATTCACCACCAATTTCTTCTCGTTTTACAAACTTGCACTTAACTGGAAGTTTGTGTGCTGCAAGACGTAATGCTTCACGAGCGATCTCTTCAGATACACCAGCGATTTCGAACATTACTTTACCAGGCTTAACAACTGCTACCCATCCTTCAGGAGCACCTTTACCGGAACCCATGCGGACTTCAAGAGGCTTTGCAGTGTATGGTTTGTGAGGGAAAATTTGAATCCAAACTTTACCGCCACGTTTCATGTAACGAGTCATTGCAATACGTGCAGATTCAATTTGACGGTTAGTGATCCAAGAAGCTTCTAGAGCTTGAAGGCCATATTCACCGAAGTTTACTTCAGTTCCGCCTTTTGATTGACCACGCATTTTTCCGCGGTGTACACGACGATATTTTACGCGTTTTGGCAATAACATATTATTTGCCTCCTTCCCCAGTTTTCTTCTTCGTAGGAAGGACCTCTCCACGATAGATCCATACTTTTACGCCCAATTTACCGTAAGTTGTATCAGCTTCAGCTGTAGCATAATCGATATCAGCACGAAGAGTATGAAGTGGAACTGTTCCTTCGCTGTATGATTCTGAACGAGCGATATCAGCACCGCCTAAACGACCAGATACCATTGTTTTGATACCTTTAGCGCCAGCGCGCATTGCACGTTGAATAGTTTGTTTTTGAGCACGACGGAAAGATACGCGGTTTTCTAATTGACGAGCAATGTTTTCCGCAACCAATTTCGCATCGATATCTGCTCTTTTAATTTCAAGAATGTTGATGTGAACACGCTTGCCAGTTAATGAGTTAAGTGACTTGCGAAGTGCTTCAACCTCAGTACCACCTTTACCGATAACCATTCCTGGTTTCGCAGTGTGGATAGTGATGTTCAGGCGATTAGCAGCACGTTCGATTTCTACTTTAGAAACAGAAGCATCGCTTAAGCGCTTTGTGATGTACTCACGAACCTTAAGGTCTTCGTGTAAAAGATCAGCATAGTCTTTGCCTGCGTACCACTTTGACTCCCAATCACGGATGACACCGATACGCAAACCGACTGGATTTACTTTTTGACCCACTGATTATCCCTCCTTCTTTTCTGATAAAACGATAGTAATATGGCTAGTGCGCTTGTTAATTTGGCTTGCACGGCCCATAGCGCGAGGACGGAAACGTTTTAAAGTTGGTCCTTCGTCTACGAATGCTTGAGCAACTACCAGGTTGTTAACGTCCATTTCGTAGTTGTGCTCAGCGTTAGCTAGTGCAGATTTTAAAACTTTCTCTACGATTGGAGAAGCAGCTTTAGGTGTAAGGTTTAAAATCGCTACTGCTTCGCCTACTTGCTTTCCTCGAATTAAATCTACGACTAAACGAGCTTTACGAGGAGCAATACGAACTGTTCTTGCAACAGCTTTAGCTTGCATTAGAATGCCCTCCTCTCATTAACGTCTTGTTTTCTTATCATCATTGCCATGGCCTTTATACGCACGAGTTGGAGCGAATTCTCCAAGCTTGTGGCCTACCATGTCTTCAGTGATGTATACAGGCACATGTTTACGACCATCATAAACTGCGATTGTGTGTCCGATGAATTGTGGGAAGATCGTAGAACGGCGAGACCAAGTTTTAGTAACTTGCTTGCTTTCTGTTTCATTAAGCTTTTCGATCTTTGTCATTAAATGTTCATCAACAAAAGGTCCTTTTTTTAAGCTGCGACCCATGATTGAACCTCCCTTCGTGATTGCTCTACGGTTCTTAATTGGAACCGTAGTACAATCCCGTTATTTTTTACGACGACGTACGATAAATTTGTCTGATTTGTTGTTCTTCTTGCGAGTCTTGTAACCAAGTGTTGGTTTGCCCCAAGGAGTCATTGGAGACTTACGTCCGATTGGCGCACGTCCTTCACCACCACCGTGTGGGTGATCGTTAGGGTTCATTACAGATCCACGTACAGTTGGGCGCTTGCCTAACCAGCGTGAACGACCTGCTTTACCAATATTAATAAGCTCGTGCTGCTCGTTTCCGACTTGACCAACAGTCGCACGGCACTCAGCAAGAATCATGCGAACTTCACCAGAGTTTAAACGAACTAATACGTACTTGCCTTCTTTACCAAGAACTTGTGCAGAAGTACCAGCAGAACGTACTAATTGTCCGCCTTTACCAGGTTTTAATTCGATGTTGTGGATTACTGTACCCACTGGAATGTTAGCTAGTGGAAGTGCATTACCCACTTTGATATCTGCTTCAGGACCAGACATTACTTCCATGCCCACCTGTAAGTTCTTAGGTGCAAGGATGTAACGCTTTTCTCCATCTACATAGTTAATTAGTGCAATATTTGCAGAGCGGTTTGGATCATACTCGATTGTGGCAACGCGTCCTGGAATGCCATCTTTGGTACGTTTAAAATCGATGATACGATATTGACGTTTATGACCGCCGCCTTGATGACGAACTGTCAACTTACCTTGGTTGTTACGGCCGCCTTTTCTCTTTAAAGGAGCAAGTAAAGACTTTTCTGGTTGGTTAGTCGTGATTTCTGCGAAATCAGAAACCGTCATGCCGCGACGACCATTAGAGGTAGGTTTATACTTTTTAATCGCCATTTCGTTTCCCTCCTCTTCTAGTTATAGTGAATTAAGCTTCAAATAGCTCGATTTCTTGGCTTTCAGCTGTTAATTTAACGATCGCTTTACGGCGTTTGTTAGTGTATCCGCCGAATTTGCCCATACGCTTGAACTTACCTTTGTAGTTCATGATGTTAACTTTCTCAACTTTAACGCCAAAGATTTGCTCTACAGCGTCTTTAACTTGAGTCTTGTTAGCTCGTACGTCAACTTCGAACGTATATTTTTTATCAGCCATAATGTCAGTAGAACGTTCAGTGATTACGGGGCGCTTAATGATATCGCGTGCATCCATTATGCAAGCACCTCCTCTACTTTTTCAACCGCTGCTTTCGTCATGATAAGCTTATCATGGTTTAAAACATCTAAAACAGTGATTCCAGAAGCAGACACAACTGTTACACCAGGGATGTTACGAGCAGATAGTGCTACGTTCTCATCTAGGTCAGCAGTTACGATAAGTGCTTTTGAATCAACAGAAAGACCAGATAATACACCTTTAAAGTCTTTAGTTTTAGGAGCTTCGAAAGCAAGGCCTTCTAATACTAGGATGTTTTCTTCTAAAACTTTAGAAGATAACGCAGATTTGATTGCCAGACGGCGAACCTTTTTAGGCAGTTTGTAGCTGTAGCTGCGTGGTACAGGACCAAATACAGTACCGCCTCCGCGCCATTGTGGTGAACGGATAGAACCTTGACGTGCACGGCCTGTGCCTTTTTGGCGCCATGGCTTACGTCCTCCGCCCGCTACTTCAGAACGAATTTTAGTTTTATGAGTCCCTTGACGTAATGAAGCTCTTTGCATAACAACAGCTTCGAAAAGTACGTGCTGGTTGGGCTCGATACCAAAGATCGCATCATTAAGTTCGATATCACCAACTTTAGATCCGCTTTGGTTAAACAATGCTACTTTCGGCATTCTGTTTTCCTCCTTTCCGGTTTAATTATTATGCTTTTACCGCACTTTTGATTTTTACTAATGCTTTTCTGGCACCAGGTACATTACCTTTGATCAAAAGAAGGTTGCGTTCAACATCAACTTTAACGATTTCAAGGTTTTGTACAGTCACTTGCTCTCCGCCCATGCGACCAGGTAATAATTTACCTTTGAATACACGGTTTGGAGCTACAGGACCCATTGAACCAGGGCGACGGTGGTAACGAGAACCGTGAGCCATAGGCCCGCGAGATTGTCCGTGGCGCTTGATGGCACCCTGGAAACCTTTACCTTTTGAAATTCCTGTTACATCAACAGTATCGCCTTCTGCGAAAATATCAACTTTGACTTCTTGACCAACTTCATATTGTCCTAAATCAGCTCCGCGGAATTCGCGTACGAAGCGCTTAGGAGCAGTGTTTGCTTTAGCAACATGCCCTTTTTCAGGTTTGTTGGACAACTTGTCGCGCTTGTCTTCAAATCCAATCTGGATTGCTTCATATCCATCAGTTTCAACTGATTTCTTTTGAAGAACAACGTTAGCAGCTGCCTCAACTACTGTTACCGGGATAAGATCACCGTTTTCAGCAAATACTTGAGTCATACCAATCTTTCTTCCTAAGATTCCTTTGGTCATTTCAGTCACACCTCCTAAGTTTCTTATGATTATTTATTGATTAAAGTTTGATTTCGATATCTACACCAGACGGTAAGTCTAAACGCATTAGAGAATCAACCGTTTGTGGTGTTGGGTTAACGATGTCGATTAGACGTTTGTGCGTACGCATTTCGAACTGTTCACGAGAGTCTTTGTACTTGTGAACCGCACGTAGGATTGTGTAAATAGACTTTTCAGTTGGTAATGGAATCGGACCAGAAACAGCCGCACCAGAACGTTTTGCAGTCTCAACAATCTTTTCTGCTGATTGATCAAGAATTCTGTGATCATACGCTTTTAAACGAATACGAATTTTTTGTTTTGCCATTATTTTCCCTCCTTTTCGCCTATTTTAATATAGACATTCTCCGTGAAAATTTCCCACACACTCGCCATGGCAAAGCGGCCGGGTGTGTCAGCAACCTTTCACATCATCGCAGTCAAAGACCAACATTGTCTATTATACAGAAACAATAAATGAAATGCAACATGTATATGTTATTTCTTTTTGTTCCGCACACTTTTACTATTATAACTGCTGTGTATTTAGTTTTCAATAGTATAGGAAGAAGTCTAACTATTTGCACTGTAAGTAATTGAATAGAAAAATATAGTGGTGATAATATATAGAAGAAAAGCGGTTTTATTCGCGAGTTTTAAAGGAGGAAGGATCTCTTTCCGTGAATTGCAACCAGGACGGCAAGAAAGATTATTGAAATTGAAACGAACTCTTTTATTCCATTCATCTTTTTACATATAAAAAAACAGATGGGTCGTCACCCATCTGTTTTTATTAGTTGAGATTACTCTGTGATTGTAGCAACTACGCCAGCGCCAACAGTACGTCCACCCTCACGGATAGAGAACTTAGTACCTTCTTCGATAGCGATTGGAGCGATTAGTTCTACAGTCATTTCGATGTTATCTCCAGGCATAACCATTTCTACGCCTTCAGGAAGATTACAGATACCAGTTACATCAGTTGTACGGAAGTAGAACTGAGGACGGTAGTTAGTGAAGAATGGAGTATGACGTCCACCTTCTTCTTTTGAAAGAACGTATACTTCAGCTTTGAACTTAGTGTGTGGAGTGATTGAACCTGGCTTAGCAAGTACTTGTCCACGTTGGATATCTTCACGTGCAACACCACGAAGAAGGGCACCAATGTTGTCTCCAGCTTCAGCATAGTCAAGAAGCTTACGGAACATTTCTACACCAGTTACAGTAGTTGATTTTGGCTCTTCAGCAAGACCGATGATTTCGATAACGTCACCGACTTTAACTTGTCCACGCTCAACACGTCCTGTAGCAACAGTACCACGGCCAGTGATTGAGAATACATCCTCAACAGGCATCATGAATGGCTTGTCAGTGTCACGAGTTGGAGTTGGGATGTACTCGTCAACAGCTGCCATAAGTTCTTCGATTTTAGCTTCCCACTCAGCTTCTCCTTCAAGAGCTTTAAGAGCAGAACCTTTGATTACAGGAATGTCATCACCAGGGAATTCGTACTCAGAAAGAAGGTCACGAACTTCCATTTCAACTAATTCAAGTAGTTCTTCATCGTCAACCATGTCACACTTGTTCATGAATACAACAAGGAAAGGAACACCAACCTGACGAGAAAGAAGGATGTGCTCACGAGTTTGTGGCATTGGGCCGTCAGCAGCAGAAACAACTAGGATTCCGCCGTCCATTTGCGCAGCACCAGTGATCATGTTTTTAACATAGTCAGCGTGACCTGGGCAGTCAACGTGTGCATAGTGACGGTTTTCAGTTTCGTACTCAACGTGTGCAGTTGAGATTGTGATTCCACGCTCGCGCTCTTCTGGAGCCGCGTCGATTTGATCGTATCCGCGTGCCTCACCGCCGCCCTTTTTAGAAAGAACAGTTGTGATAGCTGCAGTTAAAGTAGTTTTACCATGGTCAACGTGTCCGATAGTACCGATGTTAACATGGGGTTTTGAACGGTCAAATTTAGCTTTTGCCATTTGAAAAATCCTCCTTCAGATAATAAAAGTTAAGTATTTGATGCTGTGGAGAGGTTTCCCTTTCCACAGCGCTTATAGCCTACAATAGTAGTTATACTTTATTGAAAAGGTAAAATCAATTATTCACCTTTATTTTTTTTGATGATTTCTTCAGAAATTGATTTTGGTACTTCTTCATAGTGGTCGAAGTGCATTGAGAATGTACCGCGTCCCTGCGTGTTAGAACGCAATGAAGTTGCATATCCAAACATTTCTGATAGTGGAACCATCGCACGAACTACTTGTGCGTTACCGCGAGCTTCCATACCTTCAACGCGTCCACGGCGTGAAGTTACATCACCCATGATGTCTCCCATGTATTCTTCAGGGATTACAACTTCAACCTTCATAACCGGCTCAAGAATTACAGGGTTACATTTAGACGCAGCGTTTTTAAGTGCCATAGATGCAGCAATCTTAAACGCCATTTCAGAGGAGTCAACATCATGGTAAGAACCGTCAAATAAACGGGCTTTGATGTCAACCATCGGGAATCCGGCAAGTACTCCTCTTTCCAGCGAATCTTCAAGACCCGCTTGAACAGCTGGGATGTATTCACGAGGAACGACACCACCAACGATTCCGTTTTCGAATTCGAAGCCTTTACCTTCTTCATTAGGACTGAATTCGATCCAAACGTGACCGAATTGTCCGCGTCCACCGGATTGACGTGCGAATTTACCTTCAACCTGAGCTGAACCACGGAAAGTTTCACGGTATGCAACCTGAGGAGCACCTACGTTAGCTTCCACTTTAAATTCACGTCTCATACGGTCAACAAGGATATCAAGGTGAAGCTCACCCATACCCGCGATGATAACCTGTCCAGTTTCCTGGTCAGTATGAGCGCGGAATGTAGGATCTTCTTCTTGAAGTTTTTGAAGAGCAGTTGTCATCTTATCTTGGTCAGCCTTTGATTTAGGCTCGATAGATAATGAGATAACCGGCTCTGGGAATTCCATAGACTCAAGAATAACAAGACTCTTTTCATCACATAGAGTATCCCCTGTAGTAGTGTCTTTAAGACCTACAGCAGCTGCGATATCTCCAGCGTGTACTACTGAGATCTCTTCACGGGAATTCGCATGCATTTGCAGGATACGTCCTACACGCTCACGCTTTCCTTTAGTAGAGTTCTGCACATATGAACCGGAGTTTAATGTACCGGAATACACACGGAAGAATGTAAGTTTACCAACGTAAGGGTCGGTCATAACTTTAAATGCAAGTGCTGAGAATGGTGCATCATCGCTTGATGGACGAGTAACCTCTTCTTCTGTATCCGGTAGTGTACCTTTAATAGAAGGTACATCAAGAGGAGATGGAAGGTAGTCGATTACTGCATCAAGCATTTTTTGAACACCTTTGTTTTTGAACGCAGAACCACAGATAACTGGGTAGAATTCAACGTTTACTGTACCTTTACGAATAGCAGCTTTTAGCTCTTCGTTAGTGATTTCTTCACCGCCAAGGTATTTCTCCATTAATTCTTCATCAAGCTCAGCTACCGCTTCAATTAGCTTTTCACGGTATTCTTCTGCTTGATCCATGTATTCAGCTGGAATTTCACGGTCTTCGATATCAGTACCCAAGTCGTTTCCGTAGAATGTAGCTTTCATTTCAATTAAGTCGATGATGCCTTCGAATTGATCTTCAGCACCAATCGGTAATTGAATTGCAGCTGCATTCGCTTGAAGACGATCATGAAGAGTCTTCAATGAGTACAAGAAGTCTGCACCGATTTTATCCATTTTGTTTACGAATACCACACGTGGTACCCCGTAAGTAGTAGCCTGACGCCAAACTGTTTCAGTTTGCGGCTCAACACCTGACTGTGCGTCAAGTACAGCTACCGCACCATCAAGAACACGAAGTGAACGTTCAACTTCAACTGTGAAGTCTACGTGTCCAGGAGTGTCAATGATGTTAACTCGGTGGCCTTTCCACTGAGCAGTTGTCGCAGCAGAAGTGATTGTGATACCACGCTCTTGCTCCTGCTCCATCCAGTCCATCTGTGAAGCACCTTCGTGTGTTTCACCGATTTTGTGGATACGGCCCGTGTAGTAAAGTACACGCTCAGTAGTTGTTGTTTTACCGGCATCGATGTGAGCCATGATACCGATATTACGAGTATTTTCTAAGGAGAACTCTCTAGCCATTGGGTCTTTCTCCTTCCTAGTATGAGTGTTATTTTAATTAAGCAGTATATCTTACCAGCGGTAGTGAGCAAACGCTTTGTTTGCTTCTGCCATTTTGTGTGTATCTTCACGTTTCTTAACAGATGCACCAGTGTTGTTAGCTGCATCAAGGATTTCGTTAGCTAAACGCTCTTCCATAGTCTTTTCACCGCGAAGACGCGCATAGTTTACTAACCAGCGAAGACCAAGAGTAGTACGGCGGTCAGGACGCACCTCAACTGGCACCTGATAGTTTGCACCACCTACACGGCGTGCTCTAACTTCAAGTACAGGCATGATGTTTTTAAGCGCCTGATCGAAAACTTCCATTGGTTCTTTGCCAGTGCGCTCGCTGATAATATCGAACGCAGAGTAAAGAATTGCTTGTGATTTACCTCTCTTACCATCAGTCATCATTTTGTTGATCAGACGGCTAACTAGCTTTGAATTGTAAATCGGATCCGGCAATACGTCTCTTTTTGCTACAGGACCTTTACGTGGCATGGATTGTTCCTCCTTTCAAAGATGGTTGTCTATTAATTAGAATTATTTTTTAGCTGCTTTTGGACGCTTAGCACCGTATTTAGAACGGCCTTGCATACGGTTGTTAACACCAGCAGTATCTAAAGCGCCGCGCACGATGTGGTAACGCACACCCGGTAAGTCTTTTACACGTCCTCCACGGATAAGAACAACACTGTGCTCTTGAAGGTTGTGCCCGATACCAGGGATGTAAGCATTAACCTCGATACCATTTGTTAAACGAACACGAGCATATTTACGTAATGCAGAGTTCGGTTTCTTTGGAGTCATTGTACCAACACGAGTACAAACACCACGCTTTTGAGGTGAAGCTACATTTGTTTGAGCTTTCTTGAAGCTGTTGTAGCCTTTGTTAAGAGCAGGTGAGTTTGACTTCTCAGACTTAGTTTGACGAGGCTTGCGCACTAATTGATTAATAGTAGGCATTTGATTTTTCCTCCCTTCGAATTTGTTTAAGCCCACACATCCAGGTGGTTCATTTTGTTGCAAAAACAAAGTTCTTGCAGATACCAATCTACAAAAACAGTTTTTAAATAGATATGGCAACAGCTGCTGCCCCAACTTCGATTCCACATGCCTTTCCGAGTTTTTTCATCGAATCGACATACACAATCGGAACGTTCATCTCTTTCGCTGTACTAACCACTTTTGCTGTAACCCTAGGATCAGCATCACTGGCGACTACGACTTCATCGATTGTTCCCAGTTTAAGAGCTTTGACTGTTTGCTTTGTTCCTACAATAATACTTTTTGCCTGCAATACTTTATCATAAGACATTTACGACATCCTCCAAAGTATCCGGTGAATAGGAGCACCTTTGCTATAGTAACACCTTCATATTTCAATGTCAACAAGCAAAATGATTTTTATTTCTTTTATTCACTATAAAATGCGGTACTTGCTATCAAATAAGCAAGCACCGCAATGATTACTTTATTCTACAGTAACAGTATCTTCAGCAGCTTCCTCATTTGTATAAGGCTCTGCTCTTCTGTATCTCTGCATACCTGTTCCGGCAGGGACAAGCTTACCAATAATTACATTCTCTTTCAGGCCAAGAAGCTCATCGCGCTTGCCTTTGATCGCTGCATCGGTAAGAACTCTTGTTGTCTCCTGGAAGGAGGCTGCTGATAAGAATGAATCTGTTTCAAGAGATGCTTTTGTAATACCCAGCAGAACCGGACGTCCTGTAGCAGGCATTTTACCAGCAAGAAGGGCTTTTTCATTGGCATCTGTAAATTGATGGATATCAAGCAGTGTACCTGGAAGCACATCTGTCTCTGCCGCATCGATTACACGCACTTTGCGAAGCATCTGGCGGACCATTACCTCGATGTGCTTATCGCCGATTTCAACACCCTGCATGCGGTATACCTTCTGAACTTCACGCAGCAAGTATTCCTGAACAGCTGTTACATCTTTAACTTTAATTAACTCTTTAGGGTCAATAGAACCTTCAGTCAGTTCCTGTCCACGTACTACTTGGTCGTTTACAGCTACTTTTAAGCGGGCTGTATACGGTGCAGTATAGGTCTTGGACTCAACTTCACCCTGAACAACAATCTCCTGCTGGCGGTCACGGCCTTCGTTGAGGCCGACTACTACACCATCGATCTCTGAAATAACCGCCTGACCTTTAGGGTTACGGGCTTCGAAAATTTCCTGGATACGCGGTAAACCTTGAGTGATATCGTCTCCTGCTACCCCGCCGGTATGGAAGGTACGCATCGTTAACTGTGTACCTGGTTCACCGATGGATTGGGCAGCGATAATACCTACTGCTTCACCAACTTCAACCTCTTGGCCGGTAGCTAAGTTGCGTCCGTAGCACTTCTTACAAACACCATGGCGGGTGTTACAAGTGAATGCTGAACGGATCCATACCTTTTCAATGCCGGCTGAAACAATTTCGACTGCAATATCTTCAGTGATCAATCCATTTTCAGGCACGATCACTTCATTTGTCTCAGGATGCTTGATATTTCTTCTTGCATAACGGCCAATCAGACGCTCTTCAAGCGCTTCAATGACTTCAGTGCCATCCTTAAGGGATGCGATAAGCAAGCCGCGGTCAGTTCCGCAATCGTCGTCGCGAACGATGACATCCTGCGCAACATCAACAAGACGGCGAGTAAGGTAACCTGAGTCAGCTGTTTTAAGAGCCGTATCGGCAAGACCTTTACGGGCACCGTGTGTGGAAATAAAGTACTCGAGTACTGTTAAGCCTTCACGGAAACTCGATTTGATCGGTAATTCAATGATACGTCCAGCCGGGTTGGCCATCAGTCCGCGCATTCCGGCTAACTGAGTAAAGTTGGACGCGTTACCACGGGCACCGGAGTCACTCATCATGAAGATCGGGTTGGATTTATCCAATGACTTCATTAATTTTGCCTGGATATTATCTTTCGCTGCACTCCAGATTGAAATAACACGATCATAACGCTCGTCTTCAGTAATAAGACCGCGTCTGAACTGTTTCAATACATTATCAACCTTGCTCTGTGCTTCCTGGATAATTTCCTGCTTCTCCCTTAATACTACGATATCAGCAACACCGACTGTGATACCGGCTTTTGTGGAGTGCCTGAATCCAAGGTTCTTCATGCGGTCAAGCATTTTAGACGTTTCCGTAATTTTGAAGCGTTTAAAGACTTCCGCAATGATGTTTCCAAGGATCTTTTTCTTAAACGGATCTACCAGAGGCATTTCCTTGATAACGGCAGCTACATCAGTAGCAGGCTCTACAAAGTATTTCACAGGAGTTTCAATCTCAAGGTTTTCTTTTGTAGGCTCGTTAATGTAAGGGAATGTTTCAGGCAGAATTTCGTTGAAAATAAGCTTACCAACCGTAGTTAATAAAAGCTTTTTATTTTGTTCTTCAGTGAAAGTCTGATTATTTAAGGATCCAGCATGGACAGCTACTCTTGTATGCAAGTGCACATATCCATTTTGATAAGCAAGCAGAGCTTCGCTTGTATCTTTAAAAATCATACCTTCGCCAACGGCACCGGCTCTTTCTAGTGTCAGGTAATAGTTACCTAGTACCATATCCTGAGAAGGAGTAACAACTGGCTTACCGTCTTTCGGATTCAGGATGTTCTGTGCTGCCAGCATCAGCAAGCGGGCTTCCGCCTGTGCTTCAGCTGAAAGCGGCACGTGAACAGCCATTTGGTCACCGTCAAAGTCTGCGTTGTAAGCAGTACATACAAGCGGGTGAAGACGAATAGCGCGTCCTTCCACCAATGTCGGTTCGAATGCCTGAATGCCGAGTCTGTGAAGAGTTGGAGCACGGTTAAGCAATACAGGGTGCTCTTTAATAACACTTTCAAGAACATCCCAAACTTCCGGCTGTACTCTTTCAATTTTGCGTTTTGCAGATTTGATGTTGTGAGCTAAGCCCTTCTCCACCAATTCCTTCATAACGAATGGCTTGAATAATTCCAATGCCATTTCTTTTGGAAGTCCGCACTGGTACATTTTTAAGTTTGGTCCTACGACGATAACCGAACGTCCGGAATAGTCAACACGCTTACCAAGCAAGTTCTGGCGGAAGCGTCCTTGTTTCCCTTTAAGCATATGCGATAGGGATTTCAACGGGCGGTTTCCTGGTCCAGTTACCGGTCTTCCGCGGCGGCCGTTATCAATTAGCGCATCTACAGCTTCCTGAAGCATGCGTTTTTCGTTCTGAACGATAATGCTTGGAGCACCAAGGTCCAATAAACGCTTCAAACGGTTGTTGCGGTTGATTACACGGCGGTATAGATCATTCAGGTCGGAAGTGGCAAAGCGTCCGCCATCCAGCTGTACCATCGGACGAAGCTCCGGAGGAATAACCGGAAGAACGTCGAGAATCATCCAGGACGGTTCATTTCCAGAACCACGGAAAGCTTCAAGTACTTCCAAGCGCTTGATTGCACGAGTGCGTCGCTGGCCCTGGGCAGTTTTCAGTTCCTCTTTAAGGGTATCTACTTCTTTGTTGAGATCTATGTCAGAAAGAAGCTTCTTAATGGATTCAGCACCCATGGATGCCTGGAACTTGTTTCCGTATTTTTCACGGTATGCACGGTACTCTTTTTCAGAAAGCAGCTGCTTCTTTTCAAGAGCCGTATCGCCAGGATCCGTTACAACATAAGAAGCGAAGTAAATAACTTCCTCAAGTGCACGCGGGGACATGTCCAGCACAAGACCCATACGGCTTGGGATGCCCTTGAAATACCAAATGTGGGATACAGGGGCTGCAAGTTCAATATGGCCCATTCTTTCACGGCGGACTTTCGCACGTGTTACTTCAACGCCGCATCGGTCACAGACCACGCCTTTGTATCGAACACGCTTATACTTTCCACAGTGACATTCCCAGTCTTTCGTCGGTCCGAAAATGCGCTCGCAGAATAGACCGTCTTTTTCTGGTTTTAATGTACGATAGTTGATCGTTTCAGGCTTCTTAACTTCACCATGTGACCAAGAACGTATCTTATCCGGTGAAGCAAGACCTATTTTCATATACTCGAAATTGTTTACATCTAGCAAGGGGCCTACCTCCCTTTTGATCTCCGGGTTTTACCCTTATTGCTCAAACAGCAGCAAAGTGCCAATAATATCCCCAGCGGCATCCGCCATGTAAGGCGGAGCGCCAAGGGATGAAGGAATTTATATGAAATTATTCTTTCGTAACTGCTTGCTCTTCGTTTTGCGTTTCCGGAGCGATTGTCAATGATTCAGCCTGCTGAACTTCATCTTCATCTTCCATGTCGCGCATTTCAATTTCTTCTTCATCGCCGGATAGGATCTTAACATCCATACCTAAACTTTGAAGCTCTTTGATCAGTACCTTGAATGATTCCGGTACACCTGGTTCAGGAACATTCTCGCCTTTGACGATTGATTCATAAGTCTTAACACGTCCAACCACGTCATCGGACTTAACTGTTAAGATTTCCTGAAGTGTATAGGCAGCACCATATGCTTCAAGTGCCCATACCTCCATCTCACCGAAACGCTGTCCGCCAAACTGAGCTTTACCGCCCAATGGCTGCTGCGTAACAAGAGAGTAAGGACCTGTTGAACGGGCATGAAGCTTATCGTCAACCATGTGTGCCAGTTTGATCATATACATGACACCGACAGATACACGGTTGTCGAACGGCTCGCCTGAACGTCCATCATAAAGGACAGTCTTCGCATCACGCGCCATGCCTGCTTCTTCGATCGTTGACCATACATCTTCCTCACGTGCACCATCGAATACAGGAGATGCAACATGGATGCCAAGTGCTCTGGCAGCCATACCAAGGTGAAGCTCAAGCACCTGTCCGATGTTCATACGCGATGGAACCCCAAGTGGGTTTAACATGATGTCTACTGGAGTGCCATCCGGCAGGTAAGGCATATCTTCTTCCGGTAAAATACGGGAGATAACACCTTTGTTACCGTGGCGTCCGGCCATCTTGTCACCTTCAGAGATTTTACGCTTCTGAACGATATATACACGTACAAGCTGGTTAACACCTGGAGGAAGTTCGTCTCCGTCCTCTCTGTTAAACACTTTAACATCCAGTACAATACCGCCTCCGCCATGTGGCACACGAAGGGATGTATCACGGACTTCACGTGCTTTTTCACCAAAGATTGCGTGCAATAGCCTTTCTTCAGCTGTCAGTTCCGTTACCCCTTTAGGAGTTACTTTACCAACTAGAAGATCGCCATCTTTTACTTCTGCACCTGTACGGATAATTCCGCGTTCGTCCAGGTTGCGCAGTGCATCTTCCCCAACATTAGGGATATCTCTTGTGATCTCTTCAGGTCCAAGCTTTGTATCGCGTGATTCTGATTCATATTCTTCAATATGGATGGATGTATAAACATCATCTTTTACAAGGCGCTCACTCATGATGATCGCATCCTCGTAGTTATAGCCATCCCAAGTCATGAACGCTACAAGAACGTTGCGTCCAAGAGCTAATTCACCAAGTTCCATGGAAGGACCGTCAGCAAGGATTTCTCCTTTTGTTACACGGTTGCCAACAGCGACGATAGGACGCTGGTTGTAGCAGGTTCCCTGGTTGGATCGGATGAATTTAAGCATTCTGTATTTATCAAGATCGCCTTTAACTTCCTGGCCATCTACATTTTGAATACGGCGAACCCAAACTTCGCGGGCTTCTACATGCTCAACAATTCCTTCATGCTTACAGATGACTGCAGCACCTGAGTCTTTACCTGATACATATTCCATACCAGTTCCGACTCTTGGGGCCTCCGGCTGCATCAATGGCACAGCCTGACGCTGCATGTTCGCTCCCATCAGGGCACGGTTGGAGTCATCGTTTTCAAGGAACGGGATACATGCTGTCGCAGCAGATACTACCTGTTTCGGCGATACATCCATGTAGTCAACACGGTCGCGTTTGACAACTGTGTTCTCACCTTTGAAACGGGCAACTACTTCTTCGTCCAGGAATGAACCATCGTCACCAAGAAGTGCATTTGCCTGTGCCACTACATAGTTATCCTCTTCATCGGCTGTCAGATAGTCGATACGGGATGTAACTTTTCCGGTCTCAGGGTCGATTCGGCGATATGGTGTTTCGATAAAGCCGAAGCGGTTTACCTTCGCAAATGAAGATAAGGAGTTAATCAGACCGATGTTTGGTCCCTCCGGCGTTTCAATCGGACACATACGGCCATAGTGAGAGTAGTGAACGTCACGGACTTCGAAGCCGGCACGTTCACGCGTCAGACCGCCCGGTCCTAACGCAGAAAGACGGCGTTTATGTGTAAGTTCAGCAAGCGGATTTGTCTGGTCCATGAACTGGGACAACTGAGAGCTTCCAAAGAACTCTTTAATTGACGCAATAACAGGACGGATATTAATCAGCTGCTGAGGTGTAATCGTATTTGTATCCTGGATGGACATTCTTTCGCGGACCACACGCTCCATACGGGATAAACCGATGCGGAACTGGTTCTGCAATAGTTCTCCGACTGAACGAAGACGTCTGTTTCCAAGATGGTCAATATCATCTGTATCTCCTACAGAATGCAGAAGGTTAAAGAAATAGCTGATAGATGCAATGATGTCAGAAGGTGAAATGTTTTTCACTGCTTCTTCCACATAGGCATTGCCGATCACATTGATGACCTTTTCGCCATCTTCATTAGGCGCGTAAATCTTAATAGACTGTAGCAACACTTCATCATCTACTACTCCGCCTAACAGGCTTACCGTTTTGAAGCCGATATCCTTCTCAAGGTTAGGAAGAATGCGGTCTAATGTACGGCGGTCAAGTGTAACGCCTTTTTCCGCAATGATTTCGCCAGTTTCAGGATCCACAAGCGTTTCAGCCAGTTTTTGGCCAAACAGACGATTTTTAATATGAAGCTTCTTATTGATCTTATAGCGTCCAACGTTCGCAAGGTCATAACGCTTTGGATCAAAGAATCTTGAGACAAGCAAGCTTTTTGCATTTTCGACCGTTGGCGGCTCGCCAGGACGAAGACGCTCATAGATTTCAAGAAGCGCTTTTTCAGTGCTTTCAGTATTGTCTTTCTCAAGCGTATTGCGAATGTACTCGTTGTCTCCAACCAAATCGATGATCTCTTGATCAGAGCCGAACCCAAGTGCACGCAAAAGAACCGTAACGGGCAGTTTCCGAGTACGATCTATTCTGACGTATACGACGTCTTTGGCATCTGTTTCATACTCAAGCCATGCGCCGCGGTTCGGGATTACGGTTGCTGTATAGCCTTTTTTCCCGTTTTTATCAAGCTTTCCACTGAAGTATACGCTCGGAGAACGCACTAACTGGGATACAATGACACGTTCCGCTCCATTAATAACGAACGTACCTGTCTCTGTCATAAGCGGGAAGTCACCCATAAAGACATCCTGGTCTTTAACTTCGCCTGTTTCTTTGTTTACAAGACGCACTTTCACACGTAAAGGTGCAGAATATGTAACATCTCGTTCTTTCGATTCCTCAACGGAATATTTTGGTTCGCCAAGGCTGTAATCAATAAATTCAAGCGACAAATTACCAGTAAAGTCTTCAATCGGAGAAATATCATGGAACATTTCTCGTAAACCCTCATCAAGAAACCATTGATAAGAAGAGGTTTGGATTTCGATTAGATTTGGTAATTCTAAAACTTCACTGATTCGTGCGTAACTTCTACGTTGGCGGTGTCGTCCATACTGAACTAGTTGACCTGTCAACTGATTCACCCCTCAAATCAAGCGTTATTGTTGCTAATAGCAATTTATATCATCCTATAAGAAAAGCAATGAGCGCCTGCCTATCGGTTCAGGTATTAGCAGCTGGACCGATGGCGCACGAAGCCAGCCAGTAAAACTGGCCCAGAAGCAGGCTTATCCCCCAAAAAAGGACAGGGACATAAAGCCAAGCCTCCATTCTTACAAGACAAAAAGAAAAAGGGTTTTCACTTCAAAAACCACATTTTCACAATACGACTATTATTTTGTTAGCTTTCCCATTAAAACCAAATTTATACAACTATTAGATAAATTTAGTTATAAATAGAAATATAATATGTTGGCATTTTACAATACTATCATAGCAAAAAAGTCAAGTCAATCTTTTTTTGCTCTTAATATAAAATAGCCTTTTTTCTTTTCTGCTGTCTCCACTTCACCGAATAACTCTGTCAGTTTATCGATCGCAGATGGTGCACCCTGCTTTTTCTGGATGACAACCCATAGCTCTCCGCCCGATATCAGAGCCTCAAAGCTTTGTTCAAAAATATCATGCACTATCTTTTTCCCGGCGCGGATTGGCGGGTTTGTCAGGATAGCCGCAAACTTATTGCCTTTCGTACTTTCAAGGCGGTCACTTTCATAGATTTGGACATTTTTTATGCCGTTCAATTCTGCATTTTCCTTCGCCAGGCCAAGCGCCCTCTCATTTACATCAACCATATGAACAGTCCGTTCCGGCATAAGCTTTGCAGCAGTCAGCCCGATAGGTCCATATCCGCAGCCGACATCGAGGATATTCCCATCCGCTTCCGGCAGTTCAAATGTCTCGATTAATAATTTAGACCCAAAATCCACTTCACCCTTTGAAAAAACACCGTTGTCTGTTTTAAAGCGGAAAGGGAATTCCTTTAGTGTATAGTTCCAGGTTTTAGGGCTGCTATCAACTTGCTGTGTTTTGGAATAGTAGTGTTCAGACATGAAATCACCTCCAGGAGTATATATAAGAAGATAAAAGGAGAATCACAAATTATGTGGTTTCGAAGGAATTATATAGGATTGCCCATTAAAAAGCAAAAAGTTATAACAAAACCGTAACTGCTGAAGCCAGACGCAGACAAGTTCATCCACAGTTATAAACATTTCGCTATTTTTTATAATTTCCCAAAACAAAAAGCCCGCTTAAGCAGCGGACTTTTCATAAAGGCTATTACTTAACTTCAACGCCAGCTCCAACTTCTTCAAGCTTAGCTTTAACTTCTTCAGCTTCTTCTTTAGAAACGCCTTCTTTAAGAGCTTTTGGAGTGTTGTCAACAAGTTCTTTCGCTTCTTTAAGTCCAAGACCTGTGATTTCACGTACCACTTTGATAACTTTGATTTTTTGGTCGCCTGCAGAAGCAAGAACAACGTCAAATTCAGTTTGCTCTTCAGCAGCGCCACCAGCAGCAGCTCCGCCCATCATTGCTACAGGAGCAGCAGCAGTTACACCAAATTCTTCTTCAATAGCTTTTACTAAGTCGTTTAGTTCTAAAACAGTCATAGATTTAACTGCTTCAATGATTTGTTCTTTAGTCATGATTATGTTTCCTCCTTATTTTTGGTTTGAATCTATTAGTTTAACGCTAAAATTAACTTACGCGCCTTGTTCTTCTTTTTGATCTGCAACAGCTTTTGCAGCAAGAGCAAGATTGCGGATAGGTGCTTGAAGTACGCTGAGTAGCATAGAAAGCAAGCCTTCGCGTGATGGTAGTTCAGCAAGAGCTTTGACATCTTCTACTGAAGCGATATTTCCTTCGATTACACCTGCTTTAATTTCAAGTGCTTCATGCTTTTTCGCGAAATCATTAAGGATTTTCGCTGGAGCAACTACATCTTCTGTGCTGAACGCGATTGCGTTAGGTCCAGTTAAAGACTCGTTTAAACCGGAAAGTTCAGCAGCTTCAGCAGCACGGCGAGTCATTGAATTCTTGTATACTTTGAATTCCACGCCAGCTTCACGAAGCTGTTTACGAAGTTCAGTAACTTCAGCAACAGTAAGACCACGGTAGTCAACAACAACTGTTGATAAACTTGATTTAAGCTTATCAGCAATTTCGTCTACGATTTGTTTCTTTTGTTCGATAATGCTGCTCATCCTTACACCTCCTGTAGAATTTTCTACATTCATACCGTTCAATAAAAAACCTCCACGACTTTGCAGACATGGAGGAAGTATACAATAGCAAGAAAAAGCAATTCTATCGTAATACCTCGGCAGGAAATTAAGCAATTAAGCACCTGCTGTCTACGGCACAAATGTTATTATATTTTAACAACAAAATACATATTACAGCATGTATTTCAGAATGTCAATTGGTATTATTTAACTGCAACAGATGATGGATCTACTTTTACGCCAGGTCCCATTGTAGAAGTAACAGAAACGTTCTTCATGTAAGTTCCTTTAGCAGCAGCAGGCTTCACTTTCATCATTGTGTCGAAAATCGTGTTGAAGTTTTCAACAAGCTTTTCGTCTTCGAAAGATACTTTACCGATTGGCACGTGGATGTTACCAGCTTTGTCAACACGGTATTCAACTTTACCTGCTTTGATTTCGTTAACTGCTTTTTGAACGTCAAAAGTAACTGTGCCAGTCTTAGGGTTTGGCATTAAGCCTTTAGGTCCTAATACGCGGCCAAGTTTACCAACTTCACCCATCATGTCAGGTGTAGCAACGATTACATCAAAGTCGAACCAGCCTTGGCTGATTTTGTTGATGTATTCAGAATCGCCTACGAAATCTGCTCCAGCAGCTTCTGCTTCTTTCGCTTTTTCGCCTTTAGCGAATACTAGAACTCGCTGAGTTTTACCAGTTCCGTTTGGAAGAACAACCGCTCCACGGATTTGCTGGTCAGCTTTCTTAGGGTCAACTCCAAGGCGGAATGCTACCTCAACAGTTGCATCAAATTTTGCAAAATTAGTTTTCTTCGTAAGTTCAATTGCTTCAGCAATCGGGTAAGCTTTTGAAGAATCAACAAGCTTCACAGCTTCTGCGTACTTCTTACCTTTTTTAGCCATTTTTATTTCCTCCTTGATTGTGGTTTTAGCGGAATAACCTCCCACGTTTAAAAGCGGAGGCGCCTGGGTCAGCCCCGACAAGCATAAGACGAGCCTCCCGGAAAGGTGTTCTTTACCTTTCCGGGAGGATTGGCTTATGACCTCGAGGGGCTAGGCGCCGCAGCTAGACAGTAAAAGCGGAGGCGCCCATTAAGGCGCCCGCTCTTGACAGAACAAAGGTTGCGAGTGAAACCAAATTCACCGTCGCAACCTCATCCCTAAATCTGCTTCATACATGGATTAGTCTTCGATAACGATACCCATGCTGCGTGCAGTACCTTCAACCATACGCATTGCAGCTTCTACGCTTGCAGCGTTTAGATCAGGCATCTTTGTTTCAGCAATCTCGCGTACCTTGTCACGCTTGACTGTTGCTACTTTATTACGGTTTGGTTCACCAGAACCAGACTCGATTCCAGCCGCTTTCTTAAGAAGAACTGCAGCAGGAGGAGTTTTCGTAATAAATGTAAATGAACGGTCTTCAAAAACCGTGATTTCAACAGGAATGATTAAGCCAGCTTGTTCAGCTGTGCGAGCGTTAAATTCCTTACAGAATCCCATGATGTTAACACCTGCTTGACCTAGTGCCGGTCCTACCGGTGGTGCAGGGTTCGCTTTACCTGCAGGGATTTGCAGCTTTACAAGTTTGATTACTTTTTTAGCCACGAGACACACCTCCTTAAAGTCCGTGATGTGGTAATAGGGAAAGTTCCCTCCCACTCAACTTATAGTCTTTATATTAAGATAAAGAACTTTTAACTACTGTCCAGTCTCTTTGTCCGAGACATACTGACCTTTGAAATATTATCACTTTTCAAAGCCAATTTCAAGTTTTTTTACAAAGATATATAAAAGTACTTTCACAGATGACTGATTCTTACAGTTTTTCAATCTGTGAAAAATCAAGTTCAACCGGAGTGTCACGGCCAAACATGTTCACAAGCACTTTAATCTTTGCCTTATCTTTATCAATATCTTCAATCGAGCCTGTGAAGTTCGCAAACGGACCTTCGTTCACCTTAACAGTTTCGCCGATCTCAAAGTTGATATCAAAGCGGGCTTCTTCAACACCCATATGCTTAAGAATATGAGTAACTTCCTCAGGCAATAGCGGAGTCGGCTTTGAGCCTGAACCTGCCGAACCTACGAAGCCGGTTACACCCGGAGTATTTCTTACTACATACCAGGAATCATCTGTCATCACGATTTCTACCAGTACATAACCAGGGAAGACTTTGCGCTTCACTACTTTTTTCTTGCCGTTCTTCAATTCTGTTTCTTCCTCTTCCGGGACTACCACCCGAAAGATCTTATCTTGCATACCCATTGATTCAACACGTTTCTCCAGATTGGCTTTCACTTTATTTTCGTAGCCGGAGTACGTATGAACAACATACCAATTCTTTTCCATTCACGAGGACTTGTTCGTCCTTCCCTCCCTGTATTCCAATTTATTATTTTTCTCCAAATTAAAAAACCCGTTTCCGGGCTTTGCAAATGTTTCCTGTGTTATTCTCCATTATACCATGGAAACTCAGGGGTTATTCAAGAATTATACGAATCAATTCAGAAATTCCCAGGTCAATCACTGCAAAAAACAGAGCGAAGAACGTAACTGTAGCAAGAACGGTAACAGTATAGCTTGTCAGCTCTTTGCGTTTAGGCCAGCTGACCTTTCTCATTTCCCGGCCAACTTCACGGAAAAAATTCACGATGCGCTGCATTTCGTAACCCCCAACTTTCAAAAGATATATCCTTTAACAAGAAGCGAAAGCGGCTTCAAATCTGCATAAAACACTCAGCTTCAGTCTATTAAAAGAACAAACTTCTTATCTATATAATCACTTTGTTTCTTTATGGATCGTATGAGCACTGCATGTGCTGCAGAATTTCTTCAATTCCAGCCGTACAGCATCATTTTTTCCCGCAGTGGAATAGTTCCTGGAACCACATACGGAGCAAGCCAAAATCACTTTTTTTGTCATATTTCCACCTACTAAGTCACATTACGCCCTTAAAACTTTAACACGCACCCTAAAACATGTCAATAACTGCAAAAAAAGCAAGGTGTTGGGAAATTATGTCTAAAGTGAAAATTCACGCACTTCCAAATATCTTTCCAGCTTTCTTTTCACCCGCTGAAGAGCATTGTCAATCGATTTAACATGACGGTTCAGTTCTTCAGAAATTTCCTGATAGGACTGCCCATCCAGATAAAGAGCAAGCACCTTGCGTTCAAGGTCACTCAATAGCTCAGACATTTTCACTTCAATATGATCAAATTCTTCCTGGTTGATAATCAGCTCTTCAGGGTCCATAACCTTCGCCCCGGAGATAACATCCATAAGCGTTCTGTCCGATTCCTCATCATAAATGGGCTTGTCCAGAGACACATATGAGTTCAGCGGAATATGCTTTTGGCGGGTCGCCGTCTTAATGGCGGTTATAATTTGCCTGGTGATGCACAGCTCGGCAAACGCTTTAAATGAAGACAGCTTGTCCTCTTTAAAGTCACGGATCGCCTTGTATAAGCCGATCATTCCCTCTTGTACAATATCTTCTTTATCTGCACCAATCAAAAAATAGGATCTTGCTTTTGCCCGGACAAAGTTGCGGTACTTATGAATAAGATAATCCAGCGCCTCACTCTCGCCCTTATGAACGAGCTCCACTATTTCTTCGTCCTCAAGCTGCATAAAGTCTATAAGATTTTCGTCGATTGTCTTGAAGTCAGCACTCACTAGGATCCCCCCGACCGTACAAGCATGGTTAGAAACATTATACAGCACGGTTTTTTCAAGCGTCAACCGCTCATTGGCCTCCTCTGCGCCATTTTTCAAAAATTTCTGCCACTTCATCACTGAGAGGTATCTTGGAAACTGGCTTTTTCCCCTGAATTTTTTTTACTTTTTTTTCGATGCTGCTTTCAATCAGATTCATTTCATTCAGAAGCTCCCTCGCTGATTTCCTTAACGCGCCCTGGCCAAATATGACCCACTGCTCTGTGAAATCGGAGGTTGCTACATGAACTTGAGTTTTAATATTACTGAGATCGATAGCCAGTTTTTCGATGCGTTCATCGGCCGTTTCATTATTCCGCGTGAAAATAACTTCGATCTTTGAATTCTTAAACTTTTTTTCCGTGCCCTTTACATAGTGGGCATCAAACACGACAATCACTCTGTACCCGGAATATCCCTGGTACTCGGCCATTTTTTCAATCAGTCGGTCTCTGGCAGATGATAAATCCTTGTTTTTGAGCTCCCTGAGTTCCGGCCAAGCACCAATTATGTTGTATCCGTCAACAAGAAGGATGTCCATTTTTATCCCTCAAGCGGGTGACGTTTCCGATAAACCTCATACATGAGCAATGCAGCCGCAACTGATGCGTTAAGGGAAGTAACATGTCCAGCCATCGGCAGGTTAATGAGGAAGTCGCATTTATCACGTATCAGGCGGCCCATTCCTTTACCTTCACTGCCAATCACAAGACCTAAAGGCATCGCTCCATCCATCTGGCGGTAGTCCTGTTTCCCTTTTGCATCCGTACCGGCGATCCAGACGCCTCTTTCTTTTAATTCATCAATTGTTCTGGCCATATTGGTAACACGGACAACCGGAATATACTCGATCGCACCTGTTGAAGCTTTAGCTACCGTTGCTGTCAGCCCGACCGCTCTCCTCTTCGGAATAACAATTCCGTGTGCCCCTACTGCATCTGCCGTTCTCATGATGGACCCAAGATTATGCGGATCTTCTATCTCATCCAGAAGCAAGAAGAACGGTGCTTCGTTTTTCTTTTCTGCAGCAGCAAACAAATCATCAATTTCTGCGTATTGATAGGCAGCAACCTGTGCGATGACGCCTTGATGATTTCCCTCTGCCATCCCATCTATTTTTTTCTTGGGTACAAACTGGACCAGCACCCCGGCGGACTTCGCCAAACCGATTACCTGCTGCATCTGCCCGCTTTGCGAACCTTCAGCAATAAAAATCTTATTAATATCCCTCTCTGACTTCAATGCTTCAATGACGGGATTCTTCCCAATGATAAAATCCTGGCTCATTTTACCGCTCCTCCTTTCCTTTTCTCAACTAAATCTATGGATTCCAAAATCAGCTCTTCCATCCGCTCCTGTCTTTTCGCTAAAAACAGATAGCCGATCAGAGATTCAAAAGCTGTGCTGTATCTGTATGTTTGGACATCTGTATTTTTCGGCACCGAACCGGACTTGGCATTCCGCCCCCTGCGGACGACCGCCAGTTCTTCTTCTGTCAGCCGTTCAGCGTCTATTAATTCATGAATGATCAGGGACTGGGCTTTTGCAGAAACATACCGGGTCGCCTCCTTATGAAGAAAGTGAGGCCGAACCCGTCCATTTTGAAGGAGATGGTGGCGTATATAGGTCTCAAATACTGCATCTCCCATATACGCCAAAGCAAGACTATTCAATTGTTTTTTATCTACTTTTTTATCATAGTGAAGCATTGCTTAGCCTCTTTTCCATCTGATTCCCTGCGGTGTATCTTCAAGGATAATATTCATTTCTTTCAGCTGATCACGGATTTTATCTGCCAGTTCGAAGTTTCGCTCTTTTCTGGCCTGCTGCCTCTCTTCAATCAGCTGCTCGATTTCTTCATCCAGAAGATCTGCATGTGCCTCTTCAAGTGAAAGCCCCAATACATCAAACAGTGTTTCAAATTTTTTCGTGAAAGCATCGATCACTTCCACAGCTGTGTTTTTCTCCATCAGATAATAATTCGCAAGCTTAGACAGTTCGAACAAAATGGATACAGCATTCGCTGTGTTAAAATCATCATCCATATCTTGAATGAATTGCTCATGAAGTGCTGTAATTTTATCCAGCCACTCCTGATTATTATCGGTCAGGTTCACACTTGCTTCTCTGCGGTGCTGCAAATTGTGATAAGACGTTTTAATGCGCTCAAGCCCTGTCCGGGTGTTTTCCAGAAGCTCATCACTGTAGTTGATCGGATGCCTGTAATGAACCGACAGCATGAAAAACCTTAAAACCTGCGGGTCATGCTTTTGGATAATGTCATGAACCAGGACGAAATTCCCCAGTGATTTGGACATTTTTTCGTTGTCGATATTAATATACCCGTTGTGCATCCAGTAGCGGGCGAAGGTTTTTCCTGTCAGTGCTTCCGACTGGGCAATTTCATTTTCATGATGCGGGAAGGCCAGATCCTGACCGCCGGCATGGATGTCAATCATGTCCCCAAGGTATTTCTTCGCCATCGCGGAGCATTCGATATGCCATCCGGGTCTTCCTTGCCCCCAAGGACTCTCCCACGCGATTTCCCCTTCCTTCGCCGCTTTCCAAAGAACAAAGTCAAGGGAGTCCTGTTTCTTCTCGCCGACGGCAATGCGGGCGCCGACTCGCAATTCATCAATGGACTGATGAGAAAGCTTGCCGTACTCATCAAATTTCCGGGTATGGTAATAGACATCTCCCTCTGATTCATACGCAAAGCCTTTATCAATCAATGTCTGGATAAATTCAATAATGATATCGATGCTTTCTGTCACTCTCGGGTGGACATCAGCCCTTCTGCAGCCGAGCGCAGAAACGTCTTCAAAATAGGCATTAATGAACCGTTCTGCAACTGCTGGAACATCCGTTCCTAATTCGTTGGCCACGCGGATCAGCTTATCATCCACATCTGTAAAATTGGAGACATACTGTACATCGAAGCCGCGGAACTCAAGATATCTTCTTACGGTATCAAATACAATCGGCGGGCGGGCATTCCCTATATGGATATAGTTATAAACGGTTGGCCCGCACACATACATTTTCACTTTTCCCTCTTCCAAGGGAATAAAATCCTCTTTTTGACGAGTAAGTGTATTATAGATTTGAATGGCCATGAATCTGGCTCCTTTCTTTCCTCAATGTTTCCACTTCCGTTTTTAATTCCCGCAGCTCCCCTTCCAGTTCCTTAAACCGGTCTGCAATTGGATCGGGAAGATCACAATGATTTAAATCCTTGCTAATTTTCACACCATCCCGGATTTTCACCCTTCCAGGAATCCCGACTACTGTTGAATTAGGCGGAACCTCATGAAGAACAACAGAGCCTGCACCCACCTTAGAATTTTCGCCAATTGTAATAGAGCCCAAAACCTTCGCACCTGTTGCAATCAGCGCATTGTCCTTAATGGTAGGATGGCGCTTGCCTTTTTCCTTCCCGGTTCCTCCCAGTGTCACACCCTGAAAAACTGTTACATTATCACCGATTTCACACGTTTCCCCGATGACAACCCCCATGCCATGGTCGATAAAAAAGCGTCTGCCGATCTTTGCTCCCGGATGAATTTCAATTCCTGTGAAAAAGCGGCTGATCTGGGAAACCACTCTTGCAAGAAAATAAAACTTCCGCTTAAAAAGTGCGTGGGCAATGCGGTGTGACCAGACAGCATGTAATCCTGAGTAGGTTAATATTACTTCCAAATAACTTCTTGCTGCCGGATCCTGTTCAAATACCACTTCGATATCTTCCTTCATTCTTGCAAACATGGTTCATTTCCCCTCCTGGCATAGATCTTCTTTTTAATAAATATTTTTCTCATATACTGATTTCTTGCAGGTTTTGCATATAAAAAAAGCGTCTCTGCCACAATCGGACAGAGACGCTTTACGCGCGGTTCCACTCTGTTTAGGCTTAAACAGCCTCAACTTTAACTTGTTAACGGATAAGTTTCCGCTCAAATCTACTTGGAAGCTTGGCGTCCGTTCGAATTGAGGCTCAGAGGCGCACTTCAGAATAAAGAGAGGCTTAAACCACTTTCAGCCGGTGATGGTTTTCTCTAAAAAGCATCTTTTTTCTTACTTTTCCTCTTCAACACTTTTCAATATAGAATAATTTACTTAATACTATATTACATTTTCTCCAAGATGTTAACCAATAATGCTCATTAATCGAGTTTTTACTTTTTCTTTTCCTAAAAGCTCGATTGCCTGCGGCAGATCCGGTCCATGGGTTTGGCCGGTCGTTGCGGAACGGATAGGCATGAAGAGCTTTTTGCCCTTGTGGCCTGTTGATTTCTGCACAGCCTTCATAGCCGCTTTAATTTCATCTGCTTTGAATTCTGCAAGTGCATCAATTTCCTGCAGGAATGCAGTCAGCACTTCAGGAACCTGCTCTTCAGCCAGAACTTCCTTCGCTTCTTCATCAACGGTCATTTCCTCTGTAAAGAACAGTTCAGAAAGCTCGACAATCTGAGCGCCAAAGCTCATTTTTTCCTGGTAAAGAGTGATCAGGCTATTAACCCACTCTTCGTTTTCCTGCTGCCAGTTTCCGCTGATCTTCCCTGCCTTCACCAGGTGAGGGGCTGAAATGGACACCAATCGCTCCTGATCAAGCTTCTTCATGTACTGGTTATTCATCCATTCAAGCTTCTGCTTATCGAAAAGGGCAGGAGACTTTGAAAGGCGGTTTTCATCAAAGATATCGATGAATTCTTCTTGTGAGAAAATCTCTTCCTCCCCTGCAGGAGACCAGCCAAGTAGTGCAATAAAGTTAAAGAGTGCTTCCGGCAAGTAGCCGAGCTCTTCATATTGTTCAATGAACTGGATGATCGTCTCGTCGCGCTTGCTCAGTTTTTTGCGGCTTTCATTGACAATCAAAGTCATATGTCCAAACACCGGAAGGTCCCAGCCCAATGCTTCATAAATCATCTGCTGTTTAGGCGTATTTGAAATATGGTCATCCCCGCGCAGAACATGGGAAATTTTCATCAGGTGATCATCCACTGCTACGGCAAAATTGTAGGTAGGTGTGCCGTCTTTCTTAACGATGACATAATCGCCAAATCCATCAGACTCGAATGACACTTCCCCTTTTACCATATCATTGAATGTCAGCATCTTGCCTTTTGGCACCAGGAAGCGGATGCTGGGCTTTCTGCCTTCAGCTTCAAGTGCAGCTCTTTCTTCCTCTGTCAGGTGGCGGCATTTTCCTGAGTAAGCAGGAGTATCGCCTTTTGCAGATTGAGCTTCACGCTCTGCTTCAAGCTCCTCTTCCGTACAATAGCATTTATAGGCATGCCCTTTTTCGAGCAATTCCTTATAGTAGGTTTCATAGATATGATTTCTTTCAGATTGGCGGTACGGGCCATATTCGCCTTCCCTGTCAATGCTTTCGTCCCAATCCATGCCGAGCCATTTTAAATAATGAAGCTGGCTTTCCTCGCCGCCTTCAATATTACGTTTTTTATCTGTATCCTCAATGCGGATGATGAACTTTCCGCCTTTGCTTCTAGCAAACAAATAGTTAAAAAGCGCCGTTCTCGCATTTCCGATATGCAAATGCCCAGTCGGACTCGGAGCGTAGCGGACGCGGATTTCATTTGACATACTGACTGCCTCCTTAAAATCTTGAATCTTGAGTTTATCGTAAGCTATATTTTAACACTCAGGTTTTTCTTCTGAAAGGTAATTTTAACGGTTCTCTATCTTTTTCAGCAAAACAGCGGCCTGGGAGGCGATTCCCTCTCCCCGTCCTGTAAAGCCAAGCTTTTCTGTAGTTGTTGCTTTCACATTAATATTTTCTTTTTCGGTTTCCAGAAGCTCTGCAATCCGCTCCTGCATTTTACCGATATGAGGAGCCATCTTCGGCTTCTGGGCAATGATGGTGCAATCTGCATTAACCAGCTCATACCCTTTTTCTTTTACGATTCCCCATACATGCTGCAGCAGCTTTGCCGAATCGGCATCCTTAAATTCAGGATCGGTATCAGGAAAATGCCGTCCAATGTCCCCTTCTCCAATGGCCCCAAGGCAGGCATCTGCCACTGTATGCAGCAGGACATCTGCATCTGAATGCCCTAAAAGCCCTTTCTCATATGGTATTTCAATACCCCCGATAATCAGCGGGCGTCCTTCAGCAAACTGATGAACATCAAAACCTTGTCCAATCCGAAACATGATAACAATCCCCTTTACATATGACTTCTTTTCTTTATAATTGCTTCCGCAAAATAAATATCTTCCGGCGTTGTCAGCTTAATATTATCGTAACTTCCCTCAACAATCACCACTTCATTCCCTAACCGCTCCACGAGGCTCGCATCATCTGTTCCTAAAAAGCCGTCTCCGTCTGCCTTGCGGTGTGCCTCAAGCAGGGAAGAAACACGAAATGCCTGTGGAGTTTGAACAGCCCACAGGCAGGAACGTTCAAGTGTTTCTGTAATTAAATGCCCGTCAGCTTTTTTAACGGTATCCTTCAGCGGCACTGCGAGAACAGCAGCTCCTTTTTCCCAGGCTGCTTTCACCAGAGGCTGCAGTAAATCCCGTGTAATAAAAGGGCGGGCAGCGTCATGAACCAGCACTACTTCCTCACCCGAAGCTGCTTTGGCCGCATTATAGACGCTATGCTGCCTTTCCTTACCGCCTTCAACCATAGCAGCCACCTTCTTTATCTGATGCTGTTTTAAGAGAATGCGCATTTCTTCCTCATCCTGAGGATTAATGGCCAGAACAATGCCCGTGCACTCCGGGTCACTCTCAAAAACTTTTAACGTATGTATGAACACAGGGACATCCCCAATTTCCAGAAGAAGCTTATTCCTTCCGGCTCCCATTCGTTTCCCCTGCCCGGCTGCCGGGAGAATCACTTGATAATTCATATTTTTGACTCCTCTTTTAAAAAAGCAGGCAAAAAGGCAGGGAAATCAATCTCCCTGCACATTCTGTCCTACTTTCCATCATACATTATAAAGCTTTTTCCAGAAGTTTGGGTTTTGCAAAGATCATTCTTCCGGCTGATGTCTGCAGAACACTTGTGACAAGTACATCAATATGTTTGCCAATGTAATTTCTGCCTTCTTCCACCACGATCATCGTGCCGTCGTCCAGATAAGCAATCCCCTGATTCTGTTCCTTGCCGTCTTTTATTACCTGTACCTTCATTTCTTCACCTGGAAGCACAACCGGTTTTACCGCATTAGCCAGGTCATTAATATTAAGGACTGCCACTTTTTGCAGTTCACAAACCTTGTTTAAGTTAAAATCATTGGTCACAACGACGCCATTCGTTAACTTAGCCAGCTTCACAAGCTTGCTGTCCACCTCTTGGATTTCTTCAAAATCGCCTTCATAGATTTCCACATTAATCGAAAGCTCTTTTTGAATCCGGTTTAATATATCCAGACCCCGTCTGCCGCGGTTCCTCTTTAATACATCTGATGAATCAGCAATATGCTGAAGTTCTTCGAGCACAAACTGCGGAATGACAATCGTGCCTTCCAAAAAGCCAGTCTGGCAGATATCAGCAATGCGTCCATCGATAATAACGCTTGTATCAAGAATCTTGAGCGATTTTTTAGGTGCAGCTTCAGGCTCAAGTTCTTCTTCACTGCTCTTCTTTTTCTTGCTGGAAAATAAACTTAGAAGCTCATCCCGCTTTTTAAAACCAACCTGAAATCCCAGGTAGCCGAATATAAGCGTTAGCACAATGGGAGCAACGGTATTCAGTATCGGCACCTCAATCGCATTTAGGGCATATCCGATTAAAAAGGCAATGACTAATCCAAAAACCAGGCCGACACTTCCAAAAATAATATCTGTTATAGGTACTTTTACCAGTGATTCTTCTGCCCATCTCACGAAATTGACGACATGATCAACCGCCCAAAAAGTTAAAAGATAAAAAATAATAGCACCTAAAATGGCGGACACGTATGGATTGTTTAAAAGAGGAATGCCATCTAAACTGATTAATTTTAATAAGTCAGGAATTAAGAATATTCCAAGCGTTACCCCAATAATAAGGAAGCATGCCTGTACAATACGTTTTAACATTCCTTCACCTCCTTTTACTCATTATAAACAAATTCACAAAATTGAAACCCTGAATCCGGGGTATTTTCAATTTTGTTCCTTATAATTATTTCACGATAGTAAAAGACCTGTTTTAATTAATAATTTCATCCACCTTAAGGGTAGCACCATTGGCAATAAACTGTCAAATAATTAACCAACCATTTTAGCATATCCAATTACATAGTTCAATGGTCTCTTTATAGCTGGCGATCCGCAAAAACCTGCTCTTTTATGAGCTTGAGTCCCTCTTTAATTTTTCTTGCCCGCACTTCCCCGATTCCTTCCACCTCATCGAGCTCCTCTACAGTTGCCGTGATGATATTTGGGAATTCTTCAAACCGGTTAATCAGATTTTCAATAATAATTGGCGGCAGGCGCGGAACTTTATTCAGCATGCGGAAGCCGCGGGGGCATTTAAATTCTTCCGTGTGAATATAACCGTTGTACCCGAGAAGCTTTAGAATGACAGAGTCTTCGAGCATTTCCCCTTTTGAAAGGACCTGTAGTTTGACAAGCGCCCCCCTGGAGTCGATGTCTTTTGATTGAGCATAATCTCTAATAATCCATTCTGCTTCCCGTTCAAGCTCCACCAGCAGCTCATTCATCTGGAGCCGGATCAGCCTTCCTTCTGTCCCCAGTTCACTTAAATAGGTGAGCAGCTCATTTTTAATGCGCAGAACCATTTCGATATTATGAAAAACATGCAGGATGTCACTGTAGGTAACAAGCTCCTCAAATTCAAGGATGCTGAGATTGCCGATGCTCTGTTCAAGAACGACCTTATATTTTTCAAGTGTCTGGACGGCTACATTCGCCTTCGTTAAAATAACGCCAATATCCCTCAGCGCATAGCGGGAATGCCCTTTATAAAGGGTAATGACATTGCGTCTCTGAGAAATGGCAATCACTAATGCTCCTGTTTGCCGGGCAACCCGCTCAGCCGTGCGGTGCCGCATGCCCGTTTCTGTAGAGGGTACACCAGGATCAGGAGCAAGCTGGGCATTCGCAATCAGAATCTTGTTCCCCTCTTCATTTAAAATAATAGCCCCATCCATCTTGGCCAGCTCATACAGATAACTTGGCGAAAATGGGCAATTAATTTGAAAACCCCCATCAACAAGGTTGCTCAGCTTTTCTTTTGAGCCCAATACAATCAGCCCGCCTGTATTGGCGCGCAGAACATTATCAATCCCTTCCCTGATAGGCGTACCCGGAGCCATGAACCGAAGGATTTCACTCATTGTTTTTTCGCCCATTTTTTTAGTCTCCATGTTTATCCCCCTAACGCAGCCTTTAGCGCTTCACCAACAGAGCTAACTCCGATCAGTTCGATGCCTCCCGGCGCGCTCCAGCCTCCAAGATTGTTCGCCGGCAGGATGACCCGTTCAAAGCCCAGCTTGGCCGCCTCCTGTACTCTTTGTTCGATCCTAGAGACTCTCCTGACCTCGCCTGTGAGTCCTACTTCTCCAATAATGCAGTCTGTTGCTTTTGTCGGCTTATCCCGAAAGCTAGACGCAATGCTGACCGCTATGGCCAAATCAATTGCCGGTTCATCAAGCTTTACTCCGCCAGCGACTTTTAAGTAGGCATCCTGATTTTGCAGGAGCATTCCGACCCGTTTTTCCAAAACGGCCATCAGGAGCGGGACCCGGTTATGATCGATCCCGGTTGCCATTCGTCTTGGATTTCCAAAGCTTGTCGGGGAAATAAGCGCCTGAATTTCAACAAGAACAGGCCTCGTCCCCTCCATGGAAGCAACAACTGTTGAACCGGCAGCCCCTTGTGACCGCTCTTCAAGGAAAATTTCAGATGGATTGGCTACTTCTTCAAGCCCAAGTTCCTTCATCTCAAAAATGCCCATCTCGTTTGTTGACCCGAATCTGTTTTTTACAGCTCGTAAAATCCGGTATGTATGATGGCGTTCACCTTCAAAGTATAAAACCGTATCCACCATGTGCTCCAGAAGTCTTGGACCCGCAATGGAGCCCTCCTTTGTAACATGCCCTACGATAAAAATGGCAATTCCCTTCGTTTTGCCAATGCGCATCAGTTCAGCGGTACATTCCCGAACCTGGGAAACGCTCCCCGGCGCCGATGTCACTTCCGGATGAAAAATCGTCTGTATGGAGTCGATAATGACAAAGTCAGGGTTGACTGTTTCAATCGTTCTGCTGATTTCTTCAAGGCTGGTTTCCGAATAAACGAGCAGACTGTCTGAAGAAACACCCAAACGGTCAGCCCGCAGCTTCGTCTGCCGCATGGATTCTTCCCCTGATATATAGAGGACTGAATGCTTCCTGTTCGCAAGCTGTGAGGACACTTGAAGAAGAAGCGTTGATTTCCCGATGCCCGGATCTCCACCGATAAGAACAAGGGAACCTCTTACAATCCCGCCCCCGAGGACACGGTTTAATTCTTTTAAATCGGTATGTATGCGGGGTTCGCTGACTGTTTCAATGGATGTAATCGGCGTAGCTTTTGCCGCTATGGCCGTTCCCTGTGAATGTGCAAAAGCGCCTCTTCTCGTTGAAGCTGGCTTCTCTACCTCTTCCACCATCGTATTCCATTGTCCGCACCCCGGACATTTTCCCATCCATTTCGCTGATTCATAGCCGCATTCCTGGCACATGAATTTCGTTTTTCTTTTAGCCATACTTCTTCCCCTCTCTGTACATTCATACCAGCCGCGGTAAAGGAAAATCTTATTATTACCGGCCTTGCGTGGAAGAACCAGTGATGAAAGAAGTGCGTTTACTTCCTATTCCCTTTTCCAACGGGTCTTAAAATGTTTTTGTCCAGATATCTTTTTCTCTCTTAAAATTAACATAAAACGGCTGAATAAGCCTCTTTTAAGGCTGCATTTAAAAATGGCCTGAAAGAGTACAAAAAGGTACACGTATAACAGGGACGTGTACCTTTTTGCTGTGTGTGATCATCTGATGCTTATATTATATGGTCCGTTACACCTTATTTTTGAAGGTTTGCTGTTCTGCTTGGTTCTGCGGTTCTCACCACAAATTCTCCATCCTTCACATCGATTACCACGCTTTGCCCGGTTAGGACTGTTCCTCTTAACAGCTCTTCGGATAAACGGTCTTCAATATGCTTTTGAATGGCCCGGCGGAGCGGACGTGCTCCGTACTCAGGATCATAGCCCTCAACCGAAATTTTTTCTTTGGCTGCGTCTGTCAATTCCAGTGTAATATCCTGTTCCTTCAAACGTTTCGTTAAGGTATCAGACATAAGCGAAACGATTTCCTGAAGATGCTTTTTCTCCAATGCATGGAAAACGATAATTTCATCGATACGGTTCAGGAATTCCGGACGGAAGGACTTCTTCATCTCTTCCATTACCTTTCCTTTCATATCTTTGTAATCCTGTTCTCCATCCTGGATGTTAAAGCCAACGTATTTGTTCCGCTTAAGTGCTTCAGCACCAACATTGGAAGTCATAATCAGAACAGTATTGCGGAAATCGACGGTTCTTCCCTTCGAGTCTGTTAATCTTCCGTCTTCCAATACCTGTAATAGGATATTGAATACATCAGGGTGGGCCTTTTCAATTTCATCGAGAAGCACAACAGAATATGGTTTTCTGCGGACTTTTTCGGTTAATTGGCCTCCTTCTTCATACCCTACATAACCTGGAGGAGAACCTACCAGACGGGATGTGGAGTGCTTCTCCATGTATTCTGACATATCGATGCGGATCATCGCATCCTCGTCACCGAACATAGCTTCTGCTAAGGCACGGGCCAGCTCAGTTTTACCAACTCCAGTCGGGCCAAGGAATACAAATGAGCCAATCGGGCGCTTCGGATCTTTAAGGCCTGCACGGGCACGGCGGACAGCCTTTGAAATGGCCTTAACGGCTTCTTCCTGCCCGATTACGCGGGAATGAAGGATTTCTTCCAGGTTTAGAAGCTTTTCTGTTTCAGTTTGGGCAAGCTTCGAAACAGGGATTCCAGTCCAGCTGGCAACCACATTGGCAATGTCCTCAACCGTCACTTCACTGTTTTCTTTGCCCTGCTTTTCTTTCCATGTTTTCTTCGTTTCTTCCAGCTGTTCACGCAGGCGCTGCTCCGTATCCCTTAAGGAAGCAGCTTTTTCAAATTCCTGGCTTTGAACAGCAGCATCTTTCTCTTTTCTTACATCCTCAAGCTTAACCTCAAGCTCTTTCAGGTTTGGAGGCGTAGTATAAGAGCGCAGTCTTACCTTAGAACCCGCTTCATCAATTAAATCAATCGCCTTATCCGGAAGGAAGCGGTCTGAAATGTAGCGGTCTGACAGCTTTACGGCCGCTTCAATCGCTGCATCTGTAATGGTTACGCGGTGATGGGCTTCGTAACGGTCGCGCAGCCCCTCAAGAATTTGAACAGATTCTTCGGCTGTCGGCTCATCAACCGTAATAGGCTGGAACCTTCTTTCAAGTGCCGCATCTTTTTCAATGTATTTTCTATATTCGTCAAGTGTAGTTGCACCAATGCACTGAAGTTCGCCGCGGGCAAGAGATGGCTTTAGAATGTTGGAAGCATCAATCGCCCCTTCTGCTCCACCTGCACCTATTAATGTATGAAGCTCGTCAATGAATAAAATGATGTTTCCTGCCTGCCTGATTTCATCCATTACCTTCTTCAGGCGGTCTTCAAATTCACCGCGATACTTCGTTCCGGCAACCACTGTACCCATATCAAGCGTCATAACCCTTTTATCGCGAAGAGTCTCCGGTACTTCATTGTTAATAATCTGCTGCGCAAGGCCCTCTGCAATGGCTGTTTTACCTACACCAGGCTCACCAATGAGAACCGGGTTGTTTTTCGTTCTGCGGCTTAATACTTCAATCACACGCTGAATTTCTTTGCTTCGTCCAATAACCGGATCGAGGCTTCCTTCTCTGGCAATAGCAGTCAGGTCACGCGCTAATCCATCCAAGGTCGGCGTGTTCGCATTGGCTGCGGAGCCTCCCTGATGGCTGCCGGACTCATTGCTGCCTAATAGCTGAAGCACCTGCTGGCGCGCTTTATTGAGGCTGACTCCAAGGTTATTCAATACCCTCGCAGCAACTCCTTCGCCTTCACGGATGAGGCCAAGCAGGATATGTTCTGTTCCTACATAGGAATGGCCAAGCTTTCTTGCTTCATCCATGGAAAGTTCGATCACTTTCTTGGCACGCGGTGTATAGTGAATGGTCTGGGAAGCATCCTGCCCCCTGCCAATTAAATTCTCAACCTCTTTTTGGATCTTATCAGAGCCGAGGCCTAAAGCATACAGAGCTTTAGCCGCAATTCCTTCACCTTCGCGTACAAGCCCAAGCAGAATATGCTCTGTTCCGATGTTATTATGTCCTAAACGGATTGCTTCCTCCTGTGCTAACGCCAATACTTTTTGAGCTCTTTCCGTAAATCGTCCGAACATCATAATTTCATCCTCCCAACTCTTGATCTTCCATTTTTAATCTTTCCCTAATTAGTGAAGCCCTGCGGATATCACGTTCATGCGGTCTGAGCGGCCCGCCTGCATATTGCTGCAGGAATCCGGGCTGTGTCAGGATCATCAGCTCATTCAATATATTCTTTGATATGTTTTTGATGTACTGCATATCAATCCCCAGGCGAACATCTGACAAGCATTGTGCTGCTTCCTTTGATTCAATGA